>JAJFJD010000033.1 GCA_021774335.1 Alphaproteobacteria bacterium
CAATGTCTAGACCGCAAAGCTTCAGACGGTTCCTCCAAAATGCGGAGTAGTCGAAATCGAGCGCATCTAACGGTTTTTCGATTCCTATTTTTTTTACATTTTTTTTATGATTAGTACGCCACTCAACATGCACACAGTGAACTTCGCCAGTAATTTTCGAGTGTTGGGGGCAATACTGCACCCCATTTTGAGGCGCGTTGTGTCGATTATCTAAGTACCGAGTATTCTTGTAACGGTTTGCCTTGCCATTAGGGCGTTTTCGATACGTCCAATGGACAGCTATGAAGTTATCCAATTTCTCGCGAATTCGATCTGAATCGACGATTAAATCAATTGCGAAATCAATACGATTCATCATGAGGCCTGCTGGGCGATAGAGGGCAAGAAAATAGAATGCTGATGGTTTTGGCTGATGGAGAAACAAACACTGTTTCCACATTGGTTGCCACTTCATCGGCTCTTTTTCCGGTATCAGTTTACCGCACGACCGTTCCAGTGCATGGAGTTGGTGTTTGTTGAGCGGGCGTTGAAGCCAGATTTTTACCGTATCGATATATGGAACAATGCTGGCTAGATGTGGCTTCAGCTCTTCAGCCACTCGCTCTGGGTCAAGCCCATCGAAAGACGGAGGAGCCGGAAAAACAATAAACCGTTTCTCTGAGCGAGTTTGTTGCTTCCTGAAATTCTTCGACCTAGCACGCACCGACAATCAATCCTCTAATTCCTTGATCGGGAATAATGCGATGGCGATCGACGTACTCAACAACATCGGTCTTTGAGTAAATTACCTTTCTGCCAATGCGTGAATAAGGAATACCAATACCCGTCGAACGGTGTTGCTGTAAGAGTCGTTTCGACACCCCCAATAGTTCTGCCACCTGCTGTTCAGATAGATATATCTGCGGAAGGTCGTTCATTTTGTGCCTTTCTCTATGTTCATAATCTAAGAAAGGACTTAATCACTCAAAAACAGTAGTTCAAGTAAAAGTTCTCGGTTGTATCAATTAATTAAATCAGAAATGTCTTTTTTACTTAAACTAACTCAGAAAACACTTATTAATTAAAGTTACAAAATTTATCATATTGTTTTTACATATCTTTTCTATTTTCAACACTAGATATTCAGGAATTTGTAATTTCAATTGGACTTTCGATACACGCTTCAATTTGGAAATCAAAGAGACAGCTTATTGTCTCTCCACCGTCAATCTTGCTTACTCATGTGACCAATTTTGAATCGGCCATCCTCTTTCAATAAAACAACACGTCGAGAAATGTTCTCTATTCCGAAGCCAGCCCCGCCAAGACTCTCCATAGAATAGCGAACAAAAAGATCGATCTTTCCGCATTCTACGCCGCGTTGCTCGATACTTTTGAATTCATAAAACTGTTGAACTCTGGACCCATCCCGCCCCAAAGAATCAGCTAAAACCATCTCAAGTTTGCCCCGATCTCGTTTGAAGTCTATTTGCGATTCCTTCTCACATGAATTCTCGGATTTTTTAGGTGATACCGCGAGCCCTGTATTATCTTCACCGATGTTCCCCGAACTCGGCTGCGCCTTTTTTGCATTCAAATTATTCTTTTTCACCGCCGGGAGAACGATGTTGGGTTTCTTGATTACACCTTTACAGTCGTAAAAGAATTCATAGCGCAGGTAAGGGCTGCCAATTGGATAGCCCTTGCCAATCGCGCAAGAGCCTTTGCTCCTTTTCGTCAGATAATCTTGGCTAGCGGCTTCTAGAATTTGTGGTGGGACTGGATCGTAGTCGAAGAATAAACCGTTGAACGTGATATTGGTCCGTTCCGAAGTTGAAACCGCAAATACGGTCAAACTCTTCCTATTGGGATTGTCACGAATTAGATACGGAAAGCCATCATGGCTGTGTTTAACATCATCGATTCCAGGATAGTTGGTGTCCATATAGCTGTCGGTATTTGAACATCCAACCAGAACGAACATCACCGCAATTGGTAACAAAATCTTCATTGCCCTGATCCCTCAATTCCGTCCCATAGCCGGACATGCCGTGAACCACCGTCGCACGTCTGCTTTCAGGGGCAAAGGGGACGCAAATAGTCAATTCGATTGTTGTCCACTATTAGCCATAAGCCGAAGTCGCGTACGTTGGCTGGGGAGCCCGCCAATACGAGCAAAGCAGACCTCAATTGAAACCTATTCGACGCATCATTATCTATTCATATCCGCCGCAACCTGATCAGAAATCTGACCAGCAGTAGTCCAAAGCGGATCGTCTGCCAAATGCGCATATCTTTGCGTAGTGGTTGCTTGCCTATGACCGAGCAACTTCCCGATCACTAAAAGACTATTCCCTCCTGACGCCCCCACCGCCGCAAAACTATGCCGCAAATCATGTAACCGCACATCGGTCAGACCAGCACGTTCCCGAACACGACGCCAAATTTTTGGCAGTCCAACAAAATGGCCATTCCCGGTTGTCGCTGGAAATACATACCGGCTATCTGCAATTCGTGGATGCGAAGAAAGCAATTCGAGAGCCGGACCACCAAGAGGGATTACGCGGGGTCCTGTTTTTGAATCAGGCAACCGGATGCACCGTCGCTCGAGATCGATGAATTCCCATTTCAACGAAAGAATTTCTGATTTGCGGCACCCGGTGTATGCCAGCAGTTTCAATGCCACTATGGCATTTCGATTTGCGCCTTCATGTTCGAGGTCATTCAACGCAACGCCAAGTTGGCCAAATTCAGATGGAGTCAGGAACCTCTCGTATTTTCTTGATGGATACGTTTTCACGCCATGACAAGGATTATCAGGCCGGAAGCCCCGATTGATCGCAAAAGTGAAAATCGCGCTCAGCAACGTAACCGATTTTGTGGCCGTCCCCTTACCACCGCGAACAATTGCCCGACCACGAAAGCCTGTTGTTGTATCTGTCGCCGTCTTTCCCGCCGCAACATCCGTCATCATGCGTTCAATATGCTCGCGCCGAATGGTGCGGACCTTCCTGTTTCCAAGTAGTGGCTTGATGTGCCTCTCGATACGCCCACGATCTGTTTTGATCGTTGTTGGTTTCTTGGTTACACAACCTTCCGCAACATAAACGTCACAGAGTTCCGTAATCGTCAGGTCACGTCGATCAGTTTCGCGTTGTTCGGCAGGATCGTTACCACGTGCAACTTCACCAAGCAGTTTCAGAGCTTCCAACCGAGCGATCTTCGGTTTCAAAGGCCCGTGCCGCCCCAACGTTACCCACCGCTGTTTCCCTGATATCCGATATTTGACGACATAAAACTTGCCGCCATTCGCGCGACATCGAAGACCGAAACCGGAAAGGTCAGTGTCCCAAACAAATTGGTCTTTTTCGGCGGGAATTATCGAAGCGACAGTTTTATTCGTAATTTTAGCTTTCATATCTCGCGATCCAATTATCTTCAATTGCACCCCTGGCAACCAGATGGCAACCACAATGCAGCGTATTCGCTACGATACTATGCGGACGTAGGCACAACAACCCGTTGATATTATGTAATAGATGCGGCTCAGTGCGATCCTATTCGCCCTAGAGCACCGTCTTCACACGGCGGGGGTCGCTGGTTCAATCCCAGCCGCGCCCACCATCTCCTAAAGAGGCTTCTCAGCCTTCCCCAAAAATCTCGTACAGGATTTTGCCTTTGCTCTGGCGGTTCATCAGGACGCCAAGGGCGTCGGCGGCCTGTTCCAGTTGGAAGATCCGGTCGATGGTGACGTCGATGCTGCCGTCCCGTAGCCAGTTGAGTAAATCATTGGCCCGGGCCTGATAGGCTTCTTCCGTCGGCACGTAATGCTGCATATGGGGGCGGGTGATGAAGACGGAGCCGGCTTCGGCGAGTTCCAGCAGATCGAAATTCTCCACCTTACCCGAGGCGTGTCCGTAGAGGATGCAATAGCCCCGCAGACGCAACGAATTCAGCGACTGGATCAGCGTATCCTTACCGACGGAATCATAGACGACATCGACACCGGCACCGTCGGTGAGCCGCATGACTTCGTCGCGGAAATCGACCTTCGTATATTCGATGACGTGATCGGCGCCGCGCTGCTTCGCGATCTCGACTTTGTCCTTGCTGCCGACGGTCGCGAACACCTCGGCGCCCTGGTTCTTGGCGAGCTGAACCAGGATTTGCCCGACCCCACCGGCCGCCGCATGGACCAGGCATTTACTCCCGGATACTAGGGGATAGGCGTCGAAAGCCAGGTAATGCGCGGTGATGCCATGCGTCATTATCGACATCCCTTTTTGGAACGAAACATCATCCGGCAGTTTGGTCGCCCGTATCGCTGGAATGGCGACGTAGTCCGCCTGCGCCCCGTGGACCCGGCTGAAGGCAATCCGATCACCCTCTTTGATGCGGCTCACGCCGTTGCCCACGGCCTCTACCCAACCGCAGCCTTCGCCGCCGAGACGGTAGGGCAGCGGCGTGGGATAGGTCGGCGAATCCTTGTAGTCGCCGCGGGAGCGATAGATGTCGGTATAGTTCACGCCCGCATAGGCGTTTTTCACCAGCACCTCGCCATCACCCGCCTCCGGCATCGGAACATCGCGAACCTTCAGCTTTTCCAAACCACCGAATTCTTCCACTTCCAACGCGCGCATGATTCGCCTCCCCGGCTGATCGCTTTTTATTGTTTACGGATGAATTTCCAGAACTGAGCCTCGCGTTTTTTCGAGCGGCCGTCAAAACATCGCCGGTGAACATGTCCATATTCCGACATGCCAGTTACCGCGTTAGCGACGACTTGCAACCGCTGGGAAAAAGCGTTCGGCAACGGTCCGGGGATTCGGGGCCTGGGGCGAGATGGCGTCCGTTCTTACCCGGCCGCTCCCCGCTGACCACGCGCGACTAGAAATGCGATGTGATCAGCATACTCGGTAGCCACAACGCCAGCGCCGGGAAAAACAACACGATGAACAGCACCACCGTGTCCGAGATACAGAAGGGAAAGGAGCCCCGTATCACCTGTGTCACGGGTAGACCCGTGACGCCGCTGACGGCGAACAGGTTGAGCCCGACGGGTGGAATTACGCTGCCGATTTCGATGCACAGCGCGGTCAAAATCCCCAGATGCACCGGGTCGACGCCGAGCGACAGTGCCACAGGGAAATAGATCGGCACGGTGAGCACCAGAATAGCAACGCCCGTCAGCCACATGGAGAGAAGCAACAAGGTGACCATGAGGAAGAACAGGAACCCGTGCTTCGAAAGCCCCAACGAGCCTGCCCAGGATGCAATCTCCTGCGGCCAGCCCATGTTGGCCAGGAAGAATTGGAAGATGCCCACGCAGCCCAGCAGGAAAAACACGATCGCCGTGAGATTCATAGTGCGGCGGGTCACCGGCATCAATTCCTTCAAGAAGGTCTTGCGCTTGAAGATGATGCCATAGGAAAGGGCATAGCAGGCCGCCGCCGCCCCAGCTTCGGTCGGCGTGAAAAGCCCCCCATAGAGGCCTCCCAATACCAACACCGGCATCAACAGTGCCGGTAAGGCCTCAACGAACGCGGTCCAGCATTTTTTGGCTTCGAAGGTGCCGGCCGGCAGCTTCACGACAAAGATCGATACCGTCACGATGATGACCGCGTCGCTGATCGCCAGCATGATTCCCGGAATAACGCCGGCGAAAAACAGATCGACAATGGAAATCTCAGTGATGACGCCGAACAGAATCAACGTGATGCTGGGTGGGATCAGCAAGGCAATACCGCCAGCAGAGGCGATCACCCCTGCCGCCATCCATTTCGGGTAGCCGCGCTTGACCATTTCCGGATACGCGATGACGCTCATCGCAGCCGCCATAGCCGTGGAAGATCCGGAAATAGCGCCAAACAGAACGGCGGCGATCAAGGTGGCATAGGCAAAACCGCCGGGCACCCAACCGATCAGCGCGTCCGCGAAATTGAACAGTCCCAGCACAAGACCGGTCTTCTCCATCAAGAAACCGGCATAGATGAAGAACGGTATGGCGATCAGCGTATATTTGCTGATGAAGTTGAAAAAGGCTTCAAACAAAGTGCCGTAGGACAGGAAATCATCGAAAAGCACCATAATGCCGGTGGCGCCTGCGAGCGCGATACCAATGGGCACGCCAATGAAAAGCAATCCAAACAGGGTAAGCGCTAGTGCGGGCATGACAATCTCCCCCCAATTTATCCGGCGATTGGCCGGTTATATATCCGTGGTTAATTCCATCTCGCTATCGAGATGCTCTCCACGTACGTAACTGATGATGTCCTCAATCGTCTGAAGGAAGGCGATGAAGGCCATCAGACCGAAGCCAAACATCAAAATCAGGTAAAATGGCCACAGCGGAATGAGGAGACTGTATGTCGTTAGGTCTCTTTCGATCGCATAGCTCAAGGTCGGCCAACCCGTGACGCTCAAGGAACCGCAAAAAACCGCGACGAACGCCGAGACGAGAATGCGCATGATGCCAACCAGCCTGAAGTAGCCTTGGGCATGAAAGAGTTGCACGACGGCATTCATCACCAGATGGCTCCGCCGGGTCTGGGTAACGCCAACATACAGGGCAACAGCCGCAATCATGCCAACGATGATGCCGTCCTGGCCCCATTCAAAAACGACGCCGAAAACGTAGCGCCGAATGATTTCAACCATGCCGAATAATGTCAGGATCAACAGCAAAGCTGATGCGATCCAGCCCAACACCGAATGAACAGTGTCTTTCACGCGTTGCGAAAATCTTAGGAACGCATCCATACCTCACCTCGCCCGTCGACTATTTTATTTACGGAAACTAAAAGGGGGCTGCCGCATGAGCAGCCCCCTAAAGTTTTCCGTGCAGTGGCGATTATTTACGATTTTTCGCCTTATACAGATCTGCGCCTTTGCCATACTTCGCGAAGTAGTGCTCGTATTTGGTGCAGTCGGTCTTTTCGAGCGGATGCGAACCCGGAGGATTGGCTTTAACCAAGGCCGCCGCTTCCGCGGTGAACTGATCGACCAGCTTGTCGCCGGTGTCGTTTACCTTGGTCTTGATCCAGGCATCAGTCGCGCCGTTTTCGGCCTTTTTGATGACCGAAGACTCGGCTTGGTTCATCACGTAAATTCCAGGCGCTTTCTTGTCCGTGGTGACGAACTTGGCCAGCGTGCGCTTATCGTTGCAGTAATTGATGACGCGCTGGAACGGCATGAAATCGTTCTTGATGATGTCGCTTAGAATGTCCCGCTGTTCCTTGGAAAGTTTTTTCCACCAGCGGTTCGACACACCGAACCAGTAATAGTCGCCCACGATGCCGTTGAGGCCGGCGACCGTGAAGTACGGCGCCTGCTCCTTGGTGGCATTGAAGCCGCCGAGCGAGGTGAGAAGGCCGTCAATGACGCCGGTCTGCAGAGCAGGAGGCACATCGCCGAAGGCCATGGCCTGCGGATTGGCTCCCAGCGCACTCAACAACGCATTTTCAGCCGGTCCCATGGAACGCATCTTCTTGCCGGCGAAGTCTTTGGGTTCGATCAGACGGCCTTTAACGGCGCCGGCACCCATGTACATGCTCAGATGCCCGGCACCCATGACAGTAATGTCATGAGCCTTGTCGAAATGGGCCGCGAGCGCTTTGAAGGTCTTGGTCTTGTCGACATTGTCGATAGCCCCGACCGTGGACAATTTGCCGGCGCCCAACAGCACGTTGGCCAAAGGCTCCACACTGGAGGTCTTACCGAACTGTCCGGTGATGATTTCCAGATTACCCTGGGTCAACGCTTTAACGCCCTGCGGGACGGTATAAAGCGATTTCGCCCAGTAGATCTGCACCTTACTACCCGGAATTCTTTTCTCCACCTGTTCGGCGAAGTGGACTTCCGCGATGGCGGCGGGATGCGGCGGGCCATTATGATCAGAGGCCCAGCGAAGCTTGACCGGCTCCGCGGCTCCGGCGACCCCGGCCGCCGCGCCGATGATTGCCGCGCCAAAGATGGCGGCAGTCAGTTTTGGAATTCGTGACATGGTTACTCCCTTTGCTAACATTTTGAGTTGAAGAACTATCGATTAGCGCGATTGAGTTCGTGCTCGATCACATTTCTCCATCCCGGATTTCGATTTGAGCGGCTCGAGGACTCCATCCGGTTGTCTTGCCCGCCTTTCACGAGCGGGCAATTCGATGATAACAATTTAATATGATTTGATAAATTCAAAACATATACCTCATTGCCGCACCGGAATTCGCTACCTTAAACCTGAGTCTTTTTGCGCTCGTGTTCACAGGCTACGCCCTATGCATGAAAAATAGATCGATTGCAACCAAGCGAGGCACAGCTAACCGGGCGGATTCGCGGAAAATCGCCTTCGTCCCAGGGAGCACCAAGGCATTCAGGGAAGGACAACCGAGGCCAGCGAGCCCAGCGACTTGATCCGATAGATGTAACGGGCAACTGTCATACCAAACCGTATTCACACGCGAACAGGACAATAGACATGGCTATTCTTCTCGGCGCCATCGCAGATGATTCGACCGGCGCGACCGACGTCGCCAATACGTTGGTCAAGGAAGGGATGCGCGCCGTGCAAACCATCGGCGTGCCGGATGGCGATATCGACCTGGGCGACGCCGAGGCCGTCGTCGTGGCATTGAAATCGCGAACGGCGCCGGTGGACGAAGCCGTGGATGCCTCCCGCGCGGCGCTGGCCTGGCTGCGCGGCCTGGGACCGCGGCAGTTTTTCTTCAAATACTGCTCCACTTTCGATTCCACACCCGCGGGTAATATCGGCCCGGTTGCCGATGCCCTCCTCGCGGACCTGGACGCGGATTTCACCTTCCTATGCCCGGCTTTTCCGGACAATGGCCGGGTCGTCCGCGACGGACTCATATATGTGAACGGCGAGCTACTGGAAAACTCGTCAATGAAAGATCACCCACTGACGCCGATGCGGGACTCACGAGTCGTGGAACTGATGCGGGTGCAGACGAACCGCGAGATTGGCCTGATCAAACAGGCGACCGTATCCGAAGGCCCCGCCGCCATCGCCACGGCGGTCGACGCGCTGCGACGGGATGGCGTCGCCTATGGCGTCATCGATACAGCCGGAAATGAAGACCTTCGCGCGATCGGCGCGGCAGCCGCGGACCATGCCTTGGTCACCGGCGGGTCCGGCGCGGCCATGGGGCTCCCCGCAAATTTCCGCACCGCCGGGCTTCTGGGCGACCTGACTCCGGCGACGCTGCCGCAAGTATCCGGACGCGCCGCCGTCTTAGCGGGCAGTTGCAGCCGAGCGACACGGCAGCAGATCGCGATGGCCCAAAAGGATTGGCCGCATCGCAAGATCGACGTCCACCGCATCGCCGCCGGCGATCCGGTGGTGGCCGACATTCTCGACTGGGCCGCGGCACAGGACACATCCACACCGGTTCTTATTTACGGCTCCGCCGATCCCGACGAAGTCGCCGTCATCCAAGCGCAATACGGCGTGACCGAAGCGGGCGAGATGGTCGAAGGAGTAATCGGCGAGGTCGCCGCCGGGCTGGTCGCGCAAGGCGTCCGGCGCGTGGTGGTTGCCGGGGGCGAGACGGCCGGCGCGGTCGTATCGGCGCTCAGCGTCAAAGCGCTCCGTATTGGCCCCGAGATCGATACCGGCGTACCTTGGACCGAGACTCTGGGGACCGAGACCTTGGGTGGCCCGCCAATTGCGCTAGCACTCAAGTCGGGAAATTTCGGCGGCGAGGATTTCTTCGCCAAGGCATTAAGGATGCATCCATGACCGAGACGAAATTGCGCGACCGGATCGTCACGCTCGCCCGGTCAATCTACGATCGGGGACTGACCTTCGGGTCGTCCGGCAATATCAGCGTGCGCGTCGAGGACGGCTGGCTGATGACGCCGACCGGATCATCGATGGGCGAACTCGACCCAGCCCGCTTGTCAAAGCTGGGGCCGGACGGCACACATCTCTCCGGCGACAAACCAACCAAGGAAACATTTCTGCACGCCGCGATGTATGAGCAGCGCCAGGACTGTGAGGCCGTGGTGCATCTCCATTCGACGCACTCGGTCGCGGTGAGCTGTCTCGACGGCATCGACCCGGCGAACGTGATGCCGCCAATCACGGCCTATTACGTAATGCGCATCGGGACGTTGCCGCTCGTGCCCTATTTCGCGCCCGGCGACCTGGATCTCGCCAAGGCGGTGCGCGAGATGGCGTCGGACCACCATGCGGTCCTGCTTGCGAACCACGGACCGGTCGTTGCCGGCAAATCGCTGGAAGACGCGGTTTACGCGACGGAAGAGTTGGAAGAGACGGCGAAACTGTTTCTATTGCTGCACCAACACAAGACGCGGTATCTGACACCCGAACAGGTCGCAGACCTGCACCGCCGTTTTCCCAGTTAAGGAGCGATCATGGCCGACAGACTTGGCATGGACCCAGCCCGCATTGAGCGGCTGCGCAGTCCCGACCGGTTGGAGTATTTCGACCCGGACAAGATTTGGGACGAGTTGAACCCACCATCCGATTGCACGGTGATCGATATCGGCACCGGCGTCGGCTTCATCGCGCTGCCCTTCGCCGAACGCTTTCCCAACGCTACGGTCTACGGCTGCGACATCCTCGACGGCATGATCGAGCTGCTGACGGAGGATGCGGCTGCCCGCGGCCTCGGCAATGTCAAAGGGATCGTCATGGAGCCGAATTCGATCGCCCTGCCGGATGACGCCGTCGACATCATCGTGATGGCGCAGCTTCATCATGAGTTGGACGCGCCGGCCCCGTTGCTCGCCGAGTGCAAGCGGCTGCTGCGCCCGGGCGGGACGATCACCATCGTGGATTGGGCCGACGCGGACAACGGCAAGAGCCCGCCCGCCGGACGGCGTGTCCCCGTGGCGCGCCTACGCGACGAGCTGACGACCGCCGGCTTCACGGCGTTGGATCTGCATGATGTCTACGAATTTCACACGTTCATGACTGGCACGGCATAGCCGCCGTCCGGCCAGGTCCGTCAGCCGATTAGACCAGAATATCGACCAGATGACCGCGACAACCGTCGCCTTGCACGGCTCGCAGGGCCAGGGTGAAACGGGCACTGTCCTCGCCGGTCATGCGATGCGCGTCCATCCGGACGACAGCCGCGGGCGGTGCGACCTTACGAACCGCTCGGGATACCCGGGGTTTCGGCACCGGGACCGTTAACGCCTGGAATGGCGCGATACTTGTGCTGCGCATGGGGGCCTCCTCCCCGGCAGCGATTCATTATTCTTATACGCTGCTCTGACCCCATTCTGGCCGATCCGCAATGACGCCCCTATCGTCCAGAAGGACGAGAGGCCTCGTCCGAAAGGGCTATGCGCGATGACCTCCTTTCCACGGTTCAGATCGCTCAAAACCCGTCGATCTTATTTATTTTGCACAGGAAATACCCGGCCCCTACAATGCCATGGTGAAAAAATAAGCAGGGGCGGTACCGAAGACGACACTCGCTACCCGGAAACCCTCGCGACTCTCGGTGTTGGCCTGCCAGTTGCAAAGCAGGTCATGACTCGGTTCGGTAAAGACAACGCGGGACGGCGTGTCTTAAGCTTTTCGATAGAGCGCGCCCCGTTGCGTTTAAGCGGCAACAAAAACCTGACAGGAGGGCTTCAAATGCTTTCACTACGAAAATTGGCCATCGCAGCGGCAACTGCCTGCATCGTCGCCATGCCGGTTTCGGCGGCGGAATGGGTAATGTCCAGCGGATATCCGGACAACAACTTCCACACTGCCAACATCAAGAAATTTATCGACGAAGTCGGAACCAAGTCCGGCGGAAAGCTGAAGATCACGCTGCATTCGAACGGTACGCTGATCAAACTCGACGCGACCAAGCGCGCGGTCCAGTCCAACCAGATTCCCATCGGTGAGATTCGGCTCGGCGTCTACGGCAACGAGGACCCGATGTACATCCTCGCCGGACTGCCCTTCATCGCCGGCACGTATGATGAAGCCTGGAAGCTGAAGGACGTTCAGAAGCCCTATTTCGACAAGCTGTTCGCGAAGAACGGCATGAAGATTCTATTCTATTCGCCGTGGCCGGGCCAAGGTTTCTACACCAAGTTTTCAGTGAAGAAGACCGCGGACTTCAAGGGCAAGAAATTGCGCATCTATTCGACCGCGACCAAGAAGATGGGCGAGATGCTCGGCTTCAACGCAACCATCCTGCCGTTCGCGGAAATTCCGCAAGCCTTCTCGACCGGCCTGATTGAAGCGCTGTTCACCAGCCCGCAGACCGGTATCGACATCCAGGCCTGGGACAATACCTCGAACTTCACCTATGCCGGCGCCATCCTGTCGAAGAACGCAGTGATCGTGAACGCCCGCGCGTTCAAGAAGCTGCCCGCCGACGTGCAGAAGGTCGTCATGGCTGCTGCCGCGACCGCCGAGAAACGAGCTTGGGAATTGAGCAAGGAAACCACCGCTAAGCAAAAGGGTATCCTTACCAAGAACGGCATGAAGGTCGCCGATGCACCGGCCGGCCTCATCTCGGACATGAAGAAGATCGGCAAGTCCATGATGGAAGACTGGAAGAAGACCGCCAGTCCCGAAGCCAAGGCCGTTCTCGCCGAATACCTGAAGTAAACGGGTAGGCTTTTTCCGCCCATCCAACCAACCGCCGGAATGGCCGTGCTGATTCAACAGCACGGCCGTTCCAGCGCGGCGAGGCGCCGGTATGCGTAATTTTCTCGATCGGCTCTATCTGGTCAGCGGTTATCTGGCGGCATTTTTTCTGTTCGCTATCGGCGCGACCATCGTGCTGCAGATTGTCGGCCGCTTCTTTGGTGTTGCCATCGATTCGACTGAATTGTCCGGATTCTGCCTGGCCGCAAGTTCCTTCCTGGGGCTCGCCTACGCCCTCAAAGGCGGCACCCATGTGCGGGTCAACCTGCTGATCCGAAGCTTCCGCGGCAAGGCGAAGAAAGCCATCGAATTGTGGTGCTGCGGTGCCGGTGCCATCGCGGTCGGATACTTTGCCGTCAACTCGATCCTGTTCGCGTACGAATCCTTCGAATTCGGTGATAAGAGCCCCGGCCTGATCGCCGCGCCCTTCTGGATTCCGCAATCTGGCATGGCCATCGGCGCGACGATCCTGACAATCGCGTTGATCGATGAGTTCGTCCGCATCGCCAAGGGGCAGGTGCCGAGCTACGAAGCAAACATCGATGCGGTTCTCGGCGACGAACCGCCGCCAGAAGAACAAAGAGCGTCATAGGAAGCCACCGTGGGAACAGCCGTCACTTCGATCGTCCTCGTCGTCGCCATGTTCACGTTCCTCGGGAGCGGCATCTGGGTCGCGATCTCGCTTCTCGCCGTGGGCTATGTCGCCCTCGAATTCTTCACGCCCGCACCGGCCGGATCGCTCTTGGCTTCCACCATCTGGGACGCAAGCTGGAATTGGGCGCTGACAGCACTGCCCCTGTTCATCTGGATGGGCGAAATCCTTTTCCGGTCCCGCCTGTCCGAAGACATGTTCAAGGGCCTCGCGCCGTGGCTGAGCTGGCTGCCGGGCCGGTTACTGCATGTGAACATCGTCGGCTGCGGCGTGATGGCCGCCGTCGCGGGGTCATCGGCGGTCACCTGCGCCACCGTCGGCCGCATGAGCATCCCGGAACTGAAGAAGCGCGGCTATGACGAAAACATGTGTATCGGCACCTTGGCCGGGTCGGGCACACTGGGCCTGCTGATCCCACCGTCGATCATGCTGATCGTCTACGGCGTGGTCGCGCAGCAATCTATTGCGCGCATGTTCATCGCGGGCATTCTTCCGGGAATTCTGCTGGTGGCGATGTTCATGGGTTTCGTGATCATCTGGTCGTGGATCTATCCGGACAAGACACCGCCCAACGACATTCGCATGACCTTCCGCGAGAAGGTCTGGAGTTCGCGCCGGCTCATCCCGGTCATCTGCCTGATCATTTCCGTCATCGGCTCGATCTACGGCGGCATCGCAACACCGACCGAGGCGGCAACCCTCGGCGTGATCGGTGCCCTGGTACTGGCCGCTATCAGCGGCAACCTGAACTGGGCGACCTTCGTCGACAGTCTGATGGGTGCGATGAAGACAAGCTGCATGATCGCCTTCATCCTCGTCGCCGCCGCCTTTCTCTCGATCTCGATGGGCTTCACCGGCTTGCCCCGCGCGCTGGCCGGATGGGTCAATGGTCTGGGATTGTCCGTGCCCGCGCTGCTTTGCGTCCTGACGATATTCTTCATCATCCTCGGCTGCTTTCTCGACGGTGTATCGATGATGGTGCTGACCGCGTCGGTCGTGTTGCCGATGGTGCAGAATGCCGGGATCGACTTGATCTGGTTCGGAATCTATATCGTGATCGTGGTCGAGATGGCGCAGATCACGCCACCGGTCGGCTTCAACCTGTTCGTCCTGCAAGGCATGACCGGACGCGATATCATTCAGGTGACGAAAGCGTCGATTCCGTTCTTCTGCGTCATGCTGGCGAGTATCGTCGTCCTCGCGGTCTTCCCGGAAATTGCGACCTTCCTGCCGAAATACATGGTGCAGCGCTAGCGCCTAGCCGGCGTCCGGCCAATCGGACAAGCCGTTGAGACGCCGCCAGTGGCGGGCGATCTGTTCGCGCCGGGCGAACCACACGCCACCCTTCTCACGCATGTGATCAAGCAAGGCTTCGAGCCCGCCGATCCGGCCAGGCCGGCCGATCAAACGCAGGTGCAATCCGATCGACATCATCTTCGGCGTGGTCTTCCCTTCCCGCCATAGGCAGTCGAAGGCGTCGATACAATAACGCGAAAAATCCTCGCCATGAACGAACCCTGCGCCGGGATTGAACCGCATGTCGTTCGTATCAAACGCATAGGGCAGCACCACATGCGGCCGGTCGGCGACGGTTTCGATATACGGCAGGTCGTCGTTATAGGCGTTGGAGTCATATAGGAACCCACCCTCCTCGACCAACAGTCGGCGGGTGTTAACCGACGTGGCGGACCGTGTGTGCCAACCAAGCGGCCGCACGCCTGCAACGTCACCGATCGTTGCGACCGTGTCGGCGATCACCTGACGTTCGTGGTCTTCTTCCATGCCGGAATGGGTTTCCCAGCGATAGCTGTGCGCGGATATCTCATGCCCGCGCCGCCGCATGTCCTCGGCCAGCCACCGCGACCGCTTCAACGCCCGGGCGCAGCAACTCATCGTCGCCGTGATGCCGCGCTCCTCAAGGACCCGCGCAATCCGCCAATAGGCCGCGCGCGTGCCGTATTCGAAATGCGATTCCATGCAGAGGTCGGGAAGGCCGGTTACCTCGTCGCTCGCCTTTGCCTCATAGGTGCCCTCGTTCCGCTCGTCACCGTCCGACACGCTGAGTTCCGCGCCTTCTTCTACGTTCACGACGAGCGAGACCGCGACCCGAGCGCCTTCCGGCCAATCGGCTTGCGGCGGCGTTTCGCCGTATCCCTTGAAGTCGCGTGTGCCGGCCATGCCGTCGTCCTCCTTCGCGTTTCTTATGGTTCGCGGAACAACCGGCCCCACCCGGACACCCGAGCCGGATCCGCGCCCGCCATTTTCATCGACTTCCACAACGCGGTCGACACCGTGTCATAGACCGGCAGGCCGGTTTCCGCTTCCAGCTTTTCGGCGAGCTGCGCGCTTTTTAGATTGGTCGAGAAGGTCGTGATCGCCTGCGGTCCGGCTTTGGCTACGTCGCGCACCATCTCCTCGATCACCGATTCCTCGACCTCGGCGAAATCGAAATTCACTTCGATGTCGAGATGCCGTTCAGCGCTGCAGTCGATCCCGCTCTTGGCGTAGTTGGCGACGATAGCGTCCTGCACGCCGTGACTGTAAGGCGTAACCAGGCCCAGCTGTTCGACGCCGGTATCGCGCAGCACATCGTTCAAGGCCAGGACCGACGTGGTCGCGGGCACGCCGGTTTCCTCGGTGATCTGACGGCATAATTCCTCGTCCGTGTCGAAACCGCGCCAACCGGAGGACGTGCCGTTCCAGCAAATGACATGGACATGCGCTTCGGCGAGCATGCGGGCCGCGGCGAGCATCGGCTCAAGCTGGAACTGACCCAGCCCGTATTCCGACAGCGAGATTTCCGTGACCTGGAACCGCCCGAAATGAGCGGTGATATCCGGCAGGTCGTGCAGCATGGCCGCCGTCAACGGCTCCAGCGCCGTGTTCGAGGACGGCGTGAGCATGCCGAGCCGCTTGCGATTGGTCATCGATCAATGTCTCCCTTATTCACCTTACGCAACCGCCGCGCCGTTTGTACCGTCGGCGTCGATGAACCAATCGCAAATCTCGCTGCCGGTCACGAACACCGTATCGTCGCGCGCCAACAACAGATCCAGCATCTTCTCCAGGTAATAGGCCCGGTGCGCCGGCCCCGTCAGATGTGGATGCAAGGCGATCGTCAGGACTTTCGGATTGTGTTCCATCTCGCGCTCGAAGACCGGCAGCGTGCTCTCCAAACGGCGGAACATCTCGTCCGACGAATGCTTCTCGACCGCGGTGATCGGGGAATCGTTGAATTCGACGGTGTAGGGCAAACCGACCAGTGGACCGTGCTTGGTCCGCATCCAGCACGGCAGATCGTCTACATAAAAATCGGCCAACCAGTCGATGCCCTGCGCCTTCAACACATCCGGCGTGTCGAAGGTCTCGCCGATGCCCGGGCCAAGCCAGCCGCGTACTTTTTCGCCGGTGAAGGATTCCAGCCGCTCGAGGCATTGCTGAATTACCGCGGTCTCATCGTCCTCGCGCAGCAACGACCGTTGAATCCAGCCATGGCCGACAAATTCCCACCCGGCCTTGAGCATCGCTTCCGACGCACTGGGATAGATGTCGCAGCAATAGGCGTTGATGAACGCACTGGCCTTGAGCCCGCGATCCGACAAGATGCCGAGGATACGCGGCACGCCGACGCGAACACCGTATTCCGCCCAGGCGAAGTTTCCGACGTCGGGGACCGGCGACTGGCCATGTGGCGCCGGCATGACCGTCCGCGGCATCGCCTGGTCGAACGGCCAATATTCGACATTCAGCACCACATGCACGATCAGGGATTTTCCGTTCAACGGCGCGATCGGCTTGCGCTCGGTCATCATCTCGAAGGGGATTCGGGGATTTGAGTCGGGCATGACGGTGTTCCTATTCTTACGTTTCTTACATCGGATTGTCGGCTGGCGACGATGGTCTGAGAGAACGGCGATGCAAATGCCGTGACAGTCGCTGCGCAGCCGCTACGATGATCCCGCTATGGCGCGGGTATTGCTTCGTAAGTGTTGAGCATGACCGGCTAACCGCCACCAGATCAAGAGGATTCACCGTGTCCGAAATCGATATCGCCCAAAAAATATTCGACGAAATGCGCGAAAAAACGGCAGACCCGCCGGGCGTGACGCGCAAGTCCTTCGGCGACGGTGAGAACATCGCGCACGGGTTGGTAGGCGACGTTGCGCGCAACCTGAATCTCGAGATCGCCCACGACTATGCCGGCAACCAGTACATGACCCTGCCCGGCACGGACCGCGATGCGCCGTCGATCATGATCGGCTCGCACATGGATTCGGTTCCCCATGGCGGGAATTACGACGGCGCCGCCGGTGTCATCATGGGTATGGCTGCGCTGCATCGTTTGTGCGGCGACGGCTGGACCCCGGCACAGGATATCACCGTGATGGCGATCCGCGCCGAGGAACTCGTGTGGTTCCCCACGCCCTATGCCGGCAGCCGGATGGCCTTCGGTCTGCTGCCGTCCGGCGACTATGACGAGCTGAAGCGGTCCGATACGGGACGTAGCCTCGCCGATCACATCAACGACCTCGGCTTCGACGCCGACGCCCTGAAGGCCGGCAAGGCCTATCTCGACGGCGCAAAGATCCGCTGCTACATCGAACCGCATATCGAACAGGGGCCGGCCTTGTTCGAAGCGGGATTACCGGTCGCCATCGTGACCGGCATCCGCGGCAACCTGCGCTATCGCTTCTGCCGGGTCGACGGCACCTACAGTCACGCCGGGGCCGTGCCGCGCGCCTTCCGGCACGACGCTGTGTTCGCCGCCGTCGAGTTCGCGCGTGTGCTGGAAGAGCATTGGAACCAACGCGATGCCGATGGCGTCGACTTCGTCTGCACCATGGGCGAGTTCCACACCAATCCGACCCATCACGCGATGACCAAGATTTCCGGCGAACTGAGTTTCACAATGGATATTCGCAGCTTGGACAACGACGTCCTTCTGGAGACGGACGCGTATTTGCGGGAGCAGGCCGAGCGGATCAGCCAAGAGCGCGGCGTGACCATCGACCTCGGCGACTTCACCAACGCCAAGCCCGGCATCATGGATCCGGACCTGCGCGCCATCCTGCAGGATCAAGTCGAGAAACTGGATATTCCCGCGATGAATTTGTCGAGCGGCGCCGGCCATGACTGCGCCACATTCGCCAACGAGGGCGTGCCGACGGCGATGATCTTCATCCGCAACGACAAAGGCAGCCACAACGCCGACGAGACGATGGAGATCGAAGACTTCGCCGAAGCAACGCGGTTGCTCGTCGCTTTCCTGAAAGAACTCGGCTAACGCGTGCCGCTTAGCGGTAAACGTAGATCGGGCTGGTCCAAGCGATCGTGCCGTCTTCCTGTGTCAGGCGGATGAAGATCGGATTGTCCCCACTGCCCTTCAGGTCGATCTTGCGCGAGAACTTCATTGCCCGATGCGGATTCTCCGATGGCATCCGAAATAGCTTGAGGAAGCGCGGCAAGACATCGCTGTTGTCACAAATCTCGTCATCATAGCCGATCTCCTCCAGCGGAACGCCGCATTTGATCAGCGGCGTTTCCAGCTTGAGCGTGCCGCCGAACGCATCCTCGACCCACATGTCGAACCCGCCGATGTTGCCGGTGGTCAACGCGCGCCATTCCAGGCCGCTGTCACCAACACGGTCGAGCGTCTTGTCCCGGTTGAAGAAGTTGATCGGCCGCGCATCGACGACCTTGTTGTCCGACAGATGCGCCGTGCCGTCCCAGATCACCTGGCGGAAGCGGCCACGGTATTCCGCGCCCTCCCAAACGACGCGGATGCGGTTGCCCAACTCATCCTGCGTGTAGGGGCGGATCGTCTCTACGTGATCGAGACCGTTGAAAATGTCGACCCGCTCGATCGGCGCGGCGGCCAGGATGTCGACGTCGATCTCCGCGTCGCCGGACGGCAGGTGAACGATATCGCCCATCATGGCGGATTGCGCGGACTGCCCCTCCGCCGGGCCAAGCGCCGGATCGTCATGATAGAGCGTCGCGTCGCCGGAGAAGCGCGCCTGCACATCGATCACCATGCGCCCGCCGTGACCGCCGGTGCTGCAATAATGTCGCCGCTTGCGCAGACAATCCAACACGGACTCGCGGGACAGCTCTTCGGTCAGGAGGCATGTCAGCCCGCCGACCGCGCCGAACAACGACGCACCAGGATAGCTCGCGCCCGGCCGGCCCTTATGGCCGTCGGAGTTCGCGACGATACCGACGCGATAGCCCATCTCGAAGGCATCCTGCACCAGCCATTCGAAGCTGCCCCAGGAGGAATGGATCTCCATCGATTTCTCGATACGGCCGTCATGCGCCAGTTTCACGTCCGCGTAGCGGCCGCCGCAATGCGCGTAGGCGACAACGTCGGTTTCATTATTCTCGATAAATGCGTCGAACAGCTCCGACGCGCGATTGCAGTCGGTTTCCATATCGCTCTTATCGGGAATCAAGGCATGCGACGAGCGTCGAATCTGCCGGTCTTCGTCCGGGAAAAAGATATTGCGATCGCCGCCGAGGCCCGTATTACCCGACCACTCGTAGCCGGGCAGTGTCACGAACTGGCCGTCTTCGTTGGTTTCGGCGGTCACCCGGTTCAGATCGTCCCAAAACCCTGTCGTGATCTGAAAATCGTTCCCTTGATGACCAGCCGCATCGATGAAGGCCTTGTTGCGTGCGAAGTCGAAAAACTGACGCGCGCTGTTCGTGCCGATCGTTTCTTCGGACTGACCGTGCAGGTCAGCCCAGAAGGGGATCAAATCGGCGGCGTCCACGACGCGCAGCGGGTTGGCCTCAGCGACGGCCTTGCCGTCGGCATCAACCAGCTCGATTCGTACGTCACCCGTCTCGGAAACGGAGAGATCGGGAAGCTCGACCGCAAAGACACCGGGCTTGAAGGTCACGCTGTCGGGAAGATTGGTAACGGCGGCGCTTGCCCGCAACTGGAACGTCGCATCGCATTGGTCGGACGGGTTGCCCCACAAGTCCTCGCCGCGCAGCTTCAGCGAAAAGGTCTCGCCCACGCGGCGCAGGGTCGGCATGACGGCAACATAGCTTTCCGGTTTTCCGGCGACCACGCTGATAATCGGCTGCTCGGGCAACGGCTGGTAATTGTATGTCGCGATCGGATCGACCAGCATACGGAACTCGAATGTATCCTCACAGAAGGTCTGCAGCCGCATGCCCGGCGAGCCACCGTCCGTCACGCCGAAGCGAATGGTGATCGTGTCACCCTCGCGGAGGAACCCATTCACCACCTTGATGTAGAGCGTCCGGTCCCAGGGCCGGACATTGCCTTTCGGATCGTAATGATACTGCAGCACCGCATTGTTCGACGCTTCGATCGTGGTGTAGTTGGGCCGCGTCGGGTCCTCGAACTGCGGCCGCGTCTGATCGGAGGCAAACCGGAAACAGATCCGCAGCGAGCCGCTATCGTCGATACCGAACTTGCCGGCGGTATAGGTCAGCGTGAAGGTGGCGTGCGACCCGGCTTCGAAGGCGCCGTCGGGGCTGAGGGAGACCGAGCCAAGCTCGTGTTCCGGGATCGGATCGCGGATCGTGCCGCTGGTTACAGCGGCGCCCGGTGCGGCGGACGCATCATCGGGACTTCCCATCGGTTGCTCGGACATGGCGCTTGCCCCTTCCGTCATTATTCATTCTTCTGAGGCTTATCAATTCGCATAATCCCGCCGGACCGGCAACATACCTACACGCGCATAACCCGCTGGGATTGCGATTCAATAACAAGCCAAAGTTTTAGGAAGGGTGTCGGCAGCCGAAAGCCGCGTCAGCCGACGCCCTGATCTTCGGATGGTCGGGGAAGCCGGACGGTCACGATTGTGCCGCCTTCGGTTGGTGTCGTCACCGATAACAGCCCCCCGAGATGCCGCGTCATCGCATCGGCGGCGGTAAGCCGAAGGCCAATACCGTTCCAGCGCGCATGTTCCAACGAGCCATCTACATCGCTAGGCGGATCGAAGGGGTTCATCAGGGATCCGACATCCGCATCGCTTGGCCCGGGACCATTGTCTTCGACGGCGATCTCGACATAGTCGTCGTCGTTCCGCGCCGATATGCGGACGGTGCAATCCGGCGGCGCCAGTCGGCAGGCGTCACCTATGATATTCATAAATATCTGCCGTGATGTCCGCTCATCCGCGTAGACGGCAGCCAGGTCGTCCGGCAGCGCCAAAACCAATTCCGGCTCGGTTCGGGCCCCATCGTCCCAAACAGCGGCGCTGCACTCGCGGATAATCGCAGCGATGTCGATGGCACTGGGCTCGACTGTGTATTTGCCAACATCGATGCGCGAGATATCGAGGGCGTTATTCACTAACGTAAGAAGATGCCGTGTTGCGTCTTGGATCGATTTTTTTTGTTGTTTAACGTCCTGCGACGCATCCGGTGCATCAGACAACTGCTCGACAACCCCTAGTATGGCGGTAAGCGGGTCGCGCATTTCATGGGTGAGATTCGCCAAGAATGTCGATTTGGCGCGGTTTTCTCCAGTCGCGCGGGTCAGCGCCGCTTCACGTTCCAACTCATCCCGCTTCTGCTTTGTAATGTCGGCATGAATGAGGACGGTGCCGCCATCGGCCGTTCTGCGTTCGGTAATCTGGACCCAGCGGCCGTCACCCCGCTTGAATTCACGCATGCCGGGATCGTTGCGGTGTTGTTCCATCCGTTCCCGTATCCACTCTTCTTCCCGTCCGATCGCATTCGGAACAGTCCCGGAGAAAACAAGGTCGCGTAGCCGGTCCTCAAACTTCATGCCCGGTTCGGTCAGAATATTGCACCAGGGCATTTTCGTCCGCGTCGCACTGTTGCAGAGAACGATCCGGTCTTCCGCGTCGCAGAGGATAAAACTCTCTGGTAGAGCCTCGATGGCATCGAGCAGCCGCTGGTGCGCTTGAGAGGCCAAATCTTCAGCGACGACCGTGCTGGTGATTTCGCGCGCCGTCCCGAGATATCCCAGGAACACGTCCTCTTCGTCGAAGACGGGAAATCCGCTGATGCTGACATGAATGCGGCCGCCATCGTTCTTGTTCGTGCTGAGATAGCCGATGAGCTGACCTGCATTGTTGAAGTCGTGACTGCCGCTGACCCGATAGTGATTTTCCTGTCCCGCCGGCGGAAGAAACGAAAATCGAAAATTCCGAAACGGTCGGTGCGCCTTTAGATCCTCACGATGCGCGCGCCATTCGGGATCACTGTCCGGATCGGCGCCCGCCAATTGCCAATGCGTCATTCCCTCGATATTCGCGAGAAAATCCGCCGATTCCGATTTATGGCGAGTGTTCGAAATGAGGTTGAATTGATCGTCGGTTTCCCAAATCCAGTCAGACCCGATCTGGGCAAGCTTACGATACGTAAGCTCTGATTCCCGAAGCTCATCCCGATCCGGATGTTCGCTCCCCGTCTCACTCAAAGACGCGCCATCACGTGCGATCGCACCGCCACCATACGGTGTTCGATCAGCGCCTAAAGAATACTTTGACTGAATGCCGGGCCGCGATCCTGCGGTTGAACCCTGCTTGTCCGACTGAGCCATGTTGTCCGTTCATGATGACTGGTGGCCGGTGGTCCAGCCTACCCAGAGGGTGCCGTGGGCAGGTTTAATTTCCGTTAATTCAACAGGTTAAACTCAACCACCATTCGAACAGACGAATCCGCGTCACTGCCTCCGATTGAAATAGACTGCAGTAAGCCCCTGAAATTATGAAGATCTTTCTATCATCACCGATGCGAGTGGTACGGTGGTATGCGCCGGCGGCACGGCATGCCAAACCCCACATTGCTACCGTTGGTTTAAAACACGGTAGAAATACTATCCGTCACTCGGCGAAATTAAGGTATGTCCCGAGAATGTACTTGGTGCCGGAAATGGGCCGGACACCGGTATGCGGATACATCCAAAAGGGCGGGAACATCAGCATGCGGCCTTTTTTCGGCTTCACTCCGTAATCGAGGTCGTTGAAGAACGTCTCCCCCCCTTCCTCGACATCGGTCAAATACCAGAAAAGGACCAGAAACCGCTTCGCGTGATCAAGACAATCGATATCGACATGCGGATGGAATTGATCCCCGGGATCCGGCTGATACCGCTTGATCCGATAATCCTCAAGCTTGGCGCGGGACGGGAACCAAATCTGACAGTCCTCCGCGTAACGTTCCGAAAAGCGGGTTGTCGCCGGCAACAACTGCGCCAGGACGTCGTCCCAATGATCCAGCGACTGAATATTGAGTTCGGTCCAATTCGACCGCGCATCGACATGCGCCGCCCCGATCGGCACGCCGCCGGGTCCGGAATGATGCGCCGTATCCGCCTCGAAGCGGCGGACGATGTCATCGCACAGCGCGTCGCTCAACGCCCCTTCATAGACGCGGACGAATTCACTTAGGTTCCTCTCCGCCATAACGCCTGCCCGGTATTTGTTCCGCGGGTGATCCCGCGATGCGACGATTCTAGCGGCAAAAATCACCCATCACCAGTGGCCCAGCTCCCTGTGACGGCCTATCCGGCGATAACGCCTCGGTCTGCGAATGCTGCGATTTCCGATCCGGCATAGCCATGGGCGCTGAGAATCTCGCGTGTGTGCTGACCGATGCCCGGCGCCAGGGCGAGCGGTGCGCCGTCCGCTAACACCTGTAACCCCGGCACATTCGGCATGGGAATGCGTCCCATCCCGGGATGGTCGAGCCATGAAATCACGCCCGTTGCTTCGACCTGGGGATGTTTGAGGAAGTCGGCGAACTCGTTGACCTTCTCGTGCATGATCCGCGCCTCGGCGAGCCCGGCGCACAGCGTTTCGCTGTCGATCTTGCCGCAGGCCTCGTTCAGCAAAGGCATCAAATCGGCTTCATTCGCGATCCGCGACGCGTTGTCGGCGAACCGTGGATCATTCGCCAGGTCCGGCTTACCGATGATGCCGCAGAACGCGGGGAACTCGTCCTCCTTGAACACCAGAATGAGCACCCATCCGTCGCGCGTCGGAAAAATGGCCGAGGGCACGCGGCCCGGCACCATCTTGCCGCCCTCCATGTAATTCAACAGCATCCGGATCGATTGGAAACACCCGGCTGCTTGCATCAAATTGGCCTGGATATACCGGCCTTCCCGGGCGTCGCGCCGCGCATAGAGCGAGACGGCAACCGCCTGGAACGCATAGAGTGCCGTCGCCATGTCGCAGACGATCACGCCGAACCGTTGCGGCACGCCGGTTGGGCCTTTGTTCACCGACATCAGGCCGGTAAAGGCCTGCAACACCGGGTCCATCGCCGGACGGTCGCGCATCGGCCCGTCCTGCCCGAAACCGGAGATGGAAAGATACAGGATATCCGGGTTGATCTCTGAAACCGCCTCGTAACTGACGCCCAACCGCGCCGCGACGCCGGGCCGAAACCCTTCGATAAACAGGTCCGCCTCCTGCAGCAGGCGATAGACGATGTCCTTGCCGTCCTGCATTTTCATGTCGACCGCAATACTGCGCTTGCCGAGATTCGCCGGCACGGAATAGGCGGAATGACCCTCGTAACTCCTGGAGATGCGGCGTCCCCAGTCCCCCTCATGCGGCTCGACCTTGATGACGTCGGCGCCGTATTGCGCCATGAGCATCCCGGTATACGGTCCGGCGACCCCCTGGCTCAGATCGACCACCTTCAACCCCTTGTACGGAGCGTCATAACCCATCGGCGTCTCCTTGTTCGGCATTTTTCTGCGACGGGTTCTGCACGATGCCCGACTGTCTGATAGAGTATCGTCACAACTTGTAGCATGATCGAAAAGACGGCAAGCCGCTGTTTAAACTGGTTCGAACAACGGAAAACCGTCGTAGTCACATATTATTGGAACGTCGGAAAACCGTCGTTCTGTGGGAGAGAAAACGTGGATCTGAATTTCTCGGAACAGGACCGGGCCTTCCAGCAAGAGGTCCGGGATTTCATCCCTGACGGCCTTCCGGCCGACATTCAGGAGAAGATGAAAAAGGGCCTGAAGATGCGGCGCGAGGATTTCGTCCGCTGGATGCGGATCCTCGCCGGCAAAGGATGGCTGGTCCCGGAATGGCCGGAGGAATACGGCGGCTCCCCGCTGACGCCGGTCCAACGCTACATCCTGACCGAGGAACTGACGCGCGCCTATGCCCCGCTGTTGATCAACCAGGGCGTCCGCATGGTCGGGCCAGTCCTGTATTCGTTCGGCACGGACGAGCAGAAGGAAAAATACCTGCCCCGTATCATCAACAGCGACGACATCTGGTGTCAGGGCTATTCGGAGCCGGGCTCCGGATCGGACCTCGCCTCGCTGCAGACCCGTGCGGTCCGGGACGGCGACCATTACATCGTCAACGGCACCAAGACGTGGACGTCGCATGCGCATTTCGCCGACCGCATGTTCTGTCTCTGCCGCACCGATCCCGACGTGAAGTTCCAGGAGGGCATCTCCTTCCTGTTGATCGACATGGATCAGCCGGGCGTCGAGGTGAAGCCAATCATCATGATGGAAGGCACCCATCACGTGAACACGGTCTACCTGACCGACGTTAAAGTGCCGGTCGAAGACCTTGTCGGCGAGGAGAACAAGGGCTGGACCTACGCCAAATTCCTGCTGAGCCACGAACGGATCGGCATCGCGAAGATTGGCTATTCGAAGGCACAGCTCGGCAAGCTGAAAGAGATCGCAGCGCTGCAACCGTCCGGCGGCGCGCGCCTGATCGACGACATGGACTTCGCCAGCAAGATCGCGCAACTGGAAATCGACCTGGACTCACTGCAGCATACGGAACTGCGCGCGGTCATGGCGACGGCGCGCGGCGACGCGCCCGGCCCCGAGGCGAGCGTACTGAAGATCAAGGGAACGGAGGTTGCCCAGTCGATCTCCAACCTGTTGATGCAGACGGTCGACTATTACAGCGCGCCGTTCATCCCCGAAGCGATGGAAGCCGGTTGGAACGAGACACCTGTGGGGCCGGACTACGCGGCAACCCTGGGGGCGAACTATTTCTCGACCCGAAAAGCGTCGATCGTCGGCGGAACCAATGAAATCCAACGGAATATCATCGCGAAGGGCGTTCTCGGAATGTAGACCATAGGCAGGAAGATCGTGCCCACTCGGCAATCCAAGATTGCAAGGCGCGGTCTCTTGACGGCATCGCACAAGCATGGGCGATATAGGGGCCGTTGCATAGTATTTCCGCCATCCGGCGCGCCAACAGACCACGCTTAAGGAGACCCCCTATGGACCTCCAATTTTCGGACACCGATCTCGATTTTCAACAGACCGTCCGGAAGTTTCTTGAAGAAAATTTGCCGACCGATATCGGCGAGAAGGTGAAGGGCGGCCTGGCGCTCGGCAAGGACGACTACGTCCGATGGCAAACGATCCTGTTCAAGCAGGGATGGCTCGCGCCGGAATGGCCGAAGGAACATGGCGGCACCGACTGGAGCCCCGTCCAGCGTTACATCTTCAATGAAGAGTCCGCCCGCGCCTATGCGCCGCGGCTGATCGCCTTCGGGCTGAAGATGGTCGGGCCGGTGATCTATACCTTCGGCAGCGACGAGCAGAAGAGCAAATACCTGCCTCGCATCCTGAACCAAGAAGATTTCTGGTGTCAGGGCTATTCGGAGCCGGGCTCTGGATCGGACCTCGCCTCGTTGCAGACCCGCGCGTTGCTCGACGGCGACCATTACATCGTCAACGGCACCAAGACCTGGACGACGATGGCACAGCATGCCGACATGATGTTCTGCCTCTGCCGCACGAACTCGGACGTGAAGTTCCAAGAAGGCATCTCCTTCCTGCTGATCGATATGAACCAGCCGGGGATCGAAGTGCGCCCGATCCGTACGCTGGACGGTGGGCAGGAGATCAACACGGTGTTCCTGACCGACGTAAAGGTTCCGGTCGCGGACCGCGTCGGCGAAGAGAACAAGGGCTGGACCTACGCCAAGTTCTTGCTGGGCCATGAACGGTCCGGCATCGCCCGGATCGGCGCGTCGAAGGCGCAACTCTCCAAGCTTCTGGAAATCGCGGCCCAGGAACGCTGCGGCGACGGCCTGTTGATCGACGATGAGGACTTCAAGCGCGACGTCGCGCAGGTCGAGATCGATCTGCATACGCTCGAATACACGGAACTGCGGGCATTGATGTCGGCGGCCAAGGGCGAGTCCCCGGGCCCCGAAGCGAATGTCCTGAAGATTCGCGGCACCGAGTTGCAGCAGCGCATCGCGCATCTTCTGATGCAGACACTAGGATATTACGCGATGCCCTTCGTGCCCGAAGCCAAGGAATACGGCTACAACGAAGAACCGGTCGGCCCCGGCTACGCCGCCCCGTTGGCCTCGCATTATTTCAACATCCGCAAGGCGTCGATCTACGGCGGATCGAATGAGATTCAACGCAACATCATTGCCAAGATGGTTCTTGGCCTCTGAGGGGACGCACGACAGATCATGGATTTCTCACTCAACGAAGAACAACAACTGCTGAAAGACAGCGTCGACCGTTTCGTCCGCGAAAATTATGAACTGAGCCAACGGCGGGAGCTGGTGGCGAGCAAGGACGGGTTCAGCCGCGATCACTGGGCGACCATGGCCGAACTCGGCTGGCTGGGCGCGACATTGCCCGAAGAGTATGGCGGCATCGGCGGCGGCCCCGCCGAAGCCATGGTGCTGATGGAAGGGTTCGGGCGCGGCCTCGTCGTCGAGCCCTATTACGCAACCGCCGTGATGGGCGGAAACCTGATTCTGCAGGGCGGCAGCGACGAGCAGAAAGCGGCGCTCCTTCCCGACATGGCCGAGGGCAAACTGATGTTGTCCTTCGGCTACGCCGAGCGGCAGTCGCGCTACGACCTGTTCGACGTGGAAACTGCGGCGAAGAAAAGCGGCAGCGGCTATATCCTGAGCGGCCACAAGGGCGTGGTCATCCACGGTGGCTCGGCGGACAAGATCATCGTATCGGCACGGACCGGCGGCGCCACCCGCGACAAGGACGGCATCACGCTGTTCATCGTCGACGCCAAGGCCCAGGGCGTCACTGTACGCGACTATCAAACCATCGACGGATTACGCGCCGCCGAAGTTAGCCTCGAGAATGTCGAGGTGGGCGCGGACGCGGTCCTCGGCGAGGTCGACGGCGGCCTCGCGCTGATGAACGATGTCGCCCGCCGCAGCATGGCGGCCCTGTCGGCGGAAGCGGTCGGCATCATGGACACCATGCAGACCCTGACCAACGAATACCTGCAGACACGCGAGCAGTTCGGCCGCCCGATCGGCAAGTTTCAGGTGTTGCAGCACCGCATGGTCGACATCCTGATCGGCTGCGAAGAATCACGCTCCAGCATGCTGGTCGCGACCCTGCGCCTGGACGACGAAGACGAGGTCCGGCGCGAGAAAGCCGTGTCGGCGGCCAAGGTGAAGATCGGGCAGTCCGGCCAGTTCATCGGGGAAAATGCGATCCAGCTGCACGGCGGCATGGGTATGACCGATGAAATGCAGATCGGCCATTACTTCAAACGCCTCGCCATGATCGACGTGATGTTCGGCGACCACAGTTACCACTTGAAGCGCTACGTCACGCTGTAGCGTCTACGCCGCCGCGGCAACCGCCTTATACGCGTCGAGCAACGCGGGCGATGCGTTGTAGATCGGCGTGTGGCCGCGCAGCAGAATTTGCGTGCTGCGTTCGTAAGCCGCACTCGGCATTGATATCTCGCCATCCCGCATCGACCCGGTGATCGTCGCCTTGAGCAAGCCCGCCGGGTTCGCCATGCGGACCACGTGATCTTCCTCGTCCGGTCCCAGCACACTGCCGTTCTGGACGATCGCATTCGCGACGGTGCCGGAGATGAGACAGCCCGCGGCTAGACAGGCCCCGCCGGTGACGGCCAGCGATTTATGCCCCGCCTGCGGCGTGAAATAGCGGACGCGGATGTTTGCGCCCCGTTCGGCTTCCTCGTCGGAGGGCTCAGCGATGATGCAGATTTTCGGGATGGTCTCGCTCGCCGCCAGCTGCGCCTCAGTCATTGGGCTGCCGTCGGTATTCTTCAAGCCCATCTTCTGGCCGCCCTCGACCCAGATCCGTTGCAGCCGCGCGCAAAAATCCGCGTCGGCGTCGAGCGCATCCGGCGCTTCCGACGCGGTCTTACCGAGGTCGCTGGCGCGGACGATCACCATCGGGACGGCCAAGTCGACGCAGGACACCTCGATGCCGTCTACGGTATCGACCGGTTTGCCGGTCGGCAGCAGTTTACCGGTCTTAGCCCCGACAGGCTCCAGCAGGGCCAACTGCACGCCAGGCCACTGCCCCATCACGCCAGGAATTTCCGTCTCGGCGGTCATCGCAGCACCCGGCTCGGGCACGTCGACCAGCGCATGGGCGACGACGCCGGTATTCGTGTTGTGGATGCGCACCCGGTTCGTGCCGGGATCCAACGACAGCAGCCCAACCTCGCCGGCGAAGACCGGCAGCGCTGCCGACATGTTGCCGCAATTGACGCTCCAGTCGATGGCCGCCTTGTCCGGAGCCAGCTGCGCCAGGGTGCTGTCGATCTCCGCATCATCGCGATCCGACCGGTTGACGATGAAGACCTTGCAGCTTTGCGGAATGCCGCGGCCGAGCCCGGTGATCTGTCGGTTGCCCGCGACTTCGCCGTCCAACGGCACGCCCATGACGCGCCGTATCAGCTCCTCGCGCAACGCCAGGTCGGCTGGCAGATGCTGTTCATAGAGGACAATGCCCGTCGAGGTCCCGCCCCGCATGTGATAGACGGGGATTTCGAGCACGCCGCCGAGAAACCGGGGCGCAAGACCCAGAAAATGAACGTCTTTTGAGGCGCTATCCGCTGGCATGAGGTCATTCTCCCACTGTTGACGGCGCGCAGTGTCGCAAAACAGCGCGATTTTGGGAATTGGATTTTGGGGTAAGGCCAGATTGGCCATCAACGTAGCCTGGGATTGTAACGGATGGTTAAGAGTTGGTTGCGATAGTCGGTAAATCAGATTCAACTATTTGGCTATTCCGCCCAATGAAAACGACCTTACACCGAATTCTGATGATCACCGCCGTTATCGCCGCTTTGCATGTTTCCACAGCCGCCGGCGAGGAACCGCCGCTCACCAAGTCTCAGATCGAACGCTATTTCGCGTCCTACGAGGCCTTATTGAATGTGCTTCCAAAATACTGGGGTGACCGCAAGTTTACACCGCATGGCATCATCATGCCGCGCCGTGGGACCGTCGAGCGAGCGAGAGTGGAAATGGAAGCGGAGGGCACCCTGCAAGACTTTCATCGCTTGTTTACAAGTCAAGGATTCGACGGTTACGACGCCTGGCATTACATCGCCGAACGTGTCGCAAACGCACATTCTCAGATATTTGCGACGAAACGAGGCAAACCAGTAACGATAATGTCGCCCGAAAGATTAAAAGTCGTGTTGGCCCAACGCGAAAAATACTCCAAGCCTATTCCGCAAATGCCAGAGCCTAATCGCCTGCAACAGCTCCGAAGTTTCAATCACATGCTGGCTCAGCATGAAAGCTGGGAACAGGGAATTCGCGACATGGCGGCTGTCAAACCATTCGAGGAGCGGCTCCGAAAACTAGTCTATGCCCGAAAGGAGGCCGTACGAAAAGCGAAGCGGGAAAATTAGGCCAAATTCATCTATGAATAAGGCGCCTAATCGCATCCGGCTGTTATGTTCCTGATCTCCGATTGCGCAACCGACGTGTGAGAAGGGCCGCATCCCCATTTTCTGCAAAGTCTGAGATACGTCTTGTACGCATCGACTGCGTTGCAGTTCTTAGTTTGCTGGAGCGCCAATCCATAGAAATACCAGTTATTGGGATTTTCGGGGACCAGTTCGGTCGCCCTTTTCATTTCAGCAAGCGCAGATTTCATCTGTCCAAGCACCCAGTAAAGCTTACCAGTTTCAATGCGCACATCATCGTCATGCGCACCATAAACAATTGCCTTCCTTAGTTGCCTGCCCGCCTCTTCTTTTTCATGAATGCCAGAAAGAAAAGTCGCATAATCGACCAATAGATCAGGGTCATAGGGATCGACTTCCGCCGCTGCTTTCCAATGTTTGTGCGCATCGCGGTAACGGTTATGCAGACTCATGATACGAGTCATGCCGATGCGGGCTTCCACCCAATGCGGTGACAATTCGATAGCCTTGGCATACTCCGGGATCACCTCGTGAATACGGCTGAGGCGATACAGTGCATCGCCACGGCGTTTGCGCAGCCAAGCAGTTTCCCAATGCGGTAGTATCCTATCGATGATACGAAGCGCTTGAGCAGCCGGATGATCTTCCGAGTCCTTCGAATGCTCTACATTCTCCCTTTCGGGGAGGAAGTAGCTTATAAGCCGGTCGATCTCGGTTGCGCCGATCTCCTGAAGAAGCTGGGAAATCCAGTGGCCAGACCGGTGAAGTAAGAGCGCATCGATCCGTTCGGTGTCGGAATAGTACCGCACCCACAAGTAGTCCCGGTTATCTGAATAATTCCAGCGCAACCACAATCGCAAACCGCTCTGTGCAAGCGCCGACCCGCCCCATTTCGGGGATAAGGCGTAGTGATATCGTCGGTACAAGAGCGAAGAGTCCGGGATTTGCTCGCGGGCAGCGTTATAAACCTCTGCGACGTCGTGCCGATTCCCAACAGTCATAGCCGTCGAAACGAGAGCACCCCACGCTATGGGAAGCTTCGGGTTAATTCGAACGGCTTCCCCGAGAGCCGGCTTGGATTCGTCAAGGAAGCGCTGCATTGCCTTGAATTGCTCAGGATTGGTGAGCGCGACAACCTTTTCGCCTCGGATAGCCCAAGCCTGTTTCAGGGCGTACAAGCCAATTGCGAGATGTGGCGCGAATGAGTCCGGATACGTCTCACGCCAAACCTTTAACGGTTCATCCATATCTGGGTCTGCGCGTTCGAAGGCCTTAAACGCCGATGTAACGTGCCATTCGTGCAAACGACCGGCTTCATACCGTTCTTGCAGGCTTGTCAGTATCTCGTCCAATTCCGCGTACTGACCGCCCTTCAGTAACACCACCAAATGACTCCGCTTCGGCAAATTCAATGGCGCGCTTCCGACAACGGACACGGGCGGACCGGCAAACAGCGGGGCCACAATGAAACCCGCTGTAGCCAGAAAGGTAACGCAAAAAGCTAAGAACAAGGCTCGTACCATGACGACCCGCTAGGATGTTCGACGGCAGCAGATCCGCCGCCTAGATAACCGAGGATTGAATATGCTCTCGGTTAACAATTCGTTTCCGCGTCAACTTAATGCGCCTGCCCCAAAATTGGACCTCGCGCATCGAAACCAGTACTCTCGGTCACGCCTGCTCGTCAGGCGCCCCGCGCTTCGTCTGTCACGCTAAATCACCGCGAAATCCGGGGTATGATCCCATTGAGGGCGTCGCCGCAAGACGCCGATGAAAGCGAGAGCCCGGGAACGGCGCGATCAGCGCTGCTCGGTCCGGCTCGACACAAGGGAGGATAGTCATGGCCGACGCACCTGCTTGGCAGGGCGAGCTTTACGATCTGCTGCGGAGCTTCGATGTATCGCAGTTCGCCTATGTCCCCGACGCGGGACACAAGACCCTGATCAACCGATCGATCGAAGACACGGATGTCCATTCCGTCTCGCTGACCACCGAGGAAGAAGGCGTTGCCCTATTGGCCGGCGCGCATCTCGGCGGCGCGCGCGGCGTGCTGATGGTGCAGAGCAGCGGCATCGGCAACTGCGTCAACTTCTTCTCGCTGATCAAGCACGGCCGCTTTCCGTTCCTGACCCTGGTCAGCATGCGGGGTGACTTCGGCGAGGGCAATCCATGGCAGGTCGCCATGGGTGAAGCGACGCAGCCGGTGCTCGAAGCCTGCGGCATCCGGTGTCTGCGTGCGGATAGCGTAGACGAGGTGATCAAGGTCGCGAGTGCGGCCTGCACCATGGTCTATCAATCCGAACAAGCGGTTGCCGTGTTGCTGACGCAGAAGCTCCTCGGCGCCAAATCATTCTCGACAGGGTAGGTTTCATCATGTCCAGCAAACCAAATCTCCGCACCGGTCCCGACGAGACAGTTACCGGGGGCCAATTGGAACGCCGTGACGCCGTCATGAAACTGATCGGCGGCGATTCGGACGACGTACTTTACGTGTCCGGCCTCGCCGGATCGAAGGACGACGTCCTGGCCACCGTCGGCGACATCCCGACCGCCTTTACGTTGAGCGGCGCCATGGGCGCCGCCGCCGCACTGGGGCTCGGTCTCGCGCTCGCGCAGCCGGACAGACGTGTCGTGGTCGTCACCGGCGACGGCGAACTGCTGATGAATGTCGGCACACTCGCCACGATCGGCGTCATGAATCCGCCTAACCTCAGCATCGTCTGTGTCGACAATGGCCACTATGGCGAAACCGGCTGGCAGGAAGGCCATACGGCGCGCGGCGTCGATATCGCCAAGATGGCCGAGGGCGGCGCCATTCCCAACGTCCGGACCGTGACCGAGGAATCGCAGATCGAGGATGCCGCCAAGATGCTAAAGGAATCGAACGGAACGTCCTTCGTTCTGTTGAAGGTCGCCCCCACCGACGCGTCGAAAATCCATCGGTCGAGGGATGCGTCCTGGATCAAGGGCAAGTTCCGCGAGGCAGTGCTCGGCGAGAACTGACGCCGTTCGACAACTTTTCTATACGGGGAGGCCCGGGGTCATTCGACGCCGGGCCTTTCTCGTTGCCAACTATCCCCCTTCGGAGGCTTGGTCGTCAGTCGGAGCGTCACCGGTCCGCGGCGCCATCATGGCCAGGAACAGGCAAACACACAGAAGCTGCGCACTGATCCACCAGCTCTGCCAGACGCTGAAACTCAGCTGGCCGATCACGAAAACCGCGACAAGTGCGCTGCCCCCGGCGGCGAGCGTCGGACCATCGGGATACCGGCGGACAAGCGCAATGCAGCACAGGCCGAACAGTAGTGCATAGAGCAGCACGCCCGGAATGCCGAGTTCGACTCGTATCTGTTGCGAGGCGTTATGCGGATGCAGCGGCAGCAGTTCCACCTCGGTCGCGGGATCGTTCGACATCACCCCCATAATATCGGCATAGCCTGGATCAATCCGGGCGTCAGCCCCCCCACCCGGCAGAAGCCGCGATGCATGCAATCCCCAACCGAGAACGGGACGCTCATCGACCCGTTCATTCACAAACCGCATGATCACCAAACGATGCGCGGCCGAGCTGTGGATCGCGTGTCCTTGCGTGCGCAACAACGACGGCAGGTCGAGCGCCGTGACAAATCCGGGAAGCAACACGAACGCGGCCGAGAGAGCGACCGCCAAAATGCGCGATACCGGCCGTCCCCAACGCCAGGCCAACAAAAACACCGGAAGACCGATGCAAAGAGCGAGCTTGGACGCCGATGCGCCGGCGTAGAAAATGGCCGCGGCCATCACGACGATTGCCGTGATCATCAACACCCGGTCAGCAGCGCGAAAGGCCGCCGCCAGCAAGGGGAAGATCAAGATCGCGGACAGCGCGCTGAAAGGACGAAAATGCCAATACGCCATCCAATTCAATACCAGGTTCGCTTGCGGATCCCCGATTTCCCCTGACCGCACGAACTCGCCGAAGATCGCCAGCAGGCTTGCGACCAGCATGCCGGCCGCAACGGCCACGACCACGAAGCGGCGTTGCTCGCGGTTCACGGATAACGCTGCGATTCCGATAACGATACCCGCCAGAACTGTCGGCAAGAGCCGGCCGAAACGCTTTAACGAATGCGCCGCATCGATCGACCACAAAGCCGATGCGAATGCCCAGAGCAGCAGCAACGTCAATCCGATCAGGATAGGCCAGGCGGGCCGCAATCCCCGGAGACCAAGACGGGGACGGGACAGAACGAGAACCGCCACCGTCAGCGCCAGCAGAACCACCGTCAGCAGCTTGTTCTGAAACAGCGCGGCAAACGGCAGCAGGAATGCGGCAATGGCAAACGGTTGGCGATGAAGGGTCAGAAGCGTCGGCACCTATGCGCCCTCGTCCAGCGGTGTTGGCGGCGCAACATTACCGGCACGCGGCGCGCGACGAAAGCCATCATCCGAACTGCTGCGCAGCCGGAGGTATCATTCAAAATTCTCTGAGAATTAGATCGGCGGACCTAGCCGCCTGCGCCCAATGCGTCGGCGACGGCGGCCATCTTCTCGGCCGTCGCTTCGTCGAGATCGGCGAACTCCGCGGCCAGCGTTTCGCGCTCGATGCGAACCGGCGTGGCACGTCCCTGAAATTCAATCACCTCATCGGGCAATTCGAGAACAAAGTGAAAATCGAACCCACGCCGGCTGAATCGGTCTGCGTCGCCCGCTTTAATCAGGAAGCCTGACTTGCTCCAATTCACGACTTCGTATTGACGATCGCGAACGAAAACCTTGGCGTTGACGCCGGGAACCCGAAAAGAATGCCGCCGGTCCGAGCTGCCGCGAACGCCGGATACGGCATTCCGCTGTAATACCTCGATCAGTTGCCCGACCGCGCCGGTCAGCGTGGCCAGCTTCTCGTCGGTCGACTGCACCCGGTCCTGCAGTGCGGAGATATCCTCTGGTTTCGGCTCGGCTTCGACGTCTGCCGTCGCGTCGTTGCCCGCTTCAACGCCGGTATCGGTCTCCGGCTCATCGGGTTCCGGTGACGAAGCGTCTTGGCCCTTATCCCCAGAGTCCGTCGGTACAGGATCGGCAACAGTTGCGGTATCCGCACCATTGGTCGCTGTCTCGGTCTCTGGTGGTTCCTCGAGCTTCCGCACATCACGGATCAACGTCCGCAAAAGCGGCGGCACCGCTGGTGAATGATAGCCTTGCGACAAGGTAATGAGATCCAGCGCGTCGCCCAAAAGGACGATGTCCTTGCGCAGCAGCCGGTCGCCATTCACTGGCTCGGCCCCTGCCCGTCCGGAATCGTCACGTTCCGTTTCACCTGTGAACGACTTGTTGTCGCTCATGATCCGTTACCCGTCCTCTCGCCAGCACACTCCGAGCGCGTCTTTGACCCGTAAACCAAGCCAGCCATTAAACATGCAGGATACCCATCGGCAACATCACGCCCGATGACGTCGATTTCTGCCGCTTGCTGCCGTCGCCGTTCCTTGATCACTTAGACCTTCCGCGTCCGATTCGCCCGGATGACCGATTACATTCCGTCATCCGCGAAACACGAAATAGACCGCAAACATCCAGGCTGGTGAGGTCACGATTGCAGTGAAACACGCTAACCGCGTCATCATGACAACCGACTCCGACCAAGGCATTCCAGATTTCTCCGGTGCGATTCTATTCTTTGTTATATTTCAAGCGTATAAGAGTTGACCGGCGGGCTTCAAACATCCATGAGCACAGTCGCCCGGCGCAGCGGTATTAATCCGAATTGCATCCGGGAGAAAAGCATATTGCCGGGGGTATTGGTCGGCGCCGGTTGCTATTACCGGACGCGCAGTGCCCGCGGAATACCTGCGACCCGCCCGGGTAATCCCGTCGCAGTGTCCGGATGATAATCCCGGTCCCATTGCTCACGCTGGCTGTGCTGTTGAGCGCGCGCGGACCGGCGGAAATCTTCAAGCTCGCCGGGCCTTATCCCATTGACGCTTTCGCCCGCCGCTGAATGCGCTGTTGCCAACGAGCCGGCCGCCGGCCCACCGCGGCGAAGCGTGCGGCGCCGGGCGTAAATCGCGAGCACAAAGGCTAGGCCAATACCGAGGCCAATCAGGGCGGACAGTATGGTCACTGTCATGGTCGCTCCCTCCGTATCCTTTTTTCTTATTGTGCCCTTCGCACCGCGTCGGGAGGTACGGCAAATCCGAATTAGCCCTCTCGTATTAAGCAGAGAGTAAAGAGCCGTTATTAGATCGGAAATTCTTCGACCATTTGGTGAGATTGAATAACGAAGGTTGGTTAACGTGGCTGTTTACTTTGATTTTTATTACTCCTAAAGGACGAATACTGAATTGTATTGAGCAGCGGCTTCCTATATGATCGCCCTTCATCCGCGAGGGGCTCCGGATGAGGAATACGGGTGGAAAACAAACCCGTACATATGGGTCAAGTAATTGGAGGTCGGATGACTTTGGGCCGGCTTATAGTTTTGAGCCTTTTGTTCTGCGCGATGGCGTTTCAACCCGTCGCGGCTGCGAACAAAACCTCACCAGAAGAAGCGTCGAAGTTCATACAGGAACTAGGGAATAATGCGGTCACGCTGCTTGCCGATAAGGCAATTCCCCTATCTGAGCGGGAAGCCAAAATTCGCGACCTGCTGCGAAAGCACTTCGATCTAACGACGATCGGAAGGTTTGTCCTGAGTAAGAATTGGCGAACCGCGTCACCGGATCAGCGAGAAGAGTATCTCAACCTCTTCAGCGAGTTTGTGGTTCGTACTTATGCAGTCCGTTTGGGTGGATACGCCGGTGAGGCTTTCAATATCACCTCGGCAAAACCGCTCGGCAAACGCGACGCGATCGTCGTAACGGAAATCGCCCGCCGGGCAGGGCCGCCCCTTAAGGCGGGTTGGCGGGTTCGGAATAGAGGAAGCGGCCATAAAATAATCGACGTCATGGTCGAAGGGGTCAGCATGGCGGCAGCACAGCGATCAGAGTTCGAGACAATCGTCCGAAAAGAAGGGGTAGTGGGGCTCATAGAAATCCTTCGGGCGAAAGTATCATCATTCTCGGCGAGATCCTCATAAGTCTGGCGATGTTGGAGGAGCGCTATGAAAACGCGGAATAATCGATTACAGGCCGGCAGCGTGTGGGCGCCCGGCTTGGTGCGGAAAATCAGGACGGTTGGAATCGCCGTTATTACGGCAGCGGCGGTGAGCAGCATGGCCGCCGTGTCCAATGCGTCCGCCGGATTTGACGACGGGTGGCAAGCGTATCAGCGGGGGGACTTCCTGACCGCGTTCAACGAATGGCAGCCGCTCGCGGCGCTAGGGGACTCCCGGGCGCAGTTCAACATCGGCGTGATGTATGACGAAGGGAAAGGCCTGCACCAGGATCGCAGCAAGGCGATCGAATGGTGGACCAAAGCCGCCGACCAGGGCGACTCTCAAGCACAACACAACCTCGGTCTGGCCTACCTGGCCGGCACCGGCGTCAACCAGAGTTACGGGAATGCCGTTTCCTGGCTAAAGAAAGCTGCGGGACAAGGCCTCGTCCGGTCGCAATACGCCCTCGGCCGCATGTATGACTACGGTTTCGGAGTCGACAAGAGCGAGCCGGAAGCCTCCAAATGGATTCTCATGGCGGCGGAGCAAGGCTTCGACAAGGCCCAATACAATATGGGCAAGCGATACCGGGACGGTTTCGGTGTCACGATGGACAAGGCCGCATCGGCGAAATGGTTCCTCGCAGCCGCGCGCCAAGGCCATGTCCGGGCGCAGCACCGGATTGGCGTTCGCCTTGCCAATGGCGATGGCGTCAAGAAAGACATTGTCGCCGCGTTCATGTGGTTGACCCTATCCGCCCGCGGCGGCAACAAATCGGCTGCCGATAAGCGGGACGAGATCAGACCGACCCTGTCGGCCGAGCAACACCAGGAAGCGGAACGCATGATCGACGACTGGAAACCGAAGCAGGCCCAAGCGAAAAGCTAGCCGGCGCAAAGAATCACTCCCATGCCTTAACCAGTGGTGCAGCTGGTATTGCGGCCGTCGTTGTCGGCGGCCGCGACTCGTCCATGCCCAGAATCCGTGATACGTTCCGTCCGGCGCATTGGCCTACCGCCCGACGGGTGGGTAATGGCTTGCACAACCGACACCCGCGAGAAGGCACCACATAATGGCGATCAAGGAAGGCGATCCCCTGCCCTCGAAAACCTTGCACCGGCTCGGGGACGATGGCGCACCGAAGCCACTGTCGACCGACGAATACTTTGCCGGGAAACGTGTCGTCCTCTTCGCTGTGCCCGGCGCCTTTACCCAAACCTGTTCTGCCCGGCACTTGCCCGGCTTTGTAAATTATGCGGACGCGATCAAGGCGAAAGGCGTCGACGAAATCGTCTGTATCGCGGTAAACGACGCTGCAGTCATGGATGCCTGGGGCAAAGCGAAAGACGAGCGCCGTTCCATCACGATGCTATCGGACGGGAATGCCGATTTTACGACGGCAGTCGGCATGGAAATCGACCGCCGTGCAAGCGGCATGGGTGTCCGGTCCAAACGCTATGCCATGGTCGTCGACGACGGCGTGATCAAAAGGCTCAACCTGGAACCGGACGGCAGCTATGGCGTCTCCAGCGCAGAGACAATTCTGAAGGACCTATAGCGCCGGGTGACTGCTGTCAGTCGCCCTTCTCGTCCGATGCATCTCTCGGTTTCGCGCGCCCCAGTATCCACGCGGGGATCAAGGTCAGTACGAACATCACTGTGATCATGACGAACCCGTCCTGGAACCCTAGTGTCGCGGCCTGTGCCTCGATGACCTGACCGAGGTAATGCAACGCCCCCGATTGGTGCAAGGCCTCGGGCACGCCAGCTTCATTCATGATGTCGGCAACCCGGTCCAACAATTCGCGGCTTGCCGGATTTCCGGCGGTTTGGGTTGCGGTCAGCGCTTCGCCATGAAACTGCGTCCGCTGCTCCATGAACACCACCAACGAGGCAATTCCGCAGGAGCCGCCGAATTGGCGACAGAAGTTCATGGTACCGGATCCCTTGTTGAGCTGCTCCGGCGTCAAGGCCCGCAACGCCGCCGCGCTGACCGACGGCATGATCAGCGCCATGCCGGACCGGGCGACGACGATAAACAGACTCAGCGTCCAGAAGGATGTGTTCACGTCGGCGCCGCTCATCAGGAAATTTCCTAGTGCGAACAGGCTGACCCCCACCATCACCATAATATGGGCCGGGAAACGGTCCACCAGCCGGCCGAACAATGGTGTTCCCGAAATCACCAGGATGCCGGCGGGAACCAGGAGGAACCCGGCCAAGCTCGCCGAGAATCCTTGCACCTCCTGGACGAAGATCGGAATGATGTAGTTCGAGGCGAAATTACCGATCCCGAATACGAAAGACACCATGACCGCCGAGGCGAATTGCGCATTGCGGAACAGCGAGAAATCCAACAACGGCGACGACGACCGCAGTTGCAAGATGATGAACCAAGTGGCGGCGCCGAGGCCGGTTGCCAACATCAGCAAAAGCGTGTCCGAGAACCAACCGAACCGTTGCCCGTTCGCTCCCGCCGACAGCAGAAAGACCAGCGCGGTGCAGAGCAGTATGAAGCCAGACCAATCGAAGTGCGGCATCTTGCCGAATTTGAGCCGGCCCGGCATGAAAATTAAACCGAGCGTCATTGAGAAAAGACACAGCGGCACCGGCACCAAAAAAATCTGTCTCCAGCTCACCGCATCGATCACGATCCCGCCAAACATGGGCCCTAGCATGGGCGCGATCTGAATGCCCATGCCATAGATTCCCATGGCAAAACCGCGACGCTGCACTGGAAAGACCCGGAAGATCAGCGCCATGACCATCGGCTGAATGGCGCCGGCAGCGAATCCTTGGATAACACGGCCGAGAATGAGAAATTCGAGATTGTTGGCCGTCATCGTGACGGCCGTTCCGACCAGGAAGATCACGTTGATGATCAGAAAAGCGAGTTTTTCGCCCAAACTGTTGGCCAGCCATGCGCTTAGCAACTGACTCGCGACCATCGTCGCGATGAACGCGGTGGCGATCCATTGGGCCCGGTCCTGGCCGATCCCAAAGGTGCCCATCACGCTCGGGACCGCCACGTTGACGATCGTCGCCGAGAGAATCATCGCGACCGCGCCAGTAACGCCGGCAAGTGTTACATACCAGCGATAGGACGGCCCATACCGCTCAAATAGGGCGTCAACGTCCCCGGATATCAATATTGACCTCGACCATCATGCCCGGCCGCAGTTTCCGAACCTGCTGGTCAATCGCAATTCGAACCGGAAGACGCTGGGTAATTTTCGTGAAGTTCCCGCTGGGATTCGGCGTTGGCAGCAGTGCGAACTCACTCGTTGTGGAGCTGCCGATGACGGCGACCTTACCGACAAACTCATGATCGGGATAGGCGTCGACGAGAACCTCTACAGGCTGACCGATCTTCAATTTCCGAATCTCGGTTTCCTTGATATTGGCCTCAATCCAGATTTGCGTCGGGTCATGGACGATGGCGAGCCGCTGGCCCGGCGTCACGTATTCGCCCATCTCGACGAAAGTCTTATCGACGAGGCCATCGACCGATGCGCGGATCGTTCGATCCGCGATATCGAGTTTCTGCTGGTCTTCCTTCGCTTGAAGTTCGGCTTCTTCGAAGCGGAGCATTTCATTCTCACCATCGAGAACGTCAAGCCGCGCCCGATCCGCCTTCGCCTCGAGCATGCGCGCGCGGGCCTGCTGCAGAACGGCGACCGCTTGCCGGTAGTCGCCGTCGATCTTGCGCATGTTGGTACGCGCTTCGTCGAGCTGCCGTCGCGGAATGACTTTCTTTGCGAACAGCGAATTCGCACGAGAGAGATTTCTTTTCGCCAGGTCGAGCTGCGGGTCGAGTGCGCCCACGGCCGCCGCCGCCGCCCCCCGTGCCGAAACCAAGGTTTGGTAACGCGTCTGTGTTTGCTGGTCGATCAAACCACGTTCAGTCGCCATCCTCGCCCGGTCCGCTTGAATGCGTTTCCGTCGCGATTCCAGTTCGCGCAACTGCAGTTTGGATTCGCGTGAATCGATCGTTATCAGAACCTGGCCGGTGGAGACAGCCGCCCCTTCCGTGACGGCGATATTCGTCACCCAGCCGGCGACGCGGCTGCTAACGGTAATAAGATTGCCGGTGATGCGCGCATCGTACTCATAGACATGCGTGACGCGTTCGTGAATTTCCGTCGCGGCCCACGTCCCCGCAGCGACGATAGCGATCGCGGCTGCGACATGCTGCAGCTTCAAATGGCGTCGTTTGCCGACATCATGCGACAGCCCGCGCAGAAAGCGCCGCGTCGTAAACGGGAGCTTCGCACTTTCCTTCGTTGTCTGCGCCGGCACCGGTGCATCGTTCGCATCAGGCAAAGTTTGGCCTCCATAGGGCCGTCATTAATACCATTCTTATCCCACAGACAGGCAGCGCCACGGAACGAGCGCTGTGCTCGCAATCAGACGGGCTTAGTATCGACACCAACCGACTGCTCAATTTCGATGCGTATCTCTATTTATAGTCATCTACGCCACAAAGGAGAAATCCGAAATTCCCGATGAAACGCAATAACGACCGAAATCGCCACATTGAAACGGGATTCGCACAGCCACAGCGCTAGCCTGTGAAAGTGTCCTTTGGATTCTATCAGATAGCGAAAAATGGTTAACGGATCGCCAAATTCACGCAGTCCGTACCCCCGTATTCACTCGCTTAACGCGCAGTTAATGAAAAACATGCAATGAATGCCGTTGGTAATTACTGCCGTAACCCGCGCCCAACCACGATTCAGCCCCCATGCCCGACACCGCTCCGTCCTTCGAAGAATTCCAACAACGTGTGAAGGGCACGAATATCTGCGAGCAAACTTTGCTTGCGACGGACTATCTGAATCATATCAACGAGCCGATCATGCTGCTCGAAATGGTGGCGGACGTCCCGGAACTCTTGGACGAACTCGCCGAATGGCAACCCAAGACCTATGCCGAACATTTTCGCGACAGCAGTTTCACCGACAAGGATTTGGCCATCGAAGCCTACGAATGGTCACCCGACCGATATCGTCTCCGCTTCGAGCAAACGATCAATTCGGCTAACCAATGCATCGCCACGGCCATCGATGCTCTCGGAAAACTGATTGAGCAGGAACGTTCGGACGACGTCCGCATCCTGTGTACGGAAGTGTCCACCTTGCTGGGTGACCTCGTGGACCGGGCGGGCTCGATCATTCACGGCACCGTGGATCGAAGCGCTCAAACGCAGATCGATCAGATCATGGATGACGCCGGCTGACGGCCGCTCATACCAGCTGCCACAGCAGCGAAACACCACCAAACATCACCGCAACATCGACGATCAGCGTGTGTAATTTGATCTTCATGCGGTCGACCATCCATTTGGCGGTGTAGGCGCCCGGCAACGTACACACGCCGATCAGGATGGCGGCCAACGCCAACTCCAGCGTGATCAGCCCATAGAAGCCAAAACCGATCGTCTTCAGCGAGTGCATGACGATGCTGGTGCCGGCCTTGGTGCCGATCACCGCCGCGCCGCGCAACCCCATGCCAAGCAGCAAGGCAACCAGGATCGGCCCGCCACCGGATATGGTGCCGGAAGCGATGCCGTATCCGAATCCGAAAACCGTGGTACCCGCCGGCGACGGCCGGATGACCCGTTCGCTACGCGCGAACAGCCGCCGGGCGGGCACGGACAAGACAAGGAACCCGCCCACTAAAACCGTCAAAATATCCGCCGGCAGCCAATCGTAGATCGATACCCCCAGCAGCACGCCGAAAGTCGCCCCGATCAGAATCCGGCCAACGAATGGCCACTGAACCGAATGGCGAAAAACCCAAAGCCGGGACGTGCTGCCCAGCAGCATGGCGACGGCGATCACAGGTATCACGCCTTTGATGCCAACCAAGGGCACCAGCATCGGCAGCATCAACAAGCTCACGCCGGTTCCCGCCAGCCCGCCGAGCACGGAGCTGACATACGCGACGAGGGCGACCAGCAATAACGTCGCAAGACTGACGTCCGCCAGTGTGAAGCTGCCGGCATCAGGCATCTGCCGTGGTGTCCGCTGTAGCCAGATTGCGCTGGAACAGATACTCGTCGCACCCAGTGCCGAAAACGCCAATCCTCGATTCCGTAACGCTGCGCCGGCATTCGAACCCACGGGCCGATACGAAGCTGGTCGCGTCCTCCGGCGTTATCGATTCGTACGGATATCCGCCGAGCCAATCCTCGACGTCGTGGTGCCAATTCATGCCGCGCCGGGTGCGATAGGTCTCGATATAGCGTTTCGGGTTTTGCCCGCCCAAGAGCAACCGCAGCAGTACCAGCGGCTTGTAAATGCACTTCGCGAGAACCGGGAACCACGGTTTAAACCGCGAGTACCATCGTTTCTCCCAGTGCCAAAACCCGCAAAACCGTGTCTTGCCATAGAGAGCGATCAAGAATTGCCCACCCGGCTTCACGAACTTCGAGGCGGAGGCGATAGCGCGATACATATCGCCCGTGTGATGCAGCACGCCCCAGGAATAGACAATATCGAAGTCGCCGTGACGCTCCGGCGTCATGCTGAGAACATCATCGCGCATACATTGCCACGCGCCGGCCGGCGCATGCCGTTCCAAAACCGACGTGGCGGCGGCAACTGAATTCGGGTCATAATCAACGGCAACCACCTCACGCGCACCGAGTTTGATCGCGGCAAGCGAGAAAAGTCCGGACCCGCACCCGATATCGAGAAAACGAGCGCCCTTAATCCGATCGTCCGGGAAGAATTCCCGCAAAGATGCGACGGCTTCATCGATTTTACCGGGATCGAGAGTATCCGCATAACTCTGCCAATTTTCGCCGAAGGCGAAGCGTACTGTATCGGCCATGTATTACTCGGTTCCTTTAGTCATGCGGCTCAATCCTCGCGCGATATTGCGAAAATACGACGCACCTTGTCCGCCGATTTGGCCAAAGTGCCCTTCACGTCGATGCCGGTCCAGTCAAAGAAACCCTTGCCGTCCGGACTTCGAAATCGCCCTGCCCGAAAGAGGCCGCGATGCCGCCCCCATTTCGCCGCAGCCGGCGACCGGAACGGTATCGACCCGTTCACTCATTATTATTCTCCACATGGTTTTGCAGTGCCACCGGCGACATCCCCCGCTTCGATCCATCAGCAATGTTCGTGATACGATACAGCATGGACATCAAAGTTCGGAATTGAAGCGCATGACGCCCGAGGAAATCTTAGCTCAACCGCCTCTGACCCTCAGTCGACGGCAGCGGGAGTTTTACTTCGAAAACGGATATCTCTCGGCACAAGATCTCATTCCGCGGGAGATGCTCGATACGCTGCGTAAGGCCACGCAAGACCTTGTCGATGAGTCTGCCGGTCTTGCCGCATCGAACGATCGCTTCGACCTCTCCCCGCAGCATTGCGCCGAAACGCCGCAACCCCGCCGTATTCGCGCGGCAGTCGATCAACATTCAGCCTATTGGCAGTTTGCGTCATCCTCCTTAATGACCGATATCGCTGCGGATTTGGTCGGGCCGGACGTCAAATTCCATAGCTCGAAATTGAACTTCAAATGGCCCGGCGGTGGCGAAGAGATCAAATGGCATCAGGACATCCCGGCATGGCCGCACAGCAACTTCAGCCCGGTCACCATCGGCATCTATCTTGAAGACGTCGCAACAGCGGACGGCCCGCTCGCGGCGATCCCGGGCAGCCAAGACCGCGACCTGTTCGACCATTTCGGCGAGAACGGGGCCTGGACCGGCTTCATCGCGGACCAGGACCTGACATCCGTCGCCCTGGACAACGCCGAGGAAATGGCTGGCCCCGCCGGAACGCTGGCGATCGTCAATTGCCGCACCATCCACGGTTCGCAACGGAACACGGGGAAACATGCCCGGCCATTGTTGCTGAACGTGTACTCGTCGGCAGACGCCTTCGCGCTCTGTGCGCCGCCGACGCCGACAAGCCATACCGGCGAGATCGTGCGCGGCGAACCGGCACGCTGGTCGCATAACGACCCCCGGCCGTGCCGCATCCCACCCGATTGGTCGCGCGACGGATATGTTTCCATCTTCGCCGCCCAAAATCAGGAAAACCAGGCCCAGACCTGAAGGTCGCAATCGCTAAGAGGAAAAAGCAAAAATGGATCTCGGCTACAAAGACAAAGTCGTTCTCATCACCGGCAGCGGCAGCGGAATCGGACAGAATATGGCCGTCGCCTTCGCGCGTGAAGGCGCCCGCGTCGCCGTCAACGACATCGCGGCGGACGGCATCGAGGCGACACTCGGCATGATCGACGAAGCCGGGGGAACCGGAATGGCGGCGCCCTGCGACATCACCGACCCGGACACAGTCGCCGCCATGATCGTCGCCGTCGAACAGCAATGGGGCCGCGTCGATGTGTTGGTGAACAACGCGGCGGTCATGACCAAACACGCGTTGTTTCTCGAAAAATCCATCGAACAGTGCGATCAGGAAATCAGGGTAACGCTCTACGGCACGATCAACTGCGTGCGGGCGGTGTTGCCGGGGATGATCGAACGGTCCTACGGCAAGATCGTCAATATCGCAACCGACGCGGCGCGAATCGGACAGGAACGTGAGGCGGTTTATGCCGCGGCGAAAGGCGGCGTCATCTCCTTCTCGAAATCCGTCGCCAAAGAGGTCGGCAAGAACAACGTGAACGTCAACGTGGTCTCGCCGGGCGCGACCAACTCGCCGATGCGCAACGGCATTCTCGACAAGATGCGCGAGAGCATGGGTGAAGAGCGCGTGGCTGCGCGGGAAGAAAAGGTGAAACGCGTCTATCCGCTTCGGCGTATCGGCGAAATGGAAGATGTTAGCAATGCGGTGCTCTACCTGGCATCGGACCGGGGCCGTCATGTCACCGGACAGGTGCTCAGCGTGAATGGCGGTTTCGCTATGGTGTAACCGCGGGCCGAAAGGCGGCGCGGGCCGACGCGAAATAACACGATCGACACCTCGCATAGGGTTGTCCCCGTCCCCATCTTTGGCGGTGCGATTAAGAGTTAGGGAAAACACGATGGCAAGATCAGTCCGCATCGCGACAATGGCCGTGGTTTGTTGCGCGATGCTCACCGGCCCAGCCGTCGCGGCCAGTTCCACATTGGCCAAGGTAAAAGCGCGCGGCCATTTGATTTGCGGCGTCAGCCAGGGCCTTCCAGGATTCTCGCTCAAGGACGAGAAGGGCCGCTGGTCGGGCCTCGACGTCGATTTCTGCCGGGCCGTGGCCGCTGCCGTGTTGGGAAAAGCGGGAAAGATCAAGCTCCACCCGCTGACGAGCCAAGAGCGGTTCGCGGCACTCAAATCCCGCAAGGTGGACATTCTCACACGAAACACGACCTGGACGCTGAGCCGGGAAACCGACCTTAGGGCGAATTTCGCCGGCATCCTCTATCACGACGGCCAGGGCTTCATGACGCACCGCAAACTGGGCGTAAAGAACGCCCTCGAATTGGATGGAGTCACCGTCTGCCTGAACAAAGGCACGACGACCGAAGCGAATATCAAAGATTTCTTCCAATCGCGCGGCATGCACTTCACCTTGAAGTCTTTCGAAAAATCGGATGATGCGCTCGCGGCCTATCAAAAAAACATCTGCGACGTTTACACCGCCGATCACTCGGCGCTCTATGCCCAACAATCACGGCTGAAAACGCCCAGCCTACATGTGATTCTGCCTTCAATAATCTCGAAGGAGCCGCTCGGACCGGCGGTCCGGCACGGCGACGATCAATGGTTCGAAATCGTGAAATGGACTCTATTCGCCCTGATCAACGCCGAGGAACTCGGCGTTACCTCATCGAACGCGCTCAAACTTAGCCGGGAGTCGAAAACCCCGGCGATCCGACGCCTGCTGGGAGTCGACAGCGCAATCGGCAAGAAACTCGGGCTCGACGAGAAATGGGCCTTTCGAGCCATTCGCGCGATCGGGAATTACGACGAAATGTTCGAGCGCAATCTCGGCAGCAAATCATCACTGAAGATCCAGCGCGGCATCAACCAGTTGTGGTCACGCGGCGGTATACTTTACGCCCCCCCAATTCGGTAAACGCATCGTGCGAACGGAGACAATCCGGTGAGGGAGCGACTTGGCGTAGACATCGGCGGCGTGCTGATCGACCGGATCAACGACGATACCGATACTTCATTCTATAGCGACAACTACCTTAAAACGACGGCGGTGCCGGGCGCTTTCGACGCTCTAAGGCAATTGTCCGAGCGCCGGTTCGGCAGCCAAATCCATCTCGTGTCCAAATGCGGCCCCCGCGTCGAGCAAAAATCCCGCGAATGGCTCGATCATCATGATTTTTTCCGTAAGACAAGGGTCGATCCGATGAATATTCACTTTTGCCGGCAGCGGCAGGAAAAGGCGCCGATATGCGAAACGCTGGGCCTGACGCATTTCATCGATGATCGGCTGGAAGTGTTGGGTTACCTGAAATCCGTACCGAACTTGTATCTATTTCATCCGACCTCCGGCGAGGTGGAAAAGCACGCTCAACATCTCGATCGCGTAGATCGGGTCGAGAGCTGGGACGATGTCCTGGCCGCGTTGACATAAGGTGCCGGACCCGCCCAGGTTCTTCTTGGCGGCGGCATTCTCCACCGGCATCATGCGTCCCCTGGCAACACACGTAGAATATCGATGAAGATCTGCATTTTCGGCGCGGGCGCGGTCGCCGGGTTGGCGGCGGCACGGATGGCGCGGGTTGGCGTGGAAGACCTCAGCGTGGTGGCGCGCGGCGATCACCTGGCCGCAATCCAGGAGAACGGCCTCACGGTTCGCGATCGCGAAGGCGAATGGACCGTGCCGATCGAGGCGACCGACGACACTGCCGCGCTCGGTATTCAGGACATCGTGATCCTGGGCCTGAAGGCACATACGGTCGGTGCCGCCTTGGATCAAATCACGCCATTGATCGGCCCGGACACCGCTGTGGTCCATATGGTCAACGGAATTCCCTGGTGGTATTTCCACGCGCTGCCGGGGAATTGGCCAACGCCGTATCTCGACTCGGTCGATCCCGGCGGGCGAATCGTCGCGGCGCTGGGGCCGGAAAAAGCGGTCGGCTGCGTCGTCTATGTCGGCGCCAATATCCCCGAACCCGGGGTCGTCGAACACAACAACGGCGGTACCTATATCGTCGGCGAGCCCGACGGTAGCGAAAGCGAGCGCGCCAAAAGCGTCGTCGACCGTCTCGTCCGCGGGGGTCTCACGGGCACCCTGTCCACCGATATTCGCCGGGACGTTTGGACAAAGCTATGGGGTAACCTATCCGGCAACCCACTGAGCGTCTTGTGCCAGGCGAACTGCGAACAGTTGGCCCTGGACGCAGACGTCTGCGGCATCATGGGGAATATGATATCCGAGGCGGGCCGCGTCGCCATGGCAAGCGGCTGCGACATTACCCCCGACGTGGCGGAGCGTCTGGACACGTTCAAACAGCTCGGGACAATCAAGACGTCGATGCTGCAGGATTTCGAAGCCGGCAAGGCAATCGAACTCGACGCGCTGCTTGGCGTGATCGGCGAACTCGGCCGCCGCGGCGGTGTCGAAACGCCGACATGCGACATGATCTACGCGCTGACCCGCCTAAAGGCCCGCGCGGCGGGATGTTACGAACCGCTCGACTGAGACGGCCGGCTACCGGAAGTCGAAACCCCGGTCCTTGAGCTGCTGCCGCAGGGCGTCCCGCCGCGGCGAGGCGAATTTCTGATCGATGTCGTTGGTCCAGGAATCCGGCGTGGTCGGTTTTCCCAAGCCGGTATAGTGAGCTGCCAAATCCTTGTCGTAGGCATCCAGGTCCGCATCCAACCCATCCGGCTCATACGTCTCGTGGTGAACGGTCAGGCCCATGTCCATCCGTGGTTTCTGCGGCGGCGCTTCCGCCGGCCATCCCAGGCACATGCCGAAGACACAGTAGACACGCTTCGGCAGCTTGAGGATACGCGCGACCTCGATCGGATCGTTTCGGACACCGCCGATCATCAAACCCTTCAAGCCGAGTGAATCGGCCGCCAGGTAGGCAGCCATCCCGACCAGCGATGCGTCGATCGTCGAGACCAACCCGATTTCCAGGCTGTTGTCGTCCATATCATGCCCATGACGCTGCAGCGCATGCTCCATCCGGCGCAAATCGGCGCAAAAGGCAAGGAATACCGGTGTTTCGGCGACATGCTTCTGGTTGCCCGTCGTCACGGAAAGCGCTTGGCGCGCCGCTTCGTCGCGCACGACGACAACGCTGTAGGCCTGAATATTCGACGATGTCGGCGCCCGGAACGCGGCCTGCAACACCGCGTCTATCTGCGCGTCCGAGACTGGGTCATCGGAGTATTTTCGCACGCTGACCCGGTTGTGCAGCGTCTCGATGGTCTCGCTCGTCGTCCGAGCCGTCTGATTGGCGGTTTCGTTATCCTTGGGCATGGGATCTCCATCCAACTCATTGGTATGTGTTTCGAAAATCTGCGGTTTTACGCCGCCAAATCGGTGTTCACCGCAGGCAAGCGCGCCTCGGCGAGGGTGTTGGTACCGCGCACAGTGGCGCGCATGAAAATCCGCCGTTGATCCAACGGATAGTCCAGCTTTCCGGAATGAACCGACGACCGGTTCTCCCAGATGATGGTATCGCCGAGCCGCCAAGCGTGATGCCACTGGAACGCCGCCTGGTCGCACCAGGTGAATACCTCGTCGAGCAGCGCGTCGCTTTCCGCCCGCGTCATACCGATGATCCGCACCGTATGATACGGGTTCACATAAACCGCCGGCCGGCCGGTTTCCGGATGCAGGCGGACGACCGGATGGATGACATCGGGTTTCGCCTTATCCTCCGGCCGCAGATGTTCGGTGCTCTGCCCGTACCGGCCGCCATAGCGGAATAACGCCATCTTACCCGTGATCCGCCGTTTCAGCGCCGCCGGCATCGTTTCATAGGCCTGATACATGTTGCAGAACCAGGTGTCACCGCCGCGGTCCGGAAGTTCCACCGCATGCAACAGCGTGCCATTCGCCGGCACCTGGTCGTAGCTGAGATCGGAATGCCAGCCGACCCCTCGGTTCGCCCCCACTTCGTCAAACTTTCCCTGCTTGTCCACGTTGGTCATCATGACGATGTCCTCGGCTTCAGGGTGGCGATAGTTCTTTGCCACATGCGGCTGCAAACCGCCGAAATTGCATGAAAACGCCATGAATTCCGGTGGCGTCAGGACCTGATCCCGAAACACCAGGACAAGATTGTCGAGAAAGGCCTGATAGACGATGCCGCGCGTTTCCGCGTCCCAGGGCTGAAACATATCGAGCCCGAGGACTTCGGCGCCCGCCGCCTCTCCCAGTTTTCGAATCTCAATCGTCATACAATCAGTCCTCTTTCCAACCGCCGCCGCAGTCTTCCCGTGCACATCCTAAAACTACCGAAAAGCTTTGATCCTGAACAGCCGGACGGCGGTCACAGCAGGTCGAGCTGTTCCGCCACGGTCTCATCACTCTCCGGCGCCGGGTCGAACAGACTGGAGTCGTCATTGCGCACGTTGTTGACCTGCCGGCTGACCCGGTAGGCGCGCAGCTTTCCGCCATAGGGATGCAACAACGCCTGCGCCTCTTGCGGCTCACCGGCCAACCACGTGTCATACGCCACGGGATCGAGAATGACCGGCATACGGTGATGGATCGGAGCGATATCCGGCGCGGCATCGGTCGTCACGATCGTGCAGCTTTCGATCTCGCTGCCCTCGGGCGCCATCCATTGCTCCCACAGGCCGGCGAACGCGAACGGCGCGTCGCCCTCTAGCGCGATCCGCCAAGGCTGCTTGCCGCCGTCCGGCGCCTTCTTCCATTCATAGAAACCGTCGGCGGGGATCAGGCAGCGGCGGCGCTTGAAGGCATTCCGATAGGCGGGCTTCTCCGAGACCGTTTCGGCGCGGGCATTGATCATGCGGCTGCCGATCGCGGGATCCTTGGCCCAAGACGGAACCAAACCCCAGCGGAACGCGGTCAACTCGCGTGGCGCACCGGACGCGGCGATCCGCACCGCCACGACGCCCTGCGTCGGCGCGATGTTGTAGCGCGGCTCCAGATTCGGCAGTTCGTCGAAACCGAACAGGGCGCGCAACGCCTCGACCGGCGTCGTCAGGCTATAGCGTCCACACATGCGCCTATCGACCCCCCGCCCCGTCGAGGATCAGCCCGTGCATCATCAGCGCGGCCCCTTTACCGCGCGCAGCACCGCGGTCAATTCCTGGACGACATTGTTGCGCTCGCGGATCGCCAACAGCAGTTCGGTTTCGGTGATCTGCTTGAGGTCCAGCTTGCTGCGCCAGATAGGCTCGAGCACGAGCTGCGTTGATTCGATGTCGAAGTCGACGCCGATCATCAGAGCAATCGGCGAGTTGGAAGCACGGTCCCGGATCCAGATTTCGCATTGCCGGCGCGAGAACATGGCAAGACCATCGAAGGTCACGATACGCACATGGGTCGGATCGTTGATGAAACTGTCATGCCGCGGATGCGGCACAGTGATCGTCACCTTCGCGCCGTCGCGACACACCCGGTACATCTCCCGGATGACATTGAAATACACGTCCGATGTCGCGCCTAAATGTTCCAGAACATGGGTCAGGAAAATTTCATCCACCGAGTCGTCTGGCCAAGGCCAAGGGAATTGTTCCAAATCGACGACTTCATCCGGCGAGCAATCTTCGAATTTATCGACGTTATGGAAACCATCACGCTTGTTGAACCCACACCCTAGATTTAGCCGCATACTTTTCCACCCGTTACTGGAGCAAGCAAAACTGCCGGTTTCCCACGACTTTCACGGTCTAACCACCGGTGTTCAAAGCAAAAAGACACGCATTTCGCCCGAAATATGAATGTTTTCTTGCTAGACAGTTTAGCCATATTTGGTATTTTGAGCGCAACAAACCACGACATATTGTGGTTTATACACATTTAGTTCTTTCCACAGCTGTGGATAGGAGGGGGAATAGTGGACGCAACCGACGCTTTGGCGCGGGACGAAGTGCCTGTGGACAACTTAATGCAAGAAGAACCAGAAGTCCTGCAGGATCTGCTGGAGCCGGTTGAGGACGAGGACGATTCCTACGCAGGGATGCTCGATTTCGCTCAAAACGAGCGCGGCGTCCGGGTGGAGATCGACCGGAGCCGCGATTCCAATCTCACGCAGTTCGGCAAAGAAACGCTTACCGACCGCTATTTGATGCCGGACGAGAGCTATCAGGACCTGTTCGCCCGCGTCGCGGTCCATTTCGCCGACGATTCGGCGCATGCGCAGCGGCTATACGACTACATGAGCAAATTGTGGTTCATGCCGTCGACGCCGATCCTGTCGAATGGCGGCACCACACGCGGCCTGCCGATTTCCTGCTTCCTGAACGAAGCGAATGACAGCCTGCGCGGCATCGTCGATCTGTGGAATGAAAATGTCTGGCTGGCCGCCCGCGGCGGCGGCATCGGCAGTTATTGGGGCAATCTCCGCTCAATCGGGGAACGTGTCGGCCACAATGGTAAAACCTCGGGCGTGGTCCCGTTCATCCGCGTCATGGATTCGCTGACCCTGGCGATATCGCAAGGCTCGCTTCGGCGCGGCAGTGCGGCGGTCTACATGCCGATCGATCACCCGGAAATCGAGGAATTCATCGAAATTCGCCGGCCGACCGGCGGTGACCCGAACCGCAAGGCGCTCAACCTGCATCACGGTATCCTTCTGACCGACGCGTTCATGCGCGCCGTCGAGGACGATGAAGAATGGGCCCTGGTCAGCCCGAAAGACCGCGCAGTGCAGCGCAAGGTGTCCGCACGCGATCTGTGGATCCGCATCCTGACCGCGCGAGTCGAGACGGGTGAGCCCTACATGGTGTTCATCGATCATGTGAACCGGGCAATTCCGGAACACCACAAATTGGCCGGACTGAACGTCAAGACATCGAACCTGTGCACGGAAATCACCCTGCCGACCGGCAAGGACAAGGACGGTCAGGAACGCACGGCGGTCTGCTGCATTACCTCGCTCAATCTCGAACGCTACGATGAGTGGGAGTCCGATCCGCAGTTCATCGAAGACGTCATGCGCTTCCTCGACAACGTACTTCAGGACTTCATCGACAACGCGCCGGATGATTTCGATCGTGCGACCTATGCCGCGATGCGGGAAAGGTCGGTCGGCCTCGGCGTGATGGGCTTCCATTCCTTCCTGCAGAAAATGCGTATTCCCATGGAAGGCGTCATGGCCAAGGTCTGGAACAAGCGGATGTTCAAGCATATCCGCGAACAGGCGGATGTGTCGTCCAAGACCCTCGCCGCGGAACGCGGTGCGTGCCCGGACGCCGCCGATTACGGCATGGACGAACGCTTCTCGAACAAGATGGCGATCGCACCGACCGCGTCGGTATCGATCATCTGCGGCGGCGCGTCGCCCGGGATCGAGCCGAATGCCGCCAACAGCTACACGCACAAAACGCTGTCCGGCTCTTTCAACGTACGCAACAAGTACCTAAAGGAACTGCTCGCGGAAAAAGGTTGCGACGACGACGAAACATGGTCGTCGATCACCACCCACGAAGGTTCGGTACAACATCTCGATTTCCTATCCGAGGACGAAAAAGCGGTCTACCGCACCGCCTTCGAACTCGATCAGCGATGGGTGATCGAACACGCTGCCGACCGCGCGCCCTACATTTGTCAGGCGCAATCGGTCAACGTGTTCCTGCCGGCCGACGTGCATAAACGGGACCTGCATCAGATCCATTTCCAGGCGTGGAAGCAGGGCGTCAAAACGCTCTACTACTGCCGCTCGAAATCGATCCAGCGGGCCGAAGTGGTGGCCAAGGGCGGCGCCAATCTCGGACTGCCGGTGGTGCCGCATTTGGGCAAGGTAAACAGCGAAGATACGCTGCAAAACGCGAACGATTACGATGAATGCCTAGCCTGCCAATAAAAAATTTCCACAGGAAGCAATAAGCCCATGTCGTTGCTCGACTCCGATCCGATTTACAAACCTTTCCATTATCCGTGGGCCTACGACGCCTGGCTGACGCAACAGCGGATTCATTGGTTGCCGGAAGAAGTGCCGCTCGCCGACGATGTGAAGGATTGGCGGCATAACCTTAGCGAGTCCGAACGGAACCTGCTGACGCAGATCTTCCGCTTCTTCACGCAGGCGGATGTCGAGGTCAACAATTGTTACATGCAGCATTACAGTCGGGTCTTTAAACCGACCGAAGTGCTGATGATGCTCGCGTCCTTCTCCAACACGGAGACGATCCATATCTCCGCCTATTCGCATCTCCTCGACACGCTGGGCATGCCTGAAACGGAGTATCAGGCCTTCCTGAAATACAAGGAGATGAAGGACAAATACGACTTCATGCAGCAATGGGGCGTTGAAACGAACGAGGATATCGCGAAAACGCTCGCGGTGTTCGGCGCCTTCACCGAAGGACTGCAGCTCTTCGCCAGTTTCGCGATGCTGCTTAACTTCCCGCGCTTCAACAAGATGAAGGGGATGGGGCAGATCATCACTTGGTCGGTGCGCGATGAAAGCCTGCACACGGATTCGATCATCCGCCTGTTCCAAACCTTCCGTAACGAAAATCCGCAGATCTGGACCGAAGAGCTGCAACGCGACCTGTACCGCGCGTGCACGACCATTGTCGATCATGAGGACGCGTTCATCGACCTCGCTTTCGGAATGGGCGGCGTCGAAGGCCTGGAGGCGGAAGAGGTCAAGCAGTACATCCGCTACATCGCCGACCGCCGGCTCATGCAGCTCGGCCTGCAACCGATCTTCCACGTCGAAGAAAATCCGCTGACATGGCTGGACAACATGCTGAACGGCGTGGAGCACACGAATTTCTTCGAAAACAGAGCTACCGAATACTCCCGGGCGTCGACGCAAGGCACCTGGGACGAAGCGTTCGACTAAACCATTCCTTCTGAGCAGCCCTTCTAGGGCAGCCTAATCCTCTGTCCCGGTGCCCCGGGGCAGAGGATTTTTTTTCGATCTGCTGTATCGCCGAAGAATCGCAAGTACCGGGTGGATTGTATTGGCGTTGTCCGCAAGATTGGGCGGACCACTCAAATCCAAGCCATCGAGGATGCGTCCATGAAACCGCGATCACAGGCCGACATCGGTGCGCTATGCGTCTTGGTCTTCGTCCTCTGTAGCGCCTTCCGCGACGTTTACTTCGGTGGCGTCTTCCAATCGACCAGCGTGTTTCTGGTGATGCTGATCGCCTTCGGCATGATGACGTTGGCCGGACTGACGATCTCCATTTGGAAGAACCTTGCGAGCCTGAGAATTATCGCCGCCGCGCCGAAAGACGCCGCGATGATGAACCTCGCCACGGCCGGCGCTTGGACCTGTTACTTCTTCGCCTTGAAGTTTCTCGACCCGTCGATCGTCAATACGCTGTTCGCCGGGATCGGCCCATTCGTCGTGATCGCGCTGGCCGGAAGCCGCTTCAGCATCGCCCGACCGAGCCACAGCTCGTCCCTGCAGCGCGTTCTCCAGGTGGGCATCGTCCTTACCTTGTTGACCCTCGTGTGGATCGTCGTCAGCGGCCGCTCCGGCTTTCAAAGCGGTGACGCCTGGACGGCATTCGGCAGCGCCATGCTCGCATTGATCGCAGGTGCATCGGTCACGGTCGGCCATCTCTTCGCGAAGCGGCTCGACGAGCGTGGCGCCGCCCCATCGGCCCTCCTCGGCACCCGTTTCTTCGGCCTGCTCGCCGTCGCGACATGCGGTATCGCCTACGAGGGGATGCCTGAAGCAAGGGGCATCGACGCGCAGGGCTTGTTCGGCGTGGCTGCCGCGGCCGTCCTGCTCATCGTCATGCCGGTTTGGTTCAACCAAATCGGCATGGCCAAGATCAGCCCGCTCAGCGCGCGCGTCATCACGGCCTTCGGTCCGGTTCTGGTTTTCGGATTGCAGCAGTTCGACGCACGGATCACGTGGTCTACGGAAACATTCGTCGCAGTGACGGTTTATTCGGCGTTGGTGACTATTGCCAATCTTTCCCAACGGAGGAACTGGAATACGCTGAATGAGCTTCCAGTGTCGAAACATACTCCAGTCGATTGACGAAGGTTTCGGTCTTGTAAATGCTAATATCGACACATCCGCTACTGCGCCCCGAGCGGAACCACCCACATGCCATCCACGACCACAGATGTCGTCGTCCAGCGATGAAAGGCCACTTCCATGGAGATTGAGCTGACCGAAGGGTATCAACCGGGTGCGATCGGCGCGATAACGGCGCTCCATGGGCAATACTACAGCAAGCATTGGAACTTCGATCTTTTCTTCGAAGCAAAGGTTGCGAAGGAATTGTCTCAATTCCTGGAACGATACGATCCAGAAACCGACCGGCTATGGCTCGCTGTTTCCGATGATCGAATTGTCGGATCGCTGGTCATTGACGGCGGTGAGCCAAACGCCAGTGTCCATGGCGCACATTTGAGGTGGTTTATCCTGCACCCGGTTTGCCATGGAAAGAGGCTCGGCAAGGACTTGATGCAGCGCGCCACCGATTTTTGCGATAGGCGCGGCGACAAACGCATCTATCTGACAACCTTTGCAGGACTCGATGCTGCCCGAAACCTGTACGAGTCCGCAGGATTCAGTCTTGTGTCCGAAAAAATGAGCGAGACCTGGGGCGTTCCAGTGACCGAACAGCTCTTCGAGCGAACCGCTCCGCGGACGACAGCCGCCGCAGAGAGCTACGCATCACCATCCGATGCCACTTAACGATACATATAGATCGTGAAATCGTGCGGCATGTATTCGTGGCGCAGAATTAGGTGCGACGTGAACTGCCGGCAGAACTCCATCGTCTCCAAAGGATCGGCGAACAGATACTCGTTGCGGCTCTCGGCCGGGCACCACATCGAAAACATGTTGAACGCGGCCGCCACCTTGCATCGCTGAAACATCGCCGCAACGGACCGGTGGAACAGCTCCTTCGATGCGTGCTGATAGACGCCGCTGGCGATGACATAGTCGGCGGATTCGCCGTTCTTCATCTGCAGCAGATCGCCTTCGATGAATCGTGCTTCGGGATGCCGTTGCCGCGCCTGCGCGATCATCTCCGGCATCAGGTCGAGCCCTGTATAGTCGCCCTCGAAGCCATTTTCTTTCATATAGGTGAGAACATTGCCGATGCCGCAGCCGACCTCAAGGACGGAGGCGGAAGAAAAGTCGCCAAGCTCACAAATGATCGCGTGCCGCGTTCTGGCAATCTCCGGCGCCAAGTAACCGACCGCCTCGTAGCAATCTTTGGCCGACGCCAAACGCGGCTCATAGTAGGCGCGGACCTTTTCCCCGAGCTCTTCGATATTCATGTCGATGAATCGCCGTTTCGCTGCCGGTCATAAGGACGGAAATGAAACGCTATCGAACGATGATTAAGGAAAAGTAACTTCTGCGTCCGAAACCCTTATCCGAAGGCGGAAATCCGGACCGGCTGCCGTTTGCGGCCCCAACGGCCGGGAACCGCGTCAAAATGCCCCGCCACCGCCGTGCCGCAGGACGCGCAATGGCCGTCGGCGACGTTCCAGTCGGACAGGGCGTACCAATCGCGGCCGATCAGGCATTCGCCGCAGGCATGGCAGTAGGTACTGCCGCCGGCCTTGTCGTGGATATTGCCGGTGTAGACATAGCGCAGCCCATTGGCGCGGGCGATATCGCGCGCCCGATGCAGGGTCTCGGCCGGGGTGGCCGGCGTATCGGTCATCCGGTAATCGGGATGAAATGCCGAGAAATGGAGCGGCACGTCCGGCCCGAGATTGTCCATGACCCACTGGGAGAGCGCCTCCACTTCCCTCGCAGAATCGTTCTCATCGGGGATCAGCAGCGTGGTGATCTCGAACCACACATCCGTCTCTTGTTTGAGGTAACACAACGTTTCAAGCACCGGCCCCAACGACGCCGTGCAGAGCGATTTGTAGAATCCCTCGGTAAACGCCTTGAGGTCGATATTCGCCGCATCCATCGCACCGAAAAACTCTTCCCGAGCCCTGGCCTTCATGTAACCCGCTGTCACCGCCACGTTCCGGATGCCCCGCGCGCGGCAGGCCGCCGCCACGTCGACGGCATATTCGAGAAAAATGGCCGGGTCGTTGTATGTATAGGCGACCGAGCGGCACCCGGTGCGAACCGCTGCCTCCGCGATCGTCTCCGGAGCGGCTTGATCCATCAGGCGATCCATCTCCCGGGATTTCGAGATATCCCAGTTCTGACAGAACTTGCAGGTCAGGTTGCAGCCCGCCGTGCCGAAGGACAGGACCGGCGTGCCCGGCAGGAAATGGTTTAGCGGCTTCTTTTCAATCGGATCGATACAGAAGCCGCTGGATCGTCCATAGGTGGTGAGAACGATCTCATCGCCCGCACGGGCGCGCACGAAACACAATCCGCGCTGGCCGTCCTGCAGCTTGCATTCGCGCGGGCAAACGTCGCATTGCAGCCGACCATCTTCTGTCGACTTCCAATAGCGGCCTCTAAACCCCTCTAATCGCCCCATTCTGGTTAACCAGGTGTTATGATCCTGTTCCTATAATGTAGCGCTGGGCCATGGCGTCTCAACTCAATACGCCGGCAGCCCGCTTTCGGACGCTACAACCCGGACTTTAATATTCGGTAAGGGCGTCCCAGCGTTTGATCGAGTACGAAGGAGGTCCGCGGGAATGACTGCGGTACGACCGCCCGCCGTTGCCGGCTTTTTTTACCCGGCCGATACCGCGACGTTGTCCCGCGACGTCGACCGTTACATGTCCGCGCGGCCTGTGCCGGCCGTCGCGGCGCCGAAGGCGATCATCGTACCACATGCCGGCTACGTCTATTCAGCCGCCATCGCCGGCCCGGCATTCGCCCAGGTACGGCAAGCCGCCGGCCGCATCAACCGTGTCGTCCTGCTTGGTCCCGGCCATCGTGTCGCGATACCGGGTGTCGCTGCACCGACCGCCGTCGCCTTCCAAACGCCTTTGGGAACAGTGCCGTTGGATCGTTCGTCCATCGACGCCATTGCCAGCCTGCCGCATGTCGAGCTGCGCGACGACGCCCATCGCGAGGAACATTGCCTCGAAGTGCAGCTTCCGTTCCTTCAGCGCGCGCTCGGCAAATTCACGCTTGTTCCTTTGGTCGCCGGTGGCGCAAGCCCGGAACAGCTGGCCGCCATTCTCGATCGGCTTTGGGGCGGTCCGGAAACGCTGATCGTCATCAGTTCCGACCTGAGCCATTACCACGACTATGCATCGGCGCAGAACCTGGACACCAAGGCGGCGGAAGCGATCGAATCGCTCACACCCGATGATCTGTCCGGTGAACAAGCCTGCGGCCGCCTCCCGATCGCAGGGATGCTGATGAGCGCCCAGCGCCACAATCTTTCGGTCGATCGATTGGATCTGTGCAACTCCGGTGACACCGGAGGTCCGCGCGACCGTGTTGTCGGTTATGGCGCCTGGGCGTTCCGGGAAACCGGCACCGCTGTCGCGCCGGCACCTCTCGACCGGCGCGCCGACCCCCAAGCCCAGATCCTGCCGCACGCCAAACGACTGCTTCGGAGCGCGTCGTCAACGCTGCGCTACGCGGTACGGTACGGAAAAGCTCCCCAGGTCGATCTGGCGAAAGTACCCGACCCGCTCCGCCCGGCCGCCGCGACATTCGTAACGTTGAAACACGGATCGAAACTTCGCGGCTGCATCGGCACCGTCGAGCCGAAGCGGCCACTGGTTGTCGATGTCGTGGAAAATACTTTTAGCGCGGGTTTCAAGGACCCCCGTTTCTCACCGTTGATCTATGATGAATTGACGGACCTCAGCATCTCTATCTCCCTGATCTCACCGGTCGAAAAGATCGAGTTCACCGACGAGGAGGATTTGGTGCGTCAGCTACGGCGGGAGACGGACGGCATCTTGATCCAATCCGAGCGGGCCCGCGGCCTGTTCCTGCCGCAGGTCTGGATTGACCTCCAGGATCCGCGCGAATTCCTCGATCATCTCAAGAAGAAAGCCGGAATCGACCGGCCACTCCGATCCTCCAAGGACCAGGCATCCCGCTTCATGGCGCGGTCGCTCGGCAAGGTGGTCCTGAACGCGGCAAAGCACCGGATGAAGGCTGCATCCTAGATAAGGCTTTGACGCCGCCCCGGGCCTCCTTATGATCGCGTCGGTAATCGGGGAACGGAAATCCAGATGAAAACGCGCAATTCTTGCCAATCGACGGCCTCCGCCGCCGGGAGCACCGGGTGACCGATCCGGCGGCACTTCTGGCCGCAATCGAGCAGGCCGCCCTGCGAGCCGGCGAGGTAATCCTCGAGATTTACGAAACCGACTTCGATGTCGATCGGAAGGCCGACAACTCTCCGGTGACCGAGGCCGATGTGAAGGCGGAGGCGGTCATCCTGGACGCATTACAGGCCCTTACGCCCGATATCCCCATCGTCGCCGAGGAAGAGGCCGCAGCCGGTAAGACACCTGCTGTCGGTGACGCGTTCTGGCTGGTTGATCCGTTGGATGGCACGCGGGAATTCCTGAACCGCAATGGCGAGTTCACCGTGAATATCGCCCTCGTCCGCAACGGCAGTTCGGTTCTGGGTGTTGTCCATGCGCCCGCGCGCAACGTCACCTATACCGGCATCGTCGGCGAAGGCGCCGCGATCCGGGACGGCAGCGGCCCGCCCGAAGCCATCACCGTGCGCACGCCGCCGGAAACCGGACTTACCATCGCTACGAGCCGCCGGCATGGCAGCGACGCCGAGCTGGAGCAATTTCTGGGAGGCTACGCGATTGCCGACCGGATCGTTTGCGGCAGTTCACTCAAATTGTGCCTCGTCGCGGCGGGTGATGCGGACCTCTATCCGCGTTTCGGGCCAACGATGGAATGGGACACCGCGGCCGGACATGCCGTGCTTGCCGCCGCCGGGGGCAGTCTCACGACAACCGACGGCGATGCGTTCGTGTATGGCAAAGCAGACTTTCGGAATCCCGGGTTTATCGCTTGGGGCGGCCTTCGCTAGGCCGTCGAACCGACCCGGTCGGCCTCCGCCGCTTCCCATCCCAGAATGACGCGTTTGCGGTCCGGTCCCCAGCGATAGCCGGTGATCGCGCCCGTGCTGCGAATGACTCGGTGGCATGGCACGATCCATGACACCGGATTGAGCGCCACAGCACCGGCGACCGCGCGGGCACCCCGCGGTTTGCCCAAGTGTTTGGCCAAGCGTTCGTAGCTGACGACCGCACCGGGCGGAATGCGCAGCAGTGCTTCCCAAACCTTGGTCTGGAAGGGCGTTCCACGCAGCACTAGATGAAGGTTATCCCCGCCAGTCCCGAAAGCGGCGGCGGCATAGGCATCCGTCTTCGCAGGATCTTCGGTGACCGTTGCCTGTCCCCAGCGCGACAGCAAATCCTGTTCCGTCGCCCGCCGGCCTTCGTTCAGCACGAAGGCGAGACCGCACAAACCACGGTCCGAGGCCACCAACAGGCAGTCGCCGAACGGGCTGTCGTGCCAGCCGTAGGACAGGGTAAGTCCCGTCCCCATCGCCTTCCACTCGCCAGGGGTCATCGCCTCATGCGTTATGAACAGGTCGTGCAGGCGGCTCGGTCCCGACAGGCCAGCGTCATAGGCCGCGTCGAGAACGCTATCGCTTGCCGCAAGTCGTTCCTTGGCATGCGACAGGGTCAAATATTGCAGAAACTTCTTTGGGCTGACCCCGACCCACTGCGAAAACAGGCGCTGGAAGTGAAATTCGCTGAGCCCCGCTTCCGATGCCGCGAGGGCAAGGCTCGGCTGTTCGACATAATGATCGGCGAGCCAATGAATGGCCTGCTCGATCCGTTCGTAGGTTTTCTGGTTGGTGTTTTCAGTCATCATGGCGCCAGCTTACGGATAAACGCCGGGCCGCCGCCACCCGAATCTTGCGGCGATTTTATGATCCAAGATCAAGCTGATAGAAGACCACATCGGGGACCGGATTGTTATAGTAGGCCGGCGTTCGAATCCAACCCAGCCGTTGATACATGGTGTCGGCTGCCGGCATCCGCGACGGCAACGTATCGAGCCGCAACCGGTGATACCCCAAGTCACGCGCCGCATCGGTTATTTCTGCGACGAGCGTATCGCCCAATCCGATGCGCCGATAGGAAGGGCGGACGAACAGCCGCTTGATTTCCCCTTCCCCGATGGCGGAAAGCGGACGAAGGCCGACACAGCCCGCGGCATCGGCGCCATCCATCGCCAACAGCATGCGGCCACACGGCGGACCGTAGACCGATGCGAAATTCGCCATTTCATCGTCAAAGCCCTGGAAACAAAGATCGACGTCGAGCCAAGCGGCATACTCGTACACCAGCTCCCGCGCTTGCTCGAAATCCTCATCGGTTTCCACGACCCTGATGACCGGCTGTGCCATTTTGCCTGTCCGCCTCGGTTAAACGTAGATAGTGCCCTTCATATACAGCGCCGCGTGACCGCCGATTTCAACCCGCTCGCCCCGGTAGCGGCAAAACAACTCGCCGCCGCGCGACGAAATTTGCCGGGCGTGAAGCTCCGTCTTGTCGAGCCGTTTCGCCCAGTACGGAATAAGCGTGCAATGTGCCGATCCCGTCACCGGGTCTTCCGGAATGCCCATCCGCGGCGCAAAGAAACGCGACACGAAATCACAATCGTCTCCCGGCGCAGTCACGATCAGCCCATGCAAATCGAGACCGGCGACGCGGGCCATGTCTGGGCGCAGATCACGGACGCGCGCCTCGGTCTCGAACACCGCGAAACCATCTCGAGCGCGCAGCAATTCCGTCGGAGCCGCGCCCAACGCACGCGCCACATCGCCGAGCCCGTTAACCTGCTCCGGCGCCCGTGACGGAAAATCCATCAGCAGGCGATCCTTCGCGCGCTGCACGACCAGGGAATCGCCAAGCTTGCTGCGAAACAGAATGTCGCGCCGGCAGGGTTCCATCTCGGTAAAGATGACATGCGCCGTCGCGAGCGTCGGATGTCCCGCCAGGTCGATCTCCGCCACCGGCGTAAACCAGCGAATGTCGAATTGATCGCCGTTGCGGACGAAGAACGCGGTCTCGGAAAGATTATTCTCCGCGGCGATGTTCTGCATCTTCTCGGCGGAAAGCCAGTCATCGAGCGGACAAACCGCCGCCGGATTCCCCGCGAACACATTTTCCGTAAATGCATCCACTTGATAGATCGGTATCTCAGTCATTCCTGCCTCCTGTCATCGGCACCCAAAGGCCAAAGACGCGTTATTCTCTTACCGCTGCCAGAACCATTTCCGGGTTTCGCGTTCGACATCCGCCGCGCTGGCGCCAATGTCACGCAACATCCTGTCGTCGAGCGCCGCCAAATGCCGCCGCTGTCGAGTTCGCTCCCGCCAAGTCTGTAGAACATCGGCAAGGCCAACCATCCATTCGGAAATCTTTGACCCCACACCACTGACCGCAAGCTTCGGAGCCATTTCCAAACATTGTGATATTGTACCCATTCATATTCTCCAAATCAGCATATAGAGCTGAATTCCACACTGTTTCGCTTTTATTCTTGTGCCAGTTGGGTGTCAATTCGTATATTGTCACCATGACAATATGGAAACCGTCCCTTGAAGATCGCATCGGCCCGAAGTACCGGGCGATCTCCCAATCCATTGCAGCCGATATCGCCGATGGGCGACTAGCGTCCGGTGAACGGCTTCCGCCGCAGCGTGAACTGGCGTGGTCTCTCGGCGTTACCGTCGGCACGGTCAGCCGAGCCTATGCGGATGCGGAACGGGCAGGTCTGGTCAAGGGCGAGGTCGGCCGAGGCACCTATGTATTGCGGCCGGGATACCGACATCAGCATCCGGTGCATGCCGAGCCCGAGCCGGGGCTGACGGATCTCACCTTCGCCTTCCCTCCGCCCGGTCCGGAAGAGGAACGCCAGCTTGCCGACGCCTTGCGAGACCTGTCATTGGATCCGAATTGCGGGGCCTTGCTCGACTACCAACCGAACGCCGGGACCGAACGCCAACGCGCGGCCGGCGCACAATGGATGGCGCGGGTCGGGATGGATGTATCACCCCAACAAGTCGTGCAGACCGCAGGCGCGCAACATGCCATCCTCGTAGCCCTCAGCGCGCTGACCCGGCCCGGCGACCGCGTCGTCACCGAATGCCTGACCTATTCCGGCGTTAAATCCGTTGCCGCGACACTTGGCTTGCGCCTCGATGGATTACCGATGGACGAAGACGGCGTGATTCCCGACGCCTTCGAAGACGCTTGCAGGGACGGTCAGGTCCGCGTGCTCTACTGCATTCCGACCGGCCAGAACCCGACCACCGCCGTCATGCCAATCGACCGTCGCAAGGAAATCGCCGAAATCGCCCGGCGACATGATGTGAGCATCATCGAGGACGACATCCTCGCCTATCTGTTCGACGCGCCACCGCCGCCCATTGCATGCTACGCGCCCGAGCGGAGCTATTACATCACGAGTCTCTCGAAGACGATCGCGCCCGGGCTGCGCGTCGGCTACATCGCGGCACCCGCGGCAATGACCGACCGGTTGTCTGCGGCGATCTGGGCCACCTGTTGGACCGCAACGCCGATCACGACCGAAATTGCCGCGCGCTGGATCGAGAGCGGTGCTGCGGAGCGTATCCTCGACGGGCGGAAACGCGAGATCGCGGCACGCCTGACGATGTGTGAAGAAATCTTGCCGGTGGGCGACCACATGATCCGGAGCGGCCCGATCCATCTCTGGCTACAATTACCGGATCCCTGGCGCGCCAACGATTTCGCCACCGAAGCGCGACGCCGGCATGTCGCCGTCACACCCGCCGAAAGTTTCGCAGTGGGCCGTAACAGTACGCCTCACGCGGTGCGCATTTGCTTCGGTATGCCGCGCACGCGCGACGAACTCCAGGTGGGGCTAGAGACGATTTCGAAGATGCTGATGGATCCGGCCTGCGCCGGTGCGTCCTTCGCCTAACCGTCGAACGGCGCAACCGTGTGACCGTGATTGAGCGGCCCGTGCCCGGACCCTAGGCCCGGCGCGGTCGCAATGGCGACGCGGACATAAGCACGCGCGCGGCGAACCGCCTCCGACAACGCCATGCCCTGGGCCAACCCGGTGGCAATCGCTGAGGCGAGGGTACATCCGGTGCCATGGGTGTGCACCGTGTCGATGCGGGTATCAGGAAAGGTCTCGACCATGCCGTCCCGAAACAGCACATCGGTCACTTGATCGCCCGGCAAATGCCCGCCCTTTACCAGCACGGCCGACGGCCCCAACGCGGCGATGTCCCGCGCCGCATCCGCCATGGCGTCCACGTCGCCGATCGACGCTCCGCAGAGCGCTTCGGCTTCCGGAATGTTCGGCGTCAAGACCGCGGCCATCGGCAGCATACGCTGCTTCAACGCGGTCATGGCGGTGTCTTCGAGCAAAGAATGTCCGCCCTTGGCGAACATGACCGGATCGACCACCAGCGGGATTGATGGCGCGGCCTCGGCGATCGTTTCGGCAACCGTCTCGATGACCGCAGCGTTGTGCAGCATCCCGGTCTTCAGTGCATCCGCACCGATGTCGTCCAACACCAGACGCATCTGCTCTGCAATGAAGGCCGGTTCGACACCCATGACGCCGAACACCCCTTGGGTGTTCTGCGCCGTCAGCGCGGTCACCGCCGTCATGGCGAAACCACCCAACGCCGTAACTGTCTTGAGATCGGCTTGGATGCCTGCGCCGCCGCCAGAATCCGAACCAGCAATGATCAGGACGCGGGCTTTTTGCGAGGCCGTTCCGGTCACGAGGCCGCGGTGCGTTTGATCGTATCCACGATATTGCCGACCACGGAGTCGACCAGCGCCGGGTCGTCGCCTTCCGCCATAACGCGGATGACCGGCTCCGTGCCTGACGGGCGAATCAACAACCGTCCGCCGTCGCCCAATTGAGTCTCGCCATCCGCGATTGCGGCCTTGACCGCATCCGCGTCGAGCGGCGCGCCACCGTTGAATTTGACGTTGCGTAAGAGCTGCGGCACCGGCTCGAACACGCGGCAGACCTCGCTGACCGGACGCCCCTGTTCGGTCACCACCGCCAGGACCTGCAGTGCCGCGATCAGCGCATCGCCGGTCGTGACATAGTCATTCAGGATGATGTGACCCGACTGCTCGCCGCCCACGTTGAAGGCATGCCGGCGCATGTGTTCGACGACATACCGGTCGCCCACAGGCGTGCGCACGAGGTCGAGCCCCACCGTGCCAAGAAACCGCTCGAACCCGAGATTCGACATCACCGTGCCGACCACGCCACCGCCCTGCAACCGGCCCTGCTGGTGCCAGTTCGAGGCAATCAGCGCCATCAATTGATCGCCGTCGAGGCGTTGCCCGTTCTCGTCGGCGATGATCAGGCGGTCCGCGTCGCCGTCCAAGGCGATACCAATATTCGCACCATGCGCCACGACCTGTTCGCACATATGCGATGGATCCGTAGCGCCACATTTCTCGTTGATGTTCAATCCGTCCGGCTGCACCGCGATCGGGACGACTTCCGCCCCCAATTCCCAGAAAACGCTGGGTGCGACGCGATAGGCGGCTCCATTCGCGCAATCAACGACGATCTTGAGACCGTCGAGACGCATGCCGCGCGGAAAGGATTGTTTGACGAACTCGACATACCGGCCGCCGGCATCTTCCATGCGGCGCGCGCGGCCAAGGCCCGACGACCCCGCAAGCGCGAAGTCGCCGTTCTCCATCAACCTTTCGATCTGGGCTTCGTCGTCGTCCGACAGTTTGTATCCGTCGGGTCCGAACAGCTTAATGCCGTTGTCCTGGTAAAGATTGTGGGAGGCCGATATGACGACGCCGAGATCGGCTCTGAGCGAGCGGGTCAGCATCGCCACTGCCGGTGTCGGCATCGGGCCGACGAGCGCCACATCCATGCCCATCGTAACGAACCCGGCGGTCAGCGCTGGTTCCAGCATGTAACCGGACAGCCGGGTGTCCTTGCCGATGACAACAGTGTGCCGATGGTCGCCGCGCCTGAACCGTTCCGCCGCGGCCATGGCCAGGCGCAGAACCGTTTGCGGTGTAATGGGTTCCTCGTTGGCTAATCCGCGGACACCGTCCGTGCCGAAGAACTTGCGGCTCATGGCCTCCTCCAAACTAATCCCGCTATTACAGCGAAAGCCTGTTAGCGGAACGCAGCGCCGGAATTTACCTGATTGCGCTGTTTAACCGGCAAATCAGGCGCTGACAAGGCAACGGCCCGCCGATTTTCTCAGCGGGCCGCATCCAATCAGCAATATCATCCGCCCTGCGGTTCGGGTTCCGGGCCAGGACCGATCGGGTCACTGGCACCGCCGGTTCCATCGGTCGTCGGAACCGATGAGCGGACCCCGCTTGGCGGCAGCGTATCGTCATCCTTCTCACGAACGATTGGCTCGCCGCGCAGCAACGCATTGATTTCATCGCCAGACAGCGTCTCATACTCAAGCAGCGCCTTGGCGAGCGTGTGCACATCGTCGAGATTCTCGGTGAGGATGACCCGGCATTGCCCATCAGCGTCGTCAACAATGCGGCGAACTTCCTGGTCGATCACCTCGGCTGTCGCGTCGGACACGTTCTTGGTCTGCGCCACGGAGTGACCAAGGAAGATTTCTTCCTGATTTTCATTGTAGCGCAGTGGCCCGAGCTTATCGCTCATGCCCCATTCTGTGACCATCTTGCGGGCGATATCTGTGGCCTGCGAAATATCGTTCGATGCGCCGGTCGTCACCTTCTCACGGCCAAAGATGAGGTCTTCCGCGACACGGCCGCCCATCGCCACCACGAGGTTGGCCTCGAGCTGGTCGCGCGACATGGAATATTGATCTTTCTCCGGCAACCGCATGACCATGCCAAGTGCGCGGCCGCGCGGAATGATCGTCGCCTTGTGGATCGGATCGGACGCATCGCAATGAATCGAGGCGATCGCGTGGCCGGACTCGTGATAGGCGGTCAGGCGCTTTTCCTCTTCGGTCATGACCATGGAGCGCCGTTCGGTGCCCATCATGACCTTGTCCTTGGCGTCCTCCAATTCCTGCATGGCGACGACGCGGCGGTTCTTGCGCGCGGCGAGCAGAGCTGCCTCGTTCACCAGGTTCGCAAGATCGGCGCCCGAGAAACCGGGCGTCCCACGGGCAATGATGCGGGCATCCACATTCGGTGCCAGCGGTACCTTCCGCAGATGAACCTTCAGAATCTTTTCGCGGCCCAGCACGTCGGGATTCGGCACCACCACCTGGCGGTCGAAACGGCCGGGACGCAGCAGCGCCGGATCCAGGACATCGGGACGGTTCGTCGCAGCGATCAGGATAACGCCTTCATTCGCCTCGAAGCCGTCCATCTCGACGAGCAACTGATTGAGTGTCTGTTCGCGTTCGTCGTTGCCGCCGCCCAAACCTGCGCCGCGATGACGCCCGACAGCGTCGATTTCATCGATGAACACCAGACAGGGCGCATTCTTCTTCGCCTGCTCGAACATGTCGCGCACGCGGGATGCGCCGACACCGACGAACATCTCGACGAATTCAGAACCGGAAATCGTGAAGAACGGCACGTTCGCCTCGCCGGCGATGGCTCGGGCCAACAATGTCTTACCGGTACCCGGCGGGCCGACCAGCAGCACCCCCTTCGGAATGCGACCGCCGAGCCGCTGGAACTTCTGCGGATCGCGCAGGAACTCAACGATCTCCTCAAGCTCCTGCTTGGCCTCGTCGATGCCCGCTACGTCTTCGAAGGTGACGCGGCCGGTCTTCTCCGTCAGCAGGCGTGCCCGTGACTTGCCGAAGCCCATAGCGCCGCGGCCGCCACCGGACTGCATCTGGCGCATGAAGAAGATCCAGACGCCGATCAACAGCAAGATCGGGAACCAATTCAGCAGCACGGCGAACAGCGTCGGCATGCCTTCTTCCGGCGGTTCCGCCTCGATCGTCACTTTGTGTTTGACGAGTTTGTCGACGAGGTTCGGATCATCGGGCGAGTTGGTGACGAAATTCGCTCCGGCGTTATCGATAATCGAAATCTTGCGGCCTTCAATCGTGACTTTCTTAACGTCACCCGCTTCTACCTTATCGAGGAAGGCAGAATACGGAATCGACATATCTGCCGACCGCTGCGTCGATCCCTGAAATAGATTAAAGAGCCCGATCAGAAGGATCAGGATCACAATCCAAAGTGCTATATTCCTGCCGAACAGCGCCAAGTCTCCATCGGTTTAAAGGCCAAATATTGGAATCCTACGGGCGTAATGCGCCGGACGCCGTCCTGGCCTAATCCTTCAATAACACAATGCCATACCACGGGTTAAGCATTTGCTGCCGAGTCCGCTTCCGCGAACCGGGCCGAACTTAGGGGCCGGACCGGTGCGAACCGCAATTCCCGTACACAAGGGGGGACGAACTCGGTCCCGCGATATACATAACTCAAGTGGGGTACGGACGCGACCACGTCAAGATGCCAAAAAGTAGGAAGCGACGGACGAACGGCCGCCGGAATTGCAGTTTTCCGCATTTCCGGGCTTGCCTTGACGATTTCGGCCCACCCCTTTCGCCCAAGCCGCCGCAGTTCAAACCGAGGGTCACCGTCAACGGTTAACCGGAAGCGGCCATCCCACAGCAAATCGCCGGTTGCGGGCAGGGTATCCTTGGCAGCCCGCGGCTCACGGCAGATCAACACTTGGTCATGCACCGGTGCGATGCGGCATCCCAGCAACGTTCGCGCGCCCTGGGAACCAATCGGCCCGGTCAGCGCAGCATAGAGCCGCTCCAATCGCTCCAGCCGCGGCGGATAGGGCGTACCACCAATGCAGCCCAACATCCGTGCCAGAGCCCGCAGGGCGACCTCCTCGGGCGCTGCGCACAGGGCAGCCTGGTCGAGATAGCCGTATCCTTCAGCATGCAGCGTCGCCGCCCGTGCCAAAAGGTCGGACGCCGCCCGATCGAGCGCCTGCCGGGCGCGCGCCATTCGTCGGGCCGTATCGCAAAGCCGCTTCGATGTAAGTCCTTCCGCCGCAAGCATCGACGTTGCCTGGCGAAAGCGCACGCGTGCGAAGGACGGGTTGTCGTTCGACGGATCCTCCACATGCGACGCATCGGTCGCCGCCAAGGTTGCCCGAAGGCGCGCTTTCGACATGTCGAGCAGCGGCCTGAGGAGCCGAATCGACGCGGTCTCAGCGACCGGCGCCATCGCCGACAGGCCATCGACGCCACTGCCCCGTGCCAAGCGAAGCAATACCGTTTCCGCTTGATCTTCACGATGATGCGCCAAACCGAGATGCAACGCTCCGTGCCCGACGCACCAACGCGACATCAGGTCGTACCGGGCAGCGCGGGCCACCGCCTGCAAGTTCCCGTCGACCGAAGTATCTGGCCGCGTGAGAATTTCGTGCGGAATGTTTCGATCTTGAAGCCAAATGGCGACGCGATGCGCCTCCGCCGTGGAGTCAGGGCGCAACCGGTGATCGACCGTCAACGCGGTTGCTGTCCCGCCCTGCGCGGTCGCCCAATCATGCAGCAGCAGCGTCAACGCCATACTGTCGGCGCCGCCCGAACATCCAACCGCCACCTGCGGTCTTTTTTCGTAAGGACCGACTGCCGCCATCAGGCACGCGAACTCGTCGCGCCCGATGGGCGCGGCCGCTGTTTCGCCAATGTCCATTGTCATCGCTAGCCGTCTAGGAACAGCCGTTGCGCTTCATCTCGCTCCGCGCATTGGCGAGTAGCCGTTTGGGGGATTTCGGGTAGGACTTCACCAGCTTTTTCCATGCGGCACAGGCCGGTTTCTTTTCATTGATGCCCGACAAAGATTTGCCCAGCTTGAAAAGATTGTCCGCCGCCTTGTTACCCTTGGGATACTTTTTGTATCCATCCAGGAATACCCGCGCGGCCTCCGCGTAGTCCTTGCGGAAGTAATGGGTTTCGCCCAGCCAATAAAGCGCGTTACTCGCCAGCGGACTGTCCGGATTGCCGTCGACGAACCCCTTGAAGGCGTTCGCCGCATTGGCGTAGTCGCGTCGCTGCAACAAGTTGAATGCGCGATCGTACTGCTGCCGCGGCGTTTCGGATGCGTTGCCCGCAGATGCAATCTGCGAGCCCGCAGGCGCATTCGGCACCGATTTTGCGGGCGGCTTCACGATCTTCGCACCAGATCGCGACAGCGTGCCCAGAACTTGTTGGCCTGGCTGCAGCGGCTTCCCAGCCGCGGCCTGTCCGCCCGGCCCAACACCGGTAATAGGCCTGCTTCCCGTCGCCGCTGCCCCCGCCTTCGATGCACCGGCCTTCGATGCACCGGCGGCGGCGGTTGCTTGTGTCGTGCCCGACGGCAGGCTGCCGGATTTTTGTCCGCCCGCTCCGGTTTCGAGCGCCCGGAACCGCTGTTCCACATCGGCGATCAGCTTTTCCAACCGATCCTTTATCGAGTTAACGCCGAATTCGACCTCCTCGATACGACCGGTTAGCTCACGCATTTGACCTTCGAGGTTCTGCATTTGAACCTGCATCCGGGACGCCGACGGGCCGTCACCGCCGGCCGATGGCACGGCCCCTTCGATAGGATCACGTTTCGGCGCTTTGCCCGAATAGACATACGCCTGCATATCGCTGAGGTCCCGCCGGATGCGTTGCAGTTGCAGCGCCAATTCCGAATCCTGCGCCGCCGCAGGTCCGGTCAAAATGGCCAGAAACACGGCCAACGCGCCAGGCAGAACCCGGCGCGCAATGACCTGCAATCGATTGCGGCGTGGACACGCGCGAACCGCCAGACGCGGTAATCCGGCGGTCCCACTAGTAATTTGAAACATCTGTCGCCCGTTCATAATTGCATTATTCCGGGCGAAGACGGCTGGTGTACGACGTTAACTGCGTTGGCGGCCACCAGGGTGACCGCCCACTGCAGTTCGTCAGCTCTTCGCCCCACCGGTGATCGTGGTAACGGATCGCCGGTTTTGCGACCAAGCCCATTCGTTCGAACCAAGGACCGCCGGGCGTTCCTTGCCGTAGCTAATGGTCTTGATGCGGCTCGCCGCGACCCCTTTGCTGATCAGGTAGTCCTTCACAGCGTTTGACCGCCGATCGCCCAAAGCCAAGTTGTACTCACGCGTTCCGCGTTCGTCGGCATGGCCTTCGACCGTGATCGTCGCAGTAGAAATCTTGGACAGCCAGGCTGCCTGCTTGTCCAGAGTTCCTTGCGCCTTGGCCGTCAGCGTGGATTTGTCGAAATCAAAGAATACGCGATCGCCGACATTAACGATAAAGTCCTGCATCGAACCTGGAACGACCTGTACGGGTGCGCTGCCGGACGTCGACCCCCCAGTCTGTGCCGCAGCGCCACCGCCTGTCTGGCCGTCGGTGTCTTCTGGGTCGGTCGCACACGCCGACACCAGCAACAAAGCCGCCAGCAGGCTTAATAGTTTAAACCGCATCTAAAATACCCCCTCGGAGGACAAACAAAAAGTTCCCGCGCCGACAATAGGTCGACGAACCAAACTTAAACAGTCATCCTTTAAAACACAACAGGTGAATACTAAAAAAAAACTCCGTTGCATCAAAGCAATGCCTGCCATTTTCTTGCCTGAATTCTGCCACATACTTCACGGGATTATTGGAGACCATGCCGGATCCGACGCCTGACCTGGCGTTACGACGCGGCGAAGATTGTGGCCGGTCAAGTCGACCGAGTACAAATGCACGGCACCGCCGCCCCCCTGTTTATCCGTCCGCCCCTGGCGGAAGAACATCATTACGCGGCCATTCGGCGCCCATGTCGGCGACTCCTCCAGGAAACTCTCGCTGAGCAGACGCTCTCCACTGCCATCCGGCCGCATCACACCGATGAAGAACCGCCCGCCACTTTGCTTGGTGAACGCGATCAGATCGCCGCGCGGGGACCACACCGGCGTTGCGTAGCGGCCTCGATTGAAGCTGATCCGTCGCACATTGCCGCCCCCCGCCGTCATGACATAGAGCTGTGGACTGCCACCACGGTCTGAATTGAACACCACGTTCTTGCCGTCCGGCGAGAAGCTCGGCGACGTGTCGATCGCCGGGTGCGACGTCAGGCGTTTGGACTTCCGCGTCCGCAAATCCATCGTGTAGATGTCGGAATTGCCATGCTGGGCATGCGACATGATTACCGAGTTTCCGCTCGGCGCGAACCGGGGTGCGAAGGTCATGCCCTTGAACGCACCCAATACTTCCTGCCGTCCGGTGTCGATGTTGAATAAGTAGACACGCGGCGTGTTGTTAAAATAGGAGAGATAGGTGATTTCTTGCGCGGACCGTGAAAACCGCGGTGTCAGGACAAGCGATCGACCGTCGGTCAGATGCCGGTGATTGGCGCCGTCCTGGTCCATGATCGCGAGCCGCTTGATCCGCCGGTTCGCCGGACCGCTTTCGGCGACATAGACGATGCGCGTGTCGAAATATCCTGCCTCGCCGGTAATCCGTTTGTAGATCGCGTCGGCGATGATATGCGCCACGCGGCGCCAGTTTTCCCGACGCGTCGTGTATTGAAGGCCCGCCATCTGAGCCTCGGCGAAAACGTCCCAAAGCCGGAACTCGACCTTCAGCCGTCCGTCGCTCTGCACCCGGATCGCACCGTTCACCAATGCCTGTGCATTGACCACACGCCAGTCGGCGAAACGCGGCTGCACCTGCAGCGATGCTGCATCTTGCAGGAAAGCACGCTTGTCGACGGGCTTGAACAGGCCCGACCGTTCCAAATCCGCGGCAACCACGGTCGCGATATCGCGCCCGACCTGTGTTTCCGTCGCCTGCGTGCCATGGAAGTCGGCAACCGCAATCGGCAGCGGCTGCAAATGACCGCGCGTAATGTCCACCTGCAACTCGGCGGCGGCAGGCAGCGCGGCTGTAACAAGGATGATCGACGCAGCGATCACGATCGCGCGTCGCGCCAGACACAAGAATTTATTTTCAATGAATCTCATCAGCGTCCAACCAATTCTCTCGGATCGAATGTAAGTCTTGTTTCTTTCCAAAGATCATACTTTCCCTGTGGCAACTCGAGTGGCGTGCAGCGCGGGTTCTTGATTGCCCGGATCACGCTTTCCGCAGCAGCCCGGTAGAAGGGCTCCCTGAACATGCGGGACGTATCGACGATCTGTGCGGATTGAACCGTTCTGTCGCGGTTGATCACCAACCGGACCTCGACGACCAAATTTTCGGCTTCCGGCGCCCCGGCCGGCGGGTTCCAACACCCTTCGATCTGGTGCTTCAAAGCGTCGACCTCGCTCATCGATAACCGCTGATCGAGGCGGCTGACCTGCTGCGACGCCGGTTTGCTGCCGTCGTGCTTCTTCAACACGTCGGTAATCGATTCGTCGAAGGACTTTTCCGCTTTCTTCGGTTTGGGCTGCTTCTTCAGCTTTTCGACCGTTTTCAGCACCGACGCGAAATCGTCCTCCGGCGGCGGCTTCGGTTTGCGCCGCGGCTTGGGGGGCAGTTTCACATCGGGTTTCGCCACCTTCTTGGGCGGCTCTTTGGGTTCCGGTTTCGGCTTCACCACCGGCTTTGGCTTGGGTTTCGGCTCCGGCTTTACCACCGGTTTGGGTTCCGGTTTCGGCTTTACCTCGGGCTTCTTGGGCTCGGGTTTCTTGGGCTTCGGCTTTTCCGGAATCGAGACGGCATCGGGCGGCGGTGGCGGTGGCGCCGGCGGCTTCGGCAAGGAAGCCTGCGGCTTGGGCGGCGGCGGCGCTTTCTTCGGCTTCGGTTTCGGTTCGGACTTGGGTTTCGCCTTGGCGACGGGCTTGGGCGGCGTCGGCGGAATCTTGGTCGCGAGATCGGTCACCACGGCCACATCGATGATCTGCCGAGGCTCGATAACGCGATCTGGCGCGAAGGACGGCAATCCTATCCATGCCAGCAGAACGACCGCGACATGCAACACAATGGATAGGATAAATGGTCCGCGCATAGCACTCGACTATTTCGGCTTCGCAGTAACGGGCTTCGGCAGTTCCGCCAGCAGCGAAACCTTCTTGAATCCGGCGGAACTAATTTCGCCCATGACCTCCATGACCATGCCGTATTGGATCGTCCGGTCGCCGCGCACGAAGATCTTGGTATCGGGCTTGGCGCCGGTGATCGCGACAAGCCGCGGGATCAACTGCGCCATTTCCACCGCCTTCTGCTGGATATAGACGACTCCGTCGCCGTCGATACTAATAACGAGCGGTTCCTGTGTATCGTTCAACGAGGCAGCTTTTGTCTTCGGCAAATCGACCGGTACACCGACCGACAAGAGCGGCGCAGTGACCATGAACACAATGAGCAGCACCAACATGACGTCGACGAACGGCGTCACATTGATTTCAGACATCGGCCGACGGCGGAACTTGCTGTCGCGCCGCCAGTACGAGCCTTGTCCTTGGACCGGGCCTGCCACGGGCTACTCTCCCTCTTCCAGTTGCCGTGAGAGGATTGCGCTGAATTCGACAGCGAATGCCTCCAGGCGGCCGCCATAACGGCCCAGGTCGTTGGAAATCTTGTTGTAGGCAACGACCGCCGGAATGGCGGCGATCAAACCCAGCGCCGTCGCAAACAACGCCTCGGCAATGCCGGGCGCCACCACGGCGAGATTCGTCTGCTTGGTCACCGCGATCGCCTGAAAGCTGTTCATGATGCCCCAGACCGTGCCGAACAACCCGATGAACGGCGCCGTCGACCCAACCGATGCCAGGAAGATCATGTAGCGTTCGAGGCGATCCATCTCGCGGCCGAGCGTGACCTGCATCACCCGGTCGATCCGGGCCTGCAGGCCGGCGCGGGCCGTGACCTGTTGCACGAGTCCTTTCGCCGCGGAACGCCGCCATTCGCGCATGGCCGATGAAAACACCGCGGTCATGGGATCGGAGGGTCGTTGTCCGACACGTTCATAGAGGTCGTCCAGCGATCCGCCCGACCAGAATGCGTCTTCGAAGCGCAAGGCCCGCGTTTCCAGCCGGCGCAGGCGCCACATCTTGTCGAGGATAATCGCCCACGTCCAAACCGACGCAAGCACCAGGACACCCATGACCAGTTTTACGATCCAATCGGCCCGCAGAAACAGGCTCCAAATCGATAGGTCATTTGCGCCCGTGGAACCGGCCAGGGCAACCGAGTCAACAATCCCTTGTTCCATATCTTTTGCTCGCTAACTCCGTTTATGCAGTGTCGCTAAAACCGATCGGATTTCCGCCGGCAAGCGAGCCGGCCGCCCGACCGGACTAAGGCATGCAAGTCGTACCGACATGTCGGTCAGAAGCTTACCGTCACGCATCACGCTCTGGTGCGCCGACAATGTTGCGCCGCCGACACCGGTGATACGCGTATGCACTTCCAACGCCTCGTCCAGATGCGCCGGCTTGAAATAGGTAACGGAACAATCCCGGACGGCAAACATCACCTCGTATTTCTTCAATAACGCCGTGTTGTCGGTCCCAAGATGCCGGAGAAGCTCGCTGCGCGCGCGCTCCGCAAATTTGAGATAGTTCGCGTAATACACAACCCCGCCCGCGTCTGTATCCTCGTAATAGACCCGGAACGGAAAGACATGAACGTCATCCGATACGGCCTCAGCCATTACCGGCCTCCGGTATGTCGTCCTCGCCTTCGATGAGTTCAAGCTGTTGCGCCGCCGATTGCGGCGCATCCAATCCCAGGTAGCGCCAGCCTTGCAGCGTCAGCACCCGGCCGCGCTGCGTGCGCTGCAGGTATCCCTGCTGGATGAGATACGGTTCAATGACATCTTCCAGCACATCGCGCTGGTCCGCGAGGGCCGCCGCAAGCGTCTCGACACCGGCCGGGCCGCCCGCGCAATTCACCGCAAGATAGTTCAAGTAGCGCCGGTCCATCGCATCGAGGCCGTCCGGGTCGACGCCGAGACGGCTCAGCGCCGCATCCGCCGCTTCCTGGTCGACATCGCCATTGCCGTCGACCAGCGCGAAATCGCGCACCCGTCGCAACAGGCGTCCGGCGACGCGCGGCGTGCCGCGGCTGCGCCGGGCAATCTCGCCCGCCCCTTCCGTCGTCAACGTCATGCCGAGAACGCGGGCGCCGCGCTGCACGACCTTGCACAGATCCTCTTCGCTGTAGAAATTCATGCGAAGATGGATGCCGAAGCGCTCGCGCAGCGGTGTCGTGATCAGCCCGGACCGGGTCGTCGCCGCAACCAGCGTAAACGGCGGCAGATCAATCCGGATAGATCGGGCCGACGGCCCCTCGCCAATGATGAGATCGAGCTGAAAATCCTCCATCGCGGGATACAGTATTTCCTCGATGGCGGGATTTAGGCGATGAATTTCATCGATAAACAAAACGTCGTGCGGCTGCAGATTCGTCAAAATCGCGGCCAGGTCACCGGCCTTTGCGATGACCGGCCCCGACGTCGCGCGGAAACTGACGCCAAGTTCGCGCGCCACAATCTGCGCCAACGTCGTCTTGCCGAGCCCCGGCGGTCCGTGCAAAAGCGTATGATCAAGCGCTTCAGATCGCGCTCGCGCCGCCTCGATGAAAACAGCCAGATTCTCGCGAACGGTGGGCTGGCCGATGAAATCATCCAAGCTTTGCGGCCGGATCGATGCCTCCGGCGCATCCTCTTCGGCGAAGGACGACTCGATCACACGGTCCGTATTCGGACTCACTGCGCCAGCTCCTTCAAACCGATTCGAATCAAGTCATCGATGGCTGCGGCCTCGCCGAGCGACTGTCCGGCCCGCGCCACGGCGCCGAATGCTTCGGTCCGCGAAAATCCGAGATTGACCAATGCCGACACCGCTTCCTCATTCAACGAACCCTCCGCCGCAGCCGGCGCCTGCGCGCCCCACGCGGCGGGGCTGAACGACAGCGCACCGACCTTATCCTTCAATTCAATAACGATCCGCGCCGCCAGTTTCGGGCCGACACCGCTCGCGCGCGCGACGGTCGCCTTGTCCTGCGCCGCGACCGCCTGAAACAGCTCCTCGGTCGATACCGCGCTGAGAATCGCCAGCGCGACTTTCGCGCCGACGCCTTGCACACGGGTCAGCAAACGGAACCAAGATCGTTCGGCCTCTTCCAGGAAACCATACAAATGAATGTGATCTTCCCGGACATGCGTTTCGACATGGAACCGCACCGCGCTGCCGGGGGCGGGCAAATCGCCCAACGTCCGCGACGAACAAAAAACCAGATAGCCGACGCCACCGACATCGACGACGGCGCTATCCTCGCCAAGCATCTCCAATACGCCGCGCAATGACGCAATCATCGGGCGACTCCTTGCCGCGATCCCGACCAAACCGCCGAGGTCTCGGCAAAATGCGCATGGCAGATCGCAACCGCAAGCGCGTCCGCCGCGTCGGGACCAGTGATTGTACATCCGGGCAACAGTCGCGACACCATGTGCTGTACTTGATCCTTATTGGCATGCCCGGCGCCGACGACCGACTTCTTAACGCGGTTTGCCGAATATTCGGCGACGGTCAGCCCGGCCAAGGCCGGCACCACCAAGACCACGCCACGCGCTTCGCCCAGTTTCAATGTCGAAGACGCGTTTTTGTTGACGAATGTCTCTTCGACCGCCGCTTCGTCCGGCTCATACTGTTCCAGGATTTCCATCAGACCATCGTGCAAGGTGCGCAGGCGCGACGCGAGCGGCGCTTTCGGATCCGGGCGCACCGCGCCGTCGGCGACATGCGCCAACCGGTTACCCGACACGTCGATGATGCCCCATCCCGTGCTCCGCAGGCCGGGATCGAGACCGATCAAACGCATGGAGGATCCGTGTTTCAAGCCGTCAACCGTGCCAATGTCTCTTCTGCAATATCGTAGTTGGCCGAAACCGTCTGCACATCGTCGTTGTCGTCAAGTGCGTCCATCAAACCGAACAAGGTCGATGCCTCCTTGTCGCCGACCGTCACGGTCGTTTGCGGACGCCACACCAAGTTGGCGGAAACCGGATCGCCGAAGGTGTCGGACAATGCGCCGGCAACCGCGTGCAAGTCTTCCGCCGCACAAATAATCTCATGCCCGTCGCCCGACGACTGAACATCCTCGGCACCGGCCTCGAGCGCCGCTTCGAACATGCCGTCGTCATCGGCCACGTCTGCGGCATAACGGATTTCGCCGACCCGGTCGAACATAAAGCTGACCGAACCCGACTCCGCCAGATTGCCGCCGTTCTTGCCGAAGGCGGAGCGGAGTTCCGACGCCGTGCGATTCCGGTTGTCGGTAAGCGCTTCCACGATCACAGCGATGCCGCCCGGGCCGTAGCCCTCATAGCGCATCTCTTCGAAGTTTGCGTCGTCGGTTCCGCCCGCGCCCTTCTTGATGGCGCGATCGATGTTGTCCTTCGGCATGTTGGCCGACCGGGCCGCCGCGATTGCGGACCGTAACCGCGGATTGGCGGACGCATCGTCACCGCCCTGCTTGGCCGCGACCGTGAGTTCGCGGCCGAGTTTCGAAAACAGCTTGGCGCGCTTTTTGTCCTGCGCGCCCTTGCGGTACATGATGTTCTTAAATTGGGAATGACCAGCCATTGCTCCTGCGCCCGCGCGGACGCCCTTAAGCCAATGAGTAATATAGCCGGTCTATACACCACATTTTGCACGCAAATAAACCGCTGATAGCGTCTGGTAACAATCCAATATGGCAAATTTGCGGCGTTTCCGGGGATTACAGCGACCGTCACGCGTCATTGCGACCGCGTAATAAGCCGCAGTCGCGACGACTGGCGCGCGGGGCCAATTAACGAATTCTTCACCCTGACTTGCGATTGATTCGATCGTCAATCCGGTGTCCGCCCCGCGTAGTTCGGGAAGATGCGGTCTCCGGCGGTATGACCCAACGGAAAGGTGCAGCCATGCAACGGCGCCGATCGCAGAACACCGCTGCGGCCCCGTCTCGGAACAACAGCGTCATCAACGCCGATACGTTCAAGCGCGCTGAAGAAGCTGTCAGCAAACTGTCCGAACAATACCGGGACTGGGCGCTGAGCGACATCGAGACGCTCCGCGGTTGCGTCGAGAATCTATCCGGCGACGAGACCCGCGACGACGCCGTCGCAAAAATCAGATCAATCGCCCACGACATGCGCGGTCAAGGCAGCACCTTTGGTTATCCGCTGATCACGCAGATCGCCCAATCGATTTCCGGGGCATTAAAGATGTCGCTGGCCCCCGACGACCTTATCGCCCAACTGACCGCCCATATCGACGCAGTCGAGTCGATCATCGAAAACGAAGCCACCGGCGACGGTGGCGACAAAGGCCGCGACATTCTACAGTCCTTGGAAGATAAGATCGGCCGCCGGGTCGATTAATCTACTTTCGGCAGCGATTGACTAAGCCGCCCGCCGACGCGAACCGGTTCCACGCGCGTCGCCAAGCCGGTGGCCGGATCCGTTTCCACGAATGTGCCGCATAGCGTCCCCTCCCCCATCGCGGGGCTAAGACGTTCCTTCGGAAAGCGCCGCTGGAAATTGCGGATCGATGCGCGCGCTTCCATCCCGATAACCGACTCGTAGTCGCCGCACATGCCCGCGTCCGTCTGATAGGCGGTACCGCCGCTCAACACACGCGCATCCGCCGTCGGTACATGCGTGTGCGTCCCGACGACAAGAGTCGCATGCCCGTCCGCAACGATGCCCAACGCGGTTTTCTCGCTCGTCGCCTCGCCGTGGATGTCGATGAGGACGGCATCGTAGCCGGCCGATTTCGGCGTGCCCAGCGGCAACGCCTTTTCCAGTGCCGCAAAGGGATCGTCGAGCAGCTCCATGAACAATCGGCACATCAGGTTGACCACCTTAATGCGCCGGCCGCGGCTGTCCTGATAGTCGTGGTCGCCTCGGCCCGGGGTTCCCGCCGGATAATTCAGCGGGCGCAGCAGGCGGCGGTCCTCGTTCAGAACAGGAATGATCTCCGCTTTGTCCCAGGTGTGATTGCCGCCGGTGATCACGTCGGCGCCCGCATCGAACAATTCAGTGCAGATTTTTTCGGTTATCCCGAAGCCGTGCGCGGCGTTCTCGCCGTTGACGACAACGAAATCGAGACCAAGGTCTTTCCGCAATCCGGGCAGCGCGGCGGTTATCGCATCCCGACCGCTGCGTCCGACAACATCGCCGCAAAATAATAGCCGCATCAGGGCTCCCCTTCAGGCCGGAACGCTTCCTGTGGCGTCACGATCCAATCCATTGCTTCATCTTGCGGGCCGCGCGGGATATGCACGACCTCCTGGGCGGCGAAACCAACCCCGATCGCAACAACCTCTCCCGCCGACCGCAACGCCGCGACCGTCCGGTCGTAGAATCCACCGCCATATCCCAGACGATAACCGCGACGATCATATCCGAGGAGCGGCACAATCAACACATCAGGCACGACCACCGGCGCCGACCCGCACGGATGCTTGGTGCCCAATGGGCCGTCCTCTAACGGATCGTCCGGCCGCCACTGTCGGAACTGCAGCGGTTCGCCGCGCGCGACCACGACAGGCATCGCGATGCCGTGGCCTGATTCGCGCATCGCCGCCAATGCAGGAAGCACGTCGATCTCGTCGCCCATCGGCAGGTAGCCCGCCACGATGGTTCCACCGGGCAATGAAAGCGCAGCCCTCAAAACGGTGAGCAATTCTTCTCGGGCCTGTTCGGATTGTGCTGCGGCAGCGGTCCGGCGCGCCAGCAGCACATTGCGCAGCGCCTTCTTCTCCTCCTGCAGCGATGTGTCGCTATCCGGGGTCACGTGACGGCCATTCAGTGATTGAAGTTGGGCGGCGCCACCTCGGCCGTTGGTCGGGAAAGTCCGTTTGGGACCTGGTACACCAGGTGGGCGCCGTGTATCGAGACCAGGATCCCGACAGTGACAGCTCCCCGCAAACGATTTAAGCCCCCGGGACAATGTGTGACCGGGCGAACCGCGCAGCCACCGCCCGACGTATACCTAGGCTTCTTCCAACCGGTCGGCAATAGCTTCCAATTGCGCCGACGTCGATTCCAGAGCCACCGCCATTTCATCGGTAATCTGCGTGGTCTTGGTTTCGTTCAGACGCGCCAGCACATCGCCGTCTGCTTCACCGCGCGTGACGGCCAGTTCGGCATAGGCATCGGACAGTTCGTCGGCGATCAGCAAGCCGACCATCAACAGCAATCGGCTGTCGCCGATCTGCCCGACGGACTCGACCAATTCGCCGACGCGGCGATCAAGGTATTCGGCCAAGCGTGACAGATGGTTTTCCTGACCATCGTCGCAGACGATGGAGTAATCGCGGCCGTTTATCGTAATTGAAATTTGGCTCATGGTGAGACGGCTTTATTCCGCAGCGGTAATTTGTGGTGTTACGAAGTTACTCATCCAGAATTTTACGCAACCGGTCAATCGTGCTGTCCAAGCGACTCGCCAGTGTCGATGTGACGGCCTGCAGTCGCGTGTTATCCGACCGGGCGGCATCCAGTGCATCCGACAACGCGGTTGCGTCCTGTTGCGAGTCAACGACGGTAAACCGCTTGTCCACGGCCTGGTCGAGCCGGGTTACTGCGGTTTCCAGACGTTCGTGAGCCTCTTGTAATCGAGACATGCTGCCTACTCGATATCAATTAGAATTCAAGATGTTGCGCTGGGTCAGCAGCATAAGTCACGCGGTCTGCACGTTCCACAAGAAATTCGGTCGATTGTAGATTTTAATCGAAATTTTCACTGTGCAAGCGCTTCAACGGGGGGCACCTGGCCCTCGACCATTGGCATCGGCGAAACAACGCGCCGACCGCGCGCCGCCTCCGCCATTGACGGACGTTAACGAGGGCGGCATGGTGCCGCCGGTGTTGGCCGCAAACGCCTCGTCGTCAATCCGACATCCGTCAACCGGCACCATCAGAAAACCCTATAGACGTATAGGAAAGTGGATACCGCCCAATGACAGCCGCCGATTCAAACACGGCGTCTTCGCCGAGCCATATGGATATGGCGAACGCGATACGTTTTCTTGCGATAGACGCGGTCGAGAAGGCCAACTCCGGTCACCCCGGCATGCCGATGGGCATGGCGGACATCGCGACGGTGCTTTTCACCCGCTATATGAAATTCGATCCCGCCGATCCGCAATGGCCGGACCGCGACCGTTTCGTCCTGTCGAACGGGCATGGATCGATGCTGCTCTACGCGCTGCTCTATCTGACCGGATATCCGGGCATGGATATCGAGCAGATCAAGAATTTCCGCCAGCTCGGCAGCAAGACCGCGGGCCATCCCGAATACGGCCATGCGCCCGGTATCGAGACCACCACCGGCCCCCTGGGCCAGGGATTGGCGAATGCCGTCGGCATGGCCCTGGCGGAACGCATGCTGGCCGCGCGGTTCGGCAAGGAACTGGTCGATCATTACACCTATGTCTTCACCGGGGACGGCTGTCTGATGGAAGGCATCAGCCAGGAAGCGATTTCCCTGGCCGGCCATTTGGGCCTCGGCAAGCTGATCGTCTTCTTCGACGACAACTCGATTTCCATCGACGGTGCGACCGACCTGACCACTGGCGACGATCAGGCCATGCGCTTCAAGGCGAGCGGCTGGCATGTGCAATCGATCGACGGCCATGACCCGGAAGCGATCGCGGGCGCCATCGAAGCGGCGCAGGCCGCGGACGCGCCATCGATGATCGCCTGCCGTACCGTCATCGGGTACGGCGCTCCCAATAAGCAGGGCACCGCGTCGACGCATGGCGCGGCACTCGGCGGCGACGAAGTCCAGGCGACACGCGATGCGCTGGGATGGCCACACGCCCCCTTTGTCATTCCCAACGAGACCTTGGACGGATGGCGGCAGGCCGGCGCGCGCGGTTCACGGACGCTGGCAAGTTGGCAGGATCGCCTGGCCTCGGTCGACGGCGAAACCGCCGCCACCTTCAAGCGGATGATCGCCGGCGACCTGCCGGAAGGCTTCAAGGGTGCGGTGAAGGCGATGAAACAGGCCCTTGCCGACGATCCGCCGAAACTGGCGACCCGGCAGTCCTCCAAGAACACGCTCGACATGCTAGTCGAGGCAGTTCCATCGCTCGTCGGCGGCTCGGCCGATCTGACAGGATCCAATCTGACCAAGGCCGCGACGATGAGCGACGTGTCGGCCGATGATTTCAGCGGCAATTACATTTATTACGGCGTGCGCGAGCACGGCATGGCCGCGATTATGAACGGGATAGCGTTGCATGGCGGATTCATTCCGTTCGGCGGCACCTTCCTTATCTTTACCGATTATTGCCGGCCATCCATCCGATTGGCGGCCTTGATGGAACAGCGTGTCGTGTATGTCATGACCCATGATTCGATCGGGCTCGGTGAAGACGGACCGACCCATCAACCGGTCGAACATCTCGCCAGCCTGCGCGCCATACCCAACCTTCAAGTTTTCCGCCCGTGCGATGCGACGGAGACACTGGAATGCTGGGCGATCGCCCTGGAAAGCAGGGCCGCGCCATCGGTGCTGGCGCTGACTCGTCAGGGCGTGCCGCCGGTCCGCACCAACTTCTCGGACGAGAACCGCTGCGCAAGGGGCGCGTATATCCTGGCCGACGCCGACGGCAACCGGCAGGCGACCATAATCGCCACCGGATCGGAGATCGAAATTGCGCTTGCCGCCCGAGACCGTCTGCAACAGGACGGTATTGGCACGGTGGTCGTGTCGGCGCCCTGTCTGGAATTGTTCGACCAGCAGGATGCGGCTTATCGGACGTCGGTGCTGGCGCCGGGCAGTGCCGTCGTTGCGGTCGAGGCCGCGACATCGATGGGCTGGGACCGGTATTTGGCCGGCCGCGGTGCGTTCATCGGGATGTCCGGTTTCGGCGCCTCCGCCCCCGCGGACCAGCTTTACGAGCATTTTGGCATTACCCCAACGGCGGTGGTCGACGCGATCAAGGCACAACTGTAAATATTAGGGATAAAGTCGGCGCAAAGCCGCCAGACAGCAGGTTGTGAGCCCTGCGCCCCCGCTCGAACGAAGCGGGGTTGAAGGCTCAAGACGGAGAAAACGAGACACATTCTGATTTTCGGGAGAAGCATCGATGGCAGTTCGCGTTGCAATTAATGGATTTGGCCGGATCGGCCGCTTGGTCTTGCGGGCCGCTTACGAATCGGGACGGACGGACATTGAGTTCGTCGGCATCAACGACCTGGGCCCGGTCGCGGCCAATGCGCATCTGGTGAAATACGACACGGTCCACGGCCAGCTCGACGCCGACATCAAGACCGGCGATGACTGGATGGACCTGGGCAAAGGCAAAATCAAAGTCACTGCCGAACGCGACCCGGCCAAGCTGCCGTGGAAGGAACTCGGCGTCGACGTGGCGCTGGAATGCACCGGTATCTTCACCAGTCGCGATCAGGCGGCATTGCATCTGGAAGCCGGCGCGAAACGTGTCCTGGTCTCGGCACCCGCCACCGGCGCCGACCTCACCGTCGTATATGGCGTAAACCATGACCAGCTTTCCGCCGATCACACGATCATCTCCAACGCGTCCTGCACGACGAACTGTTTGGCGCCGGTAGCCTACGTCCTGAATCAGGCGATCGGGATCGACCGCGGCTTCATGACGACGGTGCATTCGTTCACCGGAGATCAGTCCACGGTGGACACCCTGCACGGCGATCTTCGCCGGGCGCGCGCCGCATCGGTATCGATGATCCCGACGTCGACGGGTGCTGCGAAAGCCGTCGGCCTGGTGTTGCCTGAACTCAACGGCAAACTCGACGGCACTTCCATCCGCGTGCCAACGCCGAACGTATCGGTGATCGACTTGAAGTTCGACGCGTCCCGTGAAACCGATGCCGAAGAGGTCAACGGCGCGATCAAGCAGGCAGCGGCCGGCGCGCTCGACGGCGTGCTCGCCACCAATGACGAGCCGCTTGTCTCGATCGACTTCAACCACAATCCGGCAAGCTCGATCTTCGATCTGACGCAAACGCAGGTCGTCGACGGCCGGCTCGTCCGCGTGCTGTCCTGGTACGACAACGAGTGGGGCTTCTCCAACCGGATGTCGGACACAGCGGTTGCGATTGGAAATCTCGGCTGAGCGAAACAGTAACAACAGTCACGGTCCACAATCTTCGCCAGGCGATGGCCGCTGCCGCGGCAGCGGCCGACGCCGGGCGGCAGATCGTGTTGCTGAGCCCGCCCGACGCGGCCGGTACCCTTGGGCCGGCCGTTTTTCTTTCGATGGTTGAAGCCGCGCAAAAGGCCTATCCGGCCGTTAAGGTCGAGGCGATGCTGGATTGTGGCAGTTCGCCCGGATTCGCGGCCGCGGCACTGCGGCACGGTCATACCGCAATCCGGTACGATGGCCCCGCCATCGACGCCATCCAGGACATTGCCGGTCAAATCGGCGCGTCAGTCCAACGGGAACGGCCGCCATCGATTGACCTTGGCGACGTGGAAGCCGACGGTGACGATCTGGGCGAAGCCTGCCGCGATTGGTTGCACGACGGCTAACAGCCCGGTCTCAGAGAAAGATTAGGCCCTTAATTCCCGTATAGAGGCCTACACAGAACGAAATCCCGGAAACGATCATCACGCGGAAGGCGAGAAGCTTTTGCGTCGCCGCCCGTCTCAGGATCGCCCTCACATCCGGGCGAACTTCCTCGCGCGGTGTGTCGGGGCCCTGTTCCGCAAGCGCCTTGACTTCGCCCGACCGCGACAACCGAAACAACGTCCAGGCGGCAAACGCGATGAGTGTTCCCACCGCGGTCAGCCACACCGCGGCATTGATGTCTTCATAGGACTCGTTGGCCGCATCGACTCGGGTCATTAGGATCGAAAAGAAAGTACAAGCCGGTATATTGGCGAGGAATAGGTACCGGACCAAATCCTCGGGCTGCCAACCGGTACGGTGGTCACCACCATAAAGGCTACCCGGCGTCAGCGTATCGTAAACTTCCTTTTCCAGCGCTTTGCGCTGGCCGAACAAACTCCACATACCAACAGCCTCTTTCGCCAGGGACATCCCTCAGTAGCGCGATGATAGTCGACCTGGAGCGTTGGAGGGAGGGAAATTCCACGTCCATTCCGGCGAATCTTATTTGCGGCGTAGCACACGGCCGGTCAATCGGTTCGTCCGATCAGCTTCATCGGCGTTCACGACACCATAACGATTGCGTGAGACCGTTCCTCCCCGCCGAACCGGACAGCTGATGCCAATGCTCCCCGCTGCAATACGCCGCTACCGCACTGTGGCGTTACGTCACTACCGCTCGCACGTCGTAAGGTCGCGGAAAATAGGAAATTCGCTTCAAACGAACCTTTCCGCCGCACATGAATCGAAAGAATCGATCCGATCGATCAGTTAAATGGATCTGCAAATTTGGTCACCACTTCGTTACCGGAGCTCGGTCACCCTGGTGCTAAAGCTGAAGGTCAGCAGGGGTTGTTGACGGTTCGACGAAATTTTTACCGGCCGCGCGGCGCATTGAGCAGGATGCGGCAACCGGTCCGATTTGGGAGGGTTTGACCTATGGATGTCGATTTAGCACGCACATTCCTGACGATCACCGAAACCGCACATTTCGGCAAAGCCGCTCGCGCATTGAACGTCACGCAGTCCACGATCAGCGCCCGCATCAAAACGCTCGAAGACCTTCTCGGGCAGCCCTTGTTCGTGCGCAGCAAGACCGGGACAACGCTGACGCCGGCCGGCAGCAAATTCAAGGGCTCGGCAGAAATGATGATCCGAATATGGGAACAAGCCCGACAGCAGGTCGGCACGCCGTCCGAATATCAGTCCATGATCAGCGTGGCAGGCGAACTCACTTTATGGGATCAACTGCTGCTGCAATGGCTTCCCTGGATGCGGTCGTCGCTACCCGATGTCGCCGTCCGCGCCGAGATACTGCAGTTGGAAAGCCTGATGCACCGATTGGCCGAGGGCTCGATCGACCTGGGCGTCCTGTATGCGCCAATCAACCGGCCCGGGCTCGAGGTCGAGACACTGCTCGATGAGGAGCTCGTCCTCGTATCGACCGGAAACGAAGCCATCGTGCCCGGACACCGGTCCTATGTCTTCGTGGATTGGGGAACATCCTTCCGGCTCGACCACGAAAACGCCTATCCTAGCGCCGACACGCCGGCCTTGACCGTCAGTCCCAGTCAATTCGGGCTCACTTACATTTTGGAAAACGGCGGGGCGGGATACTTCCCGACTCGGCTGGTCCGGGAGCCTCTGGACAGTGGTCATCTTCGGATCGCCGACACCGCCGCCCGATTCCGGCACCATGTCTATATGATCTACAACAACGACAGGAACGACGAGCGCTTCAATACCGCGTTGCAAGGGCTGCGCTTCATCGCCGCACGGGAAACCGAGGACTGATTTCTTCCGGTTTACCTCGTTTCGGTAGGGTTTGCGCACGCGCGCGCCATTGCCAAAAACCCTACACTCGGGTATGTCGTCGAAGACGAATTGACGGATAATCCGAGACGAGGAATAGGCCAAAATGAAGGTCACACAACGCGTTCGCAAGATACTCGCGAATTATGAAAGCGATAGCCCAGGCACCAAAACCAACTTAGCCAGAATTTTGATGCACGGTCGGCTGGCCGGAACGGGCAAAATGGTCATTTTGCCGGTGGATCAGGGCTTCGAACACGGCCCGGCGCGCAGTTTTGCCAAGAATGCGCCCGCCTACGACCCTCACTACCACTATCAACTCGCAGTCGATGCCGGATTGAACGCCTATGCGGCGCCGCTCGGCATGCTGGAAGCGGGTGCCGACAGTTTCGCCGGCTCCGTCCCCACGATCCTCAAGCTCAACAGCTCGAACAGCCACGCCACCTCCAAGGACCAAGCGGTCTACGGCAGCATCGGCGACGCGCTTCGCCTCGGCTGCACCGCCGTCGGCTTCACGATCTACCCGGGCGCGGACGACCAGTTTGAGATGATGGAAGAGTTCCGCGAACTCGCCGAGGAAGCCAAATCCGTCGGCCTCGCCGTCGTGCTGTGGTCCTACCCGCGTGGCGGCGTTCTATCCAAGACCGGCGAAAACGCCATTGACGTGACCGCCTACGCCGCGCATCTCGCGGCGCAATTGGGCGCGCATATCATCAAGGTGAAGCCGCCGATGGCCGACATCGAACAGGATGACGCCCGCAAAGTGTACGAGGCCGAAGGCATCGACGTGTCGACGCTGCCGGCGCGAATCGCCCATGTGATGCAGTCCGCCTTCAACGGCCGCCGGCTGGTGGTGTTCTCCGGCGGCGCGGCGAAAGACCTGGATGGCGTGCTCGACGAAATCCGCCTGGTTCGTGACGGTGGCGGTAACGGGTCGATCATCGGACGGAACACGTTCCAGCGGCCGCGTGACGAAGCGCTGTCGATGCTGGACACCATCATCAAGATCTACCAGGGCAAAGCTTGACCGACGAGAACCGCTGCCGGCTTTACCTGATAACGCCGCCCCGAATTGATCCGGCGACCTTCGCCGATTCGCTTGCGGCGGCGTTGGATGCCGGCGATGTCGGCTGCGTCCAGCTTCGCCTCAAGGATATCGACGACGATCAAATTCGCGTCGCCGCCGACATCCTGCGGCCCATCGCGCAAGAACGCGATGTCGCCTTCATCATGAACGACCGCCCGGATCTGGCGATGGAAACCGGCTGCGACGGTGTCCACGTCGGCCAGGAAGACGCGCCCTATGCCGACGCCCGGGCGTTGCTGGGCGACAATGCCATTGTCGGGATCACCTGCAAGAACTCGCGGCATTTCGCCATGGAAGCAGCGGAGCAGGGTGCTGATTACGTAGCGTTCGGTGCTTTCTTCCATTCGACGACAAAACCGCCGAAAAATATTGCGGAACCCGAGATCCTGGAATGGTGGAGCGGCCTGATGACCGTGCCGAGCGTTGCCATCGGCGGCATCACGATCAAGAACTGCGCCCCGCTGGTCACCGCCGGTGCGGATTTTCTGTCCGTAGTCTCCGGCGTATGGGACTATCCGGACGGCCCGGCGGCCGCGGTCCGGGCCTTCAACAACGCGATTGCCGAGATTGCCTGAGTCCCCGCAAACCGCTATAACCGCGCCGCCGTGAGCAATCCCTAGAATAAGGTTAGACCCATGAAGATCGATGGGAACGAAATTCGACCCGGAAACGTAATCGAGCATCAGGGTCGATTGTGGCGCGCCATCAAAACCCAGCATGTTAAGCCGGGCAAAGGCGGCGCCTTTCTTCAGGTTGAATTGAAGGAAGTCCGCGACGGAACCAAGCTGAACGAAAGGTTCCGGTCTTCCGAATCGGTGGAACGGGTGCGCCTCGATCAAAAGGAAAACCAATACCTTTATGCCGATGGCGACGCGCATACCTTCATGGACAACGAGACATACGAGCAGGTCACCCTGGACCGCGCAATGATCGGCGAGGAAGCCGTCGCCTACCTCCAGGACGGCATGACGGTGACGATCGAGTCGTTCGAAGGCTCACCGATCAGCGTCGCGCTCCCGGAACACGTGGTGCTGGAAATCGTCGAAGCCGACGCCGTCGTAAAAGGACAGACCGCATCCTCGTCCTACAAGCCGGCCGTGTTGGAAAACGGTGTGAAGACGTTGGTCCCGCCGCATATCGCCGCCGGCACGCGAGTCGTGATCAATACCGTCGACGGATCCTACGTCGAACGAGCAAAGGACTGATCAGCCCATATGGCCCGCCGCTCCGCCCTTCTTAATGTCATGATTCGTGCGGCAGAGCGTGCCGGACGGGCCCTCATCCGGGACTTCGGTGAAGTCGAACAGCTGCAGGTCAGCCGCAAAGGACCGGCCGACTTCGTCAGCACCGCCGACCTCAAAGCCGAAAAGACCGTGCGGCAAGAACTCGAACGCGCGCGCCCCGGCTACAACTTCCTCATGGAAGAAAGTGGCGAGACGAAAGGCACAAATCCCGACTTCACCTGGATCGTCGACCCGCTGGACGGAACGACGAATTTTCTGCACGGCCTGCCGCATTTCTGTGTGTCGATCGGCCTGGCGCAGCACGACCAAGTCGTCGCCGGCGTGATCTACGACCCGATCAAGGACGAAGTATTCTGGGCAGAGAAGAACGAGGGCGCGTATCTCAACGATCGACGTTTGCGTGTATCCGCCCGCAAGCAACTCGCCGACTCGGTACTCGCAACCGGGATTCCCTTTAGGATTCACGAGGGAAATAAGGTTAACGAAAAATTCATTGCGCAGCTTCAGACTGTTATGGGACGGCTGTCCGGTGTTCGCCGGTTCGGATCCGCAGCGTTGGATTTAGCGTATGTTGCAGCGGGCCGATACGACGGGTATTGGGAGAACGGCCTGAACAAATGGGACGTTGCCGCCGGAATTCTGATCGTTCGGGAAGCCGGCGGGTTCGTGACTGAAATCAGCGGGCGGCGATACGAACTCGGCGCCCCGGATATTCTCGCCGCGAACGACACGTTGCACGAGCCGCTGGTGGGTTTGTTTGCAGACGCATCGGCAAAAGACAAGTAGGACGGAGAGTTGTTCTAAATTCGGCGCTGCGTTATGTTCAACACTCAAATCGGGCGTAAAAAGTTAACGAAAATGATCCGATTGAGTCGGGAGCATTAACCAGCGACAGGAACACACAATACGGTCAGAGGTTCCATGTACGAGCGCGCTTCCCGAATTCCCGTCAGACAAGGTGTCTTGGCGGGCGTGTTCGCCGCAATATTGATTGTAAGTGCCGCCGATCGACCGGCTGGCGCACAATCCTATGGGGCGCCCAGCGTCGTCGTCGACGAATCGGTGTTGGACAAACTTGGCCCGCCGCCGCAATCGTTGCCGGATGCCATCGTTCGCCCGCAGCCGCAAAGATACCAGCCGGCTCGGCAACCAGGGTACAGATCACCGCAGGGGTCTCCGTCCAGACTGCAAACCGGCCAGTTGCTGCCGCCGCCGCCCGTGACGCCAAAATCGCGCATTATGGTACCGGGCGCATCGCAGCCCGTGACACCGCAGCCGACACGCCGCGCGCGCGTCGCGCCGGCACCTCGGCCCCCTGCCGTTTCCAAACCGCGCTCCGCGCCGCAGGTTGCAGCACGGCCGCTGGCTGCCCCGATCGCGCCCGTGTCCAAACCGCAGCCGGTGAGGCCGCCGAAAGCGCCCGTCATCGCGCGCCCGGCAACGCCGAAACCGCCAAAAGCACCTACATCCGCCAGAGCGCTGAGCCAACCGCTTGCGCCGCCGCCGGTCGCTGCCTTACCAAAAGCGCCGCCCGCGCCCAGCACGCTAGCCACCCCAAAAATAGCAACGCCGACGCCGCCTACAGCGCCGAAAATTGCGACACCGACGGTTCCGACAGCACCCGCCGCGCCGAAAATCGCGACACCTGCGGCGCCGAAGGTGGCCGTTCCGACGCTGAAACGGCCCGAGACACCGAAATCGCCGCCCATCGCGGCGCGGATCACGCAACGACCGCCAAAGACGCCGAGCGTTCCTTCCGTCGTACCGCCATCGCCCCCTAAGGCTCCAAGTGTGCCGAAGGTCGCGACACAGACCCCGCCGACCGCGCCGAAAATTGTGACGCCGCCGGTTGTTGCCGCGGCCAAACCGGCACCGAAGGCCACCCCGCGGTCCCTGCAACCGCGCGTACCGGCCATCGCGCCGCCAAGCACACCGAAGTCCGCAGCGGGATCAGGCACGCAGGTCGCGGCCCTGACGTCGTCCAAGGCCGAGCCGCCACAAGTGCTGGATAACGGAAAGCTCTACCGCATTCCGTTCGGCTCGACGTCGTCCGATATTCCGAATGCCGGTCAAGGACAGCTCTCGAAATTGGCGCAGTTGATGAAAAACGAAAGCGCAATTCGAATCCAATTGCTGGGATATGCCGGCAGCACCAAGGACTCGGCGAGCAAGGCCCGGCGGCTTTCTCTTTTCCGGGCCCTGTCGGTCCGCACCTATTTGATGAAGCAGGGCATCCGCAGTACACGTATGGACGTGCGGGCGCTTGGCAATCGCGTCGAAAACGGCACGCTCGACCGTGTCGACGCCGTAATCCGAAAATAGCGGACAGCCCCGGTAGACCACATGACCAAGCCGAATCGCTACCTCACTCGCATGGTGGTGTTCCTTCTGATCGTCACCGTGGCGATTGGGTTCCTGTTCCCGCCGCTGCGTCTCGCCTTCATGGCGAATGCGGTTCTGAACGGTGTGATCCTCGGGGCGCTGCTAATCGGTATCATCCATACTTTCCGCAATGTCACGATGCTGGGCCGCGAAGTCGAATGGCTGGATGATTTTCAGCGCGAAGACATCATCGCGGAAAGTGCGTCGACGCCGCGCCTGTTGGCGCCGATGGCAACCATGCTGGGCGAACACAAGCCGGAACGCCTCAATCTGTCGACGATTGCCATGCGGTCGCTCCTTGACGGCATCGCGGCACGCCTGGACGAAAGCCGCGAAATTTCGCGTTACATGATCGGCTTGCTGGTGTTTCTCGGCCTGCTTGGCACATTCTGGGGCCTTCTGGGCACCGTCGACTCGATCAGCGACGTCATCAGTGGCTTGACCGCAGGCAGTGCTGCATCGTCCGCCTTCGAGGAACTGAAATCCGGCCTAAAGGCCCCGCTGGCGGGAATGGGAACCGCGTTCAGCTCTTCCTTGTTCGGTCTCGCGGGGTCACTCGTTTTGGGATTCCTCGCCTTGCAAGCCGGACAGGCGCAAAACCGGTTCTACAACGACCTGGAAGAGTGGCTGTCGGGTCAAACCAAACTCGGCCGCGGCGGTATCGGCGGCGAAGGCGATCAGCCCATCCCGGCCTATATCCAGGCGCTGCTCGAACAGACCGCGGACGGGCTCGAAAATCTGCAGCGAACCATCTCACGGAACGAAGACAGCCGCGGCGAGGAAAACCGCCGGATGCTCGATCTGAGCGAAGCAATCGCGTCGCTCGGCGACACCATCCGGACCGAACAGAACCTCATGCTAAAGTTGGCCGAGGGACAGATGGAGCTCAAGCCGGCGTTGCTTCGGCTGAGCGAAATGGGTGGCACCGGTTCAGCGCCCCATCCGGAGCACTATCGCACATTGGAAGCGTTGGTCGGACGCATTGCCGAGGAACTGGCCAACGGCCGTATCGAAACAGTTCAGGAAATCCGCTCGGAGATTCGGTTGCTCGCGCGCACGATTGCCGCGCTCGCCGAGGAGGCCGAGCCCTAGGCCGCCGCCATGTCGCTGAACGCCCGACGCTCGCGCAACACCCTAGACATCTGGCCTGGATTCGTCGACGCCCTGGCCACGCTGTTGATGGTCATCATCTTTCTGCTGATGATCTTCATCGTCGCGCAGTTCCACCTGAACGACGCCCTGCTCGGCCGCGACAAGGCGCTGGACAGCCTCAACAAACAGGTTGCCGAGCTTGCCGAGTTGCTAGACCTCGAGCGCAAGAGCAATACCGACCTGCGGCGCGACCTCGCCGAACTGTCGTCCGAACTGCAGAGCAGCCTGTCGCAGCGCGACGAGATGCAATCGCAGATGACCTTCCTTGGCGAAGAACTGGCGGACGCCCGCAAGTCCGTCGAAGACGAACGCGCCAAGCTCGCCGATAAATTAGCCGATGCCTATAAGATCGTGGATGCGAACAAGGCCAAGGTCGAAATCCAACTCCGCAAGCTTGCGGCGCTGGAACAGGACATCATCGCCCTGCAGGCGCTCAAGGAAAAACTCGAGAATGAACTGAAGGAAGCGAAGACGGCGACCGAAACGCAGCGGAGCGCCGTCGTCGCAGAGCGTGAAATTTCCATCGCGGCCCAGGCACAGCTAGCCTTGCTGAACCAGCAGATGGCAGCCTTGCGCAAGCAAATCGCGCAGCTCAATGCCGCCCTCGACGCGTCCAAGGAAAAAGACGTAAAGCAGAATGCCAAGATCGCCGATCTCGGGAAGAAACTGAACGCCGCCCTTGCCCGCAAGGTGCAGGAGCTATCGCGCTACCGGTCTGAGTTCTTTGGCCGCCTGCGCGTCGTCCTGGGCAATCGGCAGGATATCCGCGTCGTCGGCGACCGTTTCGTCTTCCAATCGGAAGTTTTGTTCGCCTCGGGGTCCGCAGAGCTTGGCGGCGAAGGCAAGAAACAGCTCGGCCGGCTCGCGGTAACATTGAAATCCATCAGCAGTAAAATCCCAGCCGGTATCAACTGGGTGCTGCGCATCGACGGCCATACGGACAACATCCCGATAGCGACGACTCGCTTCCCGTCGAACTGGGAGCTTTCCTCGGCACGGGCGATCTCGGTCGTCAAATATTTGACGCAACAAGGTATTCCGCCGAATCGCTTGGCGGCCGCCGGATTCGGAGAGTTTCATCCATTGGAACCGAATACCGACAATGCGGCACGGCTGCGCAATCGCCGTATCGAAATGAAGATGGATCAGCGCTAGGCGCTACGGCCCGGCCGCGGCCCGGGGGCCTGGCGGCACCATATCGTCCAGCGCCTGACGCCCCACCTCGAACTGCAACCGCGCAAGCCGGGCGTAGAGCCCCCCTTCGGCCAGCAATTCCGCATGCGTGCCGGTGGCCACGATCTTGCCTTCGTCGACGACAACAATGCGGTCGGCTTTCAAGACGGTGGCCAATCGATGCGCGATAACGATCGTCGTGCGGTCCGTCATCAGTCGGTCCAAGGCCTCCTGGACCAGACGTTCGGATTCCGCGTCCAGCGCACTGGTCGCCTCGTCGAGCAACAACAGCGACGGGTCGCGCAGGATCGCCCGGGCGATGGCGATCCGCTGCCGTTGCCCACCGGACAGCCGCACGCCGCGTTCGCCCAGATGCGTCGCCATACCGTCCGGCATCGCGTCGATGAACTCATCGGCGGCGGCCGCTTTCACCGCAGCACGGATATCCGCTTCGGACGCGTCCGGCCGGCCGTAGCGCACATTGTCCGAAACATCGCAGGAAAAGATCACCGGATCCTGCGGCACGAGGCCGATGCGCGACCGCAGGGCCGCCGGATCGGCTTCGCGTATGTCGATCCCATCGACCCTAATGGCCCCGCTCTGCGGCTCGTAGAAGCGCAGCAGAAGCTGCAGCACGGTTGTCTTACCCGCGCCTGACGGTCCGACCAGCGCCACTGTCTCGCCCGGTGAGACGTCCAAAGAGAACGCATCAAGCGCACTGACCTGCGGCCGCGACGGATATTGGAAGGTGACGGACTCGAACGCGACCGCACCGCGCGCCGGCTCCGGGAAGGCAACGGGATTGTCCGGCGCCTGGATTTCCGGTTCGGTCTCCAGCAATTCGAACAGACGCTCGGCCCCTCCGGCCGCCCGCTGCAAATCCCCCACGACCTCGGAAATCGCGCCGACCGCACCGGCCACGACGATGGAATAGAAGACGAAGGCGGACAGGTCCCCGCCGGTCATATTGCCGGCGATGACCGAACGGCCGCCAAGCCACAGGACGACGCCGATCGCCCCGAACACCAACAGGATCACGATCGCGGTGAGCAGTGCGCGGGCCCGTATGCGCCGAATCGACGTACGGAACGCACCCTCGACCCGCTCGCCGAAGCGTTCGCGGTCGATCGCCTCATGGGTAAAGGCCTGCATGATCCGAACCCCGTTCAGGGATTCATCGGCAAAGGAACTGACATCGGCGATGCGGTCCTGAGTTTCCTTGCTCAACCGGCGGACGATGCGGCCGATGATGACGATGGGTGCGACGACCAGCGGCACGAACAACAACACATATCCGGTCAGCGTCGGACTGGTGACAATCAGCAGCACCGTCCCGCCGATAAACAGCAGGATATTGCGCAGCGCCACCGACACGGCCGAGCCGATCACCACCTGCAACAGGGTGGTGTCGGTGGTGAGCCGCGAAAGCACCTCGCCGGTCCGCGTAATCTCGAAAAATCCCGGGCTCAACCGAATAACATGACCGAAGACATCGCGCCGCAGGTCCGCGACGACCCGCTCGCCGATCCAGGAAACCAGCGAAAATCGGCTGTAGGTGGCGATGGCGAGCACGACGACCGCACCGAGCAGGACCAGCAATGCGGAATTCATCAGATCCCCGTCACCGGCCGCGAACCCCCTGTCGATCAAAAACCGCAGTCCCTGCCCCAACGACAATACGGTCCCGGCAGCGACCACGAGCGCCAGCACAGCCCCGGCGATAGGCAGCCGATAAGGCTTCAAATAGCCCAACAGCGGTCGCAGCACCCCAAAATTGCGGCTTCCGGAGCGCTCCTCAGAGGCAGATTTGTCCATATAGGTGGAATGGCGCAAAGACGGGCTCCCGTGGCGCGGTAATCTTGGAACCTCCTATAGCAGGGCTATTCCCAGAGCGCCATGCGGCGTTACGATGGCCTTCAATTGCACCCCGCGAGCGGCCTCCTGGCCCAGACCAACTTGATCGAATACGGCCTTTGCCGTTCAATACTCTAGGTGGCCTTGTTTTCGACTGACTAAAGGTCGCATTTCGGCCGCGGAGGAAAGATGTCACAGCATGCAACGGTGAACCCCGCCACAGACGTGTCGGTAGAGAGCCTTCTCGAGCGGGTCCAGAACCTGTCCGGGATGATCAAGGCTGCAAGCTCACAAATCGAACAAGACCGCCGTCTTCCGCCGGAGCTGCTGGCCGCCCTGCACGACGCCAAACTGTTCCGCATGCTGTTACCGCAGGCTTATGGCGGCCTGGAAATCAGTCCGCCGGACTTCTTTCGGATCACATCGGCCCTGGCGGGATGTGACGCGAGCACCGCCTGGTGCATCGGCCAGGCAAGCGGCTGTTCCATGGCCGCCGCGTATCTGGATCCTGCGGCCGCTAACGAAATCTGGGGACAGGATCCGCACGCCGTACTCGCCTGGGGACCCGGCAAAGGCAAAGCCATCGTCGAAGGCGACGGTTATCGCGTCACCGGCAATTGGGCCTTCGCCAGCGGCATGCGGCACGCGACCTGGCTCGGCGGGCATTCCGCCGTTTTTGAAGCGGACGGTTCTCCACGGCTCGACGAGAATGGCAAACCGGTGCAGAGAACCATGTTGTTCCCCGCCGCGTCGGCCGACATTACCGACATCTGGAATGTGATGGGGTTGCGCGGCACCGCAAGCGACGCCTTCGCCGTAACGGATCTGTTTGTCCCGGCGGATCACGCCGTTTCCCGCGATACGCCGTCCGAGCGCCGGTGCGACGGACGACTCTATCAGTTCATGACCAGCAATCTTTATGCGACCGGCTTCTCCGGCGTGGCGCAGGGCATCGCCCGCAGCATGCATGACTCCTTCATGAAACTGGCCGCCGACAAAGCACCGCGCAACATGCCGCATGTCCTGCGCGACAATGAGGTTGTCCAGGCCGAAGTCGCGATCGGCGATGCCCGCCTGCAGGCGGCGCGCGCATTTGTTTTAAAAGAAGCGACGGAGATTTGGGACGAAGTTAGCGCCGGCTCGCCGCTTACCGAGGACCATCGCGCCCGCATACGGCTTGCCGCCACTTTCGGAATCCACGAAGCCAAAGCAGTCGCGGACACAGCCTACGATGCCGCCGGGGCGACGGCGATCTTCAATGACAATGACTTCGAGCGCCGCTTCCGCGACCTGCACACGGTCACGCAACAAATGCAGGGCCGCCGGGATCACTTCCGCTCGGTCGGCGCCTTCATGCTCGGCCATCCGCTCGCACTATCCAGCGGTTGAGACTCGCAAACAATCCCGGCATGATCGACAGGGGCGCCACAAGTAAGGCGTCACTTACCGAGAACAGGAGCGCCGGGAAGCCATGAAAATCATTGACCAAATCGCCGCCTTTCAAGACGACCTGACCACATGGCGGCGCGACATCCATGCGCATCCGGAACTCGGCTTCGAAGAAAACCGCACGTCCGACATCGTCGCGGAGAAGTTGGAAGATTTCGGCCTGGAGGTGCATCGCGGTCTCGGCACGACCGGGGTGGTCGGCTCGCTCCGCATTGGCAACAGCCCGAAGACGATCGGTCTCCGCGCCGACATGGACGCCCTGCCGATCGTCGAGGGCAATACCTTCGACCATAAGTCGCGCCATGAAGGCAAGATGCATGCGTGCGGTCATGACGGCCATACCACGATGTTGTTGGGAGCGGCGCGCTATCTATCGGAGACGCGAAACTTCAACGGCTGCGTCCATTTCATCTTCCAGCCGGCGGAGGAAGGACTCGGCGGCGCCAAGGCGATGGTCGAGGAAGGACTATTCGAGCAATTTCCGATGGAAGCCGTATTCGGCATGCATAACTCGCCCGGCCTGCCGACCGGCAAATTCGCCATCCGGCCCGGGCCGATGATGGCCGGCGGGGCGTTCTTCGATATCCGCATCACCGGCAACGGCGCGCATGCCGCCCGCCCGGAATCGGGCATCGACCCGGTCGTCATCGCAGCACAGATCACCATGGCGCTGCAGACCATCGTGTCGCGCAACATCAATCCGGTCGATACCGCGGTCGTCAGCATCACGCAGATCCACGGCGGCGACGCCTACAACGTGATCCCGCACACGGCGAGCCTGAGCGGCACCGTCCGCGTCTTCCGGCGCGAGACCATGCAAATGGTCGAGGACCGTATGCGCGCGATTACCGACGGCATCGTCGCTGGGTTCGGTGCTACCGCCGAGGTCGACTACCGCGAAGTCTTCCTGCCGCTGGTCAACACGCCCGACGAGACCGAGTTCGCGGCCGATATCGCCGCCGGCATCGTCGGCGACGACAACGTGAACCGGAACCGGTCGCTGATCATGGCATCGGAGGATTTCAGCTACATGCTCGACGCCTGCCCCGGGGCCTATATCAACATCGGCAACGGCGACGGCGAAGGGACCTGCATGGTTCATAACCCGGGTTACGACTTTAACGACGAGATCTTGTCGCTCGGCGCCAGCTATTGGTCGCGCCTGGTCGAAACCCGGCTTGAAAAGGAACCACTGTAGATCGCAGCTTTCACCGCAGCGGGGCAATCGCGGATCATATTACCGCTGATTTCAAGCTGTTCACGCTTCGGTTAGCGAGCCACATCGTCGTTTATTCATTAAGCATTTGATGGCACACTATGCCCGCTGCGCGAAACAGGGCAATTTTTTGCAAGGGAAGACGGCAGTATGAGCACAGCAATGGAAGAAGGTAGCCTCTCTCGCATCCTGCATGCGGGTCTCTGGCTTACCGTGCTGGTGATCGCCTTCTTCATGCAGGTCATCCCGTTCCTGCTTGTATTGACGATGTTGAACCTCGCCGTCGGCATTACGTCCGGCGCCGCGCTGATCATCATTCCAGCGGCAGCCTTCGGGATGCTGTCCTTCGCCTGTTGGATCGCCACGCGGCGCACCAAAAATCTGCTGCCGCCGGCGGTGCGCCACCGGCAGGTCTTCATTTCCCCAATCGGCGATCAGAAAGGCGACGTACAGGGCAACCCGGTTCATGCGCGCCTGCTGCCAGTTTTTCAAAAATGGCGTTGGCGCCATTAGCAAAATTCCGGCGGTTCGGCCTAATCCACTTTCGCGATCACCTCGTCGGCAAACGCCTCCATCCGCGCGACCGTACGCTCGAACGAACGGCTCTGAAAATTGAGCATCAGGTGGCGCACACCCATCGTGCCAAACGCGTCAATATCGTCCAGCAAGTCGGCCGCCGTGCCGGTGAAAGCATGGCGTTCGCCCGTATCGGCCGTCATCGCGTCCGCGCCGTAGGTCCAATTCGCACTGTAGGCCAGCTCGATCTCGCTCGGGTCGCGCCCGCACTTTTCCGCAGCCTGCCGCAGCCGGGTGAGCGCCGCCGCGTACCGCTTCCGCGTGTCGAGCGGATGCCGCGGATTGCTACCGATCGGAAACCAGCCATCGCCCAGAGATGCCGTCCGCCGCAGCGCCGGTCCACTCTCGCCGCCGATCCAGATCGGCGGATGCGGATCCTGGACCGGTAAGGGCAATGCGGAGACATTGTCGAACCGGGCATACTCGCCGTCATAAGACGGTTCGCCGTTGCACCAGACCTCTTTGAACACGCGTAGGTATTCATCGGCGACCCGGCCCCGTTCATCGAAGGGCGGCGCACCGACGGCTTCGAATTCTTCGCGCATCCATCCGACACCGCAGCCGACGGTGATACGCCCGTTCGACAACACATCCGCCGTCGCCAGCATCCGGGCTACCAGCACCGGGTTCCGGTACGGCACGACCATCACCGCCGTGACCAGACGCAGCGTTTCACTAACCCCGGCAAGAAAAGCCAACATAGACACCTGTTCCAGCGCCTCGCCGAAACGGCCGCCGGCCCAGTCGCCGCCTTCGCTGTAGGGATAGCGCGACGCCACATCTTTGGGCACAACGATGTGATCGTTGACCGTGGCATAGGCGAAGCCAAGCGCTTCGCCCTTCTCGATGATTGCCTTGATGCTTTCCCGCGTGGCGAGCGGCCCCCGCGTGGGCACCGTGAATCCGAATTTCATGTAGTCGGTACGCCTAGCGAAGCCGGCCGCTGAACCGCTCGTTCTCGCTGCCCCGGTTCTTCATGCGCGGCGAGTGATTGGTGCGGATGTCCTTTTTACCCTTTTCGTGAGCCGCGACTTGCAGCAGTTCGAGGTCTTCGTCCGGATCGGCGCTCTCGAACCAATAAGGCGTGCCACGCGGCGTGACGATGCCCTCATGCGGCCCGAATTCCGAGATGACATCTGTGTCGCTGCTGTAAAAGCGCGCCCGGCCTTTCAGCACCATCCAGAAGGTATCGACCGCGGCATGGCTGTGCAGATTATTGTCGCCGCCTTCGCGGACGACCTGCACCGCCCCTTTTACCAAGTCGGTCTGTGCCAGCCGCATGATCCCCTTGGAAGCCTTCACGTCCGGACGCTCATACTTGAACATCTGCACCTTCTTGGCTTGCGCCACAGGCGGATCGGCCGGGCCTTCCGTTTCACCAGCCAGCGGTTTGTCAGCAGTCGTTGTGTCCATCGTCATCACTCTTCCTCCTTCCGCAAACTTTTGCCGATTGCAGTCTCTTACCGGTAACCACCGCCGCCGGTGACCATCACCGTATCCGCGACCATGAATTCACAGGCGTCGGAGCATAGGAACTGCACCAGTTCGCCGATTTCATCGGCCCGGCCCGCGCGCTTCGACGGGACATTAGCGACGGCCGCGTCGAACATGCCTTCTTCGTTGATGTCCTGGAACGCCGTGTCCACGATGGCGGGCGACACCGACAAGATGCGGATGCCTTGATCGGCGAATTCGCGTGCGGCACCCATCGTCAACGTGTTGACCGCGCCCTTGGACGAGGCATAGTGCGGCGACTTCGCCGGCCCGCCGCCCTTCGCCGCGGTGCTCGCCACATTCACGATGACACCGAATCCCTTCTCCAGCATATGCGGAATGACTTCCTGCATGCCGTAGAAAGTGCCCTTGACGTTCAGATCGTAAGTTTTGTCCCAAAGCTCGTCGTCGATTTCGAGGAACTTGGCGCGGCGGATCGCCGACCCCGCCGAGTTGAACAGGAAATGCACCTGGCCGAATTTCTCGATGGCCGCGCCGATCATCTTCTTGATGTCGGCGCGTTGCGTCACGTCGGCAAAGACCGCGGCACCGGTCCCACCGGCCTCGTCAACGGCACGCGCTGCCTGGTTCGCCGCCTGCTCGTTCACGTCGGCGCACAGCACGTTCGCGCCTTCCCGCCCGAAAATCTTCGCCGTCGCCAAGCCGATACCGCTGCCAGCGCCGGTGATAACGATCGTCTTTCCCTTAAAATAATCAGGCGTCTTCGGCATCCGTTCCTCCCGTGATGGCTTGCCCAGTTTTGCGATGGGCATTTTCTCAGTCTAGCAGTCTGCCGGGGAGCACGCTATTTCACGCGATACATCCCGCTCAAACCCACCAAGGTTTGCAGAACGTCTCTAATCATTTGCCATCAGTCCGCAATATGGCGCGGGCAATTGGCAGACCGTCCCACACTTCTTAGGGTCCTCCCACCGCGGCACCGTGACGGCCAAATAGCCGATTGCGACCGCAACCGACTAACAGGAGGTTTCCATGAAAGCACTTTCGACGGCTCTCGCGGCCGGGCTTATGTTGGCACTGAGCGCCGGCGGCGCCACGGCCAAAACCGCAGCCGAACTAAACGATCTTGAAATCGCGCATGTCGCGTATACCGCCGACAACATCGACATCCGCTACGCTCATCTCGCGCTGGCCATTTCAAACGATCCGGCGGTTCGTAATTTCGCGCGGACGATGATCCGCGACCATACCGCGGTCAACAAGCAGGCCCTCGCGCTGCTCAAGAAGCTGAACGCCAACGCCCAGGACAACTTCCTGAGCCAGTCGCTCACGGACGGATCGCACAAGCTTATCGACGAGATGAGCAAGCTGCGCGGCAAGGCATTCGACCGCCGCTACGCCCAGAACGAGCTTGCCTACCACAAGGCGGTGAACGAGCTGGTGGAGAACGCCTTCATTCCGAATATCGAAAACGCGGAAGTGAAGGACCTGTTCAAAGCCGGCTTGAAGATCTTCAAGGTCCACGAAGGCCACGCCGAAATGATGGTCAAGAAGCTGAAGTGATGACGTCTCCTATCGCAAATTCGGCGAAGACAGCGTTCATGGCGGCAATCGTCGCCATGGCGCTGGTCGTCGGCATCATTTCCCCAGCCCGACCGGGCGATACTCAGGTCGCGGCCCGCCCCATAGCAGAGCACACGGTCGAGATTCGGGATTTCGCATTCGTCCCGGCGACCCTGCGAGTCCGGCCGGGCGATCGCATCACCTGGATCAATCGCGACATCGCCCCGCATACGGTAACCGCCGCCGATGAGAGTTGGGATTCGGGCGAGATGGCGCAGGGGGCGGTCTACACGCACACGGTCAAGGCAGGACAGACGAACAATTACTTCTGTCGCTTCCATCCCAGCATGACGGCCAGGCTCGACATTCGGCGCGACTGACACGCCTCGCCACCGCCGCAGTATTCAGTCGTCACCAGAGCGACGGTTTCATCACCATCAACGCGAAGATCGCGAGTAGACTGACGAAGGCGGGCCATCCGAGAATGAACCAGAGCCGCATGGCGGTGGCGTAGTCGGCGGATAGCGGCTCGCCCCGTGTCTCGGCGTCGGCGGCGAGATCGCGCATGCGGTATTGCAGTTGGACGACCTTCAGCCAGCATAAGCCGGCGACAACGTAGAGCCCGTAGGTTGCGACAAGCCAGCTCTCGAACGGGTCGAGCCCCGCCATATACACCATCACGATACCGGTAACCGGCTGCACCACTCCGGAGGTCGCGGTGAACAGCCAGTCCGCCATGACCGTGTTGCGCGTGGTTACGGCGATCGCGGCGACATCGCCCCGCAGGTGGGTCATCAGCATGTGGAATGCCGTACCGAGCCCGGTGCCGAACAGGGTCGTGGCGCTCAGGATATGCAGCCATTTGATCCAGAGATAGGGGTCGCTCACCGTTCCTCTTCCAACACACGGTGTACCAAAATAAGCGCGATGATCGGCAGGTTCTTCAACAGCACGCCGAACGGATCACCCCACAGCGCCGGCGCCAGCACGGTTAGAATCGCCGTATAGCCGATCACCATCGCGAGCTGCACCATGGCCATCGCGCGAAGACGCCATCCGATGAACAACGCCACGGCAATGGCCAGGTCGGCAAGGCTCGCCGCAATCGCGACCGCGGTCGCGATGAACTCGCTGGATATCAGCGGGCTCAGCACCGAGACAAAAAACCCGGAACCCGCGAAGAGGCCAAGGAGCCCGGATAACAGCCACAACAATGCCAGGCTCAATCGCACGAGCGGGCGCAGCAAATACAGCCGGGCGTGCCACAAGTCCTGCGTTTCCGATGGACGGGCCGTGAGAATCTCGCTCAACGCCCGAGGCGTGATGCCGGTTGCGGCAGCGAATGTCTCGGCGTCGCCGGTCAACCGCGTCTTGAATTGCGCCATCGCGGTCGTGTTGATCGGATCGAGTTTGAAGACGTCACCAAGCCGCGCCAACGCCCGCACGGCCCCATTCGGGACGGACAACACCGCCCGGGCGGGAAGTCCAAGCCAGCGCCGGTAGGCTTGCACGGCGGCCGTTAGGTCGAGCCGCTCCGGCCCTGCCGGCTCCAGGACCGCTTTAGTGGCGGCCCCGGTCTGCAGCAGCCGGACAATGCCTTGCGCCAGATCATCCTTGTGAATGACGTCCATCGGCGTGTCGCCGTCACCGATGACCGGCGTGACCATCGGAAAGGCGGCGATCGCCCGCAGCATCGACGTGCCACCATAGGACCCATCGCCAACCACGATCGCGGGCCGCAGGACCGTCCAGTCGAGATCGCGCTCCATCAGGCCGGCGTCGCCCTCGCGCTTCGACCGGGCAAACACCGTGTCTCCTTCCTCGACGCCAACGGCGGATATCTGGATGACACGCCGCACGCCAAGACGTTCGCAGGCGGCGAATAAGGCGTCGGGCGCCCGCACATGAACCGCCCAGGTATCCGCCTCGCGGCGCGGCTGAAGGACGCCGGCAGCGTTCACGACAGCATCGACACCGTCAAGCGCCGCGTTCCAATAACCAGCGTCACCAGCAGCTTCTTCGCGCAAATCGGCAGACAGCGTTTCGGCAGTCGGGAACCGACTTGTGAATTTTTCCGGGCTTCGGACCACGGCGCGCACCGTGAACTCGGCGCCTAGCAGTGCGGCGACCACGGCCGAGCCGATAAATCCGTTAGCGCCGACGACTAGAACCCGCATGCAACCTCGTTGGACGAGCGAACAACAGCATGATCATACCGCCACCGCCGGCAATATGCATGGCATGTTCGCCACCACCCCTTTACGACGGGTTGGGAGCTGCGAAACGACTGTGCAAACGAAATCGGGAGGGGCGGCTATCCAGTGCCGGCGGCGATCGAGACGAGTTCGACCTCGAAGGTCAGATCTTCGCCCGCAAGCGGATGGTTGCCGTCGAGCGTCACCGACTCGCCATCAACCGCAATGATCGTGACGACCAAAGTATGGCCGTCCTGCGTCTGCGCCTGAAGCTGGTTGCCGACCACCAACTCGACCTCCGCCGGCAGTGCCGAGCGGTCGACGGTTTCGACGGCCTCCGGCTGGCGCGGCCCATAGCCGTCAGCCGCGGCGATTTCGACACTCGCTGTGTCGCCGATCGCCATACCGACGACCGACATTTCGAGTTTCGGAAGGATCGTGTTCTCACCGACCTTGAATTGCAGCGGCTCCTGCCCTCTGGACGTCCCGAATTCGGTCCCGTCCTCCAGTTTGCCGGTGTAGTGCACTTGAACCGTATCGCCAACAGCTGCTTCTGCCATGATATGTCTCCTTTTTCGTAGCGCGCATGGACCGCGCTTCCTCTGGCGACATACCGATCCAAGGTCGGCCGACAGATTCTTGGCCGTCAAACCGGCCCGGATTTGAATTCGGGACGGACCCTAACAGCGTTGCCAACCCTCAGCAATCAAGGAAAGAGCCCTGCTCAACCGATGGCGGCGCGCGACGTGGCGCTTTAGTCGAGGGCGTTGCCGATGATCTCGGCATTATGCTCGCCGAGTTTCGGTGCGGCGCGGGACAATGCCGGACGGCTGCCGTCGATGTTGATCGGCAATCCCATGGTCCGGAAATCGAGCCCCGGCGACGATTGGATCATCCCGATCGCGGCCGTTTGATCGTGTTCGTCAACTTCGTGCATGTTGTGCACCGGCGAACAGGGAATCCCCGCGCCGGATAACGCATCGAGCCATTCGCCCCGGGTCTGCGTCGCCATGATCGCCGCCACATCGGCCAGCAGCACATCGCGATTCTCGACCCGCGCCGCGTTGGTCGTAAACCGCGAGTCTTCCGCCCATTCGGGCCGCCCTAACGCGACCGCGAGCTTGGCGAACAACCGGTCGTTCGCCGCTGCAACGACCAACGGTCCGTTCTTCGTCTCGAAGGCCTGGAACACGATGAGCTGTTTGCTGCCCGTAGGATGACGCGGCGGCAGTTGGCCGGTCACGCTATACCGGGAAAACGCCACCGTGAGCCAACCGAGCGCCGTCTCGAACAGCGACGTATCGACATCGCACCCTCGCCCGGTGCGCTCGCGCTGCGCCAATCCGGCAAGGATGCCGATCGACGACCACATTGCGGTTCCCTGATCGAGCACCTGCGTGCCCATGCGGACCGGCGGCCCGCCATCCTCGCCGCTTTGAAACATCAACCCCGAGAAGGCCTGCACGATGGGCTCGTATCCCGGATGCATCTTCATCGGCCCGGTGCTGCCGTAGGCCCACAGCGCGCAGACCACGAGCCGCGGGCACCGCTCGCGCAGCGCTTCACCGGAAAGTCCGAGGTCACCCGCCACGCCCGGCCGCAAATTCTGCACCATGACGTCTGCCTGCCCAAGATACTCCTTGAGCCAATCGAGATGCCGCGGCTCCTTGAGGTTGAGCGTGATCGATCGCTTGTTCTGGTTGACCGCATGAAACGCCGCGGCGGACTCGTCGACGAACGGCGGCCCCCAACCGCGCGCGTCGTCGCCTTTCTCCGGCCGCTCGACCTTGACCACATCCGCGCCCAGCATGCCGAGAATCTGCCCGGTCAGCGGCCCGGCAAAATTCTGGCCCAGTTCAACCACCTTGATGCCGTCGAGCGGTAGGGTCATGGCCTCTCCTGATCGCAGTGACGAAATGCGGGGAAGCATCCGTACTGCACGGCCAGACCCCGGCTAACGCCCTACCCTAGAGCGTTACCGCAAGCCTCGGCAAATCAGGGGTCAAGTACGACGGCCGACTCCCATAACGCCATAGACCGCAACGACCGTGGCTACAAACGCGAGGAACCCCACAATCACGAGGGCAATCCAATCCACGCTGCCAAGAATATTGTGGAAGCTCGCCTGCGTCAGGAACGGCGCAGCGATCATCGCCACAAGACTGACGACAAGCCCGGTGCGAATACCGATGGAAGCCGGCTTGCCGCTAAATCCGTGCCGACGGCCAACGGCGACCGCAAAGAGCAGGAGAAGCAATCCGGCAACCCCCACCATGACCCAAAGCACTTGGGGACTCATCAACTCTTCCAAGATCGTCCACAACGCGGACAGTGTAATTTCCTTCATCTCTTCCTCCCGTCAAGCGAGACCGCGTAGCATCGCCGTATATGTCGCCTTCAAGAGCTTTTCCTTGATGACCCATGGCAGCCAGTGTTCGGTCAATGGATCGATAAACGGAAAGGACGGCGTCATCCGGTTCTCGTAGTCGAACTCCACGAGCATCGCCTGGCCGATCTTCGTGATCAGCGGGCAGGAGGTGTAGCCATTGTAGACCGCAGTGCCCTCCTTGCCGCCGATTGCGGCTACGAGGTGATCGACCACCACCGGGGTCTGCCATTTGACGCTGGCCGCAGTCTTCCCTTTCGGCACGCCGTTGATATCGCCAACACCGAAAATGTTTGGGAAGCGCAAATGACGGAGCGTTTTTTTGTCCACCTCGATCCATCCGTCCGCCGCGAACGGCCCGTCCTGCCAGGGCAACGGACTGCTGCGCACCGCGTCGGGCGCCCGCATCGGCGGAATCAGATTGATGAAATCCCACTTCAATTCGACCGAACCGGTCGGCGTCTCGAAGGTAGCGATATGTTTCGCCGGATCGATCTTGGTCAACACGTGGCTAAAGTTCGTCTTAATGTCCTGACGGTCGAACAGCTCCAGCAATTTCGTATTGACCGGCGGAACGCTGAACAAGGTTTTGCTGTGCGCGTTGTAGACGACTTCCGTCTTCGACCGCGTCCCGGCGCGGCGCAGATGATCGTCCGCCAGGAAGGTCTGCTTGATCGGCGCTCCGGCACATTTCATCTCCGTCGCCGGCCGCCCGAACAAACCGACACCGCCCGTTTCCATGAACCCCTGCAGCGCCTGCCAGGATGCCGCCGCCGCCGCCGCACCGGCATAAACGCTGGCGATCCCCTCGCGCCCGATCAGCGCGCGCTCCATCCCCTCGACCGCGCCATAGTCCAGCACCAAACCCGTCGTCACGACGAGGAAGTCATAGGGCAGGACCGTTCCCTTCTCCGTCACGACCTTGTTCGCGACCGGGTCGAATTCTTCCACACGTTCCTGCATCCATCGAGCGCCCGACGGAAGATAGTCCTTCGTCTTCAGCGTGACATACTCGGCCGACTTGAGCCCCGCACCGACCAAGGTGAAGCCCGGTTGGTAAAAATGGTCGGACCGAGGCTCGACGACAATGATATCCGCCCCGTCGAGCTGACGCGATAACCGCGCCGCCGTCGCCAGCCCCGCCGCCCCGCCACCGGCGACGACGATGCGTGCCTTCGTCTGAACCGGCGCAGTCCGCCCACTGGTCGGCGTAGCCGCCGCTATGCCCATGCCACCAACCGCCGCAAGAAACGCGCGCCGGTCGACCGTGAATCCGTCTCCAGTAATACTCTTCGACATATCTTCCCCTCCTCAATCGCCGCGGGGAAAGTACCACCAGAGGTTATCCGTCGAATTGAGCTAGCTCAATATCGCGAGCGCCGCGATCCCCGGCCTCACGAACGAATGTTGGAAACTAAAGTGTCCTGAAGATGGCGTACCGGTTCGAGAAGAGAACCGGGGCCCTAGACATCATTCCCACTGGCGCGAAACCAGGCGCCCAAGGACGAGGGTCTCAGCCGAATGACCAAATAACAGTGTGTGTATGTACCGTGGGTTAATACGGCTTGGTGCCGCGAACGACGGTGCGGTGCAGCAGTCTCGTGTACTTGTCCATCTCGAAATCAGCGGCGGCACGGTGCAACAGGCAACGATTGTCCCACATCACCACCTGTCCTTCTTTCCAATAGTGGGTGTATTGGAAACGGGGGTGCGTCGCAAAATCCAGTAGCTGATACAACAACGCCCGGCCTTCGCCGACCGGCATCCCCTCGACATGCGACGTATGGGTGCCAACGTAGAGCGTTTTTCTGCCGGTGCCGGGATGCGTGCGCACCATGGGGTGCACGACGGGCGGCCGTTCCTTCTTCTGCTCCTCGGTCGCCGGCCGGTTGAACGTGTTGTTGCGACTGGCCTCCCAGCTATGGACCGCGCGTAACCCGGCGATCTTTTCTTTCATTTCCTCCGGCAATGCCTCATACGCCAGCTGCATATTGGCGAACTGCGTGCCGCCGCCCTGGGGCGGAATCGTGATCGCATGCAGGATCGTCGAGAGCGACGGAATCTCGTGATACGACTTATCGGTGTGCCAGAAGAAATTGCCGCTGCTGCGGGGCGTTTTTGTAGGGTTGCCCTCCGGGTCGAGGTTGGACACCAGATGGACGTCGCCGAAGGTTTTCCCATCGTAGTTGCGCGCCACATGCTGTTCCATCTCGCCGAACCGCATCGTGAAGGCCACCTGCGCTTCCTTGCTCAAATCCTGGTCAGGGAAGATCAGAACCTGATGCGCGTTCAAAGCATCTAGAATAGCGTCGCGCACGGCATCATCGAAAGGCTTCGACAGATCGACCCCGCTGATCTCCGCGCCCATAACCCGGCCCACCGGCGTAACGATGAAAGGCACCGTCCCTGCTCCGCCGTCGATCGCGCCTGTTACGCTCATCTCCAATCTCCGTTTGCTAGCTTATCCATCAGTCCAACAATTTAGGCCTCGCGGCCACGGCTGGGCAAATCGTGGCGCGCGCCCATCTATGCCCGCGACGCATCCGCCGCCGTCAGCGGCTAGCCGACGATGCTCTCGCCTTGGCCGAGATGCGCATTCCTTCTCAAAAGAAGACAAAGGATCGGACGACGACGTTCTTGCGGCAAGGGGCGTCGTCCGGTGCCGTTGGATCGATGCAGGCGGTATGAAATGACCAACGCGAAACCGAGCCATCGGTCACGGAGTCATAGCACTTGAGCATCGAGACCTCAGTCGGCTTTTGGTCAGGAAACCAGTACCACTCATGGTCGGGTCGGTAGGTGAAACGCGTGGTTTCGCCGACACGGTCGTCGTAGATCCGGTAGTTGGTGATGTACGGCTGGTCCGCGAAAGAAGGCCAGGCACAGAGCACGAAGGGGTTCTGCCGTACGGTCTCTATCGGCTTGGCAAGATTGATCGACATGAACCGCCGCGACATCTTCGCGTCGGCTTCCTCCTCCGTGTAGTGCTGCTCACGACCGAAGTTCCGCAGATTTTTCGTGAGCAACTCGCGGCAGCGCACCCGGCCGCTGTTGTCGTTTAGATCGTTATGCACGAGATTCGCGTAATTCGCGTTCACACCCGGGTTCTTGTTGTCCTGATCTTCCGTGCGGTCGCCCTCATAGTCCTGGTCGAACACATCGTGGTTGTAGACGAACGCATCCGTCGCATCCGGAAAGAACTCCAAGAGGAGCTTTTCGATCTCCGGATAGAGCACCTGTTCCACCTCCACCGAATCGTAAAAATTTTCGCACTTGGACTCGCAGTGCGCCAGCGAGACGCCGAGCCTGTCCATGCATTCGGGGCTGTTGGGCGAGAGACCCGGGTAATACTCCTCCATACGCCGCGCATCGCGCATCACCTGCGGGAAATAGAGGCACCGCCGCTTGATGTCCGTCTCTTCCTTGCTCATCGCTTCCGCTTCGGCCTCGCGTGCCGGGTCGCGCCAGAGTGCATTGGAAGAGACGATGGAATAGGTCGGTTGCTCGTAGATGGCATAGCGCAGCGGAAGCGCTAAGCCGCCTTCAGGCGCTTCGATATTGTTCGACCGGATGTAATCCAGGCATTCCGAGTATTCACGGAACCCGACGCCCCATTTGGTCTCGATGGGGCCGGGCGGAGCGTTCTCGAGCATGTCGATAATCTTCTGCCCCGTCCCCTCGGCAATCTGGCTGAAAGCCGCTTCGGTTGCCGCAGCAGTTCCCGCATCCCCGCTCTGATCGAGCGACATGTAGGATAAACCGCCGTTCGCAGCGATGGGTGGTGGCTGTCCTTCGGTGATTTGAAGGGAAGGCACATAGGCCGGCGAATTTGTTTCCGTCCCCGTCCCAATGTGGTTCTCGTTGACCTTGAGCCGATCCATGGCATGCCCTCTGGATAAAATTACATTTTGCCTCCGAATACCGTAGTCGCAGCGTCGGCACCTGACAAATCCGGGATGACGAATGATGAAGCCAGATCGCCGCAAAGGGTCAAAAACGGACGCATGGGAATCGATGCGAATGTCTGTTTGAAACCGATCGGTTTTGGGCATTTCCGCCAACGCTGTAGAATGGCTGAACTTGGTATTGGACTGCCTGTTCGAGGAGAAGACCGTGACAATAGACATCATTCCCACCAGCGCTAAGCTCGGCGCGGAAATCCGGGGAGTCGACCCTGCCACGGATATCGATCCCAACACCCAAAAACGGCTCCGCGCGGCATTGGCGGATCACTCGGTTCTGCTGATCCGCGGACAATCCCTCGCGGTCGACGATCAAATCCGATTTGCGCAATGCTTCGGTGACCTCGGCGCAATTGCCGACACGTTGCTGGGCCTGGGCAAACGCGACTACCAGCCAGACGAAATCCCGGAATGCGTAAGCGTCATTTCAAATATCAAAATCGACGGCAAGAATATCGGCGGCCTCGGTGACGGTGAATGCTTCTGGCATACCGACAGCGGTTTCGCCGAAACACCGCCGTCGGCAAGCGTGCTGCATTCGGTCGAACTGCCGGCCAACGGGGGCAATACCGCCTTCCTCGATATGATCGACGCGCTCGATACCTTGCCAGCCGATCTTCGGTCCCGGATCGAGGGGCACAGCATCCGCCACTCGCAGGTCTATGACAGCGCCGGCACAAAACGTCCCGCCTATGACGAGGTCAGCGACATCACGCAGGCGCCCGGACCAGAGCATCCGATCATCCGAACGATTCCCGAGAGTGGACAGCAATGCCTCTATCTCGGTCGCCGGTTGGGCGCCTATATCGTCGGCCTTCCGGTCGAGGAGAGCGAAGCGCTGTTGGATGCGTTATGGGAGCATACGGTGCAGGATCACCGGATCTGGTCGCACAAATGGGGGCTCGGCGATACGGTGATCTGGGACAACCGGGTCACCATGCATCATCGCGACCCGTTCGACCCGGCAGATCGCCGCCGGCTGCACAAGGTGCAAGTCGCGGGCGAGCGGCCAAGATAGCCCCGCTGCTATTTTGACTTAGGCCGCCGCGTCCTCGCGGATCATCATGGCACCTTTTTCCGCAATCATGATCGTCGGTGCGTTCGTGTTGCCGGTCGTCACGGTCGGCATCACCGACGCATCGATCACGCGCAATCCCTCGATCCCATGCACCCGCAGACGGGAGTCGACCACCGCCATCGGGTCCTCACCCATCTTGCAGGTGCCGACCGGGTGATAGATCGTCGTGCCCTGGCTTTGCGCGTATTCCCGCACTTCGTCGATGGTGTCCATCGGCGTACCGGGGCGTACTTCGCCCTCGGTATAATTGGCCAAGGCGGGCGCGGCAAATACCTTGCGCGTCTGCTCGATCCCCGCCTTGAGAACATGCAGATCGCTTTCCGCGGACAGATAGTTCGGGCGAATAACCGGCGGCTCGAACGGGTCGGCACTGCCCGCCATGATCGTACCCCGGCTTTCCGGTCGTGCCGGACAGATTGCCACCGCCATGCCGGGTTTGCGTTCCAGGACATTCTTGCGGTTCGGCTCGAAGCTGACCGGCGCGAACAACAATTGCAGGTCCGGGCTGCTCAATCCTTCGCGGCTGCGGGTAAACATCATCGCGCTGGTCGCCCCGAAGGTCAGGGCACCATCGCCGCGCAACACCCAGCGGATCACTTCGGGCACGACACGAGGAAACCGCGCCTGCTGGTTCATCGACACCGCATTCTTCACCCGGTGCGCGATGCGGACGACGTAGTGATCCGACAGGTTGCCGCCAACCCCAGGCAGGTCGTGCAGCGTCTCGATACCGAGCGACTGCAGATGCGCGCCCGGCCCGATGCCCGACACCTGCAAAAGATGCGGCGAGTTGATTGCACCGCCGCAGACGACGACCTCACGGTCAGCACGAAGCTCGCGCATCTGGCCACCCTGCCGGAAGGAAACGCCCACGCATTTTTTGCCTTCGAACAGCAGCTTCGCCGCCATCGCGTCGGTCTCGATCTTGAGATTCGGCCGGCCCTTTGCCTCGGCGAGGAAGGTCTGCGCGGTGGACGCCCGGCGGCGGCCCATCCTAGTCATCTGCGAATAGCCGACGCCTTCCTGCTGCGCCCCGTTGTAGTCCGCCGTCAGGGGAAATCCGGCCTGTTGCGCCGCTTCGACGAAAAGGTCGGTCAGCGGCAAAATCGTGCGCGCCTCTTCCACCTTGAGCGGCCCGCCTCTGCCCCGGTAAGCTGAATCGCCGCCTTCGAGAAAGTCTTCGGATTTCTGGAAGAACGGCAGTATCTCGTCATAGGACCAGCCCTTGCAGCCGCGCTGCGCCCAGCCGTCATAGTCGGTGCTGTTGCCGCGTACATACTGCATGCCGTTAATCGAACTCGATCCGCCCAGCACCTTGCCGCGCGGCCAATGGATGCGGCGGCCGCCGCTGCCGGGCTCGGGCTCGCTGCTGTACATCCAGTTGATGGACTTGTTGTACAGAAGTGTGCGAACGCCGGCAGGAATATGGATGAACGGATTGACGTCCTTGGGACCCGCCTCAAGCAGGACGACATCGGCGCCGTCCTCGCTTAGCCGGTTGGCCATGACGCAACCGGCCGAGCCCGCGCCAACGACGATATAGTCGATACTCATAATGTTTCGGTCTCCAAAGGACGGTGGAAGACCAAAACTGTATCCCTAACGCCGGATCGGCGACAAATCGGGCGGGATCAACCGCCTTCGAGTTTCGGGATGAAGAAGACTTCGCTGCCTTCCCGGACCGGCTGGACGTAGTTGCCAGACTCGTGAATCTCACCGTCGATGGCAACTGTCGTCTCTTCTTCGAGATGTTCGGCCAAGCCCGGATACTGCGCATCCAGCGCCTTGATGACGCCGCGCAGATTCCGGGCTTGAATCTCGAACTCTTTCTTGCCGCCCGTATACAGGTGGCTCAGTCCATCAGTAAAAACGACGCGTACGGTGACGTCGCCATCCATGACTTAGAGCTCACCTCCGTCACGATGGTCGAGCGCTTCCAGCAGTTTCGGCGGTGACATCGGCAGCGAGTCCATCCGCCGTCCGGTCGCGTTGGCGATCGCGTTCGCGATTGCCGCCATCGTCGGGCAGATGTTGACCTCGCCGACGCCCTTGACGCCAAACGGATGGTTCGGGTTCGGCACCTCGACGACGACCGTCTCGATGTATGGCAGGTCTGAAGCGACAGGCACCCGATAGTCGAGGAATCCGGCGTTGGAAAGCCGGCCGTCGGAATCGTAGATGTATTCCTCGTTCAGCGCCCAGCCGATGCCCTGGACGACACCGCCCTGCATCTGCCCCTCGACATAGCCCTTGTGGATCGCCCGGCCCGCATCCTGCGCGCAAACTGCTCGCAGGACCGTGACCTTGCCGGTATCCGGGTCGACCTCGACGTCGATGAACTGGGTACAGAAGCCCGGCGCCTGACCGCCCGCCGCGACCGAATTCGACGTGCCGATCGGTCCACCGGTGGCGCCCGCCTTGGCGGCGATTTCGCCAATCGACAGCGGATCGAAGTCGCCGACGTTGCTGCTGGCCGGACGGGCCTGCCCGTCTTCCCAGACCACCGCGTCCACATCGACATCCCAGATGATCGCGGCGCGTTTGCGAAGATCCTCGATCACCTTCTCGCAGGCGCCGATCACCGCCATGCCGCTGGCGTAGGTCACCCGCGAACCGCCGGTGACATGCGTGTAGGGCACGGACGTGGTGTCGTTCACCGTAGCGCGGACCTGTTCGTAGTCGATACCAAGCGTCTCGGCGGCCATGATCGCCATAGAGGCGCGCGACCCGCCAATGTCGGGGCTGCCCGTGGCGACCACAACAGTGCCGTCCGCGTTGACATATACGGTAGCGCCGGACTCACCCGCGCCATTGAACCAGTAACCCGATGCGACGCCCCGCCCCTGGTTCGGCCCCAGCTTTTCCTTATAGCCTGGGTGTTCCAGGATCGCCTCGACCGTTTCGCTGTACCCTTCGTGGGCGAGCTTCGGCCCGGCAATGGTCTGCGTGCCGATATGCGCCGCATTCTTGTGCCGGAATTCGAGCGGATCCATGCCGATCTTCTTGGCCAGGATATCCAGCGCGCTTTCCGCGGCGAAGTTGGAAATCGGCGATCCCGGCGCGCGGTATGCCGCCGCCTTCGGCCGGTTCGACACAACATCGAAGCCTTCGGTGTGCTGGTTCGGAATGTCGTAAGGCGCGAAGGCGCACATACAGGCATTCATGACCGGGGAGCCCGGGAAAGCGCCCGACTGGAATTTAAACTTGCCCTGGGCTGCGGTGATCGTGCCGTCCTTCTTGGCGCCGACCTTGATCCACATGGACGCGCCCGACGTCGGTCCGGTCGCCCGGAACACTTCGTCGCGCGACATGGCGAGCCTGACCGGCGCGCCGGATTTCTTCGACAGGACCATGGCCACCGGCTCGACGTAGACAACCGTCTTGCCGCCAAAACCGCCGCCGATTTCCGCCGGGTTCACTTTCAAGTTGCCGAGCTTCATACCGACGATCTTTGCCGTCAGGTTACGGACCACGAAATGGCCCTGGCTCGCGCTCCACAACTCGCCTTGACCGTCGGGGTCATAGCGGGCGAGACAGGCATGCGGCTCGATATAGGCCTGATGCACAGGCTTGGTCTTGAACTCATGTTCGATAATTTCGTCCGCTTCCGCGAAGCCGGCCTCGATGTCGCCGATCTCGAACGTCACATTGCGCGCCACATTGGACGGCTTGGTCGGCGCCGGCTCGACGCCGCGGGTGATCATGTCGTCGAACAACAAAGGCGCGTCCGGAGCCATCGCCTCATCGACATCGATGACATGCGGCAGTACTTCGTAGTCGACCTCGATCAGCGAAATTGCCTTGTTGGCGATCGCCGCACTCGTGGCCGCGACGGCGGCGACGGCATGTCCGTCGTACATCGCCTTTTCGCGCGCCATGATGTTTCGGGTGATGTGCCAGAAGTTAACCTGGACACGGGCCGCGCCGACATAGGCGAAATTCTGATCGGGAAAGTCCTCGGCGGTCATCACCGCTTTGACGCCCGGCAAGGCCTCGGCCTTGGAGGTATCAATCGATTTAATGAGCGCATGTGCGTGCGGGCTGCGCAGAAACTTGCCGTGCAACATGCCGGGAAGGTTGTAGTCGTTGCCAAACTTCGCAACGCCAGTAACCTTCGGCACACCGTCCGGACGAATAGGAGCGGTGCCGACGTACTTATATGGACTCTTGATTTCGTTCATTAGTAGACCCTTTCACAGCGGTACGCTTTCCCCAAACTCCGATGCATTTTCAAAGGAAACCGGGCAACGACGCTGACCGCTCACACCCGTCCGACCGCGACGCGCCCGAAGGCACCCTATCCGGCCGGGGGAGATTGATTGATTCGCTTAACCCCAAGTCTAGCGTTGCGGGAAATATCGACGCAAGTTGTATTACCATGGCACCCGCGACAGGGCGAATTCATATAACCGATTTAGCTTTTAAACTGGCGATTTCCACCTCGGTCAAGCCCAGCAAACCGCGGTAAACCGCCTCATTATCCCCGCCCAGCACCGGGCCACTCCGATGGACCGCGCCGGGGGTTCGCGAAAACCGCGGCGTAACGCCCTGCATGCGCAAAACGCCTAATTCCGGATCAGCGACCCGGACCAGCATGCCGGAAGCCTGGACCTGCGGATCGGCGAACAGATCGTCGATGGTGCGCACCCGGGCCGCGCTCACCTGGGCAGCATCGAGCTGGGCGCAAGCGTCGTCCGCGTCATGCGCGGCAAACCATTCCCCGACGATGGCATCAAGGTCATCGTTGTTCGCGAGCCGGTCCGTATTGGCGGCAAACCGCGGGTCTTCGATCAAGTCAGGCCGGCCGATCGCCCCGGCGAGACGCTCGAACACGGTTTGGGTGCTGGCGGCAAGCGTGCACCATTGGCCATCGCGCGTCCTGTACACGTTTCCTGGCGCGGCGTAGGGGTTGCGGTTGCCAGTCCGTTGCCGAACCTCGCCGAGTTGGTCGTATTCGACTGCCAAGAAGTCGAGGATGCGGAACATGGATTCGAACAACGAGACCGCGACGACCTGCCCCGGCGCGTCCGGATTTTCCTTCCGCTCCAGCAAGGCGGTGAGGATGCCGAGCGCCCCGAATAGGCCCGTCACGGAATCGGCGATGGGATAGCCGGCATGGATCGGCGCACCGTCGGCCGGCCCACAGAGCGACAGGAAGCCCGACATGGCGTCGGCGACCCGCGCGAAACCGGGCTTTTCGGCGTAGGGTCCCTCCTGGCCGAAGGCGCTGACCCGCAGAATCGTGAGCTTCGGGTTGGCCTCCCACAGGACTTCGGGTGAAAGACCCCATCTCTCCATCGTGCCGGGCCGGAAATTCTCGACCAGCACGTCACAATCCGCCACCAGGCGCTTCACCAGATCGACGCCCTCGGGCTGACGCAGGTCCAGGGTGATGCCCTGCTTGTTCCGGTTGACCACCTTCGCCCACAGTGAGACGCCGTCCTTATGCGGCCGCAGCGCGCGCAAGCCGTCGCCTTTCCCCGGCATTTCCACCTTCAGCACCTCCGCTCCGAAATCGGCGAGTAGGCCGGCGGCCAGCGGTCCCGCGATGATGGTCGCCAAATCGAGAATACGGAGGTTCCGCAACGGTCCCTGCCGTTCCGCCTGCTCCGGTTGATCGGATGTCATTTCGTCCACTCCCTGTTCCGCATCAGCCCGGCGCAGCCTAGCCCCCACCCGACACCATGAACAGACGCAGGATCACTACCATTTTAGGAGTGATTCCGCTCGTCCAGGGTGTGAAGCTACGACGAACGGAAACGCTTGAAGGGGCGGTTTTGTGATAATTCGCCGCGTACTGAAGGAATTGGAAGCGAAGCTGACACCGGACGGGCTATCCCCGGCCATCCGCGATGCCAGCGGAAAGCTCGAATTCAAACACTACGGCGATGACCGCCAGCGCTTGCGGGTCCGCTGCCGTGGGCTGGACCTGCCTGACGGTGAACGTCTGGAACTCACATCCGACGACGCCTTGATCGCAGTCCTTGAGGTCGAGAAAGGCCGCGTCACCCTCGACGAGGAACGGGATGCAACGTTCGCCGCGCCGCCGCTCGCGGTCGGAAACACGGTGGCGTTGCGCCGGAACGGCGGCTCACTATTGTCGGGTCTGGTCTATCTGGATTAACCCGGCCGGCCGTTTTGCCGTCGATCCCGAATTTGGCCTATAAAGGCCGCAATCGCCCGACCCATTCCACCAATAACGAGTCATGCCCAATGCCCGAGATCCTGCGCCAGCCCGTCACCGGGCCGTCCGCCTGGAAAGGCACCGATTTCATCAACGACGAGTCTTGGATCTTCCAGCTTGCCGACAGCGATCTGCGGGAGTTGAACACCGCCACACATGCGCTGAAGGCCCGGGGCCTGAAGCCGCTGGAATTCACCAAAGCCGATTTCCCGCTGCCAACGCTCGGCCCGAAGATCGAGAAGGTGCTGCACGACGTCGAATATGGCCGGGGCTTCGTGCTGGTGCGCGGGTTGAACGTCACCGATTACGATCTCGACACATTGAAAGTGCTGTATTGGGGCCTGGGTACGCATCTGGGCGAGATCATTTCCCAGAATTCGCAGGGCGACCTGCTCGGCGCCGTCACCGACTTCGAGAATGGTAAATACGCCGGCGGCGGTTATTACGAAGAAAACGTGCGCGGCCACCGCACGAACGCCTTTTTGAGACCGCATAGCGACAGTTCCGACGTGGTTGGCCTGATGTGCGTCCGCCCGGCCAAGACCGGCGGATACAGCATGGTCAGCAACTCGATGGCGATCTACAACGAGATTCTCGCCACCCGGCCGGAATTCATCGAGCCGCTGACGTCGGGCTTCCATTTCGACCTGATCGGTAAGGGCACCAAGGCCGTCGAAATCAGCAACAGTAAAATCCCGGTCTACAGCTACTTCGAAGGCATCCTGAGCTGCCGATTCAACAAGAAACAGATCGAGCTGGGCGCAGGCAAAGCCGGCATCCCCCTGACACAATTACAGCAGGATGCCATCGACTATGTCCGCGAGTTATCGGTCCGGGAGGATTTCCTTCTGCATATGGATTTCAAGCCGGGCGACATCCAGCTTCTGAACAACCATTGCACACTGCACTCGCGCACCGCCTATGAGGATTTCGACGAGCCGGCGGAGAAGCGGTTTTTACTGCGGCTTTGGGTTAATGTGCCGAACGGACGGCCGCTCGCGCCGGAATTCGCCGACCGTTTGAACAGCGGCGGCCGGGGCGGCGTTACCAAACGCCACTGACGATCGCACCAACACCGCCCCGACACATACCGAGAAGGATTGCAGCATGGGAATCGGCGTCGGACTGGGCCTCGCGAACTTCCCGTTTTCGACCATCGACGCGTTCTGGCGCTGGGTCGATCTCTGCGAAGACACCGGCATCGATTCGTTGTGGCAGACCGACCGCGTGCTGTCGTCGCAACCTTTCCTCGACTGCATGAGCGTGATGGCGGCGCTGGCCGGGCGCACGCAACGGCTCAAATTCGGCATGAATGTGGCGTCAGTGGCGCAGCGGGATCCCATCGTGCTGGCCAAGGAATGCGCAACCATCGATGTGCTCAGTAACGGCCGCCTCCTGCCCGCCTTCGGCGTCGGCAGCAAGACCAATCCCTATTGGCGCGTGACCGGCAACGAATTCAAGGGCAGCGGTGCCAAGGCCGAAGAGGGCATGGAGATCATCGCCCGCCTGTGGAAGGAAGAGAAAGTCACCTTCCACGGCAAGTTCTATCAGGTCACCGAGGCGACCATCTCACCGCGGCCGGTGCAGAAGAACCTGCCGCTCTGGATCGGCGGGTCGAGCAAGCCGGCGATCCGGCGCACCGCACGGCTCGGCACCGGATGGCAGGCCGGCAACGAAACGCCAGCCGAGGTCGGCCCCGTCGTCGTCGCGATCAAGGAAAAGGCGAAGGAATACGGCCGCAGCATCGACGAGGATCATTTCGGCACCGGCTTCCACTACCGCTTCGGATCCTGGGACGAGGAGATTTCAGGCCGCTATGCCGATTCATACCGGCAGCGCGCACCCAACAAGGACCCGCGCCACCACATGGCGATCGGCGGCGCGGAGGACATCATCCACCGCATCAAGGAATTCTCCGACGCCGGTATCTACAAGTTCATCCTGCGCCCGATCGGCACCGACGATGACGACATCATCGAACAGACGCGCCTGCTGTCGGAGAAAGTCATCCCCGCGGTGCAGGGCAAGATGAGCCTATAGAGTGCCGGCCAACATCCCGCCTAGGCCAGGTGCTTCTTGAAGAATTCGATCGTGCGGTCCCACGACTGCTTCGCCGCCGCCTCGTTGTAGCGTGGCGTGGAATTGTTGTGGAAACCATGCCGCGTGCCGGGATAGGTGTGCATCGCGAAGTCCACCTTGTTGGCCTTTAGGGCCGTCTCATAGTCCGGCCGCATGGCGTTCACCTTGGGGTCATTCTCCGCATAATGGATCAGCATCGCCGCGCGGATTTTTTCGACATCCGCCGTTTTCGGCGCGCGGCCATAGTAGGGTGCAGCGGCGTTCAGTTCCGAACCCAGTTGGACCGCCACATGGTTGGTCGCGGCGCCGCCCCAGCAGAAACCTGTAGTCCCTAGTTTATTGGTCGACAGCTTGTGCTGTTTCACGAAGCGCGCGCTATTCACCATGTCCTGCTTCAGCTCGGACTGCTTGAGTTTCTTCTGCATTGCACGGCCGTCATCGTCATTGCCGGGATAGCCGCCAGCCGGATACAGGCCGTCCGGCGCCAACGTCAGGAAACCGTCCGTCGCGGCGCGGCGCGCCACGTCCTCGATATAGGGGTTCAGGCCGCGATTCTCGTGAATCACCAATACGGAAGGGAACGGCCCCTCACCGCTCGGCTGCACCAGATATCCGCGCATCGTGCCCGAGGTGCCGCCAGGCGACGGATACTCCACATAGCGCGCTTTGATCCGCTTGTCGGTGAAGGAAATCGTCTGCGCTGCGGCATAGTTGGGCAACAGGCTTTGCGCCATCGCGAGCGCAGAGACCCCGCCGATGGTGATCACCGCCGCCTTGCCAAAGAATTCGCGCCGGTCAATCCGGCCATGGCAGTAATCGTCGTAAAGGTCGAAAACCCGAGGATCGATATTCTTTTCAGTCATCGCCATTGCTCCCTGACACTGGTTCGGCGGATTGATCCCCATAATCGAATACCTTTTCGGTGTTCCGCGCAGCAAAATTTTTCGTGAAGTGCTGGAATTTCCCACGGCATGCGCGCAGAATTAGAGCGTTCTAACCGCTACCTTGTACCGAAACAGACCGATGCGCTGGACGTAGATCGGCTCATCCGGTCGGAAAACCCACAACGGAACACCGCCAATGGCCCCTGATGACGCTCTAGATTCATTGCGACTCATCGACGGCCCGGCGGTCTGGCATGCAGCCGACCTCCGCGCGGACGAGTCCTGGATATGGCGCCTGAACGCCGGGGACATGACGGAGATCGATGCCGCGCTTAAATCCGCGCAGCAAAACGACGCAAGTATGCCGACGTTGCACCGCGAGGATTTCCCGCTGCCAACGCTGGGGCCACGCCTCGCGACTGCGGTGCGCGACCTGGATACGGGACGCGGCTGCCTGCTGATCAAGGGCTTGGATGTCGGCCGGTATCAGGAGAATGAAGTCCGCGATATCTATTGGGGCTTGGGCCGCTATCTCGGCACGCCGATGATCCAGAACGCCGCCGGCGCCCTGATCGGCAATATCCGCGATTCCGGCCGAACCATCGGCGAGAAGAACGTGCGCGGCTACACCACGAAGAACCGCATGCTGCCGCATTGCGATCCGATGGACATCGTCGGCCTGCTTTGCATCCACCCGGCCAAGACGGGCGGGCAGAGCCTGATCGCCAGCACCTGTGCGATCTATAACGAGGTCTGCCGCACGCATCCCGAATATCTGCCGACGCTGTTCCGCGGTTATCACTACGACCTGCGCGGCGAGGGCCCGACCGGCGACCCCGACGAAGTTACCGACAATCGCGTGCCGGTGTTCAGTTGGTGGAAGGACCGGATGAGTTGCCGCTTCCACGGACGGTCGATCCGCGAAGGCATGAAGAAGGCCGGGCAACCGCTGCAGGGGATCGACGCCGACGCGGTCGACTATGTGGAAGCGCTGGCCGCCGACGACCGGTTCCGCTTTGATATGGATTTAGAGCCGGGCGATATCCAGATCCTGAACAACTACGCCGTGCTGCATGCGCGCGACGGTTTCGAGGACTGGCCGGAGCAGAACAAACGACGCCATCTCCTGCGCCTCTGGATCAATCTCGATCCGTCCATCGCGCGGCCGCTCGACCCGGTTTTCGCGGCCAAGAACAACACCGGCCCGCGCGGCGCCATACACATACAAACCGAGCATTCCGGATGGGTTCCCCAATGACGGCACATCTATTCAAGGAAAATGCACCGGACGACATGGACGCGGCAATCGCGCGGATTCCGGTCATAGACTTCGGTCCGTATTTCGCGGGCGAAGATGGCGCGTTGGAGGCATTGGCCACCGAAGTGCGGCATGCCTGCGAAACCATCGGCTTCCTATACATCAAGAACCACGGGGTGCCGCAAGACCTAATCGACCATGCCTTCGAGCAATCGAAACGCTTCCATGCCCTGCCGCTGGAGGAGAAGCGCAAGCTGAAGCTGGACGCCTACAACGTCGGCTATCTGGAAATGAACACCAGCATGCAAGCGCATTCGACGGTGCATAAGGCGACCAAGCCCAACCAGAACGAATCCTTCTTCGTCACCCACGACCGGCCGGCCGACCATCCGGACCGGATCGCTGGGAAGCCGCTGCGCGGCGGCAACTACTGGCCGGATGGATTGCCGGGGTTCCGCGATGGCGTAATGGCATATTTGAAGGCAGTCCACGACCTGGGCCAGCGCATGCTGCCGGCCTTCGCGGTGGCGCTCGGTATGCCGGCGGATCATTTCACGCCGCTGTTCTCGGACGAGAACCACGCGACGCTGCGCATGCTGCACTATCCGCCGACCAAGATGGAAGACAACGACTTCGGCACCAGCCCGCACACGGATAACAGCTTCCTGACGATCTTGGCGCGCTCGGAGGTGCCGGGCCTCGCGATCCGCTTGCCGTCGGGCGAGTGGGTCACGCCGCCGCTGATCGACGGCACCTTCCTGGTCAATCTCGGCAATATCATGCGGCGGATGTCGAACAACCGCTTTCTATCGACACCACACGGCGTGATCGTCGACGGCGCGGAGGACCGCTACTCGATCGCCTATTTCCACAGCCCGAACCCGTACCGCACCATCGAGGTACTGGCGAGCTGCAGCGATGCCGATAACCCACCGAAATACGAACCCGCGCTCTACGCCGACCTGATCATGGAATTCTTCAGCGCCAACTACTTCCACCAGAAGAAACACGGCGAGACGGCGATCAAGAACCGCTATTAGGCGCTGCGGCCAAGCGCCGGTTACCCCGGCCGGGCGACGGACAACCGACCGACCACGCCGTGTTTCTCGATCATGCTGGCAACCAGGCCGGATGATTTGCAATCCTCGACGAAGTCGCGCAGGTAGGGAATCGCTGCGGTGTTCGTCTTCAACGTGCCGATCGCCTGCTGCACCTCGGCGAACTTGCCGTCGAGAATCCGTGTGCCGGGCATTTTCTCCAGGTCGTCCAACTGACCCGGCCTCAACCCGGCCAAGGCATCGATCTTCTCCGCCATGAAACGTTCTTTCGCTTCCTCGCCTTTATCGGTGGTGATCAGCGTCGCGTTCTTGACATTGGCGGCAAGCCACAGACCGTAGGCGGCCTCGCCGCGCACGATGATCGTGTTCCCTTCGCGGTCGACCTCGTCGGCGTGTTTCAGCGGCGAATCCTCGTGGACCATATAGGTCGCTTCGATCTCGGCATAGGCGGCGGTGAAAGCCATTTTCTCCATGCGCGCCGGCTCCGCGCCCACATTGCCGATGTCCCATTCGTCCTTGCCCGCCGCGGCGACCACCAGGCCCGGTGATTCATACGGTACATAGGCAACGTCGACACCCAATCGCCGGGCGAGTTCGGCGCCCATGTTCGGCGACACCCCATCGGGATCACCCGACGGCGATTTACCGGTGACGAGTAGGAAATTGCCCATATTGATCCCAACGCGCAGGACCCCGTTTGGGGCGAGTTCTTTGACCACTTGTTCCGACATGAGGGCGTCTCCCAATTATATTATTTCGTGAGTTGTCTAATTGCCGACTATGACCGCGGCTCGACGGCGGATGCAGGACTTTTGTAACCGTTAAGGGCGAACAACATCAAACCGGTGGCCACAACACAGTATAGCGCCATCAGCACGCAGATCGATTCCACGGACACGTCCCAGTCCATCAACGCCCCCATCGTCAACGGTCCGAGCGCGGAAGAAAACACCATGAGCGACACGGCGAGCGAGCGGATCGCACCCAAATGGCGGACGCCATACACCTCGGCCCAGAGCGACGTGACCGCGGTATTACCGACACCGCTGGTCAGGCCGACCATCAGCAGATACGGCAAGACCCAATAACGCGCGTCGAAGGCCCAGATGATCAGCAGACCCAGAACAATTGGCAGCAGGAACGCCGGCAACACCCGCGCCGCCGTAATGCGGTCGATCAGCGGTCCGGACGCGAGGGACGCAATGACCGATCCAGCCGCATAAATCCAGTAATTGCCGGTCATCCAGGCCGCGCTCCAACCCTTAACGGCGGCGATCTCCAGGTTATGGAAGAACAACGCGGTGCTGACGAAAGAGGGCGCCAGGATGGCCGGCAGCAGCAGATAGAACCGCGCATCGCGCATGACCTGTTTGCGCGACCATTGTTCCGGTTCCTTCACAGCGACATGCGATCCCGACCCGGTAAGTGCCGATACGTCTTGCTCCGCACCGTGCCCCCGCAGCAGCCACCAAACCAACGGCAGAATGCCGGCGCCCAGGATCACGGCCGTAATGCCATAGGTCTCGCGCCAGCCGAATGTCACGATCGACAGGACCGCCAGGACGGGCAGCACGGCTTTCCCGACACCGTCGCCCAGCAGGACCAACGCAATCGCCTTGCCGCGGTCGATGTGGAAGAACCGCGCCGTCGCCGTCTTTCCCGTGTGACTCGCCAACCCCTGACCAAACTGGCGCAACAGGAAGATCGCGACAATGAGAAGCGCTGCCGACGGCACCAGCGCCATGAAGGCCGAGGCAAAGGCAAGGCCGATGCATACGGCGATCGCAAAGGCGCGGAGCGGGTAGCGGTCGATTTGCTGGCCGGTCCACGGCAGCACGAGGGCGCTCGCCAGCGTGCCAATCATGTAGATGCCGCTCCACTCGGTGTGGCTGAGACCGTACTCGCCCCGCACCGCCGGGCCGAACGTGCCGATGATGACCGTCTGCCCCGCACTGGCGGCGAAGGTCATCGTGAAGCCGAAACTCAGGAAACGGCCGTGGGCGCCAATAAGGCGCAGGTAGCTGATGAGCGACATGGACTATGAGTCTGTGACTGGGATCGGCGCGGTCACGCCGATTTCCCAGAATGCCCGATTACGACAGATCGCACTAGCCCGCGGCCGGCGGCTCTTCGTCGGTGATGTGTTCTGTCGGCTGCGGTGTCGTCGTCATGATCGTCACTCCGTTCGGCGCATGGAACTGATGCCAGGTATTCTGCGGCACGATGGCGATCATGCCTTGCGCGAGATCCAACTTCTCTTCACTGCCGTCGCCATCCCGCAAGGTCAGGGTTACGCTGCCTTTGAGGATCTGCACGATCTCTTCACCGTTCGGATGCCGCTCCCATTGGCTGACGCCGGAGAAGCCTCCTGCGAAGACGGCGCCGTCGCGGTACTCCGCCATGCGGGCAAAGACGCCCGTGGTGTCGGAGAACCGAGTGCGGCCTTCAAGGAACTTTTGGTTGGAAAGCACGGCTTCGATATCTATGGCGTCGGTCATCAAGGCATCCTCCAAATGAAGCGGATCGGCGTTGATGGTCGCGCAATCGTCCGACAACGGCAACCCTCCGAACCGCAGTGCGGCACCAACCCCTGGAAAATCCGGCGCCGCGCGCCCTAGCCCGCAGTCACTAGCCTTTCGTCGGGGCCATGTCCTTCGGATCGGTCGCATGAACCCGGCGCGTCATGAAGGTGCCGAGGCCGGCAGCACAGACCGAGCCCGTGCCATCGATGACTTCACAGCGCACCACCGCCGACCGCGATCCCGCGCGGATGACATCCGCCGTGCCGGTCAGCCGGTCGCCCGTCGCCGCTGCCAGATAATTGACCTTAATCTCCAGCGTCGCCATCGGGCGCTTGCGCGTATCGTAGTTGCCGCCCGCCGCCGCCGTGGCCATTGCCACATCGATCAGCGAGGCGATCACACCGCCTTGCACGACGCCACGCAGATTGCGCATTTCCTCGCGCACCGGCATGCCGACAACCGCGTGGCCGTCCTCCATCACCTCATAGTCGACGCCGAGCCATTTCCGAAAGCCTTCATCCGGCATATTTTCCATTCCTTCTTTTTCTTGTGCCGGGTGGCACGTGGTCATTTGATCCTATTCGTCCATACTCGATCCGACGCCCTTTACGCGCGTCTGCCGCATGTATCGTCGGTACTTGTCCGCGTCATAGCCGCTACCGCGGTGGACCAGGCAGCGGTTGTCCCAGATCACCAGATCGCCCGTTTGCCACGCATGGGAATACACATGCTCGTCCTGAGTTGCACGGTCCAGCAAATCGTCGAGCAGCGCGCGGCTGTCTTCGAAACTCCAACCGACGATCGACTTGGCATGCGAGCCGACGAATATGTTCTTCGCCCCGGTGCGCGGATTGCGGCGCACGAGTTTCTGCTGCACCGGCGGCAACGATGCCGCGTGCGACGGCGTCACGGCGTCGGGACCGACCTTGGAGCGGGAAAAGACATAGTCATGTTCCGCAATCAACGGATCGACCTTGGCCTGCTCAGCCTCGGATAGGCGATCGTAGGTGGCGCGGCCGCTGGCGAATTCGGTTTTCCCGCCTTCCGCCGGCACCTCGTAGGCGCACATGATCGAGACGTAGGTCGGCACATCGCGGAACGACGAGTCCGAATGCCACATGTTGTTGCCGGTCTGGAACCGCGTCCGTTTATGCGAATTGTCGAGGACGCTGCCGTCGGCCATCACGTTGCCGATGGTGCCGAAATACTCGATCACGCCTTCCTGGCCGAGCTTCACATGGCTCGGCTCCGGCTCACCGAGGGCCGCGGTGACGGCGAGTTGATGCTCGTCATCAAACGGCTGATCGGGGAAACACAGGAACGAGTAGTCGTCGATCGCGGCGCGAATTTCTTCCACCACCTCGTCCGTCAACGGTTCGCGAAGATCGACACCGGTGATACGAGCGCCGAAATCCGGGTGAATTTTCTCAATCGTCAGCGCGGCCATGGGGATCACTCCGGAAAATATCTGGAAATCGATTCAAGCACCAAATGCGCGGCGCGCCAAGTTGAATGCCCGATATCGGATCAACGGTCTATCCGGACGGCTCGCCCAACTTGACCAACTGCTTGCCGAAATTCTCACTGGTCAGCAAACGCAAGAAAGCGGTCGGCATGGATTCTATACCCTCCATCACGTCTTCGCGGAATTTGAGCCGGCCCTCGCCGTGCCACGCCGCGAGTTGCCGGATGCCGTCGTCAAAGCGGTCGGCATAGTCGCTGACGAGAAACCCTTCCATGCGGGCGCGATTGATCAGCAGTTGCCGGTTGTGGCGAAGGCCGATATCGGGCTGATCAAATTTATCGGACAGCGAAACCATGCCACAGATGATGATCCGCGCCTTCATCGCCAGGTTTTGCATCGCCGCGTCGTGGATCGGCCCGCCGGTGTTGTCGAAGTAGATATCGACCCCGGATGGGCACATCTCGGCGACGGCGGCGCCCAGATCCCCGGCCTCGCGATAGTTGATGCCGCCGTCGTAACCGATCTCGCGGCACCACTCGAGCTTGGCCTCGCTGCTGGCGATCGCGATGGCGCGGCATCCCATGTTCTTGGCGATCTGCCCGACCACCTGCCCCACGGCACCCGACGCGGCGGAGACCAGCACCGTCTCCCCCGGCTTGGGCCGGCCCAGATCGAGCAGCGCGAAATAGGCGGTCAGCCCGGGCATCCCGAGATAGCTCACCGCGCTCTGGATCGGTGCGATCGACGGATCGATCCGGCGCAGATGCTCGCCCTTGAGCACCGGGTATTCCTGCCAGCCAAAGCCCATGCTTTCAGCAATATCGCCGGGTTTCCAGTCGGGATGCTTGGAGGCGACCACCTCGCCAACCCCGCCACCCCGCATGACACCGCCCAATTCGACGCTGGCGGCGTAGTTCTTGGCGGGGCTGATCCGTCCGCGCATATACGGATCGACCGACAGATACAGCGACCGGATCAGCACCTGACCATCGCGCGGGTCGCGCAGCGGCGCTTCCTCCAGCCGCCAGTCGGACTCGGTCGGCATGCCCTCCGGATAGTTGGCGAGTACCCAGCGGCGATTTGTGTCGGTCACGGCGTTCCTCTTTTCGCAAAATTGATCTAAACAGCATCCTAATCATGCGCCATCCTGTTGGCGACCGCCCAACCAACCTCCCGCACCGAACACGGACGATAGAACTCAGCAATGCGACAATTGGTCGAGAGAATAAAACTAGTAATCCATATCGCAAGAATGTGGAGCCAGGCGCTGGATTTGACCGCGAATGAGAATTTCGGCGCGGCATTGAGGGTCGTGAGGGATATGGAGGCTCTGGGTGCCTCGCGATCCGAACTGACGCTTCTGAAAGGGGTCTTATTGTTTAGGCTCGCAGAGCACGAGGATGCGTTGGAGACACTGATCGTTGCGCACATGAGGGTTTCACAAGACGCGGCTATAGCCCCCCCGAACAATAAATACTTGATGTGTTATGCATCGGTCTGGGGGCAGAAAGCCATGAAATCGCTGGGGCGCGAGGTCGAAACTCCCTTCGCCATAGATTTTCGGGAGGTTCCGTTGAAGCTCGTCCAGCGGCCCTATAAGCGAAAATTCCCTCTCCGCGATCACCCCGATTGGTCGGAATAGATCGGCGCATCCGGCACCGGAACTTTCACAGACACCGCACCGCCGGAAACTTCAGACGGGGAACACTTAGTCTCCCGCGTCGATCTTCGCGATCTCGCCGCCCTCCAGCAGATAAAACGCGTCCTGCGGCTGTTCCAGGTCCATCATGTCCTGCGGTTCCATCCCGGCATAGACCCCACGGAAGACTCGGCCGACGCCGCCATGGGCGACGACGATCCGCGATCCCTGGTCCGGCAGCGCCTTTAGCCAGCGGCCGACCCGTGCGGCGAGCATGCCGTAACTCTCACCATCCGGCGGTACATAGTCCCAGCGCTCGGCGTTGCGGCAGTCGAGCTCACCTGGATATTTGGCATCGATTTCCGCAAAGGTGTGGCCATCCCACTTGCCCCAGCAGATTTCCTTCAGGTCATCGTGGAAATCGCAGGACGCATAGTCCAGCCCTGCCTCTTCGCAAATCAGCGCCGCGGTCTGGCGGCAGCGGCCGAGCGGGCTGACCACCATCTGATGATCGATATCTTCGCCGAGATGGGCGCCGAGCGCGCGGCCGACACACATCGCCTGTTCGACACCGTCGCGGGTCAGCGGCGAGTCGAGATGGCCCTGCATGCGGCCCTCCCGGTTCCACATGGTTTCGCCGTGGCGAACGAGATAAATGCGCAAGATGCGTGACCTTTCCCTGTCGATAGAGCGGCCCAGAGTGTAGCGCTTTTCCGCAACAGCGAAACCCGTCAGCACGGTTTCGGAAAGAACGCTGGGCTTGACTTCCCTATTTATTTCCACATATTTGGAAATATGGAAACGAATGATGCCGTCACTGCTCTTTCAGCGCTCGCCCAGGAAACACGCCTGCAGATTTTTCGCTGGCTCGTGGAGCGTGGTCCGCGCGGTGCGCCGGCCGGCGAGATCGCCGACGAAATGGGATTGCCGGGTGCCACCCTGTCCTTCCATTTGAGCCAACTCAAACAAGCGGGACTGCTGTCCTGCAAGCGCGATGGACGCTCGCTGATCTATTCGGCGAACTATCCGGCAATGGCTGACCTGATGGCCTATTTAACCGAGAATTGCTGCCGCGGCGACGATGCCTGTGGCCCCACCCTGCCCGACGCTGCCACAGTGGCGGCGGACGCGACCTAAGGAGATTTGATCCCCATGAAACGCCTGCATGTCCACGTAACGGTGAAAGACCTTGATGAGTCGATCGGCTTTTATTCGACGCTGTTCGGATCGACGCCGACGGTTACGGAATCCGACTACGCGAAATGGATGCTCGACGATCCCAGCGTCAATTTCGCGATCTCCGAACGCTGCGGCGTCACGCCGGGCCTGAGCCATCTGGGCATCCAGGTCGATGAGGAAAGCGAACTGTCGGAGCTTTCCGACCGTCTCGAGGAGGCCGGGCGGCCCGTTGTCGAACAAAAATCGGCGCAATGCTGTTATGCCGAGGGCGATAAGGCGTGGATTTCCGACCCGCAGGACATTGCCTGGGAAACCTTCCGCACCTTTGGGCAGATCACGGAATATGGCAAAGACCGGGTTCAGCGGGAGGAGCTATCGGCGGATAACGGAACCGTCTGCTGCCCGCCAACCACGGAACTGTAGGCCCGAAAAACCCGGCTGGGCCGCTACGCCGGTATTGCCCGCCACGGCGCAATGTGACCCGCCGTGGCGGCGGTGCGAGAATCCTTGCAAACCCTGGCTGGCTCGGCTATATAGCCGCCCGAGCTGTGGAGCCTGTATGATGAAAAAAGAAACCCATCCGGATTATCACGAGATTACGGTCCAGTTGACCGACGGAACCAGCTACCAGACGTTTTCGACCTGGGGCGCACCCGGCGATACGCTGAAGCTGGAAATCGATCCGAAGTCGCATCCGGCCTGGACCGGCGTGCACCGTTTGGTCGATAGCGGCGGTCAGCTTGCCAAATTCAACAAGCGGTTCGAGAGTTTCGGCCTGAAATCCTGACGATCCGGCTGTTGAAACGAAGAAAGGCGCCGTTAGGCGCCTTTTTTGATGCCGAAAGGCTGACTTTCGCTTAATCGGCGGCGGCGAGTTGCTGATCCAGGCGGTTGATCCGCAAATACAGAGCGTGACTGCGCTCCAACAAACGGCGGAGCTGAATCGGCAGGATTTCATAGTCGGCGCGCCCGCGATCGAGGCACATTTTCTGGCCGCTCAGGCGATAGATGTGCTTGGCCGCCTGTTCCGGCGACATTTCCTCCAGATAAACGGCTTTCTGCGTCAGCAGCCACGCCATCACCTGGGTCAAACGGGTGGTCAGCCGCATCGTCTCGACGCTGATGACCATCTGATATGCTTGACTGGCGTTCTTGCGAACCTCGGGAACCTTGATCCCGATATAGTCGCGCGATTCGATCAAGAGGTCATACGCCTCTTCATAAGTCGTCTCGAGCAAGAATGCCGATTGCGCCTTTTGCACGGGCCGGCGTCTCCCTTATTAATTGGTGTCCCTTGGGTCTTTCGGGCGGATTTCTCCGCCCACGCCCTTACTCCTAAATATAATGCCTGCGGTGCGGGGGTGAACCACTAAGCTTCTATTATTATTGGTTAATCAAATTCGCCAGTCACACGTAATTAAGCGCTATCCCTTTGGTACGAGAGATCGAATCGCCGATATCTTGACAAGCGAGGCATTCGATCCCACCTAGGAATCGTCACCCGATGCCAAATGTGGGTCGGGCGACACTAGAACCGGAGTTTGGCCATTTGGCGGCTCCTTTGATCCCGTATCGCTTACAAGGAGGATATGGCAATGCGCAGGTACGATCTTTCACCCCTATTCCGCAGCACCGTTGGATTCGATCATCTCGCTCGGGTTCTCGATAACATTCCCGGCGAACAAGCCCCTGGCTATCCGCCGTACAATATCGAGAAAACCGGAGAAGATTCCTATCGAGTCACAATGGCGGTTGCCGGATTCGGGGAAAACGACATCGACATCAAGACCCAGGAAAACAAGCTCGTAATCACGGGCCGCGTCGAGAAGAGCAAGGACGACGAGTCCCCCGCCTTCCTGCACCGCGGCATCGCCGAGCGGGCCTTCGAGCGTACATTCAGCCTCGCCGACCACGTCAAGGTCGCGGCGGCATCGCTCGAGAATGGGCTCCTGCATGTCGAACTCGCCCGCGAGGTTCCGGAGGCAATGAAGCCCCGCACCATCGCGATCACGAACGGCAAGGGTAAAACGGCCAAGATCGAGAAGAAGGCCGCCTAACCCTCCCCAGGCAAACTCCCTAACCCATAACGCGCCCCGCTTCGTCGGGGCGCGTTTCTTATGGGCTGCCGGGTCTTGTGGCGGCTAACTAACGCCCGACACGACCAGCGACGCCATTACCGCGCGGACGGGGTCGGGAATGCGAACCGGCCGCCGGTTTTCGCGGTCCACATAGACATGAATAAAATGGCCGACGGCGGCGGCGTCGGGCTGGTCCTTGCGGAACAAACCGATTTCATAGGTCACGCTGGAATTGCCAAGTTTCGCGATCCGCAGGCCCGCTTCGATGACTTCGGGAAATGCCAATTCCTTGAGGAACTGGCATTTGGTCTCGACGACGATGCCGAAGATGTCACCGGCGGCATAATCGAGTACGCCATACTCCATAAGGTGCCCGTTCACCGCAGTATCGAAGTAGGAATAGTAGACGACATTGTTCACATGGCCGTAGACGTCGTTGTCCATCCAACGGGTCGGCACGGCGCGGAAATGCGGGTAATAACTGCGATCCTTGGGATCGGAACTGCTCACGATACAGTCTCCTGCAGGTCCAACAGCACTTCGGCGCAGGCACCCGGCGCCTCGAGCATCATCATATGCCCGGTTTCCGGCAATACGGTCTGGCGGGCGCCCTTGGCCGCCTGAACCAGCGGCATTGCCTTGTCCGGCGGCGTCATGCGGTCCTCTTCCCCCAACACCAACATCATTGGACAGCCAACCTGTCCGGCCATTGCTTCTGCATCGCGATAGGCATCACAGGCCGCGAAATCGGCATACAGCGCCCCCGCCGGCGCGCCGGTCACGCAGGCCGCCACTTGCGGCGCGACGTCACCCTGCGCGGCCTGGCCGACCCCCCATTTGGCGATCATTGCCGCCGCCTTGGGATCATTCGCCTGCGCCATCGCCAAAAGATCGGGATGAACCGGCATTCGCGCCGCGACCCCCATAAGGGCTGCCGCGCGTACCGTTCGCGGATGCCGTGCCGCCAATTCCAGAACCACCAACGCGCCCATCGAATGCCCCACGGCGATAACACCCGCATTGCCGAGTTCTCCGACGACGTCCGCCAGCCAATCCGCCATCTCACCAATGGTGCCGATTAGATCGCCAGCGCTGCCGCCATGTCCCGGTAGATCAACCGCCACCCACGGCCGGCCCGCAGCGGTAAACGCATTGGTTACCGTGGTCCAGACCGTGTGGTCCATCCCGGCACCATGCAGGAACAACGCGATAGGCGTCGCCATATCGGCATCCGGCAGAGCGCCGGCAACGCGGATGTTCTGGCCGCGGACGGAGAGATTTTCCATGATTCACCGCTTCGGATTGTGCAAATTGCCTCACTGCGGCGACAGTAACGACGGCGCGGCGGCGGCTCAATGGCACGGAAAATTGTGTGTGGAAAAAAAATGCCGAGCCCAGAGGGCTCGGCAAGAGACAGGGAGGTATCAAGTACTAAGTGGATCCGAGAGACCCACGTGAGGCACTTAAGTGGCACAAGTGTGCTGGCCCTTTTATCGCCCCAAAGCCCTAACAAAGTGTTAACAGCTCGCCCAACAGCAAGAAATTCATAACTATTTGATTTTAAATCAATTTAAGGAATATCAGCGTGGCAGAAAGCTCAAATATGGCCGCCGGAACGCCGGAAATTAACGTTTACCCGCACCGGCCAAGGTCTAGCCCGCCTAATTCTTGAAAACATCCTCCGCAGCGCTGCGGTGATCCTTTTTGGAGGCGATTTCCGCCCGTGCCCGCTCGATCTCGGATTCCATCTCAGCAATATATTCCTCGAGAGCCTCGATGGACATGACTTCCAGATCTTTCAGTTTCTTCCGCTTGGTACGCGGTTCAAGATCCTGTTCTTCCATGATTTCCTCCGTCAAATCGCGCTGCCGTCTTGCAAGTGTGGTGGCTAGCGGCTAGACCTGCAACCCTGCTAGGACAATTTCATATCGACCAGGACTCCAGGTAAACCCCCATGACCTTGCCGGACTTAATGACCGTTATCGAAGTGCCCGAAGCGGGCGACGCGGACGCCATGACAGTGGGATCGCGCCCCGTGCCAACACCCGGGCCGAACGACGTGCTGATCAAGGTTGCGGCCGCCGGCGTGAACCGGCCGGACGTGTTCCAGCGCGCGGGCGCCTATCCGCCACCGCCGGGTGCCACGGACCTGCTGGGCCTCGAAGTCGCCGGAACGGTGGCTGCCATCGGTGACGCCGTCACGGACTGGAGCGTCGGCGACGATGTCTGCGCCCTTACCCCGGGCGGCGGATATGCGGAGTATTGCATCACCCCGGCGGCGCACTGCCTGCCGATCCCCAAGGGGTATGACATGGTGCAGGCCGGCTCGCTGCCGGAAACCTTCTTTACCGTATGGCACAACGTGTTTCAGCGCGGCGGCTTGCAGGCAGGCGAGACCTTCCTGGTCCATGGCGGATCGAGCGGCATCGGGACCACGGCGATCCAACTGGCCAAGCAGTTTGGCGCGACGGTCATCACAACCGCCGGCAGCGCCGAAAAATGCAAGGCCTGCGAAGAGCTTGGCGCCGATCTCGCGATCAACTACCGCGAACAGGATTGGCCCGCCGTTGTCAAAGAATTCGCCGGCAAGAAAGGCGTCAACCTGATCCTCGACATGGTCGGCGGCGACTACATTCAAAAGAACCTGAGCTGCCTGGCCTGGGACGGGCGCATCGTGAATATCGCCTTCCTGAAGGGCTCGAAGGTCGAGGTCAATCTGGCGCTGTTCATGATCAAACGGCAAACGATGACCGCGTCGACCCTGCGGCCGCAGTCGGACGAAGACAAGGCGGTCATGGCGCAGGAACTGCGCAAAAAGGTCTGGCCAATGCTGGATGAGGGCAAAATTCGCTCGATGGTCTACAAGACCTTTCCGCTGGCCGAGGTCTCGGACGCGCACCGGCTGATGGAATCCAGCGCCCATATCGGAAAAATCATGCTGACCGTTGGAAAACCATAGAAAATCAAAGCAACATCATCACTTGCGGTCCGCCATGCGCGACCGCATATTACACTCTCTGGCGTAATCAAACGGCGCGTTACGGCCGATCCGGTTATTTTCCGGACGGCGGGACCGTCTTTTGGGGGACTTCATGAATAAACCATTGATGCCAAAGGCGACAGCCGTATGGCTTGTCGAGAACACTGCCCTGACATTCGACCAAATCGCCGATTTTTGCGGCCTCCACATGCTGGAAGTCCAAGCGATCGCCGACGAGGAAGTCGCCATTGGCATGCAGGGGATGGACCCGATCGTCAACGGTCAGGTCACCAAAGAAGAAATCGTGCGCTGCGAAGGCGATCCCAGCACCCGCCTCGACATGTTGAAATCCGACATTCCGCAGCCGACCGCGCGCGGCACGGGACCGCGATATACCCCCCTTTCGAAACGCCAGGACAAACCGGACGCCATCGCTTGGCTGTTGCGGCATTATCCGGAACTCTCGGATGCGCAGATCGGCCGGCTGATCGGCACCACTAAGCCGACCATCAGCGCGGTCCGCGACCGGTCCCATTGGAATTCGCCGAACCTGCGGCCGCGCAGCCCGGTCGAGCTGGGCCTCAGCAAGCACGAAGACCTCAGCGTCGCATTGGAAAAGGCGCAGAAAGCCGCGGAGCGGAAAGCCAAGCGCGAAGGCAAGCCTCCCCCCCAACCGAGACAGTTCCCGCCAGTCGCCGAAGGCGCCGAGCCGAAGCAAGAAATGTCCGGGGTCGAGCCGCAGACCGATACGGCCGTGCCGCAAAATCCGTTCCAGAACACCACCGACTGATCGGCTGACCGTCGCGGGCTCGTCCGCGTTTCCGGTCAGTTTCGTGCGTAGCCGACGGTCTTCAGCGCGCCTTCGATCTCGTTCAGGATGATCGGATCATCGATGGTCGCCGGCATCTTGTAGTCCTCGGAATCGGCGATTTTCTGCATCGTGCCGCGCAGGATTTTGCCCGACCGCGTTTTCGGCAGTCGATCGACGACGGTGACCGTCTTGAAGGCGGCGACCGGTCCGATTTCCTGACGCACCAGCTTCACCGCTTCGTCGGTGATGTCCTGATTATCGCGGGCAACGCCCGAGTTCAGCACCAGAAAGCCCAGCGGCAACTGCCCCTTGAGCTGATCGGCGACACCGATCACCGCACATTCCGCCACATCCGGGTGTGAGGCCAGGACTTCCTCGATAGCACCGGTCGATAGGCGATGCCCGGCCACGTTGATGACGTCGTCCGTGCGGGTCATGACGAAAATATAGTCGTCCTCGTCCAGATATCCGGCGTCGCCGGTCTTATAGTAACCGGGAAATTCGGCCATATAGGATTCGATGTAGCGGTCCGACGCATTCCACAGGTTCGGAAAACAGGACGGCGGCAACGGCAGCTTGACGCAGATCGCGCCCATCTCGCCACGCGGCAACTCGGACCCGTCATTGTCGAGGATTTGCACATCATATCCCGGCGCAGCCCGCGTCGGCGACCCGGCTTTCACCGGCAACATCTCGATACCGATGCAGTTGGTCCCGATGGACCAGCCAGTTTCCGTCTGCCACCAGTGATCGATGACCGGCACCTTCAAATTGTTCTCTGCCCAATGCAGCGTATCGGGATCGGTCCGTTCCCCCGCTAGGAAAAGCGTGCGGAAATTACTGAGATCGTAGTCCTTGATCAGCTTACCTTCCGGGTCTTCCCGCTTGATCGCGCGGAACGCGGTGGGCGCGGTGAACATCACGCTCACATTATGTTCGGAAAGAACCCGCCAGAAGACACCGGCGTCGGGCGTGCCCACCGGCTTGCCTTCGAACAGGATCGTCGTGCTGCCGTGGAACAACGGCGCATAGACGATATAAGAATGCCCGACCACCCAACCGACATCCGAGGCCGCCCAATAGACCTCGCCGGGCTCGACGCCGTAGATGTTCTTCATCGACCATTTCAGGGCGACCATGTGGCCGCCGGTGTCGCGAATCACGCCCTTCGGCTGTCCGGTCGTACCCGAGGTGTAGAGGATATAGAGCGGGTCGGTCGCCTTGACCGGCACACAGTCTGCTGGGCTCGCGGCCGCCACGGCCTCGTGCCAATCCACATCGCGGCCCGCAACCGTCTCAACCGGGTGCTGCTCGCGCTGCAAAACGACAATGCGCCCGATCTTGTGCTTCGCCAGATCGATCGCTTCGGTCACCATCGGCATGTATTCGACGGTCCGGCCCGGCTCGATACCGCAGGTCGCGGTGACGATCAACTTGGCCTCCGAATCGTCGATCCGCGTGGCAAGTTCCTGCGGCGCGAAGCCGCCGAACACGACACAATGAACCGCGCCGATCCGAGCGCAGGCAAGCATGGCGATCGCCGCCTCCGGCACCATCGGCATGTAGACGATCACACGGTCGCCGTACCCGACGCCTTCCGCCTGCATGACGCTGGCGAAGCGCGCGACCTGATCCTGTAACTCGGCATAAGTGATCTTGCGCTGCACGCCGCCGGTGATCGGGCTGTCGTAGATGATCGCGTTCTGCGCACCGCGCCCGGCCTCCACATGACGGTCGACCGCGTTGTAGCAGGTGTTGGTCTCGGCGCCGGGGAACCATCGGTAAAAGGGCGGATTGCTGTCGTCCAGCACCTTGTCCCAGCGCTTGTACCAATGCACGTCCTCGGCCGCCTCGGCCCAAAACCCTTCGGGATCGTTTATCGAACGGGCGTAGATTTCATCGAATTTTCCGGCCATGACCGACCACCTTTTTGAAGCTCATCAACCCTGCCGCGCCGCCCGCGCGCGTGGTCGTTTTCCGCCGCCCCGCGCTACGCTGCCTCCGGCGCACTCAAGAACGAGTATAGGATGCTCTCAACCTTTGCAAAACACCAGCCGCATCCCCCATAGTGTACGGAACGCAACGGAAGCGCGGGGGAACCGCGCCCATCGACCGTCTTGAGGTTTCGCCATGACCGGGACTATGACCGGGAACCCCTACGACACCGATCTCGACAAGACCGGCGCCAATTTCATGCCGTTGTCACCGCTGACCTTCATCCGGCGGGCCGCGGCGGTGTATCCCAACCGCGCCGCGGTCGTTCACGGCGATTGGCGGATTACCTGGTCTGAAGCCTATGGCCGCGCGCGGCGGCTCGCGAGCGCGTTACAGCGGCGCGGCATCGGCAAGAACGACACGGTCGCAGTGATGGCGCCCAACGTTCCCGCGATCTATGACGCGCATTACGGCGTGCCGATGGCGGGCGCGGTCTTGAACACGATGAATGTGCGCCTCGACGCCGACACCATTGCCTTCACGCTGGACCACGGCGAAGCGAAGGTGCTGATCACCGACCGCGAATTCTCGCCGACCATCAAGGCGGCGCTCGAGAAATGCCAGTCACGGCCGCTAGTCATCGACATCGACGACCCGCTGGCAGACGGCGGCGAATTGCTCGGCGACGTCACCTACGAGGATTTCCTCGCGGAAGGCGACCCGGCTTTCGACTGGTCGTTGCCGGACGACGAATGGGACGCAATCTCGCTGAACTACACCTCGGGCACGACCGGCAATCCGAAGGGCGTCGTCTACCATCACCGCGGGGCCTACCTGCTGGCGCTCGGCAATATCCTCGCCTGGAACATGCCGGTGCATGCGACCTATCTGTGGACACTGCCGATGTTCCACTGCAACGGCTGGTGCTTTCCGTGGACACTGGCCGCGAACGGCGGCACCAGCGTGTGCGCGCGCCGGGTCGAGCCGGCGGCGATCTTCGATGCCATCGCGGATGAAGGCGTCACGCATTTCTGCGGCGCGCCGATCGTCCTCAACATGGTGATCAACGCCAAGCCGGAGGAACGCCGGTCCTTGCCCCGCACGGTCGAAGTGATGACCGCCGCCGCACCGCCGCCGCCCGCCGTGCTGCAACGCATGGAAGAGGACGGATTCCACATCACCCATGTCTATGGGCTTACCGAATCCTATGGCCCGTCGGTCGTCTGCGTTTGGAACGACGAATGGAATGACCTGCCGCCGGACGAGCGGGCGCAGAAGAAATCACGCCAAGGGGTGCCCTACGCGGTGCTGGAAGACCTGATGGTCGCCGATCCCAAGACCCTGGAGCCGGTCGAGCGCAACGGCGAGGAATTGGGCGAAGTGTTCATGCGCGGCAACGTGGTGATGAAGGGCTACCTGAAGAATCCGGCGGCGACCGTGGAAGCCTTTGGCGGCGGCTGGTTCCATACCGGCGACCTCGGCGTCTGGGAACCCGATGGCTATATCGCGCTACGCGACCGGTCGAAGGACATCATCATCTCGGGCGGCGAGAACATCTCGACCATCGAGGTGGAAGGCGCGCTCTACGGGCACCCGAAGGTGCTGGAGGCCGCCGTCGTCGCCAAGCCCGACGACCATTGGGGCGAAGTGCCCTGCGCCTTCGTCACGCTGAAAGACGGCGAGGACGCTACCGAGCAGGAAATCATCGACTTCTGCCGGGACGTGATGGCGCATTTCAAATGTCCGAAACAGGTCGTGTTCGGGCCGCTGCCGAAAACCTCGACCGGCAAGGTGCAAAAATTCGTGCTGCGCGATCGGATAGCGCAGAGTTAGCCCTCCGTCAGACTTCTTCGGCGGTCGCGCCGCTCTTCGCCATCGCGGCGATCTCTTCGTCCGAATAGCCCACCTCACGCAGCAGTTCCGCGCTGTGCTCGCCATGCGCGGGCGCCGGTCGTGATTGGCCGCCAGGGCTGGCGCTGAACCGGACGGGAATATCGGGAACCTTGAGCGGGCCTTCGGTCGGATGCACCGCATCCTGAAAATACCCAACCGCTTTTAGATGCGGATCTTCCGGCAGGTCTTCATAGGCGTAGATCGGCCCGCACGGAACGTCGGCGTTTTCCAGCACTCCGCGTAGCGCCTCGGTCTCCCATTCGGCGACAATGCTGGCGAGGGTGCGGTAGAACTCGTCCGCATTCTGATACCGCAACGCGGGATCCGAAACGCGGGGATCCGCCGCCAGGTCATCCCGCCCGACCGCCGTGAAGAAATTCAACCAATGCTTGGTCGACCCCGGCAGGATACACAGATACCCGTCCTTGGTCGCGAACGGTTTTCGGTTGGGCAGCTTGGCGCGGCTATACCCCGCGGGACCGGCCGGCGGGTCGTAGATCATGTCGGCCCAATGTTCCATCAGATTGAAATGGACGTTGGATTCGAACATCGGCACTTCGACCGCCTGCGCCTCTCCGCTCCGCTCGCGATGAAGCAACGCCGCAATCACCGCCTGCACGACATACAGGCCGGTCGTCTTGTCGCAGTTCATGGCCGGCATCAGCCGAGGTTCATCCGTGATCCAGGACAGGTTCGACGCGGTACCGCACAGGCCCTGGATGATATCGTCATAGGCCGGGCGCGCCGCATAGGGGCCGTCCTGGCGGAACCCATAGGCGCCGCAATAGATCAGCTTGGGATTGACCGCGCGGCACTCGTCATAGCCCAACCCCAACCGGTCCATCGCCTGCGGCCGGATGGAATAGAGCAACACGTCGGCACCCTCGAGCAGCCGAAGCAAGGCATCGCGCCCGGCCGGCTGCTTCAGGTCCAGCATGACGCTGCGCTTGTTCTTGTTGAGGTTCATGTAGATCGAGCCCATGCCCGGCGTCTTGCCCTGCGCGTAGTTGCGCGTCTGGTCGCCGGCCGGCGATTCGATCTTGATGACGTCGGCCCCCATCTCGCCCATCATCATGGACGCCATCGGCCCCATGATGACCGTCGTCATATCGATGATCCGATACCCTGAAAGCGGACCGGGCATTTCACTTACTCCTAATCAAGTCTTCGCGTCTGCGTGGAAATATCATCCGGCTTCACCGGCGGTGACCGTTGCACCGTCCTGCACCATCGCGGAGATTTCGTCGTCCGACAGCCCCGCCTCGCGTAGCAGTTCGACGCTGTGCTCGCCGAGAAGCGGGGCGTGACGGTCAATGCCGCCGGGCGATTTCGAGAAAGCCGTGGGCACGTCGGCTAGAACGATGCGTCCTTCTGTCGGATGGTCGATGGTTCGGAAGAATCCGGTCGCCTTGAGTTGCGGATCGTCGAACAGGTCTTCGAGCCGGTTTACGGGGCCAGCAGGAATATCCGCTTCATCGAGCGCCGACAGCAAATCCTGCGTGGTCCACTCGGCAACGGCGGCGGCCACCATCCGGTATAGCTCGTCGACGGATTCGCTGCGTTTCGCGGGATCGGTGATGCGCGGATCGTCGACCATGTCGTCCCGGCCGATCATGCGGAAGAAGTTCTGCCAGTGTCGCAGGGTGTAGGGCAGCATGCAGACATACCCGTCCTTGGTCGCGTACGGCCGGCGGAACGGTGCTTTCGAACGGGAATAGCCCGGCTCGCCGAGCGGCGGATCGAACAGCATTCCCGCCGCGTGTTCGAGCATGTTGAACCCAACCATGCTTTCCAGCATGGGCACCTCGACATGCTGGCCCTCGCCCGTGCGCTCCCGATGGAGCAGCGCCATGGTGATCGTATAGACAAGATGCACGCCGACGATCTTGTCGACGATCGAGGACGGAATATAGCGTGGTTCGCCGGTCGTGAAGGCCTGTGTCGCGACAAGTCCGGACAGGCCCTGGATGATGTCGTCATACGCCGCCTTGCCCGAGTAAGGACCCCCCGGCCGGAACCCCAGCGCACCCGCATAAATGATCTTCGGATTGGCCGCGCGGCATGCCTCGTAGCCGAGGCCAAGCCGCTCCATCGCTTCCGGCCGGACCGAGTAGACCAGGGCATCCGCGGACTTCACCAGCCGCAAAAGCGCATCGCGTCCTGCGGGCTTTTTGAGGTCGAGCACGAGGCTGCGTTTGTTTCGGTTGGCGTTCAGGAAAACGGTGCCCATGCCGCGGTGCCGCGCGGGCTGAATATCGCGGGTGATGTCGCCTTCCGGCGCTTCGATCTTGATGACGTCGGCGCCGTTGTCGCCGAGGATTTGCGTCGCGAAGGGCCCGAGAAAGACGGACGTCAAATCGAGAATGCGGTATCCCGCAAGCGAACCGGGCATGAAGCGCTACCTATAGGGAAAGGCCCGAGAGTGCCGCCGGGGCCGTGGGGTCGGCGCAAAATCGGCCAAATATCTCTTTTCCCTACACCGGCGTCAAACCGGCGCAGGTCGCTTCGTCACGCCTACGGCGAAGGGGGCCTATTCGGTCCCGGTGAGTTCCGCCAGTTGGTCTTTGACCGCGAGTTTCTTGCGTTTAAGGTCTGAAATTTCCAGAGAGTTCGGTAATGGTCGTGCCTCCTCCTCGCGTAAGGCGGCATCGAGATCGCAATGCTGTTGCTCTAAAACCTGTATCTGATCTTCAAGAGGAAGATCCGTGTTCGTGTCTCCTGCCGTCATCGTGTTGGACATATACACCTCCACTTTGCCGTGAATGTTGCCAATAACCCCTAATTCACCGCCCACCACAGCTACTCGTTATGGTATCGCGAGACGGGGGGCTTGTCACCACGGGTGAAGCTGCTGGCTACAGTTATTTGGGCCTATTCGGCCGCGGCCGGCCCGGCCCCGAAACATCCAGCGAGAATGGCCTCACAATCGGACTCGTCCGCCGGCTCCAGCATTGCACCAATCGAGCGCAGATATTGCCTGACATTGCGGTCCGCGCGGGCCGCCGCCATGACGCTCAACTCCGCGGTTTCCTTAGCATTCGGCGTCAATGTATAGAGGAAGTCCTGTTGTTGGCGCTCGCATTGAAGCTCGATCCGCTTGACCTCGGTGCGCAGCGATTCGACTGCCGCCGCATCCATGCCCGGATAGCCGGATTTCATATGACGGCGTACCTCGCGCAGCGGCCGAACGACTTGGTCGCGCCAATCCGCCGTCGCCTCCTGCGCCGCCGTAACTTCGGCCAATTCCAACGCCGAGTCGCCTATCCGGCCCAGCCAGCAAAAGTAGAAGAAAAGATTCACGTCCACGCCGTGGCGGTCCTGCAAGCGAAGGCACGCATCCGCCACGCCATCGACGCGGTAGGCGGAAACGGAGAAATCCCAAAAGGGGTTTTTCGTTGGGTTGCTCATTGATCCCTCGGTCATTGATCCCCCAGGCATATATCCAAGGCGCGCGCCGTCGCAACGATCGGGCCGTTCACATCCACTACATGCGGCTGGGCGGTCGCGTCAGCCAAGGGCACATCGATCAGACCGCGATTGCGCCAGCCGACCATCCGGTCGAATTTCCCAGCCGCCAAGAGATCGACGGCATGCACGCCGAAGGCCGACGCCATCAGCCGGTCGCGGGCGTCGGGGGTGCCGCCACGCTGAATATGGCCAAGCACCGTCACGCGGGTTTCCGCATCGATATGGTCGGCCAAGCGGTCGGCGATGTAATGGCCGATTCCCCCGTAGCGGTGTTTCTTCGCGCTCTTCACCGTAACGGGATCGCCGCTTTCCGTCTTAACCGCCTCGGCAACCACCACCAGGGAAAAATTGCGTCCGTGGCGGCGGACGCGGTCGATCTTCTGCGCCACATGCTCCAGCGCATACGGAATCTCCGGGATCAGGATAACGTCGGCGCCGCCCGCAATCCCCGCAACGATCGCGATATGGCCGGCATCCCGCCCCATGACTTCCAGGATCATTACCCGGTCATGGCTCGCCGCGGTCGGCTGCAAGCTATCGAGCGCCGATGTCGCGGCCTGCACGGCGGTATCGTAGCCGATCGATATTTCGGTCTCGCCGACATCGTTGTCGATGGTCTTGGGAATGCAGACCAGATTGATACCGCCCTGCTGAGCAAGCCGCCGCAAAAGGGCCTGGCTGCCGTCCCCGCCGATGCCGATCAGCGCGTCCAAGCCAAGGATTTTGTAGCCTTCGATGATCTCCTCCGATCGGTCGACGACACTGCCGTCCGGCATCGGATAGGCGAAGGGGTTGCCACGATTGGTGCTGCCTAGGATCGTGCCGCCGCGCCGCAGCAATGTCCCATCGAACTCTTCCACGGTCAGGAGACGGGCACCCACCGGCCGTTCCATCAAGCCCAGAGTTCCCTGTTCGATGCCGAATACCTCCCAGCCGAATCCGAGGACGGCGCGATGGACGACGGCGCGTAGGACGGCATTGAGACCAGCACAATCGCCGCCGCTGGTCAGCACTCCAATGCGTTTAATGTCACTCACCATAACCCCCTTTGATGCGCCAGAGCCGGCCGGGATATCCTCGCGCACACGAAGGCCCCAAAGCCACGATTATTTTGTTACACTGCAGGCTTGATCGGAACAGGCGGCGCACGGCCAATCGATGAGTAAACAAGACACCATGCGAAAACAGCTGGAAGAGCTCAAGCTGGAACATCGCGACCTGGATGATGCCATCGCCCGGGTACTGGAAAACCCACCCTACGATCAATTGAAAGTGCAGCGGTTGAAGAAAAGAAAACTCGTCCTCAAAGACGAGATCATCCGACTCGCGGATTCGCTGCTGCCTGACATCATCGCGTAACAATTCATTAGCGCGAGTTCGAAGCGCTCACCCGTTCCAGCAGCCGCGCCACTATTTCCGGACCGGCGTCCTCCTGACAGAAATGTCCGGCCCGCTCGATCGCATCGAAGGTCGTGCCCGGAATCATCCCCGCCCATTCCTGGCCCCACGATGCCGGAAAGATCGGATCGGCCTCGCCGAAGATCACATGCACAGGTTTGGCCCACTGCTTCAGAGCCTCGAAGGCCTGGGCTTGGCGCTCTGCCGCACCGGCCTCGGGCTCGGCATAGGGAATGCACCATGGGAATCGACGGGCACCGGCTTTCGCGGCGATGCTCCCCTCGAAGGGGGCTTCGTAGGCGCGTTCCAAGGCCACCGGGTCGGCTACCGGCCGGACCGCGGCCCGCCGCACGATCGCGCCACATGGCAAGTCATGCCGCGTCCATGCCAGCCAATGCCGGTTGGTCGCAGCATCGCGCCAAGCCTTGATCGCCGGGGAATATGCGTAGCCCTCGTGGTGCAGCCATGTGTTGAGGATCGCCAGCCGCGCGACCCGTTCAGGCATGGCAACCGCGTTGATCAGACCGATCGGCCCGCCCCAATCCTGCATCACCATCGTCATGTCGCGCAGGTCCAGGCGCGCGATCAAACCGGCCAGCCGCTCGATATGGCGGTCGATGACATACCACCGGTCGTCGGTCACCTTGTCGCTCCGGCCGAAGCCGATATGGTCAGGCGCGATGCAGCGATACCCGGCCGCGACCAGCGGCGGGATCATCTTGCGATACAGGTAGCTCCAGGTCGGCTCGCCATGCAGCAGCAGCGCAACCGGCCCCTCCCGCGGGCCTTCGTCAAGGTAGTGCGTCCGCAGCCCATCCCATTCGAGATAGTGAGGTTCGTAGGGAAAGTCCGGCAAATCGGCAAAAGCCTGATCAGGCGTTCTATAGACGTTTTCCATTGGCACATCTCTTTACGACAATGCGCCACCCTATCAGAAATGAGGAAGGACCGGCCGCCATTGACTGGCGACCGGCCCCTCGCGAGACGTCGAACGCCTCGCATCGTGGGTCGAGCGTTTCGCTAGAACTGGGCCGTTTCGGTCGAGCCGGCCATCGCCGTGGTCGACGACTTGCCGCCGGACACCGTGTTGGAAACCGCGTCGAAGTAGCCCGTGCCCACTTCCCGCTGATGACGGGTCGCGGAATAGCCTTCAGCCTCCGCCGCGAATTCCGCCTGCTGCAGCTCGGAATACGCCGCCATGCCCCGGTCGCGATAGTCGCGGGCCAGCCGGAAGGTGTTGTAGTTCAGGCTGTGGAAGCCAGCGAGCGTGATGAACTGGTACCTGTAGCCCATCGCCGCGATCTCGCGCTGGAACGCTTCCATCTGCGCCTCGTCCATATGCTTCGCCCAGTTGAAGGAGGGCGAGCAGTTATAGGCCAGCATCTGTTCCGGGAATTCCTTGCGGACCGCCTCGGCGAACTGCCGCGCTTCCGACAGGTCCGGGGTCGAGGTCTCGCACCAGATCAGGTCGGCATAGGGCGCCACCGCCAGACCGCGGGCAATCGCCATCTCGATACCGCCGCTCATCCGGTAGAAACCTTCGGCCGTGCGTTCGCCGGTCAGGAAGGGACGATCGCGGTCGTCAATATCGCTGGTGATCAGCCGCGCCGCGTCCGCGTCGGTCCGCGCCATCAGCACGGTCGAGACACCCATCGAGTCCGCCGCCAGCCGGGCCGCCGTCAGCGTACGGATGAACGCGCCGGTGGGCACCAGCACCTTGCCGCCGAGATGGCCGCATTTCTTTTCGGACGCAAGCTGATCCTCGAAGTGGATGCCGCTGGCGCCCGCCTCGATCATCGCCTTGGTCAGTTCGAAGGCGTTGAGCGGTCCGCCGAACCCAGCTTCCGCGTCGGCGATGATTGGCAGCATGTAATCGATCTGTTCGTCCGACGCCCCGTCGATCCGCTCCATATGCTGAACCTGATCGGCCCGCATCAAGGCCTGGTTCATGCGGCGGATCACCTTTGGAACGCTGTCCACCGGGTACAGGCTCTGGTCGGGATACATCTGCCCGGCGCTGTTGGCGTCGGCCGCGACCTGCCAGCCCGACAGATAGATTGCCTTCAGCCCCGCCTTGGCGTGCTGGACGGCCTGGTTGCCGGTGAAGGCGCCGAAGGTCGGCACGTATTTTTCGGTCTGTAGCAGCGACCACAGCTTACGCGCGCCGGCCTCGGCGATGCTGTGGCGCTCGCGGAAGGAGCCGCGCAGCCGCTCCACCTCGGCGGGCGTATAGTCGCGCTGCACCTGATCCCAGCGGCCCGGGGCCGCGGCCGGCCAATCACGGTCCGGGCGCTCCAACAGTGATTCGAGTTCCAACTTGTCGATAATCTTGTTCATAACAGCCTCACTCATTGCGAATTGGGTTTGATCCGTCCGCTTCTCCCTGTCTGGACGATCCAGCGGTCCAACCGGTAACCGCAGAATTCAATGCCGTGAAGTCGAAGCAAGTTATATTAGTAAATTCATCACTAAACAGAAAAATTATCTATAACTTCTTGCTATACAAAAGTTTTAGATGTAAATGATAAGAGTATTTATTTTTGTAAAGTGTAAATCTTGTAAATACCGCTTTCTCGAGGATAAACGAATGAGCGCGACGGCAAGCGCCCCCGGCAGCCGGGTCAAGGTCCGGCTCGGCGCGAAAATCCGGCGATTACGGCGCGACCACCGCATGAACCAGGCGCAACTGGCCGAGCGGCTAAGCATTTCCGCCAGTTATCTGAATCTGATCGAGCATAACCACCGCAACGTGACGGTCGGCCTGCTGCTCAAGCTGGCGGAAGTCTTCCAGCTCAACATCAACGAGTTGGCCGAAGACGACGAAAGCCATCTCGTCTCCAACCTGATGGAGGCATTCGACGACGCGCTGTTCGAGGAAATCGACCTGACCAACGTGGAAATCCGCGAATTGGTCGGGGCCGCCCCGGTCGCAGCGAAGGCGATCCTGGCGCTCTACGACGCCTACCGGACCCAACTGACCGACATGCGCAGCCTGGCGGACCAGCTTTCCGACGAAGCGGGCGCGCTGCTCGACTTCGAATCCCGAATGCCCGCCGACCTGGTGTCCGACTTCATCCAAGGCGCCGGGAACTACTTCCCGGATATCGAGGAAGAAGCCGACCGTGTCAGGCAGGAGGCAAACTTCGACCGGCAGAACCCCATCGCGAGCATGACCGCCTATCTGCAGGACGCTTTCGGTGTCCGGGTTGCCGTGCTGCCGCCCGCCCCCGGCTTCGAGACCATGCGGCGCTACGACCCCACTTCGCGCGTCCTGGAAATTTCGGAAATACTGCCGCGCAGCAGCCGCATCTTCCAACTTGCGCACCAGATCGGCCTGCTCTCGATCAGTCCCGTGTTCGACACCCTTCTCATCGAAGGCGGGGTGAAAACCGACGAGGCGCGGCGGCTGGGACGGATCAGCCTCGCCAACTACTTCGCGGCGGCACTGATGATGCCCTATGACGATTTCCTGGGGATGGCGGAAGGGCTACGCTATGACATCGAATTGCTGCAACACCACTACAACGCCAATTTCGAACAGGTCTGCCACCGCCTGACGACCCTGCACAAGCCGACCGCCCGCGGCGTCCCGTTCCACATGTTGCGGGTCGATATCGCCGGCAACATATCCAAGCGATTCTCCACCTCCGGACTGCGCATTCCCCGGCATGGTGGCGCCTGCCCCCGCTGGAACGTCTACACCGCCTTCCTGACACCCGACGTCATCCATGCCCAGATTTCCCGAATGGGCAACGGCAACGGGTATTTCTGCATCGCGCGAACACTGCAGAAGCGCGGCGGCGGCCATGGGTCTCCGCAGAGCATCCTGTCAATCGGGCTCGGCTGCGAACTATCCCGGGCGCGGGAGTTGGTCTACTCGGACGGCATCGATCTCGACAATCCGGAGCGGGCCGTGCCCGCCGGCGTGCAATGCCGGGCCTGCGAGCGGATGGACTGCAGCCAACGGGCCTTCCCGCCGGTACACCACAAATTGGACATGAACGAGAATACCCGCGGCCTGTCGGCCTACGTGTCGCCACGTTCGCGTTAGGCTTGCCAACGCGAAGATGGCGCGATCTGCTTGCACCAACGGGGGCGCAACTTATAATGCGCCGCTTCAACACAGTATCACCGCTCAACAAGGAAAGACGCGCGCCATGGCCGACTCACCGCTGGTCGGAATTATCATGGGGAGCCAGTCCGACTGGTCGACCATGCAACACGCCGCCGATACTCTCGAGAGTCTGGGCGTGCCGTTCGAGACGCGTATCGTGTCCGCACACCGCACGCCGAAGCGGCTCGTCGAGTATGCCGAAGGCGTACGTGGCCGTGGCCTCAAGGCAGTGATCGCGGGCGCCGGTGGTGCTGCGCATCTGCCGGGCATGACCGCGGCGATGACACCGCTGCCCGTGTTCGGCGTGCCGGTCGAAAGCAAGGCGCTGAGCGGCATGGACAGCCTGTTGTCCATCGTTCAGATGCCAGCGGGAATTCCGGTCGGCACCCTGGCGATCGGGCGCGCCGGTGCCGTCAACGCGGCGCTGTTGGCCGCCGCGGTGGTCGCGTTGTTCGAACCGGCCGTGGCCAAGGCACTCGACGATTGGCGCGCCGATCAGACGGCGTCCGTCGCCGACAACCCAGCAGAAGATTGACGATGAGCGACGGTGCTGTGCAACGCCTCGACCCCGGGTCGACGATCGGCATCCTCGGCGACGGCCAGCTCGGCCGGATGATTGCCCTCGGCGCCGCCCGCCTCGGGTACCGCTGCCACACCTTCGCTGACCGTCCCGACAGTCCCGCCGCGCAAGTCTGCGCCGCATCGACCGTCGCCGATTACGGCGACCAACAGGCGCTCGACAGCTTTGCCGAAGCGGTGGACGTGGTCACCCTCGAATTCGAAAACGTGCCGGAAGCATCGGTCCGTTATCTTGCGGAGCGCGTGCCCGTTCGGCCGGGACCGGAAGTTCTGGCCATTGCGCAGGACCGCCTGCTAGAGAAAAACTTCCTCAACGGCGTCGGGATCCTGACCGCGCCCTATGCCCATGTCACCGACCTGCCGTCGCTTGAAAAAGCGGTCGACGCGATCGGCCGACCCTGCGTCCTCAAAACCGCGCAGTTCGGGTATGACGGTAAGGGGCAGATCCTGATCGACGGCGACTCGAGCCTTGCGCAGGTGTTCCGGCAGATTAATTCGAAACACACCGTGCTCGAAGGCTGGATCGACTACGCCCTGGAGATATCGGTCATTGTAGCGCATGGCCTGACCGGCGAGACGATTTCCTACATCCCCGTCGAGAACCGGCACGTCAACCACATCCTCGACACGACGATCGCACCGGCGGGCGTATCGCCCGGCATCGCGGCCAAAGCCGGTGAGATCGCCCGCCACGCGGCGGAACAGATGGGTGTCGTCGGGCTGCTTGCGGTCGAGATGTTCGTGACCTGGGACGGCGACGTGCTGGTAAACGAGGTCGCGCCCCGGCCGCACAATTCTGGCCATTGGACGATCGACGCCTGTGCCATCAGCCAATTCCAACAGCTCATCCGGGCAATCTGCGGCCTGCCGCTGGGATCAACCGAACGGCATTCGGACGCGGTGATGAAAAACCTGATCGGCGCCGAGGTGGAAGGCTGGCGCGACGTGCTCGGCGAGCCGGGCGCGCGCCTGCATCTCTATGGCAAGTCGGAAATCCGCGAAGGCCGCAAGATGGGACACATCACGCGGCTGTCGGAGCGCAAGGACGGGACCTAGAGACCCGTTCTCGGAGAGTAACGGTCACCCGGCCGACACAGACGCGCCGGGTTGGGCAGCCGGTCGACGAACGACCGCACACGTCCCGTAAGCTTCGGAATGCGCATGACGTCGGCGATACGGCGGTCGAGAAACGCCCAAGTATCGCTCAATCCATCCGACCTATCGTCAAGCCAACACAGCAATGTCGAACTGTACACGCCCGCCAACAGGCTCCGTTTGCTGTAGAAGTTCCAATCCGTCGAGCTGTCCCCCGCCGCGACCCACATGGCGTCCACGGTCCGGTACAGGCATTTGCCGCCGAGAATCGCGTTGGATGGCAGCGCCAGGACAGCCAGGGCCCGGCGGACCGCTTCGCGGTGCGGTGCGGCCTGCTCCAAACGGACACGGACGGCGGTGGCGATCCGCTCACGGATTTTCATCGTCCCAATATCGCGGCGGTCCAGTTCGATAAGCATGCGCCGATCAGCCAGATCGCTGTAATGCGCCACCATATCCGCGGCGCCGTAGGGAAAGGCACGCGCTGCTTCGGCTTGGGTCAGACCGAGATCGGCCGCCGCCCGGCGTGCCGCCCGTGGCGTCCAGCCATCGAAGGGAATATGCGGTAAGGCCGCCTCAACGATCTTGTCGCGCAGCGTCATCAGGTCGTCGGTCATGACTCTTCCGCCTCCGTTTCGTCGATATCCTCGTCTTCCGCCGCGCCCGGCGCGCCGTATTTCATCTCTTCGCGGAACATCAGCAGCGACATGTCGGTCATCCGCTGCGGATACAGGATACCGTCGAGATGATCGCATTCATGCTGCACCACGCGGGCATGGAAGCCCTCGGCGATGCGATCGATCGGCTCTCCGCCCAGCGACACGCCGCGATAGCGGATCTGGGTAAACCGCGGCACCGCCCCTATCAAGCCCGGCACGGACAGGCAGCCTTCCCAGCCCATGTCCTGTTCCTCAGTCAACGGCTCGATCACCGGGTTCATCAGAACGGTCAACGGTACGCTGTGGTCCTCATCATCCGCTTCAGATCCATCATCCGGCTCCTCCCGATCGGCGGGGACGTGGAAAATCACCAACCGCAACGGCACATGGACCTGAGGCGCCGCCAGGCCCGCGCCGTCGGCGTCATCCATCGTTTCCACCATGTCCCGAACCAGACGCTGGATTTCCGGCGATGCGGGGTCCGGTACCGGCGATGCGGGGGCGCGAAGCACCGGATGGCCCATCCGGGCGATTTTAAGGATTGCCATGGCCGTAATATGGGGTTTCACTACTATCTGGTAAAGTACGGAAAGAAGGGTAAAGCGTCCCTTCACATCGCTATTTGGCTGTGCTATAAGCCGCGCGCCCATGATGAGTCGTCTGGGCAACACCCGAATCCATGCTGAATGGTCGCCGAAGGGGCGGATAAGGAGTTTGTGTCATCGTTAACGTAGTAGTCCGGGACAATAACGTCGATCAGGCGCTTAAGGCCCTGAAAAAGAAGATGCAGCGCGAAGGTGTCTTCCGGGAAATGAAGCTCCGTCGTGCGTATGAGAAGCCGTCCGAACGAAAGGCCCGCGAAAAGGCCGAGGCCGTGCGGCGCCATCGCAAGCTGTTGCGTAAACGGTTGGATCGCGAGGGCTACTAGCCCGAATTGACCGTGGCGGCCGCAAATGCCGCCGCAGCAATGCCCGTTCCGACCCTCCCGATTAGCCCTACAATCACACAAGCGTGACTTGCCCGCGTTCTGGCGTCTGGCCAGACTGTGCGGTATGCAGCGCTTTTTTCTTGCCTTCCTTATCCTGCTGGGCGGCCTTGCGAATGCCGCCGCGAACCCGGATTCATGGCGCCACGAATGGCCAAAAACTGATTTTTCCAAAAAATCCGTCGAATTCCAGGAAATTCTCTCCGGCGGACCGCCGAAAGACGGCATTCCGGCAATCGACGACCCGGTTTTCAAACCAGTCGCCGAGATCGAGAATCTCAAAGACACCGAGCCGGTCATCGGCCTGAAGATCAACGGCGAGATCAAAGCCTATCCACTGCGCATTCTGATGTGGCACGAGATCGTCAACGACGAACTCGGCGGCGTCCCGGTGTCGGTCACGTTTTGCCCGTTGTGTAACGCCGCGATTGTGTTCGATCGTCGGCTTGACGGCAAAGTCTACGATTTTGGAACCACCGGAAAACTGCGCCGGTCGGATCTCGTCATGTATGACCGGCAAACCGAAAGCTGGTGGCAGCAGTTTCTCGGCCAAGGAATCGTGGGCTCCATGACCGGAAAGACGCTGAAAGCGCTACCGGCGCGGCTCGAATCCTGGGCGAAATTCAAGACCCGGGCGCCGAAGGGCATGGTCCTGGTGCCCAATAACCCGGGAACCCGGGCTTACGGCATGAACCCCTACAGCGGATACGACTCGCTGCCGCGCCCCTTTCTCTACAACGGCAAAATGCCGGAAGGGATCGCCCCGCTGTCCCGTGTCGTATCGCTGGAAAAGAAAGACCAGGCGTGGAGCCTGGCCTACCTGAAGCGCCATCGTGAAGTGCGCCTTGAGGATAAGACGGTCATCCGCTGGGAGCCGGGCCAGAATTCCGCGCTCGACAGCAGCGTGATCGCGGACGGCAAGGATGTCGGCAATGTCACGGTCCAACGCATGTCCGGCGAGGGGCTCGTCGATATCCCCTATTTCGTGGATTTCGCCTTCGCATTTCACGCGTTCAAGCCCGACGCCCGCATCCACAAGTAGTTATTTCTTAATAGATTCTACGGCAGAGTCGCTATGCATCGACTGCAATGCTGCAATGCAGCATTTAGTCTGCAAATCTGGCGGTTACCTGCCATATAACATCTAGACAGTACGTAAAATTGCATTGATGGAGAGAGCAATGGCACACGCCAACAAAACTCAATCGGGCCGTCGCAACTTCTTCGCCACTTTAGGTCGAGCCGTTGACGCCCATCTCGAATTCGAACGTCTGAATAACATGAACGACGAATCTCTCGCCGCCATGAACCTGACGCGCGATCAAATTCCGCAGCATATTATCGCCCGCCTCTAAGGCTGGCGCGCCGCCGCGCTCCGCGCGGTTGGCCTTCTGCGGGATTTGCTGGGGGTTAGGTCCCTTACTCGAGCGCCTTGACGACGTTCTCGCACATCGCCTTGGCATCGCCGAACAGCATCATCGTGTTGTCCCGGAAGAACAGTTCGTTCTCGACACCGGCATAGCCGGACCCTAACGACCGTTTCACGAACAGCACGGTGCTCGCCTTTTCGACGTCGAGGATCGGCATGCCGTAGATCGCACTCTGCGGGTCGGTCTTAGCCGCAGGATTGGTCACGTCGTTGGCCCCAATCACGAAGGCCACATCCGCGCCGGCGAAATCGCGATTGATTTCCTCGAGTTCCTTAACTTCGTCATAGGGCACATTGGCCTCGGCCAGTAGCACGTTCATGTGGCCCGGCATCCGCCCGGCAACGGGATGGATAGCGTAGCGCACCGAAATACCCTCGGCCTTGAGCAGATCGGCCATTTCCCGGAGCGCGTGCTGCGCCTGGGCGACCGCCATGCCGTATCCCGGTACGATGATTACGCTGCCGGCATTTTTCATTATGAACGCGGCATCGTCCGCGCTGCCGGTGCGTACATTTCGGTCCTGCATCGCCGCCGCGTCGGGCCCAGCGGATTCACCGCCAAATCCGCCCAGTATGACGTTGAAGAACGAGCGGTTCATGCCCTTGCACATAATGTAGCTGAGGATGGCGCCGGACGATCCCACGAGCGCCCCGGTGATGATCAGCGCTGTATTGCCGAGCGTGAAGCCGATCCCGCAGGCGGCCCATCCCGAATAGCTGTTCAGCATCGAGACCACGACAGGCATGTCCGCGCCGCCGATCGGGATAATGATCAGTATGCCAATGGCCAGCGACAGCAGCACGATCATCCAGAACAGGCCTGGGCCCTGATCCATGCACATCCAGACGACAAGTACGACCAACAGAATGCCCAGCAGCGCGTTCAGCGGGTGCTGGCCGGAGAATACGATGGGAGCGCCGCTCATGATGCCTTGCAGCTTGCCGAAGGCGATGATCGACCCGGTAAAGGTGACCGCGCCGATCGCCGTGCCGATGCTCATCTCTATGAGGCTCGTGGCGGGAATTTGCCCATAACTGCCCAGGCCATACGCTGATGGCTGGAAGAAGGCGGCCGCGGCAACGAACACGGCGGCGAGGCCGACAAGGCTGTGGAACGCCGCGACGAGCTGCGGCAGCGCGGTCATCTGAATTTTAAGCGCCGCAACGGTCCCAATCGTGCCGCCGATCAGCACGCCCAGGATAATCATCGAAAAGCTCAACACGCCCGGCGCGGCCAAGGTGGTCACGACGGCAATCACCATACCGACGACGCCGTAGACATTGCCAGCCCGTGCGGTATCTGGCGACGACAGGCCGCGCAGCGCCATGATGAAACAGATGCTGGCGATCAAATAGGCAAAGGCCGATAAATTCTCACTCATGACGGGTCTGCCGCTCCGTTAGCTCTTTGGTTTCTTTTTGAACATCTGAAGCATGCGTTGCGTCACGATGAAACCGCCGAAAATATTAACCGACGCCAAGACGACCGCGATGAAGCCGAAGACCTTAGACAGGCTCATATCAGCCGGACCGGCGGCAATCAGCGCCCCCACGATGATCACCGACGAGATTGCGTTGGTGACGCCCATCAGCGGCGAATGCAGCGCCGGCGTGACGTTCCAGACCACGTAGTAACCGACGAACACCGCCAGCGCGAAGATCGTGAACATAAAGACGAACGGCTCGCCACCGCCTGCCGCCGCGCTCGCACTGCGCACGGCCTGTTCCAGCAGGGCGTCCGCTTCCACCGAGAGTTCCGCGGCCCGGCGCGATATTTCTTCGGCTTTCTGAATGAGGTCCTGGCCTTGCATCCGGATTAGTCTCCTTTCGCCTTGGCGTCCGTGGCATCCGCATTGTCATCGGTTGCGCTCTCGGCCTTGGCGTCTTCCGTCTTATCATCGTCATCCGCCGCGTCGCCGGCATCTTCCGTCGACTTGTCCTGCTCAGTCAGGAATGGATGAACGATCTTTCCGTCGCGCGTCACCAGCGTGCCGCTAACCACCTCGTCTTCGAGATCGATCTTCAAGGATTTCGTCTCCTCATCGATCATCGGCGTCAGGAAGTTCAGCAGGTTCTTGGCGAACAGCTTGCTGGCATCTTCGGCGATACGACCCGGCACGTTGATATGCCCAACAATCTTGACCCCATGCTTGGTCACGATCTTGCCTGGCGTCGATCCGGCGCAGTTGCCACCCGCCTCGACCGCCAAATCGATCACCACCGACCCCGGCTTCATCGACTTGAGCATGTCCTCGTCGACCAGGCGCGGCGCGGGCCGGCCCGGGATCAATGCGGTGCAAATCACAATATCCTGCTTGGCAATGGTCTCGGCGATCAAATCCGCCTGCTTGGCCTTGTAGCCGTCGCTCATTTCCTTGGCGTAGCCGCCGGCGGTCTGCGCCTGCGCGAATTCATCATCCTCGACTGCGACGAAGGTCGCGCCGAGCGATTCCACCTGCTCTTTGGTGGCGGGTCGCACATCGGTCGCGGACACGATCGCACCTAAACGCCGCGCGGTCGCGATCGCCTGAAGTCCGGCAACGCCAACCCCCATAACGAAAACGCGGGCCGGCGGGATGGTTCCCGCCGCGGTCATCATCATCGGAAAGGCGCGCCCGAATTCGGTCGCCGCATCCAGCACCGACTTGTATCCCGCAAGATTCGATTGCGAGGAAAGGATGTCCATGGACTGCGCACGCGATATCCGCGGCATCAGTTCCATAGCAAACCCGGTCACGCCGGCTTTGGCCATGGCATCGACGAAGGCAGCGTCGGTCAGCGCGTTAATCTGGCAACACAGCACTTGACCCTTGGTGAAATTGGCTAGCTCGTCCTCGCTTTCGCCGTCGATCATCGGGCGGCGCACCTTGAGGACCACATCCGCGCCCTTCAGCGCCGCCTTGGCCGTCGCCGCGATGCTGGCGCCCGCCTCCTTGAACGCAGCGTCGGGAATCGAGGCCCCCTTGCCCGCTGCTTTTTCGACAGAAACCTCGGCGCCGAGGCCGCAGAACTTTTTGACCGTCTCCGGCGACGCAGCCACACGCGTCTCGTTCGGCCACCTTTCTTTTAGAACCGCAATCTTCATTCTGGCCCGCCCGGATATGAGTTTTCGTCCACCATGTCCCCAGTCAACTCAGCGATATGCCAGCTATGACACCGCTTGCCAAGGATGGAAATAAATTCCCGCAACAACTTCACACGATCGTGCGGATTATACAGGGGCAACCTGCTCCAGCGGTTCATCCCGCCGGGGCGGCAAATTGTCGCGCAAATCGGCGACGAGATCGTCCCGCAGCGACCGCCGTGCCGGATCGTCCCAAAGGTTCCGCCATTGCAGGGGATCCTCGGCCGTGTCGTATAATTCGCCTTCGGTGCCGTCGTAGAAGTTGCTCGCTTCGTAGACTGTGCACAGGTAACCGTCCCGATAGATGCTGCGCAGGTAAAGCCCCGCGCCACCGAAATCGCTGTCCCATTCGGTAATCACGCGTTCGCGGGTATTGTCCGGTTCCACCGGAAGGGTCCGACCCTGCATCGCGGCGGGCGCATCCAATCCCGCGATTTCGCAGAAGGTCGGTGCAAGATCCACATGCCCGACCGGATCCTGCAATTCGGCGGGCGCGATCCCGGCGGACGGCGCGGGACGCCAGATCACTGGCACACGCATCAAAGCATCCACGTGATACGGCCCTTTGAACAGCATGCCGAAGTCGCCCTGCATCTCGCCGTGGTCGGTGGTAAACAGCACGTCCGTGTCATCGTTCCAGCCGCGGCGCTCTATCGACGTCATCACCCGGCCGCAAGCCTCGTCGATCAACTCGTTCTCCACATGGATGATCGCGTTGACCTCGCGAATCTGGTCCTCGGTCAAGTCGCAAGGCCGGAAGCTGGGCGGCACCTCGAAATTGTACTGCCCACGCCCCTCGTACCATTCCAGCCAGTGCCGCGGCTTCTGCGCCAATATCTCCGCTGATTTCTCGGGCGAGCCGGGATAGCCGGCCGGCAAGTCCAGGTCGCGCCAGTTCACGCGGGACAGCTCCGATTGCGGCGGGTCCCAGGGATGATGCGGGTCGGGGAAACTCAGCCACAGGAACCAGTCGTCGTCGGTATCCAAAGAGTCGAGCCAGGTGATCGCCCGGTCGGCGACCCAATCGGTGTGGTAGTGATCACGCGGGATCGGATTGAACCAGACCTGCGGCGCACCGCAGTCGCCGCCGCCCCGGCCGCTCACCTGTTTCTCGGCGGTAACATATTCGAAGAACCCATCGACCTCGTCGGGATGGTTTTCCTTCAGCCATTTCGGATAGTGGTACAGGCTGCGCCCCGCCCGCCCGGTATGCGCGGCGAGTTCCATCCGCTCGAACCCGCGGTGCGGCCCGGTCGTTCCGCGCGTGGCGGCCCAGTTCTCGAAGAAGGAGCTGTTCGGATCGGACGACGGTTCGAAATGCGCCTTGCCGATCAGCGCCGTCCGGTATCCGCCGTCCTCGCGCAGCGTCGCCGCCACGTCCGGGCCGTCCAGCGGCAGCGGAATCCCGTTGGTGATGACGCCATGCGTGCCGACATACTGCCCGGTCAGCATTGTCGACCGCGCCGGCATACACACGACGTTCTGATTGTGCGCACGGTGATAATTGATGCCCGACGCCGCCAACCCATCGATCACCGGCGTGCGCGCGACCGTCCCGCCATTGCAGCCGAGCGCGTCGTAGCGCTGCTGATCGGTGGTGATGAAAAGAATCTTGCGGCCCATCCCGCGCCTCCCCGGATTTTTCTGTCGGGAGTATAGCTGCCCAACCTATTCCGGCAATGGCACACCCGCGGCCGTGAGCGCTGCGCGTTGGCGCTCGGCCAGCACCGCTTCATCGAAGTCGGCGATCAGCTCGTGGAACATCTGGTGCCAGTTGATCTCCGCCTTCAAATGCATGAAAACCGAGCCGAGGCCGATGGCGGCGCGGTCCATAAAAACGAACTCACGCGGCGGCGTCACGCCACCCAGCGCCCGCAACTCCCGATGAACCCGGCTCGCAACCTGGGCGCCATAGAGTCCGCTTTCGGATTCCTGAATGCGCGCGACCTCGTCCCGCAGCAACGGCGCGTAGACGAACTCCGCCCAGATGTTCAGGACGTCGATCACTTCCTTGCGCAGGTCGGAAAAGCCCCAGGTCTCATAGGCATGTACTGCCAACTCATGGTCGCCGTCGCGCAGCGCCCGGTACAGGTCGATCACGCCTCGGACGAATTTGGGCGGGAACACCCGGACACATCCGAAATCCAGCAAATTAACCCCATAATCCGGACGGATGCTGTAATTGCCGAGATGCGGATCGCCGTGGATCACCCCGTAGAAGTAAAACGGCACATACCAGGTGTGGAACATATTGCGGGCGATCGTGTTGCGGACCTCCGCGTCGGCCTCCTGGAAATCCATCAACGGACGGCCGTCGAGCCATGTCATCGTGAGTAGCCGGTCCGTGCTCAGGGCGTCGATGCTCTCCGGCACATGGACGTCCGGCTGCTCCGCCAGCATCGCGGCGTAGAGCGCCATGTGCCGGCGCTCCAGCCCATAGTCCAGTTCCTCGCGCAGCCGTGCCGAGATTTCCGCATGGATCTGCTGCGTCGAAATCGCCTTATCGCCGCGTTCGTAGACCGAAAAGATCAGCGATAGCTGGTTGAGATCGGCCTCCACCGCGGATCCCATGTCCGGGTACTGCAGCTTGCACGCCTGGGCCTGACCCTCTTCGGACTGCGCCTTGTGTACTTGGCCTAACGATGCCGCGTGCGCCGCCACCCGGTCGAACGATGCGAAGCGCGACCGCCAGTCCGGGCCCAGCTCCGCCGCCATGCGCCGCCGCACGAAGGGCCAGCCCATCGCCGGGGCGTGCGCCTGGAGCTGCTTCAGCTCCTCGACATACTCGGCCGGCAAAGCATCGGGGATGGTTGCCATGAGCTGCGCCACCTTCATCAGCGGCCCTTTGAGACCGCCCAGCGCAGCCGTCAGGTCCTGCGCATGCTGGCCCTTGTCCAGTTCGAATCCTAGGTAACGTGCGCCCGCAAGCCGTGCCGCCAGTCCCCCCACCGCCGTGCCGACGCGCGCGTATCGCCGCACGCGTCCCGAGACCGAATTTTCGTCGTCATCCACCATGGAAGGATAGATAGTCCTCGGAGGACCTATTTGCTACTCTCCGCCGGCAAGGGGGTTTGATGGCGACAGCGCTAAACCCGGGCGGCGACGTCCGGATCAAGATGCTCTACGATCGCGATGCGGGCTACGCACGGCTACACACCGTGTGCCAGCAAACCTTTCGGCGTCCGACAACCGGCGGCACGAGCCACCTTTCCCGGAACGGGATGGAGAAGCTATCGGTCCTGGCCCCGGAAGACTGTGCCGTCGTACGCCAGATGATCGACCTCGGTTCGCCCTTCCTATCCAACAGGCTCTATTTGCGCGCCCTGCTGGAAAAAATCCTGACCGACGAGGTCGATAACAGAATTTCGGATTATTTCGGCAGCGAGTATCTACCGCTGTGGTGCCGCACCTACCGGAATGATCCGGGCGGCGAACAAGGCGTTTCCTTTCGGTGGCATTGCGACGGCGGCCCCAGCAAACACCTCAAGCTGCTGCTATACCTCAACGGCAGCGACGTACATGGCGGCAACACGCAGTTTCTCAATCGCGACACGACAGCGGCGTTCAAGTCGATCGGATACGTGTTTTGCGACATTAACGAGCGCCTTGGCGATCTATCGGCGTTAAGCCATGAGCATGACATCCCCTACCAACCCCTCCGGGCACGGGTTTCCGAAGGCGACGCCATCTTGTTCGAACCGGCCAATATTCTGCACAAAGGCGTGTGGCCGACGAAGGGTTCGCGCTATTTGCTCCAGATTTGCATCGTGCCAAGCCCGGTTGCTTGGCGCGACGCGTGCAGCCGTTACGCCATCCCGCGCGGCAACGCAGACTGGCCGTGCGTAGACAAGAACTGGCCGGCAAAGACGGCGTCGGATGCGCAGCCCCTAACGTCGGAAGGATAACCGCGATGACCGATTCTCCTGCAGGCGGCAAAATCCCCCGCAAGCTCAATCTCACCCCGCAAGAATCGAAACAGATCATCGATCACATCCAATCGAACCCGGCCGACTTGCTGCAGATACCCACGGTCAGGGCGTTGCTTGCGAAGTCGCGCTTCGAACGGGTGGAGGCCACCGCGCTCGAGACCTTGGACGAGACCAGCGAAGCGGTCCGGTCGCACGCGATCGAGCACAACATGAATAACCTGCGAAAGATGGAGGCGGTCGAGCGTCCCTCCATCCTGGTTTACCCATTGCGCGGGATCGAATACGTCGTGCGCAACGCCGCGACCCTGAAGGTGTTGACCATCGGTCCCCGCACCGAATCCGAGATCTTCTCGCTCATCGCCGCTGGCTTCGACCCCGAAAAAATTACCGGCCTCGACCTCATCTCCTATTCCGACTTCGTGCAACTTGGCGACATGCACGCCATGCCGTTCGATGATGGCAGTTTCGATATCGTCATTATGGGATGGGTCTTGCCCTATAGTTCCGAGAACCAGAGGGTTGCCGATGAAGCGGTTCGCGTCACCAAACCGGGCGGGATCATCGCCATCGGCTGCCCGGCGGAAATACACGGCGAACCCGGCACCGAGGAAGCGGCGACCGCCGTCGGCGGCGTTCCGGTATCCACACCCGACGGCAGCAAGACCGTCTCGCGATTCTTCAATTCGGGTCAGTTGATGCGGTTGTTCGAAGGCAAGATCGACACGGTGTATTTCCGCCAGGATCCGCACCCGGCAACCGTCGAGCAGCGCGGCAACGTGACCGCCGTGTTCCGGCTCAACGCCTAGCGCGCTCTTATAGCCCCGATTTACAGTCCCACTTATAGCCCCACTTACAGCCCCACTTACAGCAGTGGCCGCACCGGCGTGTAGGGCGCCATGTCCAGGCCTGGATCACGGCCCGCCACCAGATCGGCGATGATCCGACCAGTGGCCGGCGCCATCGTCATCCCCAGATGGCTGTGCCCAAAGGCAAAGTAGACCGAGTCATGCGCTGGCGACCGGCCGATCACCGGCACATTGTCCGGCGTCGACGGACGCGGCCCCATCCAGATGCTCTGCTCTTCGATCGACAAGCCCGGCAACGCCGTCTGCGCCATCGGGAGCAGCGAGCGGATCCGCCGGTAGTCCGGCGGCGCGTCGACACTCGCGAGCTCGACGAGGGCGGTCATGCGGATGCCGCTTTCATGTTGCGACAACGAGAATTTTCGTTCCGCCAATTGGACGTAGTTACCAACCGATTTTTCCGGCGTCGGCAGCATCACGTGATAGCCGCGCTCGGCGTCCAACACGACCTTGGCACCAAGCTGGCGCGCCAGCTTGCCGGACCGCGCGCCGGCGGCAACCACCACCAGATCCGTCTCGTGTCGGCCGGCATCGGTGACGACCACCGGTTTTCCATCTGCATTCATGTCCACGCGCTCGACGCGTTCCTGAAGCAGAGCCCCACCGCGGTCAAATACCGACTTCGCCACGGTCTCGACCAACCGCCCTGGATTCTTGATATGGCGCGAGTCCGGCATCATCACGCCATGTCGGAACATCGGCGCGAGATTCGGCTCCAGATCCCGTATATCGTCCGGGCTCAGAACCTGATAGTGGCAACCGCAGCGGTCCATCATGGCACGCTCGAAGGCATTGCCTTCGAAGGCGGCATCGGTCTCGTATACCTTCAGCGTAACTGCAGACCGTATCAACTCGCCGCAGCCCGTCTCCTGGATCAGCGCGTCATAGGCGCTCAGGACGTGACGGAAAATCTCCATCGTCGCAAGGCAGTTTCGTTCGACCCTTTCGCGCCGCGAATTGGCAAGGAACCCGATCAACCACGGCAGCAACCGCGGCACGTAGCGCCACCGTAGAACCAGCGGGCTCGCCGGGTCCATCAGCATCTTCGGTATGCGCTTGACGAGGCCTGGCTGCGCCGACGGCATCACACCGCTTTGGCTGATCAGCCCGGCATTTCCGTATGACGCGCCGGTGCCCGGCGCGTTTGGATCGACGATGGTCACCGAGTGACCGTCGCGCTGCAGAAAATGCGCGCAACTCGCACCGATCATGCCGGCGCCGATGATGATCGCCCGTTTAGATTGTTGCTCGCTCATCGGCTCACCGCATAGCGGGATAGGTCAATCCCCGGATCGCGGCCCGCCACGAGATCGGCGGTGACACGGCCGCTGATCGGCCCCAGGGTCATGCCTATATGGCCGCCCCCGAAGGCGCAGAAGACATTCTTCTCGCCCGGCGCCGCACCGAGAATTGGCACTGAAGTCGGCGTCGACGGCCGGAACCCGAGCCATGCACTCTGCTCGGTTTCATCTAGGTTCCGCACGGCGCGGGCCGCCCGGCTCACCATTCGCCGCGCGCGCGTATAGTCCGGCGGCGCCTCGGTCCCCGCCAGTTCGACCCCCGTGGTCAGCCGCATGCCGTGCGCCATTGGCGACATGAACATCGTATCTTGGGCGATCAGAATTGGTCGATTGAGCCCCGGTTCCGGCTGCGGCAACATGATGTGATAACCGCGCTCGGCATCGAGCAATACGCTGTGACCGATCTGCTTCAAAAAATTGTTCGACCAAGCCCCGGCGCTGATGACCAGGATATCGAAGTCGTGTGCGGTGTCGCCCGTGACCAGGCGGCGGGCCGCGCCGTCGATGCGTTCGATCCGGTCGACCGGCTGCTTCACGATCGTCCCGCCCTGCGCGATGAAGTCCGCATGCAGCGCCGTGACCAGGTCGCCCGGATGCGAAATCGCCCCGTTGCCGGGAACGAAATAGCCGTGTTTGAAAATCGGCTGTAGGCCGGGTTCCATCTGGCGGATATCGTCCTCCGACAGGAGGTCGAATTTCCGCTCGCAGGTGCGCATCAGGTCTATGGTCCACTGCGCGTTTTGCCAAGCCGCATCCGACTCCCAAACAGCCATCGTCCCGATCTCACGCACGAAACCGCTCGTACCGGTATCGGCCAACATCACGCGATACGCGTCATAGGCATGATCCAGAAGCGCCGCTTTCGCCTTGGCGTTCGCTTCGATCCGGTCCGGCATACCATTGCGAACCAAACTCAACAGCCACGGTGCAATACGGAGAAGATACCGCCACCGCACCGAAAGCGGACCATACGGGTCCAACAACATTTTCGGGACGCGCAAAAGAATATCCGGCGTCGCCGTCGGCACCACACTCCCGGTGCTGATCACGCCGGAATTGCCCGACGACGTTCCCGTACCCGGATCACCGGGATCGAAAACCGTGACGTCGTGACCGTCCTTGCGCAGGAAATGAGCGGTACTGATACCCGTTATGCCGCCGCCGATCACGCCGATGCGGCGCGGCGAAACGTCTTCCGATGTCGACATTGTTCGGCCGATCCTCCCGGCCAATACTAAAGCCCGTTTCGGTGCAACCAGTCCAGAAGGGATTCCGCCGCGTGGGCCCAACCGGTATCGAGCATCATCAAATGCCCCATATCGTCCAGGACATGCGGTTCCACCCCAACGCGCCGGGCCGTTGCGCGTACAAAGGCGGACGGAATCAATTCATCATCCGCGGCGCCCAGGACTTGGATCGGGACCGACATCCGCATGTCGATCTCCGACAAGTCGCCGGCGAACATGTCCATCATCGCCCGGGTCGATTCCGGCCCCATCTTCGCGAGGAACTCGAATGCGGTCTGGCGATGCATATGGGTCGAGAACAAAGCGTCCTGCATGACCGACGGCGATCCCCAATCACCGCCCATTGCCTGCACCGACCCAATGTTGAAGGCTGCCGACGGATTCCAAACCGCCAGCGACAGACTAGGCCCGGCCAACCCGTTCGGCGGCACGGACGCCATCAGGACGGCGCCCGCGGCCTCCGCCTCTGCAAGGCAGTGCTGCACGACAAAGCCGCCCATTGAGTGCCCGATCAAGACCGGCGGCCGCTCCATGCTCTGCAGGACGGTGACGACATCGTCCGTGTAGTCCTGGATGGACCAGCCATGAATCGTATCCTGCCCGTAGCTACCGCCATGCCCCCGTAGACTGACGGCGTGCGCCGCGTAGCCCCGTTCCGCAAACCACGGCAGGAAATACGCGTCCCAACACCACGCGCCGGCAAAGGCGCCATGCACGAACAACAGCGGCGTGGGTGCGGCGCGCCCGGCTGGCCGATGCGAAAGAATTTCCAAACCGGCTTCGATGCGGCGCGTCATCCGCCAGGCCTATGGCAAAGAAACACCGCAAGCGGGCGGCAAAATGTCTGCACGGAGAAAGCGATCATTCGAACCTTTTTTGGGTCAATCCGGCCCCGAACGCGGGGCGCGTGGTTCATATCGTAAATTCGTTGTTATCGCCACAGCATCGAACGAGAAGACAGGACAATAATTTCTTGGAATATTACTGCTTAGCACTTAAATATCTTGCTATACCTAAATAAAACTCAAATATAAAATAAATCTTATTTCATCCATCCAAAAATTTGTTCAATACAACGCCGAAAGCTTCTTTTTTTGTTTTAATGGCACTAGAATATCGCCGCATCGCCTTGGCGTCTGAGTCGTGGGGCAGCCTGGCTCTGACAGAGGGGCGGCGGACGAACCGCGACAAGACCAACCGGGCCATTTGGGGGGGTACTGCAGGACGATGGACTACGCGGGGATACGCAATCTGCCGGCCTTGTTCTTTGAACGGGCGGAAACATTCGGCGACCGGCCGTTTCTTTGGCGGAAACAGGATGACGCCTGGCACGCGCTGACCTGGCGCGAGGTGGCAGACAGCGTGACCGCGCTTGCCCTGGGCCTGCGCGCTGATGGAATCAAGCCTGGCGACCGGGTAACGCTGGTATCGGAAAGCCGTCCGGAATGGCTGATCGCGGACCTGGCGATCATGTCGGTCGGGGCCATCTCCGTGCCCGCCTATACGACGAACACCGTCGCCGACCATCAGCATGTGCTGTCGGACAGCGGCAGCATTGCCGCCATCGTGTCGACGCCGGCGCTGGCCGAGACCTTGTTACCGGCGGCAGGCCAAACCCCCGACACCCAAACCATAATTTCCATCGAGCCCCTGACGCAGACGATACCCGACAGCATCCGTTGCCTCGGTTGGGACGACGTCCTGGCCAACGGGCGTGCCGCCGGCGGCGACCTCGACCAGGACATCGCCGCGATAGAGCGGACCAGCACCTGCTGTTTGATCTACACCTCGGGAACTTCGGGCCAACCGAAGGGAGTGATGCTGAGCCACGGCGCGATCCTATGCAATTGCATGGGCGCCTATCATTTCCTGCATGACCTGCCCGGCTTCGAGCAGGAGACCGAAATATTTTTGTCCTTCCTGCCACTGTCGCATTCCTACGAGCACAGCGCCGGACAGTTCTTTCCGATATCGATCGGGGCGCAGATCTACTACGCCGAAGGAATCGACAAGCTGACCGCGAATATCGCGGAAGTTCACCCAACGATCATGACCGCGGTCCCGCGGTTATACGAAGCGATGCATAACCGCGTACGCCGCGGTGTCGAACGCACCGGCGGGTTGAAGCAAAAGCTTTTCGAACGCGCCGTCGAACTTGGCCGCAAATCGTATGAGGCGCCTGGCTCTTTGACCATCGGCGAAAAAGTTACGAACCGCCTGCTCGATACTCTCGTCCGCAAGAAAGTAAAGGAACGCTTCGGCGGACGCCTAAAGGCATTCGTATCCGGCGGCGCGCCGCTGAATTACGACATCGGCGTGTTCTTCACCGCGCTGGGCCTTCGCATCCTGCAAGGCTATGGCCAGACCGAAGCCGCCCCGGTCGTCAGTTGCAATCCGTTCAGCCTGAACAAACTGCAAACCGTCGGACCACCGTTGAAGGGGGTGGAGGTCCGCATCGCCGAGGACGGGGAGATCCTCGTCCAGGGCGAATTGGTCATGCAGGGCTATTGGAACAATCCGGAGGCGACGGCGGAAACGATCCGCGATGGCTGGCTTCACACCGGCGACATCGGTGAATTCGACGAAGACGGGTACATCCGGATCACCGACCGGAAGAAGGACATCATCGTCAACTCCGGCGGCGACAATCTATCGCCTGCGCGTGTGGAAGGTATCCTGACCGCGGAACCGGAAATCGGCCAGGCCATGGTGTACGGCGACCAGCGGCCCCATCTCGTGGCGCTGGTCGTACCCGACCCGGATTTCTTGACCGATTGGTCGAAAAGCAGCGGCAAGTCCGGCGACCTTGCGGATTTGGCCGATGATCCCGATCTGCAGAAAACGCTGCAAGACGTCCTGGACCGGGTTAACGCGAAGCTATCGGTCGTAGAAAGGGTACGGCGCCTCCAAATCGCGCCGGAAGCGTTCACCATCGAGAACGAGATGATGACGCCGACCATGAAACTCCGACGTCATGTCGTCAAAGAGGTCTATGGCGACGCGTTGGAGCGGCTGTACGGTCATTGATCGAAAGAGCGGCGAACAGAGAGGAAGATTCGGTATCCGGCCGTGGCATGGCCGAAGGCCGGAAGATGCCCGCACTGTCCTGCGAGAAGAAATGAAACCTATCCTTCCCGCCCTGATCCTGACCGCAAGCCTGATTGCGGCCGCCATGCCGATCGCACCATCGGCGGCCGCCGAGCGCCCGCGTGAGCCTGCAAAAGCCAACAGCGAAATCACACAGCAGCGACCTGATCGCGTACTCTTGCAGCAGATCAAAACCCGCATGCTCGACGCGCGGGCCCGCTTTTTCGCCGATATCGGCATCGACGTGATCGGCGGTGACGTCCTGCTCAGCGGGCGGGTCGATGACCCGAAAGACAAGCGCCGTGCCTCCGCCCTCGTCCGCAGCGTTCCCGGCATCCAAACGGTGGTGAATGAAATTCATGTCGGCAAGACCGCGACGATGCGCCAAGCCATCGACGACCTGAATATCGAGCGGCAGGTCAAGACATCCTTGGTCCAGGTGTTCGGCAAACGCATGCCGCGCCTGAGCTATCGGGTTACCGACGGTGTGGTCTATGTGTTCGGCCACGCAAATACCGAATGGCAGCACAACCGGGCGCTTGCCATCATCAAAAAAGTCAAAGGCATCAAGAAGGTTATCGACCGCCTGCGGATCGTGCCGAACGGCACGGCGCGTTAACACCCGCCGCTCTAATTCGGCAGGCCGGTTCCGTCCGAAGGTGTGTCCTACGCGCGCACCTCATTCGCCCGGTGCGCCAGCCAATTCTGCGCCTCGATGAAGATGCGTTTGATCTCCGGAAAATCACGTTTGATTTTCGTTTCGATTTCCGTAATTGCGGCTTCGACCTCTTCCGACGACAGCCCGTCCCGAAAATCCACACTGAGGTTGAGCAGGACATCCTGCGGACCAAGATGCATCGTCAACACCTCGTTGGTCGATGAAATCCGGTCGTCCGCCGCCAGCATGGCCCGCACTGCCGCCTGCGTTTCCGGCATCGCGGCTTCGCCGATCAACAAGCCCTTGCTTTCAGCGGCGAGGACGGCGGCCGTGGCGGCTAGGATCACGCCAATGACCACGGATGCGATGCCGTCCAGCTCCGCAAAATTGTAGTAATCCGCCAGCGCGATACCGATCATCGCCACGATCAACCCGAGCATGGCGGCGCTATCTTCGAACAGAACAGTGAAGATCGTCGGATCTTTGCTTTCGCGGATGGCCTTGAAGAATTCCCGGTCGCCCTTTTCCACAAGGAACGCCTTTAGCGCCAGATAACACGGCCCCGCTTCGATCAAAATGGCGGTGCCGAGGACGATGTAGTTGATATGGACGTTGTTGATCGCATGCGGATCGCGGATTTTGGAAACGCCTTCGTAAATAGAGACACCCGCACCGACCGCAAAGACCATGATCGCGACTACGAAGCTCCAAAAATAGAGTTCCATACCGTAACCGAACGGATGTTTCTCGTCCGGCGCCTTCGCCGACCGGCGCAGACCATGCAACAGTAGCAATTGGTTGCCGCTATCGACGAAGGAATGTATCGCCTCGCTCAGCATCGCCGAGCTGCCGGTATAGATAGCTGCCCCCAGTTTCGTCACGCCAATGGCAAGATTTCCCACAAGCGCTGCGTAGATCACTGTCTTTGATGATGCGTGCCCGGCCATCCGTTCGCTCCATTGCCTTGTCGGCGGGTCGCAACCCTACATTCCGTGATAGTCACGATACCATTCGATAAATTTCGGCAGACCGACATCGATGGGCGTCCGGGGCGTAAACCCGAAATCCCGTTGCGTATCGGAAATATCGGCACTCGTCTCCTTGACGTCGCCCGGCTGCATCGGCGCATGCTCGATCTGCGCCTTTTTGCCGATCGTCTGTTCGATGATCTCGACAAACCGGGTCAGCTGTTCCGAACGGTTGTTGCCGATGTTGTAAACCCGATGCGGTGCTGTTTCTCCGTCATCGGCGGGCGGCTTGTCGAGGCAACCGATCACGCCATTCACGATGTCGTCGATATAGGTGAAATCGCGCATCATATCGCCGTTATTGAAGAGCCGGATCGGCCGTCCTTCATAGATCGCCTTCGTAAAGATATACGCAGCCATATCCGGGCGTCCCCAGGGGCCGTACACCGTGAAGAAGCGCAACCCGGTCGATGGCATCCGGTAGAGATGGCTGTAGCAATGCGAAATATGTTCGTCCGATTTCTTGGTCGCCGCGTAGAGCGATATCGGGTTGTCGGTCCGGTCAGCCGTCGAAAACGGCACTTTCTTGTTACCGCCGTAGACGGAGGATGAGCTGGCGTAGACGAGGTGGTCGAGCCGGTCGAGATGCCGGCAGAACTCCAACACGACGAGATGTCCAAGCAGGTTGGAATGGAGATAGGCGAACGGATTCTCCAATGAATACCGGACCCCCGCCTGAGCCGCGAGATGCACGACGCGCGTGACCTCCGGGTGTTTCGACGCCAACGCCTCCATAGCCGTGCGATCCGCCATATCCGAATGTTCGAAGGAAAAGGCGTTGTGTCGCAACAGGTTGTCCCGGCGGGCCTCTTTCAGGCTCACGTCGTAATAGTCGTTGAGGTTGTCGAGGCCGATCACCCGCTCCCCTCGCGCCAGTAAGGCGTGGGAGACATGGGACCCGATAAAGCCGGCCGCGCCGGTCACAAGAACAGACATATATTAGCTCCGCGGTTTTCGCCGCCACCATATAGCGTGGCTTTGACTCAAATTCACGCCCTTGATGCAGCGCTTGGCATAGCCGGTAGACCGGAGTCGCGCAACATCGCAACCTTGGCGACAATCGCCGCGCAACAAATCCCCTGCTGTTGGACACCGCTCGTTGCTTTGTTGCAAAGTGTGGCACGATGACCATAACCGTTTGAAATCGCCGCTGTGCTCATTACTTTTTTATTACCGGGAGGGTAAGCTCCGGAATGACCATATCGGCGGTAACGCTCGACGATAAATACGCGCTTGAAAGCGGCCGGGTCTTTTTGACCGGCACGCAAGCGTTGGTACGCCTGCCGATGATGCAGCGGCGGCGGGACGAAGCCGCGGGCCTGAACACGGGTTGCTTCATCTCCGGCTATCGCGGATCGCCGCTCGGCGCGCTCGACCAGCAGCTTTGGCACGCCCGCGAATTCCTCAAGAAACACAAAATCGAGTTCCAGCCCGGCGTGAACGAAGACTTGGCGGTCACGTCGATTTGGGGATCGCAACAGCTTGGCCTTTTCCCCGGCGCCACCGTCGATGGCGTCTACGGCATGTTCTACGGCAAAGGCCCCGGCATCGACCGGTCCGGCGACGCGTTGCGGCACGCGAATCTCGCCGGGACCGCTCCGAACGGCGGTGTCCTCTTGCTGGCGGGCGACGACCACACATCGAAATCCTCCACGACCGCGCATCAGACCGAGTACGGCTTTGTCGACACGATGATTCCGGTGTTGAACCCATCGGGCGTTCAGGAATTCCTGGACATGGGACTCTTCGGATGGGCGATGTCGCGCTACTCCGGATGCTGGGTCGCGTTCAAGGTGGTGGCGGAAACTGTCGACACCTCTGCATCCGTCTATGTCGATCCGCACCGCATCGACATCAAGCTTCCCGAAGACTTCGACATGCCGTCGGGCGGTCTGAATATCCGCTGGCCGGACGGCTGGCTGGAGCAGGAAGAACGGCTGCATCATCACAAACTGTACGCAGCACTCGCCTTCGCCCGCGCGAACAACCTGAACCGGGCCGTGATCGATGGGTCGAAACGGCGCATCGGAATCGTAACCTGCGGCAAATCCTATCTCGACGTGCGGCAGGCGCTCGAAGACCTCGGTATCGACGAGACCTATGCCCAGGACATCGGGCTCTCCATCTACAAGGTGGGCATGACCTGGCCGCTCGAACGCGACGGCATGCGCGAATTCGCCGAAGGGTTGGAGGAAATCCTCGTCATCGAGGAGAAGCGCGCACTGATCGAGAACCAGCTCAAGGAACAGCTATACAATTGGCGCACGGACGTCCGCCCCGTTGTCGTCGGCAAATTCGACGAGAACCGCAACTTCATCCTGCCGTCGAACGGTGAATTGACGCCCGGCCGGATCGCGCGAGTCATCGCCGACCGGCTAAAACGGTTCCATACCAGCCCGCAGATCGAAGAACGGGTCGAATTCCTCGCGGAGCAGGAACGCGCCCTCAAGGGCCGTGACCCGAGCGTCCTGCGCACCCCGTATTTCTGCTCCGGCTGTCCGCATAACACATCCACCAAGGTTCCCGAAGGAAGCCGGGCATTGGCCGGGATCGGCTGCCATTACATGGCGCAGTGGATGGACCGCGACACCGACACCTATACCCATATGGGCGGCGAAGGCGTGACTTGGGTCGGCCAGGCGCCGTTCACCGAAACCGACCATGTTTTCGTCAACCTCGGCGACGGCACCTATTACCATTCGGGCATACTCGCGATCCGGATGGCGGTCGCATCGGGCGTCAAGGTTACCTACAAGATCCTGTTCAACAACGCCGTCGCGATGACCGGCGGCCAGCCGATGGACGGACCACTGACGGTCCCGCGTATCACCCAGCAATTGCACGGCGAGGGCGTAGAGACCATCGTCGTGGTCACCGACGAACCGGAAAAATACGATCGCAAGGCCGAATTCGCGGCGGGCGTTACCGTCCATCATCGGGACGACCTGGATGCGGTCCAGCGCAAACTGCGGGAAACGCCCGGCGTCACCGTCATGGTCTATGACCAGACCTGTGCCGCGGAAAAACGGCGGCGGCGGAAACGCGGGCTCTATCCGGACCCGCCCAAGCGCGCCTTCATCAACGAACTCGTCTGCGAAGGCTGCGGCGACTGTTCCGCAAAATCGAACTGCCTGTCGGTCGTCCCTGTCGAAACGGAGTACGGCCGCAAGCGCAAGATCGACCAGTCGAGCTGCAACAAGGATTTCTCCTGCGTCAACGGCTTCTGCCCCAGCTTCGTGACAGTACACGGCGGTGCGCCCAAGAAGGGCAAACGCCGCGGAGGCGACGGAACACAGCCCGACATTTTCGAAGCGCTCCCCGACCCCAAGATACCGTCCATCGACAAGCCCTATGGCATCCTCGTGACAGGTGTCGGCGGCACCGGCGTCGTCACGGTCGGCGCGCTGCTTGGCATGGCGGCCCATATCGAGGGCAAAGGCTGCTCCATCCTCGACATGATCGGCCTAGCGCAGAAAGGCGGCGCGGTGGTCAGCCATGTGCGCTTGGCGCAACAGCCTGAAGACATTCACGCTGTCCGTTTGGCGTCCGGCGGAGCAGACCTGATTCTTGGCTGCGACATCATCGTCGCCGCACGCGGCGACAATCTCAGCAAAGTAAGCCCGGGCAATACCAGCGCCGTCATCAACACCTACGAAACGATCACCGGCGATTTCACCCGCGATCCGGATTTCCAATTCCCCACCGACGAGCTGCATTCGAATATCGAGCAGACCGTGGGGCCGAAAAAGACGCATTTCATCGATGCCACGCGCCTGGCGACCGACCTGATGGGTGATTCGATCGCATCCAACATGTTCATGCTGGGCTACGCGTTTCAAAAGGGTCTGATCCCGATCTCGGCCGAAGCCATTTTCAAAGCGATCGAATTGAACGGCGTCGCCGTACAGTCCAACCAAAGCGCCTTCACTTGGGGCCGGCGCGCCGCGCATGACGTGGCAGCGGTGCAACGAATTGCCGCGCCGAACGTTCCGGAACCGGCCGAACCCGCCGACCCGAACACACGGCTGCGTACTCTGATCGAGGACCGCATCGCCTTCTTAACGGACTATCAGAACGCGCAATATGCGGAACGGTACACACGGCTGGTTGACCGGGTCCGCACGGTTCAGGCGGTTAACACACCGCAGGATCAAGGCCTGACCGAAACGGTTGCGCGCTACTTCTTCAAATTGCTCGCCTATAAGGACGAGTATGAAGTCGCCCGGCTTTACACCGATCCGGGGTTCCAGGACCGGCTCAACGCCGCCTTCGAAGGGGATTTCAAATTGAAGTTCCATCTCGCCCCGCCCTTGCTGGCGCCGAAGGATCCGGTGACCGGCGAATTACGAAAGCGTGAGTATGGCCCGTGGGTGTTCAAAGCGTTCGGCATGCTCACAAAATTGAAATTCCTGCGCGGCACGCCCTTCGACCCCTTCGGCTATACCCAAGAGCGCAAAACCGAGCGGCAATTGATCGCGGATTATGAAGCGACCATCGAAACGCTTCTGCAAACGCTGACGCCGGAGAACCATGGGCTGGCCGTTGAGATCGCGAGCATTCCGGAACAAATTCGCGGGTTCGGTCACGTGAAGGACGCGAATATCGCCTGTGCCAAAACACGACAGGATGAGTTAGTTGCCGCGTATCGCGACCCGCAGACGGCGGCAGTGGTCAGCGCAGCGGAGTAGTCCCGCGCGCCGCGATCAACGAAAATTCACAGGCCTGCCCCAATGTCGCCGGTATTTAACGCCACAAACGCGTCATGACAGCACGGATTTACGCAATCGTCATCGCCATTGCCGTTCTGACGGCGCCGCTCGGCGTGGTTTGGTTCAAGCTGAACCAACTTCCACGGCAGCAGCATAGTATCGACGATCGCCTGGAACAGTTCGGCTCGGCGGCGCGCAACCGGTTGCTGGCACATTTCCTGCGGGCGGAAGTTCCCTATCCCCCGGCGCGCATCGTGTTGGTGGGGCTCAAGGAAGAACGCCGGCTGCAAATTTATGCGCCGGGCCGCGACGGCACGCTGCGCTATGTCATGGATCATCGGATCGTCGCGGCCGCGGGTGGGCCCGGGCCCAAGCTGCGCGCCGGTGACCATCAGGTTCCCGAGGGCAGCTACCGACTGCGGTACTTGAACCCCAACTCGGCCGCGTATGTGTCGTTGATGATCGGGTATCCGAACGCTTTCGACAAAGCGCGGGCGCAAAGCGACGGCCGGACCAAACTTGGCGGAGACATCGTCATCCACGGGCCGACCACCGGAACCGAAGGATGCCTGGCACTTGGCGAAGATGCGGTGGAAGAAATTTTCACGCTCGTGGCCGACGCCGGCATCACGAACACCGAAATCCTGATTACGCCACGCGATTTCCGGTCCCACAAATCGCCGGGCAGCGAGGATGCGTCAGAATGGACCCGCGCGCTCTATGCCCGGATCGCACACAATCTCGCGAAACTGCCCGCCCCGGAAGGCTAGTCAGCCCGACATCCCGAGCGCGGACAGGTAAGTCTCAAGAATCGCTTCCTGCTCCTGACGGTCGGCATCGTCCAATTTCCGAATCCGCACGACCTGACGCATGACCTTGGGGTCATAGCCATTGGACTTGGCTTCCGCATACACCTCGCGAATGTCGTCGCTGATCGTTTTTTTCTCTTCTTCGAGCCGTTCAATACGTTGAATGAACGATCGTAGACGTTCGCCCGCGGCGCCGTCGCCTTCGGCCATACTCACCCCCTGAAGTGTCGGTTTATCAAATTGGAGCGCGACATTAGACCAGCCTCCCGGCGCGGACAAGCGCACAGTGGCCCGTCACCGCGCTTAGCAATGCCGGTCGAAACTCTCCAACGAAAATAGCGCTTTAGAGGCCGGTTAGTGCTTGTTCGACGCGTCGAATTTCGCCTTCTGCTCCGGCGTCGCCTCGGTCTGATACTTGGATTTCCACTCGCCGTACGGCATGCCGTAGACGATTTCCCGGGCGGCTTCGTATTCCAGGTCGACGCCGCGATCCTCGGCCTCAGCCTTGTACCATTTCGATAAACAATTCCGGCAGAAATCGGCAAGGTTCATAAGGTCTATATTCTGAACATCGGTATTTTCACGAAGATGATCGCGCAACCGGCGAAAGGTCGCCGCTTCCAATTCGGTTCGTGTCTTGTCGTCCATATCCTTGGTCTTTCCCGAGCTATTCAAACATCTAACCATTAATTTGGTGCGGTCCTACCGAAAATTCAGCCCCCTTCGACAGTTACACCATTCAGCGTTTCCCCTATCAGCCAATCCACTACCGTGTGGAGCGCCTCGGTCTCGTCGGCACCGGCTTGCAACGCCGCATCATAAACCCGCACTTGTCGATGCGCGCTGGTCCCGTCCTTCAGGATATCACGCGCCGCATTTATTTCATCGATGCAGCCAAGCCGTTCCGCATCCTCGGCCAACAGCTCGAGGATCTCATCCAGCAGTTCCTCATAGGGAACGATTTCGCCACGGCCGAAATCGACCAAGCCTTCGTCGGTCCCATAGCGCTGCGCCCGCCATCGGTTCTCCTGGATCAGCATGTTCGCATAGACGCGCCAGCGCTGGTTGTTGCGCCGCAACCGCCGTAGCATCGACAGCAGGCAGGCATAGAGCGCCGCGATGGTAATGCCGTGGTCGAGACGCGTGCAGATGTCGCTGACCCGCACCTCGAGCGTCGGGAACCGCGCGCTCGGCCGGATATCCCACCAAATCTTCGTCGAATCCTCGATCACGCCCGCGCGCACGAGCGCGTCCACATGACGCGAATATTCGCCGTAGCTATCGAACTTCTCGGGCAGGCCGGTGCGCGGCAGTTCGTCGAACACGCTCAGCCGGTAACTACGCAACCCCGTGTCACGCCCCTGCCAGAACGGTGACGACGTGCTCAGCGCCAGCAGATGCGGCAGGAAATAGCTGACTTGATTCAACAGGTCGATGCGCAACTCGTCGTCATCGACGCCGACATGGACATGCATGCCGCAGATCAGCAATCGGTTCGCGACCGCCTGCAGGTCCCGCGCCAACAGATTGTAGCGGTCGCCGTCGGTATGCTGCTGCGCCGTCCATTGGGCGAAAGGGTGGGTAGACGCGGCGATGATGCGCAGCCCGTGCCGTTCCGCCGCCTCGGCCGTGCAGCGGCGCAAAGTCGCGAGTTTCTCACGGCATTCGGCGATGGTGCCGCAAACCGATGTATCCACCTCGATCTGCGCGCGCAAAAATTCAGGCGTGACGTTTCCAATATCCTGCGCGACCCGTTTCTTGCAATCCTCCAGCAAATCACGCGGCGGATCGGCGACAAGATCACGCGTTTCCGGATCGACGAGCATGTATTCCTCTTCGATCCCGATCGTGAGCGGCTGGTCGGACTGTGTCATGCCTCGCTGGCTCCGGCTTGCTTCGATGCAAAGAGGCTGGCGTCGCTCAGGATAGGCTCCAGCACCCGGCACAAGGTGTCGGTCCATTGCCGGACGCCGTCATCGTCGGCCACCAAGTCCTGGCGCACTTCGATCATAACATTGGCAAGGCCCGCGGCCATCGCGTGGGCCTCGATCGTATAGCCGGCGAATGCCATCGCCGAATACGGTTGATTGTCGCCGACGGTCAGCGACTCCGCCTCAAGCGCGGCGATGAGCGGGTCCGCGATACGGCGGTCGCGGCCGGACAGAATTCCGACCTCCCAGGGCCGATCGATCCCGTGAAAGCTGGGAGTGAAGGTGTGCATCGCGACGACCGCAGGCCGCAGGCCGTTCCGTTGCAGGGACTGCAGGCAATCCCGGATCGCCGCATGATAGGGATGGAAGATCGCCTCGATCCGCGCCACCCGGTCCACGGAGAGCAGGCGGCGGTTGCCGGGGATGATCGTGCCTTCGCTGATTTCCCTGATCGACGTGTGATCGTCCACTTCCCGGTTGCAGTCGATCAGCAGCCGGGAATACCCAGCCAGGACAGCAGTCGCCTTGAAATGGTCGGCCAGATTCCGCGTTAGCGGCGCCGCGCCAATATCGATCGCGATATGGCGTTCCATTTCAGAGTCGTCCAGGCCGAGCGTTCCCAGCGACTGCGGAAGGGCGGCGCTGGCGTGATCGCAGATCAGCATGACTTCCGACTCCGGGGAGCCGTCAATCACTTCGGCGGGGGATGGGTCGGCTGGGCCCAACAATTGAGCGGCCCCATCCGGTTTGTTTGAGAGAGCGGACATAGGCGGCACTATATCGAATGGCCGAGGCGAATAAAGGCCCCGTCGGTACCGACGCTAGGGCCCGAACGTTTTTTTTCTATATAGTCGCGCCATGCCACAGTCCGACCTTCCTCTGACCTCACGACGCGTCGATACGCTCGCGTTTGCGGCTTTGTTGGTCGGCGCCGTCGCGGTTGGCGCTTCCGCGATATTCGTCCGGTTGAGCGAATTGGGTCCTATTTCCTCCGCCTTCTACCGGCCGTTCCTGGCAGTTCCGATCGTTTGGCTGTGGCTGGCGTTGCGCCCGAAAGCCGGCATCAAACACCGCGCCGCGTCGACCAAGGACTTCGGGCTCCTCTTCTTGGCGGGCGTGTTCTTCGCGGGCGACCTCGCCTTTTGGCATTTGTCGCTGCATCACACATCGGTCGCGAACGCGACCCTGTTCGCCAACTCCGCGCCGGTCGTGGTGGTGTTGGCCGACTGGTTGCTGTTCCGGCGGTCGATCGGCCGGGTTTTCATCGGCGGCCTCGTCTTGTCCCTGATCGGGGGTATGTGCCTCGCCGGTGGGAGTTTTGCGTTAAATCCTGACAATCTGCTGGGTGATTTCTACGGGGTGGTGACCGCCGTTTTCCTGGGAAGCTACCTGATGGCGGTCGAGCGTCTGCGTCCCGTATTCAGCACCGCCACGATCCTGTTGTGGACGTCGATCGGCACATCGGTGGTCTTGCTTCCTGTCGCCGCCCTCAGTGGTGAGACAATGGTCGCGGTCACGGCCTACGGTTGGGCAATCCTGCTGGCGCTCGCGTGGGTCAGCCACGCAGCGGGACAGGGGTTCGTGGTCTACGCCCTGGCCCATCTGCCCGCAGGCTTAGCCGCCGTCGGGCTGCTTACCGAGCCCGTCGCCGCCGCCGTGTTAGCATTTTTCATCCTTGCGGAACCCATCACAGCATGGCAGACGGTCGGCGGGGCGATTATTCTCTGGGGAATCTTCATTGCACGGAAGGGGTATGCTTAGGCCATGCCACCGGTAAGCGTGACCGAGCTAAAGAACCGGATCGAATCGCGGATCGAGCGCAAGATCGAACGCGAAGCCATTGCCGGATTGAAACAGGCAACCTGGACCCGTGCGGCGGCGATGGCCGCGATTGGGGTATGGATCGCGTTCCAGGTGCCCTTCCCGACCGCATCCTTCTATCTGTTCACGCTGGTCCTGTTCGTTGCCATCGGACTGGCGCATCAGCTTGTGGTCGAACGTGATCCGACGCGGTTCTGGCCGGGGTATCTGTTCATCACACTGGATATCGTCCTGCTGGCGGCGATCCTGATCTTTCCAAGCCCGATCTATCAAGGCGACTGGCCGCCACAGATGGCGCTTCGGATGGGAAACTTCCCGTATTTCTACGTCTTTCTGGCCGGCACGCTGCTGACCTATTCGCCGCGGCAGGTCATCTGGGCCGGCGTGACGATTTCTTTGCTGTGGAGCGTCGCCATTCTCGCAATTTCGATGCTGCCCGACACCCTGACGCATTCGGATTATTCGGCATGGAACGAGCTTTCCCCGGAAACACAACTGCAGACCTTCCTGTATCCGACATTTGTCGATGTGCCGGCCGCCTTCAAAGACGTGTTCATCGTCCTCGTCGTCACGGGCGTCTTGGCCTCGGTGGTTTGGCGAATGCGCCGGCTTGCCTTCGAACAGGCCGACGTGGAACGGCAGCGCGCGAACCTGGCCCGGTACTTTTCGCCCAACCTCGTCGAAGAACTGACCCGCGATCACGATACCCTCGGCAACGAATTCATCCAGGATGCAGCCGTCATGTTCCTGGACATTCGGGGTTTCACCTCCTTCGCCGAACAACTGTCGCCGCGGGATACCCTCGAGTTACTGCGCAGTTTTCACGGTCGCATGTCGCAAGAGGTGTTTGCGCATGGCGGCACGCTCGACAAATTTATCGGCGATGGTCTGATGGCGACGTTCGGTGTCCCTAAAAAAGGCACACGTGATGCCACGAATGCCATCGCCTGCGCGATCGCGATGCGGAACGCCATCGTGAAATGGAACCGGGAACGCGACGAGTTCGGCTATCAACGGATCGATGTCGGGATCGGCGTGCATCACGGCACGGTTATCATGGGCGATATCGGCACGGCGGAACGCCTGGAATTCGCCGTCATCGGGGACACAGTCAATGTCGCGAGCCGTATCGAGCACCTGACCCGCGACCTCGGCACGGATATCGCGCTCAGCGATTCAGTGGTCGCCGCCGCGCATGCGGAACTCGCCCATGATGACTCCATTTTCGACGGCTTCCGGGAAGCGCCCGAACAAGCAATCCGCGGCCGTCTTACCGGGATGATCGTCTGGAAATACAGCGATGAGGCTGCCGAGGAAGACCACGAACGCCGGCTTCAATCGATCGATCTGGCGCCCACGCCCTGATCGTGGGCCACGCCCACCGCCCATTTTCCCGCTATGAACGCGATTCGTGGTTAAGATTTGTTAACCAAAAAGCCATAGTGTCCGTATACGCGATAGGGTAAACCGCCAGGACGAACCGGCCGGTCGCGGCTGCTTCGGAAACAGGGAAACAAAAAAATGCGGCGCAGACATTTGACGAAAATCGTCGCCACGCTCGGGCCCGCCAGTTCGGACCCGGCAATCATCCGATCCCTGTTCGAATCCGGCGTCGATGTATTCCGCCTCAACTTCAGCCACGGAACACAGGAAGACAAAATCCCCCTGATCGACGCGATCCGGGCGCTTGAGGATGAAACCGGCCGCCCCATCGCGATCATGATGGATTTGCAGGGACCGAAGCTTCGGATCGGCACCTTCGAAAACGACCAGATCACGCTGGAAACGGGGGCGAAATTTCGCCTCGACATGGATGACAAGCCGGGCACACAGGATCGGGTCCAACTGCCGCATAAAGAGATTTTCCAAGCGCTTGACGCGCCGACCGACTTGCTGATCGACGACGGCAAGATCCGGCTGCGCGTCGATGCCTGCGACGGCACGTCGGCCGACACCACCGTCGTCAACGGCGGCGTCATCTCAAACCGCAAGGGCGTGAACGTCCCGGGTGTGGTGCTGCCGCTATCGCCACTCACCGCAAAGGATCAATCGGACCTGCAGTTCGGCCTCAACCAAGGCGTAGACTATGTCGCGTTATCCTTCGTCCAACGCGCGCAGGACATTGCCGACGCGCGCCGCCTGATCGCCGGGCGTGCCGCCCTTTTGGCCAAGCTGGAAAAACCCGCAGCGATCGACAGCCTCGAGGAAATCGTCGAACTGTCCGACGTGGTGATGGTCGCGCGCGGCGATCTCGGCGTTGAGATGCCGCCCGAAGAAGTTCCCGTCCTGCAGAAACGCATTATCAGCGCCTGCCGCGATGCCGGGAAGCCGGTGATCGTCGCGACGCAGATGCTCGAATCGATGGTGAATTCGCCGACCCCGACCCGCGCCGAGGCCTCGGACGTCGCGACCGCGGTGTATGACGGCGCGGACGCGGTGATGCTGTCCGCCGAATCCGCCGCCGGCGACTATCCCATCGAAGCCGTGCAGATGATGAACCGCATCATCGAACATACGGAACAGGACCCGCTGTACCGGCGCATCGGCGATGCAGCGCGCTTGGATCCGGATGCGACCGCGGCTGACGCGATCAGCGCCGCCGCACGGCAAGTCGCCAACACTCTCTCGGTTAAGGCCATCGTCAGCTACACCACATCCGGCTCGACCACACTGCGCGCCGCGCGCGAGCGGCCGGACGTCCCGGTGATCGGGCTGACCCCCAGCCGCGACACCGCACGCCGTCTGGCCATCGTCTGGGGCGTGCACAGCGTCCATTCAGCGGATGCCCGCGACTTCCTCGATATGGTGGAAAATGCCAGTCAGCACGTGCTGACCGACGGATTTGCCAATCCCGGCGACCGCATCGTGATCACCGCGGGCTTCCCGTTCGGCACGCCGGGCTCGACCAATATCCTGCGCATCGCCCGTGTCGAAGCACCGGGCAGCCGCCGACGTTAACGGGCCTGCGGATTCTATTCGGAGCCTTTATTAAATCCCAGTGGGAACCAGACGCCGCGGATCAGCGGTAGTCCCATGTTCGGCAGCACGTGATTGCCGTCGAGCGTGGCGACGTCGACGTCTTCGATCATCCTGACGATCGACGGAAGCGGCTCGCCGTGGAACACCCGCTCATGCACGATCTTGACCGCGTCCTCATAGTCCTCCGCGGTCACGCCGCAACCGTGCCGCAGGTAGACCGGGATGTTCTGATCGTCGGGGTCCAAGTCGAACTCGAACCAGAAACGCCGTGGCATGCGCTCTTTCCTTTCCGCCGGTCGGTCGCCGAGCATCTTATGCGTCGCCACCCTCTACGACCGCGCTTAATTCTGCAAGAGCAGTGATCGATCCCGGTCAGATGGTCCAATCTTCTTCGCTGTCGGGCGAGATCGGCGGCTCATTCACGTTCAAGATTTGCGCCACATGCGCATCGCCATCCGCCACGAAGAGATCGCGCGTGATACCGCGCACCAGCCGTTCTACACCGAAAGCCATCCCATGCAGGCCGGTGCAGATCGGTCCCAAGCTGGATATGGACGCGATGCCGTATTCATGGATATCGGCAATGCGCGGACTCTGTTCCGGGTTCTTCGCAATGAACTCAAAATTCCGACCGAGATACGGATGCAGACCCAAATCCGGATTCTCCTGCCCGGCGGGCGGATCATAGCGATCGTGCCACACCATGATGTCCTCGGACAGCGGGGTAAGCTCGGGCACCTTGGTGACATCAATCGTAAAGCCGGTCGCACAGATCAGGAAATCCAGGTCGATCGGTCCCGACGGGGTTTCGACGTGAACCTTATCGCCAGCCATCCCGATGGCATTCAACGAGCTGTCGGCACGCAGGTGAAAATTGTCATGGCGGGTAGTACGCGCCAGAGTTTCTTCCGGCGGCGGCGGGGTAAAGCCGGAAAAGTGGTTCATGATCTCCCAGCGCTGCGCATCCTCCAGATCGCCGAAATGCTGGAGGTAGCCGACCGAATGCATCGCGCGGGAGATAACGACCGTTTGCAACCGCTTCCGCCTCATCAGAATGTGAACCGACTTCGCACCCTGTTCGAGCGCGGTTGCGGCGTTGTCGAAGCCCGACGCGCCGCAGCCGATCACGCCCACGTCCTGCCCCTTGAGCGCCGCAAAGTCGATCATGTCCGCGCTGTGCGCATAACGATCGGACGGCAGTCCGTCGGACACGATCGCCGGGATATGCTTGCCGCCGCAGCCCGCGATTCCGGCGGTGCGCACCAGCTTCCGGGCATAAATCGTCCGCGTCGCACCGCCTTGTTCGATGGTCAACCGCAGAAAGTCGCCTTCGGCCTCGACAAGCTTCAGCGTTACCTCGTTCTCCACGGGTAACTGCAGCACCTCGCGGAACCAATTGAGATAGTCCATCCACTCGTCTTTCGGGACCTTGACCAGTTTGTCCCACTCGCCAGTGCCATGCTTGATGTCGTACCAGGTGCGCACCGCGAGATTGAGCTGACCGAGATCGGGGCCGACAAAAATTTTGGGCGTTCGCAGCGACTGCATCCGGGCATAGGTGATCCATGGCCCTTCCCGGCCGACGGCATTCTCGTCGAGCAGCATGACGTTTCGGACCCGTTGCCGGATAAGCGCATGCGCAATTGCCAGCCCCTGCATACCGGCGCCTTCGATCACCACGTCGTAAACGGGATCGCCGCTTGGATGCTGATGATCGAGCATCCAATCCTTCGGCGGGAAATCCATATAGGCCAGTTCCCGCGCGATCGCCGCTTCAAGATCTTCCAATGTCGTATAGTCGGTCACAGATGCTGGTCCTTTTCTAACGTCCCCACGGGAACAGTGTGCTCGCCGCCAGTTGGCCGTGATCGCCGAGCGCATCGGCGATCCGCAGACCTTCGTTCCATTTCGCCATCCGCTCAGAGCGTGCGAATGAGCCGACCTTGAGCTGATAGGCGCCCCAGCCGACTGCCAGATGGACGATCGTCACGTCCTCCGTCTCGCCCGACCGGGCCGAGACCACTGCACCCCAATCCGCCGCACGGGCCGCGTCAAACGCCGCCCGCGTTTCCGTCAGTGTGCCGACCTGATTCGGCTTCACGAGCACCGCATTACACGCGCCGACGCCCGCCGCATGGCCGACCCGTTCCGCGTTAGTGACCAAATAGTCGTCGCCGATAATCTGGAGTTTATCACCCGCCGCCGCTGTGAACCGAATGAGACCGTCTTCATCATCCTCGCCCAGCGGATCCTCGATCGAGACGATCGGATAGCGGTCGACCCAGCCGAGCAGCATTTCGATCAACCCGTCGCTGTCCAACTCGCGTTTTTCCAACCCCAGTGTATAGCGCCCGTCCTTGCCGAACTCCGACGCGGCAATATCGAGCGAAATTGCGACATCCTCGCCCGGCCGGAACCCCGCGCGTTCGATCGACCGCAGCAGCATGTCCAGGGCGGCTTCGTTGCTGTCGAAAGCCGGCCAGAAGCCGCCCTCGTCGGCAACGCCTTGAAGCAACCCGCTTTCGGACATCAAGGCCCCAGCCGCGCGATACACTTCCGCGGTCCAGTCGAGCGTTTGCGCGTAGTCTTCCGCACCCACCGCCATCACCATGAAATCCTGGATGTCGACGCGTGAGGCCGCATGCGCCCCGCCGCCGAAAATTTGAATCTCGGGCAACGGCAGCGTGTGCGCCGCCAGGCCGCCGAGATAGCGCCATAGCGGCATCTCCGCCGCCGCGGCGGCAGCGTGTGCGACTGCCATCGATGCCGCGATCATGGCATTTCCGCCAAGCCGGTTCTTGTCGGGCGTCCCGTCCAGCTCGATGAGCACCGCATCGGCATTTTCCTGGTCCTCGGCGTCGAGGCCGATCAACGCATCGGAAATCTCATCATTTACCGCCGCGATCGCCTTGGTCACATCGTAGCCGCCGAAAGCGTCGCCGCCGTCGCGCCGGTCGACCGCCTCACCCGACCCGGTGGACGCACCGGCGGGCGCGATGGCCCGGCCGACGGCGCCGGACCCTACCGTCACCTCGACCTCCAAGGTCGGGCGCCCACGGGAATCCCAGACCCGCCGGGCATGGACATCGGTAATACTCGATACGCTCACGCGGCTGCTCCTCGGTGGTTGGCGATCGCATCGGCCCATCGATCCCGCAGCGTGTCGAGCCGCGAGACAGGCGCATTCAGCAATGCGCGGGCAAAACCACGAACACAGGCGTGCTGCCTTGGATCACCGAGATATTCGACCGGTGATTTCCCGTCAACTCGCGCCAGCAGCAATCCGGGCAGCAAATGCGCGACACGCTGTTCCAGCGCCGCGCGATCCTCCCAGTTAACCGCCGTCGAATAAGCGCCGGACATCGCGGTGAAACAGTCCAGATACGCCGTGGCCGTGTCTGGCCGATACAGGCACTTCAGCAACAGATGATTAAGGCAAAAAGCGAGATCGAAGGCCGGATCGCCGAAACACGCGCATTCCGCATCGAGGAAGACCGGCCCCTTACCGCCAACGAGAATATTCTTCGGACTGACATCGCCATGCACTAACGCCCTCCGCGTGTCCGCGGTGACGGTCACCAACTCCTGCAAGGCGGCGGATAGGTCCGGGTGACGGTGCGCCGTCGCTTCCAAATAAGGCTCCAGGCGAATGGCGTGAAAAATGGCCGCGCTGTCGAACCGTGCAGCGACCGCCGCGTCATCCGCTGTTGCCGCGTGAATTCGGCCGAGCGTTGCGCCGACCGATGCTGCGAATTCGGAATCCGCGCGGCCCGCCATCAATTCCGACTTCCAAAGCGGGAACGCCGCAGGATCAAGGTACTCCATGGCGAAGAGCCCATCCTCCTCGCACCGGCCCAGCAGCCGCGGGGCGGCCGACGGCGCAATCGCCGCGACGGTTTCCAGCCAGGATATCTCGTATTGATTGCGCTCGACCGGAACCTGCCAATCGGCATCGACCTTCAGCTTCGCGAGCGCACGTTTAATGCAGATCGGGCCATCCGGCAGATCGACACGCCAGATATCCGACGACACCCCGCCGGTCAGCGGCTCGGCGGTCGCAGGCGTATCGGCGGCAAGCAGATCGAGACGGATCAGGGCGATTCTGAGATCCTGCGGCAGGTCACGCATTGTTCGAGGCTCGAAAGGGACTGTCCCGCGAACAATACCGCGTTCGTGCAGGTCCCGCCACGATGTGGTCCGCCACGGTGTGGTCCGCCACGGTGTGATTCGCGACGACATGGTTCGCGACCATGTGGGCCGTCAAATATTCTGCTGTTGCAGATCCTTTTCGAGTTGGCGAATGCGGACCGGCGCATCCTCAATATGCGGGTTGGCGTCCAGCGCCCGCCGCCATGCGTTCAACGCCTGCTGTTTATCGCCTAGCGCATCGTAATTCATACCGAGGCCCGCCAGCGCCCCGAAATGCCGCGGTTCAAGTCGTAAAACCTGCTGAATATCGCGGATCGAGGCCTTGAAATTGCCCATTACGTAATAGACCGTGGCGCGCTTATTCCATCCTTCCGCCAGCTCGGGCGATCGCTTGATCACTTCTTCAAACCGTTTGAGCGCCGTGCGGAAATCCAGTTTTTCCAACGCACTCCGGCCCTCGGTCATCAATTCACCGGTTTCCGGGTCTTCCGGATGGTTCCATAACTGCCAGATAAGCGACGTCAGGCGATTGCCCTCGGATGCGTCCCGCGCGCCCTTCAAGGCGTCAAACAGCCGGTTCACGGCCTGAGAACTACCCGAATCAGCGGACGCCGGCAGTCCGGTCCAGCACACGAGGCCCAGGATGATGATCAAAGCTCGAATCATCCGCCAAGTATGGAGAAATTCGCCACTTTTTGGCAATCCACAATTTGGCGATTGCCGATAGCAATATCGCGAGGCATGGTGAGCAGGGGTCGTGCCGCAACCGATTGTAACCGAATGTCCGTCTCGCGATATTTCGCTTCAGACCGCTTGAATGCGCGGGCGCAGTTTATCGCCGCCTGCAACGCGTTGAATCTGGATTTCTCCTCCTACTATGCGCCAAGAGACATCGACGATAGCGGTGAGCCGATCATAGATGTGGCCCGCGTCGGACCGCATAAAGCACCGATCGTCCTAACCTTGACCAATGGCTCGTGGGTTGATGAAGGCCTCTGTGCATCGGGAATCCAAACGGCGTTGTTACGTGAGGGGCTAGGCCGGATAGGCCGCAATGACATCGCGCTTGTCCTGGTCCATGCGGTCGGACCGGCGGGCCTTTCGGGACTTGGCAATCGCGGGCCCGCGATATCGGACACCTCGATCCGGGAGTGGAGCAACCACGCGCTCGCCGCCGCCGAGAACCGATTCGCATCCTATGTCCAGGAAACCCATGCCCCGAAGCAGGACAGCGGCGGCAGCATCCCGTGGCAGGCGCGCGTTCTCTGCCAAATCGCCGACACTTATTTCGCCAAGGCGCAATCGATCAGCTTGATCGACCTGCGGACCGGTCCCGGATATTACGGCGAGGCGGATCTGCTCGCGTGCCGGACCCATAGCGATCCAGCAATGGAACGCGCCGCGCGACTGTTCGGCACAACCGAAGACCCTTCCACGCCGACGCCGCACGGCACGCCCGGTGATCTGGCGCATGGTCTGATCACCGCACTCGAGCGCAGCGACCTGACTGCCGCCGTCCTCGAATTTGGCACCTACTCGATGCGGTCGGTTCTATCCGCCGGCAGTGGTGGGGTGTTCTATCCGGACAACACCGATTGGCGCGAGCAGGCGTGGGCCTCCGCGCAAGGCGTCATCCAACATGTCCTGTTGTCACTGCCGAAGAGCAGGCAAGGCTAGGCGTCACCCTTTCAACTGCGTCGTGATCTTAATCTCGGAATGCAGCGTCCGGTGAACCGGGCACTTGTCGGCAATCTCGATCAGTTTGGCGCGCTGCTCGTCGTCGAGCGGCCCGGTAAGCTCGATCTCACGCTCGATGAGGTCGACCTTGCCATCACGGGTTTCACATTCGTCGCAGTCGGCCGCATGGATCTTGTCGTGTTTGAGCGTCACCGACGCCTGTACCAGCGGCCATTTCTTCCGGTTGGCATACATGCGCATCGTCATCGACGTACAAGCGCCGAGGCCCGCCAACAAGTAACCGTATGGGGTCGGCCCCGTGTTCGTCCCGCCAACCGTCGGCGGTTCATCCGCCAGCATGCGATGCGGTCCGTTCAGGACCTCTTGTTGGAAGGCGCCGTTGCCGGTCTCGCGCACCACGACGACACCGTCCTCGGTTTCAGGCGTGGTCTCCGTCTTCGCATCGTTTTCGCCGAGATAGCGCGTCGCCCAGGCGGACAGGACGGTGGCAACATAGATGGCGTCCTCGCGGCGGCTCAGCAGATGGTCGGCTTCGTCCAATGAGATGAAGCTCTTGGGGTGCTTCGCGGCAACGAAGATCGCGCCGGCGTTGTCGATCCCCACGGTATTGTCGAGCGGCGAATGGAAAACCAGCAGCGGCTTTTTCATTGCGGCGATAGCGTCCGACAATTTGTGGCTCTCGATATCGTCGAGAAACTGTTTCTGAATCCGGAAGGTGCGGCCGGCGAGGTTTACCTCGGCCTCACCCTGCGCTTCGATTTCGGGCCGGGCTTCGGCAAACAAATGCTGCACATGCGACGGGTCGGACGGCGCGCCGATCGTGGCGACCGCCTTGATTTCCGGAATGCGCCCCGCTGCTGCAAGAACGGCCGCACCGCCTAGGCTGTGCCCAATGATGACGCATGGCGCCCCGTGTTCGTCGCGCAGATAGTCGGCCGCGCGGATGAGGTCGTCCACGTTCGACGAAAAATTAGTATTGGCGAACTCACCGTCGCTGGCGCCCAGGCCGGTGAAATCGAACCGCAGGACCGCGATACCCTCCTCGGCAAGCCCGGTCGCGATCCGTGCCGCGGCAAAGATATCCTTCGAACAGGTGAAGCAATGCGCGAACAGCGCGTAGGCCCGTGGCGCTGCGTCCGGCAATTCGAGCCGGGCTGCCAGCGTATGGCCCTGCGAGCCTTCAAATTCAATCTTTTCCGACCGTGGCATTCTCAATGTCCTTCCGAGCAATATGAATCTGAGGGACTTAAACCAGTCCCGCGTGAAATCCAGTCCGCCGCGGCGCAGATACCGAAATCGTGATTTCCGCGGCTAATTTGGCCGACAGTCTACCGCCCCGTACACTCGGGTGCTAAACGAATTGAAAAGCAATAGTCATCGGGAGCGGAAACGCCATGTCAGGATCGGATCTTCATCGCGACGCCATCATCATCGATGGTCTGGAAATCTCAAAATGGAGCCGCGCGGTATTCGAGGACATGCGCAAGGGCGGCCTCACCGCGGTGAACGCCACCTGCTCGGTCTGGGAAGGCATCCGCGGCTCACTCGACAATGTGGCGCAGTGGAAGCAGTGGTTTCGCGACAACGACGACATCATCCTGCAGGTCCACACGACGGAAGACATCCGCCGCGCCAAGGCGGAGAACAAGACCGGCATCTATCTCGGCTGGCAAAACACCTGGGGCATCGAGGATCGCATCGACTACCTGCGAATTTTTAAGGACCTCGGCGTCGGCGTGATGCAGCTCACCTACAACACACGCAACCTCGTCGGCACCGGGTGCTGGGAAAGCACGGACGCCGGCCTCACCGACTTCGGCCGCGAGGTCGTGGACGAGATGAATGCGGTCGGCATCATGGTCGACCTGTCACATGTCGGCCCGATGACCAGCCAGGACGCCATTGAACATTCGAAGATGCCGGTGGCCTATACGCATTGTGCGCCCGCCGGCCTGCTCGACCATCCGCGCAATAAGAGCGACGACCAGCTTCGCTTCATCGCCGACAAGGGCGGCTTCGTCGGGTTCGCGACCTACCCGCCCTTCATGGCGCAAGGCACCGATTCCACCGTCGAAGACTGCGTCGATACCTTCGAGTATCTGATCAACCTGGTCGGCGAGGACACGGTCGGCATCGGCACCGATTTTACCCAGGATCAGGACGGCGACTTTTTCACGTACCTTTCATTGGATAAGAGCTATGCGCGCCGCGTCGTGCCGAAACGGCCCGGCGACGGCACGGTGAAAATGCCGGGCGGACTGCGCACCATCGGCGATTTCCCGAATCTCACTGCCGCGATGGAAAAGCGCGGCTGGCCCGAAGACCGCATCCGCAAGGTGATGGGCGAGAATTGGATGCGCGTGCTGAAGGACGTGTGGGGCGCCTGATCGGCGTCAGGATACGGATCAACCAACCCACGGCTATGGCCGACATTCCTACCCGTGCCCTGGGTTCGACCAACGACATAAAGGAGTTTTCAGGATGAGCATCACCCCGAACGTCGCAAAGCAGAAACTCCAGGCCGGCGAACTCGCGATCGGTTTCGGATTGCGGTCAACCCGCACGACCGACATCGCCAAGATCGCCAAAACCTGCGATTTCGACTGGCTTTTCATCGACATGGAGCATGGCAGCTTCGACGTCGATCTGGTCTGCCAGATCAGCGTCGCCGCGCTGGACACCGAGATCACGCCGATCGTCCGGGTGCCAGGCCATCAGCATTTCCATGCCGCCCGCGTGCTGGACGGCGGGGCGATGGGGGTCGTGGTGCCGCATGTGGATACACCGGAGCAGGCGAAAGCAGCCGTCGACCACGCCAAGTTCCCGCCGATCGGCCACCGGTCGATGACCGGCCTGTTGCCGCAGCTCGGCTTCGAGAACCCCGGTAAGGCGGAACTGCCCAAGATCATGAACGAGAACACGATGGTGACCGTCATGCTGGAAACGCCGGAAGCGATCGCCAATGCCGACGCGATTGCCGCCGTGGACGGCGTCGACGTGCTGCTGATCGGCAGCAACGATCTCAGCGCCGAAATGGGTATCCCGGGCGAATACAATGATGACAAGATCGCCGCCGCTTACGAGACGACAATCTCGGCCGCGCGCAACAACGGCAAGTTTGCCGGCATGGGCGGCATCTACGACCACGATACGATGGAGCGCTACATCAAGATGGGCGCTCAATTCCTGCTCGGCGGCTCGGACACCAGCTTCATGATCGCGGCCGGCAAGGGCCGGACGTCGTTCCTGAAGTCGATCGCACGGTAGGAGTCACATGCGCCGGCTGTTCGACTAAACCGCCGTTGCCGTCAGGAAAGCCCATCGGGTTGGCTCGATCCGTTCCAGCAGTGCGAAGAACCGGTCGACTTCGTCCAGACCGGCGAGTGCGGGATACCGTGTCGCAAGACGTGGTTCCGGCTGTATCTCGGAGACCGTGTGGCTCTCCGCAAACCGGGGATACAGGATGTCCGAAGTCCAAGCGTCACCGACGCGGTGAATCTCAACCAGTAGATCCATATGCCGCAGGGCCGGATGGGAACCGGGGTTGAGTAATTCGACCTCGGCACCCTCGATATCGCACAGCACCAGGACCCGGCCGTTCGTGAATTTCACGAAATCGGGCCCGATCAGTTCTCCGGCAACCTCCATGCGGTCGGCAACGCCATTCATCTCGGCGAGTTGTTGGCACAACTGCCGGGCGCGGGCATCGATATCGAACGCATGAACCCGGGCCGACGGTAGACGCCGCGCGAGCCCGACGGCGTAGTAGCCTTCGGCGCAACCGACATTCACGACCGTGTCATATCCGGCAGCACACGCCGTTTCGATCACTCCATGCAGTTCGGCTTCGTAAGACCCCAGCAGTTTCGGGATATAGGCACCTTCGGAGACACGGTCCAAGAAGGCCATTCCGGCGAAAGGACCCGACTGTACCGCCGGGCCGATCAAATCGGATAACGGTTGTTTCAGGCGAGCGGCGCGGAAGGCGGCCATCACTTGGAAGGCATCGTCGAGCCGCTGCCCGGCGGGCACGTCGTCCTGCTGCAATGTGGCCGTCAAGACTTCGAGAATGCGCCGTTCGATTTCGGTCTGCGACATCTCAGGCGCGGTCGCTCAGCTTCGCCGGCGCCGGCCCGCCCGTAGCCCAATCGAGCAGTTCCACCGTGTGGACCACCGGAATGTCAGTACCGCCCGCAAGCTGCGTCATGCAGCCGATATTGCCTGTCGCGATCACCTGCGGCTGCGTGGCCGTCAGGTTGTCGATCTTTCTGTCCCGCAACCGGCCGGCGATGGCCGGCTGCAGGATGTTGTACGTTCCGGCCGACCCGCAGCAGAGATGCGCCTCCTTCGGCTCCACGACGGAGAAGCCCGCCTGTTTCAGCAACGCCTTGGGCGGCGCGGTGATCTTCTGCCCATGCTGCAGCGAGCAAGCCGCGTGATAGGCGACGGTCACGTCGCTGACCCGCACCGGCATGTCCATGCCGATATCAGCCATGTATTCCGAAATGTCCCACGTCATCGCGGAAATCTTTGCGGCGGAGTCCTTGACGTTCGGATCGTTCCGCAACATGAAGCCGTAATCCTTCACCGTGGTGCCGCACCCGCTGGCGTTGATGATGATGGCGTCCAATCCGTCGCCGTCGATTTCGGCCTTCCAGGCAGCAATATTGGCCTTCGCCTGGTCGTGCGAGTCGCCGTCGCGCCCCATGTGGTGGACCAGCGCGCCGCAACAACCAGCAGCATTTGGAATAACCACCTCGCGTCCATGGCGCTGCAGCAAGCGGACCGTCGCTTCGTTGATCGACGGGGACAGGACACGCTGGGCGCAGCCCGCCAGCAAAGCGACACGGCCCTTGCGTCGACCGATCGCCGGGAAGACCTGCATTCTCTCGGTCGGCGACGGCGACGGCAGCGAAGCAGGCATCAGCGACAGCATCGCACCCAAGCGCCCCGGCATCACGCGGCCGAGCGGACGCGCCGCCCAGCCGGCGACCATCGCCAAGCGGAACCGCCGCGGATACGGCAGGACGGCGGCGAGCACCGACCGGATCAGCCGGTCGAAGAGCGGTCGGCGGTATGTCTTTTCGATATGGACCCGCGCCTGGTCGACCAGATGCTGGTAATGGACGCCCGACGGACAGGTCGTCATGCAGGACAGACAGGTGAGGCATCGGTCGACATGCTTCACCACGTCGCCGGTCGCCGCCTTGCCCTTTTCCAGCATGTCCTTGATCAGGTAGATGCGGCCGCGGGGGCTGTCCAATTCGTCCCCCAGCAGGACATAGGTCGGACAGGTCGCGGTGCAAAATCCGCAATGAACGCAATTGCGGAGAATCGAATTGGCCTCGGCCAGGTCCGGATCGGCAAGCTGCGCTATGGAGAATTCAGTTCGCATGCCGCCCCACTATAGTTCCGCATACATGCGGCCGGGATTGAGCAGGCCGCGCGGATCGAAGTTTTCCTTCACGCGCTTCGATAGGGCGGCCACCCCAGCGGACGACGGATGGAACACGGAAACCGCGGCACGCACCGGCTCCGGCGCGCGGATCAGCGTGGCATGCCCGCCGGTCGCATCGACCGCCGCGCGAATGGTATCGGCAGCGCCATCCTGCGGCGCGTCCACCGCCAGCCAGACCAACCCGCCGCCCCAGTCGAGGAACGCATCGCCACCGAGCGATTCCGTCAGTTCCTCAGCCAGCGCCGGCCCGGCCGTGGGTGCCACGGAAATCTTCCAGACACAGCGGCGATCGCCCTCCGCGGCAAACGGCATGACATCGCGCACCTCGCGCCAAAACCCGCTGCTGTTATGGCTGTGCAGCTCTTCCGTTTCACCGAAGGCCGCCAATTGCTTGCGCAGCGCCGCGACGCGGTACTCGACCGACGGCCCCGGCCCTTCGACCCGGATCGCCGTGACACTACCGCCCGCCTCCGCGACATAGGACGTCTTCGACCGCGCCGCCGAGTTGGCGGGGAGACAGGCAGCACCCGACACTTCGTAAGGACTCTTCAAGGCGGCCGTCATCGCCTGACCCGACGTTTCCAAGTCGAGACCGAGCACCAGAACCGTCCAAGCCTTCTCGGCGACCGGCAAGACCTTGACCGTCAGATCGGTCATCGCCCCCAGCGTGCCCCAGGACCCGCAGAGCAGCTTGGACAAGTCGTATCCCGTCACATTCTTCACGACACGGCCACCGGACTTGAAAGCCTCGCCCCGGCCACTCACCGCGTTGAACCCCAGGAAATGATCGCGCGCCGCACCGGCCTTGATGCGCCGTGGTCCGGACAGATTGCAGGCGATCATCCCGCCGAGCGTACCCGCCTCTGTCAGCCCGCCAAGCAGGGGGCCATAGTCGGGCGGCTCGAATGCCAGTTGCTGACGCGACTCCGCGAGTGTCGCCTCGATCTCCGACAGCAGCGTGCCGGGCCCGGCGCTTAACACCAGTTCCTCGGCTTCGTAAAGGCTGATCCCCTTGAGCGCGGACAGTTCCAGAACCGTCTCCGCGTTACTGGGTCGGCCGAGGCCGCGCTTGCTACCGGCGCCGATGATCTCCAGCGGGATCTCTTCGGCTATGGCCCACGCCACCGCATCCTTGACCTGTTCCGGGGTTTCCGGTTTGAAATGCTCCGCCATCCGGTGCCCCTAGAAGCGCGGGATGTCCGGGAACGGCATTTTGCCGCCGTGGATATGCATGCGGCCCAGTTCGGCGCAACGATGCAGGGTCGGAAAAACTTTGCCGGGATTGAGCAGGCTGTCCGGATCGAAGGCGCATTTGACCCGCTGCTGCTGCTTGAGGTCGTCCTCGCTGAACATCACCGGCATGAGATCGCGCTTTTCCACACCGACACCGTGTTCGCCGGTCAGGACGCCGCCGACTTCGACGCAGAGTCTGAGAATGTCGGAGCCGAAATCCTCCGCCCTCTCAAGTTCACCCGGCTCATTGGCATCGTAGAGGATCAACGGATGCAGGTTGCCGTCGCCTGCATGAAAGACGTTCGCGACGCGCAGGCCATATTTCTGGGACAGCTCGTTCATGCGGGTCAGGACAATCGGCAGTTTCCCGCGCGGGATCGTGCCGTCCATGCAGTAGTAGTCCGGCGAAATCCGGCCGACGGCTGGGAACGCCGCCTTGCGTCCCGCCCAGAACCGGGTCCGTTCGTCCTCGTCCTGCGACACGCGGACGGTGACCGCCTTGTTCGCCTTGGCAATTTCCTCTACCCGGTCGATCAGATAGTCGACTTCGGTCTCCGGACCATCCAGTTCCACGATCAGCAGGGCTTCCACATCCATCGGGTATCCGGCGTGAACGAAATCCTCCGCCGCGTGGATCGCCGGGCGGTCCATCATTTCCATGCCGCCGGGAATGATGCCCGCGCCGATTACGCCCGCAACGCAGGCGCCCGCGTCTTCGCTGGTCGGGAAGCCAACCAGCACGGCGCGCGCGGTTTCGGGCTTGCGCAACAAGCGAACAGTCACTTCGGTAACGACCCCCAGCAATCCTTCCGACCCGGTCAACACGCCAAGCAGGTCATATCCTTCGGCGTCCAGATGGGACCCGCCGATGCGGATCACCTCGCCGTCGATCAGGACCAGCTCCAGGCCAAGTACATTATTTGTCGTCAGACCGTATTTCAGGCAGTGCACGCCGCCTGAATTCTCGGCGATGTTGCCGCCGATGGTGCAGGCGATCTGGCTTGACGGGTCCGGCGCGTAATAGAAATCGTCATCGCTGACCGCCGTACTGATCGCCAGATTGGTGACGCCCGGCTGCACCACTGCGCAGCGATTGTCATAGTCGACATCCAGGATGCGGTTGAATTTCGCCATGCCGAGCAGAATGCCGTCTTCCAGCGGCAGCGCACCGCCCGAAAGCGACGTGCCGGCGCCGCGCGGCACGACTTTCACACCGTTCTCGTTGCAATAGCGCAGAACGTCGCTGACCTGCTGTGTCGTTTCAGGCAACACGACGATCATCGGCAATTGCTGATAAGCGGTCAGGCCGTCGCTTTCATAAGGACGAAGCTCATTTTCTTCGACGATCACGCCTTCGCCGGGGACGATCGCGCGGAGCGCCGCGGCGATCTCGAGCCGGCGGGCAATGATGTCACGATCCGGGTCTGGCATCTTCATGGCGCGACACTCAAGCAATTCACCCCAATATCCAGGATATCATGGGCGTTCCCACCCGGAAACGCCATGCAAAATCGCACCGGGGACGCACCGTGAATACGGCAACAAAAAACCGCGCCAAAGGCGCGGTTGGTCCGGACACGCGGCGTCAGCGCCGCGCTATCCTTAACCCTGGCGGGCTTTAAATCGCGGGTTAGTCTTATTGATCACGTAGATACGGCCTTTGCGACGCACGACACGGCATTCCTTGTGACGCGTTTTCAAGGTCTTCAACGAGCTTACGACTTTCATGGCCTACTCCCGGGCTCTTTCCTGTATCTCAACAGCGGCGGACCATATGGAGCGGCGGGCCGCTTGTCAATGCCAAGCGGCCGGATTCAGACCTCACCGGATGGGAAATTCCGAGCGTCAGGATTTGCTGCTGGTTCGGCTCAATTCCATGTAGCCGTAGCGCAGACAACCGCTGTTGATGGCGGTGATCCGGCGTTTCATCACCTCGGCTTCGCGCATCAAGGCGTCCACGAAGGGGCGGTCGAGCGTTTCCTTGGTGATATTGTTGGAAAAGTCGGTCCAGCTATCGAGCAGGAGCCGCCGGTATCCGTCGGTTTCATCCCGGAAAAGCGCGACCTGCAGCCCACATCGCCCACATTCTTCCTGGAATTCGCCCAGGGTCCACGGTTCGATCTCCGTATCGCCCGCCATGGCCTGCATCTGTGTGCTCGACCGCAGATCGGTCCGGCTCAGCATCAGATCGGTCACCATGATCCGGCCGTTCGACGCCAGCGCCTTTTCCGCCTGGGCCAGCAACCGCTCGCGTCCCGCCGTTTGCGCCAGGCGTTCGCGGATAATGACCACGTCATACGCCTGATCCGCCAAGGAAATCGTTTCCGGATCATAATTGGAAATCGGGACCCGCGCCTCCAGGCCGCGGATCAGGGAAATCTTCATCCCCAGCTCGGCGACATCGGCATCCGGCTCCAGCCCCATCACGGTCGCGCCGAACTGCAGGGCGGCGGCGCGGATGGTCCCGCCGAGCCCGGCCGCAAGATCCAGCACCGTATGGGTCTTCTGCAGGTCGATATACTTCAGGAACTGGGTCGTGACCTCCTGCCCGCCGGGCAACGAGAAGCCTTCGCCATAGAGGCGCGACCACAGGCGATAGCGTAGATCCGCCCATTCTTCGCTGCTGCCACTTTCCGCCGTCGGCGCATCGACGACGATCAAACGGTTGCGCCGAACCGACGCCGACTGGCCCTGACGCACCATGGCGCCAGGCTCAACGCCATCCCACCAGGCGCGAAAACGGACGGCGAAGGGGACGTAATCGTCCCCCTGGCCAGGATTGGAAGCCGCATTGGAAGCGACTTGCTGAGACGTACTCACCACCGATCCTGCTGCTCTCGATTGTTGAAATCCAAAGCAGAGTAGGAAAAACAGATTAACGCACCCTTAACCTTTGAATTCCGAAAATCTTCCTATCAACATATTGAAACAATTCATAAATTGCGAATTTATGCAGGGTTGAAAGCCACCGCCGGCCAGCATAGGGCCAGCGAATCGCCATCCGCCGGGCGCGGGTGGCCTCAGTTTAAGGCGCGCTGGCTCGGCTAGACCACGCCGCGGGACCGCAATTCCTCGACCGACGCCGAGTCCATTCCGAGATATTCGCCGAGCAATTCCTCGGTGTGCTGACCAAGCGTCGGCGGCGATTGCCGGTAGCTAACCGGTGTGCCCGACATCTTGATCGGGCTGGCGATCAGCTTGGCCGGGCGGCCGCCGGTCGCCGGATGGTCCATCTCGATCACCATCTCGCGCGCCTTGACCTGCGGGTCGTCGAACACGTCGCTGAGCTCGTTGATGGGGCCGCAGCCGATCTTTTCTTTTTCCAGATTTTCGATCCACCATGCCAACGGCTTCACGCGGGTGATGTCGTTCAGCGCCTCCGTCACGGCTTCCCGGTTTCGGACCCGTTCGACCGCGGTCTTGAAGCGATCGTCATCCAGCAGATTCTCACAGCCCGCCACCTTGCAGAAACGCTCGAAGGTCGGATCATTGCCAACCGACAGGACGAAATACCCGTCCGATGCTGGCATCACCTGATACGGCACGATATTCGGATGCTGGTTCCCCAGGCGCTCGGGATTCTCATTGGTCGCCAGGTAGTTCATGCCCTGGTTGGCAAGCCACGCGACATGCGCGTCCAGCATGCTGATATCGAGATGCTGCCCCTCGCCGGTCAACTGTTGATGACGCACGGCGGCGAGGATCGCGACGGCCGCATACATGCCGGACATCAGATCTGCGATCGACACGCCCACCTTCATAGGCTCGCCTGCCGGTTCGCCGGTCAAGCTCATCACGCCGCCCATCGCCTGGATCAGCGCGTCATAGGCCGGGCGCGCCGCATAGGGCCCGGTGTGACCGAAGCCGGTGACCGAACAATAGATCAAGCGCGGGAACTCCGTTTTCAGATCGTCATATCCAAGCCCGTATTTCGCCAAGGTACCGGTCTTGAAGTTCTCCGCGAGGATATCGGCCTTGGCGACCAGACGTTTGGCGATCGCCTGCCCCTCCGGATCGCTGAGGTTCAGGGTCATCGACCGCTTGTTTCGGTTCGTCCCCGCGAAATACGCGCTTTCCTCGCTGTCTTCCCCGTCCGGCAGCGGCAGATAGGGCGGCGCGAAGTTGCGGGTGTCGTCGCCGACGTCGGGCCGCTCGATCTTGATCACTTCGGCGCCCAGGTCGCCGAGAATTTGCGTACAGTGCGGCCCCGCGAGAATCCGCGTGAGATCGAACACAACCAGGCCGGTGAGCGGACCCTTCATCGTTTCTTTTCCTTTCAATGCCTGTATTCTTGGCTCGTCCTTCTTACCCATCGGCGTGCCCCACGACAAGGCACCGTGGAAGATGGACTTCGGACGTCGGCGCGAAAGGTCGGTTCTTGAACGTCATCTTCTTTGCCATCGTGCTGGTCTCCTTCCTGATCGCGGGCTATCGGCAGATCGTGGTTCCGTCGATTGCCGGTCAGCCGACGCCGATGGACCTCCTGTCGACCGGCACCATCGAAGCCGCTAAAGGCTCGGTCACCCTGGCGCTCGGTCTGGTCGGCGTGATGGCGCTGTTCCTCGGCCTGATGAAGGTCGCGGAGGCTGGCGGACTGCTGACCATCATCGCGCGCCTGATGCGGCCGATCATGGTGCGGCTGTTCCCGGATGTCCCGGCGGACCATCCGGCCATGGGCGCGATCATCATGAACCTGTCGGCCAATGTCATGGGCCTCGGCAACGCGGCGACGCCATTCGGCATCCGCGCGATGCAGGAACTCGACAAGCTGAACCCGCAAAAGGGTACCGCGACGAATTCGATGGCGCTTTTCCTCGCCATCAACACGTCGAGCATCACGGTATTACCGACCGGCGTCATCGCGTTGCGGGCAGCGGCCGGGTCGGATGATCCCGCCGGTATTCTTCCGACAACGTTGTTCGCAACCGTCTGTTCGACGATCGTCGCCATCGCCGCGGCGAAGCTGTACGGCCGCTATTGGCCGGCATCCACCCCATCCGCGACCGAAACGGCAAGGACCGTGACCGAACCAGAGACAGCCGATAGTGCTGTGGAAACCGAAAGCGAGGCAGTCGCCGACGCGGCGGCCAGCGTTTCCGGCGCCGAATCCTATCCGATGTGGGCCACGGTGACGGCCATCCTGGCGGTCCTGGCGTTGATCCCATTGTCCATTCTACATGGCCGAGCCATCTCGCCTTGGATCATCCCCGGATTGATCGTCACGCTGCTCGGATTCGGCGTCATCCGCCGCGTGCCGATTTACGAGGTCTTCGTCGAAGGCGCGAAAGACGGCTTCCAGGTCGCCATCCGCATCATCCCTTATCTCGTCGCCATCCTGGTCGCCGTCGGCATGTTCCGGTCGAGCGGTGCGATGGAAATGGTGATTGGCCCGCTCGGCGCGCTGACGAAACTGGTCGGGCTCCCGGCCGAAGCGCTGCCGATGGCATTGCTGCGACCGTTGTCCGGTTCCGGCGCGTATGGCTATCTCAGCGCGATCATCCAGGATCCCGCGATCGGGCCGGACAGCTACACCGGGTTCCTGGTCAGCACCTTGCAAGGCTCGACGGAGACGACCTTCTACGTTCTTGCCGTCTATTTCGGCGCGGTGCAGATAAAACGGATACGCCACGCCCTTGCCGCGGGATTGACCGCGGACTTTGCCGGAATCGTGGCCGCCGTCTTCATCTGCACGCTGCTCTTCGCCGCCTGACCCCGGCAAATTTTTCCGATATCCGACAATCATTGCAGCCGCGACGGCTGACATGTCGCCGTTTTGTCGTCATTTGCAGATCCAGGCGAGCAGAAAAGCGCCATTCCCTATTGAAACTCAAGCAGTTACGTAAACTATCCGGCAACCGGCAAGTTTCTTGCATTTATCTCCATAGAATTGCGTTAGGCGGAGACAGAGGCAGATGCAAGTACAGGCAATCGACCAAGAACCGACACTCAATGATATCCTGGCGATCGACTCGGAGGAACTGGCCGAGCGGATGCTCGAGCCGGCCACGATGCGGGCGATCTACGAAGACACAGAGGAAATCATCGGCCGGAGCCGTACGCCGGACAGCCTCTATTCGCTGGTGCACAACGCGATCAAGACGATGGGCGAGGTCTGGGGCAACCTGGCGGAAGACTCCGAACCTTCCGCCTGCCGCAAGGGATGCTCCATGTGCTGCCATCAGTCCGTGATGGTCACCGCGCCGGAAGTGCTGCTGACCGTTAAGCTGTTGCGCGATAACCTCGCCGACGCCGAGATCGACCAGCTGCAAGCCCGGGTCGCCGACCGCGCGAAAGAGATCGAAGGCCGAACGACTAACCAACGCATGGACAGCCGGATCGCTTGCGCTTTTCTCGTAGACGATATCTGTTCCATCTATCCGGCGCGTCCGCTGCAATGCCGCGGCGGATATTCTGAAGATGTCGAGTATTGCCGCAGTCTTTTCGATGACCGCGAGACCACGCAGCAGGGCGTCGCCGACGGTAGCGTGGACGGCCGTTACATGCTGATCCCGAAAATGCTGTATGATAGCGCGCAAGTCGGCATGGCCGGTGCGCTGAAGGCCGAAGGATTAAGCGCCGACCCGCTCGAATTCACCGCCGCAATGGCAGTGGCACTCGCCGATCCGAATATCACCGAAAAATGGCTGCAGGGATGGCCTGTATTCGACGGCGCGCGGCTCGTCCGTCAGGCCTCCGCCAACGGCGACCAATACATTACCGAGGCAGACGCAGCCGTCTGACCTTAGCGGAGCGTTTATCCTAGAGGTACGCTTTGGACGCTATCGGCTTATCACGCCGGTCGGCGCGCTGACGGTCTGCGCGGACAGGAGCTGGAGTGCCCGCTCAAGCTGCTCGTCGCCTTCCCGTTCCTCATCCAGCTTGACCGTGTGATCCGGTACGATCCCGCCTTCGACGGAGGTACCGGACGGCGTCAGATAAATCGCGGTCGTCAACTTCACCGCGTCCGTGCTGCTCAGCGGCAGGATGGTCTGCACGGTCCCCTTGCCGAAGCTGCGGGTACCGATCAGCGTCGCCCGATGATGGTCTCGGAGTGCGCCCGCAACGATTTCCGCCGCCGACGCCGACCCGTTATTGATCAACACCACGATCGGAACGCCACCGGTCAAATCGCCCTTCGTCGCGCTATAGTGCTGCTCGAAATGGCGTTCCCGGGTGGAGACGACCCGTCCTCCGTCAAGAAAGACATCGGATACTTCGATCGACTGATCGAGCAGCCCGCCCGGATTGTTCCGCAAATCCAGGACGATCCCCCGCATGCGCCGGCCGATTGCCGTCTTGAGCGACATCACCGCGGATGCCACCTCTTCGCCGACACGTTCCGAAAAACTCGTGATGCGCAGATACCCGACATCACCCTCGGCGCGCCATCGTACGGAGGCGACATTGATGATCGCCCGCGTGATCGTGACATCGAAGGGCGCCTTCTTACCGCGCTGGATAGATAGCGTGACGTCTGAACCGGGCACGCCGCGAAGCAGAAGCACCGCATCGCGCAGCAATGCATCCTTCATGGATTTGCCGTCGGCCCGAACAATGTGATCGCCGGATTTCAAGCCCGCCCGTTCCGCCGGCGTGCCGTCGATTGGCGCGACGATATCAATATAGGTATCACCCTTGCGAACCTCGATCCCCAGGCCGCCAAACCGGCCACGGGTTTGTTCGCGAAGTGCCTTCAGATGCCTCTTATCCAAGTAGCTACTGTAATTGTCGAGCGATCCCAGCATGCCGTGTATGGCCGCTTCGACGAGTTCCTTGTCCTCGGCATCCTGCGGCTCGGGATGACGCTTGCGGATCTCTTTCGTCGCCGCGGCGATCAACGCGTCATCGTCGATATCGCGAACATAGTGAACGCGGACTTTTTCGTAGACTTGGGCGAATAGGTTCGCGCCCCGGACCAGCACGCTGGCGTCCTGGCGACGCTTGACGGCCTCAACGCCGTTGCGATAGCTGACAATATCGCTGGATAGCCGTTTTGCGGCCTCCTGCGCTTCCGGCCCCGGCGCTCGTGCAACCGACGAACACCCAGCCATTGAAATCAGCAGAAGCGCTACGACAAAGGAACGAAAATCCGACAAAATTCACTCACTATGACGATATCTTCACGCGGTTGAATATGGGCCGAAGCTGACTTTTCGGCAACTGCATTTATGGGGCATTTCGGGGGCAGCAGCGCTACCTCGGACCTGCAGAGCACCGAATTCCGGCGCAAACCCTGACCCCCATGGCGATGCTGTGTTAGCCTATCAAAAAACCGTGTCGATACAGAGAAAAGTCCACAGCAGGTATCAGAGGAGACATCCATCATGGCCACGAGCGCGTTCCGGACGGCCCTCAGGGATATGGTCGAGCAACGCCATTCCAAGATACATCCTTTCAGCGAAGCCTGGGTTACGGGCGGCTTGAATCGGCAGATACTCGGCGAATGGGTCACGCAGCACTATCATTATGTTGGCCATTTTTCGCAGTGGTGCGGCGCGATCTTCGCCACTTGCCAGGACGAAGAAACCAACCATTTCCTGGTCGAAAACATCATGGAAGAGGAAGGGTTCGTTGAAGAAGGGGGCTTTCCGGCTGCCAAGCATGTGGAATTGCTGCTTGATTTCGGCGAGGCCTGCGGCAAGGACCGCCAAGCGATCAAAGACGCCCATAAAAACGGCGAACTGATGGCCGGCCTGCTGGGTTTACAGTCCTGGTGCACCGTCCAATCCACCAAGCCTACGCATGAAGCTATCGCCGGCCTGCTGGTCGGGCTGGAAAGCCAGGTGCCGCAAATCTACAAGCGGACGACACCGCCGCTGGTCGAGAAATACGGTTTCAGCGAAGCGGAAATCGTGTTCTTCCGCTTGCACATCGTCGCCGACACCGAGCATGGCAAGCGCGGCTATGAGATCGTCGAGCGGCTCGCCAACACGGAAGAGAAACAACAGGCCTGCCTGCACGCGGTGCGTGAAGCGACGCTGATGCGGCGGCTGTATCTCGACTCGCTCTACGACGAATTCGTCGCCCCTAAAAGTGCCGCGGCCGAATGAGAACCGTCAAAACACTCTCGCTTGCCGAGGCCAACCTAATCCTCGACGCCGCACAGGCTAAGTCGGAGGAAATCGGCGTCGCCCATGTCCTCTGCATCGCCGACAACGCCGGCTATCCGATCGCGCTGCGCCGTCTCGACGGCGGCAAGGTGACCAGCGTCCAGATCGCCGAAAACAAGGCCTTCACCGCGGCGGGACATCGCCGCAAGACGCATACCTTCACCAACACCTATCCGGGCGAGGAGGCCTGGGGCATCTTCACGCAGCATGGCGGCCGGATCACGGTGTTCGTCGGTGGTTTTCCGATCGAAGCGGATGGTGAAGTGGTCGGCGGGATCGGTGCGTCGGGCGGCAATGGTGAGCAGGACATTGCGGCCTGCGAGGCAGGCATCGCAGCGTTCGATGCCTACCTCGCCGCCCAGAAATGACGCGTCCGATTTGTCTAGAGTGAGGCGCTGACGACGATCTCGACCAGCGTTTCGGGCGACCCCAACACGGTGCCGACGGTGGCGCGGGTCGGCGGGTTGGCGGGATCGACCCAGGCGTGCCACGCATCGTTCATTTCGCTTTTCTTGGACATGTCCGAGACATAGACCATCGCGGTCAGCAGCTTCGACTTATCGGTGCCGGCCTTGGCGAGGTAACCGTCGATCTTCTGCAGGACATTCGCGGTCTGATCCTTCATCGACGCGGTCTGGTCATCGGCCGTCAAGCCACACACGTATACGACGCCGTTGTTCACTACGGCGCGGCTCATGGTCTGGTTCGGATCGATCCGTTCAATGCTCATGCCTGTACTCCCTTAGTTTCAGTTTTGGTGGAAAATTTGATGATCGCTCACGCAGAGTCCTGCATCGCCAGGATGTCGTCGTGGAGTTTCTGGGGAATCTTGATGCCTTCCGCCGGCGTGCGCTTGCGCGCCTCATAGCGTCGGTCGGACGGCAGACGAGTGCCGCCCTGGCCCAGGATTCGCTCGAACAGCGGTTCGACATGGTCGAGCGACGCATCGGCGTCGCCATCGCCGACGAAGCGCGAGGGGTCCATCGCCATCAGCAACTCTCCGCCTTTCGACGGTCCGCCGTCGCCGGGATCGTCGGCCGCCGCTTCGAACGCCAAATGATTGCGCGGCAGACCGGCCGCCATCAGCTCGACCATCAAAGCAATTGCCGAGCCCTTGTAGCCGCCGAACGGCAGCTGCGCGCCGGCAAGCCCTGCTTCCGGATCCGTGGTTGGATTGCCATCCGCGTCGACCGCCCAGCCTTCGGGAATCGATTTGCCGTCGCGTTTGTGAATCATGATTTCACCGCGCGCGCTGGCGCTCGACGCCTGATCGAAAACCAGCGGCGGCTTGCCCTTGCGCGGCCAACCGAACGACATGGGGTTGGTACCGAAGAGCGGCTTGGACCCACCGGCCGGCGCCACGAAGCTGCGGGAGTTCACAAAGGCGAACGCGACCAGGCCGTCGGCCGCAAGCGCTTCGACCTCAAACCACAGGGCCGCGAAATGGTGCGAATTGATGACCGGCATGGCCGCGATACCTTGGCTGCGGGCCTTCTCGGCCAGCGGAGCGCGGCCTACCTTCAAGGCCAACGGCGCGAACCCACCCTTGGCGTCGATCTGAACGACGGCGGGCGCCAGATCGTTGATCTCGGGAATCGATTTACCGTCGATACGGCCATTCTTGAGCGCGATGCTGTAGCCCGGTAAACGGAACAGGCCGTGTGACTTGCAGTCGTCGCGTTCGGCCGCGGTGATCACGTCTGCGACCGCCGCCGCGTTGTCATCGGACGCGCCCAATGCCGTCAGCGTTTCCGTCGTCAGTTGATACACTTCGTCGAGCGTCAATCGAACGTCCATTCCTGCCTCCCTGCTTTTTCTTTGATCTACTGTGCCGACTGCATCACGCGCCAGATTTTCTCCGGCGTCACGGGCATGTCCAGGCCGGTGGTCTCGCAGTCGGACAGCGCGTCCAGCACCGCATTCATGACCGCCGGCAACGCCGCGGTCGGACCGGACTCGCCGCAGCCTTTCACACCCAGCGGGTTGGTCTTGCAAAATGTTTCGGTCTGTCCCCAATCGAACATCGGCAAATGGGTCGCCCGCGGAATACAGTAATCCATGAAGGATCCAGTCAGGAGCTGTCCGCTGTCACCGTCGTAGAGGCAATCCTCGTACATGATCTGTCCGATGCCCTGTGCAATCCCGCCATGGAGCTGTCCTTGCAGCAGCATCGGATTGATGACGGTGCCGAAATCACTGACCAGCGTGTAGCGAACCAATTCGACGAGCCCGGTATCCTCGTCGACCTCGACCTCGGCGACATGGCAGCCGCAAGGATAGCTGTAGGCCTTGGCGACGAAGTGATAACTCGCCTCAAGTCCTAGCCCCGCACCATCCGGCATTACCGATTCGTCGTATGATGCACGCGCCACTTCCGCGATCCCGACCGCCTGGTCGGTGCCGGCAACCCGGAACATCCCGTGGTCGAACTCGATGTCGTCGGCGCTTGCTTGCAACAATCGCCCGGCGATTTCCCGCCCTTGCTGAACGATGTCGAGGGACGCGTGATAAATAGCCGCGCCGACAACGGTCGCCGTCCGCGACCCGCCGGTGCCGGACCCGCGTCCAACCCGGTCCGTGTCGCCCTGCACGATGGTGATGCGATCCCCCGGGACGCCCAACTGGCTCGCCGCGACCTGCGCGAAGGTGGTTTCGTGGCCCTGCCCGTTGGTTTGGCCGGTTGTCGTCACTGTCAGATGGCCGCTCAGATCAAACTCCATCCCGACGCGGTTGTCCTTAAACCCATCCGGCTCTGTATAGACCGAGAACCCGAAGCCGAGGCGCTTACCGGACGCGCGAGCGGCAGCGGCCCGCGCGGCAAAGCCATCCCGATCCGCACGGCTTAGCGCCGCATCCAGGTTTTCCTCAAAGTCACCGCTGTCATAAACCAGTCCGGTCGGGGTGCGGTAGGGCAGGTCTTCTTCGCGGATGAGATTGCGCCGGCGCAACTCCGCCGGGTCGATTCCGGTCTCCCGTGCCGCAGCGTCCACGAGCCGCTCGACCATGTAGCAGAATTCCGGCTTGCCCGCGCCGCGATACGCGGCGATCGGCGTTGTATTGGTGTACATGCATTGCGTCTCGGCATAGACGGTGTCGATGCGATACACATTGGTCAGCATCCGCGTGCCGCCACCGGTCGGGATCACTGGCCCGGATCCGTTGAGATACGCCCCCATGTTGGAGATGGTGCGGCAACGGATTGCCAGGAATTGGCCGTCGGCGTCCAGCGCCAAAGATGCCTGCATCACATGATCGCGCGCCTGACGGTCGGTCAGGAAGCTGTCGTCGCGGTCGGCAAACCATTTGACCGGCCGGCCGAGCCGCTTGGCCGCCCAACAGACCAGAATCTGTTCGGGATAGGCTTGATTCTTGATTCCGAATCCGCCGCCGACATCGGGCGTAACCACCCGGATATTCGCCTCGGGCACGCCCAAGCCCTGTCCGGCCAGACTTGACTGGATCGCCGTGCCGCCGCCAGTCGGCGTATAGATCGTATAACGGTCGCCCGCCGGATCGTGAACGCCGATCGCACCACGCGGCTCCAACGCTGCCACGACGATGCGGTTGTTCACCAATTCCAAGGTCGTGACATGGCTCGCTTGCGAAAAGGCGTCCTCGACGCCGGCCTTGTTGCCCATCTCCCAATCGACCGCGACGTTCGACGGCAGATCGTCCCATACCTTGGGCGATTGCGGGTCGAGGGCGTCTATGGCGGCGGTGACGCAAGGCAATTCCTCCCACTGCACATCGAGCAACTCTGCTGCCGCTTGCGCAGCGTCGCGGGTTTCAGCGACGACCATGGCGACGGTATCGCCGACATGCCGCGCCTTGTCGGTCGTCATGGCGGACTGCGGCGGGTTGTGGATCGGCGTGCCGTCCTTGCCCACCGGCGAGGCAGGCGCCTGCAAAAGGCCGACCCCGTCGGCGGCAAGGTCCGACCCGGTCAACACCGCGACCACACCAGGCATCGCGGCGGCTTTCTGTGTGTCGACGGTACCGATCCGCGCATGCCCGTAGGGAGAGCGCACGAAACTCGCATGGAGCTGCCCTGCAAGGTCAATATCGTCGATGAACCGGCCATGCCCGGTCAGCAGCGCGGCGTCCTCGCGACGCGGCACAGATACTCCGATTCCATCGGAAAATTCGCTGGCGTCGCTCGGGTGCGCGCCGTTCCCGCCATCCTGCATTTTGTGCTTGGTCCGGTTTTTCGGTATCACTGACCCAGAACTTTAGCACACCTTTGCGCCAGCGCACGGCGATGAATCGCGTGAAGAAACGAGCGATCTTTGCACGCTCATTTAGGGAGAAAATTCTATGCACGGTGGTGAAATTGTCGTCGAAACATGGCTGTCGCGTGGTGTCGATACCGTTTTCTTCGTTCCCGGCGGCACGAATATAACGGTGCTGGAAGCCCTCAGCCGGAACCAGAACAAGATCCGGTCAGTTTCGACCCGTCTCGAATCCTCGGCGGTCTTCGCCGCCGACGCCTACAGCGCGATCCGCAAGAAACCCGCCTGCGTCATCTGCAGCCGAGCGCCCGGCGCGACCAACGCGTCGATCGGCATTCACACAGCGATGCAGGCGTCCCGACCGGTCGTCCTGTTCATCACGAATATTCCCCGGCGCCAAAAGGGCCGCGAAGCATTTCAAGAAATCAACTACCTGGAAATGTACGCGCCGATCGCCAAAGCAGTGATCGATGTCAATTCGCTCGACGAGCTGGCTGGTGACGTCGCGCGCGCGCTGGATATTTCGGTTTCCGGCCGGCCCGGCCCCGTTGTGGTGGCGATTTCGAAGGATATCCTGGACGAGGAGGCGGACGATCCCCTCATCCCGAAACCCGCCGCGCCGGTTCGCTTCGGCCCCGACTCGCTGGCGGTCGAACGTGCCGCGCGGCTGATCGAAGCGTCGAAGCTTCCGATTATCCTGGCCGGCGAGATGGTCGGCTTTGAAAGTGCCAATAGCGAACTCGAAAAATTCGCGGAGGCGACCGGCGCCGGCGTAATGACCGCCTACCGACAACAAGATTCGATCCGTGCGGATCATCCGTCGCATTTCGGCCATCTCTCGATCAACCGGTTGCCGTTTCAGGAACAGGCGTTGAAGGAGTCGGACCTGATCATCTCGGTCGGCAGCCGCCTCGACAGCGTGTCGACCGCCGACTACACGATGCTACGGCCCGAGCAGAAGCTGATCATGATCTATCCGGAACCGTCGGCCTTCGCGCAGTGGCAGGCGGATGCGGCGTTGGGATCGAACGTGATCCCGGCGATGGAAGCGATTACCAACGCACTCTCCGCCCCGCCGCCGCCCGACCGCATCGCATGGCGCGATAAGGTTCATCAGGCGGAAGTGGATTTCGCAAAACCCGGCGAGATCGAAATCCAGGGCGACATCGACATGGCCCAGGTCATCGAACATTTCAACAAATCGGTCCCGAAGGAATCGGTGATGGTCTCGGACGCCGGCACCTTCGGGCGATGGATCACGCGCTACTACCGGTTCAACGAGCCGAACACCGAACTATCGCCGGTCAGCGGCGCGATGGGGTACGGCGTTCCTGGCGGAATCGGCGCACAGGTGGCCAATCCGGACGATCCGGTATTCGTGTGGGTCGGCGATGGCGGATTCCTGATGACCGGCAACGAATGCGCCGTGATCGTGCAGGAGAAACTGCCCGTGAAACTCATCGTCTGCGACAACAACTGTTGGGGCTCGATCATGGTCCATCAACAGAAGACATTCGAGGGCTGGGATTTCGGCACGCGGTTGCAAAGCCCTGACTTCGCGGCGATCGGCCGCGGGTTCGGCATGCCCACCTGGAAGGTCTCGAAGACCGAGGAGTTCGCCGGCGCGCTGAAGGAGATGATGGCGGTCGACGGACCGGCGATGCTTCATATCCTGCAGGATTTGCGCGACGTGTCGCCGTATTCGGGCAGCGCCCGCTAGGCCGCCTTCTGCGCGTCCTGCCAGCCGCGAACCAGATCGAGTACGCGGTCCACGTCTTCCTCGGTGTTGTAGAGATGCAGCGCGAAGCGAAGCATGCCGCGCCGCACCGTGAGGACCACGTTGTTCTCGGTCAAATAATGGTACAGCGCATCCGTGTCCGCGTCGCCGGCGCCGTCATGCGTGTCCTGCGTATATTGGCCGGCCGTTATGATATGCGCCAGATGTGGGCCCGGCGGGCCGCCACTGACCGGCAGGCCCAATTGATGCAGCCCGGCGGCGAGACGATGCGACAGGCCGCAGACATAAGATTCAATCGCTTCCGGGCCAACCGCGAGCAGCAGATCAAGCGCTGGCTCCACCATGGCCGCCGCGGGGAAATTGTAGTTGCCCAGGTCGAAGCGCCGCGCGCCCGGCATCAGGTCATAGCTGTCGCCGCCCATGGTCGCCTCGTGCGTCCCCGCGCCGAGATCGACGCTGAACCGCGCCAGCGCTGCCGGGGTGATCTTTTCCGCCCATTCGCGGCGGCAATAGATGAATCCCATACCGTACAAGCCGAGTAGTGCTTTCTGGGTCGACACGGCGAGCGCATCCACCTTCAGCGCCTTGACGTCGGTCGCCACGATGCCGACCGACTGCACGCCGTCCACCAGAAGGAAAACGCCACGATCCCGGCAGGCCTGGCCCAGCTTCGCGACATCGGTGCGGAACCCGGGTGCGAAGGTCACCGTCGCCACGGTCACGAGCCGTGTCCGGTCGTCCATCGCGGCGATAATCGAATCCACGTCGATAAAGCCATCGCGGTCGGCAATGTCGCGGATCTCGACACCCTTGGTCCGCCCGAGATTAAGCCACGGGTAGATATTATTCGGATGCTCCAGATTGCAGCACAACACCACGTTGTCGCCCTCGGCCAACGGGACCGACGCCGCGATCATGTTCAATCCATCGGAGACATTCTTCGTAAAGGCGATCTCGTCGCTCTCGGCGTTGATCAGTCGGGCGTATTTTTCGCGCACACGCTCGATCATGTCGAAGTTGGCGGCCTTATCGAGACGGCCGTCGGTGATCTTGTCGAGATAGGCGTCGAGCGATGCTCGCGACTCAACACACGGCAAGCCGCGGGCGGCGGCATTCATATAGACCTTGTCCTGCGCCCCCGGGAACCGTTCGCGGATCGCCGCGAAATCCGGCGCGTTCCCGTCCGTCGACACTCTGGCCTGCGACATGGTCATTTCCTTTTCGAGATGACGATTGAAATCGTTGAACGCGAAGCGTAGCGCCATCGCTCAGCCATCGCAATTACGCTGCGATTGCGTTTTACCCCGGCACAACAACCGATTTGCGAATCGGTTGATGCAATCCATGAAACCGGCAATCTTCGTCCTGTATCGCGTCCTCACCCTGTGTCGCTTACCTGCAGGGCTTTGCCGACCCGCCCGCCAGCCTTGCTTGACCGACTTAGGTCGCGCTTGTATTAGCTTTCGACATATTTCCGCAACAATCAGCGTCAGTCCGATCGCATTATTTGGTTCCAAATCGGTGCAGCAGGTTGCCGCGCTGCCCTTTGTCCCCACCGGCAACGCGATTGACGTGCTGTTGATCACGTCGCGTCGGCGCAAGCGGTGGATCCTGCCGAAGGGCTGGCCGGTCAAGAATCTGTCGCTGCCGGAATCCGCCGCGAAGGAAGCGTCCGAAGAAGCTGGCGTACTCGGCCCGATCCAAACCGACGCGATCGGTAGCTACAATTATTCCAAAAAGACAAAGCCCGGTTACCCGGTGCCATGCCAGGTGTTCATCTATCCGCTGCTCGTTATGCAGCACACTTTGGCGTGGCGCGAACAATCACAACGATCGCTCAAATGGTTTTCGCTTTCGGACGCCGCATCGCGTATCGACGATGACGGCGTGAGCGAGGTTCTCGGAGAGCTGGCCGCCACCGACGGCGCTTGCCTGCATGCCTTCGTCGCACAGGCGATGACCGGTTCCACTCCCGGCAACCCCACGCCAGCCTGACGAGACACCATGGATCTTACGAAACAATCACTCGATAAAGATCTCGAAAAGCTGGTCCACGTCGAGGCGGCAACCCGTAAGACGGCCAGCAGCGTCAGGTCGCACGGCTTCGCCTTCCTGTTCCTCGGCCTCATCGCGCTGTTCGCCAGTATTTATTCGGGCGTCACGTCGGACGCGGCCCTCGTGGTCGTCGCCGCGATCCTCGGCGGGTATATGGCGCTGAACATCGGCGCGAACGATGTCGCCAACAATGTCGGCCCCGCGGTCGGCGCGCGGGCCCTCACCCTGGTCGGCGCCCTGGTCATCGCGGCGATCTTCGAAAGCGCGGGCGCGTTGATCGCCGGCGGCGATGTCGTCAATACGATCTCGAAAGGCATCATCGATCCGTCGATGATGAAAAATAACACCGTTTTCATCTGGGCAATGATGGCGGCGCTGATCTCGTCGGCGGTATGGGTGAATATCGCCACCTATATTGGCGCGCCCGTTTCGACGACCCATGCAGTGGTCGGCGGTGTCATGGGCGCGGGGATCGCCGCCGCGGGGTTCCAACTCGTCAACTGGGTCACGATGGGCGCAATCGCGGCAAGCTGGGTCATCTCGCCGCTGCTGGGCGGGCTGATCGCCGCCGGGTTCCTGGCCTTCATCAAGGTCAACCTAATCTACCAACCGGACAAGATTGCCGCCGCGCGGCGCTGGGTGCCGCTGCTGGTGGCAATCATGGCCAGCGCGTTCGGCTGCTACCTGTCGATCAAGGGATTCAAGCGAATCTGGCGTCCCGACGTGGCCACGGTCGCCCTGATCGGCTTCGCCATCTTCTTCGCGGTATGGGCTGTTATGCGTCCGCTGATCCGACGGCAATCCGAAGGCATGGAGAACCGCAACCAATCACTGCGCACGTTATTCCGTATTCCGCTGATCTGTTCCGCCGCGCTGTTGTCCTTCGCGCACGGCGCCAACGACGTGGCGAACGCCATCGGTCCGCTGGCGGCGATCCTGCACAGTGCGCAATTCGGCGACATCGCAACGAAAGTCACCATCCCTGTCTGGATCATGTTGATCGGCGCGTTCGGGATCAGCCTCGGCTTGTTTCTCTATGGCCCCAAGCTGATCCGTATGGTCGGTGCACAAATCACCAAGATGAACCCGATGCGGGCCTACTGCGTCGCCTTGTCGGCCGCCATCACCGTAATCATCGCCTCTGGGCTCGGCCTGCCGGTCAGTTCGACGCATATTGCGGTCGGCGCGGTCTTCGGTGTCGGGTTCTTTCGCGAGTACTATACCAAGCACAGCAAACGGCGCCGCGCGATGGTACGGCCACGCCGCTACACCGACGAAAACGGCGACCTACAGCTCGGCGTCGAAGAACAGCGGCACCGCAAATTGGTGCGGCGGGCGCATTTCCTGACCATCGTGGCCGCCTGGGTGATTACGGTGCCGGCGACCGCCCTCCTGTCCGCCGGCGTGTTCTTCGCCCTCAGCTTCATCGAATGAGTGAAATGAGCGCATGAGCAGCACACCGGGGAGCTGGCGCGCCGTCGTGACAGCCTCTTCGGTGCTTTCGTTCGCGTTGCTCGGGGACGCGTTGATCTATGCCGTGCTGCCGGTCTACGCCGCGTCCTTTGGCATCAGCCTCGCGATGGTCGGCATACTTCTCTCCGCCAACCGGTTCGTCCGCGTCTTCGCCTACGGCGCCGTCGCCGCCCTGACCTACAAGGTGGGCAGCCGCCGCATGTGCATCGTGGCAGCGATCTTGGCCGTCATCTCCACCGCATTATACGGCATCGGCCAAGGGTTCTGGATCCTGCTCATTGGCCGCATTCTCTGGGGCGTGACCTACGCTATTCTGCTCCTCGTCACGCTCGATTATGCCGTCGAATTCCGCAAGCAGGCCGGCACGCGCGTGGGCGTCAGCGTCGCGATACAGCGGACCGGTCCGATCATCGCCTTGTTGGGCGGCGCGTGGCTTACCGGGCTGATTGGCCCAACCACGGTGTTCCTCGTGTTGGCGGGCATATCCGTATTGGCCATTCCCCTCGCCATGACCCTTCCGGCCCGGCGGGACGGCGAGAGGCAGCAAACCCCGCCCAAACGTCTCGGCCGGCCGTATCCGGTAGATCTGGTGTTCTTCCTGCTGGGATTCGGAGTCGACGGCGTCTTCGCCATCAGCATCGCCCTCATCTTCGCGCAGGATTCTTCCGCCGCCGTCGCGGTCATGTCCGGCGGTGCGATCCTGGCGATGCGGCATCTCGCCGGCGCGGTGGCCGCACCGGTATTCGGCTGGGCCGCCGACCGTTTCGGCGCGCGCCGCGTGTTCATCACGTCCGCCGTCTTGACCATCATCGGCTTCGCCTTCATCGCCACGGGCTTCACCGTCATCGGCGCCATCGCCATGCTGGTCTTTCGCGGTGCCTTGGCGTCACTGGGCCCGGCAATCATCGTCGACGGCCTCACCGAAGACGACTCCGCGATCGGCCCGCTGGCGCGCATGCAAGCGTGGCGCGACCTCGGCGCTGCGGTCGGCCCGCTGACAACAGGATTTGCGCTCGCCTTCGTCTCCGCGCAGTTGCTCCATGGCGCTGTCGCCGTGCTTCTCGTAGTCGGACTGCTCTATTGGATGCGGGCGCCTAAGACCACACCCTAACCGTTCTTCTCGTGGACACGGATTGCCTGTATATCGGTATCGCCGACGGGAACACGCCACTTTCGCCGGCATGCTGAACGATTCAGGAGAGAGACCGACATGACGACCTATCTGAAACGCGGAAAAAGCGCCGACGAGGTTGCCGAGGACGATGCCAAGGTCCGCCAGACTGTCGAAGGTATTCTCGGCGATATCGAGCAGCGCGGCGATGCCGCCGTCCGCGAGTTGGCGCAGAAATTCGATGGCGCCGCGCGTGACGATGCACGGCTGAGCGCGGACGAGATTGCCGAAACGGTCGCCAGGGTCTCTCCGGACGACATCGCCGACATCGAATTCGCTCAGGCGCAGATCCGGAACTTCGCACAGAAGCAGAAGGAATGCCTGAAGGACCTGGAGGTCGAGACGCTGCCGGGCGTCATTCTCGGCCATAAGAACGTGCCGGTGAATTCCGTCGGCTGCTACGTCCCCGGCGGCAAATATCCGATGGTCGCCTCGGCGCATATGAGCGTGGTGACCGCGAAGGTTGCCGGGGTGAAGCGCATCGTCGCTTCCGCCCCGCCGCAGGACGGCAAACCACACCCCGCCGTCGTCGCGGCCATGCATATGGCCGGGGCGGACGAGATTTTAATGTTGGGCGGCGTGCAGGCGGTGGGGGCCATGGCGCTCGGCACCGAGACCATCGAGGGCGTCGACATGCTGGTCGGCCCCGGCAACATGTTCGTCGCCGAAGCCAAGCGGCAATTGTTCGGCCGGGTCGGTATCGACCTGTTCGCCGGCCCGACGGAAACGCTGGTGATTGCCGATGACTCGGTCGATGCGGAACTCTGCGCGGTCGACCTGCTGGGCCAAGCGGAACACGGCCCGACCTCGCCCGCCGCCCTGCTGACCACCTCCCGGAAACTCGCCGAGGCGACGCTGGTCGAGATCGACCGTCAATTGGCCATCCTGCCGACCGCCGAGATCGCCCGGCAGGCCTGGCAGGACTACGGTTCGGTCCTCCTGTGCGAGACGCGCGACGAGATGGTCGAAGAGGCCGATAAGCTGGCCTACGAACATGTGCAGGTGATGACCGAAGACCCGGACTACTTCGCCGAAAATATGAGCAACTACGGTGCGCTGTTCCTCGGCCCACGCACTAATGTCTCCTTCGGCGACAAAGTGATCGGGACGAACCATACGCTGCCGACGAAGCAAGCGGCGCGTTACACGGGCGGTCTCTGGGTCGGCAAGTTCTTGAAGACCTGCACCTACCAGAAGGTCCTAACCGACGAAGCATCGGCGATGATCGGCGGCTATTGTTCGCGGCTCTGCGCCATCGAAGGGTTTGCCGGACATGGCGAGCAGGCCAATATCCGCGTGCGGCGCTACGGCGGCGGCAACGTGGAACCCTATGGCGTGGTGGCAAAGCGATGACCGACCCTGTTTCCCTTCCGAAGACGCCAAGTTTTCGGCTGGATGGACGGCGCGCGCTGGTGACCGGCGCGGGACGCGGCCTTGGCGTACAGATGGCCGCCGCGCTGGCCGAGGCGGGCGCCGATGTCGTGCTGGCGGCCCGCACCCTCGCGGAAGTAGAAGCGGTCGCCAAGGCGATCCGAGCCCGCGGCGAAAAGGCGGAAGCCGTGACCTTGGACGTGACCGATACGGCGGCCGCCGCCGCTGTCGTCGCTGAGAAAGGTCCGTTCCAAATTCTCGTCAACAACGCGGGCACGAACCGGCTGGATCATTTTTTGGATATCAAAGAAGAAGACTTCGACGCGGTTTCCGACCTGAACCTCCGCTCCGCTCTGTTTTTGGCGCAGGCGGTTGCCAGGAGTCTGATCGCCGCGAAACTGCCGGGGTCGATCATCAATATCTCCTCGCAGATGGGACATGTCGGCGGGCCGAAGCGCACCGTCTATTGTGCTACGAAGCACGCGCTCGAAGGCGCCACCAAGGCGATGGCCTGGGAGCTGGCCGAGCACGACATCCGCGTGAATACCGTCGGCCCCACCTTCATCTACACGCCGCTGACGGCGCCGATGTTCGAGGACGCGGAGTTCCGCGACTTCGTGGAGTCACATATCGCCAACGGAAAACTGGGCAAGGTCGAGGACGTGATGGGCGCGGTGGTCTATCTCGCCTCCGACGCCTCGGCGCTTGTGACCGGGTCGGCTTTACTGCTGGACGGCGGCTGGACGGCGGCTTGACGGCACGGCAGATGCACAGTCTAACGCCGCGCCGCTGATCCATCGAACGAAGTTCCGCGTAAAATTCTGAAAATGGAAAACCGTCGCCGAATTCGAGGCACACCACCATGACTATCGTGACGCTCTACGCCGGGTTACTCGGCCTTCTGTATCTGCCGCTCGCCGCGAATGTCATCCGTATTCGCCGTGCCGATCGCATCAGCCTGGGCGATGGCGGCAATTCGCTGCTCGAGCGCCGTATCCGGGCGCATGGCAACTTCGCGGAATACGTGCCGATCACGCTGATCTTGATCGCCTTGGCAGAGGCCGGCGGCGGGGCCGCGGCACTTATCCACGGGCTCGGCATCGTGTTCGTCATTGGACGAGCGATGCACGCATTCGCCCTGTCATCGCTAACTCTGCGGCTCAAGGCCCGGGTCGGCGGCATGATCCTCACCCTGACGGTGATCGGTATCGCCGCCGCGACCTGTATCAGTGTCGCCGTTCAGGCAATCGCCCAAACCAGCTAGCGATCAGTCGTCACCGCCGTCCCGCACCGACTCCAGCGTCGGCATGCGGTAGCGGTCCTCGGGATCGAGCCAGCCCTTGAAGTTCGGCTTACGCTTTTCGGCGAAGGCCGCGCGCGATTCCATTCGGTCGTTCTGATCCCCGTGCTCGTGCAGCGCCGCCGCGAGCTTCTCCAGATCGGGCGCCACGGCCGGGCGCATCTGGCGCATCATATAGACCGTGTTGACCCGGGATGCCGGCGGCAGCGTCAACAAATGCTCCGCCATCTCATAGGCGGTCGGCATCAGATCGTCGGGATCGACCAGCCGGTTGATATAGCCCACCTCGTACAGACGCTCGGCGGTAAAGCGGAAGCCAAGCGCCATTTCCGTAGCGACCGGATGCGGCAAGCCGGCGAAATGGCCGTGGTTGTACCCGCCGAGCAGCCAACGCTTGGCTTCGGAGACCTCGAATACCGCGCCGCGCACCGCTACCCGCAGATCCGTCCGTTCGACCAGCATAAACCCGCCGCCCATCGCGAAGCCGTTCACCGCGGCGATGACCGGTTTGTCGACCTCGCCTGCCTTCCAGGGATCGTGGACGGGGGCGCCGTCGCTGCCCGGCGCACCGCGCTCCAGCGATTCCTTCATATCCTCGCCCGCGCAAAAGGCCCGGCCGGTCCCGGTGAAGACCGCAACCTCCAGCTCCGGATCCTCTTTGAACTCGGTGAAGGCCGCCGCCATCTCGCTCCGAAGCTGAAATCCCAGCGCATTCATCCGTTCGGGCCGATTCAGCCGGATCGTCATGATCTGCCCGCGGCGTTCCGTTTCCACAATCGCCATCGCTTGTTCTCCCGTTGCAATAGTATCGGCCGGCATCGGGACGACGCTCGGCTGCGTAAAGATCGGTGCATTCTCGTGTATCGGCCGCGCTCTGGCTAGTCCGGCCCGGTCGCTATGCTATAGAAGTCCTCCGCAACGCCCTCAATCCGCCGCACCGCACCCCGGAGAACCATGTCCGTCAGCACGTCACCCGCGATCCGAGGCATCGGCTTGATGGTGCTCGGCTGCGCCTTCTTGATGATGAGCGACGCCTTTTCCAAGTGGTTGAGCCAGACCTATCCGATCGGGCAGATCATGAGCCTGCGCAACGTCTTCGTGATGATCCCAATCCTTATCGTGGTGTGGCACCGGAACAGCTTCGGTGAGTTACGGGTGATAAGCTGGCGCGGACAGACCATGCGAGCGGGATTCCATGTCGCATCAGCGGCGCTGTTCGTGACCAGCATCACCTTCCTGCCGTTGGCCGACGTGCATGCGGTCGCCTTCGTGGGACCGATCTTCATCGCCGCACTGTCGCCCTTCCTGCTGGGCGAGTCGGTCGGCTGGCGGCGCTGGACGGCGATCCTGATTGGCTTTGCCGGTGTGCTCGTCATGCTGCGCCCGACCGGTGCGGGCATTCAATGGATTGGGCTGGTCCCGGTCGCCGCGGCGTTTTCGGCGGCACTGCGCGATGTCTCGACGCGCTGGCTTAGCAAGACCGACACGTCGATCTCGATCCTCTTCTATTCCTCCATCGCCGTCATCATCGGCGGCATGACGACGATACCCTGGGGATGGGAGCCGCTAACCTGGACGTCCACCGGCCTGTTCGTGCTGAACGGGATGGTCAACGGCACGGCGCATTTCCTGATCATCGAATCCTACCGGCACGCACAAGCGCCCGTTGTCGCCCCCTTCAAGTACTCGATGCTGCTGTGGGCCACCCTGTTCGGATTTCTCATCTGGGGCCATCTGCCCGACCGCTGGATCATCTTCGGCGCGCTGGCGGTGGTGGCAAGTGGCCTGTACATTCTGCACCGGGAACAACGGGCGGCCGCCGCCGCGGCGAAGACTTCCTAGTCCGCCGAACTATGTTAATGTTTTCCCGAGCCAGCCACAGAGGACCGAGATAGCACCATGATCGTAGAGCAGATTTGGACCAATAACGCCTACCGCAATTTCAACTATCTCATCGTCTGCCCGGACACCGGCGAAGCAATGGCGATCGATCCGTTGGATCATGAAAAATGCCTGGCCGCCGCGCAGGACAAGGGCTGGGAAATCACGCAAATCCTGAACACGCATCACCACGGCGACCACATCGGCGGCAACGGTCCGGTGGTCGACGCGACCGGGGCGAAAATCCTGGCGCATGCGGGTGCATCGGACAAGATTCCGAACATGGATCGCGGTCTCGGGGCCGGCGACGTCATCAAGATCGGCAATTCGGTCGAGTTGGAATGCCTCGACACGCCGGGCCACACCATGAGCCATATCTGCCTGATGTCGCGCACGGACGTGCCCGCGCTGTTCTGCGGCGACACGCTGTTCAACGCCGGTGCGGGCAACTGCCACAACGGCGGTCATCCTGCCGAGCTGTACGACACCTTCGCGAACCAGCTCGCCAATTTGCCGGAGCAGACGCTGATCTATCCAGGCCACGACTACATTGCCAACAATCTGGAATTCACCCTCGATCGTGAGCCCGACAATCCCCACGCCGCGGCGCTGTTGAAGGACGTAGCGAACCAAGACACCAACCAACCACTGGTCTCGACAATGGCGATGGAGAAAGAGGTGAATACCTTCTTCCGCCTGCAAAACCCGTCGGTGATCAAAGCGCTGCAGGAAAAGTTCAGCGACCTGCCGGAGAACCCGGACGCTAAGACTGTCTTCCTGAAACTACGCGAACTGCGCAACGACTGGTAGGGAGCGAACAAGACCGTGATTTCTAACCAACGCGATCAATTCGACATCCCCGCTGACGTCGTCTACCTCAACTGTGCATCGCAGTCGCCGCTGCTGAACAGCGTCTGCCGTGCCGGGGAAGAAGGCGTCCTGCGCAAGGCCCATCCCTGGACGGATTTCCGCAGCGAAGCGGCCGCCAACGCAGAACGCGCGCGCAGCCTGTTCGCCCAGTTGATCGGCGCGACGGCGGACGATGTTGCGATCGTCCCGGCGACCAGTTACGGCATCTCGGTCGCGGCGCGGAACCTGCCGCTGACCGCCGGACAGCGCGTGGTAACGCTGGACAACCAATTCCCCTCAAATTTCCACGCCTGGCGCGTGTCGGCGGAAGATGCCGGCGCGGACTTCCATCAGGTCGCCCGACCCGATGACGGCGACTGGACAACCGCCGTCCTGGCCGCGATCGACGACAACACGGCGGTCGTCGCCCTGCCGCCCTGCCACTGGACCGACGGCAGCGCGCTCGACCTCGCAACAATCGGCGAACGCTGCCGCGCGGTCGGCGCCGCCTTTGTCATCGACGCCACCCAGGCCGCCGGGGCCGCGCCCATCGACATCGCTCGGCTACAGCCGGACTTCCTCGTCTCCTCCGCCTATAAGTGGCTGTTATGTCCCTACACGCTGGCGTTTCTATACGCCGCACCGCATCGGCAGACCGGCTTGCCCATCGAATTCCACGAATGGGCGGTCTCGGGGATGGAGAACCGCACCAGCGACCGCGATCCGACGGCAACGGCCATCGGTGCGCGGCGCTACGACATGGGCGAGCGTAACAATCCGATCAACCTGATGATGGCAACAACCGCCTTGCAGCAATTGATCGACTGGACGCCTGCCGAGGTCGCCGCGACGATCAAGCCATTGACCGACCGTGTCGCAGCGGCGGCGCGCGACCGGGGCTTCGCCGTGCCGCCGGATGCCCATCGCGTGGCGCATTACATCGGCATGCGCATGCCGAACGGCCTGCCGGATCGCGCGGATGAGCGGTTGGCAGAAAAAAACATCCATATCAGCCTGCGCGGCGATTCACTGCGGGTCAGCCCGCATATCTTCAATTCCACCGAGGATATCGACCGGCTCTTCGCGGAGTTGGACCGGATCACCTGAGCCGATCTATCCTGACGCGCGACCGCCTCGACCACGCAATACCGAACATTCAGGAGAGCCGCGATGCGCATCGGGTATATCGGACTGGGAAACATGGGCGGGCCGCTCGCCGGACGATTGGTGCAGCGGCATCCCATGCATGTCTACGACTTGCGCGCCGACGCGGTCGCCAAGTTCGTCGACTTGGGCGCGACTGCCGCCGACAGCCCGGCAGACTTGGCTGCGCACTGCGATGTCGTCTTCACCTGCCTGCCCAAGTCCGATCACGTCCATGAGGTGATCTTCGGCGAGAACGGACTGTTGGGAACACTCAAGCCCGGTAGCCTGATCGCCGATATGACAACCGGTGATCCGGCACGGACCCGCGCCATGGCGGCGGAACTCAAGGACCGGCAGATCGACCTGATCGATGCGCCAGTCAGCGGCGGGCCGCGCGGCGCAAACGAAGGCACCATCGCCATCATGATCGGCGCGCCGCAACCGCTGTTCGACAAGGTCCGGCCATTCCTGGAATCGATCAGCCCGAACATCTTCCATGCGGGCGATGTCGGCACCGCGCACGCGGTGAAGGCCGGCAACAATCTGCTCAATCTGGCCAGCCGTTTGATGACGTTCGAGGTCGTATCCTTGCTGGTCAAGAACGGCGTCGCGCCGGAAGATGCGGTGGCAATCCTGCAAAAGAGTTCCGGGCGCAACTACACCACCGAGATCACACTGCCGGACAACATCCTGTCGGGCACGATGCATCAGGGTTTCCTGCTGGAGTTGATGCGGAAAGATATTAGCATCGCGCTCGATCTCGCCCGCGACAGCGACGTGCCGATGCCGCTGGGCACGCTGGCTCGCGAGCAATTGCTCGCCGCGATCAACGAGCAAGGCGGCGACGCGGACATGAGCGCGCTGGCCCTCACCTACGAGCGCATTACCGGCGCCCGGATTCGGCCCGACGACAGCTAACGCCGGTTCGACGCGGCGAAACCGCCTCGCTATTCTTCGCGAATGAAGCAACAAAGGACAGAACCGTGGCCTTCGAAGACAAGATCAAAGAACACGAAGAACGCAAGAAACGCGCGACGGCCATGGGCGGCCCCGACAAGCTGGAACGCCGCCGCGACAACGGCCTGCTGAACGCGCGCGAGCGGGTCGACTATCTGTTCGACGCCGACAGCTTCCGGGAATCCGGCCTTTACGGCGTCTCCTACCTTCCCGATATGCGCGACCAGACACCGTCCGACGGCAAGGTCACCGGCTTCGGCAATGTCGACAGCCGCAAGGTCGGCGTGGTGGCCTACGACTTCACGGTCAAGGGATCGTCCAGCAGCTACACCAACAATCGCAAGATGTCCCACATCAAGGACATGGGCACGAAGCGCGGTTTCCCCGTCGTCTTCATGACCGAATCGACGGGCGTCCGTATGCCTGACGTGATGGGCGAAGGCATGGGTTTCACCGACGAAGGCCGCCGCTTTATGCGTACCCGAACCGCGCCCTGGGTCTGCGCCCAGCTTGGCCCGTGTTTCGGCTCGGCCGCGTGGCACGCGGTCTGTTCCGACTTCAACGTGATGCGCAAAGGCTCGGTCATGGCGGTGACGAGCCCGCGCATGGTATCGCGCGCCGTCGGCCAGGAAATCTCCGGCGAGGATCTCGGCGGCTGGCGGGTCCATGCGGACCATACCGGCTTCGCCGATGTCGTCGTCGATACCGACGAGGAAGCGATCGACACGGTCAAGAAATTCCTGAGCTATATGCCAAGCCATCAAAACGAAGCGCCGCCGGTCATGCCCGTCCCCGCTGGGTCGGACGATGCCGGCAAGAACATCCTCGACCTGTTTCCGGAATCGCCGACGAAAGTCTACGACGTTCGCAAGATCATCCAGGCTTTCGTGGACAAGGACAGTTTCTTCGAGATCAAGGCCCGGTACGGGCGCAGCATGTGCACGGCCCTCGCCCGCATCGACGGCAAGAGCGTCGGCCTGATCGCCAACAATCCGCAGTTCAAGGGCGGCGCGATGGACGCGCATGCCTGCACCAAGGCGACAAGCTTTCTGGTGCTCTGCGACTCCTACAATATTCCCATCGTCTTCCTGCAGGACCAGCCCGGCTTCCTGATCGGGCCGGAAGCCGAGAAGCAGGGCATCATCGGCAAGATCATCAACTGGATGAACGCGATGCTGCAGACCACGGTGCCCAAGATCACGATCATCATGCGCAAGAGCTATGGCCGCGGCTTCATCAACATGGGTGCCGCGAACACGGTCGAGGAAATTGCCGCCTGGTGGAGCGCGGAAGTCAGCTTCATGGACCCGCGCTCGGCTATGGCCGTCGTCCACGGCATTGAGGAAGAAGACGATCCCGAACGGTATCAGGAACTCCTGAAGGAAATGGCGCGCGACGGCGGTGCCTACGATCTCGCCGCGGTCTATGGCGTCAAGGAAGTGTTGGATCCGCGCGAGACACGGTCCTATCTCATCGACATGCTGGACATCCACCGCTCGCGACTCAGCAACGGGATCGGCGAGCATAAGCTGGAGGCGTGGCCCACCAGTTACGTGTAGAGTGCCCCGCATCCACAACCCCATTGCGGAATCCTGGGCATGACACAGCATGCGATCGCCAACCTACTCGCGGACCTGCCCGACCAAATACCTGAAGAACGGTTCGAGACGCTCCTACGATCCGGTGAGACCAAGCTCGAACGGATCATATCAACCGGGCACAGCTCCGCGCCCGGCGACTGGTACGACCAGCCGCTGGCCGAGTGGGTCCTGGTGGTCGCGGGCCGCGCTGGGCTTCGGTTCGAAGACGAGCCGGACACACGCGTTCTTGAACCCGGCGACCATCTGTTGATCCCGCCGCATGCCCGCCATCGCGTAGAATGGACGAGCACGGACGAGCCGACCGTCTGGCTTGCCCTCTATTTCCCCTCGGACTCCTCGGAGCGTTAGACCGAATGACCGCCGCGACCCGATTTCTACGCCGCCTGACCGGTGCGGCCCTCTGCCTTGCGGCCATCTGCGGTCTGCTCGGCATACCCGCCCAAGCGCGGGACCAGCTTGTCATCGGCATCAGTCAGTTCCCCGATAACTTCAATCCCAAGATCAACTCGATGGCGGCCAAATCGTATATCCTGGCCATGGCCCGGCGGCCCGTCACCACCTTCGACGCGGACTGGAACCTGATCTGCATGCTGTGCACCGAGCTGCCGAGCATGGAGAAGGGCACGGCGAGATATGAAAAAACCAAGGACGGTAAGGACGGTGTCGCCGTTACCTACACGCTGCGCCCGGACGCGCGTTGGGGCGACGGCACGCCGATCACCACCAAGGACGTGGTGCTGAGCTGGCAGATCGGCAAAAATCCGGTCAGCGGTGTGAGCAATGCGGAATTCTACCGCCGGATCGACCGCATCGACGTCAAGGACGACCACACCTTCACGCTGCACAAGAACAAGCGGACCTGCACCTTCGCCAACGCCAACGACTTCCACATCGTCCCCGCGCATCTGGAGAAGCCTAACTTCAAGGATCCCAGCGCCTACCGCAGCCGCAGCGCCTACGAGTCCGATACGACCAATCCGGGGCTTTGGTTCGGCCCCTACCGGGTGGCCGAAGTGTCACCGGGTTCGCATGTCGTGCTTGAACGCAATCCAACCTGGTGGGGGCGCAAGCCGGCGTTCGATCGCGTGATCGTCAAGGTGATCCAGAACACCTCCGCAATGACGGCCAACTTGCTCGCTGGGGGTATCGATTACGTCGCCGGCGAAGTCGGCATGTCGTTGGATCAGGCGATGGCGCTGAAGGGCCGGCACGGCGACCGGTTCAACTTCGTCTTCAAGCCGAGCCTCGTCTACGAACATATCGACATGAACCTCGACAATCCCATCCTGGCCGACCGCCGCGTCCGGCGCGCCCTGCTCTATGCCATCGACCGCAAGGCGATCAGCAGCCAGTTGTTCGAGGGCTACCAGCCGGTCGCCAACAGTTCGATCAATCCGCTCGACCTAGTCTACAGCGCGAATACAAAGCGCTACCCGCTCGACCGCGAGAAAGCGGCGAAGTTGCTGGACGCCGCCGGGTGGCGGCTGCGCGACAACGGCATCCGCTACAACGACAAGGGCGAGCGGCTCCAGCTTCTGATCATGACGACGGCGGGTAACAAGACCCGCGAACTCGTCCAGCAGGTGTTGCAGAGCAACTGGCGGCAAGTCGGCATCGACATGCGCATCCGGAACGAACCCGCCCGCGTCTTCTTCGGCGACACCGTACGGCGCCGGAAGTTCTCCGGACTCGCCATGTATGCCTGGCTGTCGTCGCCACAGAACGTGCCGCGCGGGCAGCTTCATTCAGAGGAAATTCCAAGCGCCGAAGGCGGCTGGTCGGGGCAGAACTACCCAGGCCTGCGCAGCCCGGCGTTCGACGCGGTCCTCGACGGCATCGAAACCAAGTGCGAGCCGCAGGAAAACATGCGGCTGTGGCACAAACTGCAGAAGCTCTATATGGAGGAGCTGCCGGCGCTGCCGCTATACTTCCGCGCGCAGCCCCATATCATGCCGAAATGGCTGAAAGGGGTGCGACCGACCGGCCATCAATACTCCTCGAGCCTGTGGATCGAAGACTGGACGGTGGGGAAATGAGGCGCGCTCCTTCTTTCAACGGTTCGGAGCGGCCGAGCCGCTGAGGGCGCGTCAACTAGGCTGTTCTGCCGGCGCTTTGGTTTGATACTGCGGCGCCGCCAACCCCATGGAGACGTATATCTGAGTCAGCGCCTCGACGCCGAAATCGGCCGGTTCGACCCAGTCCTTCGGGACGAATATCAAGCCGCCGCCGAACGGAATCGGTGCCGTTGGAATGAGAATGCCGCAATAGGGCTTCTCCTTGAGGTGGACAAGTTCGGATGTGGGCATCAGGGCGAGCACGGCGGCGCCGGCGTCGCCGCCGAAAAAACACCACACGGGACTCATTGACTTCAGATCGACCTCTTCCCTTCGCTCCAACATGCCGATGAAGCTGTTGGAAAGGCTATACATGCTACCGATCAGCGGGATACGCCCGACCGTGTTGTCGAGAAAGGCCGTGAGACGTCCGCGCAATGTCGACAGGACGACCAGTCCGACCAAATAGAAGACCAGCAGTAAGGCGACGACGCCAACGCCGTAGGCGATCGTCTCGTCGCGCAAGATGGTCACACCGAGTCTGGAGAGAATCTGGCCAAAAACGCTGCCGGGGCCGAGGTAATCCCGGGTGAAACCGGCCAGCCAAACGACGACGACCGCGGTCAAAAGGAAAGGTAGAACGGCGAGGAAACCTGCCATTATCGTTTGCGCGAATGACCTCAAAATTCTGTACATCAGTCGACCTTTCATCAAGCGCGGGCGGGCGGCGCAATCGCCATATAGATTGGGCGACCTTACGGCGAAAGACAGGGTTGGTCCCACGATTTTGCATGACATGGAGTCCGCCCCAAGACCGATACGGCGGCACCCTTGGGGGCGAGGAGCGGTATCGGGAGGCGTGAGGCGGCAAAGACCAGCGCAATGCCCATAAAGCCCGCCGCCGTGATAGCGATGAGGAGAAACGCAAAATCCTGAGCGAAGGCGCGACTATTCAACGATCAAAAAAACCAGGGGCGCCACCGAGATGGCGCCCCCTTAACAATGTCGCGAAGGAACGCCCTCCTCAGCGCGCGTTTTTGACCATCTCCGCCGCGGCGGCGCCAAGGATGCGGTAATCGACCGACAGCGTCACCAGGTCGAAGCCTGATTTCAGCATCTTCTTGGCGTATTCCGACGAGGCGCAATGGATGCCCGCGTTCACGCCTTTCTTCTTGGCCTGACGCAGGATGCGTTTGATCTGCTTGACGACGACCGGATCGGTCTGGTCCAGCTTCGGAATTTTGCCGAGCGCCAAGCCCAGGTCCGACGGGCCGACGTAGACGGCGTCGAGGCCCGGCACCGATAGGATATCGTCGAGATTAGCGAGCCCGTCTTCGGTTTCGATCATGCCGATCGCCAGCACGGTCGCGTTCGCCTTGGCCGCGTAATCATCGCCGGCATACATGGATGCGCGCGCGGGCCCGAAGCTGCGCTGACCTTTCGGCGGGTACCGGCAGGCAGCGACCAGCCGTTCCGCGTCTTCCTTGTTGTTGATCATCGGACAGATGATGCCGTAGCAGCCGGCGTCCAGCATCTTCATGATGATGCCTTCTTCGAGCCAGGGCACACGCGCCATCGGCGTCGCATTGGTCGTGCTGATCGCCTGGAGCATGGGAACGGCCGTGTCGTAGTGAACGATGCCATGCTGCAGATCGACGGTCACGGAATCGAATCCCTGATGGGCCATAACTTCGGCGGAGAAGCTGTTGGGAATGCCACACCAACCGTTGACAACACCCTCACCCTTCCGCCACATCCGGCGGACATTGTTTGCACGCATAATTTTCTCCCTGAAACTGATTAAGTGTCGTTGCCCAATACCCGGTCCTTACGCTCTGTCGAGAACGTCCGGGTTGATTACCATGTCGAGATTCAAATTCCCGTCGAGCGCGTCCAGCACATTCTGGACGCATACCATGCCCATCCGCAATGAGGCTTCCTTGCTCGACCCGCCCATATGCGGTGCGAAGAGAACATTGTCGAATGCGAAAAGCGGATGGTCGGGGGCCGGCGGCTCCACTGCAAATACGTCCAGACCGACGCCGAACAGTCGGCCGTTCGTCAGCGCATCCAGCAGCGCGGCCTCATCCACAAGGCCACCCCGGGCGCAATTGACGACGATCGCCGTCTCTTTCATTGCGGCCAATTCATCGCGGCCGATCATGCCGACGGTTTCCTCGTTCTTCGGCACATGAACGGTCAGGTAGTCGACATCGCCCAGAACCGACCGGTAATCGGCGACCGGCGTGCACCCGGCGTCGCGGATGATCTGCTGGTCGATATACGGATCGCAGGCCAGCACGTTCATCTCAAACGCCTTGCAGCGCGCGGCCACCCGTCGGCCGATCCGGCCGAAGCCGATTATCAGGAGCGTCTTCTGCCACAGCTCGATCATGTTGGCTTGGAACTTGAACGTCCAATCGTCGCCGCGCACGGCCCGGTCGTGATCCCGGCCGCGCTTCGCGAGTTCGAGCATCATGTATATCGCCAATTCCGCGACGTTGACCGCATTGGCCTCGCCGACGACGGTCAGCGGCACGCCGCATTCGTTCAGCGCGTCCAGATCGACATTGTCGTAGCCGACGCCATACCGCGACACCACTTTCAATGCCGGCGCAGACCGGATCATCTCACCGGTCACGAAAGCCGCGCGCAACGCGACGCCGGAGGTTCCCGGAAACGCGGTGAGCAGCGACTCCTTCGAAACGTCCGTAATATGTTCCACCTGAATATCGTCGCGCGCGCCGAACAGATCGAGCGCCGCCGCCGGCAACTCCCCGATGACGAGAACCTTGTGCTGATTTTGCGTCATACATTCTCCGCGGCCATATCGAACGGGCCATCGCTATAGCGGGCGTCGTGTCCAACGAAGGGAAATCGGAAGGAAACGATCCGTCGTGAAAACAAGGTCGAAGCCTTGCGCCGATGCCGAATTGCATAGCAGGATATGCGACGGCTTTGCAAACGCCCGCATCGAATCTGGTACACTTCCCAAGTAACCGACCAACCACCCATAACGATCCGAAAGGACGGCACCGATGACCGACGCCCCCCTGGGCACTGCCCTGCTCGACACGCTTCGCAAATACGACACGCCGACAATCTGCAACGGCCTCGAGATCGTGGCGCCGGAACGCCGCGCGACGGGTTTCACGACAACACAGATGGTATCCTGCAACCCGTCGCTGCCGCCGATCGTCGGCTATGCGCGCACATGTTTGATCCGCGCCGTCGACGCACCGACCATGTCCCCGCAGGAGACCAAGGAAAAACGGCTGGGCTATTACGAATACGTGGCGTCGGGCGACGGGCCGGCGATCCCGGTAATCCAGGATATCGATCCGGTTCCCGGCTTCGGCGCATTCTGGGGTGAGGTACAGACCAATGTGCATAAGGCGCTTGGCTGTCCCGGTGCGGTCACCAACGGGTCGATCCGCGATCTCGACGCACTCGCCGAAGGTTTTCATCTGATCGGCGGCGAAGTCGGGCCGAGCCACGCGCATGTGCATGTCGTCGAGTTCGGCACGCATGTGAACCTGTTCGGGATGGCGGTGAAGCACGGCGACCTGATCCATGCGGACCATCACGGCGCGGTCGTCATCCCGCATGCGGTAGCCAACGACCTGCCAGCGGCGATCACGGTGATCGAAAAGAAGGAGAGCTTCATCCTCGAGGCCGCCCGCAGCGGCAACTTCACCGTCGATGCGCTGCGCAAGGCAATGGCGGACGGCGAAGACATTCACTAGTACCAACGCGCAGCGACTGTGCGATCAATTTAGCAGCTTGTTGGGCAGCCACATGGCAATGGCCGGAAAGGCCATCACCGCGGCGAGCCCGATGAGCTGCAACATCACGAACGGGATGATGCCGCGGTAGACCTCGATCATCTTGAGGCCGGGGGGCGCCACTCCCTTCATATAGAACAAGGCGAATCCGAATGGTGGCGTCAGAAAGGACGTCTGGAGGTTGACCGCGAGCAGGATCGCGAACCAATACACGATGTCCTTCTTCATGACGTGATCGCCGAAGTCCAGCAATTCGATGATCGGCGTGAACACCGGCAGTACGATCAGCGTGATCTCGATCCAGTCAAAGAAGAACCCGAGGATGAAGACCAGTAGCATCAGGGCGAACAGGATGCCCCAGGAGCTAAGCTCCGCCGCCTCCACCGTGCCGATCACCACATCGTCCCCACCAAGCGCCCGAAAGACATATGAAAATGCAGTCGCGCAAAGGAAGATCATGAACAGCATGCCGCCGGTCAGCGCGCTGCGCTCGACGACATCCTTCAAGACCGGCAGCGACAGCTTGCGGCGCACCAGCGCGAGCACGGTAGCACCCGCCGCGCCCACGCCGGCAGCTTCGGTCGGCGTCGCCCAGCCGAACAGGATCGAGCCCAGCACCAGGAAGATCAGGAAGACCGGCGGGATGAAACTGCGGATGACGAGCAGCAGGAGTTGTCCTGCCGAGTCCGGTCCGACATCACTCGGCAACGGCGGCGCGATGCTGGGTTTGATGCGGCTCACTGTGAAGATGTAGACGAAATACATCCCCGACAGCAGCAGGCCGGGCAGCAACGCCGCGACGAAAAGATTACCGACAGACCGCGCGAGCAGATCGGCCATCACGACCAGCATGATGCTCGGCGGGATCAGGATACCCAACGTGCCCGACGCCGCGATCGTGCCGGCGGATAATTCGTTGCTGTATTTCTGCCGCATCATCACCGGCAGTGCCAGCAGCGTCATCATGACGACCGACGCCCCGATAATTCCGGTGGTCGCGGCCATGATCGTGCCCATCACCGTCACCGAGAGCGCAAGCCCGCCGGGCACCCGGCGGAGCAGGACCTGCAGGCAATGCAACAGGTCGCTCGCCACGCCGCTTTTTTCCAGCATGGTGCCCATGAAGATGAACATGGGAATCGCGGTGAGGATCAGGTTCTCGGCGATGCCACCCCAGATGCGCGGCAGCAGATTAAACAGTTGCAGCGGGACGAAGACCTCATAGGCTATGCCGATCGACGCAAACCCCAACGCCACGCCACCGAGTACGAAGGCAACCGGGTAGCCGCTGAACAGAAGGATACCGAGCGCACCGAACATCAGGATCGGCAGAAGTTCTTCGATCCCCATCAGCCGCTACCGCGCGCTGTATCCGGTGTGCCGGGCCGCACCGCCGCCATGTCGGCCTCGTCGAGAGGCTGAGCTTCTTTCTGCTCGGTCACACTCACCTGCTGGCGCAGGTCAGGCGGCCCGAACAACTCGACGATCTTGCGCAACATCACGGCGATACCGGACAGGAACAAAAGCCCGAACCCGATCGGGATCGCCGACTTGATGATCCAGCGATGGCTGAGCCCGGTCGCCGAGGCCGACGCTTCGTTCTGCATGAAGGATCTGTGCGTGAAATCGATTCCGTAATAGATGATCACCACGCAATACGGCAGCATGAACAGCAGGACGCCCAGCAACTCGAGCCACCATTGGGTGCGTTTGCTCAAAGCGTTCCGCAGGAGATCGACGCGGACATGGGCATCGGCCAGATACGCGAAGCCGAGACAGAAAGCGAACAGGATGGTGTGCAAGTGCCACTCGAACTCCTGCAGCTTGGTCGAGCCCAGGACAAAGAAGCGGCGCGTCACCACGTCGAAGATTGTAACGGCAATCAAAAAGACGCCGGCCCAAGCCGCAGTCTTGCCGATGCGCGTGATCCAGCGATCGAGAAAATCGCTGAGGAGTACGAGATATTTCATAAGAATGCCCGCAAGCCACGCTTCCGCTTAGGCGAAAGGCGGCGGGATCCGGTGTCGGACCCCGTCGTCCCTTCGATTATCGGCCTACGGTTCTTTCCTTACCGACTCAGAGATAGCCAAGCTTCTTCCACACGTCGTATTCACCACGGAACTTGGAGAACGACGCCCAGACTTTCTTGAATTCGGCATTACTGGCCGTCAGTTCGCCGACGACCTCTTTCCACGCCTTTTCCAGCTCGGCCAAAATTTCCGGCGGCCAGCGATGAATCGTGACGCCCTTGCTCTTTAGCTCGATAAGCGCCTTGCCCTGAATGGCTTCACCCTCGGCCAGACCTTCGCGGATGTTGTCGCCGCACGCGACTTCGAGCTGCGCGCGCTGGGTCTTGGAGAGTTCCTTCCACTTCTTGTCGCTGATCATCAGGTCGAACAGCGTCGCCTGCTGATGCCAGCCGGGGAAGTAGTAGTGCTTGGCGATTTGATAGAAACCAAGCTTCAAGTCGATTGCCGGCATAGAAAATTCGGTTGCATCGATCGACCCGCGCTCAAGCGCCGGATAGATGTCGCCGCCGGCAATCAACTGGGTCGAGACGCCGACCTTCTGCATCACCTTAGCGCCAAGACCGAAGAAGCGCATCTTCAGCCCCTTCAAATCGTCGATCGATTTGATCTCCTTGCGGAACCAACCTGACGCCTCGGGCGCGATAACCCCGCACATGATCGAATGGATATTGTGCTTGGCGTAGATGTCCTTCATCAGCTTTTTGCCGCCGCCATAGTAGTACCAGGCGAGATACTCACCCGCCCGGGGGCCGAACGGTACGGCGGAGAACATCGCCAAGGCGGGTTCCTTGCCGAACCAGTAGCCCGGCGTGGACCATGCGGCATCCAGCGATCCGGATGAAATCGCATCGAACATTTCAAGCGGCGGCACCAAAGCCTTCGGCTCGAAAAATTTCAATTGAACGCTTCCGCCGGAAATCAGCTGCACCTTTTTTGACAGGCTTTTGCCCAGGCTGCCGAGTTGAACGAGTTTTCCGGGGAAGGCGCTGCCCATGTTGAGGCGGACCTTCTTGTCCTCGGCACTCACCGCAGTCGTTCCGGCGCCAAGTGCAATTCCGCCGGCCACCGCACCGACGGCCAATGATTTGAGGATGGCATGCTTCATGATCGTTTTCTCCCTGGTAACATCACGTTTGTTTGATCAATACGTTTGTTTGTTTGATCAATCTTGCCTGTCTTTACGTGACATTACCATAGGGGGTTCCGTTCGTAGCCGTGCCGACCCGACGCGGCAACCGGGCAATCGCCGCGCGCTGTCGGCTCGCGCGCCCTTTAATACTTTTTTCAGTGCGGTCCGCTAAATTTTCGCCATCGGCCCCACATTAAGGTGCCGGAAGATGGCTTAGAGTGAGGCGCTAAATTCATGGCGGATACATTATTTGACGAACTTGGGGGGATGCCGTGTTTAGCGAATGTTCACAAAATTTTTTACGAAAAATTACTCGCTCATCCCTGGCTCAAAGCTTTTTTTGCCGGCGTGCCACGCTCGCACTTGGAGTCGCAACAGACCGATTTTATGGCGGGCGTATTCGGCGGCCCTAAGATCTATGGCGGAAGAGCCCCAAAAAGCGCCCATGTTCATTTGTTCATCACCGAAGAAGTATTCCTGATCCGCCACAGCCTTCTCGAAAAATCCCTGACCGAGACGAATATCCGCCCCGACCTGAAAGAGCGATGGCTAGCGCATGATATGAGTATGAAAAAAATGCTGGTGAAATCCTCAATCTCGGAATGCGACGGACGATATAAAACCGAGCCGGTCATATCGGTTGAAAAGCCGCAGTAAATTCTCAGCGGCCAGACTCCTATCGGCGATAGCACCCTCTCGAATTGCACAATATCAAGCCAAACCACACCCGGACGCGTTGACGTCGCACAAGCGCCGTGCCCACCGGATTCTCCGACCCGACTATCCGTCTTCCAACACCACCGACCGCGCCCGCGCCAAGGTTTCTCGCGGGTCACGATCCGCATCGATCCGCTGCCAATCGCGGACCGGAGCAATCATCGCCCGTTGCCCCTTGCCCACCGACGGCGTCGCGTCGGAAACATCGACCGTCCGCGCCACCAGCCGCCGGTCCTGTTCTTCCGCGGGAATATCGAGCCATAGCCCACGGAAAGAAACACCTTCGTCGGCCGCAACGGCGCCAATCGCTTTCCGCTCGGTGTCGCGGCCGAACACGGCATCTGCCACCGTCGCGAATCCTGCGGACAGCGCCAAGCGGCTGCAGTCGCCGAGGCGCGCATAGACCGCGTCACTCTGGTCCTGGGTATAGGCGTCTGGCGGCAAAGTCTCGAACAAATCAGATCCGGCAAGCTGCTTGCGCAGAACGTCCGACCGCACGATGACGGCGCCAGGTGCTCGGCCCAAGGCGGGTGCGAGCGCAGCGGCCAGTGTGCTCTTGCCGCTCCCCGATAGCCCGCCGACGGCGACCAGCCGCTGCGGCACCGGGTCTGTCAACCGAAGCGCCAATTGGAAATAATCGCGGGCCTCGTCAAATTGCTCGGCCGCTGCACTGACATGGGCTCGCACGGCTGCGCGAACCGACATGTAAAGCGGCAGTAGTGCCAAAAATTCGTAGTCGGCGGTTCGCGCCAGATATCGGTTCAGGATCCTGTTGGACGCCCAGCGCAGCCCGCGATGCTCAAGGTCCATCAGCAAGAACGCAAGATCATACGCGACATCGATCGTCGCCAACCGCTCGCTGAACTCCAGGCAATCGAACAGTGTCGGTATGTCGTCGACCAAACAAACGTTCCGCAGATGCAGATCACCGTGACATCGGCGCACGAACCCACCGGCCGCGCGCTGCAGAAGCAAGGCCCGGTGCATTTCGATCATTGCCGCACATCGTTCATCCAACTTATTGACAGCGACACCAGAGAACACGGACGGGCTGCACTGCCGAAGGTTAGTCGTGTTGCCGCGGATTACATCAAGCATCTCCGCCGGAAGATCGACGTCAACCGCAGCGTCGGCCGACGCATGGAACCGCGCGATTTCATCCGCGAGCAATTCCACGAGCGGAATTGTCAACGCATCCGCTGCAGCGAGCCGGTCGAACAAGGTCGATTGATCGAACCGATCCATGATCACGACCCAGTCGAGCACACGCCCGTTGCCGCCGATCGCCAGCGCACCGCTGCCGTCCTCAGTTAAAGACGCGACCGATCGATAAAGCATGGGTGCGGTTCGACGGTTCAACCGCAGCTCCGCCTCGCAGACGGCATGCCGCTTGGCGGCGGTGGAAAAATCCATATACGGAAACTTGACGGCGCGCTTGAGCTTGATCGCCCGCTCGCCGACAAGAAAGACATAAGCGCCATGTGTGCGGATTGTCTCGACCGGGTCGCCCCCATGGCTCGCCGGGTCGGACAGGAAATCAACGACCCGCTGCTGATCCTCGACGATGTCGTTCAATCCGAACTCCTGAATCGATGCCTCCCGCGCGGCCTCTGTCGATTTGTCGGCCGGGTTCAAGAAATTGATGCCGATGGCACATCCCGGCATTGAGACACATCAATGCGGGCGCGCGACATCGGCGGCACACTGCGTCGAATTACGGATGCCGACGCGCGCAACGGCGCGCAAGGTGAAACGAAGGCCAAGGAGTAGTCTTCCGCTGCACAGAATTTCAGCCCGGAGGAACCGTGTTCCGGGAGCTGAGGGCGCCCCCCTCAAAGTTGCGGGGTCGGCACCGTAAATTCGATGAACGCATCCCTCTAATGTGTTCGAGCTATTCCCAGTGCCGTCGGATGTCTCCGGCGGCACTTTTTATCGATGAAGGTGCATTAACACTCACTTTCTCGACCTATGCAGGAAATATATTCTATTAATCAGCGGGAATATCTGCACAAATGTCGGGCCTTTGCCTGGGCAAGATGATTATTCTTTTTCCAACAAGCAATTAATCACCCCGAATCCGGAACGATTCTGCAAATTCGAGTGGTCAGTCATTGTGAGTCTCACAAAGCACCGCTAACATTTCACTCGATGGAAGCTATGGCTGTCGGATTTGGCCGGCTTCCGCGAATGTCTGACAGGGAGAGTTCTATGAAAAGCCTAAAATTGACGGCTGTTGCCGCGGCGTTGGTGATCGCCCAGCAGGCCGCCCCGGCGCTGGCCGCGGACGGGCCCACGCTGAAAACCGTGAAAGAGCGCGGGCAACTGATTTGCGGCGTGCATCAAGGCCGCTATGGGTTCGCCGTTGCCGACAGTAAAGGCAAATGGGTCGGCCTCGACGTCGACTTCTGCCGTGCAGTCGCCGCGGCCGTGCTCGGCGATTCCGAGAAAGTGAAATACATCCCGCTCGGCAGCGTCCAGCGTTTCCCGGCATTGCAGTCGGGCGAAGTGGACATGCTGTCCCGCACGACGACGGTGACGCTGACCCGCGACGCCGCCCTCGGCTTCAATTTCGGCCCGCCGACCTTTTACACGGGCACCGGCTTCATGGTGCGCAAGGACATTAAGGTCACCAAGGTCGACCAACTCGACGGCGCAAGCGTTTGCGTCTTCCCGGGCAGCACCACCGAAAAGAACATTTCGGGCCTGTTCAAGTCGAAAGGCATGAAGTTCACGCCGGTCGTCATCGAGAATTCGAAAGAACTGGTGGGCGCGTATATGTCCGGCCGTTGCGACGTGCTGGCGATGGACCAGGCCGGATTGCCGGGTCACCAACGGTACGACGCGAAGAACCCCGACGAGCATGTCATCCTCGACGGCGTGTTCTCGAAAGAGCCGCTTGCCGTTGGCGTACGCCACGGCGACGACCAGTGGTATGACATCATCAAGTATGTCACCTACGCGACCTTCAACGCGGAAGAGCTGGGCGTTCACAAAGCCAATGTGGACAAGATGAAGGGATCGAAGAATCCGAACATCCAACGTCTGCTCGGCGAGTCCGGCGACCTTGGCAAGAAGCTCGGCCTCAATGCGGACTGGTCCTACAAGATCATCAAGCAGGTCGGCAGTTACAAGGATATCTACGAGGTCAACTTCGGCGAAAAATCACCGCTGAAGCTGCCGCGCGGCCTGAACGCGCAGTGGAACGACGGCGGGATCCTTTACGGCATGCCGATGAAGTAAGCTCCAATAGACCCGCCGCCACCGGGCATTCGGTGGCGGCGGTTTTCTTTTTCGGCGGACGGCTTGGCCGGCCGCAGCGTTCCGGCACAACCGGAATCGAATGATTGGAGCGCAAAGGTCATGGCGGACATTCCAGCGCCACGTAAGAGCAACACGTCGATCCTGAACAGCCTCGCCTTTCGCGGGATAGCCTACCAAGTCCTGCTGGCGGCGGCCGTCGTCTTGATCGGCTGGTATCTCTACGTAAACGTCAATGCGAATTTGGAACGGCAAGGCATTGCCACCGGCTTCGACTTCCTGACCGAAGACGCAGGATTCGATATCGGCGAATCCATCATCGCGTTCGATTCCAGCCAAAGCTACGGCCGGGTCCTGGTTGCCGGTATTTTAAATACGCTGCATGTCGCCATCGTCGGGGTTTTCCTGGCAACGATCGTCGGCGTGTTGATGGGCATTGCCCGCGTCTCCCGAAACTGGCTGATTTCCAAACTCGCCTCAGGCTATGTGGAAGTCTGCCGGAACGTGCCCGTCGTGTTACATGTCATCTTCTGGGCGTCCGTCATTCGCAATCTGCCGTCTCCGAAACAGGCCATTACGCCATTCGACGGCATGTTCATTACCAATCGGGGCATCATCTATCCCATCCCCGAAGCGCACGGAATTTATCCCTGGCTCGGAGTCGCCTTGGTCCTGGGCATTGTCGGCGCATTCATGCTCGGCCGCCGCGCCCAAAAGCGCCGCGAAGAAACCGGACAATACACACCGACCTTCTGGCCGGGTCTGGGTTTGATCCTCGGGCTGCCGGCGATCGTCTGGCTTGCGGCCGGCGCCCCCCTCGTCTGGGACGTGCCATCATTGCAGGGGTTCAACTACAAGGGCGGCTCATCGCTCACGCCGGAATTCGTCGCCCTCCTGATAGGCATTACCGTTTACACGGGGGCATTCATCGCCGAGATCGTCCGCGCCGGCATCCAGTCGGTGCAGCATGGCCAGGTCGAGGCTGCGCGGTCACTCGGGCTGCGCCCAGGGCTTGTCATGCGGCTCGTCATCCTGCCACAGGCGTTGCGGGTAATCGTGCCGCCGACCACCAGTCAATATCTCAGCCTAACCAAGAACAGCTCGCTCGGTGTGCTGATTGGGTATCCCGACTTGGTCAATGTCGGGAACACCACGCTTAATCAAACCGGACAGGCCGTCGAGGCGATCGCGATCATGATGCTGGTGTATCTGCTGATCAGCCTGACGATCTCTGTTTTCATGAACACCTACAATCGCCTCGTCGCGATTCAAGAGCGCTAGGGGAGGGCGGAACATGGTCGATAGCGTCGCCCCCTTGCCGGGCCAGAAACCCGCCGCAGACTCTGCGGCGACCAAGACAACCACACCGCCGCCGATAGAAAAGATCGGCATCCTGCGCTGGCTCAAGGAAAACCTGTTCAACAGCCCGTTCAACACGGTGCTGACGATCGTCATGCTTTTCCTGCTTGCCGATTGGATTCCAAGCTTCCTGCAGTGGGGCGTATTCGACGCCGTGTGGTACACGACCGATCACAACGTATGCCGTCAGGCGGACGGCGCCTGTTGGGCGGTCGTCGGGGAAAAACACCGACCCATGCTGTTCGGTGTGTACCCCTATGAAGAGCACTGGCGCCTGATCATCGCGCTGATCGTTTACATGATCACCATCACATTGACGCTGACGCCGCGATGCTGGAATTTCAAATTCCTGATTCCGCTGTGGATCGTCGGCGGCGGCACCGTCGCGCTGATGCTTTGGGGCGGCCTACTGGGTCTGACCTATGTCGATTCGAGCCAATGGGGCGGACTGCCGCTGACCATGGTTCTGTTCACCGGCACAGTGGTCTTGGGCTTCCCTGTCTCCATTCTGTTCGCCCTCGGCCGGCGGTCGCACCTGCCGGCGGTCAAGGCGATTTGCGTCACCTTGATCGAAAGCATGCGCGGCGTCCCCCTGATCACCATCCTGTTCGTCGCGGTAAACGTCTTCCCGTTGTTCCTGCCGGAAGGCCTGGAAATCGACAAGCTATTCCGCGTGATCGTGGGCATGGCGATCTTCTTCGCCTGCTATCAGGCGGAGGTCATTCGTGGCGGTCTGCAGGCCATCCCACGCGGCCAATACGAAGCCGCCGAGGCGCTTGGCCTCGGCTATTGGCAACATACGATAAAGATCATCCTGCCGCAGGCCCTGCGCATCTGCCTGCCGGGCATCGTCAATCACATCATCGCCGCGCTGAAGAACACGTCCTTCGTTCTCATCATCGGCCTGTTCGACATCCTGACGGCGACCACCGCAGTCATGCAGGATCCGCTGTGGCGCATGTTCTTCGTCGAGGCTTATCTATTCGTCGCGGTGGTTTATTTCATCTTCTGTTTCGCGCTTTCGAAATACAGCCAAAAGGTTGAAGGCTGGCTGAGCGAAGGCCGCCGGTTCTGATTTGGGAGACATCTAAATGAGCGAATCCGCCATGGCGCAACCTGCGACCGCCGCGCCTGCAATCCAACTGACCGACGTCAATAAATGGTACGGCGACTTTCAGGCGCTCAGGGACATCAACCTGAGCGTCGATCGTGGCGAACGAGTCGTAGTCTGCGGCCCATCGGGGTCCGGCAAGTCGACCATGATCCGCTGCATCAACCGGCTCGAGGAACATCAGCGCGGGACGATCGTCGTCGACGGTATCGAACTGACCGACAACCTCAAGAATATCGAAGCGATCCGCAGTGAAGTCGGCATGGTGTTCCAGTCCTTCAATCTATTCCCGCATCTTCGCGTGGTCGACAATCTGACGCTGGCGCCCATGTGGGTGCGGAAGATGCCGAAGAAGGAAGCCGAAGACCTCGCGATGCAGTATCTCGAGCGCGTCCAGATTCCCGAGCAGGCCTACAAGTTTCCCGGCCAGCTATCGGGTGGCCAGCAGCAGCGGGTCGCGATTGCGCGGGCGCTCTGCATGCAGCCGAAGATCATGCTGTTCGACGAGCCCACATCCGCCCTCGACCCCGAGATGATCAAGGAGGTGCTCGACGTCATGGTCGAATTGGCGGAAAGCGGCATGACGATGATCGTGGTGACCCATGAAATGGGGTTCGCCAAGACCGTGGCGGATAAAATGGTCTTCATGGATGACGCCGAAATTGTCGAAGTCGCCACGCCAGAGATCTTTTTCGAGAACCCCGAGAACGACCGGACCAAGCTTTTCCTGAGCCAGATACTGACTCACTGACGCTGCAGGTATTCTATAACTACCTGTCAATAAACGAATATCCTGAAAATTCCGTGACTCTGTGGAAAAATCGTCGTCCGGTGACGAGGATCACAGACCTTTTGCGAAAAATTATCTAAAATGCTCCTTATCGTTATTAATCCGCGATGCACTCAGCCTCGGCCGCGCCACAGCGCGGCCTTTTTTTTGCCGTATTCCCTTTATAAATTAACCATAGATACCAAGGAGTTCCGGACCAAAATCCGGAGGAATTAACGAAGGATTAACCCGTGTCCACGACTATTACCGGTGATATTTCTACCTGGCGCGACGAAGGGCACCTGATGAAATTACGGCTGGTCACCGCGGACGCTCCCACAGATGTTTTCTCGGTCCCCGACCGGGGCCCGGCCACCGGCGTCCTCGTCGGCGTGTTCTGCGGCAGTATGTTCTGGCTTGGCTTGGTGATGGGCTGGGCCTTCTGGGGATAAGACGGCCGATCTTTCGCGTTATCGCTATCCGTCAACCGGCGGCTAGATCTCACTAAACATATCGTTTGAATCCGCGCTGCCTATTTGGGCGGATGCCGTCGGCTGCGTTACAGTCCGAATTCTACATTTCGGCCAATAACGAACCACGCGGGACAACGCCATGCCCTTCTTCAAATCACATCCAGCGGATGCCGGTCCCCCGGCGGTCTTCACCGCCTATCCCGAGATCTATCAGCACTGGGCCAGGATGGGCGAAGCGCTGATGAACGGTCCTTCACCGTTGACACCGGGAGAGCGCGAGATGATCGCGGCGTATGTCGTTGGTCTTGCCGAATGCGAGTTCGCCTATGTCGCCCATTCCGCGGTCGCCTATGCCTGGGGTATCGAGGACGGCTTGATCGAGAAGCTGATCGCCGATCTGGACGGCGCACCGGTGGATGACCGGTTCAAGCCGCTGCTCGCCTTCGTCCGTATCCTGACGCTGACGCCGAACCAGGCGACGCAAGCGGACGCAGACGCCGTGTTCGATGCGGGTTGGGACGAGAAGGCCCTGCATGATGCGATCGCCGTGACCGCCCGCATGTGTTTCATGCAACGCATCCTCGAAGGACATGGTTTCACCCCGATGACGCCGGAGCGCGCCCAAGAGAGAGCCGAGAAACGCGTGAAACTAGGGTACCAAAACCTGTATCCGGAACTCGCGGATAGCAAGTAGCCCCGCTGGCCCATCAGCCATGATCCAACACCTGACTTTCCCATAGTCTTACCGCCTCCCCCGCAGTACCCTTCCGGTCCAATCCAGGACAAGACGCCCCGTCAACGGCGTGCGGCATCACCCCACTCAGCGGAACGGACATGGACGCAGCCGACAACACGCCCGGGAAGGTGAGCGTACGGCCGATCGTACTGCTCAGCATGGCAGGGTTCTGCGCCATGGCGGTGCTGCGCGTCTCCGAACCGATCCTGCCGGAGGTCGCCCACGAGTTCGGGACGACGGTCGGCATCGCCTCGATCATGGCAACCGCCTTCGCGTTGGCCTATGGCGTGTGCCAAGTATTCTCCGGCCCGTTCGGCGACCGCTACGGCAAGTTCCTAATCATCACGATCGCCCTCGCCGCCTCGACCGTGATGGTCACCGCAACCGCCTGGGCCGACTCCCTATCGATGCTCGCCTGGCTCCGCTTCGCCACCGGCGCCGCGACGGCGGCGGTCATACCGCTATCGTTGGCCTATATCGGTGACATCGTGCCGTATGAGCGACGTCAGCACGTGCTGGCGCGCTACATCACCGGCACCATTCTCGGCCTGATGTTCGGACAAGCGGTGGGCGGCCTGATCATCGAACTTGCGGGATGGCGATCGGTGTTCCTTGTGATGGGCGGCCTCTACGCGGTGATGACCGTGCTCTGCTTCTTCGAGTTACGATCGGCACGCGTCGACCGGCGACGGAACCAGATGCCGGTCCGGGTCAAAAGCGTCCTGGCGCAATACCGCTCGATCGTCACCCGCCCACACCCGAAACGGGTGCTGCTCACGGTCTTCCTCGAAGGCTTTTTCCTTTATGGCGGCGTCGCCTATCTCGGGGCCTTCCTGCGGCACAAGTTTGCCATCGACTATGCGACCATCGGACTGCTGCTGGCCGGGTTCGGGATCGGCGGTTTGAGTTACATCCTGGCATCACGCCAAATCATTCGCATCCTGGGTGAAAGCGGTATGGTCAGCCTAGGCGGCGTCTCCGCGTTGGCGGGATATCTCATGATGATCCTGCTGCCCGATTGGCAGTTCGCGGCGCTGGGCAATTTCCTGTTGGGGTTCGGCTTCTCCATGCTGCACAACACGCTGCAAACGAACGCAACGCAGATGGCGCCCGACAGCCGCGGCTCGGCCGTATCGCTCTTCGCATTTTCGCTCTTTTTGGGGCAGGCGTCCGGGGTCGCCCTGCTGGGGCCGGTCGTCGACGGGTTTGGTTATACGCCCGCCTTCATCGCCTGCGGCGTGGGCATGCTGTGCCTCGGCCTCTGGTTCGGCCACCGCCTGAAAACCCAGCCAAACGAGTCCTAGCGGCGGCGCCTTGACTGCTCAGCGCAGATGGCACGCCACCACGTGGCCGAGCCGGATTTCCTTTAACTCGGGTTCCTCGATACGGCAACGCTCCTCCGCATAGGGGCAGCGGGTGTGGAAATGGCACCCCGGTGGCGGTGTGATCGGGCTCGGCACATCGCCTTCCAAAACCCGTTTCTCGCGGCGCACCGCCGGGTTCGGAATTGGGACGGCGGACAACAGCGCCTCGGTATAGGGATGTAGCGGGTTCGTGAACAACGTCTTCTTGTCCGTGTACTCGACGATCCGCCCGAGATACATCACCGCGATGCGATGGCTGATATGCTCGACCACCGCTAGGTCATGCGCGATGAACAGATAGGACAGCCGGTATTCGTCCTGCAGGTCCATCAACAGATTGATGACCTGCGCCTGGATCGAAACGTCAAGCGCCGAGACCGGCTCGTCGCCGATGATGACCTTCGGGTTAAGCGCCAATGCGCGGGCAATGCCGATCCGTTGGCGTTGGCCACCCGAAAATTCATGCGGAAAACTGTCCATCTGCGAGCTTCGCAGCCCGACCCGGTCGAAAATCTCCGCGACCCGTTCGTCCTTTTCCTTGCCTCTCGCAATACCGTGAATTTCCAGCGCCTCGCCGACGATTTTTCCGGCCGGCATGCGCGGGTTGAGCGACGAATACGGGTCCTGGAAAATGATCTGCATCTGGCGACGGATCGGCCGCATCTTGTCCTTGCTCAGATCGGTAATGTCCTGACCTTCGAGCTTGATCCGGCCTGCTGTGGGTTCGAGCAGGCGCAAGACCGTGCGCCCGACTGTCGACTTTCCGCATCCGCTTTCCCCGACCAGGCCCAGCGTCTCGCCTTGGTTGATCGAAAAACTGACGCCGTCGACCGCGTAGACATGTCCGACCGTCCGGGAAATGATGCCCTTCTTGATCGGAAAATGTTTCTTCAGCCCTTCGACTTCCAGCACGGGCGCATCGTTGGTGCGCGGCCGGGTTTCCGGCGTCTCTTGCGTCTCCGTCGCATCAACCATTGGTCGCCCCCCTCAGCTTGTCGGAATGCCAACAGGCAGACCAGTGTCCCGGTTTTCGTTTTTCATAGGGCGGGTACGCCGCCGTGCACTGGTCATCTGCATAGGGGCATCGGGGTGCAAAGGCGCACCCGGCCGGCAGATCGTTCAACGCGGGCACCATGCCGGGAATCTCGGTCAGCCGTTCGTCGCCTTGGGTGGAGTCGCCGCTCAGAATGCCGAGGCTCGGAATCGAAGACAGGAGACCCTGTGTATAGGGATGCATCGGGTTCTGGAACAGGTCGAGGACGTCCGCCTCCTCAACCTTCCTGCCCGCATACATCACGACCACGCGCTGCGTGGTTTCCGCAACCACGCCCAAATCATGAGTGATGAGAATGACGGCTGTGCCGAGTTTTTCCTTTAGCTCGACGATCAACTCCAAAATCTGCGCCTGAATCGTCACGTCGAGCGCCGTCGTTGGCTCGTCGGCGATCAGCACCATCCGATTACAGGACAGCTCCATGGCGATCATCACACGCTGGCGCATACCGCCGGAAAGTTGATGCGGATATTCCTTTACCCGCTGCTGTGGTTCGGGAATACGGACCAATTCGAGCATCTCGATCGACTTCTCCATCGCCTCGTTCTGGCTCATCCCCTGATGGAGAACCAGCGCTTCGCCGATTTGCCGGCCGATCGTGATAACTGGGTTAAGCGATGTCATCGGCTCCTGGAAGATCATCGAGATCTCGTTGCCGCGAATATCGCGCATTTCGTCGTCGTCGCATTCCAGTAGGTTCCGCCCCTCGAGCCGAACCTCACCGCCGATGATTTTGCCCGGCGGTGTCGGCACCAACCGAAGGATTGATAGTGCGGTAATGCTCTTGCCGCAGCCGGACTCGCCGACGATACCGAGCGTTTCACCCCGTCCCAACTGAAAGGAAACGTCATCCACGGCCTTGACGATGCCGCCCCGCGTATAGAAGTAGGTCTGGAGCCGGTCCACCTCGAGGATGTTTTCCTGTGGCACCACAGCCGCCTGGGCGCCTGCTTCGGATGCCGCGTCGTCATTCGCCGTATCGACCATCGCTTCGCCTTCTATGCACTATTGTTGTTCACGGTTAGGCGGTGGAAATCCTAATTGCGCTGCCGCGGATCGAGCAGATCACGGATCGCATCCCCCAGAAGATTGGTACCGAACACCGCGAGACTGATCGCGATCCCCGGGAAGATGACCAGCCACGGCGCCGTCCGCACATATTCCGCGGCGGATTCCGACAACATCCGGCCCCACGACGGGTGCGGCTCCGGGATGCCCAGTCCCAGGAAGGACAAGGACGCCTCGGTAAGAATGGCCGAACTCAACTGCGCGGTGGCCAGCACGATGAACGGCGCCATCGTGTTCGGCAGAATGTGGCGGATCGCGATGCGGAACTCGCTCATACCGAGCGCCTGCGCCGCCTCGACGAACGGCATTTCCCGCAGCGACAACGTATTCGACCGGATGACACGGGCGACCTGCGGCACCAACGGTATCGATATGGCGATGATCGTATTTTCGAGCGATGGCCCGAGCGACGCCGCCATGACCAATGCCATGACGAGCAGCGGCAGCGCCTGCATGATGTCGATGATGCGTTGCATTATCAGGTCGAACCAGCCCAGCAGATAGCCGGACATCAATCCGATGATCATGCCCAGCAAACCGCCAAGCAGCGTCGAGCCGATCCCGACGGCGAGCGAGATTCGCGCGCCATGGATGATCCGGCTGTAGACATCCCGGCCCATCATATCTGCGCCCATCATGTTTGACGGACTAGGGCCAGCGAGTGAGGCCGCCGCATTCGTCGTCAGCGGGTCCTGCGGCGCGATGACGTCGGCGAATATCGCGGCGAGGACGAAAAGCAAGGAGATAACGCCGCCGGCCGCCCCCAACGGATAACGGCGGCAGAAATAGAGGAACCCGCCCCATTTGCCTTCGACGCCGGCACCGGCTTTGGCGAGTTCGGCATCATGATCGATGGTCGCAGCCATTGTCCGTTCTCCCGCTTCGCTAGTCGGCGTATTTGATGCGCGGATCGAGCACCGCGTACAACAAATCGACGATGAAATTAATGAGCACCACGACCACTGCGATGAACATGACGAGGTTCTGAACGATCGGGTAATCGCGCATCAAAATCGCCTCGACCAAGAAATGGGCAACGCCGGGAATGTTGAAAACGGTTTCCGTGATGATCAGGCCGCCGATAAGGAAGGCCGCCTCGAAGCCGATGATCGTGGTCACCGGCAACACCGCGTTTTTAAGCGCGTGATAATAGTTTACCGAGTTGTCGGTTGCGCCCTTGGACCGTGCGGTCCGGATGTAATCTTGGCGCAACACCTCGAGCATGGAGGATCGCGTCAGCCGCATAATGATGGCCGAGGCCCGGAAGCCGACGGCCGCGGCCGGGATGGTATAGAGCAACAGCTCATCCCATAAATTATCGGGCGGGTCGGTGTATATGGGGATTTCCCCCAGATACGTGACGAAAGCCATCAGGATCAGCAGGGCCAGCCAGAAAGAGGGCAGCGACAGTCCGCTCAAGCTGATCACCCGCAGGACGTAATCGAGCGGGGTATCCTGGCGGACGGCGCTGATGACGCCGAGCGGCAAGCCGAACAAGACCGAAAATCCCAACGCCATCAGGGCAAGTTTGACGGTGATCGGAATGCGCGGCCCAATTTCATCGATCGCTGGCATCTCTGAGACATAGGAAAAGCCAAGATCGCCGACCACAAGCGCACTGATCCATTCCCAGTACTGGACCGGAATCGGCAGATCGAGGCCGAGTTCCTTTTCAAGAGCGGCCTTTTCGGCCGGATCGACGAAGCCTGCAGAGTCGAACATGATATCGGCGATGTTGCCGGGCATCAGGCGAAGCAGCACGAAGATGACAATCGACATGCCGACCAGCGTCAGCAACATCAGGAAGAAGCGCCTCACCAGGTAACTTGTCACGGACTGCCTCCGTTCATGGGAATGCGGTGTTCATGCACCATGCGTAACCGCCAACTGCAATCGGTCTGCAAATCGCGACGAACGAAACCAACCAGGCATGAAGGCCTGGTTGGTTTCTCTCGTTCGTCCGTAGCGGTTACTTATCCAGCCAGACGCTTTCCAAACGCCAGCCGTTGTAGACACTGTTGGTCATCGTCGTGAAATTCTTCACATGCGGGTGCCAACAGGTCGCGCCCTTGTTGTTGAAGATGATCGGGCGAGCTGCGTCTTCCTGCAGCTTCTTGTCGATTTCCCACACGATCTTCTTGCGGGCGGCGACGTCTTCCGTCATCGACTGTTTCTCGAAGAGCTTTTCGAGATCGGCGTTGCAGTAGCCGGTGTAGTTGCGCTGCGAGCCGCACGCATAGTTCTCGTAGAACATGGCGTCCGGATCGTCCACGCCGATACCGGTCAGATTCAGACCGACCGAGTAGTCCTTGCGGGCCACCTTGGCGTGCCAGTTGCTGGTCTCGACCGTCTCGAGTTCGGCATCGACATAGATGCTCTTGAGATGGTCGATCAGGATGACCGCCGGGTCGCGATAGATCGCGATGTTCCGGGTGGCAACCTTGAACTTGAGCCGGTTCTTATCGCTGTAGCCTTTCTTCTTCATGATCGCGCGGGCTTTCTCGCGATTGGCGTTTACGTCCGGGTTGTAGCCCGCAACCGTCTTCAGGAATTCCGGCGGCATACCCCAGACGCCACTCGGCGGCGGCAGCAACGCGCCACTCTTGATGGTTTGACCATGGCCGAGGATCTTGATGAAAGCGTCACGATCGATCGACAACACCATCGCGCGGCGAATGTCCGGATCGTTGAACGGTGGCTTGTCCTGATTGACGATCAGATTGGTGGTCACGTTCGTCGTCCGCAGCTGGCAAATGGCCTTGGGCGCCTGTTCCTTGACGTCTTTCAGCAACGGAATCGATACGTCAACGTTGAACGTCATATCGAACTTGCCTGCGATGAATGCCAAGACGCGGGTCGAGCGGCTCTTGATGATCGTCCATTCGATCGCGTCGAGATGGGGAAGGCCCTTCTTCCAGTATTTGTCGTTCTTCTTGAACTTGACGAATTCGTTCTGCTTCAACTGAACGAACTTGAAGGGACCGGTCCCGATGGGATGCGTGCGCATCTTCTTGGGCGGCACGTGGCACGGGTACACCGGCGAATAGCCGGACGCGAGCAAAGCGATGAAGGCCGGCTGTTTGCGTTTCAGGTGGAACGTCACCTGCGTATCGCTATCCGCCGTAACTTTATCGAGATTCTTGTACCAGGACTTACGGGGATTTTTGCGAAACTTGGCTTTCCGCTTTCCCTGAAGCATGTCCCAGGTGCAGACGACGTCCTTTGCGCTGAAGGGCTTGCCGTCATGCCATTTGACGCCCGAACGCAGATTAAACGTCAGCTTTGACTTGTCTTTGTTCCAGGACCATTTGCTGGCGAGGTCCGGGACGATGGTATCGATGCTGTTTGTCGGCTTGCTCTGATCGTACATGACCAGATTGTTGAAGATCGGCATGTAGGGCGACAGGGTCGAGTTTGTCGCCTCTTCATGGATCGATCCGCTCGGCGGCGTCCCGCGGTGATACACCTTGAGCGTACCGCCGCTCTTCTGCGCCAGTGCCGCCCCGGCGCCAAGCGAGACGGCGAACAGTACGGCACCCGCCGCACATACACTAATCTTCCGTAGCATATTAAGGGTCTCCTCCCATTGCATACATTCTAATTTTTATTGTTTTTCTTATTTGTACCGTTCGTATCGACGGTGCATTGCGTTTTAGAAAGTGCGTATCAGGAGGATAGACGGAATTGCGGAAGGTGAGCAATCATATCGTGATCAATTTCTAACGGTGGCCTGCGGCTAAAGGCAGCAGCGCATCGTCGGCTCAATCCTCACCGGCAAGACCGGAACCAAAAAATTCGCCGACGTCGTGTTCGGCGGAGAGATCGACCAGGTCACGGACCCTTTCCCGGATGCTTTGCGGCAAAGTAACGTCGGAGCAAGCGCAGATATCGATCAGCATTTGCTCCAGTAAACCGATCCGCACGCGCGTGTCGGTGTCGCCCTTCGATAAAAGGACCGCTTCCAACTGGTCGCCGATCCCGCGCTCGACATGGGTTTCATGGGAATGCGTCAGAGATTGCGCCAAGACAAGCGCGCGTCGCCACGTTACCGCCTCGGCTTCGGCCGCATCCTTGGCGGTCGCCGCTTCGATCAGAAGCGCGATGCGATCGGGCGTGCAGAGATCGTGAAATTCCGCCTGCGCTTGTTTGACGAGGTAGACATTCGGAAGTCCCACCTCCGCCTCGGCGCTGCGCTTGAAATGTTCAAGCCGCTTTCCGGATGCGCGAAGCTTCTCAAGCCAATCCGGATCGTCCAACATGTTTGCAAACCCCCGCCCCACTTCAACGCCGCCGCGCCATGTCCGTCAGAAGCCGCACCCAAACGCGGCATGAAGGACATAAACGACGGCATCGTTCCGGCGGTCAGTGCGTCAAAAATGCGCGACAGATCGGCCGCAAGAACGATTCCATTCGCGTGTCCTGGATGAACAGCAGACTGCGGCGTCCCCGCCGGCGTTTCTGGATCCATCCGATCCGCGCCAAATTTCTGACATAGGAAATTATCGTCGTCCGAGGCATCTCCATCGCCGCGGCGAGAGACGATTCATCGAACGGCCGCCGCTCCAAATGGCCTAAGGCGACCATGTCCATGATGATGACTTCGATGGCAGCAAATCCCTCGGCACGGCGAACGGCGTAGTACTCCGCGCGCTGACGCAGAAATTGTCGGGCGCGCTCAAGTTCGGCCTCATCGAGAGATTTCTCCTGCTCTGGCATTCTCACACTGTGGAATTACCGCTCATCCGGAATAATTCTCGGAGGCGACAATCCTTTCGATCAAGCGGCCATAGGATACTGTTAACCATTCCGCAAAGTCCTTGCCTAATAGCGCCCCCCATGGACAATCTTGTCGAGTTTCGACAAGTATCGATTGCGACTTTAAGTAATGAAACGAACATCATACCGGACCCGGAAATTACCGAAATGACCGCGATCACAGGTTGATGGAGCCCCGACAATGACGACTCCGTGCCACGCGCTGTAAGGGATAGCGGGCCTTCTATTTTCCGCAGTATTTGTGCCGGCCGCAGAATTTTCTCTTTCTACGCGTGGCACACGGCGAGGCCGCAGACACACTCAGGGTTTGCCGCTGGCGACCCAGTCCTGGAAAATTCGAAACAGATCACCGGCGGTTCGGCCGTACTTTGCGTAACCGAATTTGACCAGCACCTTCCCGCTATCCGGATCCATCCCGAACGCCTGTCCGGCGTAGCCGAGGCCCCAGAACCCTGGCGCGCTTTTATGACCGGCCCACCATTGATATCCGTAACCACGGAAGAAACCTCTACCGGTCGGAATCTGCGTAACCGTCGCGGCCCGCAGATAGTCGCCGTAGCACCCGGGTTTCGCCCGCTCTTCCAGGAGCCAAACGGCGAGACGACCCCAGTCCGCGAGCCGCGCCTGAAACCCCGCATGCGCCAGCGCTGACCCCGCGCTGTCGGACTCCCAATGGGCGCGATGCGCCGCGCGCACGAAACGCCAGACAGTTTGATCGAAATACGCGGCCAAACGCTGGCCCGTCGCGCGTTGCAGGGTCTTGGCGAGCGCCAGCGTATCGCCCGATTTGTAGATAAAGCGTTCACCCGGCGGATGGATGTCCCGATCGCGCGTTTCATCCCAAACCCAGCCCCACAGAATTTCTTCGACAGTCACCTTGCCCAGGCGCATCGGCCACGTGAAGCCAGCATATTTACCCAGCAGCTTGCCGCCGAAATTCGGCTGTCCGCCGGCCGTTCCTTTGCTCTGATACGCACCGGAGCTCATGGTCAGAAGCTGGCGGATCGTGCTCTTGCCGAAATTGCTATCGGCCGTCTCCGGTACATAGGCATGGGTGGCGGCGTCCAAACTCGGCAATGCGCTGGCACAGAGCGCCCGGCCGACCGCCAGGCTCGTCAGGCTCTTGCCGATGCTCATGCCGTAGAATTCCCGCTCCGGCCCGCCCATGCCCTGATAGCCGTCGAAGACAATGCGGCCGCGATCGACCAACAGGAACCCGGTCGTCTCGGGATACTTCTCCAGATACGCCTTCGCCGCAGCCACGGCGGCCGTGTCGCCCGCCGGCATCTCGCCCGTCGACCGGCGCGGCAACAGCCGAGGCTTGGCGTGCGGCAGCAGCCGATAAGGATCGGTCTTGCTGACCTCAATGTATTCGCCGACGTTGTAGCGCTCCTGCATGCGGGTATCCCGCGCGGCGGCGGGTGCAGAGAAGACAGCAAGCGCCGCGACGGCGGCTGTGGATAGACGGAAGGATCGGCACTTCATGGCGGCACCGGTACGCGGTTGCGGGGACGGGAAACGCCCCTTGATCGATGCCGATCTTTGACAGAAAACCTTTAAGGAATGGTGGGCGCGGCTGGGATTGAACCAGCGACCCCTACGATGTCAACGTAGTGCTCTCCCGCTGAGCTACGCGCCCGATCGCCCGGTGTTTGCTGAGCGTATCGACGGCCGGGATAGTCCCGGCCGAGGCATGGGGAATTACCACCAAACTTACAGCCAAGGCAAGCCTTTGCGCGCGCTTTCCGGCCGCAATCGGCGTTGATCACTATAAAGGTGCTTTCCGGGCCTGATCGGGTGCGCTATCCGGCGCGCGGCTAGTGCGGCAGGAAGGTCTCGACCCGGTCGATCAATTCGGTGAGGTTGAACGGCTTCGACAACACGTCGATGCGGTTGCCGTCGAGGTCGCCGGCGCCGAGGGCGTCATGGGCATAGGCCGTCACCAGCAGGACACAGAGCCCCGGCACCCGCCGGCGCGCCTGCCGCGCCAGCTCGATACCGTCCAAGCCGGGCATGCGGATATCTGTCAGCAACAGGTCGAAGTGGTCCTCCTCGACGCGGCGCAGCGCCTCGGCCCCATCCTGCACGGCCTCCACATAGTATCCGGAACGCGAAATCGCCTGCGCGAGAAACTCGCGCATCGCCTCATCGTCTTCGACGATAAGGATATGCGGCGCATCACTTTCCACGAGGCGTTCGGCCTTGACCGTCACGTCGATCGCTCCTAACCCTGAAACGGACCCTGTAACAGCCGCTGACACAGCGGTGTAAATTGTTTTATCGCTTCTTATCTTTCCAAAGTGTAAATACTGGGGAGTATTTGCTTTTTCAGGCTGGCGGCCAGTTCCCGGCAACCTGAATTTGGCCCAAAAATGAGGCAAAATAACGATGTCCGCGGCATACATCCGCAACGCCGATATCGGCGACTTGCCCACAATCCGGGCGCTTTACGCCCATCACGTTGAACACAGTCTCGGGACCTTCGAGGAGATCGCCCCGACGCTGGAGGAAATGACCCGCCGATGGCAGTCGGTCACGGACGCCGGGCTGCCCTATCTGGCCTGTGAGGTCGACGGCGCGGTTGTCGGGTATAGCTACGCGGGCCTCTACCGGCCACGCCATGCCTACCGTTTCTCGGTCGAGGATTCGGTCTATGTGTCGCCGGATCACGCCCGCCGCGGCTATGGCCAGCTGCTTTTGTCGGCGCTGATCGACCGCTGCACCCTACTGGGATACCGGCAAATGATCGCCGTTATCGGCGATAGCGGCAACGCCAGTTCTATCGGCCTGCATGGGGCCCTGGGCTTCGCCAAGATCGGATCGTTCCCGTCGATTGGGTTCAAACAGAACCGCTGGGTCGACGTAATGCTCATGCAACGAGCGTTAGGGGACGGCGACGCCACCCCGCCGGTCGACCGGGACACCGCCGCGATGGCATAGGCTTTGCTTCGTCTCCTGCGTAGGGGAGACGAAAGCATGCCGAGAATCAATCCGATGTGTTGCATTCCGACCGGAACGCTTCTGGCGGGCGTTATCGTGTTTGGGGCAGCCACGATCCCGGACGCGACTGCGCGAACCATCCAGAAAGTCTTGCCGTTGCAGGACTTATGCGCCGCCGCCATCGACCGGCAGGAGACGCAACATAAAATCCCGAATAAGCTGTTACAGGCCATCTCCATGGTCGAGTCTGGACGCTGGGACCCGCAGACCCGCCGCAAGACCGCCTGGCCGTGGACGGTCACGGCAAACGGCAAGGGGCGCTTTTTTCCCACCAAGCAGGCAGCGATCGCCCATGTGATGAAGCTGAAAGGCCAAGGCATCCGCGTGATCGACGTCGGCTGCATGCAAGTGAACCTGCACTACCATCCGAACGCATTTAAATCGCTCAGTGCCGCCTTCGATCCCAAGCGCAATGCCGACTACGCCGCAACGTTCCTGACGAAGCTGAAGCGCGAACATAGAACGTGGCGCAAGGCGGTTCAGCATTACCATTCCGCGACCCCGGCCAAGCGCGTCCCGTACCAAAACAAGGTCTATGCCGCCTGGCAGGACACCAAGCGCCAGGCCTCCCGGCCGGACGCGACCGCGGCACGCTCCCGGCTAAACCGCACCGGACGCCAGATCGAACGGGCGCACAGGTCGAAACTGTCGCGATACAAGCGGCCCAGCACCGCAGCCGCGATCCGGAAATCCGCCGCTCGGCCGAAGAAATCCGGCAATTATCTGTCGCAATGGCCGCCGCGCAGCGTCAAGGAACAACGCCGCGCCCAAAACCTCGCCCGGATATGGGCCATGGAAGGGCGGCGGGGCGTGAAAAAGCCCTAAAACCCACCATCGTACGCGTATGTATCGATTGGAATCGTCCTAGCGTGGGCTGATTCAAGCGGCAATGCAGGTCGTACGCGCGTTCAGTAGCGGTTTAGCCCCACAGCGCCGGCACCGGCGGGTGAATCACGCTGCCCTCGAAGCGCAGCGGCGGGTCTCGGTCTTTCGCCAGCAGCAGCGGGCCGTCCAAATCGACGAATGCAGCGCCCTGTGCCACCAATAGCGCCGGCGCCATGGCCAGCGACGTGGACACCATGCAGCCCACCATGATCTTCAGCCCGGCCGCCTGTGCGGCATCGCGCAGGGCCAGCGCCTCGGTCAGGCCGCCGGTCTTATCCAGCTTGATGTTGATGACATCGTACAGCTTGGCCATGCGGTCGATGTCGCCTCGCGTATGACAGGACTCGTCAGCGCAGATCGGCACCGGATGCGCCACATCGGACAGCATGTCGTCGTCGCCTTCCGGCAAGGGTTGTTCGATCAACTGCACTTGTAGTTTTTTGAGTTCCTCGGAGAAGGGTTCGACCATCTTGACGGTCCACCCTTCGTTCGCGTCGACGATTAGACGGGCGTTCGGCGCGTTTTCGCGTACGGCGACGACCCGATCCAGGTCGCCGTCGCCGGTCAACTTGATCTTCAACAAGGGCCGGTACGCGTTCGCACGCGCCTTTTCGGCCATTACGTCGGGCGTATCCACGCTGATCGTGTACGCGGTCTCGACCGTCTGCAGGTCGTCGAGACCGGCCAGCGTCCAGGCCCGGGTTCCTGCTCGTTTCGCCTCGATATCCCATAGCGCACAATCGAGTGCATTGCGCGCGGCACCCGGCGGCATGGCGTCCTGCAGCAAATGGCGGTCCAGCTCGTCGGCTTCGACCGCGGGTGCAATCGCCTGAACGGCGGCGGTGACGCTTTCCTGGCTCTCATCGTAGCGCGGATTGGCCATGCATTCGCCGCGGCCGACATGCGTGCCGTCGCTCAATTCGACGACGACGATTTCGGTCTGCGTCCGCGTGCCGCGAGAGATCTTGAACGCCGCGGCAAGTGGCCAGATTTCGGATCGAACCGTTATCTGCATCAGCTCAATGCGTCGACCAGGCGGGCGACGCCGTTCTTCAACGGATCGACTGCCGGCAGCCCGGTTTCCGCTTCCGCCGCGCCCAAGACGTCCGCGGTTTCGGATTCGGACAGACGCGAAGTGTTGATCGCCACGCCGATGCAGCGGATGTCGGGATTGGTCAATCGGCCGGCGGCGATGTTGACGTCGATCGTTTCGGTCAGGCTGTGGACCGGAATCGTCGGCGTACCCCGCATATGCGGCCGCCCCGGATCGTGACACACGACGACCGCATCGGGCTGCGAGCCATGCAACAGGCCGAGCGTCACCCCGGCATAGGCCGCGTGGAACAGCGAACCCTGTCCTTCGACCACGTCCCAATGATCCGGCTCGTTGTCCGGCGAAAGTTGCTCCGCCACGCCGGAGACGAAGTCCGATACAACCGCATCGACCGATACGCCTTCGCCGGCGATGAAAATGCCGGTCTGCCCGGTTGCGCGAAAGGTCGCCTTCATGCCGCGCGACAGCATCTCGCGCTCGACGGCCAGCGACGTGTACATCTTGCCAACGGACACGTCCGTGCCGACGGTCAGAAACCGCTTGCCGGTCCGCTTATGGCCCTTGCCGGTGTCGAAATTCTCGGTCGAGTGTCGCACGTCAAACAAAGCGATGCCTTTCGCCGCGGCCGCGTCGGCGAGCCCCGGAACATCGGCGAGCTTGGAATGCAGGCCACTCGCGATATTGTAGCCAAGGTCGACTGCCGCCAGCAGCGTGTTGGACCAGTCGTCATTAAAAAAGCCGCCTTGGTTCACGACGCCGACCAGCAATGTTCGGGCGCCGGCCTCCGCCGCTTCCTGCAGGGTCTTGTCCGGCAGCCCCAAATCGGCCTGACATCCGTCCAGCCGCAATTGTCCGACGCACCACTCCGGACGCCACTGCGCCACCCCGGCCGCGGTCTTTGCCGCCAGTTGGTCCGGCGCATCGCCGAGAAACATCAAATAGGGCGTAGGTATCTTCATGCTCGCCTCCCGGACTGCCGAAGATGGCGCGGCCGATGACTGCCGGCGCACCGTTGGACACAGATTAACGCGAAATTCTGCCGTGCTGCCAAGCACTTTCAGCGTTTGGAACTGCGCCTTCTACGCCGTTGTCCAAGGGATTTCAAGGCGTCGTAAAACACCGACATCGCCCGATCCACTTCCTCCGTCGTCGTCGTCATCGGCGGCACGAGACGCACGACATTTTTCAAATCCCGCACCCCACGGATCTGGAAGATCAGCCCCTTTTCGAGACAGTAATCGTAGATTTGTTTCGTTTCTTCATTCGCCGGCGTTTTTTGCTTTCGGTCGGTCACGAACTCGATTCCGAGCAATACGCCGCGACCGCGGATGTCGCCGATGATCTCAAATTCCTTCGCCATCTGCCGAAGTGCCCGTTTGATTCGCCGTTCGATCCGCGCAGCGCGACCGGGCATGTCCTCGTCCACGACGATTTTCAGGCTTTCCTCGCCCGCGGCGCAAAGCAGCGGATCGGTGGCATGGCTGCGGGTCGCGAAGTAGCCGTTGTCCACCGCCTTCTTGGCGACCGCTGCGGTGGAGCAGACGCCGCTGATCGGCAGACCGCCGCCGAAATGTTTCGAGATCGCGATGATATCCGGCGAAACGCCTTCTTCGTGTTGGAACCCGAACATCTTGCCCGTCTTGCCCAACCCGGTCTGCGCTTCGTCGAAAATCAGCAACATGCCGCGCGCGTCGCAGGCCTCGCGCACCGCCTTGTAATAGCCTTTCGGCGGCACGATGATCCCGCCCGCGCTCAGCACCGGCTCGCCGATGAAGGCAGCGGGCTTGCCGGTGAAATTCGCGTCCGCCAGTTCGAGACTGGATGTCAGGCATTGCAGCTCGCAGCTCGGAAATTTCAGCCGCAGCGGACAGCGGTAGCAATAGGGCGTCAGGATCGATGCGGTCGCAGGCGCCACTATGCTGTGTTTCCGGCGATCCCAGTTGAACGACACCGACCGGGTCAGATAGGACGTCGAGCCATGCAGCCCGGCGTGCAAGCCGATGACGTCCATGCCGCCGGTCGCCTTCCGCGCGAGATCGATCGACGCCTCGATGGAATCGCTGCCGCTGACCAGGAACAACGATTTCTCCAGCGGCTTCGGCAGGAGTTTGCCAAGCCGTTCGTGCAACCGGAGGCGCGGCACATTCAACATCGTATTGGTTGAATGCATCATCGTTTTCATCGTTTTTTCGATGACCGCAACCATGCGCGGATGCTGATGACCGAGCGCCGCACCCATCTGCCCCGATTGAAAATCGAGATACTCTTTGCCGTCGGTATCGACGACCGTGCTGCCGTAGGAGTGCTGTAGGACGGGCCGATTTTCCAGACCCCCCATGTAGCTGCCGCCCTCCGTCGGAAACATCCAACGGCGCACTGTATTGCGAACCCGTTTCGCGTCCATCGTCGCCCCTTCCCTGTTGTCTCAGGAAAGGGTACCCGAAACGCCCAGACACCGCCTAATAGGGGCGGTTCCTCATCCGGATGAAGGATAAGTCTCGGTTGCAACAATACCAATAAGTTCAAAGGGGTCGACGGTGAACTCCTCCTCCCCAAGATATTCACTGTGTTTGCTGGGACCAGCAATTATCGATGCCGCTGAGCATTGGCAGACCAGCAACACACCGCCAATTCGCGTTGCGTTCAATCCACGTCCAAACATACGCGCGGTCTCGACTGACCGGGTCCAACAGAACCCAACCTGCTTCTCGCCCCATCGTTCCAGGTTCTCACCTCTATAGAGCATGACGTTCGGCCCGTCGTACTTAGGCAGAAGTCGCCTCAGTAACTTCACCAGTATCCGATCATCTCCAATCTGAGATCGGATGTGGTGACCAGCCTCTGTCCACGTAGTGTGAAAAGCTTCGATAAAGTCTTGGGAAATCGAAGGTTCGTCCAACAGAGCTTGGACCTCTACCTTCCACCGCTGCTCTTCGGTTATCTGCCGCAAGCGCTCGCAAACGCCATCCGTTATTGGCCGTGCTGCGGAAATCACGGGCTTCAAAGCTTTATACTCTTACCAATAGTTTTAAACGCAAGTCAGCTTACGCGCGGAATAAACAGGCAGAGAACCCGCCAATGAACTGTCTTGTTTGGCGGGAGCACAGTAGTTGTGGAGGTGGAAAAGCAATATATTTTGTTCTCAAATAAGATTGGGAGGATTGAGTTTGCTCTCTTTCGGCGAGAAAACACACGAAGAGTTTAAACAAGCTCACCTCGAAGGTCGGGTGGTTTTGAACATAATGCCGCAAAGCTGGAGTTGGCTTAGGGAGTATGTGCCTCCAAGAAGATTGGGTAACCTGTTTTCATCTAGTAAAACGCGTCTACTTGCTCGGATGTACAACGACGTGCGGGTGTTCAACGAAGTTCAAAGCAGAGGAGTCGATATCGGCTTTAAGCCACGAGAGTAGTCGATCATACCATTAGGAATTGTGTTAAATGGACCGATCGGACCGCAAGGTCCTGTCGCGGAAAGAGATGTATCTAAGGCGAGGCGTGTTCTTCCGGCGTCAGGTGCGAAACGTCGGCGACGCGGCGATCCGATCCGACGAACCACAACAGGCCACCCGGAAGGCTGAGCACGATCAGTCCCAAACCGAAGAGCACGGAGACCGCCGCCGCGCCGCCGGCGGCGACGCCAAGCAACCCGAATGCCGCGACCATTGCACCCTCCCGCAGCCCCCATCCCGCCACCGAAACCGGGACCGTCGCGAGCAACAGCACCGACGGCACCAACACGAGGCAGTCCATGAACGTCGCCGGCAAATCAAGGCAGCGGAACAGCAGATAGAACACGGTAACCGTCAGCAAATGACCGGCCACCGAGAGGCCGACAACCGGCAGCAACACCGATGGCCTGGAAAAGGCTTGGCGCGCCGCCACTGACAAGGCGGCCAATCCGCGAAAAATCTTCCAGCGATGGAGCCGTGCTGGCATCCAGGACATCAGCAACAGCATGGAGATGCCGAGCGCTGCGAGGATGAAAATGGTCGTGAACGTCAGCCGCGCTGCAGGGTCATCCACCCGCTGGTAAAATAGGGGTTGGGCGATGGCGACGAGCAGAACCTGACTGGCGAGGCCCAGGACGCGATCCAGGATGACGCTGTTGATGGCGGATTCCAGCGGTAGGCCCGCCCGAAAGGAACGGTATATGCGGATTCCGTCACCACCCACCGTCGACGGCAGCGCCTGGTTAAAGAACATCCCTTCGAAGAAGAACCGGAACGAGGTCTTGAACGGCAACACCTGATCGAATTGGCGCATGACGATCCGCCAACGCCAGGTCGCCAACAAGAACTGCGTCAACAAGAGTGCCAAGGCGACCGGTGCGATCCATAGCGGAATACCGCGAATCCGGTCCATCGTGTCGCCGATATCGACGCTGCCCACGACCAGCCAGATCAAGCCGATCGTAACGGCGGCCTTCAGGCAAAAAACGATCACTTTTGTGAAGGAACTTCGTGCCATTCCGCCCCGCGGTAAGATGCCGATAAGCGGCCGGCGGCGCCGTTACGGCAGCACGCTAGACGATGATATCAACAAGCTGACCGTTACCGGACGCCGAGCCGGAACTAAGCGATTGCGCCGCCGACTGCGTCGCTTCCTGAACCAACGACACGACCTGCTGGTCACGCTGCGTCTGCAGCTTGAGCGCCAGGATGCTTGTGTCCTGCCGCACTGCGAGTGAACTGGCTACTATGTCTGACATCCGGTACCGTCCCGTTGCCGTCCTGCGTGAAACATGACGCTTATCGGAATAGAGTTAACAAATCGCTAGGACTCGGCGGCCACCGGCCGCCATCGCCTGTTTATCGACGCCTATTTATCGACGTCGGCCGCGACCTTCATGCTGACAATCTTGTCGGGATCATCGACCAGGCCGTTGGCGCTGGCCGAACCCTTCTTGATCTTATGCACGAACTCCATGCCTTCTACGACACGGCCCCAGGCGGTGTACTGACCGTCCAGGTGCGGCGCTTCGGCAATCATGATGAAGAATTGGCTGTTGGCGCTATTCGGATCCGCCGTCCGCGCCATCGACAAGACGCCTTCGCCATGCTTGACGTCGTTGAACTCGGCCTTTAGGTCGGGCTTGTCCGATCCGCCACGGCCGGTTCCGGTGGGATCACCGGCCTGCGCCATGAACCCATCGATGACGCGATGGAACACGATACCGTCGTAAAACCCTTCGCGCGCGAGTTCTTTGATGCGTGCGACGTGATTGGGGGCCTTGTCGGAAAACAGTTCGATGACCACGCGGCCATCTTTAAGTTCGAGATAGATCATGTTTTCTTTATCTGCTGCTATGACCGGACTATGCCACAAACAGGTGGCAGCGACCGCTATTAAAAAGAAACGCCTGAGAAGCATCAAGATGCCTTACGTTAGTTCATCCATTTCGCGCCGACAAAATAAGACATTCCGCCCCCCGGCGCACCTCACAAATAGGTGCATGAAACTTTGTCGAAACTGTGACGGAAAGATCCGCATCCATGCCCGCTGACGGGAATAAATCCACCCGCAGCGAGATCGCGACAATCGACCTCGACGGCGTCGCCATCCGCACACGCCAGATGGGTAGCGGCGATACCGCGGTCGTATTGCTGCATGGCCTCGGCGGCGACGCGACCAGTTGGACCTTGAACCAGAAGGCGCTTGCCGCATCGCGGCGAGTCATAGCCGTCGACCTGCCCGGGCATGGCGGATCGTCCAGATCGATCGGCGACGGCGGCATTCCGTCGATCGCCCGATTGATCGCGGATCTGCCCGATGCCTTGAACATCGACCGGTTCGATCTGGTGGGTCTTTCGATGGGCGGTGCGGTGGCGCTCGAACTCGCTTTTCACTACGGCGACCGGCTGCGCAGCTTGACCTGCGTCAGTTCCGCCGGGTTCGGTGACGATATCAACACGGATTTCATCCACGGCTATTTGCGCGCCGACACCATGCAGGCGATGCGGCCGAATATCTCCATCCTCTTTCACGACGAACGCCGGGTGAATGATGCGATGGTGAGCTATGCGGTCATGGCGCGACAGAATCCCGACTTCCGCGCGGGTATCCAACGCATGACCGACGCAAATTTCCCCGACGGCACGCAAACCTATACCTACACCGACCGGCTGCAGGACCTGGCCATGCCGATCCATCTCATCTGGGGTCGTCACGACCGGATCGCGCCGCCGGCCCATGCGGAACGGCTCACGTCGATGCTGCCGGTAACGATGATCGAAGATGCCGGGCATATGCCCAACGTCGAAGCGGCGGAGGCCTTCAACGCCGCCCTCGACCGAATCCTTCAGGACCCCTCGTCGGGCTGTGTGCCGTAAGTCTGAAATTTTTCCAGGACGCGCTGCATCTCATCATCGGGGAGCAGCACCGGTTCGCCGGCCTGAAGTGCACGCCAATATTGTGCAGCCAAGGTCTCGACCTCGACCGCTAAGGCCAGCGCTTTCGGCAAGCTGACCCCGAGGGCGATCATGCCATGGTTCGCCAACAAACAGGCCCGGCGGTCTTCCAGCGCTTTCAACGAATGGTCCGACAGCGCCTGCGTCCCGAAGGTGGCGTAGGGCGCACAACGGATCGAATCGCCGCCGGCGACCGCGACCATATAGTGAAAGGCTGGAATCTCGCGATGCAAGCAGGCCAGCGTCGTGGCGAACATGGCGTGGGTATGGACGACGGCGCCGGCATCGCTGCGCGCGTTCAGGATATCCAGGTGAAACCGCCACTCGCTGGACGGGTTCTTCTGCCCCGACGGCACCGACCCGTCGGCCGCCATGAATACGATGTCATCGGGAATCTGAATGTCATACGGCATGCCGGACGGCGTGATGAGCAAGCCTCCATCGACCCGCACGCTGATATTGCCGGCACTGCCCTGATTGATCCCGAGCGCATTCATCTTCAGGCAAGCGTCAATGATCTCCTGCCGCAGGGCTTGATTGTCACGGGGCATCCCTGGCATCACCCGTCGGCCCGTTCCGGGAACAGTCCGGCCAAGCCTTCCCGGCTGGCGGCCGCGATACCGCGTTCCGTGATCAGACCCGTCACCAACCGCGCCGGCGTGACATCGAAGGCGAAATTCGCGCAGGCCGACCCTTCGGGCACGATCGAGACGGTTTCGATGGTGCCGCTCTCGGTCCGCCCGGTCATATGCGATACTTCCTCGGCCGATCTTTCCTCTATCGGGATCGACGCGACCCCGTCCTCGATCGTCCAGTCGATGGTCGGCGACGGCAGCGCGACATAAAACGGCACGTCGTTATCGAACGCCGCAAGCGCTTTGAGATAAGTGCCGATTTTATTCGCCACGTCGCCGCGCGCGGTGGTTCGGTCGGTGCCTGTGATGCACAGATCAACCTTGCCATGCTGCATCAGATGCCCGCCCACATTGTCCGCGATCACCGTATGCGGCACACCATGACGGCCCAGTTCCCAGGCGGTTAGGCTGGCGCCCTGATTGCGTGGCCGCGTTTCGTCGACCCAGACATGAATGTTCATGCCGGCGTCATGCGCCTGATAGATCGGCGACGTCGCGGTTCCCCAATCGACCGTGGCGAGCCAGCCGGCGTTGCAATGGGTCAGCACGTTGACCTGCCCATCCGGTTTCCCGGCCGCCGCAGCCCGGATCACGGCGAGGCCATGCTCGCCGATCTGCCGGTTGATCGCCACGTCTTCGTCGCAGAGCGCCGCGGCACGGGCGTAGGCCGCCGCGGTGCGGGCATTCTCGCCGAGTGGCTCCAGCACCCGGCGCATTTCTTCGAGCGCCCAGCGCAGGTTCACCGCGGTCGGGCGCGTCCTACCGAGCCGCTGCAGCGCCGCCGCCAGCGACGAATCGCCGGGATCTTCGTGCATCGCAAGCGCCATTCCATATGCCGCGGTGGCGCCGATCAGCGGCGCGCCACGCACCTGCATAATCTCGATCGCGCGGGCGGCGTCCTCGACCGTGCGCAGCCCGACTTGCGCGAACTCATGCGGGAGCCGCGTCTGATCGATGATCACTACCGACCAGCCGTCTTCCGGGACCCAGATTGTGCGATATGCCGTATCGTCGACTTTCATCGAGCTAATACCCCAGCGTCAGCGCGTCAGGCCGGCGTGGATCGGACGCTCCGTATAATAGGCCCTCGACGCGCATGATCGACTGCAGACTGCCCATCGGCCGCCCCTGCTTCAGCGTATGCCCCATCGCGCCCAGGAGGCGTTGTGTATCGGGGCTCAACCCTTCTTCGATGCGCAATGTGTCCGGCAGCCATTGATGATGGACACGCGGCGCGTGGGTCGCCTCCGCGATGTTCATCTTGTGATCGATCACGTTGATCAGAAGCTGTAGCACCGTGGTGATGATACGGCTGCCGCCGGGACTGCCGGTGGCGAGCAGGACCTTGCCGTTTTTCAAGACGATGGTCGGGCTCATCGAACTCAAAGGCCGCTTGCCGCCGCCGACCGCATTGGCGTCCCCGCCGATCAGCCCGTAGGCGTTCGGCACGCCGGGCTTGGCCGAGAAATCCGACATTTCATTGTTCAGCAGGATACCGGTGCCTGCCGCGACAATGCCGGTCCCGTAACTGAAGTTCAGCGTGTAGGTGTTCGACACCGTATTCCCGAACCGATCCATGACGGTGTAGTGGGTCGTGTTCGGCCCCTCAAACGGCGCCGGATCGCCGGGCAGGATATCGGTGGAGGGTGTCGCTTTTTCCAGATCGATACCGCGCCGCAGGACCGCCGCGTATTCCTTGGACACCAATCCGGTCGCCGGAACCTTCCAGTAGCCCGGGTCGCCCAGATGCTTCGAGCGGTCGGCATAGGCGCGCTTCATCGCCTCGGCCATCAAATGCAGACTGCCGGCGCTGTTATGCCCCAACGACGCCAAATCGTAGCCTTCCAGCATGTTGAGGATCTGGACGATGTGGACGCCCCCGGAGCTTGGCGGCGGCATGGATTGGATTTCATATCCCCGATAGGTGCCGCGCACAGCCTCGCGCTCGACCGGTGCATATCCCGCCAAGTCCTCGAGCGTCATGACCCCGTCATTGGCCTCCATCTCGGCCACGATGCGCTTGGCGATCGTGCCACGATAGAAGGCGTATGGCCCTTTTTCGGAAATTGCCTTGAGCGACTGCCAGAGATCCCGCTGCACCAAGCGGTCACCAGCCTTGAGCGGCGTGTCATCATCCGCGAATAAGATTTTGCGGGTCGCCTCGGACTGCGCCAGCCTCTTTTGGCGCCGATCCAACTGGCGCGCCATGTCGTCGCTAACCAGAAAACCATCGCCCGCCAGTCGCAACGCGGGCGCCATCACGTCCTTCAGCGCCATGGTCCCATATTTGCGGAGCGCCAGCGTCAGCCCCGCGACGGTGCCGGGAATGCCGATTGCCTTATGACTGAATCGGAATGCCCGTTTATCGACGTTTCCCGCCGTATCGAGATACATATCCCGGGTCGCGGCTGCCGGGGCGGTCTCCCGGTAATCGATGGCAATTGTCCGGCCGCTCTTGGCATCATGAACCATCATGAACCCACCACCGCCGATATTGCCGGCCCGGGGCAACGTCGCCGCGAGGGCAAATCCAACCGCTACCGCGGCATCCACCGCATTACCGCCCCGTTGCAGGATATCCAATCCAACCCGCGTGGCATGCGCCTCCTGGGTCGCCACCATGCCGGACCGCCCCAAAACCGGGTGAACACGATCCTCGCCAGTGCGGAATCCGTCGGTCTGCGCAAGAACGGCGCCGGCAGAAAACAGGAAGAATGACAGGAACAGGATCAACGTACGTGCAAAATTAAATGCGCTTGTTGTCAAACGTACATGTGACATAGAATGCGTACGAGACTCATCAAAAACCTGCATGCGTGCAGATTTCCGCACCGGCTTATCTGAGCAAACCCTTAAATTCATGTATACATTCCATTTATCAGCCTACAGCGCTCCTCGTACGGCATTAACAAAGATCGTACGCAAATCATCGCTGGTTAGCGGTTTCGGGTTTCCAGGCCGTGTAGGATCGTCATACGCAAGTTGCGCAACGGCGTCGGCACGGTCGTCCGGCACGCCGATATCTTGCAGAGAATTGGGGATTTCCAGCGTCTTGCGGAAATCGAGAATAAAGTCCGTCAGCGCGTCCACATCGTGCTTGGGCGCCCCGAGAAACCGCATAATATATTGTGCTTGCTGACCGATCGCGTCTGCATTGTGCTGCAAGACATATGGCAGAACCACCGCGTTCGTGAGCCCATGATGGGTGCCATACAGGCTGCCCACGGCATGGCTGATCGCGTGTACGCCACCCAGACCTTTCTGGAATGCCGTCGCCCCCATCGACGCCGCAGCCAATACATGACTTCGTGCCTGCACGTCGTCGCCGTATGCGTATGCCACCGGCAACCATTCGGCCAGCAACCGCATGCCTTCGAGGGCGATACCGTCAGCCAGCGGATGGTATCCCGGGGCGCAATAAGCCTCGAAGTTGTGGATGAAAGCGTCCAATCCCGTGGCGGCCGTCAACGCCGGGGGCAAGGCCAACGTCGTGTTGGGGTCGTCGATCACGACCTTCGCCATCATGGCGGGATGGAAAATGACCCGTTTTCGGCCGTCGAGATCATCTGCAATGATGGCCGCCCGGCCAACTTCCGACCCGGTGCCCGCCGTCGTCGGTATGGCAATGATTGGCGCAATGGCATCCGTATCGGCGCGCAACCAGTTATCGCCGATATCCTCGAAATCCCCGATCGGCCGTGTTTGCCCCGTCATGAAGGCAATCGCCTTGCCAGCATCGAGCGCACTGCCGCCGCCGAAGGCGATGACTCCGTCATGTCCGCCGCCATCGAACGCCGCAACGCCGGCAATAACATTGGAATCCCGCGGATTGGGCTGCACGTCCGAGAAAACGACGATATCAAGACCCTGCCTCCCGCAGGCATCGACCACATCCTGAACTAGAGGTAATGCCGCCAAACCCGGATCGGTCACCAGTAACGGCCGCTTAAGTCCAAGCTCCGCACAGACTGCTGACAATTCGACGAGACGTCCTGGCCCGAACCGGACGCTCGTTGGGTAATTCCAATTGCCCGTCAGTGACTCTGGATCGATCTGCATATGTAGCCCGCCAATCCGGCCCTAACCGCGTTCGCCTAACCGCGCTCGAAAGTGCGGCGCAGTTCCCAATCGGTAACCCGCCGGTCGTATTCGCTCTGCTCCCAACGCCCGGTGTGCAGGTAGTGCTCGACGATCGCGTCCCCCAAAACCTCTCGCAGAACGGATGACTCCTCCAACGCCGCCAACGCTTCCCGCAAGGTCCGCGGCACATCGTGAACATCATCCATTTCATAGATATTGCCGGAAATAGCGGGTTCCAGCTCCAACTTGTTCTCGATGCCGTACAGGCCGGCCGCGATCGTCGCGGCAAAGGCAAGATAGGGGTTCACGTCGGCGCCGGGAATACGGCATTCAACCCGCAAGGCGGGACCATGACCGACGGTCCGGTAACCGGCCGTGCGATTGTCGCGGCTCCACGCCGCCTTGGTCGGCGCGAAGGATCCCGCCTGGAATCGTTTATAGGAGTTGATGAAGGGCGCATAGAAATAGGTCACGTCACGCACCAGCGCGAGTTGTCCGGCCAGGTAATGACGAAACAGCGGGGACATGCCATCCTCGGCTTTATCGTCGAAAAACAAGGCCTTATCTGTCTCGGCATCCCATAACGACGAATGTAGATGACAACTGTTGCCGGCCAAATCCAGGTTCCACTTGGCCATGAAGGTGATCGCCTTGCCTTGGCCGTAGGCGATTTCCTTCGCGCCGTTCTTATAGATCGAATGACGGTCCGCCATTTCCAGCGCTTCAGCGTATTGCAGGTTGATTTCTTCCTGTCCCGGACCCCACTCACCCTTGGAGAATTCGACCGGCACCGCAGCGCCGTCCATGCCGTTGCGGATGGCACGGATCAGGTCCTCTTCCTTCGTCGTCTGGAAGATATGGTAATCCTCGATATACCAGCCTGCGGTCTTGAGATCCTGATAGTTCTTTTCCCGCGCAGATTCGTACGTCTCATCGAATACGTACAGCTCGAGTTCCGACCCCATCTTGACGGTAAAGCCCATGTCGCGGGCGCGCGCCAACTGTTTCTTGAGCATCGAGCGCGGCGCGTGCGGCAAGTCAACACCGTGGTGATCCTGGCAATCGGCCATCACCAGCGCCGTCGCCTCAAGCCAGGGAATCCGGCGCAAGGTGGATAAATCCGGTTTTAGGGCGAAATCCCCATAGCCCGTGTCCCAGGATGCCACCTGATACCCCGGCACCGGCTCCATATCCATATCGACGGTCAGCAGGTAATCGCAGACATGCATTTCATTAAGGCACTTTTCGACAAAGAATCGGCCGGTGACCCGCTTGCCGATCAACCGCCCCTGCATATCGGGAAAACAGACGAGGACGGTGTCGATTTCCCCGCTTTCGACGTCGGCCCGCAGGCCGGGAACATCCAGATTGCCGCTCATTACCGCTCCCAGGCTAATTCAACCGTAAATGAAATGATTTCGGGCGTGTCAGCTGTTCGTATCCTACGCGGGAAAGGGTGCAGCCGCGACCAGAGTTCTTCACCCCCGTCCAGGCGAGCGCGGGATCGAGATAGTCGCAGCGGTTCATAAACCATGTGCCCGTTTCGACCTGGTCGCCGATGCTCTTGGCCGCCACGACGTCCTGCGTCCAGACCGATGCCGTCAGTCCATAGGCGCTGTCATTCATCAGGGCGATGGCCTCGTCATCCGACCCGACCGGCATGATGCCGACGACAGGGCCGAAGGTTTCCTCCCGCATGATCCGCATCTCATGGGTGACCTCGGTCAAAATCTGCGGCGCGATATAGGGTGATCCGGGTGCCGCCGCCGGAAAACTGCCCGTATCGATCAACGGCCGGGCGCCAGCGGAGATCGCCTCTTCGGTTTGCACGCGTACTTCATCGGCCAATGATGCGCGCGCCATTGGGCCTAGATTAACTGCATCTTCGGCGGGGTTTCCAAGATTATACTTATTCACCAAGCCGCCGTACGCATCAATAAAATCCTGATACACGTGTTGCTGTACGTAAATCCGCTCGATCCCGCAACAGGATTGACCTGTGTTGAAGAACGCCCCATCCACAAGCGTCTCGACCGCATGGTCCAAATCGGCGTCCGCGCGGACATAAGCCGGGTCCTTGCCGCCGAGTTCGAGGCCGGCACCCGCAAAACGGTTCGCCAGTGCGTGCTGCACCGCCCGGCCGCCAGCCACCGATCCGGTGAAGGCGACGAACCCGACGCCATCATGTCCCATTAATGAAGCTGCCTGGGCATGATCGAGATAAAGGTACTGGAAAACCCCGTCTGGCAATCCGGCCTTGGCAAAGGCCGCGGCGAACCGTTCCGCCGTAAGCGGCGTCTGGTGCGATGGCTTCAAGATCACGGCATTGCCGGCGGCAAGCGCCGGAATGATCGAATTGACGGATGTCAGATACGGGTAGTTCCAAGGCGCTAAAACGAAGACGACGCCGTGCGGCTCGCGGCGAATGAAGCGCTCGAACCCGTCCATTGGCGCCGCCGCGATTTCGGCCAAGGCGCCCGGCGCGATCTCGATCATATGCCGCGCGCGTTCCTCGAATCCCCGAACCTCGCCGGGCGCCTGGCTGATCGGCCGGCCCATCTGCCAGGTCAACTCCTCGGCAATTGCCGGTGCATCGGCGACAAAGGCGTCGACGGCCTTGCTCAGGGCGCGTAACCGCGCCTCCAGGCCCGCCGCGCGCCAGTCGCGTTGCGCCCCCAACGCACGCTCCAGCGCTGCTGAAACCTCGGCATCTCCGGCGAGCGGACGCTCGACATAGATGCTTCCATCGATAGGCGAAATTGTCTGGAGTATCTTGGCCACGGCTGGTCCCTGTTTGCGGCGCCTTTCCTAACGGGCGACCGCCAATTCAACACCCGATCTTGATATCACCTCGCCCCGACAGCGGGAAAGGCCATTCTCAAAGCTGACAAAGGACATAAGCTCTGCAACGATGTCGGTATCACCACAGCACGAACTCGGGAAGCAACAGGCCATGCCGTCAGCCAGCCATGTAATAGCCCTCGACCAAGGAACGAGCAGCACGCGGGCAATCCTTTTCGATGCGGACCGCAAGCCGGTCGCGCAGGCGAAGTCCGAATTGCGGCAAATCTATCCGCGACCCGGCTGGGTAGAGCATGACCCAGAGGAAATCTGGCAGGCGTCGGTCACGGTATTGCGGCAAACGCTGAACGAAGGCGGCGTCACGCCCGCGGACATCGCCGGCATCGGAATCACCAACCAGCGCGAAACCGTCGTCCTGTGGGACCAGGACACCGGCAAACCCATCCACAACGCCATCGTCTGGCAGGATCGCCGAACCGCGGATGCATGTGCAGACTTCAAGAAGGCTGGGCACGAACCCGCCATTCGCGCGAAAACCGGCCTGTTGCTAGACCCTTATTTCAGCGCCACCAAGATCGCGTGGCTGCTCGATACGGTAGACGGCGCCCGCGCGGCCGCGGAACAGGGAAAACTGGCAGCCGGAACAATGGACTGTTTCGTGCTCTGGCGACTGACCGGCGGTGCGGTGCACGCGACGGACGCTACCAACGCCTCCCGCACTATGCTGTTCGACATCCACCGCCAGTGCTGGGACAAAGACCTTTGCGCCTTGTTCGACATACCCCTGTCACTTCTCCCGGAGGTACGGGATTGCGCCGCAGAATTCGGCACGACGGCCCCCGACCTGCTGGGCGGCACCGTTGCCATCCGCGGCATCGCGGGGGACCAACAGGCAGCCACCATCGGCCAAGCCTGCTTCGAGCCGGGATCGATCAAGAGCACCTACGGCACCGGCTGCTTCGTATTGACCAATACGGGTCCGACTGCGCTCGAGTCCGAGAACAAGCTCCTGACGACCGTCGCCTACCGGCTGGCCGGCCAGACAACCTATGCCATCGAAGGCAGCATCTTCGTCGCCGGTGCGGCCATTCAATGGCTGCGCGATGGATTAGGGCTGATCGGCTCGGCTGCGGAATCAGCGGACCTGTTCAAACAGGCCGCCCCGGAAAGCGGCGTCTATATGGTTCCCGCATTCACCGGGCTGGGCGCGCCATATTGGGATAGCGGCGCGCGCGGCGCGATCCTCGGGCTGACCCGGGGCAGCGGACCAGCCGAAATCGTCCGCGCGACCATCGAATCCGTCGCCTATCAGACCCGCGACCTGTTCGTGGCCATGGCGGCCGACGGCGCTGCAACTCCCGCAACGGTGCGGGTCGATGGCGGCATGGCGGCGAATGACGAATTCCTGCAATTCCTGGCCGATATCCTCGACATTCCGGTAGAACGTCCGCCGATCACCGAGACGACCGTGTTGGGCGCGGCCTACCTCGCGGGAATGCAGTCAGATCTCTATCCGACACCAAGTGAGATGGCCGTCGCCTGGCATTGCGAAGCGCGGTTTGACCCGGCGATGGACGCGACGGAGCGCGCGCGGCGCTATACCGGTTGGCAGGACGCCGTGCAGCGCGTTAGGACCGCTGACTAGCTTTTATGCTTCGGCTGGCGCTTCGGTTTGAATTTTGCTTTTGCTCTTGCGCAGACGCGATGAGCGCAATTCGCCGGCTTTTTCGAGGATCGGATAGGCGGCCGACGTGAGGTGGCTGTTGATACGCTTCAGATCGCGGAGAATATCGAGATGCAACGATGATGTTTCGATGCTTTCGCGCATGCCGCTCTTTAGCCGTTCATGATGATTATCGGCCGCGTCGCGCTCGAGTTGCCGGAAATGGTCTTTCTCGATCAGCAGCTTGCGCGCCAACGCATGATCGCCGGACACAAAAACGCTGGTCGCGAGTTTCAAATTCTCTTGTACCCGATAATGCAGGTCGGCAATTTCGCCTAAACCTTCCTCGGAGAAGGCCAAACGATACTTGATCTTCTTGGCCGCAAGCTCCATCAGATTCTTGTCGATGATATCGCCGATATGCTCAAGGTTCGTCGCGAAGCTCATGATCTCGTTGCAGCGCCGGCTATCTTCCTCGCCCAATTCCTGCCGACTCACCTCGGTGAGATACAGCTTGGTTTGTTCAAACAGACGATCGACCGTGTCATCCGACGCCGTTACCTGATTCAACGATTCTTTATCGTCCCGCTGAAGCGTGTCCAACGATCCGCTCAGCATCTCGTCCAGGATATCGGCGATACGAAGCGTTTCCCGCGTCGCGTTGGCCAAGGCAACGGCGGGCTCGTCAATCGCCGACGCATCCAGATACCGGGCCTGTCCCGCGTCGCTTGGCATCGCCCGATCCGGAATCCACCGCTCCATCAACGCGCTGACCGGTCCGATCGCGAAGATGAAGATCATCGCCAGGCCCAGATTAAACGCGGTGTGGAAGTTCACGACCTGCCGCACTGGGTCGGCCTCAATCTGCGGAAGATATTCGGCCACATAGGCCAGGAACGGGAAGACCAGGATACAGCCGACGGTCTTGAACAAGGCATTGCCGACGGCGACACGGCGCGCCGCGGCCACCGACCCTAGCGTCGCCGTTATCGGCGGAATCGCGCCGCCGAGATTGGCACCTAGGACAAGCGGGAAGATCAGGGCGACTGGAATCGCCCCCGCCCCCACAAGCGACGCGATCAACAATACGGTTGCCAGACTCGAATGCGCCAGCCACGTGAGCAAAGCGGTAAGAAGGATCGCCAACAGCGGTTCGTCGCCGAGGGACGTGACAAGCGCCAGCACCATTTTTGAGTCGCGGATTGGCTGCGAGTTGGCAACGATCAAGCTGAGCGCGAGCAGCATGAGGCCGAGCCCGACGGTCAGGCGACCAATATCCCGCGTCCGTTTTCGTTGACCGCCCTGAAAGGCGACAAATCCGACCGTGATCAATACCGGTGATATCCAAGCGATGTTGAGGCTGAACAGCTGCGCGACCAAGGTGGTGCCGACATCGGCGCCCAACATCACCGCAAGCGCTGCGGCCGAAATTACCAAGCCGCGCCCCGCAAAGGACGCAGTCATCAGGCAGGTCGCCGTACTGCTCTGCAACAGGGTGGTAACGCCCAATCCTGCGAGAAACGCGGCGAATCGGTTTGAAAGATGCCGTCCCAGGATGAGGCGCAGCGTTCCGCCAAACGCGCGGGTCATGCCGGTCCGCACCATGCGCATGGCCCACAGCAACAGTGCGATAGCACCGATCAGGTTGATCAAGATAATCGTCGCAGAGATAGCATTCGTCCTTTCAAGGGATTCGCAAATGAAGGACCGCCCGACGCCGTCGCATCGGCGGTTAGTATTACCGTTTTGTTACAGGAACACGGATTATACGCCAATTTGATCATATTCAGAGCATTTTCTGCGCTCAGACCGGCGCCTATCCGCAAATCAGGTTCGGCATACCCCTTGGATATTCCGTTCAAGCCCGCTACATAGCGGTGCACGCTTCCCGTCCATCAGATCGAAACGGTGATGCCCGACATACTACTGGTCCTTTTGGGACTCACCGTTCTGGTGGCCGCCGGTGAGGCGACGTTGCGCGGCGCCGTCAGTCTTGCCCGCAAACTGAATATGCCGCCCGCCGCGATCGGCCTGACGATCGTCGGATTCGGCACTTCGCTGCCGGAACTCGTGGTAAGCGTCCAAGCCGCCCTCGATGCCAGACCCGGGTTCGCCGTCGGCAATGCCGTCGGCAGCAATATCGCCAACAGCCTGCTCATACTCGGCTGCGCCGCGCTTGTCCGCCCATTACGGTGCGAACCGCGGTCCTTACGCCGCGACGGCGGCGCAATGCTGGTCGCCACGCTCATCTGCATCGCGCTGGGCCTGAGCGGCCAGGTCGTATTTTGGCAAGGCGGGCTGATGATCGTCTTGCTCTTCGCATTCATCGGCTGGTCCTATCAGCAGGATCGGAAATGGGCCGACCTACCCGCTGCCTTGCATGAAAAGGAAGGCGAAGCGATCGAAGTCGTGCCGGAGTCGACCGCCTTCGTCGTCGCCATGCTGTTGTCAGGACTGGTCGGACTCGGCATCGGCGCCGACATGATGGTCGAGGGCGCCGCGGCGATCGGCGCCCGCGCCGGAATTCCCGACGCGGTCTTGGGGCTCACCGTGTTCGCGTTCGGCACGTCATTGCCGGAGCTCGTCGCTGCAATGGTCGCCGCCGGACGCGGGCACACCGATGTCGCGGTGGGCAACGTCATCGGCAGCAATATCTTCAACCTGATGGGAATTCTCGGCGTGGCATCGCTGGTGACCCCAATCCCGTTCAACGAAGCATTGCAGCAGATCGATCTTTGGGTCCTATTGGCCGCGACTCTCGTCCTTTTCCCCATCATCATCAGCGGCTGGCGCATCAGCCGCCGGGAAGGCACGCTGCTCTTATGCTGCTACATCGGCTATATTGCCAGCATCGCATGGCGGACCAGTTAAGCGGAGGCGGCATCCGGTCATGAATGAAATGTCCATACGATTTCCCCGGGTCATCGGTCACCGGGGCGCGGTCGGCCACGCGCCGGAAAACACGCTTGGCGGCATCCGCAAGGCGGCTGAGTTGGGTGCGACCTGGGTCGAGTTCGATGTCGCCCTGACCAAAGACGATGTCCCGGTCCTGCTGCACGACGAGACTGTCGACCGCACGACCGACGGATCCGGCAATCTGGCCGATATGACACTGCAGGACGTCCAGGCGCTGGATGCCGGGCGCTGGTTTTCAGACGCGTTCGCCGGCGAGCACATCCCCACGCTGTCGGAAACGATCCGCCTGCTCGACACACTCGGCCTTGGCGTGAATGTCGAAATCAAACCGACACCGGGCCGGGAAAGCGAGACCGGCCGCATCGTCGCGAAACAAGTTGCCGACGAATGGCCGAACAGCATGCGCGCACCCGTGTTCTCGAGCTTCCAGGTAGAGGCCTTGGTGGCCGCGCAACAGGCGGCGCCCGCAATCCCTCGCGGCTGGTTGATGCGACGGCCCGGCAAGGGCTGGCAGGATCAAGCCCGGGCGCTGGACTGCCTATCCATCCACTGCAATCACCGGGCGCTCGACAGCAAAATCGCATCGGAGATCCGCAACGCCGGCTATCACCTGCTGGCCTATACCGTGAATGACGCGAAACGCGCCTTGAAGCTCTTCGAATGGGGTGTCGAATCGGTCTTCAGCGACTATCCCGAACGCATCCTGGCGATATAGTCCGCAACCGATTTGCGTTGGTCGGGCGTCATATGGAGCCCGGTCTTGGTGCGCCGCCACAACACGTCCTCCGGCATTGCCGCCCATTCCTCGCGGCAGAGCCAATCGACCTCAGCCTGATACAGCCCGCCACCGAAGGATATGCCAAGCTCCGCTTCCGAGGCCGCGCCGTCCAACACCGCGCGGGCCCGCGTGCCATGACGATGCGCCAAACCGTCGAGCCAACCGCCATCCAGCCCCGGATACTCCTGCCGCAAGGCGCGGGCAAATTCATCGAATGCGCCGAAATCCCCACCCGGCAGGGCGGCGCCGGCGGTCCAGCCCGGCGGCAAACCAGGAAAGAACGGTTTTAATTTCCCCATGGCCTGCTCGGCAAGCTTGCGCGCCGTGGTGATCTTGCCGCCGAAGATCGACAGCATGGGTGGCGCCCCATCTGGCGCACCGTCCGGTGCATCGAGCGCCAACACGTAATCCCGCGTCACCGCCGACGGATCGTTCTCGCCGTCATCGTAGAGCGGCCGCACGCCGGCATAGCTCCAGACCACGTCTGTTGGCGAAATCGCGGCGCGAAAGTACCGATTTACCGCCGCGCAGAGATAGTCCGTTTCGCCATCGGAAATCTCGACCGGCCCCGGCTTGCCGTCGACCGGTACGTCAGTCGTGCCGATCAAGCTGAACTCGCTTTCGTAGGGAATGACGAAAATCACGCGGTTGTCTTCGTTCTGCAGGATGAAGGCGTGCGGTCCGTCATACAGTTTTGGCACGACGATATGGCTGCCTTTGATCAGGCGCACCTGGGCCGGCGCATTGCCTCCGGCGACCTCGCCGATCACCTGCTGCACCCATGGCCCACCGGCGTTGACCAGCACACGGGCCGTCACCTCTTGCGAACCACCGGCATCCTCCAGCGTGGCATGCCAGCGCTCGCCGGTGCGACGCGCCGACGTGCAGCGCGTCCGCGGACGGATATCCGCCCCCTTCGCCGCGGCGTCGAGCGCGGACAGCACGACGAACCGGGCGTCGTCCACCCAGCAGTCCGAATAGATGAATCCGGTTTTGAAATTCGGCGCGAGTGCCGCGCCATAGGCCGGCGCGGTGAGATCAACCTTGCCCGACCGCGCCAGTTTATGCGCACCACCGAGCCGGTCATACAGCCACAGGCCCATGCGGATCATCCATGTCGGGCGAAGGGACGGCGCATGCGGCAGGACGAACCGCATCGGCCAGACGATATGCGGCGCGCTCCGCAACAGAATCTGTCGTTCGCGCAATGCCTCGCCGACCAACCGGAAGGCATAATGCTCCAGATACCGCAGCCCGCCATGGATCAGCTTGCTGCTGGCCGACGAGGTCGCGCCGCCCAAATCGCCCATTTCGCAGAGCACGACCGAGAGTCCTCGCCCGGCTGCGTCACGGGCAATGCAGGCGCCGTTTATGCCGCCGCCGATGATGAGGATGTCGAAGTTATTATCGGTCACAGCGAATTCTTTAGCCCGTCGCGGTTTACGGGGGGTAAATGTATGCGCTTATATGCGGACTCTCCCGTCTCACAACCCTGCGCCTGTAGCATGCCATGACCGACCCGTCGACTCTTCGCCCCCTAGACAGCTTCCCTGCCGCCGACCGGCGGGCAATCCGCTGCGTGTTCACCGATATCGATGACACGTTGACCACGGACGGCCGCCTCGGCGCCATGGCCTATACCGCGATGGAACGCCTGCAGGACGCCAAGATCATGGTCATCCCCATCACCGGCCGGCCCGCCGGGTGGTGCGATCATTTCGCCCGCATGTGGCCGGTCGATGCCGTCGTCGGCGAGAATGGCGCCTTCTATTTCCGCTACGACCGGGATGCCCGGCGCATGACCCGGCGGTTCGACCAGCCCGACGGCGAACGCGCCGCGAACCGCGAACGGCTTTCCGCCGTGCAGGACCGTATCCTTGCCGAGGTGCCGGGCTGCGCCGTCGCGAACGACCAGGCCTATAGGGAGACCGACCTGGCCATCGACTTCTGCGAGGACGTTCCGCGCCTGCCGCAGGCCGATGTCGACCGCATCGTCGAACTGTTCGTCGAGGCCGGTGCGGTGGCCAAGATCAGTTCGATTCATGTCAACGGATGGTATGGCAGTTTCGACAAGCTCACGATGGCACGGAATCTGATGACCGAGGTCTTCGACATCGATCTTGCAACAGACAACGCTCATTTCGTCTTCACCGGTGACGCTCCGAACGATTCGCCCATGTTCGGCTTCTTCGAGAACAGCATCGGGGTTGCCAATGTGCTGGATTTCCAGGACCGGCTCGATGCGGAGCCCACTTACATCACGACACGGCGCGGCGGCGAAGGATTCGCGGAGGCTGTATCGGCGTTGCTGGACGCACACGCCTAGCCCAGCCCTAAATGATGCCGTGACGAACCTTGGCCGAGACCCATTCGCTGACGACGACGGTCGCGATGATCGACAGCAGGATCACGGACACGCTGGACCATCCCAATTCCATGATCTTCGCGCTCAACTCCAGTCCGATGCCGCCGGCGCCGACCAGACCCAGAACAGTCGACTCCCGGATGTTGATGTCCCAGCGGAATACCGTGATCCCGGCGAACGCGGGCAGGATTTGCGGCACGATCCCGAATGATAGAATCTGCGGCCCGGACGCGCCGGTTGCCGTTACCGCCTCGACTTGTTTTTCGTCGATTTCCTCGATCGCCTCATAGAGCAATTTCGCCACGAACCCGATCGACCGCAGCCCAATCGCGATGATGCCCGCGAACACGCCCGGCCCGACGATTGCGACCAGCAGCAAGGCCCAGATCAGCGAGTTGATCGACCGCGACGAAACGATGATCAGCAATGCGATCGGCCGGACAAAGGCCACGCTTGGCGTAGTGTTACGTGCCGCCAAAAACGCAACCGGCACCGCGATGACAATCGCAATGACCGTTCCGATCGTTGCAATGTTGATCGTGTCCCAGAGCGGCCGCCACAAATCATGCATATAGCCCCATTCGGGCGGCACCATCCGGGAACCCAAGTCGGCCGCCTGCTTGCCCGCGTCGAGCACGAAAAACCAGGTGGTCTTGTCGGAAATCAGCTTGAAGCAGTAGACGAAGATAAACGTCCCGATAAACCAGCCGGCCCAAATGGCGAGCTGCCGCTTGCGGTCGCGGCGCTGCCAAATCTTGGTATCGTCCTGCACCACCGTCGGCATCACTGCACCCATTTCCGGACGAAGCCGGACGTGTATTCAACGCACATGACGATGGCGATGATGATGACCAGAATGGCCGCCGCCGAATCGAATTCGTACCGGTCGAACGCCGTGTTCAACGTGGCGCCGATGCCGCCGCCACCGACGATGCCGACGATTGCGGACTCCCGAAAATTAATATCGAGCCGGTAAAGCGACAGCCCGATGAACCGGGGCAAAACCTGTGGCTGGATCGCGTAGTTGAGCCATTGGAACCAGCTTCCGCCGGTCGCGCGCACCGCTTCGGCCTGGGTCGGGTCCATGTCTTCGATGTCTTCAGCGAGCAGCTTGGCGAAAAACCCAATGGTGGCGATGCTCAACGTCACAACCCCGGCGAAGGGACCGAAGCCGAAAAGTTTGACGAAGAAAATTGCGAGAATGACTTCCTGAAAGCTCCGCGATCCGGCGATGATCGCGCGGCAGAAGTAATAGACCGGTCGGGGCGCGATATTACGGGCCGCGCCGAGGGCAATCGGCACCGACAGCAGGATTCCAATGACCGTGGACACCGCGGTCATCCACAGGCTTTCCAAAATTCCGTCGAGAATGGCGTCCCAGCGAGACACAAAATCCGGTGGTGCGAAAGCAAGCAGGAATTTCTTACCGCGCGGCAAGCCCTCCCAGACACGCGTCCAGTTCACCTCGGTCGTGCCGAAGGCGGTGGCCAGATAAACCGCAGCAACAAGGATCAACGTCCAGCGCAGCGTCGGGTTCGTGATCAGCGGCGGGCGCTTCCACGTCCGGCGGCCAAGCGACGCCGAAGCGTCGGTCATGTCATCCCCGCCATACGTTCTTCGTCCCGCAGGATTCTCGCCGCTTCCGCGCCCTCTTCGGTTTCTTCGCCGTCGCCTTCCTCTTCGTCCTTCTGGATCGTCGCTTCCCAGTCTTCCTCACCGTAGATTTCGGTCAGGACATTGGACGTCAGGCCATCGGGCGGGCCGTCATAGACGATTTCGCCAAGCCGCAAACCGACGATACGCTGCGCAAACATCTGCGCCAGCATGACGTCATGGATATTGATCACGGCGGCGAGATTGCGCTCCTCACACAGTTCACAAATCAGTCGCATGATCTGGCGTGACGTTTTTGGATCGAGGCTGGCCGTCGGTTCATCGACCAGCAAGAGCTGCGGGTCCTGAATCAACGCCCGGCAAATGCCGACCCGCTGCCGTTGCCCGCCGGACAGTTCGTCGGCCCGTTTGTCGACCATATCATCGAGGCCGACACGCTCCAGCAGTCGGAATGCTTCGTCGATATCCGACTGCGGGAACTTCCGGAAGTAGCTGCGCCAGAAACTGACATAGCCCAATCGCCCGGAGAGCACGTTCTCCATCACGGACAAACGCTCCACCAGGGCGTATTCCTGGAAGATCATTCCCATGCGCCGGCGGGCGCGCCGTAGTGCGCCCTTGCCGATGCCTGTGATCTCCTCACCGCCCAGGAATACCTGTCCAGAACTGGGTTCGACGAGCCGGTTGACGCAGCGTATCAGCGTGCTTTTGCCGGCCCCCGATGGGCCGATAAGGGCCATAACCTGCCCTTTCGGCACATCGAGATCGACACCCTTCAGCGCCAGATCGCCCGTCGGATATTGTTTGACGAGCCCATCCAGCCGAAGCATCGGGGTGTCCTGCTCGGTTACGGACAAAATGCGTTACTTACAATTGTACTTAACGCCGTTCGCCGTATCGATCTTCCGGATGACACCCCAGTCATGCTTGTGGTTGATCGCGATGAACTTGCCTTCCTTCTTGAACTCCTTCTTCAGAGTGGACCCTTCCCATTTGAAGGTGAAGAAAGCCTGTTTGATCTTCGCGACGACTTCGGGGTGCAGGTTGTGGGCATGCCCATAGCCCGTGGTCGGGAATGTCTGCGAGCGGTAAATCGTCTTGATCTTGTTCGCTTCGATGACTTTGCGGTCGAGCATCCGCTTCAGCACCGAATTTGCGATCGCCGCCGCCTCATAGTCCTTGTTCGCGACGCCGAGGATCGAGTTGTCATGCTTGCCCGAGAACGCGACCTTGAAGTCTTTCTCGCTCTGTATACCGAATTCACTCTTCAACAGCGCGGACGGCGCCTTGAAGCCGGAGTTCGATGTCTTCGACGTGAAGGTCAGCGTCTTGCCCTTGATGTCGGCCGGTGATTTGATCGTGCTGTCGGCCGGCACGATGATTTCCATCTCGTAGCCGAAGGACCCATCCTCCGACGCCATCATCGCAAACGGCACGAAGCCAGCGCAGGAAACGGCGACGGGATTACCGCCGGTATTCACGCCCGCCACATGCAGACGGCCGGAACGCATCGCTTCATATTGCGCGGCATAGGACTGAACCGGGAAGAACACCACCTTCTTGCCAGTCGTCTTCGCCATATGCTGGACGAAACCATCCCAGACCTTGGCATACACTGCCGGGTCTTCGACCGGCGTGTAGGAGAAAATGATCGTGCCGGGATTGATCCATTTTTTGCTGTCAAGCGGAAGATCCGCCACCAGATCGCCGTCGTAGTCGCAATACTGCTTGTCGAGCGTACCGCGCGGGCAGTCGGCCGCTTGCGCGGCACCCGTGCCGATCAGTCCGAATGCTGCGATCGCAAGAGCCGCAGCGGAAAGAATGGATTTGAACATTACTGGTCTCCCTTCGTGACGGCTCTCTTCACCGTCCATTGAAAATTCGCCCCGGTTGTAAACACGCACCTCTTTCTGAGGCTTCGCGTGTGACACCCTCATGTCGTGCAATCAGAACGGTTTTGAACCCAAACTGCAACGACTTTGTACCGCAACAAATTGCAAAGAGTGTCACGCCGATCCAGGGTCAAAAGATACGGCGAGCGCAATCCGCACCCGCCGTATTCTCAGCTTAAATTGTGACCTGCCGCATTACCGATTGGTCGGCATCGTGAATTGCGCACCCTCGCGAATGCCGCTCGGCCATCGTGCGGACACCGTCTTCATCTTGGTGAAGAAGTTGACCGACTGCGGGCCATGCATCTGCGTATCGCCGAATTTCGACCGCTTCGACCCGCCGAAATGGTGGAAGGCCATCGGAACCGGGATCGGCACATTGACGCCGATCATTCCCACATCGACCTGGTTCGAGAAGGTCCGCGCCGCATCACCGTCCTGGGTGAAGATGGCGACGCCGTTGGCGTATTCATGACCGTTCACCATGGCGACCGCCTCGTCGAAGTCCTTCGCCCGCGCGACGCTCAGCACCGGCCCGAAGATCTCGTCCTTGTAGATCGTCATGTCGGTGGTGACCTTGTCGAACAGTGTGCCCCCGGTGAAAAATCCGTTCTCATAGCCCTGCAGCGACGTGCCGCGGCCATCGACGAGAAGTTCCGCGCCCTCTTCGACGCCCTTGGCGATGTAACCCTCGACACGATCCTTCGCCTGCGTAGTGATCAACGGTCCCATATCCGCCTCAGGATCGTTATACGGCCCGATCCGCAGCGACTGGACCCGCGGAATCAACCGTTTGACGATCTCGGCCGCCGCCTGCTCGCCGACCGGCACGGCCACTGATATCGCCATGCAGCGCTCACCGGCGGAGCCGTAGCCGGCCCCCATCAAGGCATCGGCCGCCTGGTCCATGTTCGCATCCGGCATGATGATCATATGGTTCTTGGCGCCGCAGAAGGACTGCACGCGCTTATTGTTCGCCGTACCCGTCTGATAAACATACTCGCCGACCGTGGTCGACCCGACGAAGCTGATCGCCGGCACATCCGGGTGATGCAACAGCCCGTCGACCGCTTCCTTGTCGCCGTTCAGGACGGTCCAGACGCCGTCCGGCAGGCCGGCCTGCTGCCACAGCTCGCCAAGGTACATCGCCGAGGACGGATCGCGTTCCGACGGCTTATTGATGAAGGCATTGCCGTAGGCCACCGCCATGACACCCATCCAACACGGGATCATGACAGGGAAATTGAACGGCGTGATCCCGCCGACAACGCCGAGCGGTTCGCGGATCGAGAAGGTATCGATATCGCCGCCGACATTCGTCGACAGCTCGCCCTTCATCAGATGCGGAATGCCACAGGCGAATTCGAGGACGTCGATACCGCGCTGAATCTCCCCGCGCGCATCTTCGAGCGTCTTGCCGTGCTCCTGGCCGATCATCTCGGCCAGCGTGCCGATGTTCTCGGTGACCAGTTGGCGCATGGCGAAAAGGACGGCTGCCCGTTTCGGTGTAGGCGTTGCGGCCCAGCCGGGGAACGCGGCCATCGCGGTCTTGACGGCGCTATCGACCTCCTCGGTCGAGGCCAGGGGAACCCGCGCGGAAACCTCCCCGGTCGCTGGGTTGGACACGTCGGCAAAGCGACCGCTTGTGCCCTTCACCTTGTTGCCGCCGATTAAATGATAAAGCTCCTTGGCCATATCGCTCTCCGTCCTGTCTGGTGCTCACATTGGTGGGGTGGCCGGGGTGGATTGGCCAGAGTGGAATGGCCGGACGCCCGTCACCGTTTGTTCCTTATTGGACACTGGAATATACCGATAACGAAGGCCCAGCAAGGCTTTCGGGCTATATGACGGTGCCCCGGAACCAGTCGTCGTCACCGCGCAACTCGACCTCGATCACCCAGATGTCCGGATCGTAGGTTACCTGGCGTTCGATATAGGTGTCGGCATCCGACTCGGGCACGATTGTCCCTTCCAGCGCGGGTGCCCAGAACAAGCCACCCTCCAGGTCACGGGCCTGGGCCACGACACGGAACCCTTGGCCGACCATATGAAGCTTGGCGATAACCACGCCCCGGTGCTGGTCACCGCGGCGGATGACGACGAAAGGGATACCTTGCGCGGAACACCGGGCGGCATGCGCCTTGATCCAGAGTTCCGTTGGAAGGCGTTCGGCCATTACACCAGCATACCTGACACATAAGGCGGCAGCGCAAAGGCCGCGCGGTGGATCGCCGGCGTGTAGTATTTCGTATCTACTGCCGCCGCGGCATACCGTTCGGCGAGCGTGGCTTCCGGAACCTGGCGCAGCGCCGGATCGTCGCTGGCCCAGCCGAATGCCATGAACCCGCCGTAAAAGCTGGGCACGGCAACCTGATAGCAGCCGATATCGGCAAAAATCTTGCGGAGCCGCGCCAGCGGCTTGCCGAGCCAGTCGCGGTCGAAGAACGGCAGCGCATTCTGCGTCACCAGCACGCCGCCCGGCGACAGGCATTTGCGGCAGTTCCGATAGAACGGCTCGCTATACAGGACGTTCGTCTCGCCCGTGGGATCCTTGGAATCGACCAGGATCAGATCGTATCGATCCGCACAACCGGAGACATATTCGACACCGTCACCGATTGTCAGCCGAAGCCGCGGATCCTCGAATGCCTCACCGCAGACCGAGCGGAAATGGGCCTTGCTCATCTCGACGACGGCCTCGTCGATCTCCACCAGATCCACCTGCTCAACGCCGGGATGCTTGAACAGCTCCTCGATCGCCCCGCCATCGCCGCCACCAACGACCAGGACGCGTCGGACTGCGCCATGCGCCAGGACGGGCACGTGGGTCAGCATCTCGTGATAGATGAACTCGTCGTTTTCGGCGACCTGGGCAACACCATCGAACAGTAAAACCCGGCCATAGGTCCGGTTCTCGATCAGCAAAATATGCTGGTGCGGCGTATGCTGCTCGAACAGAACCTTCTCGACGCGCAGCTGGACACGGAAATCGCCGTTTACCGGATCGACTTCTTCGGTCCACTGGGTCATTCCATGCGGCCTCGGAGGTGTTCGCCCACTTCAACGCGGCTGGGCCGGAAGGCGGATTTTAACACGTCGATGGCTTTTTGCGGTTCCGTATCGCCGCACATAAAGACGTCGAAGGCCGCAAAGCCCGTTTCCGGCCAAGTGTGGACGCTGATGTGGGATTCCGCCAAAACCGCAACGCCGGAAACGCCCAGATTTGGCGTAAAATGATGCAGATGGATGTGCAGCAAGGTTGCCCCGGCCGCCGTGACGCAGTCGCGCATCGCCCGCTCGATATGGTCGATATCGTCGAGCCGCTCGGCATCCCACAGATCGATGATCAGATGCGTGCCGGCGTAACGGGTTCCATTACGCTCGATAAAAAAGTCCTTCGGCGGCGATGCCGGGCTCTCGATATGATGCGGCCGCTCGGTCGGCGCCGTCACGAGATAGTCGAATTCAGCCTCCCTGCCGAGGCAAGTTTCCACACCAAATTGGACAGCGGTCTTATGCACGCCCCGTCTCCCAAACAAGCGGATGATCCCACACAATCGAAGGCGCCCATATGGGGCTTTGCACCGCGCAAATCAAGCGAAATATTCTCGATTATCCCTTAATTCCCTTAGCCTTGCGGCGAACGCTCCAACAGTGCCGAAACCCAGGGCGGCAAGGCAAAGGCGGCGGCGTGGACTTCGGCCGAATAGTGCCGCGTTTCGATGCCAGACGCGCGTACTCGCTCCTGCAGCCGGTCCAGTGGCGTCTGACGCAGCGTCACGTTATCGGTCGCCCATCCGAATGCCATGACGCCGCCGGTATAGCCCGGCACCGCGGCCAGATAACAGCTCGAATCCCGGAACAGCGGCCGCAGGCAGGCCGCCGTATTCCGCAGTTCGTCGGCCTGGAAAAAGGGCACGCCGTTCTGCGTTACCAGGACCCCACCGGCCGCGAGGCAGCGTTTTGCGCCGGTATAGAAACGCTCGGTGAACAGCACTTCTCCCGGCCCGACGGGATCCGTCGAATCGACGATCACCACGTCATAACGCTCACAGGTCGTCTCGACATAGTCCACGCCATCGGCGATCACCAGGTCCAACCGCTCGTCCTCGAAGGCATCGTTGCAGATAAACCTGAGATGCTGCTTGCTGAAGTCGATCACGGCGGCGTCGATTTCCACCATCGTGACCTTTTCGATGCCACGATGTTTCAAGGTCTCTTCGAGCATCCCGCCGTCGCCGCCGCCGATGATCAGGACCTTGCGTACCGCGCCATGAGCGAACAACGGTACATGGGTCAGCATCTCGTGATAGATGAATTCGTCGCGCTCGGTCGTTTGGACAATGTTGTTCAGCGCCAAGACACGGCCGAACACCGCATTCTCGAACAACAGGAGCTTCTGGTGTTCGCTATCGCCCTCGTAGAGGACTTTGTCGACCTGCAGCTTCGTGCGGAATCCCGGGTGGAGAATTTCCTCGAACCATTCCGCCATCCGAAACTCCGTCCTAATGCAGCGACTTCGATTCGCCGTTACTGCGCGCCGACAACGGCCGGTCGTTCGGCTCGCGCCGGGGCGGCATGATGCGCCGCGACGACGGCGTTGACTTGGGATCGGTCGAACCGATCCGTTGGCGGACATCCACCGCTCCCGCAGGATCGACACGGTCGGCGCAACGATAGTAACCGTTCAGCCGGGCCCCACTCTCGATCACCAGGGTTTCGTGGATGACCTCGCCGAAGACCTTGGCCGACGCCGCGATAATCACTTTCTTGGCCTGGATCGTTCCTTTCGTCTCGCCCAGCACCTCGACCGTGCGCGCGCTCACATTGCCCGACACTAGGCCGCCATCGCCCACCGTCAGGTGCCGGCAATGGACGTCGCCGTCCACCGACCCTTCGATGTGGACCATGCCTTCGCTCTCGACTTTTCCTGTAATCGTCAGTCCCGCCGCAATAATCGAGAAAGGCTCGCCGCTCTTGGGTAGCCTCTCTTTTGCGGGCTTGTTGCTACGCTTAGCCATGCCCGTACACCCCCCGTGTATCGGAATTCTTGTAAAGTTGTGTGAGGGCATCGTACTGAGTAAAGCTACACCCCACAAGCCGCTGCGATCATCGATCCGGCCGAGGCATTCCAACAGTAAAGAAGAAGGAGCATGACAATGCGGATCGGATTTATCGGTCTCGGCAACATGGGACGGCCGATGGCCGCCAACCTTGCCAAGGCGGGACAGGACCTCATCGTTTTCGACCTGAACCGGGAAGTGGTGGACAGTTTCGTCGAGGAGTTCGGCGCCGCGCCGGCCAATGGATTGGCAAGCGTTGCCGAGAATGCCGACATCGTCATCACGATCGTGCCGTCGGGCAAGGACGTCCGGAAAATCACGCTTGGCGACGACGGCCTCGCGCAGGGCATGGCCGAAGGCAAGCTCCTGCTCGACATGAGCTCGTCCGACCCAACCGGCACCGTCGATCTGGCGAAGGAATTGGCGGCGCAAGGTGTCGCCATGGTCGACGCCCCGGTTTCCGGCGGCGTGCGCCGGGCCAACGACGGCTCGCTCGCCATCATGGTCGGCGGTGCTGAGGCGGACCTGGAACGCTGCCGGCCGCTGCTCGACATCATGGGTGGACAGATCTTCGAATGCGGCCCTGTCGGATCAGGGCATGCGATGAAAGCCTTGAACAACATGCTGTCCGCCATCGGGCTCGCCGCAGCCGGCGAAGCCTTGATCATCGGCAAGCAGTTTGGCCTCGACCCGGCGGTCATGGTGGACACGATCAACCGGTCGACCGGGCGCAACAACGCGACCGAGGTGAAATTCCACCAGTTCATCCTGAACGATGACTACGGGTCCGGCTTCACCAACGCCCTGATGGTCAAGGATTTGACGACCGCGCAGGACCTTGCGCGCGAAACAGAGATCCCGGCGCCGTTCACCGCGTTGGTTCGGGAAATCTTCGCCGCGGCGCGCACGGAATTCGGCAACGACTCCGACCATACCGAAGTGGTGCGCTGGCAACAGGCGATTGCGAAAGCAAAACTCTCCGGCGGGTAAGCCTAGTCGGCGGCCTGGCTGGCGGCGTCCTCGTGCTCGGCGATGAAATTCTGCGCGTCGAGCGCCGCCATGCAGCCCATGCCCGCCGCGGTCACCGCCTGCCGATAAGTCTTGTCGACCACGTCGCCGGCGGCAAAGACGCCCGGCACGTTGGTCGCGGTGCTGCCCGTCGTGGTCAGGATATAGCCGTCGTCGTCCATATCGACCTTGCCCTTGAACACCTGCGTCGCCGGGTCGTGCCCAATGGCGACGAAGAAACCCTGGCATGGAATCTCGCGCGTCTCGTCGGTTTTGACATTCTTGATCCGCACCGCCGTCACGCCGAGCGGGTCTTCCTTGCCCAACACTTCCTCGACGACGCTGTCCCAGGCCATCTCGACCTTCGGGTTGTTGAGCAGGCGATCCTGCATGATCTGTTCCGCGCGCAATGAGTCGCGCCGATGGATCAGAGTCACCTTGGAGGCGTGATTGGTCAGATAGATCGCTTCTTCCACGGCGGTGTTACCGCCGCCGACCACGGTGACTTCCTGCTCGCGGAAGAAGAACCCGTCGCAGGTGGCGCAAGCGGATACGCCAAACCCTTGAAATTTTTGCTCTGACTCGATCCCCAGCCAGCGCGCCTGTGCACCGGTCGTGATGATGACCGAATCGCCGGAATAGGTATTACCGCTGTCACCGGTCGCCTGGAACGGGCGCTGCGTGAAATCCACGTCGGTGATGATGTCGTAGATCATCTCGGTGCCGACATGCTCGGCCTGCTTTTGCATCTGCTCCATCAGCCATGGGCCTTGGATGACGTCGGCAAAGCCCGGATAGTTCTCGACATCGGTGGTAATGGTCATCTGTCCGCCGGGCTGCAGCCCGGCGACGATCGTCGGTGATAGATTGGCACGCGCGGCATAGATCGCGGCGGTATAGCCCGCGGGTCCCGAACCGATGATGAGTACCTTGCTGTGGTGATGTTCCGCCATCGCCGATCTCCTGCCGAATATATGAAAGTTGCCGCGCTACCGCGGCACTAGAAGCAGTTAGTACGCCACTGCCACGGGATCAAGGGCGGGGGATCAAGGTATCGCGCCGGAAAAGCCCTATTTCCAGTGCCCTTATTCCCAATGCAATGGGTCGGCGTCGAGCCGCACGGCGATGCCTTCAGTTTCCTTGGATACCGCCGGGAAGCGCGCCATGACCAGCGGATCGTGCCCCGCGATGACATGCTGCGGCGAGTCGGCCAGCGCTTGCACGGTCCGGTAGCCTTCCATCACGTGCCCCATGTTGAACACGATGGGGAACGGGTTGGTGCGATTCATGTTGTCGTAGAAATGCGTGGCATCGGACGCAATCACCATCCAACCGCGGCGGGTCCACACGCGCACCACCTGCAGGCCGTCGGTATGCCCGCCCACATGATGCAGGGACAGGCCCGGCGCGATCTCGCGCACGCCGTCGACGAAATCGACCCGGTCGTCGTAGAGCGCCCGCACCAGGTCGGTGACATAGTCCACGGCGAAGGAATGGCGGATGAATTTCTCCCGCATGAACCGGCCGGTGGCAAAGGCCATCTCGCGGTCCTGCAGATAGAACTTCGCCTTCGGGAACTGCTTCATGTTCCCGCAATGGTCATAGTGCATATGGGTGAGAATGATTTCCTCGACGTTCTCGGCCTCGACGCCGATCAGGCGCAGGCCCTCCGCCGGGGAGCGGATATGGTCGCGTTTGCGCGCCGCCGCTTCCGCCTCGTCGAACCCGGTATCCACGACATAGGTCTTCGATTTGCCGACGATGGCCCAGACGTAATAGTCGAGCGGCATGGGCACGTCATGTGCGTCGGAAAAAATGAAGTTCTGGGCGCGCACCGCATCGCGATAGGCGTATTTGACGGCATAGATTTCATACGGCTCGGGCGATGTGCTCATACCTGCGATCCTTGATACTCTGGCGTGTCACGACGAACAGACCCTCATGCTATCCGCTTCGGGTCGAAACACGAAATAGGAGACGGCAATGTCGGCGGTGAACGCGGTTGGATTTATCGGCTTGGGGGTCATGGGCGGTGCCATGTGCCGCAACCTCGTGAAGAAATGCGGCAAAACCGTCGTCGGCTACGACACGCGCCCGGAGATGCTTGCGGCACTCGCGGACGACGGCGTCGAGCCCGCAGCCTCCATCGCTGACCTGGTCGGCCGCGCCGATATCATCTTCCTGTGCCTGCCCGGCGAGCCGGAAGTCCGTAAGGTCTGCTTCGATGCAGGGGGCGTCGTCGACTCGATCCAGTCGGGCCAAACGTTGGTGGACACGTCGACCGTGACGCCCAGCTTGGGCCGCGAGGTCGCTGCCGCCGTGGCCGAGAAGTCAGCGGATTTCGCCGACGCCCCGATCGCGCGCGCCCGCTTCGCCGCGATCGACGGCACGCTCAGTATTATGGTGGGCGGCGACGACGCGGTGCTGGAACGGATCCGCCCCTATCTCGACTGCATGGGCACCGACATCACCCATTGCGGCGGCGTCGGCACCGGGCAAGTGATGAAGCTCATGAACAACATGGTCGTGTTCGAGAACCTGAACGCCGTTGCCGAAGCCGTCACCATCGCCAAGAAATCCGGCATCGAACCGCAGCTCTTCCTTGAAACGCTCGCCAAGGGATCGGGCGACAGTTTCGTCTGCCGCAACCATGGCCTCAAGTCGATGGCCATCGACGACCATCCGGAAGAGGCCTTCCCGGTCACTTACGCGATCAAGGATGTGAGCTACGCATTGAAACTCGCCCAGGATACCGGCGTCGCCGCCAAGGGCGCAGAACTGGTCATCGAGCGCCTGAGAGAAGCCGAGGCCGCTGGTTACGGCAAGAATTACAGCACCGTGATTCAGCGCATTATCGAAGGACGGTGATCAGCGTCCGACCGCGTAGCCCTGCATGCCGCGCGGGTTCGCGCCGGCCTTAAGCAGCCCGTCTTCCTGCGACGCGGCGGTGAGCCGGCCTTCCGACCAGTCCTCGCCTACTTCGACGCGATGGCCACGCGCTTCCAAATTGGACACGGTCGACGGGTCGAACCGGCCCTCGACCACCAGTCGTCCCGGCATCGCCGCCCGAGGATAGAACGATCCGGGGAAATGCTCGTTGTGGAAGGACGGTGCGTCGATCGATTCCTGCAGGTTCATGCCATACGCCAGATGGCGCGTCAGGAAGATCGCCTGCCATTGGTCCTGCTGATCGCCGCCCGGCGTGCCGTAGGACATGTAGGGCTTGCCGTCGCGGATCACCATCGATGGCGACAGCGTCGAGCGCGGCCGCTTGCCGGGCACCAGCGTGGCGGGCTTGCCCTCCTCCAGCCAGAACATCTGGCAGCGCGAGTTCAAGCTGAAGCCGAGTTCCGGAATCACCGGCGAGCTTTGCAGCCAGCCGCCGCTCGGCGTCGCCGACACCATGTTGCCATCCTTGTCGATCACGTCCACATGGCAGGTGTCGCCGGTGGCGGGGATTTCCCGGCCGACCGTCGGCTCGCCGATTCCGGCCGCCGCCGATGTGTCCTGTCCGGCCCGGACCGACCGTTCGTAGTCGACTTCCGCGCCATAGCCCTCGATTTCGCCGGGCCGCAGGTCGAGCGACGCGTCGGACCCGACCAACTTACGCCGTTCGTCGTTATAGGCATCGGACAGCAGTGTCTCGACCGGCACCTCTACATGGTCAGGATCGCCGTAGAAGGCTTCGCGGTCGGCGAAGGCCAGCTTTGCGGTCTCGGTCACGATGTGGACGAATTCGGGCCCGTTCGGGTCCATGCTTTCCAGGTCGAACCCGCTCAACAGCGCCAGTTGTTGCAGCATCACCGGACCCTGCGACCACGGGCCGCCCTTGAGGACGGTCACGCCGCGGAAATCATAGCGCAGCGGGTCTTCGTAGCTGGCGCGCCAGCGCGCCATGTCATCACCGGTCAGGATGCCGGTGTGCGCCTCGCCGGTAACGTCCATCGCCGCAGTCTCGCGGCAGAACTTATCGATCTCTTCGGCGACGAAACCTTCGTAGAAGGTGTTGCGCGCCGCGTCGATCTGCGCTTCGCGGTTGCCGCCAGCCGCCTTGGCCTCATCCAGAATCCGCCGCCATGTCTTCGCGATCCCCGCATTGCCCAACAGCGTGCCCGGCTTCGGCATCTTTCCGCCCGGCAGGTAAACCGCCGCCGAACTGGTCCAATGATCGCGGAACATTTCCTCGACGGTGCTAATGGTGTCGCAGACGCGCGAGACGATCGGCGCGCCCTTTTCCGCGTAGGAAATCGCGGGCGCCCAAATCTCGTCGAGCGGCATCGTGCCGTAGTCCCGTAGCATCAGCAGCCAGGCATCGAACGCGCCCGGCACGACCGTCGCCAGCAAGCCGTTGCCCGGCACCATGTCGAGGCCGAGACTTTTGAAATAGTCGATCGACGCCCCTGCTGGCGCCACGCCCTGACCGCAGATCATCTTGTATGCGTCGCTGCCGCGATGATGAATCAGCACCGGCATATCGCCGCCGGGCCCGTTCAGATGCGGTTCGGCGAGGTGCAGGACGAATCCCGCGGCGACCGCCGCGTCAAAGGCGTTGCCGCCCTTTTCCAACATGGCCATGCCGGCGGCGGAGGCCAGCCAATGGGTCGTGGAGACGACACCGAAGGTGCCGAGAATTTCCGGGCGTGTGGTAAACATCGGGGACTCCTGCGGTCCGAAAGGGAAGAACCGGACTCTAGCGGGTGCGTTCCGGCTCGGCAATCGATCGCCGACTTGACCGGGCATCACATCTGCGCCATCTGTCAAGCAGGTTGGCAAGAGATATCAAAGACATGACTTTAACGTTCAATCGCGAATTGAAATTCAGCTACGGTCGCGTTTCGGTCTTAACGCCGATGATCCGCCGCGTCGTAGCGCAGAATCCCAACGCGTTCACCTTCAAGGGTACGGGCACTTACATCATCGGCCGTGGCGAAGTCGCGGTGATCGACCCCGGCCCGTTGGACGAGGAACACGTGGCGGCGCTGCTGCACGCGCTCAAGGGCGAGACGGTGACACATATCCTGATCACCCACACCCATCGCGATCATTCGCCCGCCACGCGCCTGCTCCAACCGGAGACCGACGCCCCGACCTACGGATACGGCCCCCACGGCGGCGACAGCGCGCTACCCGCGGTCGAAGAAGGCGGGGACTATGATTTCCGACCCGATATCACGGTCAAGGACGGCGATGTCATCGAGGGCAAGGATTGGACCGTCGAGGCGGTCCACACGCCGGGCCACACCTCCAACCATCTGTGCTTTTCGTTTCGCGAGGAAAGCACCCTGTTCAGCGGCGACCAGGTCATGGGCTGGTCGACCACGGTGGTCTCGCAGCCGGACGGCGACATGGCCGACTACATGGCGTCGCTGGAGAAATTGTTGCAGCGGGACGAGGACGTCTACTGGCCGACCCACGGCGCCTGCATCGAGAACCCGAAGGAATACGTGACCAACCTGTTAGCGCATCGTCATGGCCGGGAAGACCAAATCGCCGCCTGCCTTGCGGATGGCAAGGGCACCATCGAATCCATGGTCGACACGATGTATGTCGGCCTCGACCCTCGGCTCTATAACGGCGCGAAACGCTCGGTGCAGTCGCACCTGATCCACATGATCGAAACAGGCCGCGTCGTCAGCAACGGCAGTACAGGTCTGGACGCGGTATACTCGCTAGCCGGTTAAGTCACTGTGACGGGAGCGGAACAGCTTGGGGATCGATTGGAGCCCTGACGCCACAGCGCGGATCGTCGAGAGATTTCTCGACAAAAACGACCTTGCCAAACCCAATGTCGAACTCGTCCGATTCCATCAGAATGCCGTTTACCGGCTGCCCGGCCACGACCTGACCATCCGCATCTACGGCCCGGAAGACGGTATAGCCAAGGCACGACTGATGATCGCCTTCGCGGATTTCCTGAAGGACAAAGACCTTCCAGCGGTCCGCCTGGCGAACCGCTTTTCCGAACAGCCCTTCGACATCGACGGGCAGCAGGTCACGATCTGGGACTGGCTCGACAGCGACGACACGGCCGATGGCGGCTATCACGCCTTCGGCATGGCGCTGCGCGACCTGCATGCTGTTTCGAACAGCTTCGACTATCCGATCGCCGATCTAGACCCAATGAAGAAAATCCACAATCGTCTGAACCGGCTCAACTCCGGCGGGCGTCTTTCGAAACACCATCTCGACATTCTGGAAGCGAGTTACGCAAGAGCACGGGACCTCTCGCAGGGCCTGTCACGGTCACAGCTGGGCACCGGCGTTCTGCACGGCGACGCGCTGCGCAAGAACGCCGTGCTTTCCGGCGGCAAGATGCACCTGATCGACTTCGACTCGGTCTGCCGCGGCCCGCTCGAATGGGACCTCGCACCGACATTGGTCGCGGAAAAACGGCTCGGCCTCAGCGCGGCGGATTGCGACGCCTTCCTGGCCGGATACGGCATCGACCGGAATGCGCTCCCCGACATCGAGCCCGCGATGATCGTCAAGCAGCTGTCGATGACCGTGGTTCTATGCCTGAAAGCCGGAGAGTCAGATGCCATCGACGCCGAAATCGACCGGCGGCTTGAGGCCTGGAACGCCTGGGACTTCGACACGCCGTGGAGTTCGCCGGTTCTAGGATGAGTCGCGCGATCGGCGTTCCCACCGCATCGCGATCAGAAACACCACGAAGCACAGTCCGGCCCCGACGGCGAGCGGCCAGTACAGGCCGGCGCGGTCGGCGACCCAGCCCATGGCCACGCCGCCGAGCGCGGGGACACCACGGTTGATCAACCCATTGAAGCTGAGCACGCGGCCGCGTACCCGGTTGTCCACCTTCACCTGAATCATGGTCATCGTACCGACGCCCGAACTGGTCATCGCGAAGCCGAATACGACGAGAGCGAGCACGCCGACCCAGAGGAAGTCTGTCGCAATAAAGGCGAAAACACTGATCACCGACAGCAGCGCGCTGAACACCACGCGCGCGGCCAGGCCGTCGATATTGTGGCGCTTGGCCAAGACCAATCCGGCGATTGTCGCGCCCACACCACGCGCCGCCGTCAGCATGGCGAGACCGCCCGCGCCGGCCGCGAAGAGCAGTTCCGTCGCGGCGGGCAGCAATTCGTTCATCGGCCGTACCAACAGGGACATGGCGAGCGACAGCAGGATCAACGGGCCGATCGTCGCGTGCCGCGTGGTGTAGCGGAACCCAAGCAACAGGTCGCCGAGGATCGTCAATTGGCGGCCGGTCTGCGCCTCGCGCGGCGGCAGGTTCATGATGAGCAAGGCGAAGATGACGCAGAGGTAGCTGACCGCGTTGATCGCAAAGGCCGGCGCCAGCCCATAAGCGGCGATCACCACGCCGGCGATGGCCGGCCCGATGAAGCGCGCAACGTTGAAAATGATCGAGTTGATCGCGACGGCGGAGGTCAGGTCTTCCTTTTTCACCAGGCTCGGTATCAGGGATTGCCGCGCCGGCTGGTTGAACCCGCCGACCGCGCCCTGAAACAGCGCCAACGCGAACAGTAATTCGATCGTGATCATGTCGAAATAGACAAAGCTGAACAGCAGGATGGATTGGACGACGGACAGCGACTGGCAGAAGACGACCACTTTTAGGCGGTCGATCCGATCCGCCAGCACCCCGCCGAAGGGACCCAGCACAACGACAGGGAACAGATCGGCGAACGCGACCGCCGCCACCCAGAAGGCGGACTCGGTCAACGTCCACGACAACCATCCTACCGCCAGCCGCTGAACCCATAGGCCCGTATGGCTGAAGATGTTGCCCGTCGTGTAGATCGCAAAATTACGGTTGCGGAAGGCGCCCGTTACGGCACTGAAATCCGCCCAGCCTTTGAACATTCAGGAACGATTACAATTGCGCTGCCGGCCCGCGCGGCGGGGCCAGAGGGCTGCATTTTAGCACCGTGCGCCCTAGATAGGACAGGGCTGGATGAACATTTGACCGCGGCCGTCGCAATCCCGACACTGCGCCCGCCCGACAATCATGCCCGATAACCACGGATGACGCCGATGAAGACCGACACGCCGCTGACGATCCACCGCAAAGATTACATCCCGCCCGCCTACCACATCGAGACGACCGATCTCGACGTAGCGCTCGGCGAGGAAGAGACACGCGTCACCGCAGCGCTACGGATTGTTGCAACGAGTGACGGCGCCGGCCCGTTGGTCCTGGACGGGGAACATCTAAAGCTGGCCTCGATCGCAATCGACGGCGAGTCCCTGCCCGACGACGCCTATGCCCTTTCCGCGACGACACTGACCATCCATGCGCCGCCTAAAACATTCACGCTTGAGACCGTGGCGGTCACCCAGCCGCAGAACAACACGGCGCTGGAGGGGCTGTACAAGTCGAGCGGCAACTTCTGCACCCAATGCGAGGCCGAGGGCTTCCGGCGCATCACCTGGTATCTGGACCGTCCGGATTCGCTCTCGGTCTTCACGACACGGATCAGCGGCGACAAGGCGCTCTATCCCGTGTTGCTGTCCAACGGCAACCTAACCGACAGCGGCGACCTGGACGGCGGGAAGCATTTCGCGGTCTGGCACGATCCGTTCCCAAAGCCGTGTTACCTGTTCGCCCTGGTCGCCGGGAACCTCGCCTGCGTCGAAGACACGTTCACCACCGCATCGGGCCGTGATGTCGTCCTTCGGCTCTACGTCGAGCCCGGCAAGGAGGACCGTTGCGGACACGCCATGGAGTCGCTGAAGAAATCCATGCGCTGGGACGAAGAGGTGTTCGGCCTGGAATACGACCTGGACATCTACATGATCGTCGCGGTCAGCGACTTCAACATGGGGGCGATGGAGAACAAGGGCCTCAACGTCTTCAACGACAAATACGTCCTGGCCAATCCGGAAACGGCGACCGACAGCGACTATGCGAATATCGAAGCGATTATCGCGCATGAGTATTTCCACAACTGGACCGGCAACCGGGTGACCTGCCGCGACTGGTTTCAGCTCAGCCTGAAGGAAGGCCTGACGGTGTTCCGCGATCAGCAGTTCTCCGCCGATATGGGATCGGCGGCGGTCGAACGCATCAAGCAGGTCCGCGCCCTGCGCGCACGCCAGTTCCCCGAGGATGCGGGACCGATGGCGCATCCGGTGCGGCCGGACTCCTATATCGAAATCAACAACTTCTACACATCGACCGTCTACGAGAAAGGCGCCGAGGTCATTCGCATGATTCACCGGCTGCTCGGCCGCGACAGCTTCCGCAAGGGCATGGACCTCTATTTCCAGCGGCACGACGGACAGGCGGTCACGTGCGAGGATTTCGTGAAAGCCATGGAGGACGCCAACGGGGCGGACCTCGGACAGTTCCGCCTTTGGTACAGCCAGGCGGGCACGCCGGCCCTAACGATGTCGGACAGCTACAACGCGGATGGCAAGACCTACGATCTCACCATTGCCCAGGCGACCGCCCCGACGCCGGGACAAGCCAAGAAGGAAGCGCTGCATATCCCGATCGAGGTCGGATTGCTCGGCGGTGACGGCGCAGCCTTGACGGTTGCACTCGACGGCGAGAGCGATGCTGCGTCTTCGCGCATTCTCAACCTGCGATCCGCCGAACAGACATTCCGCTTTACCGACGTGCCGGAGAAACCGACGCCGTCGATTCTGCGGGAATTCTCCGCACCGGTCACCGTGACGATCGATCTGTCGGACGAGCAACGGCGGCGCCTGATCGCGCATGACGGCGATGCATTCACGCGCTGGGAATCGGCGCAGCAATACGGCACGGCGCTGCTGCTGGACATGATTGCCGCGATCCAGGCAGGCAAGGATCCCAAGATCGATTCCGCCTTCATCGACGCCCTCGGCAACGTTCTGCAGGACGACGCGCTCGACAAGGCGTTGATCGCCGAGACACTGGTCCTGCCAAGCGAGGAATATCTCGGTCAGCAGACGGACGAGGTGGACGTCGATTCAACCCATGCCGCACGGGAATTGCTGCGGCGGACCATCGGCACCCAATTGCAGGACGCGTTCCTCGCCGCCTACCACGGCAACGCGAGCAACCGGCCCTACGAACCCACGCCGGCGGAAGCGGGCCGCCGACGGCTGCGCAACATCGCCCTCAGCTATCTCGGCGCGACCGAGGACCCGGCGATGGTCGACCTCTGCGTCGAGCAAACCCAGACCGCCGACAACATGACCGACCATATGGGCGCGCTCGCGGTGTTGAACGATCTCGACGGCCCGGCCCGCGGCGACGCAATGGACGCCTTCTATGACAAATGGGAAAACGACTCGCTGGTTGTGGATAAATGGTTCTCGCTGCAGGCCATTTCGACGCTGCCGGGCACGTTGAAGGCGGTCTCCGACCTGTTGAGCCATCCGGCCTTTTCGATGCGCACCCCGAACAAGGTACGCTCCCTGGTCGGTGCCTTTTGCATGGCCAACCCGCTGCGCTTCCACGCAAGCGACGGCAGCGGCTACGACTTCCTCGCCGAGCGGGTCCGCGAAATCGATCCGTTGAACCCACAAGTCGCGGCGCGCCTCGTCGGTGCGTTCGGGCAGTGGCGGCGCTACGACGACTACCGTCAAACACGCATGAAGGCAGCATTAGAACAAATCGTGTCTACGGAAGGTCTGTCCCGGGATGTCTACGAAATCGCATCGAAGACACTCGGCAAATCATAAAGGCCTAGTCGTCCTCAACTTCCTATCACGGGAAATTTAGAGGCCCGCGACCAGGGTCTGGTGTACTACTCGCGTACCGGTGAGGGGCAGACTCAACGAGGAACACGATGGTCAAAATAATAGAAACGGATATCTGCATCATCGGCGCGGGATCAGGCGGCCTTTCCGTCGCCGCCGGTGCGTCGCAGATGGGCGCCCGCACCGTCCTGCTGGAAAAAAGCAAGATGGGTGGCGACTGCTTGAATTACGGCTGCGTGCCCTCCAAGGCGCTGATCGCCGCCGGCCATGCGGCGCATGTCATGCGCAACAGCAAGAAGTTCGGCATCGAGCCACAGGAACCGCAGGTCGATTTCCAAGGCGTCCATGACCATGTGCACGGCGTGATCGGTGCGATCGCGCCGCATGATTCGGTGGAACGGTTCGAAGGCCTCGGCGTCACGGTGATCCAGGAGGCCGGGCGCTTCGTCAGCCGCAACGAGATCGAAGCCGGCGACACCCGGATCAAGGCGAAATACATCGTCGTCGCCACGGGCTCGTCGGCCGGCGTCCCGCCGATCTCCGGGCTGCAGGACGTGCCGTTCATGACCAACGAGACGGTCTTCGACCTCACCGAGCAACCCTCGCATCTGATTGTCGTGGGCGGCGGGCCGATCGGCAGCGAGTTGGCGCAGGCACACCGCCGCCTCGGCGCGAAGGTCACCGTGCTGGAGATGTTCAGCATCCTCGGCAAGGACGACCCGGAAGTGACCGCGGTCGTGAAGCGGCGACTGGCGCAGGAAGGCATCGACCTGCGCGAAGGCATCTCGATCAAACAGGTCGCCAAGGGCGGCGACGGCGTATCGGTCGAGATCGAGACCGACGGCAAGACCGAAACGATTTCGGGTAGCCATCTGCTGATCGCCGCCGGGCGCAGCCCGAACCTGGATGGACTGGACCTGGAAACTGCCGGGATCGAGTATAGCAAGAAGGGCATCGAAGTGGACGCCCGGCTCCGCACAACTAACAAGAAGGTCTTCGCCATCGGCGACGTGGCAGGCGGTTATCAGTTTACCCACATGGCCGGCTATCACGCGGGCATCGTCATTCGCAACATGCTGTTCAAGCTTCCCGCCAAGGTGAATTACCGCGCGGTACCCTGGGTCACCTACACCGACCCGGAAATTGCCCATGTCGGCCAGTCCGAGGCGCAAGCCAAGGAAACGCTTGGCAAGGACATCCGCATCTTGCGCTTCGCCTTCAACGAGAACGATCGCGCGCAGGCGGAGCACGAGACCGACGGGCTGATCAAGGTGGTCACCGACAAGAAAGGTCGCGTGCTCGGTGCGTCAATCGTCGGTGCGCGGGCCGGTGAACTCCTATTGCCCTGGGTCATGGCGGTCGACCAGCAGCAGAAGATCGGCAAGTTCGCGGGCCTGATCGCGCCCTACCCGACGCTCAGCGAAGTGTCGAAGCGCGCCGCCGGCAGCTATTACATCCCGTCGCTGTTCAGCGACCGCACGAAGAAGATCGTTCGCTTCCTGATGAAGTGGTTCTGAGCGCTTAATAAGCAGTCAGCGGGAGCCGAGACCGTAAGGCTCGGCCCAGCTCAAGCCATCCAGCGTGTCGCCTTTCGGCGCATACTCGCAGCCGACCCAGCCGGTGTAGCCGAGGTCGTCGATAACCTCGAACATGTGCGGGATGTTGACCTCGCCGTATTGCGGTTCGTGCCGCCCCGGCACGCTGGAGAACTGGATATGGCTGATCAGGTCCCAGTTGCGGCGCAAACCTTCGGCCAGATCCCCTTCCATGATCTGCATATGATACAGGTCGTATTGCAGGAACAGATTGTCGCTGCCGACCGCCTCGATGATCCGCCGGGTATGCGTCGTGTCGGTATGCAAATAGCCCGGCACGTCGCGCAGGTTGAGCGGCTCAAGGTTGAGCTTCACGCTCTTCGCCTTGGCGACCTCGGCGGCGACCTTCAGATTGTCGATAAAGACTTCCTCACAGGCGGCGGCGGACACGCCGTCGGGCACGACGCCGGCCATCAGATGGATCATGCCTGCGCCCAACCCGGTCGCGTATTCCAAAGCCTGATCGAGGCTTTCGCGGAAATCGCCCTGACGGCCCGGCAAGGCCGCGAGCCCCTTCTCGCCGGCATCCGCATCGCCCGGCGGCGAATTGAGCAGGATCAGTTCGACCCCGGCGTCGTCGATCCATTGACGCACGTCGGCCACCGGCGTGCCATAGGGCCGGAGAAACTCGACCGCCTCGAACCCGGCCGCGCGCGCTGCCTGAAACCGCGCGGGCGGTTCCAACTCGGGAAACATCATTGATAAATTGGCGGCGAATTTCAGCATGGCCCCTCCTCGGTCGGAAGCGACCACTCTAGGCAACCGAACGGGGGATCGGCAACCGCGATGCGTCAGCCGACGATCGCGCGCATCGCATCGCCCGCCATCGACGGGGAGTCGAGCACCTGCACACCGGCCGCTTCGAACGCCGCCTTCTTGGACGCATAGGTACCCTTGTCGCCGACCACGATGGCGCCGGCATGGCCCATCTTCTTGCCCGGCGGCGACGCCGCGCCCGCGACGAAGGCGACCAGTGGCTTGTTCATGGACGCGGCGTATTCGGCCGCTTCCTCTTCCATGGTGCCACCGATCTCACCGACGATGACGACCTGATCGGTCCCGTCATGCGCATCGAGCTGCTTGAGCGCCTGCAACGTCGTGGTGCCGATGATCGGATCGCCGCCGATGCCGATGAAGGCGGAGATTCCAAACCCGGCCTCGACCATCTTCATGCAGATGAAGGTGCCGAGACTGCCGCTGCGCGAAATCACGCCGACGCGGCCCGGGCGCAAGATGCGCTCGTTGAACGCCGGCATGAAGCCTACGAAATTCTCGCCGGTGGTCACGACGCCGGTCGTGTTCGGGCCGATGACCTGACAACCGGCCTCGTCGGCCGCCGCGAGGAAATACATCACGTCCTGCACCGGGATATGCTCGGTCAGGCAGACGATCTTCTTCACCCCGGCCTCGATCGCGTCCATCGCCGCGGCCTTGGCGCCGAGCGGCGGAATGAACATCACCGCGACCTCGAACCCCTTGCCGGCCATGGCGTCCTGCGCGGTGCCATAGACCGGCAGCCCGATATGTTCGGTGCCGGCCTTGCGCGGATTTACGCCGCCCATGATCTTCGTGCCGTATTCCATCATGCGCTCGGCCCAGAAGGTGCCTTGCTTGCCGGTTAATCCCTGCACCAGAACGCGGTCGTTTTTCTGAACAATCATTTCGCTGCCGCCACCGCCGCTTTCACGGCGTCATCCATTTTGTCATAAGGCTCCATGCCCAGCCGGTCGCGCACCATGGCGACCGCTTCCACGTCGCCGGTGCCGTGGATTGAGAAGAAGACCGGAAGATCGGGCTTCAATTCAAGCCAGGCGTTGACGATGCCCTCGGCCATCACGTCGGTACGGGCGAACGCACCGCAGAAATTCACCAGCAGGCTCTTGATCTTCCGGTTGGCCATGACGAGTTCCAGCGCGGGCTTGCCGAGTGTATAGGCCTCGCCGCCAATCTCGAGAAAGTTGGCCGGCTGCCCGCCGTAATAACGAACCATGTCCATCGTAGTCATCGTCAGGCCCGCGCCGTTGGCGAGGATGCCCACGTCGCCGTCCAGATCGATGTATTTGAGGCCGGCGGCCTGCGCCTGTTCTTCCAAGGCGGTCAGTTTTTCGGGCGCTGCCTTTTCGCGCAATTCGCCATGGCGCGCCGCCCCGGAATCTTCGAGCGTGAATTTGCAATCCAGCGCGACGATATCGCCTGCACCGGTAACGACCAGCGGATTGATCTCGACAAGCTCGCCGTCATTTTCGGCATACACTTGATAGAGCTTTTCGAGCGCCGCCGACGTTGCCGCCTGACGATCGCCCAGCCCGCGCGGCGCCAGCATTGCATCAATCGCCGCCCCGGTGACGCCCTTGCGGATATCGACCGTCAGGCGCACCAGCTTGTCCGGATGGTCGGCCGCGACCTCCTCGATGTCCATGCCGCCTTCGGTAGAGAACATGATCAGCGGGCCCTTGCTCGCCTGATCGTTCATCACCGCCGCATAGTATTCCGTGCCGATATCGACCTGCGCCTCGACCAGCACCTTCTCGACGGTGTGGATACCGATGGTCATGCCGATGATCGCCTCGGCGGCTGCGCGGGCCTCGTCCGGCGTCGCGGCGAGTTTGATCCCGCCGGCCTTGCCCCGCTTGCCCGTCGGCACCTGTGCCTTGACGACACAGGGGCCTATCCGCGCCGCGACATCCGCTGCTGCATCGGGTGTCGTGGCCAGGGCGCTGTCAGGTACAGCGATCCCAGCGGCGGCGAGCAGAGGCTTCGCCGCATATTCCTCGAAATCCATCGGTTATTTCCCGTAGCGGTTCCAGTGAGCGCCGAACAATTCTTCCTCGCTCGGCTTGTCCTCGCCAATCTCGGTGACGAGATGGGTGATATTAATGAAATGCCGCCAGTTCAGGTTCTCCGAGATCGAGTTGCCGGCCCACGTCCCGCAGCCCATCGACAGCGTGAAGTTGAGGCCATTGTTGAACGACCCGCCGTTGCCGAAGGTATGCGCCTGATTGACCAGGACGCGCACGACCTTGAGGTCTTCCGCCAGCGACCGGGCATGATCCGGCGTATTGGTATGAATGCCGACCGAATGCCCGGCCCCCTGGTAATCCAGAATCGCTTGCACATGATCTTTTGCGGCTTGGAAGTCCTTCGCCTTGTAAATCGTCAGCGCCAGGGACAATTTCTCGCCGGAGAAGGGATAGTCTGGCCCGATTCCCTGATCTTCGACCATGAAGAATTTCGCTGACTTCGCGGCTTCCGGCAGACCGCACAAATCGGCGAAAATGTCAGGATCGCGCGCGATGATGTGGCGATTCAGCTTGCCGTCCTTCCACAACGTATCGCGGATGCGGGTGCATTCCTCCGGGGTGGCGCGGTAGCCGCCGGCGCGCTCCAGCGCCGCCATTGCGTCTTCGTAACAATCCTCGACAATGGTGACGGAATTCTCCGACGAGCAGGACGTGGCATTGTCGAAGATCTTCGACGCACAGATTTTCTGCGCCGCATCGTCGAAATCCGCATCCGCGTCGATGATCACCGGTACGTTGCCCGCCCCAACGCCAATCGCCGGCGTGCCGCTGGAATAGGCGCCGCGCACATTGTTCTGACTGCCGGTCACGACCACCAGGTCGACCGCCTTCATCAGCAACGTCGTCATTTCGCGGGTCACCGGCGACGGTAGGATCTGCACCAGATCTTCCGGCAGGCCGATCTTCTTCAACTCGGCGCGCATGTAGTCGACCGTCTTCGACGTAGTCGCATACCCGGACGGTGATGGTGCCACGATAACAGCGTTTCCGCCCTTGACCGCCATCATGGCCTTGTTCACGGGCGTGGCGGCCGGGTTGGTCGAGGGCGTGATGGCGCCGACGACGCCGACCGGCTTCGCGTATTTCACCAGGCCCTTGGCCTTATCTTCCTCGATGATACCAACGGTGCGCTCGCGCATCAGGTCGCGCAGCGTGCCGAAGGTCTTGCGCGTGTTCTTGATCACCTTATCCGGGACATTGCCGAGGCCGGTATCGCGCACCGCGGTTTCCGCTAATTCCTGCGCATGGTCCGGGCTGTAAATCGACCAGGCGAGCGCGGTGACCGCTTCGTCCACCCGGGCCTGATCCGCACCCTCGAACGCCTGCATGGCGATGCGGCCCTGATGCACCAAGGCATCAACGGCGGCGGCCACTTGCGACAAATCCTGGCCAGCTTGTTTCGGTTCGGCGATTGCCTGCGACATCACGATCTCCAGTCATTCAAGGACGCGCTAAATTTCACTGAATAAAACATAACGTTCCGTTTTTTGCAATTTTTACCGGAATAATTCCCAATTTCCACAGAATCCACAGAAAAAGGGCCGCACCCGAATGGCGCGGCCCTTTCCGGTAACCGATAACGGACAGGCTTACATGCCCATGCCGCCCATGCCGCCCATGCCACCCATGCCGCCCATGTCGGGCATAGCCGGGCCGTCACCCTTGGGATCCGGCAGGTCGGCGACCATCGCTTCGGTCGTCACCAGCAGGCCGGCAACCGACGCGGCGTCCTGCAGTGCGATACGCACCACCTTCGCCGGATCGATGATGCCCGCCTTGACCAAATCGACATACTTGCCGGTCTGTGCGTCGAAGCCTTGCTTGGCGTCCTTGCCTTCCAGCAGCTTGCCGACCACGACAGCGCCGTCTTCACCGGCGTTCTCCGCGATCTGCTTGGCCGGGGCCTGGATCGCACGACGCACGATCTCAACACCGACACGCTGGTCGTCGTTCGCCGGCTTCAGCGCGGCCAACACCTTCGTCGCGTAAAGCAACGCCGTG
>JAJFJD010000034.1 GCA_021774335.1 Alphaproteobacteria bacterium
CCGACGCCGACGCCGACGGTCACGCGGCCTTCCGACAAAACGTCGATGCTGGCCAGCATCTTCGCCGTCACCACCGGCTTGCGGTGGGGCAGAATCATGACGCGCGAGACCAGCCGAAGCCGCTTCGTCACCCCGGCGATAAAGGCCATGGTGGCAAGCTGTTCAAGGGAATCACCCTGCCCCGGAAAAGATCCGTCCACGGTGTAGGGATATTTCGAGGCGATCTCCATCGGGAACGCGATGTGATCGGCGATCATGACCGAGGCGAAGCCCGCCGACTCCCCCGCCTGCACGAAGCGGGCAAGATCGGCCCGATTGGCCAGCGGCCCCCGGGTCGGCAGATAGAACCCAAAGCGCATACGCGGTTCTCCCTTGATCACTGTGTCTATTTGACCGACGAGAAGGCCGTCGGTTGGAGAATCTGATTGCCGAGCGAGGCGACAATGGGGCCGTCCTTCTCGCTTTCCGCGCGGGCCGACAGCCAGTCCGGATCGCTCGCGAAGGCGTTCCACTTTTCCTCGCGCTCGGCCAGCGAATCCCATTCAAGCATATAATAGAGATCGTTGTTGGATTCGCCGATGGCGACGGTCCAGAACCCGGCCTGCCGAATGCCATGCTTTTCCCACAGCTTCAACGTCGTGTTCTCGAACCGGTTGAGCAGCGCCGGCAATCGCCCGGTAACGCAGTGATAAATCCGAAGTTCATAGAGCATGGCATTGTCCCTCCCACGTGATGCGCTAAATCCTTTTCAACAATCCTATCCGAGATAAGCGCGGCGGTCTTGTCTGCCCCGATCGGTTGATCATGCGGCGCTTCGGTTGGTACTGTTTCATATTCCCAATTTTTGCGCGTTCAGGAGAGCCAGCATGCGAAAAGGCAGCACGGAAATCGAGGCCGGTGCGATTAAGTTCATGGTCCGGCAAGAGCAGTGGGACGGCAACATCCACAGCCACCCCGACCAGGGCGTCGTGATCTTCGTGCAGGGGCAGGCCGATGGGGCGGAAACGACGCTCCTGCGCTTCAACTGCTTCGACATCGAGCGTAGCTACATCTACGCGCCCGAGGGCAAGAGCAAGCTCTGCCGAATGGATCCGATCGTCGACGGAAATCCGGTCGGCTGGAGCGTGCGGCAGATGCGCGCCAACCTTCCGGCGATGCTGGCCGCCTCTGGCTACGAAAACGTCGCCGGCGATCTCGACATGGCGCTGGTCTCCGCGAAGCTGGATGAGGTGGAAGCGGCAGCCCGCGAAGCCTTCGTCGATGGGCGGCGCACGGTCAAGCATAACCGCGGTACCGATATGTTCGAAGCCGGTAACATCCGCTTCGGTCTGGAGATGCGGACGTTGAACGACGGCGACGGCGGGCTCGCGATCCACGTGCTGACCGATCTGGCGGGTACGCCAAGCGATTCCTATTCCGAAGAAACGGAAATCCTGGCCTTCGACTGTTTCGACAACGCCCCGCACTACCATTACGGACCACGCTACAAGAACCACCGCATCTACTGGGACAAAACGCTGATCCCCGATCAGCTGGAATGGACGCTCGACGCTTTGAAGGCACGCAAGCTGCGCCCGATGATCGAGGCGGCGGGATATCCGGATGTAGCGTTGGCGCTCGACGAAGAACTGGTCGCGGCTGTCTTACCGGACATCGAAGCGAAAGCGCGGGAACTGCAACCCAAGACGGCGTGACGCAGAACTCGGCGCGCTAGCAACCACCGTCCAGTGCGGCGATCTGATCCATCACGCCGCCGGACGTGGTCGCCTCGGATGGGTCTATGACAACACCGCCGGCCTGCAATGCTTCCGCCGTCCAGGTGTTGCAGGTGCGGTCGAGCGAGTAGCTGCCCTCGCCCTTGAAGAAATAGCTTCGCCCGTACAGCCCGCGTTTGACCGGCGTCGGCTCGCCATCCGCGTCCCGCGTGAACCCGGCCTGCACGAAGGCCAGCAGCTTGCGATACCCCGCCGCCGTCATCCGCACCGGCTTTACCGTGCTTTCCGGGAAGTTCCCAGTCGGCGCGGGGTCGAAGGCATAGACATGCATTACCGCATCGGTCGGCGAAAACAGTGCCCGCAGCGCCAGCGTGAAGGACGTCTCCTCGGCCTGATAGAAGGCCGCATCCCCCCACCCCACCTCGATCCATCGCTTGTCGTCGAAAAAGGTCGTCCGCAACGACTCCCGCGGCTTGAAATCCTGCGCCAGGACCATCAGCCCGGTATGCCAACCGTGATCGGCAACGTAGACAGTGCGGCAGTCGGTCGCCGGAGAAGTCGTATCAGCCTGGGCAACGCCGCAACCCAGCAGCAGGAAAAACGCCACCGTGCGTGCGAGCGGACCCATTTCAACCGGCCGCGCTACGCTTCTTCAGGATGCAGGTGCTGGTGAAATGCATGACGTCGATATCGTCCTGGTTCCGCGCGGTCAGCTTGAAGGACATGGTGCCGCGGTCGGCCTTGGAACGGGACGGCGTGAGCGACACGATCTCGACAGTGCAGCGCAGCGTGTCGCCGGGGCGGACCGGCGCGGTCCAGCGCACCTCATCCAGGCCGAGGCCGATGATGTTTGATTCCGCGACATAGCCCATGTCGTAGAACAGCCGGAAGCAGACCGACATGGTGTGGAAGCCGCTGGCGATCAGCTCGCCGAACGGCCCCGCATCGGCGGTTTGGCGATCAATGTGCATCGGCTGCGGGTCGTATCGCATGGCGTAGTCAACGATCTGCGATTCCGTGATCGTCATGCCACGCGTCTCAAAACTGTCGCCGACCGTCCAATCCTCGAAATAGCGGCTGGTCATTGCTTCCCTCAACGCCATATCTCGTCATTCCCGCGCACGCGGGAATCCACATTGCCGCCCCTGGACTCCCGCTTTCGCGGGAGTGACACAGAGAGTGTCGCTCGGCGGCTTATTCCACCGCGTCGGCGATGGCCTTGCCCAGGTCCTGCGTGTTCGCCTTGCCGCCCATGTCGGGGGTCAGCGGTGCGCCGGACTCCGACAACACCGTTTCGATGGCTTTGACGATTGCCGCGCCCGCTTCGGGCTGGCCCAAATGGTCGAGCATCATGGAGGCCGACCAGATCTGGCCGATCGGATTGGCGATTCCCTGGCCCGCGATGTCCGGCGCCGAGCCGTGGACCGGCTCGAACATGGACGGATGATCGCGTTCGGGATTGATATTGGCCGACGGCGCCACCGCGATGGTGCCGGTCACGCCCGGGCCGAGATCGGACAGAATGTCACCGAACAGGTTGCTGCCGACCACCACGTCGAACCAATCCGGATGCTGCACGAAATGCGCGGTCAGGATGTCGATGTGATATTGGTCGGTCTTGATGTCCGGATACTGTTCCGACATCGCCGCGAAGCGCTCGTCCCAGTATGGCATGGTGAAGATGATGCCGTTCGACTTGGTCGCGGAGGTCACATGCTTGCCGTCGCGCTTCATGCCCAGCTCGAAGGCGTATTTCAGGATCCGGTCGACGCCCATGCGTGTGAAGATCGACTCCTGGATAACGGTCTCGTTCGGCAGGCCCTCATAGATTCGACCACCGGTCGAGGAATACTCGCCTTCGCAATTCTCGCGGACCACATAGAAGTCGATATCGCCGGGCTCGTAGCCATGCACCGGCGCGGTGATGCCGGGCAACAGGCGCACCGGGCGCAGATTCACGTATTGCTGGAACTCGCGGCGGATCGGGATCAGCAGGCCCCAGAGCGAGACGTGATCGGGGACATTCGGGAATCCGCAGGCGCCGAGAAAGATCGCATCTTTGTCGCGCAGCTGATCGATACCGTCGTCGGGCATCATGCTGCCGACCTTGGCGTAGCGTTCGCAGCTCCAGTCGTAGTCGGTATATTCGTACTCGATACCGTATTTCTGGCCGACCGCGTCGAGCACCCGCAACCCTTCAGGGACGACCTCGTTGCCGATGCCGTCGCCGGGAATATTCGCGATCTTGAATTTCGTCGTGTTCTCACTCATAGCGTCCGCTCCCTGTAATCCGGGCGGAGCCTAACGGCCAAATGCCGGAAACGCAAAATCCTGAAATGGCCCCACTCGATGCCAGTCCGATCAGGCCCGGCGCATGATTTCCCGGGCCAACGCGCGCACCTCGGTCGCCGCAACGCTGCGCGCCCGGGTTTCCAGTACAGTCCGCCCGGCGCCGATGCTTTCGGCAAAGGCGATGCGATTGCCGAGCGGCGATTTCGCAACCCGCACCTTGTATTCGCCGAGCCGGGTGATCATCGTCGCCGTCAGCAGGGCGCGCGGCGTCACGCGGTTCAGCACCAGCAGCACCGGCTTCTTTTGGGCCGCCGCGATCTCGAGTGTCGGCATGGTCGCCCAGAAATCGAGCGGCGTCGGCTGGACCGGTATGACGACCAACGTGGCGGCCCGTATCACCGCATTCGCCGAGGTCGACGCATGCGGCGGCATGTCGACCAGAACCGCGTCATGGCTGCGCGCCAGTTTGCGGGCTTCGTCCACGGCGCGGCTGCCCTTGGCCCGGCGGAAGGTGATGCCGGTTTGATCGGCGCCGAGATAATGCTCCCGTGCCTCATACCAAACGCTGGTGCTGCCCTGCGGATCGGTATCGAGGATCGCGATCTTCTTGCCCCGCTGCTGGGCCCAGGCGACCGCAAGATGAACCGCTACCGTCGTCTTACCCGCGCCGCCCTTTTGCTGCGCGACCGTAAAGATCTTCCCCGCCATGACTCCCCCGTCGATACTTCGAATCCCGAACGCCCAAAGTGCCGTCTGGTACAGACAGAGGCAACCCCCAAACCACGATCGCTTGCCACAATCGCCCCGCCCGTGTAAGGCAGCGACATGGACTGCATTGCCCCCATGAACCCGAAATCAATCGCGCGCGCCGCCGAATTGCTGCGCCGTGGCGAGCTGGTCGCGTTCCCGACCGAAACGGTTTATGGCCTCGGCGCGAACGCCACCAACGACACCGCCGTCGCCCGCATCTTCGAAGCCAAAAACAGGCCGAGTTTCAATCCCTTGATCGTGCATGTCCCCGACCCGGAAACAGCGGCGGCCTATGCTGTATTCACGCCGATGGCGGAGGCGATAGCGGCTCGGTTCTGGCCCGGCCCGCTGACCCTGGTCCTACCGCGACGACCCGACTGCGGCTTGTCGCGCCTGACCAGCGCCGGGCTCGATACCGTGGCGATGCGGGTACCCTCACATGACCGCGCGCGGCAGTTGCTACGAAGCGCCGGTATCCCGATTGCAGCACCAAGCGCGAATCGGTCGGGCCTTTTGAGTTCGACCACGGCCGAGCATGTCGCGGATCAATTGGGCGACCATGTCTCGATGATCCTGGATGATGGCCCTTGCGCTATCGGTCTGGAATCGACCGTGCTCGACCTATCGGAAGAAACACCGGCAATCCTGCGCCAGGGTGGCCTGCCGCAAGAAGAAATCGAAGATGCTCTCGGCGGACCCGTCGCGATTGCTAGCGCCGACGACGACGCGCCGAAGTCGCCCGGCATGCTGACCCGGCACTACGCCCCGTCCCAACCGCTGCGGATGAACGCATCCACCGCGCAACCGGGCGAGGCATTGCTCGGCTTCGGTAGGGTGATGGAGGCAACGAAGAATCTGAGTCCGGATGGCGACTTGGTCGAGGCGGCGGCAAACCTGTTCGCCTTTCTGCACGCGCTCGACACACCGGATCACGACGGCATTGCCGTCTCACCGATCCCCGAAACAGGCCTCGGCCGGGCGATCAATGACCGCCTGCGCCGCGCCGCAGCAGTCGGCGAGACCGATTAAGCGACCTTCACCTTCTGCAGGAAGGTCGTGACGCCTTGGCGCAAGGTTTCCGACTGCTCCGATAATGCCGACGCCGCTTCCAGGACTTCCTGGGCCGACGCGCCGGTTTCGGACGCGGCCTGCGTCACCTCGTCGATGGTACCGCTGACCGCTTTGGTCCCGGATGCCGCCTGCTGCGTATTTTGGGCTATTTCCAGCGTCGCCGTACGCTGCTCGTCGACCGCCGTCGCGACGGACTGCGCGATGCCGCCTAGTTCGCCGATCGTCTCGCCAATCCCTTCGATGGCCGACACGGCATCTCCGGTGACCGACTGGATCTCGCCAATCTGCGCGCCGATTTCCTCGGTCGCCTGCGCAGTCTGATTGGCCAGATTCTTCACTTCGGATGCGACGACCGAGAAGCCTTTACCCGCTTCACCGGCGCGCGCAGCTTCAATCGTGGCGTTAAGCGCGAGCAGGTTGGTCTGCTCCGCAATGTCATGGATCAAGTTAACAACCTCACCGATCTTATTGGCTGCTGTCGCGAGGCCTTGCACCGTCACATTGGTTCGCTCCGCTTCGCCGTTCGCCCGGGCCGCGATTTCGGTGGACTTGTTGACCTGGATATTCGTGTCGCTGATTAACTTAAACAAATCATCGGCCGCCGCGGCAACCGTCTCAACGTTGCCGGTCGCCGCCGCGGATGCCGACGCGACAGAGGAGGCCCGCTCGTTCGTAGACCCGGCCGTCGTCGTCATGGACTTGGCCGTTTCCTGCAAACGGGCCGCCGACTGGGAGACCGTTTCGACGACACCCATGACCTGATTTTCGAAATCGTCGGCGAGGGCTTGCATCGCCGCCTTCTTCTCTAGCTCGGCCTGGATCCGTTCGTCCTTCTTACTGGTCCGGAATTCCTCCATCTGGATCGCGTTCTCTTTAAAGACCTGAACGGATTGGGCCATCTCGCCGATCTCATCCTTACGCCCGATCGCAGACACATCCTGATCGAGATCACCCTCCGATAGCTTGATCATTGTCTGTTTGAGCTGTTCGAGCGGCCGGGTCAGGTTCCAGGCAATCCCCAAGGCGAGGAGAATGCCGACGATCAGGCTCAGCACCAACGCGCCGGTCGACCAAAGGGACAGCGATTGGCTCTGCGAGGCCGTCTCTTCGCGCAGGGCCTGGGCATCAGCAATGGTGATGGACACCAACGCGTTAAGCCGTTTGGCAACACCCTTTTCCAGCCGCGTCATGACATGAGGCGACGGAATAGTCCGTGCCGGCGCCTTTCCCAATAGTTGCAGCGCCAAGGTATGCCATTGATCGCTGACCTTGATCACGTCTTGAACGGTCTTTGCCGCCTTATCCGACATCGTGCGTGTCTGCACGGTCATGATATCGGCCTGAAACGCCGCGTAGAGAGTTTCATACGTCTTCAGCGACACTTTGCTGTCGATAGGATGCGTCATTTCGAGCACCGACATGACATGTGCATCCGCATCTCGGAACCGGCTCCAGGCGCCACGCGCTCCGGCAACTGCGGTTAGGGGCTTTTCGAAAACGACATCGGTCGTCTCGGCGATGGTCGAGATGCTCCGAATCATGAAAAGGCCCTGGATCACGCCGATGGCGACAACAGCGAGAAATCCTAAGAGAATCTTTTGTTTGATCGACATTATCGGCCTCAGTTCGGAAGGATGGGGAGCGCGACGACGGCTTTCTCGCCGGTCAACGACTTCATGAATGCAATCAAATCTTCGATTTCATTCTGATTAAGATCCAAGGGCTTCATCAGTGGCGACAAGGACGGGCGCTGTATTCCCCCGCTCGCGTAATGCGCCACGATGTCGTACAGATCGGCGACCGACCCATCGTGCATGAACGGCATCCGTTGCGTCAGATCTCGCAGGCCAGGCGTCTTGAAAGCGTGCTTCGCCTTCGGATTGCTTTTGTCTATCGCGGCCCGGCCGATGTCTTCGCTGGGCAGCCCAATGTCGTGATACTTGTTGTCGGTAAAGTTCCAGCCCGAATGACAATCGGCGCACCGGGCTTTCCCGGCGAACAGTTTGAAGCCCCGCTTGGCGGATTCGGAGATCGCGGTCTTGTCGCCATCGACCCAGGCGTCGAACGGCGCATAGCTAGAGACGACGGTCCGCTCATATGTCGCGATTGCCTGAAGGATCGTCCTTTTGGTGATACCCTTATTCGGGAAGACCTTGTTGAACCAGGTAACGTAGTCTTCGATGCCGCTCAGCCGCTCAACCAGCTTGGGGAGCGGCATGTTCATCTCGACATCGGCCTCGATCGGCCCGGCCGCCTGATCTTCCAGCGTCTTCGATCGTCCGTCCCAAAAGAATTCGTCGGACCAGGCTTGGTTCAGGACCGTCGGCGCATGGCGGCCGAGCGGCGTGTTCTGACTCCCGATCGCCCGGGGAAGTGGCGCTTCCCATCCGAAGGACGGGTTGTGACAACTGGCGCAATTCATGTTCTGGCCGTTGCTGACCCGCGGATCGAAGTAAAGCATCTTGCCGAGGGCGGCTTTCTCCGGTGTGTACGGATTGGCGGCCGGAAACGGAATTGCTTCGGGACGCTTGTAAGCGCTTGCCAGTTGATCGGCGCGAACGCCAACAGCGCCGAGCCCGGCAACCACACCGAACACAACCAAGAAATACGCAATACGCGCATGAAAACACGACATCGAAAGAGGCCTCCCCGTAGCATCCGGACTGATTCTGTGAGAAATGCGAATAGATTAGTCAGGCGGATCGTTGTACGAAATGTGACCGCTTTTTAGACAGTGGGCGTTACGAAATAGTAAACAGAAGATTGAAAACGCTGATTTCCTACAATTACTGCAAGAAATTCATCCGGACAAACCTTGGGAGCTTGTGGACTCTCGGGCGGCATACATATCTGGGTAGTCAGACTTAACCGGCTGAGGTCGGGCGAACGGTCAGTGGTGTGGGCGGTGCAGGATGCTGGCGCCGACGCCGGTGTCGTATGACAGGCCCGCGCTCGTCAACGTGCAAACCGTGGGGAAGACCAGGGGTTTGATCAGGCCCTTGCGCTCAAGGGCGACCCAGACACCTTGATTGATAAGGCCGGTGGCGTCTTTCAGGAAGACAACGCTCTCGCCCACGTGAAAATGGTCGCCGTGCGGCGCCGGCATGGTGATGGTCTTCTCGCCGTCCGTCTCTTCATCGGGCACACCATGCTCGGTTTCCGCGTACGCCTGCATGATGGTCAACGCCTTGAGCTGCAGCTTATTCAATCGCATTGGGTTGTTTTTCGGCGGCATCGGCGGTCGGGTCCTTCTTCCTGCGTCGCAATTTCCGTCGAAACCGGCCAAATCGGGCACAAACCAATCACAGGCATGTGACGCCGAGTGACGCCGGTTTCCTACGCTTCGCCGTAGACTTACACAGATGACGCATCCATATCCATAGCGAGGATGGCAGGAACGAATTGAGGCATTGACTGCTTTATCTGGAGGTTCCCCTGTTATGAATTATTCCCGTATCGCCAAGAAATTGGCATTCCCCGCATTGATGTCGGTCTTGATTGCCGGTTGTGCCGGCGAGTTGGCGCAATATCCGATCACCGCCAAGAAACCGGCAAAGGAAGCCCTGATTACATTTGAAGCGCCGGCATTTAAAAACGCCAAGGTCGCGCGCGTGCATCACCTGGATGCATTCGAACACATTGAATATGCCCGCTTCGAGACCGATGACGGGTTGAGCATGGAGACGGTGTACGATACCTCGCTCGGCGTCGACCTGGTACTCGATTACAATTATTGGATCGAAAAGATGGTCGACACCTGGAATGTTAACCGCGGGCAAAGCAAGGCCTTCGGAGAACGGAAATCATTACAGGCTTGGCATGGCGAGATCGACTACCAGCCCTATAGGCTCAGCGGTAACCGCCAATGCATTGCATTCAACTCGGAGTGGGACCATCAGGCACGCGATCCGTTCGGCCGCCCGTCCCGCGTGCTTTTCGGCTACGTCTGCGCCAAGCCAGGCGACACGCTTTCCGAACAACGGATCGCCCAGGCGTTAAAGGGACTGCAGATCAGCAAACGGAACAGCGAGTCCTTTGTCCCGGTGAACCGCAAATCATCGGTCGATCAAATCGCCTTGAACACCGCGAAGGGCACGACCGGCAATCCCACCGGTAATGTGCAATTTCCGTTCAATTTCGGAACACCGTATTTCGAAGGCGAGGGCCCCTTCAACTAAGCAGGTCTGACCGGTTTTCGGGCCGGGCAATCGTAACGGATCGCCCGGCCCGTTTGCGCCTGACAGTCCATCCAGACCGCGGGAAAGCGATGTTTTGACCTACCGCCGTGCTTGTTCTAAATCCCTATGAGTTCCCATTTCATAGGATCGCCGCCATGGCTCCCGACGCAGCATCCACCGCCCCCGCCAGCGAAGCCCTGGATCGCATCAAATCCATCGTCGGTGACAAAGGGTGGAGTGCGGCGCCCGACGACCAAGCCCCATTGCTGACCGACTGGCGCGGACATTTCTCGGGGCAATGCGCCCTGCTGGTGCGCCCGGCATCGACCGAGGAAACCGCGCAAGTCATGACAGTGTGCGCCGAATACGGCATCGCCGTGGTACCGCAGGGTGGTAACACCAGCATGTGCGCCGCCGCCACGCCGCAACCGCATGGCCACGAAATCCTCTTGAACATGGGCCGCATGAATGCGATCCGCGACGTCGATCCGTTGAACTACACCGTGACAGTCGAAGCCGGATGCATATTGCAGGATATCCAAGCCGCATCCGCCGAAGCGGATCGCCTCTTCCCCTTAAGCCTCGGGGCCGAAGGATCCTGCCAGATCGGCGGCAACCTCTCGACCAACGCAGGCGGCGTGAACGTGTTGCGCTACGGCAATGCCCGTGACCTTGTGCTGGGGCTCGAAGTGGTCTTACCGTCCGGGCAGGTATGGAACGGACTGCGCCGGTTGCGGAAAGACAATACCGGCTACGACCTGAAACATCTGTTCGTCGGCAGCGAAGGCACGCTCGGCGTGATCACCGCGGCGGTGCTAAAGCTCTTTCCACTGCCGAAGGATGTGCAGACCTGTTTCGCCGCCGTGCGCGACCTGGATGCGGTTATCGAATTGCTTGCCCGCGCCCGCGAAGCCAGCGGTGATGCGGTATCCAGTTTCGAAATGATCGGACGGTTCGGCATTGATCTGGCGATCAAGCATATTTCGGGGATCACCGATCCGCTGCAGGAGCGCAATGACCTGTATGCCTTGATCGAGTTCTCCGGCGCCCGCGCCGACAGCGGCATGGCCGGCAACATGGAAGCGTTCCTGGAAACGGCATTCGAGGACGGCCTCGTTCTCGACGCGACGATCGCGCAGTCGGATGCGCAGCGTGGCAATTTTTGGAAGATCCGAGAAGGCATCACGGAAGCGCAAGCAGTCGAAGGTGGCAGCATCAAGCACGACATCGCCGTCCCGGTCAGCCGCGTACCGGATCTGGTGCGAACGGCGACGCAGGCCGTCGTGGATTTCATGCCCGGCATCCGTCCCTGTTGTTTCGGTCATGTCGGCGACGGCAATCTGCATTTCAATTTTTCCCAGCCGCCGGAGATGGAGAAAAAGGCCTTTCTCGAGCATTGGCACGACGTCAACCGGATCGTCCACGACATCGTGGTCGAGATGGGCGGCTCGATCAGCGCGGAACACGGTATCGGGCAGCTCAAGCGCGACGAGCTTCATCACTACAAGCCCGACCTGGACCTGGACCTGATGCGCCGGATCAAGGCCGCCATCGACCCGAAAGGTCTGATGAATCCAGGCAAAATGCTGTGACAGTGGAATAAATCGTTTCAGATAGATTCGCATCTTGTTAACGCTGAGATTGAATAATCGTGTGATCCCCGGCGGCCGTTTCGTCGGGCCGATCAACCGCTGAGACAGGTGACCTGCCATGACTTATGCTGCCCCCCTCTCGGATATCCGTTTCACGTTGGACGACCTCGGCTTGCTACAACGCGTCGCCGGCCTGCCCGGCTGCGAAGAGGTCAGCATCGGCCTCGTCGATGCCATCCTCGAGGAGGCCGGCAAGCTGGCGGGCGAGGTGATCGCGCCGTTGAACGCAACCGGCGACGTCCAGGGCGCATCGGTGGAGAACGGCGTCGTGCGGACAGCGGACGGATTCGCCGAAGCCTATCGCGCCTTCACCGACGGCGGCTGGGCCGGCATCCCGTTCGATCCGGACTACGGCGGCCAGGGTTTACCGTGGCTCGTGACGGTCGCGGCAATGGAAATGTTTGCTGCCGCCAATACCGCCTGGACCTTGTGCCCGACCCTGACCCTCGGCGCTGTCGAATTGCTCTCTACGCACGGATCAAAAGAGCAGAAAGACATCTTCCTGCCGAGACTCGTATCCGGCGAATGGACCGGCACGATGAATCTGACGGAACCGCAGGCGGGGTCCGACCTCGGCGCGCTGCGCAGCAAGGCCGAGCCTGACGGCGATCATTACCGTATCACCGGTCAGAAGATCTTCATCACCTATGGCGAGCACGATATGACCGACAATATCGTGCATATGGTGCTGGCCCGAACGCCGGACGCACCGAAAGGGCCCAAGGGAATCTCGCTCTTCATCGTGCCCAAATTCCTCGTCAACACGGACGGCAGCCTCGGGCAGCGGAACGACGTGCGCTGCGTCTCGTTGGAGCACAAGCTGGGCATCCATGCGAGCCCGACCTGTGTGATGGCGCTCGGTGAGAATGACGGCGCGATCGGCTATCTCGTGGGAAAGGAAAACGAAGGCCTGCACTGCATGTTCACGATGATGAACAATGCGCGCATGAATATCGGCATATCGGGTCTCGCAATCGCCGAGCGGGCCTATCAGCAGGCACGGGACTACGCGCGCGACCGCGTGCAATTCGGCCCGATCATCCAGCACCCGGACGTGCGCCGCATGCTCATGACGATGCGGGCGCAGACCGAAGCCATGCGCGGCTTTGCCTACGAGGCCGCCGCCTATCTGGATATCGCGAAACGCCACCCGGATACGGATGCGCGACAAGCCGCCCAGACGCGCGTCGACCTGTTGATCCCGGTGGTCAAGGCTTGGTGCTCGGACAGCGGCGTCGAGGTCGCATCGCTCGGCATCCAGATTCACGGCGGCATGGGATACATCGAAGAGACCGGAGCAGCGCAGCATTACCGCGACGCCCGCATTGCCCCGATCTACGAAGGCACCAACGGCATCCAGGCGGTGGATCTGGTCAGCCGAAAAGTCCTACGCGACGGCGGCACGGCCGCGAACGACTATATCGATAGCCTGAGATCGGAGATCAAAACGCTAAAGGATGTGGATCTCGGGGCCGCGGCGCAACTTTCGACCCATCTTTCAGCCGCGGTCGATGCCCTAGCCCGGGCGACAGCCTGGCTGGTCGAGAACGGACCGGGCAATCAGGCCTTGGCGTTGGCCGGCGCCAGTCATTATCTGAAACTCTTCGGAATCGTTGCAGGCGGCGCCGCGATGGCGCGGGCAGCCTCCGGTGCCGCGAATGGCCTGAAGAACGGCGGCGATCATTCCTTCTATCAATCCAAACTCAGCACCGCGGCGTTCTACGCAACGCAAATGCTGCCACAGGCGGATGCGCTGGCAACGGCCATCACGGACGGCGGTGAAGCTGTGCTGGCGATCGAAGAAGATCTGCTCTAGCCGACCGCGCGCCGCATCGGCATCGAGCTTCCTCTCCCACGGAGACAAAGTACAAATGAACAAGGCGACCCTCACGGGCCGCCGTTCACGGCATGTGCAATGAATTTAGATATCCGCCCCGCATGAACCTCGAGGCAGGCACCGTCGACTTACGCGGCGGCGCGCAGGTCTTCCGGCAAGGACCCGAACAATGCTTCGTAGGCGCTCGGGTTCTCGAACATCAGGCACGACTTGGCGAAGTCCTGAACGGACACACCAAACACCGCGGCGAAGTCCGGGTACAGCGCGGCAGGTACTGCCTCCACACCATGCTCATAGGCCTCGACCTCATCGATATCGACGCCAACCTGTTCCGCAAGCTCAATCACGGTAACCTGGGCTGACTGACGAAGGCTGCGGAACCACTTGCCCGCCTGGGGCCGCAACCGTGCAATCCGACCTTCGTCGATTGCGCATTTTATTGTGGTCATAGTCTTGCTCACTAATCTGTCAAACAACTTTATACTGAATAATGTGGCAATCTCTATTTATATTGCAAGTTTATTATCTTTCTCTTAATCGCGGCAATTTGCCACACAATGTTTATTGACCATCCCTTAAGCGCTCCAGTAACTCCCGGGTCGTCAGTTTCAACACCGGGTGACGCAATTCCGCCGCAACCTCACAGAGCGGCTCAAGGACAAAAACCCGCTCCGCGATCCGAGGATGCGGCACGATCAACACGTCCGTTTCAATCACTTGGTCAGCGTAATAGAGGATATCAAGGTCTATGACCCGCGGACCGTTGCGCCGCGTCGGTACCCGTCCGATATCGGCCTCGATACGTTTTAATTCGGACAATAAAGGATCGGCCGCCAGCCCGGTCTCGCCAGCAATGACCATATTTAGAAATGACGGCTGATCAATAACATACGCCGGATCGGTTTCGTGTACCGAGGACCGGGAAGTGATTCTGACAGTGACGGCCAACGCCTCGAGCGCGCGATCCAGATTATTCTGCCGGTCGCCGAGGTTTGAGCCAAGCGCAATGAAAATCCGCTCCATCACGACCCATCCGGATCAGCCGTCGCGCCCCCGTCCGCCGGCGCCCGCAGGATCGCATCGGTCATCCGCGCGATCCGCGCCATGACCGCAACGTCATGAACGCGGATGATGTCCGCGCCGCGCGCGATACCGATGGCAACGGCGGCCGCGGTTCCTTCTTCGCGGTCCGATGCTTCCACATCCAAGACATGCCCAATAAAGGATTTTCGGCTCGGTCCGATGAGAATCGGGCATTCGAGTCGTTTCAACGCATCCAAATTGTTCAGCAATGCGAGGTTCTGGGTGATCGTCTTCCCGAAGCCTATTCCGGGGTCGAGGATGATCTGTGACCGCGACACACCGGCATCGACCGCCCGCGCCACGAGCGCTTCGAGGTCACGGGCGACATCCTCCATCAGATGCGCATAGTGGGGCCCTACATACTGTCCTCCAAGGCGCGTATCGTGGGTGACGGATTTCGGCTTGCTACGATTGTGCATCAAAACCACGGGACAGCTTCGGCGCGCCACGAGACCTGGCATATCCGGATCCGCCATCATTGCCCAAACGTCGTTCACGATCGCAGCACCGGCGTCAAGTGCGGCGGCGGCCACCGCCGTCTTGCTAGTATCGATCGACAGGATGGCATCCGGCTGTACCTGTAGGATCGCCTCGATGACGGGGACGACCCGGTCAGTTTCTTCCTGAACGGAGACCGGGGCGGCGCCAGGGCGCGTACTTTCACCGCCGAGGTCCAAAATATCGGCGCCCGCCGACAAAAATCCCGCCGCCTGGTCCACCGAAGCCTGAATGACGTTGTCCGCCGCGAACAATCCATCGCCGGAGAAGGAATCCGGCGTCAAATTAAGCACTCCCATAACGTAACTTCGCGTGCCCCATGCGAAGTCTCGATCTAAACGAAAGACGGTCATCCCCTTGCCACTCGAGTTTTGATCTATAGGCTAGCCTTGACGGCGCGACTATCGCACAAGATATGTTAACAGTCGCGGTCGTACAGCACCGCCCGCAAGGAGCATCATCGTTGAAAACGGCACCGCGCCGAAATGACCTGTCGCCGCCTTCTGCCGAGCCGAATGGCCTGACGGAGGCGCCGCCGCCGGTATACCGCATCATTATCCACGATCTCGTAATACCGTGGAGGATCGGCGTACGGGCACATGAGGAAGAACGGCGTCAACGTGTTCGGCTTAATTTGGAGCTGCTGGTCCGCGAACAGCAGGATCCCGCTGCGGACGATTATCAGGAAGTTATCTGCTACGAGACAATTGTCGAACGCATTCGCAGCATGGCGGACAGCGGACACGTAAAACTAGCGGAAACCGTCGCCCACAACGTCGCGATGATGTGCCTGGAGGACCCCCGCAGCGAAGCGATCACGGTGCGCGTGGAAAAGCTGGAAGCGATCCACGACGCGGCAAGCGTGGGCGTCGAAATCCATCGGTCTAGAGGCAATCTTTCGGCGGAATCTGCCACCCCAACGCTACTTTCTGCCAATAATGAGTAACCCTTTTGGATAGGATAAAGCGCTGTAATTCCAAAGGCCTAATGAAATCTGTTAAGGATTTCATCCGTCTAGGAGATACCCCGAAATTTCACAGCATTTTGTTTAAACCCGTCTCAAAATTTAGGTATACGTTTAGTCCAACAGTTAAGCAGTCACGTACCAACGTATTAGCAATTGACGCTTTTGGGTGGCTAAGAAACATGATTATTCACAAGGTGGCACATTTCGCAGTCGCAGCAGCCCTGATGACGGTGGTCGGGTTGAGTTTTCCGGCGACGGCTGAGTCGAGGGGCCAAACGGCCGATCCGATCATTTTCATCCAGAAATTGGCGAATCAGGCGATTAACGTCCTATCGACGCAAAACGGATCGCTGAAGGAGCGGGAAGATCAGTTCCGCGACCTTCTGCGCGATGATTTCGCAATGGACAAAATCGGCCGGTTTGTCGCCGGCGGATTCTGGCGCAAGATGAGCGAAGAACAGCGTTCGACCTACCAAAAGCTGTTCAGCGAATGGGTCCTCAAGACCTACTCGGCCCGTCTTGGCGGCTATTCCGGCGAACAATTCAAAGTGATCAAGAAATCGTCTGCGGGCAAACGGGACGTCATCGTGCATACCCGGATCCAGCAGAATGCGGGTAACGCGTTCAACGCGAATTGGCGGGTTCGTAAGCTCGATGATCGCTATAAAATAATCGACATCTATGTCGAAGGCGTCAGCATGGCGGTGACGCAGCGTTCGGAATTCGACGCGATCCTGCGCAAGCACGGCATTGACGGCCTGATCAGCCAACTGCGCAACCGGCTTTCAAAGCTCTCGACCGCGTCATAATCGCATAAACCACCAAATCGATTGGTGTTTCTCGCGGCCGGCATCTTGCCGGCCGTTGTTTTACGGGCAATAGTGCAGCGCTCAAACAAAGCGCAAGGGGAGATACATGCTCAAGGCAGCGATTGTCGGACTGGGGGGCTGGGGCCAAATTCTGGTCAATTCGGTCCAGGGGAAAAGCGACGCGATCCAATTTACCGCCGGGGTCACCCGCACGCCGCCTAAAGCGCAGGACTTCGCCGACAAGCATGGATTTCCGCTGGACAACGACTATGACGCAGCGTTGAGCGACCCGGATATCGACGCCATCGTCCTGGCGACACCGCATCAGCAGCATGCCGATCAGATCATCTCTGCCGCCGCTGCCGGCAAGCATATCTTCGTCGAAAAACCCTTCACGATGACCAAGGAAAGCGCCGAAGCGGCCGTTGCCGCCGCCAAGGATGCGGACCGGGTCCTGGCCCTCGGTCATAACCGGCGGTTCCTGCCGTCGGTGTTGGAACTGAAGAAGCGGCTCGCGGCGGAGGCACTCGGCACGATCCTTCACATCGAGACAAATTTCTCGGGCGCGAGCGGCCTGCGCTTCCATCCCGACAATTGGCGGTCAAACCGGCGCGAAAGCCCCGCCGGCGGCATGGGTGCGATGGGTATTCACATGGTCGATATGATGATCAATCTCTGCGGTCCGATGACGGAAGCCCGCACCATCAGCACCCGGCGCGCCGTGGAAATAGACATCGACGATACGACGTCGATACTGTTCCGCTTCGCGAATGGCATGACCGGATATCTCGGCACCCTCGCCGCAACCGTTCCGACGCAGCGGATTGAAATCTTCGGTTCCAAGGGTTCGATTGAGATTCGCGGCGAACTATCGTTTACGCACCGTCCGATCGACGGGACGGTCGAGCCGATCGACTATCCGAAATTCGACAAGGAAGAGGCCGAGTTGGAAGCCTTCGCGGCTGCATGCGCCGGCGGTCCCGTCTATCCGCTCCCGACCGACGAGGCTATTCACGGCATCGCCGTCTTCGAAGCGATCGTGGAATCCGCCCTATCGGACAAACCGGTCAAGATCGCCTGACCGGCAGCCATCACGACAAATAGCGAAACCAGTCTTCGGTCGCGTCGGCAATCGAGTCCGGCGTCCAGATCGGCGCATCGCGCCAATGTTCGATATGTTCGAGCAGGATGGCGATGCCTTCATCGAAGGTGACCTCGGGCTTCCAGTCGGTCGCCGTCCGGAATTTCGTGGCGTCCGCGAAGGTAACGTCCGGCTCGCCGGGACGTTTCGGGATCGCCACCCGGTCGCCGCCGAGCAGTTCGACGATACGGTTGACCGTATAATGGCCGCCGGACCCGATATTGTAGGCCTCACCCGCGACATCGGCGGATGCGGCGGTCTGAAACGCCCGCACCACGTCGCCCACGAAAGTGAAGTCACGGCTCTGCGTGCCGTCTCCGACGACGGTGAACGGCTCCTCCGCCAGCTTCTGAGCCAGAAAGACACCGAAGACCGCCCCATAGGCGCCGGTCGTACGGCTGCGCGGCCCGTACACGTTGAACAGCCGCAGCGAGACCACGGGCAGATCGTAGACCTTCCCCCAATGCAGGGCGATCCGCTCGCCCAGATACTTGGTCAACGCGTAAGGATATTCCGGATCGATCGCGGCCGTTTCCGGGGTCGGTGTGATTGGATCCGCGCCATAGCAGGACCCGGAGGCCGCATATACCAGTTTCTGGACGCCGGCCTCTCGCGCCGCCTCCAACACCGCGACGGTGCCGTCGACATTGACCCGGTGATACAGCAGCGGCTGGCGGATCGACGGGACAATGTCGGCAAGGCCGGCCAGATGAAACACCCAATTGACGCCGGTCATTTCCGCGCGCATGCCGTCGAGATCGCAGATGTCGGTTTCCACAAACCGAAATCGGTCATTCCCTTCATGCTGCGCCAGGTTCTCCCGGCGGCCGGTCATCAGGTTGTCCACGGCGACAACGGAATGGCCGTGGCCGATCAATAGATCGACGAGATGGCTTCCGATAAATCCCGCCGCCCCCGTTACCAGGCATGTACGGCATTCGACGTCACTCAATGATCGTTTCCTCGAAGGACCGGCGCAAAGTGCAAGACCGTAATCTAGGGCCGGACACCGGCCTTGAGCTTGGGTCCGAGTTCGGTTTTCAAGCGCGTCTGCGCCAATTCGATGAACTGGCAAAGGTAGGGCCGCGTTTCGCGCGGGTCGATGATGTCCTCGACACCGAAGGCCGCCGCCGTCCGCATGGGCGCCCCATAAGCGCGCAATTCTTCTTCGAGTTCCTGTTCGCGCAGCTTGGGATCCTCCGCACCCGCGATCTCCCGGCGATAGGCTACCGCGACACCGCCTTCGACCGGCAGTGAGCCCCATTCCGCCGACGGCCAAGCGATACGGAATTCCAAACCGCGTTTGTGACAGGTCGCCATGCCCGCCATGCCGTAGCATTTTCGAATGACCACGGTAACGACCGGGACGGTCACCTGCGACGCCACATAGACCGCCCGCATACCGTCCCGCAGCACGCCAGCCTCTTCGGCCTGCAGGCCAACCATGAAGCCCGGCACATCCACCAGAAAGACCAGCGGAATGCGAAACATGTCGCACAGCTCCATGAACCGGACCTGCTTACGGGCCGCTGGGCCGTCCATCGCGCCGCCGTAAACCATGGGATTGTTGGCGACAACGCCAACCGGATGACCGTTCAATCGTGCGAAACTGGTGATCAACCCCTTCCCGAAGCTCGGCTGCATCTCGAAGACCGACTCCGAATCGACCACAAGCTTGATCAACTGCCGCATGTTGTACGCGCGGCGGCGTTGCTCGGGCACGATCGACAGCAGCTTCTCCTCGCAACGGTCGACCGGATCGTCGCAATCGACGACCGGGGGGAGTTCCCAGACATTCTGCGGCATAAAGCTCAGAAAGCGCCGGACCAGATCGAAACACTCTTCCTCGCTGTCGGCGACATTGTCGATCGCCCCGGCCTTGTCGACCGCCACCTGCGGGCCGCCGAGGTCTTCCTTACTGATGGCTTGACCGAGGGAGCGCTGCACGACTGCCGGGCCGGCAGCGAAGATCTGGCTGCTGTCCCGCACCATGACGGAGAAATGCGAGAGCATCGCCCGCCCCGCCGGGCCGCCCGCGGCCGAACCCAGCACCGCGCTCACCACCGGCACCTCGCCCATCAGGTCGATCGACCGGTCGAAGCTGTCGACACCGGGAAACACCGTATGCCCGCGCCGCTTGGCGGAGGTCACCGACCCCCCGGCGCCGTCGATGAGATTGATCAGCGGAATGCGGTAGCCATGAGCAAGATCCTCGACGAATCCGCCCTGGCCGCCCTTGCGTTTGTCGAGCGATGCGGTCGTGCCGCCGCGCACCGTGAAATCTTCGCCGCCGATCGCGACAGCGCGCCCATCGATCTTGCCCAGCCCCATGACATACGGTGCGGGGACAACGTGTTTGAGCGTCGTGCCGTCATACTCTTCAACGCCGGTCAGTTTACCAACTTCCTGAAAACTGCCGCTGTCGACAAGCCCTGCAATGCGTTCGCGTACCGTCAGGCGATTCTGCGCGTGCTGGCGTTCGACATTCGCCGCGCCGCCTTGTTCTTCCGCCCACGCGCGACGCCGTCGAAGCTCGTCGACGGCCGATTCCCAGCTCATTGTGTCCTGCCTCTCCTGCCCGGCGATCGTCCGTTAGTCGGTTTCGACCACGGCGACGACTTGGCCTTCGGCCACCGGTTCTTCTTCCTTGACCTTCACCTCGACAAGTTTGCCGTCTTCGGTCGAGATGACGGGAATTTCCATCTTCATCGACTCAAGAATCATGATCGTGTCGCCGTCGGCCACGGTGGCTCCGACTTCCATCTCGATCTTCCAAACCGTGCCGGTCACTTCCGATTGAATTTCTTCGCGTGCCATTGTTGTTCTTCGAACTCCTGTATCTCTGGGTCTAGCTTGAAATGACGGACTGGGTCAGTCCGGTATGCACGTCGCCCGCCCGGAACGCCTCGGATTGAAGCAGGGTGACGAGTGCGGGGATATTGGATTTCACGCCACGAATTTCAAACGCTTCCAACGCCTCTACCAGTTTAGCGATCGCCGCGTCGCGCGTATCCGCACGGGCGATAACCTTCGCCAGCATCGGGTCGTAGAACGGCGTGACATCCTGGCCTTCCTTATACCCTGAATCGACCCGCACGGAAGACTCTACCGGCGGCCGGAAGGTTTCCAAAGGACCCGGAGACGGGAAGAAGGTCTTGGGGTCTTCGGCGTAGACGCGCGCCTGAATTGCATGGCCCTTGATCGCGATGTCGGCCGGCAGGATATCCGCAAGTGCTTCGCCCGCCGCCGACTGCAGTTGTGCCTTCACGAGATCCACGCCAGTCACCTCTTCGGTAACGCCATGCTCGACCTGCAGCCGCGTATTGACTTCAAGAAAGTTAAAACCGCCGTCCTGCCCCATCAGCATTTCGACGGTGCCGATGTTGTCATACCCGAGGGACTGCAGCGTCTCGGCGATCTCGGTCGCCAGCGCGTCGAGCGTATCGCGCGCGACGCCCGGCGCCGGAGCCTCCTCGATCACTTTCTGATGCCGGCGTTGGACCGAGCAATCGCGCTCAAACAGATGCCGAACACCGCCATGCTGATCGCCCAGAATTTGGAATTCCACATGGCGCGGCTTTTCAACCAACCGCTCTAGATAGACATCGGCGTTGCCGAAGCCGCGTTCGGCCATCGACCGCGCGCGCTTCAGCGCTTTTTCCAATTCTTCGTCATTCCGTGCGGGCAACATGCCAATGCCCCCACCGCCGGCCGCCGGCTTGATCAGCACCGGATAACCCAACTTGGCGGCTTCCGCCGCGGCATCATCGTCCGGGGTCAGAACGCTCGACCCGCCACCGACCGTCATCCCGTGTTGCGCGACCAGATCGCGGGCCCGCGTCTTATGCCCCATCGCGGAAATCCACTTGGAAGACGGGCCGATAAAGGTCGCGCCGGTGCTTTGTACACGATCCGCGAAATCGGCGTTCTCGGCCAGAAAGCCATAGCCGGGATGCAGGCCATCGGCGCCGCATTTCTGCAGCGTTTCAATCAAGATGTCCTGGTTCAAATAGCTCTCGCGTGGGCTGCCCGGGCCGATCTCGAATGTCTCGTCGGCCTCCTCCAGATAGGGGCATTCCGCATCGGCTTCGGAATACACGACGGCGGATTTCACACCCATCGCCCGCAGGCTGCGCAGGATGCGCGCCGCGACGGCGCCTCGGTTTGCGATCAAGACTTTCTGGAACATGTGCTTCCTTTAATAGCTGGTGGGCCAGTTGTTCAACAGATGCTGGCCCACGCCATTGCTGAGACGCCTTTCGTGCACCTGCAGCATGCGCAACAGCCAATTCCGGGTCTCCTCCGGTTTGATGACTTGTTGGACCGCATAGCAAGCCGCCAAATCCCAAACGCTGTTCTCCTGGCTGATCTTTTCGAATTCAGCCTCGAACCGCGCCGGATCTTCTTCTTCGAGCCGCTGACCTTCGCGGCCATGCACCACATTCACGGCAAAAGCCGGATCCATGAAGCTCACCTCGGCGGTCACCCAGGCGCACACATCGTCGGCGTTCTTGCCGCCGCCCATGTTGATATACGCCTGACCGTAATTCTTCCGGACCATGACCGTCAGTTTCGGCACCGTTACGAGTTGCAGGGCATTCATAAAATTCATGATCTTGCCCGGCGCACGCTGGCGCTCTGCTTCGATCCCGATCACAAATCCCGGATTATCGACGAAGAAGACGAGAGGGATATTATACGAATCGCACAAGACCATGAAACTGATGATCTTGTCGCAGGCCTGGGCATCCATAGCCCCCGCCTTGAACAGCGGATTGTTGGCGATGAGCCCGACAGATTTGCCATCAATCCGCGTCAACGCCGTCACCGCGGTGCGGCCGAAGCGCGGTTTCAATTCGAAATAGCTATCCGTGTCGACGACCGCGCGGATGACCTTGCGCATGTCATAGACCTTCGACCGGCTGTCCGGCACCAAGTCCCCGACGGACGCGGCGGCGTCCCCGGACCCCGCCGCAACGGCGTGCACCGGCGGCGCTTCGTTGCAATGGGTCGGCATGTAGCTCAGGAAGGTCTTGATCGCGTCGATCGCTTCTTCGTCCGTATCGACGAATTGATCGATCAGACCCGTCGTTTCCGCATGCATCTTCCAGCCACCGAGCGCCTCGCCGTCGATCTTCTCTCCGATCGCCATCGAGACGAGCCGTTCGCTCGACACCGCCATCACCGCCCCTTTGCGCATGACGCTGAAATCGGCGAGGCAGGTGTACCAGGTCGACGAGCCGTAGCACATGCCAAGCGCGGCGGCGGCCCACGGCGATTCACGCAACCGGCGATACTGCGCCGGATTGTTGGCGAGCAGGTTGCCCATCCCGAATGCGCCCATATTGTCCGGGATGCGGGCACCCGACGATTCGCCGAGGAAGACCAAGGGCAGGCCACGCTCCGTTGCGGTGCGCTGCATCTGGCCGATCTTTTTCATGTTGGTCGCGGCAGACGACGCGCCCTTCACGGTAAAATCATTCACAACGCCGACCGCATCCCTGCCATCGATACGGCCGTAACCGCACAGCTTGCCGTCCCCGGGGCTGCTATCCCGGTCCTCTGGCCGAGCAGATTTCGCGAACAATCCGGATTCCAGGAAACTGCCGGCATCGAACAGATAGTCGATCCGTTCCCGCGCATTCATCACGCCGGCATTGCGGCGGCGCTCCAGTTTCTTTTCACCACCCATGGCGAGGGCGGTCTCGCGGCGTTTTTCGTATTCGTCGAGGAGCTTCTTGTCCGTCATCTCAATTCCCAGTCTCTGACGCCGCATCGGGCGCTGCCGCCCCACAGTACACGACACCGTCGTCTTCGAGCGACTTGACCATCGCGGCGTCGAGACCGCACCGCTCCATCAGGAGCGCCCGCGTGTCCACGCCGACCTGCCCGCCGGCATGACGGATGATGCCCGGCGTATCGGACAGCTTCGGCACGACATTCGCCTGCTTAACCGTGCCAAGCTCCGCATCATCGACATCCACGAGCATGTCGCGGGACGCATAATGCGGATCGCGAAAGACATCCGCCATGGTGAAAATACGGGACGCGGGGACACCGGCATCCTGCAACACCGCATCGATGTCATTTAGCGTATGCGCCAGTGTCCATTCGGAGATCATCGCGTCGATTTCATCTTCATGCTCGGCGCGGGTCACGAGTGTCGCGAAGCGCGGATCGTCCAGCGCATCCGGCCGTCCGATGGATTCCATCAAGCGCCGCCAAGTCGGCTCGCTGACGGCGGCGATATGGATGTACTTGCCATCACTCGACTCGAAAAGGTTGTTCGGCGTGTTGTTGGGCAGCCGGGATCCGGTTCGCGTCGCGACGAATCCGGTCTTCTCGTAGGCCGGGATGTAAGGTTCCATGAAGTTGAACGCACCCTCGTACAGCGCCGCGTCAATGCATTGACCCTTGCCGGTTCTCCCTCGCGCCAGCAGCGCCATCGCAGCCCCATAGGCCGCGTGAAGGCCGGTGATGTAATCGGTCAGGGAAACCGAGACCCGCGCCGGCGGCCGGTCCGGATCGCCGGTGATGTTCCGCATGCCGCTCATCGCATCGCCAATCACGCCGTACCCGGCGCGCTGGCTGTAGGGCCCGGTCTGTCCGAAGCCGCTGATGCGCACCATGATCAGCCCGGGATTGATCGCGGCCAAATCGTCGTATCCGAAGCCCCATTTTTCCATCGTGCCGGGGCGAAAATTCTCGATCAGGACATCCACCTGCTCGACGAGCTTGCGAACCAGATCACGGCCCCGTTCATCGCGAAGGTTGATCGACGCCATGCGCTTGTTGCGGAAGATGCTCGAGGCATAGAGCGACTTGCCGTCGACCCGTTTGCCCATCGCCCGAACCGGATCGCCGGTCGGAACCTCGATCTTGATGACGTCCGCGCCGAAATCTCCGAGCATGCGGCCGCAAAAGGGTCCGGCCACCATCGTTCCGAGTTCCAGCACCGTGAAACCCGCTAACGGTCCACCGCCGGCCTCCGCATTCATGGCTGGTATTCCTCCCGAAATTGAACCCCATCGGCGATCACCGATAACGGCAATACACCGCCATTCGGCATTCCGCAGGATCTCTTCTTTTCGTTCTCATGCCACTCTGGCCAGCGGACAAAATATTGTCAACAATATTGTCTACGATTTGTCGGCTGCTCGTTAGATGACGTAGTTCTGATACTTCTCAAGCAGCGCCCGCGCCCCGGACAGAATTTCCGTAATCTTTTTTTCCGACCGGTCGGGATCCTTGCGGGCCAGCGCCTGCAGCAGTTCCCGGTGGACTTTCAACGCGACCTCCGCCCGGCCCGGCAAGATGATCACGCGGCGGGAAACCACGCGCGTCTTGTCGTAGATGAGATCCAGCATATCGGAGAGGATTGCGTTGTTTGCATGCTCGATCATCCGGCGATGCAGCGTCTCCAGACCTGTCAGATAGCTGTCGAAGTCACCCTTCTTCAATGCCCGTTCCAGCGGATCGCCAAACAGCTCGATCAGTTCATCCCAGGCGCCGTCGGGCGCTCGCTCCGCCGCCAGCCGCGCGACATAGGCCTGAAGCACGCCGCGCACATCGTACAGGTCATACATCTGCATGGGATCGAAGCGGACCACCAGTGCGCCACGGTTGGGGATACGTTCGATCAGGCCGCGCTGTTCCAACGCGCCGAACGCCTCGCGAATTCGGGCGCGCGACACGCCGAACTCGGACGCAAGATCCTGTTCGCGCAGGCGGCTGCCCGGCGGCAGGGCATGGCTCGCTATCCGCTCGCGGAGAATGCCGAACACATCGACCCCGCCGTTTTGCCCATTGCGGCTTTGTTTTTTGTTATCCGTCATGACGCCAACAGTCTGCGATAGGCTCTATTGCACAACTGTTACAGGGGAAGGCAGGCTTCGCAACTCCCGGCATTAGCTGCTTTCGAACGCCAAGGACAACAGATAGTCGCCATAGCCTGAATTCGCCAGTGGTTCGGCCAGTTTGCGAAGTTGCTGGCTATCGATCCATCCATTGCGCCAGGCAATCTCCTCGATACAGGCCACCATCTGCCCCTGGCGCCGCTCGATGGTCGCGATGTAGTTCGAGGCGTCGAGCAACGAGTCGAATGTGCCGGTATCCAGCCACGCATTGCCACGGCCCAGGAACTCGACGGACAAATTTCCTTGATCGAGATAGGAGCGCAGCAGATCGGGAATCTCCAACTCGCCGCGCGCGGATGGCGTGAGCGAGCGGGCCACTTGGGCGACCGTGCCATCGACGAAATACAAACCGGTCATCGCGAGGTTCGAGCGCGGACGATCCGGCTTTTCGGCAAGAGAGACCGGCACGCCGATCTCGTCGACCTCGACAACGCCGTACCGTTCCGGATCGGTGACACGATAGGCGAAGACGGTCGCGCCGTCGCGCCGCTTCGTCACGTCGCGCAACTTGTCGCGCAGTCCCTGGCCATAAAAGATGTTGTCACCCAGGATCAGCGCCGACGGTTCGTCCTGGATGAAATCGTCGGCCACCACGAAGGCATGCGCGACACCTTCGGGATTTTCCTGCTCGCGATAGCTGAAGGACATCCCGAGCGCCGACCCATCCCCCAATATCTGCTCGAACCGCGGCAGATCTTCCGGGGTCGAAATGAACATGACCTCTCGGATTTCGGCAAGCATCAGCACCGACAGCGGGTAATAAACCAGCGGCTTGTTGTAGACGGGCAGCAACTGCTTGCTGACGCCACGGGTCATCGGATAGAGCCGCGTCCCCGCGCCGCCGGCCAGTACGATTCCCTTGCGAACCATGGCGCGCCTCACTCGCCCGCAAAGAAGGCGGATAATTCAACGAACGTCTCTTCCGGCAATTCCTCCGCCAGAAAGTGGCCGCAGGGCAGCCCTTTGCCGCGTAGATCGGACGCCCAATTGCTCCAGGTTTCCAGAATACGGCGTCCCTTATGCGGGCGGCCGCCGCCACCCCAAAGCACCAGCGTCGGACATTCGATCTTACGCCCAGCGGACCGGTCCGCGTCGTCATGCGCATAGTCCGCTTCCGGGTTGTTCCGATAGCAGTCGCAAGTGGCGCGGATCGTTTCCGGATTGCTGAAACAGCGGAGATATTCCGCCATCGCCTCCGGCGCAAACGGATCCGGCGACGCCGCCCATTTATCAACCAGATAGCGTAGATAAAACTCCGGGTCCGCACCGATCATGCGCTCGGGGAAACCCGCCGGTTGCCCCATGAAATACCAATGGAAAGTACCGTAGGCGGAAACCGTATCGACCTGTTCAAGCTGTTCCCAGGTTGGGACGATGTCCAGCAACGCGAGCCGCTCGACGCGGTTCGGATGGTCAAAGGCGAGCCGGTAGGACACCCTCCCGCCCCGGTCATGCCCGGCGAGGCGGAACCGTTCGAAGCCGAGCGCCGACATGACCTCGACCAAATCCTGCGCCATTGCCCGTTTGGAATAGTTCGACGACTTGTCGCCGGACGGCGGCTTCGAACTGTCGCCGTATCCGCGCAGATCGGGCGCCACGACCGTATAGGTCTCTGCCAAGCGCGGCGCGATCTGATGCCACATGACATGCGTCTGCGGATATCCATGGACCAGCAACAGCGGCGGCCCCTCGCCCCCGACGACGAGATTGATCTTTGCACCGGCGGTCTCGATCTCGCGCCGCTCGAACTGCTCGAACATTTTTTGACGGTCTCCTGACGATTGAACCGCTACTTTAGAACCACAAGCGCATCCGCCGCCACGATTCCCTGACCCTTCGGCCGTACGAACAGCGGATTGACGTCGAGTTCCGCCAGGCGGCCGCGATGATCCCAGGCCAGCCGCGATAAGGCGGACAACGCCTCCGCCAATGCTTCCACATCGAGCGCCGGTCCGCCGCGCACACCGTCGAACAATGCGCGGGCGCGTAACTCGCCAAGCATGGCATGCGCCTCGTCGGCATCGAAGGGTGCTATGCGATAGGTGATGTCACGCAACACTTCGGTGAAGATGCCGCCAAGCCCGACGGCGATCGTCGGGCCAAACACCGCGTCGTTGATCACGCCAGCCAATACCTCGGCGCCGCTCACCATTTCTGACACGATGACGCCATCGATCTGAGCATCCGGCCGGGCGTGCCGCGCCGCCAGCACGATCTCGGCAACCGCCTCCGTCAGTGCTTCGGCATCGCCGAGATTGGCCCGTACGCCACCGACGTCGGTCTTGTGCGTGATATCCGGCGACAGAACCTTGGCGATCAACGGATAGGACAATCCCTCCGCGATGCACGCCGGATCGTCACCCAGATGAACGATTCGGTCTTCGGTGACCGGAATGTCATAGGCCGCGAGCAATGCCTTGCCGGCAACTTCGTCGAGCGCACCCAAGCCGTCCGGCAGCGTCACATCGACGGGCGTGATTGTCATTTCAGTCTTACCGGCCAGCCGCCGTTGACGGGCGGCAAACTCGGACAGGGTCGCAGCGGCATCGGCTGCCCGGACCGGGGTCGGCACGATCGGAATGCCCGCATCCTCAAGCACCTTGTAAGCGTCTGACGCGCGCTCGCGGCGCGCCGACCAGGCGACGATGACGGGCTTGCCCGATGCTTCCGCCGCCCCGACAACGGCATGCGCCGCCGCTTCCGCCGTCGGTCCGCTGACCGAGGCCATCAGCACTGCCAACTGATCCACATTGGGATCGTTGATCACATGGGAAACCGCACTGGTGAAGTTCTCGACCTGATTGAACAGGTTGGCCGTCGTATCCACGGGGTTACCGGTCGACCCGAACACGGGAATGATCTTTTCCAGCGCCTCCGTCGTGGCTGGCTCGAAAGACGGCAAATCCAACCCGCCCTCCACCGCCCGGTCGGCGAAGGCGATGCCCGATCCACCGGTGATCGTGATGACGGCGACCCGGTTGCCCGCCGGAAGACGACCCGCTTCGAATGCAAAGAATAGGTCCTGCAACTGCTCGACATCACGCGCCTCGACGATCCCGGCCTGGCGGAATGCCGCCTGATAGATATCGTACTGCCCCGTCATGTTCGCGGTATGCGAGGCCGCAGCGCGGGCGCCGGTTTCACTGTTGCCGATCTTCCAAACGATCACCGGTTTACCGATCGACAGGCCCCGGCGGCCGACCCGCTGCAACGCGCGGCCGTCGTCGACACCCTCGATCATTGCGAAGGCGACCTTGGTTTCCGAATCGTCCAGAAAGGCGTCCAGCAGTTCCGGCGTTTTGATATCCGTCTCGTTGCCGCCCGATACCAAGTACCGGAACCCCACACCCTGCTGCTCACAGAGCAGCGCAATGGTGAAGCCGAAGCCGCCGCTTTGAAACGACATGGCGATCCGGCCCGCCCGCATGTCCGGTTCAGCTGCAATTGCGCCGAAGGTGGCGTACATGCGGTCGGTCAGGTTGATTACACCCTGACAGTTCGGCCCGATCATGCGGATGCCGGTCTCGGCGAGAACCTGCCGCACCTCGGCTTCCAATGTGGCCCCGTCCTTACCGCTTTCCCGATAGCCGCCGCTCAGAACAACCGCATACGGAATCTTCTTCTCGCCACAGGCGCGCAGAACATCCGGCGTCGCCGCCGCCGCCACGGCGATGATCGCCAAGTCGCAGGGACCGGCGATATCGGCCACGGACGCATAGCACTTCAGGCCATGGATTTCGTCGTATTTCGGGTTTACCGGATAGACCTGTCCGGCGTAGCCATAGTCGGCAAGCGCCTTGACCGGCGCGCCGCCCACCCGGACCGGATCGGTCGACGCACCGACGATCGCCACGCCACGCGGCTGGAACAATCGTTCGAGAGCACCCATCCGCCGACCCTATATCGGCGCCGCGCCGAGCGTGAGACCGCCGCAGACATACAGCACCTGCCCGGTCACGAAAGACGCGTCGTCCGAAACGAGGAACTGCGCCGCCGCCGCGACGTCGTCCGGCTTGCCCATGCGCTGCACGGGGACTGCCTGAGCAATATTATTGTAGGCATCGCTGCCGACGGGATGATGACGGAGGAACAGGTCGGTTTCGATCGGGCCTGGCGCGATGGCGTTCACGGTGATGCCATCGGCGGCCAGTTCCAGCGCCCAGACACGGGTGAACCCGATCAAGCCAGCCTTCGCCCCGGCATATCCGGTGCGTTCTTCTTTCCCCAAGACGGATCGGCTGCTGATGTTCACGATCCGGCCGCGCCCAGCAGCACGCATCGCGGGCAAGCAGGCCTGTGCGCAGATCAATGCGCCCCTCAGATTGACGGCGATCTGTTTCTGAAAGTCGTCGAGATCAACATCCGCCAGCAGTTGCGGAATCGAGTAGCCAGCATTGTTCACAAGGTTGTCGATCGGATGCGTCGCCGTAATATCCTTCAGTGCCGCTTGGGCCGTCGCCGTGTCCTCAAGATCGACGCTGTAATATGTGCCGGGAAACGCGCGGTCCGGCTCGCTGCGGGCAATCCCGATCACGGTATCGCCCGCCGCCGCAAGCCGTTCGGCAATCGCCAACCCAATTCCTTTGCTTGCACCGGTGACCAGGGTTGTCGGCATTCGCTTCTCCGCAGCTTTGCGCCCGCGCGCATTGGCCCGCGTTCGTCAGTATAATGGACCGGCATGGCCTCGCGTTGCCGGAACAACGCTGGCGGCGATATGCTGGCACCGAACTTTAGCGACAATAAGGCCCGCCCGCCAAATCATTGAGGAAATTACCTTGAACACCGATACCTTTCCCGTCGTCGTCGGCACCTGCCTCGACGCCGAAGCGATCTGGTTCAACAAGATCGGCGAGAACGAGCACCGGCCCGTCATGTTGTCGAACGGTGCCTACGCCATCCGCGAAGGGCTCGATCCGTTGCTCGACCTGTTCGACCGGCATGGCGTTCGATCGACCTTCTTCATCCCCGGTGTCACCGCGGACCGATATCCCGACGCGGTCCGGCAAATCGGCGACCGGGACCACGAACTGGCGAGCCACACCTATAGCCACATGAGCGCCGTCGGCACGACCCGCGAGGCCGAGAAGAATGATCTGGTCGCCGGGATCGATGCCCTGGAAAAGATCACGGGCGAGCGCCCTTCCACCTGGCGGTCGGCGTCCTGGGAATTCACGGAGAACACCCTGGACCTCCTGATCGAGGCGGGCATTTCCGTATCCGCCAACTACCACGACACCAGCCGGCCCTATCGACACGAGCGCGACGGCAAGCCGCTGCCGATCGTCGAACTGCCCGTGCAATGGCATCTCGCCGATGCGCCGTACTTTCTGTATGACGGCGCCCTTCCCGGCCGTATGCCGCGGTCCGCCGCCACCGCATACGAAGTGTGGAGTGAGGAATTCATCGGTTCTTACGAAGACCGGCCCGGCAGCTTCTATCACCAGACGTTGCATGTGCAGCTTATCGGGCACCCCGGCCGGCTCCGGATGCTCGACCGGTTCCTGACGATGATCAAAGAGCACGAACGCGCGCGGTTCTACACCTGCGCCGAACTAGCGGCGACGATCGACTAGGTAACGATAGCCTAGGCAACCCCGGCGCGGTTCAGCATCGCGTGCATCAGCACGGTGCATCCGGCCGCCAGATCGGATGGCCGGGCGTTTTCCCGCTCGTTATGGCTGATACCGCCTTCGCACGGGACGAAAATCATGCCGGTGGGCGCACAGAGCGCCAGGTTGCAGGCATCGTGCCCCGCGCCGGAATAGATTTCGCGATACGGCAAATCGGCGGTATCCGCCGCGTCCGCAACCGCTTCGACGCAATCCCGATGGAAGACCGTGGATTCCCGCTCGCTGACCAATTCGACGTCGAGCCCATACCCGCCGTCGCCGGCGATCGTCTCGCAAGCCGCGCGCATATCCGCCTCGACCGCTTTCAGCGTGTCGTTGTCGGGATGACGGCTGTCGATCGAGAAATACACCTGTCCGGGGATCGTGTTGGGTGAATTCGGCCGGACATTGACAAGGCCGACAGTGATCACTGGATGCGGATCGTATTGAAAGGCGATGCCGTTAATCGCGTCGATCATCCGGGCCGCGCCCAGCATGGCGTCGCGCCGCATTTCCATCGGCAGTGTACCGGCATGCCCTTCCTCACCCTCGACGGTAACGCGGAAACAGCGCTGCCCCTGCGCCCCCAGCACGACGCCGATGGGAATGGCGTCATTCTCCAGGATTGGCCCTTGCTCGATATGTGCCTCGAAGAACGCCTCGACAGGAATGCCGCCGACATCCTCGGTCCCGGCATAGCCGATGGTCTTCAGCGCCTCTCCGAAGGTGACGCCGTCGCCGTCGACGATGCCCAATCCATAGTCCAAATCGTATTTACCGGCGAAGACCCCGGATGCGACCATCCCCGCGGAAAAGCGCACGCCTTCCTCGTCGGTCCAAACGACGATGTCCAGCGGCGCCACCGTATCGATGCCGGCATCGTTCAGGCTGCGCACCACCTCCAGCCCGGCAAGAACGCCAAAAATGCCGTCGAACCGGCCGCCCAGCGGCTGCGTATCGAGATGACTGCCGGTCATGACCGGCGGGCGGTCCGCGTCCAGACCAGGGCGGCGCGCGAAGATATTACCCATCCGGTCGACGCGGACGTCACACCCGGCCTCCTTGCACCATGCGACGAACTGGTCACGGGCCTTGCGGTCGTCCTCGGTCAGCGCGATCCGCCCAACGCCGCCACCCGGCGTCGCCCCGATCTTCGCCAGGTCCATCAAGGTCTGCCAAAGCCGCTCTTCGTTCGCGCGCGTGGTGCCGTCTGCCATTCTTATCGCCCCTGGAATTTCGGTGTTGTCTTGTCGCGGAACGCCTGTGTTCCGATGCGGTAGTCTTCCGTCTCGATATAGTCGTATGCCTCCGCCCGTTCCGCCTCGGTCAACGGTGCAGGATCGGCCAGCCGCTGGATGACCTGCTTGCTCCACCGCTGCGACAGCGGCGCGCCGGCGGCGATCTTCGCAGCATAGGCTTGGCCTTCGGCAGTGAGGTCATTCGCCGGCACAACGCGGTTGACCAGACCGATGGCCTCGGCACGCTCGGCGTCGAAATTCTCTGCCGCCAGTACGATCTCCAACGCCCGCGTCCGGCCGACGATATCGGCGATCCGACCGAGATACTGGTGCGTGACGAAAAGGCCGAGACGGTTTGCCGGAAGCCCGAACGTGCTGTCCAAACTGCAAATCCGTAAATCGCACATCGCCGCAATTTCCAGCCCGCCGCCAATACAGTAGCCCTGGATCGCGGCCAGCGTCGGGTGACGGCAATCGAGGATCTGCTTCATTGCATCGTCGGCCGCCGCGGCGGCCGCCTGCGCGCCGTCGACAGTGTCGCGGTTGCTGTCGAATTCCGAAATATCGGCCCCGGCGCTGAACGCCCGGCCGCCCGCGCCGGCGATGACGATGCAACGAACTGCGTCGTCCGCGGACAGATCGGCCACCATAGCGCCAAGCTGCGACCACATGGCACGCGTCAGGGCGTTGTGTTTTTCCGGCCGGTTGAAGGTGATGGTGGCGACGAAACCGTCGCGATCAAGCAGGATGGGATCGGTCATGCACGCTCCGGAAGTTGGGCGTAGGAGGGCCTACTCTGAGCCGCCAGCGCCCGGAATCCAATGGCATTTTTTCCAGAGGCCGCGAAAGGCGGGAAAAGCCTGCGGGCGTGAGGTGTCACACCCGCTGAATTCGGATATATCAACCCTGACATGGCTTCAATGACCATCGCCAAGATTGCCACCGGCCCGTTCACGTCGGGCGAGCGCATGTTTATCACCGTTCCGGTGCTGATTGCATCGATTCTGCATTCGCTGGCGATGACTACGGCCTATATCGCGCTGCCGAACATGAAGGGGAATCTGGCCGCGACCCCGGACCAGACCGGTTGGATCATCACATCCTTCCTGGTCTCGAACGCCATCGGTGTTGCGGCAACCGGCTGGTTCAGCGTGCGCTTCGGACGAAAACTCGTCTTCTTGATCGCAATCGGCGGATTCACGCTCAGTTCGATGCTCTGCGCCACCGCCGATACGCTGGAACAACTCGTCATCTATCGCCTGTTGCAGGGACTTCTCAGCGCACCGATCCTGCCGCTGTCACAGGCGGTCATGCTCGACACCTATCCCCGCGAGCGGCACAGCTTCGCGATGACGACCTGGAGCATCGCCATGATCCTAGGCCCGGTGCTCGGCCCCAGCGTCGGCGCCTATCTGACGGAGGAATTCAGCTGGCGGGCGATCTTCTACATAAACATTCCTTTCGGTGTGGTCGGTTTCATCGGCTGCCTCCTCACCCTCCCGGAGACGGAGAAGAAGGAGCAGCATCTGGACTGGCTCGGTTTCCTGAGCTTGGCGGTTGCAGTCGGCGCATTTCAACTCATGCTCGACCGGGGCGAGCGGAACGACTGGTTTCAGTCGACCGAGATCATCATTGAAGCGACTCTTGCGGCGCTGGCGCTCTATCTATTCATCGTCCACAGCGCGACGACGCGGCGGCCCTTCCTCAACTTCGCCCTGTTTCGGGACCATAACTTTGTGATCGGGACCATCCTGATATTCCTGTTCGGGCTGAACATCTTCTCCGCGCTCCTGTTGCTGCCGCTGTTCCTGCAAGAAATCCAGGGCTATCCGGTGATTACCGCCGGCATCGTCATTTCCCTGCGCGGCGTCGGCACGGCGGCTGGCATGATACTGTCGGGACGCCTCGCCGCCCGGATCGGCCACCGCAACTTGATAGTCGTTTCACTGATCCTGATCGCCGTCCCCTGCGCCTATATGGCAACCTGGACCGAGCAGGTGCCGGTCTTCGACGTGATCGCCGTGAACAGCGTCACCGGGTTGGCGATCGGCCTGTTGTGGGTGTCGCTCACCACCGTGACCTTCTCGACATTGCCGGCAACCCTACGCACCGAAGGCGCGTCGCTGTTCGCGCTGACCCGTGTGGTTGGCGCCAGTATCGGCGTCTCGGTCTTTGTCGCAGTGCTCGCGCGCAGCACGCAGGTGAACTACGGTGTCCTGGTCGAGAACATCAACCGGTTCAACGAGGCATTGGGCCAACTGCAAGGCAGCGGATTCTGGAGCACCGACAACACTACCGGTCTGGCACAGTTGAGTCAGGCTGTGGCGCACCAGGCACAAACCATCGCCTTCCTGAACGACTTTAAACTACTGGTCGCAACCAGCCTGATCGGCATCCCGCTTGCTCTTCTGCTGAAGACGCCGCCGAAGACAATTGACTAACCGACAAGGAACCAAGCCATGCCCCGTCCCTTCGAAGGCATTCGCGTTATCGACATCACCCATGTTCTGGCCGGCCCGTTCGCCGCCTATCAGTTGGCGCTGCTCGGCGCGGACGTGATCAAGGTGGAACGGCCTGGCGACGGGGACCAAAGCCGGTACAGCGGCCCCGACAAGGCGCTTAACGGTCTCAAGATGGGCACCGGGTACCTGAACCAGGGGTCCAACAAACGCAGCATCACGCTCGACCTTAAGACGGCGGACGGGCAGGCGGTCCTGAAGAAGCTGGCGGAGGGCGCGGATGTTCTGATCGAGAATTACCGGGCCGGCGCGTTGGCAACGCTCGGCCTCGGCTATGATGATCTACTCAAAATCAACCCACGCCTGATCTACTGCTCACTGACAGCTTGGGGCCAGGAAGGGCCGCGCGGCCAGCACACAGCCTACGATCAGGTCATTCAGGGCTATTCCGGCGTCATGTCGATCACCGGCCGTCCGGATACCGGCCCGCTTCGCACCGGACCGCAGGTTCTGGATTTCGGCACCGGCACTACCGCCGCCTTCGCCATCTCCGCCGCGCTGTTCCAACGGGTGCAGACCGGCGAAGGTCAGCATATCGACGGCTGCCTCACCGACACCGCCGGCATCCTGATGAGCGCGCAGGTCACCGGCTATATGCGGACCGGCAAGGAGCTCGGCCCGCAAACCACCGACCGCGGCAACGCCAGCCACAGCAGCTACGAGACAAAGGACGGCACCCTGATGGTCGGTGCCAGCAACACCGAACAACACGCCCGGCTATGGGAAGCCCTTGGTAAACCGGAGATGGGCAACAAGAGCTACGCGTACCGCGCCGAACACCGCGACGAAGAGGCCGCCGTTCTCACCGAAATCTTCGCCACGCGGACGGCGCAGGAATGGGAAGATTTTCTACAAACCCGGCATGTGCCCGCGGCCCGTGTGCGCACGGTCGCGGAAGCGGTCCACGACCCGCAGGTGGAGACGCGCGGCATGTATCACCGGCACGAGACCGTGCCCGGCATCGACGGTGCCGTCACCGTCCCCATCGCGGCCTTTAAATTCGCCAAGGACGGGCCACGCGTGGATACGCCGCCGCCGACACTGGGCGCAAACACCGACGATGTCCTTAAGGAGCTCGGCTTTTCAGACACGGATATTGCCCGATTCCGCGAAACCGGTGCTGTCTAGAAAATTGGCCGACAGCGCCTCAGGCTGAGGGTCCGCGCGTGTTTTTCGGATTATCTAAAGTGTACTTTCGCCGGAATATATCGACGGCAGAATGACAGCTGCGTCCTTGCCACGCCGAGACCTCGCCCTACCGATTCAGGGCCTATTATTCATCGTTTAAAAACAATCTATTAGCGTGAAATCCGCGATTTAGTACTATCGTACTAGTCAAAAAGCATTGCCGCAAAAGGGCGAAGATCTATAACTTTCTGGATAGTCCCGATTCGACATTCTCGTCCATGCGGAGAAGGCCGAAAATGCCATCACACAACCCAAATGGACGAGCGGCAAAGTCAGCCGCCCAAGAAATGGAGATGAGACCCATGGCCGGCAAACGAAAAGATTTCGACATCGGCGATCTGGTTCGCAAGGCGAACTCCACTGGTTGGATTTGGCAGGTTGCGGAATTTGTCACCCCTTCGGGCCATCAACCGCACGCCCGTCTGGTGCGCGTGAACAACCCTTCGGACAGCCGCATCTTTGCGATCGAAGCCCTGAAGGACCGGCGTCTGTTCATCAATGCCGGAGAAACCAGCAGCCACACCCGCGCAATCGCGCCGGTACAATGGGACGCTCCGCAGCACGCCTAAGCGGTCGGCAACGACGCGTGCGGGGGCAACCCCGCATCGCGGCGCCCCATCCAAGATCGAATTTCCGAGAAATAGATCCGCGTCTATTCCAGGCCGCACGCCCAGCGCGAATACTCATCGTTGAGCGTTCTGGCATGGGGCGATGGGGCGACATGCGATAGACGCAGCATCATCGCCCAGCGCGATCCGTTCACTTCCGCTACGTCCTCGATGATGCTGCCCCAATTCCCCGATCCCTTTTGAAAGGGCCGGCTTGGCCGGATCAAGACCGGCCGCTTTTTAGGAATTCGGCGTCCCGTCTTCGAATCAACGGCATATAGGCGAATCCATTGCCGACGGTCCCATTCGACCGGTCCATCGGTCACATAGAGCGATTGCTCACTCTTGAAAGCAAGCGTCTTGCGCTCGACCAGATAGCCCCAGCCCTGCCAGCATTCCGCCGCCTCGGCAGGAAAAACGGCAAGCATGCCGACGCCGATCAAACAGAATTTCAGAACTGAAAAACGAATAGTGCGTTGAGTTTTCATGATCCTGGTATCCGCGGTCGCGATTTCGAGCCAGCATTGCAGGCGCCACCCGGCACCCAACGACTTTGACACTCCCCAGCATCAGACAGGCAATCATTCCGCATAAAGCGGAAATGCGCAACGGCGGCCCTTTCGGACCGCCGCCAACGCATTCTTACCGAAAGGCTTTCGCCCACGCCTATTAGGCGCGGCGCTTGGCCGTCCGGCTGTAGACAACGGGGCGACGCCGGCTCGTGCCCTTACGGACAGAGGTGCGACGGGCCTTCGTAGCCTTGCGCGCCGTCGACTTACGGGCGACCTTACGAACCGGCTTGCGGGCCGTGGTCTTCCGCTTCATCGTCTTACGCGCGACCTTCTTCTTCGCGGGCTTACGAGCAGCCGTTTTCCGCTTAACGGTCTTGCGAGCCGTCGACTTACGGGCGACCTTACGAGCCGGTTTACGGGCCGTGGTCTTCCGCTTCATCGTCTTACGCGCGACCTTCTTCTTCGCGGGCTTACGAGCAGCAGGCTTCCGCTTGGCGGTCTTGCGAACCGTCGACTTGCGGGCGACCTTCTTCGCAGGCTTACGAGCTGTGGCTTTCCGCTTAACGGTCTTGCGAGCCGTCGACTTG
>JAJFJD010000035.1 GCA_021774335.1 Alphaproteobacteria bacterium
AAAGGCGACCATTTCACCACCCCAAACTTCTGAACAGACCCGTGTCAGGGCCGCTGTTAACGTCGTCTTACCATGGTCTACGTGACCAATCGTACCAACATTCACATGCGGCTTATTACGCTCAAATTTCTCTTTAGACATCAACCTGCTCCTCTAACCGGATCAAAATACAAATAAAAACATTTCACCAACTTGCTTTATCCAACTTCATCGACAACCTTTACCAACCACACCCGCTCTTTATCAAGAAGTATGGAGCTCATAACCGGATTTGAACCGGTGACCTCTTCCTTACCAAGGAAGTGCTCTACCGACTGAGCTATATGAGCCTCGATTGCTCATCAAACCTGTATCTGGAGCGGGTAGCGGGAATCGAACCCGCATCATCAGCTTGGTAGGCTGAGGTTCTACCATTGAACCATACCCGCAACTGAACCAACCCTGTATCACCAACCTCGCTACCAAGCCCTGACCGACCGCAAATAATCATTATAAAACAACTAGTTACCTTAATATTTTTGGTGGAGGGGGGTGGATTCGAACCACCGAAGCTTGCGCGTCAGATTTACAGTCTGATCCCTTTGGCCACTCGGGAACCCCTCCCAGAAAAAGGGCGAGCATTGTCCGCGCTCGCCTGGCTGTTGTCAACTGACTCACCATGTAAAAAACCAGACGGCCTGCCTGGTTTATTTTGGAGCTGGCGAGAGGAGTCGAACCCCCGACCGGCTGATTACAAGTCAGCTGCTCTACCAACTGAGCTACGCCAGCAAAAACTCATGAAAAATGGAAGCGCGATTCTATTGGAATAGGGCCTATGAAGCAATAGATTATGGGTTTATCTGGCTGATCCGCACGATCAATTACTCCTGACCAGCGAGGCTATAATTCTGCGGATTAACGCAATAGAGAATAGCCCATGATTATTCAAACGTCTTCTGTTCCACAGGCGACGGCTTTAACCTTTAATTTCGGGTTTAATTTAGCCATCTCGAGCCAAAATTCTCTGGATAATGATTCCAGGGCCTCCACTGGCAACACCGCCCAGAAACTCGAAGCAATATTTTCAGAAGACTCCAATTTTGCCTCGATGCCGATTGAAGTCAACTCACTCAACCTGATATCGGCATTTTCATATGAATTAAAATAACCCAGTGAAATACCATTTTTTAGCAAACCATCTCGAAATACAAAGTTGTCGATGGCTTTTGCTTTTAGTTCCAGCTTTTTAGCGGCAATATCTTCGGCAGAAGCGAGCGGCGGGATATACACCCAATAGCCAGCCTGGGCCATAAGGCCAGTATGTCGAGTAGCAATGGACATGCCAAAGTTGCTTAGTTCTCCAGCGAGCCTTCTAATTATCGACTCTTCGATAACTGGCCCTAACTCCCAACAATCGATGTGCTCCAATGCCTCTTTATTTTGTGGTGAACTGGCGGCTAGCTCGTCGGGCGCCGGATCTAAACTTGAGTTTATTAGCGTTAATGAAGAAATACCCGACCTAGGTGGTTGCTGTTCGGTCGCTACAGTAGGATCTTCGTCTAGCTGGTATGTAAACCAATAAAAAGCAACCAGATTACACAGGGCTACTGCGGCCAATATCCATTTCATAATCGTTTTTAAAGACCCTTAATGTGCCGATGTGCTTATGGCAGTGCTATATCCAAACCTTCCAAAACAAGGTCAGGCACTTGGAAGACCCTGCCTTCAAGAAATTCGACCAATGGCTCGGAACCACCCCCAGTTAATATGAGCGTCGCCCTGCCTTCGTTTTCTTCGAGTTGCTTCAGACTTGTTTTTACCAGTGCGGCGGACATCGTAAAACAGCCATTCTGCACCGCGGTTTTTGTGTCGATCCCGGCCACCTGACTGTATTCAACATCAGGCTCAATACGCACATCTGCAGTCCCGCCATATAGTGACGCAAGCATCATACGTAGCCCCGGCACAATATAACCACCTTGATGCTGGCCTCCAGCGGCAACAAAATCCACGGTCAGCGCACTTCCCGCATCGACGACAAGACATGGACCCCGCACTCGATTCCATCCAGCTAATACGGCCAGCCAACGATCCACTCCCAGGGTTTCGGGTTGACTATAGCCATTGGTCACGTTGCCGACTCGTTCTTGCGAGACAGCAAATTCCGTATTAAGCCCGATGTTTTGCTGAATCCAGCTTGACAGGTTATCGCCCAACTTGGCACCCGCTACGTTGGACGCGCGGACGCGAATTATCGTTGTTTTATACTCGGCCAATACTGACCAGGCGTTTTCGTGATGCGTGACGGTACCTCTTTGCGCAGTTTCACCTTGATCCGATAGCCGCCATTTAATGCAGCTATTGCCCGCATCAATATCCAGAATCACACACGCCTCCGCAAACTGACTTCACCGCCACTAAAGAGATGTTCTTGGCCTTCGATTTCCAGGCAAATCGCACCGCTAGCTGAGACACCGCGAGCAATGCCTGCCACGGTTTCCCCTGGCGTCGACAACTGCACGTCTATCCCCTGAAACGCGTCATAATCCTCCCATTCTGACTTGTAGTGGGAGAAGCCCAAGTCTGAATAGGTGGATAACAGCGGTAATAATTGCGATAGCACCTGGCCGGCAAGGCAATTGCGTGTAACCCCTTGATGTTTCGCTAAATCTGCCCACGCTTGGTCAATCGCTGCATCGGCGGGCATTTCAAAGTTTATGCCGATACCGACGACCACCTGGCAAACCCCGACAGGGTCACCGAGCATTTCAAGCAAGATGCCGCCGACCTTACGCCCGCCCAGCAATATGTCGTTGGGCCATTTTAGTTCGATACCCGTCACACCTAAGACCTTGATCGCCCTGCATACGGCAACTCCGACGGCAAGACTTAAGCCTTCGAGCGCGGCCACACCTTGTTGAAACTCCCAGATCGCGGACAGATAGATATTACGGCCAAAGGGACTGACCCAGTCACGACCAAGCCGCCCTCGACCCCGACTCTGGCGCTCGGCCATACACACAAAACCTGAACCGAAACCCTGCTCAATTTGCTCACGGGCGTAAGTGTTTGTCGAGTCAATATCATTCAGTATGTGTAACTCGTCCAGCAGAGGAATGGACTCTGTCAACATAGCTGCTAGAATTTGAGGTTCGGATAGCAGCTCAATACCGGCTTCGACACGGTAGCCTCGCCCTTTGACTGTTTGTATGCCGACCCCCCATGCCCGTAATTGACTAAGATGTTTCCAGACGGCGGTTCGGCTAATGCCCAACTGTTCGCCAATCGCCGTTCCCGAAATCAGGTCGCCACCTATCAGTATCTCCAGAACCGCCCTACCAGTTTTATTCATATTTCGCCGTGTTTCGTCAATCTTTGCCTATCAACCCGCATTTGAGCTGATAAAAACGACACCCAGAACAAAGGCAAGCACTGCAAATAATCGTTTCAAATGTTTAGCTGGAAGTCGATGGGCCAGCAGAGCACCTAGCCGAGCACACGGTATGCTGGTCAAGACAATACCTACCAGCGCTGGCAAAAACACGAAACCCACGGCACTTTCGGGCAACCCTACGGTACCCAGCCCCCGGAAAATATAGGTCGCGGCACCCAACAATGCGATGGGGAAACCCAGAGCCGCTGAAGTCGCAACTGCATTCTTCATATTGACATTACAATAGGCAAAATACGGCACACTCAGTGAACCGCCACCAATCCCAAAAACACCTGAAACGAATCCAATTCCTGCACCGTTTCCTGTACCCAGCCAACGGCCCGGTAGATCTCGATGAGGTTTTGGGCTTCCCCCGATGGCCATTTGCAAGGCCATTAATATCAAAAATCCGCCAAACAAGCCCTGTAACATGGAACCGGAAAGCTCTGCCGCAAACAAACTCCCCATGATCGCGCCCAGCCCGATGCCAGGTACCATCCATACCGCGACGGGCCATAATACAGCCTGTTTCTTATGGTGCGTGTGAATTGAACTTAGCGAGGTCACGACGATTGTCGCTAATGAAGTGCCGATCGCCAGGTGGGTCAGTACCGACTGATCCACCTGGTTTAAAGTGAAGCAATAGATAAGCACGGGGACGACAATTGCTCCGCCGCCGAGTCCAAATAACCCACCAAGCAGGCCAGCAATGGCACCCGCCAATAAATATATTGTGAATGAATCCATAAGCAATCCAGAGAAAAAAGTATTATCAGCGGTTTTGACAGACTCCTACAAGCTGGGCAGACGATATCTTCACCAAACAAGAACCCTAATAAAAAAGCCCCTGCAGAAATCTCTACTGGGGCTTTTTTGGTTTAGATGCCTGGCAATGACCTACTCTCACATGGGGAAACCCCATACTACCATCGGCGATAACGCGTTTCACTTCTGAGTTCGGGATGGGATCAGGTGGTTCCACGTCTCTGTGGTCGCCAGACAAACTGGTTTGACTTCAGTCGCTTGTTGGCGACCGATAGCCGAATCCCTACTTAGGGGCACTCTGCTAGAAAATACTTATCAGTATTTTCAGTACAAATAAAGAAATGCATTATTGAAGTAAATATTTTGAGGCGGAATGTGTCTGAACATCTGTCCGGTTTCAATAGAGCGCACACAATCGTTTCTATTATATGGTCAAGCCTCACGGGCAATTAGTACTGGTTAGCTCAACACTTCACAGTGCTTACACACCCAGCCTATCAACGTCCTGGTCTTGAACGGCCCTTCAGGTGGATCAAGTCCACAGGGAAATCTAATCTTGGAGGGGGCTTCCCGCTTAGATGCTTTCAGCGGTTATCCTGTCCGAACGTAGCTACCGGGCAATGCCACTGGCGTGACAACCCGAACACCAGAGGTTCGTCCACTTCGGTCCTCTCGTACTAGAAGCAGCTCTCCTCAAATTTCCAACGCCCACGGCAGATAGGGACCGAACTGTCTCACGACGTTCTAAACCCAGCTCGCGTACCACTTTAAATGGCGAACAGCCATACCCTTGGGACCGGCTTCAGCCCCAGGATGTGATGAGCCGACATCGAGGTGCCAAACAC
>JAJFJD010000036.1 GCA_021774335.1 Alphaproteobacteria bacterium
GTTAATGAGATTGGCAGGGTGAACGTGAGGTAATGCAAAATCGGTCGAACCGAGGGTCGGGAAAACCCGTTTGGGTCAGGGCGCATCAAGCGCGCGCTAATGATTGGGACCCGATCCAGCGGATCGCATTAGGGCCAGCGGCCAGGTGTGCCGCGTCAACAGGCCGGACACATGACAGCACCCGACCAGTTTGCAACACCCTCAAAACTATCCTTGCCAACTGGGAGCCGTCCACACATGTCCCTTAGCGGACCTTCCGTCGTTCCAGATCGACGTCTGCTCTAGCTCCAGGAACGGACAATTTAAGTGCGTCCTCTGACGTCCGCCAATGACCCGAAACGAACTCTATGCGACTAATCTGCGTACTGGGCACCAAAATGGTTTCACCGCTGTTGATGAGATTTTTCAGCTTCTTCGCTGGCGACAGTTTTTACGGCATCACCGACTAATCCAAGAAAAGGTTCGATAGTGTTGATGGGTTTCGGTTTAGGAGTTTCTAGTACCCCGCGCTCCAATCGATGACGTTCTTCATCGGCTTCCCATCCAGGAAGGCCCGCAGGTTTTCGCAGAATAGGTCGGTGGAGCGGCGGTAGTGCACGTCGGTTTTGCCCGACACATGCGGCGTGATGAGGATGCGGGGGTGCTGCCACAGGCGCTCGCTCGGCGGGTGCTCGAATTCACCGACATAGACATCGAGCGCCGCGCCGCGCAGGTGGCCGGAATCCAGGGCGTCCAGCATCGCGTCTTCGTCGATGATCTCGCCCCGCGCGACGTTGGTCATGACGCCGTCCGGCTTCATCGCGCCGAAGGCCTCCTTGTTCATCAGCTTGTCCGTTTCCGGCGTCCACTGGCAGCAAATGGCGGCGAAATGGCTCTCGGACAGGAGGTCCAGCAAGCCGTCGGGACTGCGGATGTCGGAAAACCCCTCGGGGAGGTCGTTGCCCGGTGTCCGCTTCGTGCCGACCGCGCGCATCCCCAGTCCAGCAGCCAGTCGGCCGACATGCGCGCCGATGCCGCCCGCGCCGATCACGCAGATCGTCTTGCCCTCGAACAGGAGGGATTTGTAATTCGGTTTGTGGAAGACGCCTTCGGTGCGGTCCCGGTCCGCTTGGTCGAAGCGCCGGGCAAAATAGAACAGGCTGCCGATCGCATATTCGGCGATGGGCAGCGTGTTGCCAAAACCGCGCGACGTGGTAACGATCACGTCCGATCCCCACAGGTCGCCCTTGCGCAGGTTGCTCGCTCCAGCCGGTTGTTGCTGGAACCATTTCAGGTTCGGGGCCCGCGATCGCAGGTCGAACGGATAGGGCCAGCCGCCGAATACCACATCCGCCTTCGCCAGTAGGGCGTCGCGTTCTTCGCGCGTCCCGTGCCCGTTGGCATCCGGCATGAGATGCTGTGCCGCGGCGAACTCGTCCCATGTTTCCCTGATCTCACCGTCGAACCAATTCGGTGCCATGGTCAGCGATACCGAGGGGGCCACAGCCTCGATCTTTTCGGCGTCACCATCAGGAAGGTCGAGCAGGCAAAGGATATTCATCGAAGAGTCCGGTTTGTTGTTGCGGGTACACGGCGTATTTTGTTTGGACGTATGAGGATCGACTTCGCGGGTTGGCGAAGACAGTTTAGCCGTGACTCCCGTGAATGCGGGAATCGAGCGCGCTGGATGCGACGGTAGGGAGAGCAAGGAATGTCGGTAAAAGTGAATTTTGTCGGGTCGGGGGACGCGTTCGGCAGCGGTGGCCGGTTCAATACCTGCATCATGGTGGACGGGCCGGGCGTTCGATTCACCATCGATTTCGGCGCATCGTCGCTGGTCGCGCTCAACGCGCAGCGGATTTCACATAATTCGATCGACGCGATCCTGCTGACGCATATTCACGGCGACCATTCGGCGGGTATTCCTTTCCTGTTGTTGGACGCGATGCTGGGCGCGAAGCGCGACCGGCCGCTGACCATCGCCGGGCCGAAAAACCTGAAAGCGCGGCTCGACGAAGCCGCTGCCGTGCTGTTCCCTGGCATGGAGACGATGGAAGCGAAATTCCCGGTCAGTTATGTGGAACTGCCGGTAGGGGAGACGACGGACGTGCTCGGCCTGTCGGTCAGCCCCTTTGCGGCCAAGCATACCTGGCAGACCGACCCGACCGTGCTGCGCGTCGGCGTCGGCGGCAAGGTGGTCACCTATTCCGGCGATGGCGACTGGACGCCCGAGATGATGACAGCGACGAAGGACGCCGATCTGTTTATCGCCGAATGTTACTTCCACACCAAGCCGGTCAAGTGGCACCTGAACTATCCCACCATCCAGGAGCACAAGGAGGGGTTCGGCGCGAAGCGCATGATCCTGACCCATATGGGACTGGAGATGCTGGCGATGGCGGACAAAGTGCCCGAAGAATGCGCCCATGACGGACTTGTCATCGAGTTGTGAGCGTTAGCGGCGACGCTAGGAAAGTCGCGACCGCGATGGCGCACGGAGCCGAGGCTGCAAATTAAGGACAGAGTCTAAGCCATGCTCGACATTCGGAATTATGCGATCGTCACCGCGTCCTATTGGGGCATCACCGGTTGCCTGCTGACCGCCACTGCGCCGATGTCGTAATGACCGATTCCCCTCCCGAGGCAGCAGTACAGCTCTTACCCGTTCTAGGGTCCATCAAGGAAACCTACGCCGCTGTATTCGGTCAACCGGCGTTGTTTTTCAAAGCGGTCGCCTTTCCGCTCCTGTTGAGCATCATACTCTGGCTTTTCTGGGACCTGGTGTCGGATATGGAATCTGTCATCCTGGATGTGTGGGCCTTTTATATCGATCTTATTCCCTATGCGTTTTTTGGCGTGGCGTGGCATCGGCTGACCCTGCTCGGTCCGGATGAAGGGCGCCCGCCCTTGTTGCCGCACCCTAGCCGTCGGCACGTTATCTTTTTCATATTCGCCGCGATCGTCACGTCGATTTACCACTTGCCTGTCCGAATTATTGAAATTGCGGCAGAGCAAGGATGGTCTTTAAGTTCGCTCGACACAGATGAGCCTCTCTTTTCGATTCTGTCGGTAGGGATCGTTCTCATCGTCTTGTTTTTTTATTTGGGCATTCCCTATTTGATGTTCCGGTTGAGTTTCGTGTTTCCTGCTGCTGCCGTGGACGAGCGGTATCGACTGAGACATTCCTGGCGTCATACCCGGCACGAAGGCGTTCGTTTGTTGTTGCTGGGAGGAACCGTGGGCGCGCCGGCCTATTTACTGGTCTTGCTGATTTCCGTTCAGTTGGATGCCGTATTCGGCATCTACGATCCGACGAAGGAACTGTCTTTCGGGTCGATAGACGGCATGGTCTATGGGGTCGTGACATATGTTCTCCTGCCGGCGTTGAACTATGTGCCCATAGCACTGGTCATAAGCGCCATATCGCTTGCCTTTAGAATTTGTACGGGCTGGGTACCGGTAGAACCGAAGCGCGCATAAGTCTCATCGTCCGTTACGCTGCTGAACCGCGCCAAGTCCGTGACGGTTCTTTCCCACCGTCTCAGACATCGTCGGGAAACATTCGGTTGCTATTTGTCACATCCTCAGTGGTGGCTCGGTCGTCATGCAGACGCTACGATGCCGCAAAACAACGCCAGAAACGGGAGAGTGCGACGTGTTCAAGCAGGATCGGTTTATCGAGGATTGCAAATCGGCGGTCGGTGAAGGGCAGAAGGCCATTCGTGAACTCGTAGTGGAAGCGGTGGCCGATCCTTCGGGCGTCTGCGCCGAGTTGGGCGAGCCGACCCAGGCGGGCGTCTTTCCGCTGTATAAGGCCAACGACCTGACGATCATCAACTTCATCTGGGCGCCCTGCATGACGTTGTTGCCGCACAATCACAACATGTTCGCGGTCATCGGCATCTATGGCGGGCGCGAGGACAACATGTTCTGGCGCCGCATCAAGGATGCCGACGCGGGTGAACCGATGATCGAGGCCGCCGGGTCGGACTCGATGGGCGCGGGGCAGGCGGTGACGATGGGGCCGGACATCATCCATTCGGTCGCCAACCCGATCAAGAAACTGACCAGCGCCATCCATGTCTATGGCGGCGATTTCTTCGAACCGCCGAAGCCGCGCGCGCAATGGGATCACGAGACCTTGGTCGAGGAGCCGTGGGATATGGACAACACCCGCGCCGTTTTCCGCGAATGCGACGACCGCTTCAATGCCTGGGTTGCCGCCAAGGGCTAGACCGGCCCTGGCCATCCAATACCGCTCAGCAACAATTGAAACAAATCTCCACCGTTCCAGACAACGGCGGGAAACATCGACGCCCTAGGGTATGCCGTGTTCGAGGCCGGTGCTGTTACCGGTTTCGCCACAGCAACCAACAAACAAAGGGCGGAGATAAGTCATGAGTGCGGTCGTCGCGGAAACGCAAAGTAATGAGTATGTCGATTTCTGGAACGAAATCCTGGCCCCGAAATTCACTCGCTTCAAACATGTTCTGGTCGATGGGCTGACGCATCACAGCGCGGCGATCTTCCCCAACCTGCCGGTCAACGAGGGCGACAAGGTGCTCGATATCGGGTGCGGCTTCGGTGATACCGCCGTCGACTTGGCGGAACGCGTTGGGCCTAAAGGAACCGTTGTCGGGCTCGACTGCTGCAACGCCTTCCTCGATTACGGCCGCGCCGACGCCGAGACTAGGGGGCTGAACAACGTCGCTTTCGTCGAAGGCGATGCGCTCTCCGAACGGTTCGACCCGACCTACGATTTCGTCTTCTCACGCTTCGGCACGATGTTCTTCTCGAACCCGGTCGCCGGGCTCCGCAATATGCGGACGGCGCTCAAGCCGGGTGGGTTGATGACGCATATCGTCTGGCGGACGCCGGCGGACAATCCCTGGCTCAGCATGGCCAAGGACGTGGTGCTCAACTATCTGCCCGCGCCGGGCGATGACGCGCGCACTTGCGGCCCGGGTCCGTTCTCGATGGCGAATGAGGAGACGGTTGCCGGCATGATGAAATCCGCCGGCTACGAAGACGTTACCTTCACCCGGGTCGACGCGCTCGTGCTGGTCGGTCGTACGGTCCAAGACGCCATCGATTTTCAACTCGCGCTTGGCCCGGCCGGCGAAGTGTTCCGCGAGGCCGGTGACGAAGCCGAGGCGAAGCGCGGTGAGATCGAGGCCGCACTGGCCAAGGCGATCGAAGCACAGAAGCAAGAGGCCGACGGCATCGTGATGGACTCGTCGTCCTGGGTCATTACCGGCCGCAATCCGGGTTAGCGCTGGCGGGTTGCAATCCGGCCTCGGTTTTGACCGGAGAATCGGTTCCGACGATACTTGGATTGGCGTTATGTTGATCACAAGGATCGAAAAGGACGGTTTGATGGGACGCAAGACCGGAAACGCGCTGGCAACGCCGATCGCAGGCGCGCTCGGGGCGGATGTTCGGGGCATCGACCTCTCGGAACCGCTGTCCGATGATGTTTGGGCGGCGCTGGAAACGGCGTTCCTGGACCACAAGGTTCTGGCGATCCGTGACCAGACGCTCGATCCCGCGACCTTCCTGGCCTTCTCCAAGCGGTGGGGCGACGTCCATTTCTATCCCTACATGGATGGATTGCCGGAGGAGCCGGAAGTCTTCGAAATCCTCGCCAAGCCGGACGCGCAGCGCATCTTCGGCAACCGTTGGCATTCCGATCAGATGTACGACCCAACCCCGGTCAAGGTCACGCTGCTCTATGCCAAGGACCTGCCGCCGGTCGGCGGCGACACGCTCTTCTCGAATCTGGAATTGGCATATGAGCATCTGTCCGACGGCATGAAGACCATGCTGTCGGGCCTGAAGATTTATTGCGACGGCGCGGACAAGTCGCGCTATGGCGGCATGTCGCGCGAGCAGTGGTATGCCAAGGGCGGCATGGCCGAGAAGCTCAACGCGCCGGAGCAGGAGCCGGTCATCGGCATTCACCCGTTGATCCGCACGCATCCGGAGACGGGGCGAAAATGTCTCTACATCGGCGATCAGGTGCAACGCTTCGATGGCATGTCGGCGGAGGACAGTAAGCCTCTGCTGGACTACCTGATGAAGCATATCGAACGGCCGGAATTTACCTGCCGGGTACAGTGGGAACCGGGTACACTGGTGCTGTGGGACAACCGCTGTACCTGCCATTATGCGATTGCCGACTATGCCGGGCACACACGCCGCATGCATCGCGTGACGATTGCGGGGGACGTGCCGGTATAACGGGTCGGGCCGGGGGCTGGGGGGCTTCGCGATGAACCGGGCGTTATTCACGTTTTGTATGACCGTCACCGTCGTCGGGATGGCGTGGTTGCTCTACGACATCTTCCTTCGGACGCCCGCTGCGGATTTTTCTGCGCAATTCGGTAAGGCCGGACCGCATAACGAGCATCGCCGCCTGCCGAACCTTCCGCTTGGTATCGTGCTGGATCAGAACCGGTCCCGCGTAATCGCCCGGCAGGACGACGGCAACATCCATGCCTGGGACACGGCGACCGGTAAGTCGCGCCTGATCGTCTGGACGGAATCGCTTTTCGCATACTGCCGCGCTCGTGAACTGCTTCTGATCAATGCAAGCAATAACGTCGTATTGGTTGATGTGGCGTCGAATGCAAAGCGTCACGTGGTTAGCGGGGAATATGACCATGCCGCGTGGAGCAAGGATTGTTCAAGTTTTGCGATCGCGGGCGAAGGCTCACGGACGGTAGAAGTTTGGAAAACCGAATCCCTGGCCAAATACGCCACCGCGGCGACGAAGTTGTCGGTGCGCAACGGACTGGCGATGTCCGACAACGGGCAGTTTGTGGCTGCAGCGACGGGAACCTACAGCAAGGAGCCGGACCCCATTGGTCGAAAGATCGGGCATCGTACCGCCTTGGAGGTCTTCGAAGTTTCGGGAGAGGCCCAGATGGCGCGAACCGCATCGCTGGACGATCCCATGACCATCCTCGGCATGTGGAAGATGGCCTTCGCGCCAGACGCGCAAGCGCTAATCGTCGGGTCGCAGATCGACGGCAAGTCGGGTCTACGCACAATTAGGCCGCAGACCGGCGATGTGTCCTGGGGGCAGAACGGTTTTGAATCCTACTGGGTGCGTGCGCTAGCGGTATCGCCGAACGGGCAATTGGCGGTATCGGGGGACGAAAAGGGTTTGTTGCGCGGCTGGGATGTGGAAACCGGTGAGCGTAAGTTCGAGCGCCGCACGGGCCTGGTCATTCAATCCCTGGCATTTTCCGAAGATGGCAAAACACTGGCGATGGCGCTGTGGGATTCGACGATCGGTCTGCTCGACGTGGCGGAATTGGAGAACTAGCCCTCGCTCCGTTTGATGATCGAACCGGTGCCGTATCCGCGCGCCGTTGATCTGCGTCATGGCGTGGGGCTGACGATTATCGATTTATTGTGGCGCCGGACGCATTTCGCCGGATGTTTGGAAGGATGCTGCAATTTGAGTTTGATTCGTGTCCGCGTTCAGACATTTCGGTTGGGCGTCGTCGTTTCTCTTTTCCTTGCGCTCTGTTGGAGCGGTCTCGGTGCAGCTGCGCAGACCATCGATCCGCATGCGGTTTATGAGCAGCGGTGCGGCGGTTGCCATAAGGCGCATGCCGGAGAGTTTGCGCGGGAAAGCCTCGTGCGACGCGGCGATAGAACCGTTGGCCGCAAGACAGGCAAGGAAATTGGAAAGTTCCTTGCGGATGGCCATGGGAGGCTCACGGCCGGCGAGGCCGTAGTCCTGGCGGCGCATCTGGCTTTCGTTGTGGAAGCGGGAGGTGTCTTCCGTGATCGGTGCATGATTTGTCACGGACGCGGCGTGGATTTCACCCGGCAGGGGCTGACAATCGAAAATGGACGCGTTACCGGATTGTATTCCGGGCGGGACATTGAAACGTTCCTGCGGAACCATGGCCGACTGACAGATCCGGATCGAAGCACGATTCTTCGAATGCTGCGGCGACAACTGACAACGGGAAGCAAGCTGCGGGAATGAGACGGAACCGCCGCTTGGAATGGGCGCTCGCCTCCGCCGCGCGTTGCGGATTTCGATCACCGTAGTGTGACTATCAGTCCTCGGGCCGCCGATATATCGTTTTCTTAGTCGCGGCGATGCGAAACGCAACGAGGATACGGCTATGGGACTGAGGCAAGCTGCATTAGGAGTTCTTCTCACTGGAGCCTTCACGCTACCGGCGGGCGCCGCCGATCTGGAAGCGGGCAAATCCTTGGCGGCGACTGTTTGCGCCGCCTGTCACGGTGCGAACGGCATCAGCGTTTCCGACAAGATCCCCAACTTGGCGGGACAGAAGGGCAAGTATCTCGTCAGTCAGCTTAAGGCGTTCAAGTCGGGGAAACGCAAGAACGCGATGATGAACGCCATCGCCGGGCAGGCGGGCAAGGATGATATCGCCAATGTTGCGGCCTTCTTCGCCAGCCTGCCGGGGCCGGCGCAAGGCTCGGCGAAGTCGAAACCGCTCGATAAATTAGTATCTTCCCGCATGCAGTTCCCGGCCGACTTCAAGGCCGGCTTCACGCACTACACGACGATAAATTTCGCGAAACGCAAGCAGGTGCGGAAATACTATGCGAACATGGCCGCCCTGCAGGCGGCAAAGAACGGCAACCCGCTGCCGGAGGGGTCGGTGTTGTTCGTCGAGGTTTTCAAGGCCAAGTTGGACGCGGCCAAGAAACCGGTCAAAGGCGCCGACGGGTTCTATGTCGCCGAAAAACTCGCCGCCTATACGGCGATGGAGCGGCGCGCCGGATGGGGCCAGGACTTTCCCGACATTCTTCGCAACGGTGATTGGCACTATGCTGTTTTCAAGGCGGACAAATCGCTCAAACCGAACGTCAATCAGGCGACATGTCTTGCCTGCCACAAGCCGCTCGCGGATGACAGCTACGTTTTCTCCTTGAAGCCGCTGCAGGCCGCGGCGCGGAATTAACAGCTGCGCTTATCGCCTGGCGAAGAGCCGGTCGAACAGTGGATCCAGTTTGCTGCGTGTGGTTCCGAATTTACCGATGTGGAATTGGGCGACACGGGCGTCGTATTCGACAAGGCCGATCTGTTTGCTCCGGTCATAGATTTTAATTTCGGCGAAGTTCAGATACATCGCCACGTCCCAGGTCCATCGCGCGACATAGTCGCCGTGATACCGGCAGCCCTTGGGCCGCGTCCCGCTGTAGGTCGTCGCCGTCACGCCGTGACGTTCGAACTGGTGGATGATCTCGGGCAGGAAACCCGACATGTGGACGGCTTTATTCTTCTTGAGACAAAGTTTGGTTACTTTCGATACTGAAAGCGGTTCGACACGGTCATTAATCGAACAGGACGCCAACAGGATCGCTCCAAGGGCAAGCACGGCCTTCCTCATGCGTCGGTCTCCGGCGCGAGGTTGGGGTTGAACGCAGGGCAATCCGAATCAAGCCTCAGTGATATGAATATACGCCGGCGCCTCGTCAATGCTTGTCGATGATCCCGAGTAGGCACTGAATCCTACGACCTGATTTGCGGATGGGCGTCCATGATCGAAGCGAAGGCCGTGCGCACGGTTTCCGCGCCACCTGTGTCCGCATCGTCCATCGCGTCGAAGATTCGAGACTTCACGAAGAAGCGCCAATGCACCGGCAGATTGGCAAGGATCACGGTCAATTCGTCGTAGGCGCCGCGCGTCCAGCGTTTTTCGTAGTCCTCGCGTTCGGGGCCGAAGTTGAAATGGCCGCTTGGCCCGGCAGCGTTGCGTAGTTCCGCGCGCAGTGTTTCGGTTTCGGCGGTGTTTACCGCACCGTCGGCAATCACGACACCGTAGTCGGCGCGCGCCGCCGGCGTCGACACGCACCCGCGTTCGACGTCGCGCAACACCCGGTTGGGGGCTCGGTCCAACGGATCACCCCGGCCGCCGCCGCCGGGACCGTAGAAGCGCAGCACGTCGCCGGGCTCGGCGGTGAGCGTGTCCTGGTTGCCGAGGATTTCTTCCTGCGGCGTGTCCGGGTTGCGGATGAAGTTCGACGGTCGTCCCGCCTTGCCGCCGAGGATGCCCCAGGGGCGGAAGCGGGTACGATCACGGTTGCGCGCTGTGATCCGCGTTCCCGGCGAGAACACCTTGAATTCCAGCCAGGTGCCTAACCCGCCGCGATTTTCTCCCGCGCCACCGGAATCGGGTGAGAGGCCGTAGCGCAGGATCTCGATGGGAACTTCGGCCTCGATCAACTCGACCGGCGTGTTCTTCAGGTAGGACGCGTCCGCGCCGGAACCATCGGGACCGTCCGCATGCGGCATGCCGCCGGCACCACCGACCACCGGATCGATCGCGGCGATGATGCGGCGTCCGCTTTTGTTGTCGGTGGTCATGACGTTGACGATCGAACTGGATCCGGCCGGGGCGGCGGGCATGCGGTCCGGAATGGCGAGCCCGAACGCGCCGAAGACCAGACTGCGCAATCGTCCGCAGGTCAGGCTCCGCATGCCGACCGCCGCGGGAAACTCCGGGTTCACCACGGTGCCGCTCGGCAGGATGCAGGTGAACGGTCGGGTCAGGCCGCAGTTCAGCATGATGTTGGGATTCATCGTGTAGAGTACGTAGTAGACGCCGACCAGCATCAGAGTGTGATGGGCAAAACCGCCGGTCGGCACGTTGATCGACGAGGTGAGCTGCGGGTCCGAGCCGGTGAAGTCGAGGGTCGCGCTATCGCCGTCGATGGTGAGGGTTAGCGCCAGCCGGCACGGATTCCGTTCGCTGTCCGAATCCTCGTCCGTGTAGTCGGAGAAGAAATACTCGCCGTCGGGCATGCCGCGCAGAATTTCGCGCGCTTGATGCTCGGCGTAATCCATCAGGTCTTCGACACCCTCGTGGAAGGTTTCGACGCCGAACTTGGCCACCATCTCCTTGACCTTGCGCTCGCCGGTGTTCATCGCGCCGACGAAGGCCTTGAGATCACCCCAGTTCTGTTCCGGCTGGCGCACGTTGGTCATCATGACGTCGAGCAGTTCGCGATTCAGTTCGCCGCGCTTGTAGAGCTTGCAGGGCGTGAAGCGGATGCCTTCCTGGTGGATTTCGACCAGGCTGCGCGACAGGCTTGCGGGGACCGCGCCGCCGATGTCGGTGTTGTGGATGTGACCGCAGGAAAACGCGACCAGCTCGCCCTCGTGGAAGATCGGTTTCCACATATGCAGGTCGGGCGTATGGGTCGAGACGTAGCCGCTATAGGGATCGTTGGTGAAGGCGATGTCACCTTCTTCATAGCCGCCGTCTACAAGGTCCAGCGCGCCACCGTAGTCGAGCCCCGGAAACCAGGTCGCGCCCAGGTCGAGCGGAATGGCGAAGGTCTTGCCCGCCGGGGTCAGCAGCCCGATGGTGAAATCCTCCGTTTCCTTCACGAAGGTGGAATGCGCCGTCCGGTATAGCGTGTAGGCCATGCTCTCGGTTGCGGCGCGGCAATGATTCGCGAGGATTTCGAGCGTTACCTTGTCGATCGCCATCTCAGGAACCCTCCTGCCACGCGAGTATGATATTGCCGTGTGTATCGACCGTGCCCGTGAACCCATCGGGAATGCAACTCGTCGTGTCCGATTGCGCGATCACGGCGGGACCCGCAAGCGTTTGCCCGGCGTGCAGCCGGTCGCGTTCGTAAAGCGGCACGGTGATGTGCTTTCCGCCGAACCAGACCTCGATATCGCGGACCGGGTCGGCCGGGCCATCCGCATGTGGCAGCGGCTTCAACGTGGGCTTCTCGATGGTCCCGGCAACCACCAGCCGCAGATTCATGATCTGCACTTCCGCATCCGTGTCGCTGAAGGCATAGACCTCGTCGTGACGCCGGTGGAATGCGTCAAGGATCGCCGCCAGATCGCCGTTGACGAGCCAGTCCGGATCGAGCGGCACCTCGATCTCGAAGGATTGGCCGGTGTATCGCAGGTCCGCCGACGGGTGCAGGGTATGCGTGCCTGCGTGGTGCTGTTCGCTGTGCAGCCAATCCAGGGCGCGCGCCGACAGTTCCTCGAAATCCGCGGGTATAGTGCCAATGGCATCGTCTGCGGCGGCGAAAACGGTTTTGACGAAGTCGTTCCGGATATCGGCGACAAGCCCGCCGAGGGCGCTGGTCACGCCGGGCGTCGTCGGGATGACGACCTGCCGCATCTGCAGTTCCTTGGCAAGGAAACAGCCGAGCATCGGTCCCGCGCCGCCGAAAGTGACAAGCGCGAAGTCGCGCAGGTCGATGCCGTAGCGCGCGGTCAGCTTGTTGATCTCCATATACATCCCGGACACGGCGACCTGGATGATCGCTTCGGCGGTTTCCTCGACGCCGCGACCGATTGTGGCAGCCAGTAGGCCGACCGTCTCGCGCGCTTTGTCGATGTCGAGGCTTACGGAGTCATAGGCAAGGGCATGGTGACCGAGGAAGCCGCAGGCGGCGAAGGCGTCGGTAATGGTTGGCCGGTCGCCGCCCTGGCCGTAGCAGGCGGGCCCGGGATCGGAGCCGGCGCTCTCCGGACCGACCTTCAGCACGCCGAACTCGTCGACCCGCGCGATCGATCCGCCGCCGTCGCCGATCGAGGTGACCGAGACGGAAGGGATGTAGAGCGGGAACTCGCCGATCTTCTCGCCCATGCCGTATTGCGGCGCGCCGTCGATCACCACGGCGACGTCGGCGCTGGTCCCGCCGATATCCAGCGTGATCGCATTGTCGACACCGCAGGATCGCGCGACGAAAGCGCCACCGATAACGCCGGATGCCGTACCCGATAGCACCATGTTGACGCAGGAGGTCTTGCCAAGCTCGGCGCTCATGACCCCGCCGTTCGACTTGGTGACAAGCGGCTCGGCCGTCACGCCGCTTTCCTTGAGCGCTGCCTGCAACGAACCGAGATAGGCCGCGACGCGCGGATGGACATAGCCATTGATGATCGCCGTGCTGGTGCGCTCGTATTCGCGGATCACCGGCCAGATTTCGTGTGATGTGAACACGAACAGGTCCGGCGCTTCTTGGCGAAGGATCGCCGCGACCTGTTCCTCATGCGCCGGATTGCGCCAGCCGTGCAGCAGCGACACGATCACGCCCTCGACGCCGCGCGCCTGCGCCCGGTCGAGCGCATCGCGCACGCTATCGGCCTCGAGTGGGGTCTGGACGCTGCCGTCGGCGAGAATGCGTTCCTTTAGCCCGAAGACGCGGTCGCGGGTGATTAGTGGTTCCGGCCGCGTCGAGAACAGGCTGTAGGATTCCGGCATGCGCAGCCGCGCGACCTCCAGCACATCGGAAAAATTCGCCGTCGTGAACAGCGCCATCTTGGCGCCCTTCCGCTGGATGACCGTGTTCACGCCGACGGTGGTGCCGTGGATGAAGCTTTCGACCGCGGCCGGATCGATCCCGTAGATCTCCGAAAGCCGCCGCATGCCTTCGATCACTTCTGCACCCGGATCGGCGGGCGTCGTCAACACCTTGAGCGTCGATAACTCCTGCGTCGCCGTATCGAAGACGCAGAAATCGATAAAGGTGCCGCCGATATCGACGCCGACGCGATATGCCATGGACCGCCGTCTCTTCGAAGGTAAGGCGTTATGCCGGTGGCCGGAGTGGGCCGGGTGAGATTTCAGGATACGGCAAACGCGGACGCGCGCAAATGCGGGGCACGGGCTCGTTCTCCATTTCGCGCCACCTGCAAAAACAGGTACCCTTGTTGCCAGTGACGGAATGATGATCGGACGGAGGAGGGACGCATGAAATCGGCGGAAGCGATTTGTGAGATTCTCAAGCGTGAAGGCGTGGATATCCTGCTGGCCTATCCGGTCAATCATGTCATCGAATATGCGGCGCGGGCCGGCATTCGCCCTGTGATCGTGCGGCAGGAGCGGATCGGCCTGCATATGGCGGATGCGATCGCGCGGCTGACCAGCGGCGACAAGGTCGGCGTCTTCTGCATGCAGCATGGTCCCGGCGCCGAGAACGCCTTCGGCGGTGTGGCACAGGCCTATGGCGAGTCCGTTCCGGTCCTGGTGATGCCGATGGGGTATGCCCGGAAAATCGCCCATGTCGATCCAAACTTCAATTCGACGCTCAACTTCAAGCATGTCACCAAGTCGGCGGAACCGATCACCACGCCGGCGGAAATTCCCAACATCATGCGGCGCGCGTTCACGCAGCTCCGCAACGGCCGGCTGCGGCCTGTCTTGGTCGAAATTCCGTCCGACATCTTCCCCGAGGATTTCGAGGGCGAGTTGGATTACGCGCCCGTACGCACGACGCGTTACGGCCCGGACCCGGACGACGTTAAGGAAGCGGCCAAGGTGCTGATCGAGGCCAAGCGGCCGGTGATCTACGCCGGGCAGGGGGTGCATTACGCCAAGGCCTGGCCGCAGTTGAAGCGGCTTGCCGAACTGCTCGCTATTCCTGTCTGTACCAGCCTGGAAGGCAAGAGCGCCTTTCCGGAGGATCATCCGTTGTCGCTCGGTTCCGGCGGCTTGGCGATGCCGAAGACGGTGCGGGATTTTCTGGACCGGTCGGACGTGATATTCGGCATCGGCTGCAGCTTCACCACGACGAGTTTCGGCGTGACCATGCCCGAGGGCAAGACGGTCATCCATGCGACGCTAGATCCGCTCGATCTGAATAAGAACGTCGTCAGCCAATATCAGTTGGTCGGCGATGCGGGCCTGACCCTGGACGCGATGATCACCGAGGCCGAGGCGGCGACGGGCGGGAAGGACCGGGACCGCGGCGACACGCCGACGGAGATCGCGGCGATCAAGGAAAGTTGGCTTGCCGAATGGGCGCCCAAACGCGATTCCGACGAGACGCCGCTGTCGCCCTATCGCGTGCTACGCGATCTCGCTAACACGGTGGACCGGGCCAACACGATCATCACCCACGATGCCGGCAGCCCGCGCGATCAGCTCTCGCCATTTTGGGAGGCGACCACGCCGTTGTCTTACATCGGCTGGGGCAAGACCACGCAGCTCGGCTACGGTCTCGGCTTGGCGATGGGTGCGAAGCTGGTCTGTCCCGACAAGCTCTGCATCAACGTGTGGGGCGACGCGGCGATCGGCTTCACCGGCATGGACTTCGAAACGGCGGTGCGCGAGCGCATTCCAATTCTGTCGATCTTGTTGAACAATTTCTCGATGGCAATCGAACTCAAGGTCATGCCGGTCTCGACCGAGAAATACCGCAGCACGGACATCTCGGGCGACTATGCCGCGATGGCGCGCGCCTTCGGCGGCTACGGCGAGCGGGTGACCCAACCGGAGGACATCGTGCCGGCCATCCAGCGCGGTATCGAGCAGACGCAGAACGGTGTGCCCGCGCTGTTGGAATTCATCACCTGCAAGGAGACCGAGGTGTCGCGTTTATAAGGCGTCGCACCGGGGTCGGGGATAGACGCTGATGGCAACGATGCGCGGCATGATCATCTTCGCGGAACCGCGGGTCGATTTTGCATACGAGATGCTCGACGCGCTCCTCCGGGAGCTTGATGGCCGGCACGGTGTCAGCCGGGTACGGGTTTGCGTGACGTCGAAGGAACCGGCGCTTCTTTGGCAGGGCGCGTGGTCCCAACTTGCGTTCGCACTCAAGGCCTTTTTCAATCCGCGTGCGATCGGTACGTTGGACCGTCCCCGGCTGACGACGATGCGGGCAATCGCGCAACGGTATGGAGCCGAGGTCATCGAGCCGCCGGGGTATGATGTCAACGATCCAACATTCGTCCGAAATTTGAAGTCCGGTGATTCCGTAACGCACGCGGTTTGCTTTGCGTGCCTGCAGATTTGGCGGCCGGATCTGCTCAGAGTTTTTGATCTCGCGGTGAATTATCACAATGGCTATCTGCCCGACTACAAAGGTTTGTGGGCGACGGAATGGTCTATTTATCGCGGTGAAGAATTTTCCGGTTATGCCTTTCATGTGATGTCCGAGACGATTGATACCGGTCCGATCATCCTACGGAACCGTGTGGCCGTACCCGCCGGTGCGGAACCGCTGGCGGTGGCGCGCGCGAAGCGTCGGGCGGCTAAGAATGATCTTGGAAAAGTCCTTGATGCCATGGAGTCCGCGGACCTCAACCCAATCCCACAATCCGGCGAGGGCAGCTACTTCTCGGAGAAAGCGGCAAGGGCGCTCCGCCGCATCGACGACCCGACCGCGCTCACAGTGGAAGAGTATGAGCGCCGCTTACGCTGCTTCACGCCCCTGCAGATCAAGCTTGGCGATGCCTATTACCCGGTTACGGCATTAAGCCCGGCGGGTCGGCGCTCCCCGGCGCTGTCCTTCAAGACCGCCGACGGCGTGAAGTTGCACCCTACGCGACTGCACTATTTGCCGACATGGCTTTACAGGATCATGGCCCGCATGCCGTTTTGGACATACCCCACCGATGATTGAACGTCGGCGCGGATACGTTAAGGACGCGGAGATGCCGGGCAACTTGACGGCATTCTTCCGCTAGTAATAGCGTTTCCGGACACTTCAAGAATTGGAAGAGGGATATGCGGGCGATCGTTTGCGAAAAGCTGGGAGAGCCAAGCGATCTGGTGCTCCGCGACATGCCGGAACCGCCAGATCCCGGCTCGGGCGAGATCAAGGTCGCGCTGGTGGCGCGCGGCGTTCAATTCGTCGATGTCTTGATGATTGCCGGCAAGTATCAAACCAAGCCCGATCTGCCCTTCATTCCCGGCAGCGAAGCGGCGGGTGAGGTCGTCGCAGTCGGGGACGGCGTCACGGATTTCTCCGTCGGCGATCTGGTCATGACGCGCCATTCGCCGGGCGCTTTCGCCGAGATGGCGACGATACCGGCGAAAATGGCTTTACCGGTGCCCAGCACCATGAGTTTGGAGCAGGCGGCTGGCTTCCGATCGGCCTATACCACTGCGTATCACGCGTTGGTCCAGCGTGGACGCCTGCAGCAAGGCGAGGTGTTGGTGGTGCATGGGGCGAGCGGCGGCATCGGTCTCGCTGCGGTCCAGGTTGGTAAGATTTTGGGCGCGACGGTCATTGCGACGGGCGGCAGTGACGAGAAGCTCTCCGTCGTGACCGAAAACGGCGCGGATCATGTGATCAACATCCGCGATGGATTCCGCGACCGGGTGAAGGAACTGACCGATGGGCGCGGCGCGGACGTGATCTACGATCCGATCGGCGCAGAAGTGTTCGATGAATCGATGCGCTGCCTGAACTGGGGCGCACGTATCCTAATCCTTGGCTTTGTCGGTGGTGGACCTGCCTTGGCCAAAACGAACCACCTGCTGATCAAGGGCGCGTCGGCGGTCGGCGTGCGTGTCGGCGGATTCAATGAGTTCGAGCCCGACACCGCGGCAGCCAATCTCCGCGTCCTCGTCGAGTGGGCCGAGGCGGGCAAGATCACGCCGCATGTCTCGCATACCTTCCCGCTCGACCGGGTGGAAGACGCGATGCAGGCGATTATCGACCGCAAGGTCGTCGGCAAATGTATTCTCACCAACGAATGAATGGCCGCCGCGCCGTTCCAACAACACACATCAGGAGCGAAGAATGATTGCGAAATGGATCAAGGTTAGGGTGAAGCCGGAGAAGCGGCAGGACTTTCTCGAGGCCATCGAAGTCGACGCCCTCGGCTCCGAACGGGATGAGCCGGGCTGCGTGCGGTTCAACGTGCTGCAGGATGAGTCCGACGAGAATGTTTACTATTTCTACGAGGTCTATGTGGATGAAGCGGCGGTGGAAGCGCATCGCGCGGCTCCGCATTACGCCGTGTGGCAGGCCGCCGCCCACACCCTGGACGGGCCGGTCGAGCGCGTCGAATGTCAGTCGGTGTTCCCCGCGGACCCGGGCTATTGGACCGGGAAGTAACGCCGACGCCGACGCGTATTCCTTTTCGGTAGGACGAGGGTAATAACGGATGGAAACATTCGACTACGTGGTCGTCGGAGCGGGTGCTGCGGGTTGTGTCCTGACCAACCGCTTGACGGAGGATGACGCGGCGACCGTGTGCGTTCTGGAGGCGGGCGGAAAGGATTGGCATCCCTACATTTCCATCCCGGCGGGATTCGTCAAGAACGTCTATAGCAACAAGTTCTCGTGGCCGTTCAAGACGGAACCGGCGGCGGCGCTTGGCGGCCGTTCCGTCGCCGTGCCGCAGGGCAAGGTGGTGGGCGGGTCGAGTTCGATCAACGGGATGATCTACAACCGCGGCCAGCGGGCGGATTTCGACACCTGGGCGCAGATGGGCAACCGCGGTTGGGGCTTCGACGATCTGTTGCCGTATTTCATGCGGTCCGAACGACGCTTGGGACCCGGGGACGACCGGGTGCGCGGACGGAATGGTGAACTGCCGATCACCGATCTGGATTGGATCAACCCGGTCGCCGAGGCCTTTCTGGCCGCAGCCGAAGGGATGGGAATCCCGCGGTCCCAGGATTACAATTCGGGTTTCCAGTTCGGTTCGGGCTATTTCCAACGCTATATCCACGAGGGCAAGCGGGTTAGTGCTGCGGCCGCGTTCTTGCGACCCGCATTGCGCCGCCGGTCGACTGAACTGCGCACGCGCGTCCAGGTCGTCGAACTGGTCATGGATGGCCGCAAGGTGACCGGCGTCCGGTACCGCGACGGTTCCGGTAATGAACAGGTGGTTCAGGCACGTCGCGACGTCATTCTGAGCGCAGGCGCGGTCAACTCTCCCAAGATCCTGCAACTGTCCGGCATCGGTCCGGCGGGTCTGTTGAACGATCTTGGCATATCCGCCCGCGTCGCGCTGGAAGGGGTCGGCGAGAATCTGCGGGACCATTACTCGGTGCGCATGACGGCGCGGGCACGCAACGTGCTGACCATCAATGAGTACGCCCGCTGGCCCCGGTTGCCGGTGGAGGTCGCGAAATGGATGCTCAAGAAACCCAGTGTGCTCTCGATTTGTCCAACGATCGCCTTTGTGCATGGCAAGTCCCATCCGGACCTGGAGGATGCCGACCTGCGAATCCTGTTTACGCCCGGTAGTTATCAGGACGGCAAGACCTACGTCCTCGACGACTACCCCGGCTTGACCTGCGGGGCGGCCCAGCCGCGCCCGGAAAGTTCCGGATATGTGCGGGCGGTTTCGCGCGATCCGGCTGATGCGCCCGTCGTGCAGCCGAACTATCTGGCCGCAGAGGCGGATCAGCAGATAACTCTCGCTGGATTGCGGCTCGCACGGGCGATTCTCAATCGTCCGGAACTCTCGCAATACTACGATGCCGAAACGCTGCCTGGCCCGGACGTGCAGTCCGATGACGAATTGCTCGATTTTTCACGGCGGCGCGGCAACACCGGGTATCACCTGGTCGGCACATGCCGCATGGGTCCGGCGACGGATGGCCGGTCGGTCGTGGATGACGAACTGCGGGTCCATGGCGTGGAGAAGCTGCGGGTGATCGATGCCTCGATCATGCCGATGCTCCCGTCGGCCAACACCTTCGCTTCGACGATTGCGATTGCCGAGAAAGGGGCGGATCTTATCAAAGGCCTCACGGTGGCGACCGCGCATTGAACTGTCTCGGTAGTCGAACTGTGAGACGGCAAGACCGGAGTCGCATCATGGACAAGGACTTAGGGGCTTTGCTTTCGAAAGTGTCCGAGGCGACCGGCGCCGACCGGAAGCTCGATCGGCGCATCGCCCGCGAATTGGATACGGCCGAAGCCAGCGTGGCCGTGCCCGATTATACGGCGTCGGTTGACCACTGCATCGGGCTGGTCGATCGCGTGCTGCCGGGTTGGCGCTGGCGCGTCGGATACGGTCCTATCGGCATCAGCGTCTATGCGTTCGTCGATAGCGGCGAATCTTGGTATGAAGCCATGGCGCCGACGGTACCGTTGGCGCTGTTGGGCGCCATCATCAAGGCGAAGGCGTCAGGCGAGAAAAGAAGCAAGCGGTAATTCGTCTGTTATCTCGCCGAAACCGCTTTCTGAAGTTTCTTCAAGGCGGTGGCCAGTGTCTTTCGGTGATCCTTGTCTTGGAGCGGCTCGTCGGCCAGGGACTCAGCCCACTCAGACAGAATATCGGCCAGCAGATGATGATGTAGATGGATTTCGACGGACCGTTTTTGTTCGCTCTCATTCCTGAGTTTGATCAGGAGGCCGTCATCCTCGGTGCGGGCTTCGAATTTCGAACTCCGTGTGAACGACCCGATATAGAACTTCTCCGGGAAGTCGATAGAAACCTCTGCCTTATCCTTTATGGGTTTCATTCCATACCCTCCATGTCAGGTGCAAAGTATACCGGAGACTACGCATCAAATTCCATCTGATGCGTTAAGCGCATGGGGGAAAGGGACGACTATGGGGCTGTTGCTATTGACCCGTTGAGAATTTGTCTGCCAGATCAATCCGCCTCATCACCTGATTCAATAACCGGGGAGATCGACAATGCCATCCAGTCTTAAGCATCGAATCGGCGTGGACATCGGCCGGCGCGCCAAGCTGGAAGACGGATTGGCGTGGGCCGCCGAGAAGGACGTTTTCTATGTCGATATTCAGTTGGATAGCGACGCCAATGCCATGGAGACGTTCGACGCCGCCCGATGCAACGCGGTTAAACAGCTATGCCGGGACAACGATATCCACCTCGGCCTGCACACGCTCTCCGGCGTCAACATGGCCGAATACAGCAATTACTTCCGGCAAGCCGCCGACGAATATCTCCGGGCCTACATCGATATGGCGACACGGCTCGACGCTGAGTGGGTTGTCGTGCACGCCGGATACCATTTCACCGACGACTACGAGCAACGCAAGCAGGCGTCCCTCAAGCGGCTTCAAAGGGCTTCCGACTATGCCGAGGAGCAGGGCGTCCACCTTTTACTGGAGAATATGAACCGCGAACCGGCGGACGCGGAGGTGAATTATCTCGGCTACACGGTGGAGGAATGCGCGTTCTATTTCGAGAACCTCCAATCACCGAACCTTCATTGGACGTTCACGATCAATCACGCGACGCTCGTGCCGGAAGGGATTGACGGGTTTCTGGACGCGTTCGGAATCGACCGCATGCGCGAAGTGCGCGTTGCCGACAATCTCGGTGATAAGGAACATCACATGTATCCCGGCGAAGGCAGTATTGATTTTCGGGCGCTGTTCACGCGTCTCGAAAACATGGGCTACACCGGGCACTACACCAATGGCTTCGGAACGATGGACGATATGCTTCGCGGCAGGGATTATCTGATTGCCGAAGCGAAGGCCGCAGGCGTGCCGTCGGCGCAATGAGACAGGTTAGGGGAGCGTGAGATCGGCCACGCAGGCATCGAGGCTTAGTTTTCCCGTTTCGTCGTCATCAGTTCGCGCAACATCGGCCGGTACGCATCGAACGACGGCACGTCGAGGCCGGGAACCTTGCCATACTCATCCCAACGCCGGATGGCGATGGCGTTTTGGTGGTCCGTGATCGCTTGAAAGTCCGCTACCTCGGCTGCGTCCATCGGGCCACCCTGGTGTTCGAGTGTTCGGACGGATGCCGGCGACAATTTCTGAAAGTAATCCGGTTCGGTCGCGCACAGGTATCGCTTGGCGGCGACATGCAACGCGACCGGCCGTATCACCGGGTCTGCGAAATGCGGCGCAAGATACTGTGCGCCGATGTCTTCGTGACAATCGTCCTTGCTGCGCTTCAAGGCATCGACCGGTTCTGGATGGAGCCAATGCCCTATATCATGCAACAGGCAGGCGGCGATCAGGACGTCATCGGTATTTGCCGCGCGGGCCGCGGCGGCCGTTTGAAGCATATGCTCTGCATTCGAAAGGCGCTGGTTGGAATCGCCTTTTGCCCCATGCGTCGTGAACAAGTCCGACAATTGGTTGAGGAAATCATCGGAATTCATTGATTGCGTGTTCAATTTCCATTTCCTTCCATTCTCATCATTCCCGATAAAAACGGCCGCGCAGATAGTGGGACGTAACCTCGGAGATGATGACCAGGCCGATAATCATGGTGATGACTCCCATCGCATTCTCGTATTCAAGTTCTTGGATATTCATGCGCAGATAGATGCCGAGGCCACCGGCACCGACGAACCCGAGGATCGTCGACGCCCGGAAGATTGAGTCCCAGTTGTAGATCGCAATGCCGATCCATGCGGGCTTCACCTGTGGAACTACGCTGAAAATGAACACCCTGGTCGGTCCGGCGCCGGTCGCCCGCATCGCCTCGACCGGTCCCATGTCGATCGCCTCGATCTGCTCCGACATCAGTTTTCCGGCAAAACCGATGGTCAACAGGGTCAGGGCAATGACACCCGCCATCGGTCCGAAGCCGAGAATTGCCACCAGCAACATGCCCCAGATCAGTACCGGGACCGAGCGCGCCAGGACCAGGATTCCCCGGCCGAGCGGATAGATGAATCTCTTGTTGGGCGTCACGTTCCATGCGGCGAACCAGGAAACAAAAATTGCGATCATCGTTCCGGCGAATGCGCCGAGGAACGTCATCTCGATCGTTTCCAGCACGCGGTAGAGAATGCTTGGTTGCGTGGCGTAGGCCATGTCCGGCGGCATCATACGATTGAAGAAAATATCTCCGACGCGCCCGAAGATTCCCAAAAGTCGTTCGATCGGAATATTCAGATGATGGATTGTCCAGACGGCAAAGCTCAGGAAAAGCAGGACGCCGCAAAACTTCAACAGCCTGCCGGAGCGAGCGGTCCGAAAATATTCCTGCTGCACCGATGCCAATTGATCCGACATGATCAATCGCCCCCTGCGCGGCCGCCGCCTGCGCCGCTGATCAATCGGGTACGGACACGGTTGGAGACAATCTCACCGGCGATGACCATGAGCGCGATGCCGAGAACCACCGTCCCGGCGTTGTTCCAGTTATAGGCCTGCATCTGCTCGGAGAAGACGTATCCGATACCGCCGGCCCCGACCATGCCCAGGATCGCCGCCCGGCGCAGGTTGATATCGAGCTGGAAGATCACATTGCCGACGACGACCGGATAGATCTGCGGAAATATCCCAAACAGGAATACCGAGATCGGGTTCGTACCGGTCGCCTCCATGGCCTCGATCGGTTTGCGGTCGACATTCTCGATCGCCTCGGACGTGGTCTTCGCCAGGAATCCGATAGACCGGCACCCCAACGCGACGATACCCGGCAGCGGCCCGAGCCCCAGCGCGGAGACGAAGATCAACGCAAAGATCAACTCGTGCACTGAACGAGACATGACGATGATCGCGCGGCCAAGCGGATAGGTAATCGGATAAAACGGCGTGACATTCCGCGCTGCGATATAGGCGACCGGCATTGCGACCAGGGTGGCGAGCGTAGTGCCCCAGAAGGCGATCAACAGGGTTTCGAACAACGGCTCCAGAATGATCGGAAAAAACGCCAGGTTCGGGAGAAACTCAGCCGTCGTGCTGAGAATATCTGCAAGGCCGCCCATGCGCGCCCAATCGGTCTCCACGACGAAGATGTGATAGGCCATCGCCGCCAGCAGAACGCCTGCAAGCGCGTTCCAGCCGTAGCGTTTCAAGATTACGGACCGCTCGCGCAGCGGGTTCTCTTGCACCGAAATTTTGCCGGAGATGTCTGCCATACTGCGCAGCCCTTACGCCGCCGAGGCGATGTGGTAGACGTTTTCCAGGGTATCCGCGTCGGCGTCGCTGGTCTTGCAATCCAGCACCTTAACCCCGCCTTGAAGGCCGACAATCCGGCTCGTATAGGCCTGGGCCAGCCCAAGGTCGTGCACGCTGACCAGCATCGGGATGTGTTCTTCGGCGGCCAATCGTGACATGAGATCCATGACCTCTCGGCCGATTTTCGGATCGAGGCTCGACGTCGGTTCGTCGACAAGAAGGATTTTGGGCCGTTGCATCAAGGCGCGTGCGACACCGACGCGCTGACGCTGACCGCCACTTAGTTGATCTGCCCGTTTGCGAATATGGTCGACCAAGCCGACACGATCACAGGTTTCGATGGCACGCTCTATGTCTTCACGGCGAAACGCGCGTAAGAAACAACGCCATGTCGGTGTATAGCCGAGACACCCCGCCAGGACATTCTCCAGCACCGTCAATCGGTTCACCAAATTGAATTCCTGGAAGATCATGCCCATACGCTGGCGCATGGCGCGCAGTTGCCGCCGGTTCTTAATCGCCGTGATGTCGGTGCCGTCGAATGTGATGGTGCCGGCAGTCGGTTCGACCAGCCGGTTGATGCAGCGAAGCAGCGTGGACTTGCCCGAGCCGCTTAGGCCTAACAGGGCGACCACTTCCTGTTCGCTCATCGTAAGGTCGACGCCTTTCAGCGCTTCCTCGCCGGTCGGGTAGATCTTCTTGACGTCACGAATTTCCAGGAAGGCCATTCCGTTTCCCCTGCCGCGTTAAAGGCGGTGTTGCGCCGCCTGACAACACACCCATTGGCGTTCGATCCGTTGGCGAAATATGCATTAGAAACGAGAGCCGACCGAAGGATTCGGCCGGCTCTCTGCGTTCACACTACTTCTTCATTTTCGCTTTCAGCTTTTTCTTGGCAGCCAAAATTTTCCGGACTGCGTCATAGGTCTTATCCTCGGTGGCGACAAATCTGGAATACTTCGCCGCGGCGAGAATCTTTTGACCTTCCGGATCCTTGTCCATGCCGAGGTAGACTTCGCGAATTTTCTTCGCCAACTCGGGTGAGATCTTTCCGGTATCGATGCTGACGGAGTCGATCGCGATTTTCGGGGACCGCCAGAGATAGTTGAAGTCTTCCTTCTTTACCTTACCGCGATCCATTGCCCGTGCGATCATCGACTCCGACACGAAGGCGGCGTCAGCCTTGCCCTTTTTCACCGCCATCGCGCTCGCCACATGATGGCCGGAATAGAAGATCCTGCCGAAATGCGTTTCGAGCGGCTGGCCGTCCAGCTTCTCCACCGTGAACAGGCCGCGCGGCATCGCATTGCCCGATGTCGACCCAGGGTCGACCAGCGCCAGGACTTTCTTTTTCAGCTTGTCGATCGAATCGAGCCCACTGCCTTTCTTGGTAATCAGGGTGCCGTAGTAGCAGGCGCATGGCGTGGGATCGAATGCCGTGGGAATCCGCGCCGCTGCGACGAGTGGTAGAATTCGGCCTTTCGACTTGTCGTTGGCGATCAGATAGGCCTTCGGCCCAAGCTGGGCAATTTGTACGAAACCGCTCAACATCGCCTCGATCACCGCGGAATAGGAGGTGGTCGCGTAGAAGCTGATCTTAACGTCGGCCTTCTTGTTCAAATATTTGAGCATGGGTTCCCAGCGGCTTGCCAGGACACTCATATCTTCGGTCTGGATAACGGCAAATGTGAGATTTGCCTTTTTGTCGGCGGCCGGCGCTTGATTTGAGACTGTCGTCGCAGCCGCAAGAAACGCCGTTGCTATTAGTAAATTCCGTATCTGCATTGCGTCCTCCCTTTTCCGTGCATGGAGTGTCGCCACCGGGTTCGGGGCGCGCCATGTCGTTAGGTATCTAGGGGTGTTTGGTCAGATTTTGATCGGAAACAAAACTCCAGTTTTCTGATTCTAATTGTCGGAGTCACGTGCCAATTGATCATCGGACCAATAAGGCTTTGTCGCTTACACCCGTACCCTATCATTATGTTTTGATTATTGATCTTGTACAAGCCGGGTGCCGTTTCGCCGTCGACCCGGTGCCCCATTGCCTGTAGGGTTTCTGTAGGGCCGGTTCGCGGTCGCGTGGCTGGCCGTCACGCGAGGTCGCGCTTCCAAGTCTCGAAATTCGGCCCATGGCAGTACACTTAGACAGAACATTTGCCGGGGAGAGTTTCGCCATGAAACGGTTCGTGACCGCGGTTGTGAAGCACGAGACCAATACGTTTTCGCCCATACCGACGCCTCTTTCCAACTTTGGTCATCACGGTTCCGAACCGGGTCCGATTTCGGGCGACCTGGCCTTGCGAGCGTATCGCGGCACCAATTCGGCCGCCGCCGCTTATATCGACATTGCCGACCAGGAAGGTGCCGAGTTGGTCTTTCCCATCGCTGCCAACGCGACACCAGGCGGTTGCCCGGAGGATTCGCTGATCGATCATGCGGCCGAGGAAATTATCGCTGCGGTTACGGCCGGGTGTGACGCGCTGTTCCTTGATCTGCATGGTGGAATGGCGACGCCGGGGTATGACGACCCGGAGGGCGAGATGCTGTCCCGCATTCGCGCGGTAGCGCCGGACCTGCCAATCGCGGTCGCGTTCGATTTTCATACGAACCTGTCACAGGTGACGATCGACAATGCCACCGTCATCACGGGCTATCGCACCTATCCCCATATCGATCAGTACGAAACCGGTGCGCGGGCCGGAAGGACGCTGATCCGAGCGATGAACGGGGAAGTCGACCCCATCATGCTGTGGCATTCCCTGCCGATCCTCTCGCACCTGAATAAGCAAACGCCATCCCGGCAGCCCATGAAAGACATCATGGATATGGCGATCGCCGCCGAGGCTGCCGGTGACGTGCTGAATGCGGGCCTGCTCGGCTGCTTCCCCTTGGCGGATATCCCGTTCGTCGGCATGCACGCGATCGTGGTCGTCGACCGGGATCGCGGTCAGGACGCCGGCGAGGCTCTGCTGCGTGAGCTTATGACCATGGCGTGGGACCGGCGCGCGGAATTCGTCTTCGAAGTTGAGGCGGTCGAAACGTCGATCTCGCATGCCCTGTCTTTAGGCGAGGGGCCGGTCCTGTTGGCCGACCATGGCGATGTCGCCGGCTCCGGCGGCGCAACCGACGTCATGGATGTGTTCGAAGAAGCGATGCGCCAGGGTCTGGACGACGTTTGCGTTGGTCCAATCTGGGATCCGGACGCGGTCGCACAGATGACACAGGCTGGCGTCGGTGCCGAGGTTACGGTGCAACTCGGCGGCAAGACGGATTTCCCTGCGATTGGTCACAAGGGGCGACCGCTTGAGGTCACGGGAACTGTCCGGCGGATTACGGACGGCAAGTTCACGGTGACCGGACCGATGGCCACGGGCACGCAACAGAACATGGGGCAATGCGCCGTCCTCGATACCGGTCGGGCCGAGATTCTCGTCAGTACGGCGCGCCATGAACCGTTCGACATCGGCTGTTTCACCCATGCCGGCATCGACCCGTCTGCGAAGCGCTTTATCCTGATCAAATCACGACAGCACTTCCGAGCCGGGTTCGAGCCGATCATCAAGCATGTGGTGATGGTCTCCGGCCCGGGCATCACCACGTCGGACTATGGCCAATATCCGTGGGACCGCGTGCGGCGGCCGATCTATCCACTGGACCCAGAGACACCGCCGAACTTTCCCCCGGCGTGGCAACAAAAGTAGCGAGGAGTCGAACCAATGCCAGACACCCTTACCGAAGCCCTGGACCGGGCGTCCAGCAACCGGGACCGGAGCATCGAGGCACTGGCATCGCTCGTGCGCGTTCCCAGTCTCACCGGCGAGGAAGGTGACGCCCAGACGCATATGGCGGGTCTGCTGAGTGATCTCGGCGCCGATACGGAATCATTGGAGCCGGACGTCGCGGCATTGTTCGAAAGCTTTCCGATGGTCGCGCAGTATCCGACGCATTGGCAGCACGATCTGATCCTGCCCTACGCCGATCTACCGACGCATCAGGCGCTGGAGAAAAGCGGCCTTGAAGATGTTCTGAACTATCGGGATCGGCCGAATGTGGTGGGAACGTTCCGTGGCACCGGCGGCGGCCGGTCGCTGATCCTGAACGGGCATATCGATACGGTGACGATCGAACCAACCCACGAATGGACCCGCGATCCGTTCGGCGCGGAAATCGATAACGGGCTGATGTACGGGCGCGGCACGTCCGACATGAAAGGCGGTCTGATGGCTGCCATGCTGGCCATGACGTATCTGAAGGAAGCAGGCGCGTCGTTGCGCGGCGACGTCATCCTGCAGAGCGTGGTCAATGAGGAGCATGCCGGTAACGGCACGCTGGATTTGGTGCGCCGCGGATACCGCGCCGACGCAGCGATTGTCCTGGAGCCGACCAACAATGCGATATGCGTCAGCCATCCCGGCGGCCTTTATTGGCAGGTCACCGTGCCCGGTGTCGTCCGGTCGCCGGGCGCGCGCTGGGCCGGCGAAAATATGGAGGGTGTCAGCGCCATCGAGAAACTGCCCGCGGTGATCGAGGCGTTGCTGCATGTAGAAAAAATCTACAATGCCACCAAGACCGACGACCCGATGGAAGAAGGCCGGGTGCCGTTTGCCCTGACCATCGGCAAGGTCGCGGGCGGGCATTACGAGACGGCAACGGCGTCCGAGGCGGTATTACGAGGCGGGGCGTATTTCTCGCCGGTTGCCGGCGAGGTGCATGAAGTGATGGGGAAGTTCCGCGATTCAATCGCTACGGCCAACTCTGGCGACGACTTCCTCAACACCCATCCGGCCCAACTGGAATTCCTGCATCATGACGACAGCACGCGCCAGAGCCCGCAGATACCATTGGCGGTGCAGATGGGCGAGGTGTTGACGGAACGCGGCATTTCAGGAGAAGCGAAGGCCGGTCCGTTCGCGTGCGATATGCGGCATCTGGTCAATCAAGGGAACATACCGACGATCATCTTCGGTCCCGGATCGATCGCCCAGGCGCACAAGCCGGATGAGAACATCACGGTGCAGGAGTATCTCGACTGCATCGAGCATTTGATCGCTTTCATCTGGTCCTGGTGTAACCAGCCGGCTGACGGGTGAGCCACGGCGCGTTTTCAACGGGTCTTGTTTGCCGAGCCTGAGGCGGTCCTCTACGATTTCCGCGATTTGGAAAGCAACATCTTAAAGATGCGAGGTTTGCCGGGATGGGAATGACCGCGGTCGAGAAGATCATCGCGCGCGCGAGTGGAAAAGAATCGGTCAAGCCCGGCGAGCTGGTTTTTCCGGATCCCGACCTGATCATCATTCACGATGCGCTCGTCCTGCCCAGCAAGAACGAGTTGGACGAAATCGGCATCGACCGGCTAAAGTTTCCCGAGCGGGTCGTCATGGTGACCGATCACGAGGTTCTCTATACCTCGCAACGCGCGGCGGAAATCGGCGCGACGATCCGCAAGGCGGCCAGCGCTTGGGGCGTGGAGCAGTTCTACGATGTCGGCCGGGGTGGCCACGGCCATATCTTCCTCAACGAACGCGGGATCATCCTGCCGGGCATGTTCGTGTTCGATAACGACCGCCACACGACGAACCATGGCGTCGTTGGCGCGTTTTCGCTGCGTGTCGGGGCCGAAATCACGCGGGTGCTGGCGACCGGTACGGTGTGGACGGTCGTACCGAAAACGATTCGCATGACGCTGAAAGGAAAACTGCAGCCGGGAGTCTATGCGCGCGACGTCGGGTTCCGCATGGCGGCGGGGTTGCGGGCTGGTGGGTTCTACGGTGTGGATATGGACTATCGCGTCCTGGAACTGTGCGGTCCCGGGCTGGATCAATTCACCTGGGACGGCAAGCAGGCGCTTTGCACGTCGCCGACCGAGGTGCGGGCCATCGGCGTGTTCATTCCGCCGGATGCCGCCATGCTGGAGCAGATTTCAGCGGTCGCCAAGCGCCCCTTCGAGCCGGTTTATAGCGACGAGGACGCAGTTTATGAAGCGGACTTGGAGCTGGATCTGAGCGAACTCGGGCCGCAGGTGTCGCTGACGCACGGCGCGTGGAACGGCGTCGATCTGGCCGAAGTCGAGGACACCGCCATCGACCACGCCTTCATCGGGTCGTGCGGATCGGGCAAATGGGAAGACCTGGAGATCGCCGCCCGCGTGCTCGATGGGAACCGTGTCGCACCGGGCGTGCGCCTGTTCATCGTGCCGGGCACGGAGGACTCCAACCGACGGCTCAACAGCACCGGACTGCTCGATATCTTCCAGGATGCGGGCGCGATCATGCTGCCGCCGGGATGCGGGCCGTGCAATGCCGGGAATATGGGGCCGGTTCATGCCGGCGAGGTGTCGATCTCGACCGCGTCCACCAATCTGCTGGGTGACATGGGGGAGAAGGATTGCGAACTCTTCCTTGCAAGCCCGGCCACGGTCGCCGCATCAGCGGTGGCGGGTAAGGTGACCGATCCGCGCGGCGTCGACGTCCTCGTGAAAATGCACGAGGAGACGGGCCGATGACCGAATACGAATGGAAACTGCGCGGGCGCTGCTACAAGCTCGGCGACGATGTCCCGCATGCGGGCGACGTCATCCCGCAATGGATCATCTCAGGGCGATTTCTCGACCCGGACATGCTGGTCCCGCATCTGTTCGAGCAGATCGACCCCGGGTTTCATGAGCGCGCCAAGCCTGGCGACATCATCGTCGCAGGCCGAAACTTCGGGATGGGGCCGAAGATGAATGGCTACGTGGCGATGCAGGCGCTGGGGCTCGGACTGATTTGCGAGTCCATGCCGTTTCTGGCCTATCGGGCTGCGGTCGGCTGCGGCCTTCGGGTTTTGACCGACTGCGCCGGTGCGACCGACAAGGCGGAGATGGGCGACGACATCGAAGTCGATTTTATCAGCGGCGCGTTCACCAACCACACGCAGGGTTTGACTGTGCAGTTCCCGGCCGTCCCGGATGGACTGCGGGACCTGATAGCCTACGGCGGCAACAAGGGTTGGCTCGCCCACTGGTGGGAAACGGAAAAGGCGGCTCAGGCGTAACGCCCTAACCTGATTTGGCGCTTACTCCGCGGCGGCGGCGGTCTTCGCCTCGAAGCGGAAACCTTTGTATCCCTCGCCGACGATTTCCTCGCAGATTTTCCGGTAGACACCGACGCCGCCGATGTAGGGCATGAACAGGCGCGGTTTCCCTGGCATATTCGCGCCCATGTACCAGGAGTTGGCGCGGGGGAAGAGCGTCTTATTGGCCGTTTCCTGGACGTGGTCGACCCACTCGTCCTCGGCGTTCACGGTCGGCTCCATCACGTCGTAACCCTGTTCCCGCATATGGACGATGCTGTCGGTCACGAAGTCGACATGCTGTTCGATGGACATGACCATGTTGCTTTTGACCGAGGGGCTGCCCGGCCCGGTGATCATGAACATGTTCGGGAAGGCTTCGGACATCAGCCCCAAATAGGTGCGGGGGCCGGCATTCCATTTCTCCTTGAGCGCCTGATCGCGGCGGCCCCGGATGTCGACGTTGAACAGCGTGCCGGTCATGGCATCGAAGCCGGTCGCGAACACGATGCTATCGAAGGCGTAATGCTGGCCGTTGGCGACCAGACCGTCGGGGGTCATTCGCTCGATCGGCGCGCCGCTGATGTCCACGAGGTCCACGTTCTCGCGGTTGTAGGTCTCGAAATATCCACTGTCGACACAGATCCGCTTGGTGCCGATGGGATAGGTCTTCGGCGCCAGCAGTTCGCCGGTCACCGGGTCCTTCACGATCCGGCGGATTTGGTTGCGCACGAATTCTGCCGCCGTGTCGTTGGCTTCTTGGCTGGTCAGGATGTCGTTGAACGAACCGAGGAATATGGTGCCGCCGACCTTCCAGCGTTCCGCGAATACGGACTGGCGTTCCTCCTCGCTAACGGAGAGTGCCGGCTTGTCGTTGAGGTCTTTTAGGCTGCCGTGTCCCGAATAGCGCATCTCGTCGCGCTTCGCCGGATACACGTCCTTCCAGGAGTGCTCGTACTCCTCGGTCATCGGGACATTGCGCGACGGCAGCGAGTAGTTCGGCGTGCGCTGGAAGACGGTCAGATGCGCCGCTTCTTGGGCCAGAACAGGGATTGCCTGGATGCCGGACGAGCCGGTGCCGATCACCGCGATGCGTTCGCCGGTGAAATCGACCTTTTCATGCGGCCAGTTGCCGGTGTGGAAAGTCCGGCCCTTGTAGCCGTCGAAGCCGTCGAGATCCGGGATCTGTGCGGTCGAGATGCAGCCGGTCGCCATGATGAAGAATTGCGCCGATACCCGTTCGCCGGAATCGGTTTCGACCGCCCAGCGTCGCGCGCCCTCGTCAAAATGGGCGGCGGTCACCTCGACGTCGAAGTCGATGTCCTTCCGCAGGTCGAAGCGGTCGGCCACATGATTGGCGTAGGCGAGGATTTGCGGCTGCGGCGAGAATTTCTCGCTCCATTGCCATTCCTGCTGCAGGTCTTCGTCGAAGGAATAGGAATACTGCATGCTCTCGACGTCGCAGCGCGCGCCGGGATAGCGGTTCCAGTACCAGGTCCCGCCGACATCGCCGCCGCGCTCGAATACCCGGGTCGAAATGCCCAGTTTCCGAAAGCGATGGAGAAGATAGAGACCCGAGAACCCGGCGCCCACGATCACCGCGTCGACCGACGAGGATGCCTTTAGCTGATCCGACATGCATTCATTCCTAACGACTGAGCGCCGGATACATCCGCCGGCACCTTGGGCGATAAGCTACCCAATTCGCCCGCTTTTGGGAAATCCTCTGAAAGGGTGGGTTTGCCGTTAGCCAATCCGGTTGCGGCGTGGTTCGTGCGGGTCCTGAAACAGGAAATCCGGGCCGAGTTGGGAAATCTCGGTGCAGCCGAGTTGGGCCATGTTGAGCTCGATCTCGCGTTGCAGGATCGAGACAGCCTTTGTGGCGCCGGATTGGCCGCCGGCGACCAGCCCGTAGAGCGTGGGGCGGCCGAGAAAGATGAATTTCGCGCCGAGACAGAAGGCGGTCAGAATGTCCGATCCCCGCCGGATGCCGCCGTCGAGCATCAAGGTCATGCGGTCGCCGACCGCGGCATCGATGGCGGGCAACACGTCGAGCGGCGAGGGTGCGCGGTCGAGTTGCCGCGCCCCGTGATTCGAGACCATCAGGCCGTCGATTCCGGCATCTGCTGCCCGGATGGCGTCGTCCGGACGCATCACGCCCTTCAGCACCATATTGCGCGGCCACAACTCGCGAAAGCGCTCGATGACGCTCCAATCGAGGACGCCGTGGATTTGCCCGGCGACGAACTCGCCAAGTTCTTCCGCCGTCACCTCGCGGCCCACATACGGTTCCCAGTTCGCCATGCGGGCGATGCCGTTCTGCATGTAGTTCTTGAACCAATAGGGCCGGCGTAGGGCGTCGAGTTTGGAGGCGAGGGAAAGCCGGAGCGGCCGGCCAAATCCGTTGCGCCGATTGCGCTCGCGATTGGAACTGACCGGCACGTCGACGGTGATGACCAGAGTGGAAAGGCCAAGATCGGCGGCGCGGCGGATCATGTCTTCCGAGATCGATTTATCCTTGGCGGTGTAGAGTTGATACCAGCCGTGATCGGGCGCGATCTTGGCCATATCCTCCATCTTGGCGGTGGCCGCACCGGACATGATGAAGGGGATGTTGGCGTCGCGCGCCGCCGCCGCAAGCATCAGGTCGCCGCCCCAGTGGTAATTCCCGATTCCTCCGGTAGGCGCGATGCCGAACGGATGCGAATAGGTGCGGCCGAACAGCGTCGTTTGCTGATCGATTGTCGAAATATCGACCATGTAGCGTGGCATCAGCGGATGCTTCCCGAAGGCGTTCTCGTTGACGGTCAGGCCTTTCTCGTCATCGGCGCCGCCTTCGATGAAATCGTAGATCACCTTCGGCAGGCGTTTCTTGGCCAGTTTGCGCAGGTCGTCCAGGTTGATTGCGTCGTCGACGTTCATCTCGGTGCCTCTAGGGGATCGTCTGGTGGGAAATTCATCAGGACAAAGCATTACGCGAATTTTCGCCGCGGGCAACTCGGCGATGTAGTGTAAAGGAACCGAAGGCCCGCAAGACCATTGGCGAGGAGAGCCCCGTGACCGATTCACACAGCACCCATGACAGCGATCATGATGCCCGCAACGACGATATTAGGATCTATGTGAACGGTGAAATCGTCCACAAGGATGAGGCCAAGGTTTCGGTTTACGATTCCGGATTCATGCTGGGCGACGGCATTTGGGAAGGGTTGCGCCTGTACAATGGGACATGGGCGTTCCTCGACGAGCATCTGGACCGCTTATATGAGGCGGCCAAGGCGATTGATCTAGACATCGGCCTCACACCGCCGGAACTGACCGAGACGTTGGAAGCGACCCGGCAGGCGAACGGCATGACGACCGATGCGCATGCCCGGCTCATGGTCACGCGCGGCAGGAAATCGAAACCGTTCCAGCATCCCCATTTGTCGCAATGGGGGGCGACCATCGTCATCATCATCGAGCATTCCGCGCCGGCGAAGTCGCTGCTGCAGAAAGGCATTCGGCTCGCGACGGTCCCGCAGGTGCGCGGCCTTCTGATGTCGCAGGACCCGAAACTGAATTCGCATTCCAAGCTGAATTGCATCCTGGCCTGTATCCAGGCGGAGAAGGCGGGCGCCGACGAAGGTTTGATGCTCGATCCGCATGGCTTCGTGAACACGACCAATGCCTGCAACTTCTTCATCGTGCGGAAGGGCGAAGTGTGGACGTCGACCGGCGACTACTGCATGAACGGGATCACCCGGCGCAAGGTGATCGAGCTGTGCCGCGCCAACGACATCCCGGTATTCGAGCGGAACTATTCGCTTGTCGATACCTACGGTGCGGACGAAGCGTTCCTGACCGGCACCTTCGGCGCGCAAACCCCGGTACGCGAATTGGATGGCCGGTTGATTGGGGATGGTGAACCGGGTCCTGTGTTCTGGCGCATCCGCGAGCTATACGCCGATCTCGTCAAACGGACCTGCGTATCAGCGTGTTAAGCTGTCGAGTAAAGGAGAATACAGCGCATGAAACTGACCCTGCTCGGCACGGGCACTCCGACACCTTCCCTGAAACGTATGAGTTCCAGCTATATGGTGGAGATCGGCGACGACGTTATCCTGTTTGACCACGGACCGGGCGCGCATCATCGGTTGCTGGAAGCGGGCAAGGAGGCGGTGGACGTTACGCATATGTTCTTTTCGCATCTGCACTACGACCATTGCTCGGATTATGTGCGGCTGATGCTGAACCGCTGGGATCAGGGCGGCGGGATCGTGCCGGACCTGAAGGTCTACGGCCCGAAGGGGACGGCCGACATGAACGAGCGGCTGTTCGGCGAAGACGGCGCTTTCCAACTGGATATACGCGCGCGGATCGAACTGGAAGCCAGTGTCGCCTATTACCGCACGCGGGGCGGGACCGAACCGCGCCCGCGTCCCTCGCCGGAAGTCCAGGAGATGAAGGCGCATGACGTGATCGAGGGGAAGGACTGGAAGCTGACGGTTACCAACGTGCCGCATGCGCAGCCGGTTCTGGTCTGTTTCGGTATACGCATCGACTGCGACGAGGGCAGTATCGTTTATTCCGGGGACGCCGCGCCGTCGAAGACGCTGATCCGCCTCGCCGAGGATTGTGACGTGCTGATCCATATGTGCCAGCGCATCTCGGGCACGCATTTGACCGAGGCGCAGCTCAAGTTCGGCTCCGGCCATCGCGAGATCGCCGAAGTGGCGCAGGCGGCGGGCGCGAAAAACTGCGTGTTCAGCCATCTGACCGACCAGATGGACGCCCCCGGCGTGAAGGAGCAGTTGCTGCGCGAAATCCACGATATCTACGACGGCAACGCCATCTGGGCCGAGGATTTGCTCGAAGTGCCGATCAAGGGACCGGCACCCCGGAAACTGATCTAGACTCCCGGCGTTACGGTTGTCCCGGCAATCCTTGTTGTCGCAGGAACTTGCCCACGAAGGGCGACCAGATGGGAATGGCGGCCTGCTTGTAGAAGTAGGAGTGGCCCTTCGTGCGGAAGGGCGGCAGGTGGACGAAGTCGGCCGTGCCGCCGCCATCGGTAAACGCCTTGTGCCAGCGCTTGGGCCTTTTCGGGCCCCAATAGTTGTCGTTTTGGGTATAGAGCCACAGAGTGGGCACGCGCGCATCGCCGCCGAAGGACCGGTATGCCCCGGACATTGCCCGTTCGTCGAATTTGCCGCGCCGCAGGCAACCGCCGCCGCGTCCGCCCGCGAAATTGACTGTCGCGCGCAGGCCCGGGACTTTCATGCCGGATAGCGCCACCGCGCCGATGCCGCCGCCGGACTGACCGACCGCAACCATCCGATTGCCATCGACATAGGACAATTGCGCAAGATGTCGGAGCGCCGCAGCCATGTCCGCCGCCGTTGCGCGGGCGGCACGGGCGTAGGCCTGTGTCTTGCAACCGCCGTAGCCTTCGGCATAGGGACCGTCGGAGTCACCATTGTCGCGCCGGATCAGCACATAGGCGGCATAACCCCATTCGGCGAAGACATTCGCCTGATCGTGCAACTGGGTGGGCGATCGCTTCTTTCGGCAGGATTTGCCGCAGGACCCGTGCGTGACGAGGGCGAGCGGGAAGGGACCCTTGCCCTTGGGCCGGATCATAAGGCCGTCGAGACGATATCGTGCCCCGCCGATCTCGACCGTGATCGGTATCGGCTGGGTGACATAGCGGTCGGCGGGTAGGGTGCCGGCGATGGCTTGGCAGGTCGCGAGAACCGCGAGCAAAACGACCGCCGCGCCGGGTAATTTAAACAGGCCGGACGGTCTCATTTCGAAACCTTGGTGTCCTTCAACGCGTCCCAATTCGGCTCGAAGCCGATGCCGGGCTTGTCGGGCACCGGCATCCTGTTGTCCTCGGGTTCGGGCGCACCCACGAAGGCGATCGATTCCATATACGTGGTGCCGAGATGCAGTTCCACATAGGTGCCGTTCATCAGGCCCGCCATCAGGTGCACGTTCAGCGTCGGCCAGCCTGCGCCGTTGGCGATCGGCAGGTTATGAGCCTGCGCCATGTGGCCTACCTTGCGCGCCTCGGTGAAGCCGCCGCAGTAGATGACGTTCGGCTGCACGATGTCGAGCGACTGGTGCTCCATGAACTCGCGAAAGCGCCAGCGGCTGCCTTCCATTTGCCCGGCGGCGAGCGGAATGTCGATGTGATGGCGTAGGTCGGCCAGCGCGCGCGCGTCGTTCTGCAACACCGGCTCCTCGAACCAGGAGAGGTTGCAGTCCGCCACCGCGCGGCCGAGATAGCGCGCCTCCATTCCGGTCAGCTTGTAGTTGGCGTCGATCATCAGCTCCACGTCGTCGCCGATGGCGTCGCGCACCGCGCGGATGCGGCGCACGTCCTCCTGCCAGCCGCCGGAACAGGCCGCTTCCATCTTCAGCCGGGGTGCGCCCTGCCGGGCGAACAGGGACGCGCATTCGACCAACTGGTCACGGTCGTAATGCAGGTTGCCGAAGGTGACATAGGTCGGCGCGTGATCGCGGAAGCCGCCCATCATCTGCGCGATGCTTTGCCCGCTGGTCTTGCCCGCGATGTCCCAGCACGCGATATCGAACGCGGACAGCGCGTTGGAGATAACGCCAGTGAACGCCCGTCCATTCAGCTTTTTCCACACCCGGTGATGGATCGCCTCGGTGTCGCGCGGATCCATGCCGATGACCGTGTCGCGCAGATCGGTTTCCAGCGCGGTGACGATGGCAGGCACCAGGAACGACCCGGTGATGCCCCATCCCTCGGCCCCGTTGTCGGCCGCGACCTTGCAGAACACGACCTTGCGCGTCGAGATCGGCTTGTCGATCAACGGCACGTGGATCGGGAACTCATGGATGCTGGCGGTGACGGATTCGATTTTCATGGGGTGCTCCGGAAGGTTGCGGCTAGCCGTGCAGCGCCGACTTGGCGAGCATCACGTGGATGCCCTTGTGCACGTTGACGATCTGGCTGACGCGCAGGTCGGCGGCGATGCTGCAGAGGGTGTAGGCGTCTTCCTTCGACAGGTTCGACTTTTCCTGGATCAAGACGATCATCTCTCGCAGCGCCTGTTTCGCCGCGTTGTCGAGCAGGCCGTCGATGCCGTGGGTGATGTAATGCGTGTCGGTCTCGGCGCGCGGCATGGTCAGCTTCATGTCCTTGCGCACGTGAATTTCGAAGGTGCCCGAAAGACAGGTCTCGACCGCCGTCACGCAGACCTCGCCGTCGCCCTGCACCGCGTGGCCGTCGCCGGCGGAGAACAGCCCGCCCTCGTTGAACACCGGCAGATAGAGCGTGCAGCCCGCGCCCAGTTCCTTGTTGTCCAGGTTACCGCCATGGCTGCGCGGGATGATCGAGGTGATGCGGCCCCATTCCGGCGGCGGCGCCACACCCATCACACCGAAGAACGGCTTGAGCGGCAAGTCCACGCCCCAGGGCAGGTTCGCCACCATCTTGTCCTTGTCGAGCGGGATATGCAGCAACCGCGTCTCGTGGAAATCCTCCGGCAGCGCGCCGGACAGCGGCCGGATACGGTTCCAGCCCCAGTTGGTGCCGAGCTGTACGTCCTTGATGCGGATTTCCAGCACGTCGCCGGGCTTGGCGCCGCGCACCGCGACCGGCCCTGTCATGATATGCCCCGCACCGCCGGGCTCCACATTCTCGTGGATGTCCAGATGCGCCGGCAGGATTTCCAGCGCGTCGTCGGTCGGCAGGATATCGCGCCCGCCGGAGACAGTGTGCAGCGTAACGGTATCGCCGGACTCGATCTCGATCAGCGGCTTCAACGTCGCATCGAAGAAGGCCCAGTGAACGGTGTCGGGCGAGGGATGAAGTTCGTGATGACTGGCCATGGGGCGCTCCGGGAGATGTGGCGCGGCGGGAGCGTTTATCGTGACCGGTGGGGTGGGGAGTGTAAAGGTCAAGCAACAAATCTAGCTGCTCTAGTATGTGGGTAGCCGACTAACGGGCAATTGGTTGTCTACGGACAGATATGATGGCCTACTTGTGTTTGTAATTTACATTGGTATCAGAGCGGCCTAATGCAAAAACTTTGGATATTCCTCCGCAATCAATCCAACAGAGAAATCATGAGTTGGTTGGGTGGAGGAATTATTATTGTAATTGCTGGTTTCTGGGGTGTTTTCAAATTTGTCAATCAACCTCCATCTGCGCCAACAGTTGGATCAGATAACGGTAGTATCGCTTTATCTGGTGATGTCCAAAATAGTGTAATCGTAGTTAACAACACAGGGTTATCAGAAGACGCCCTTAAAAAGATTATTGCTGCGTTGAATGCTCGATATGAAAAAAATAGGCGCGTTTCGAAAATAATTCTGAATGAACAATATTCACAGAAAGATATAGGGAAGGTCGCCTCCGGCACTAAAAAGAAGCTTCTTAAATATCCAGCACTTAATTTAATAGGTGAAGGTTTTGTTACAACTAAAGCAGTCCAGTTATATGTTGGTCCAGGGTATGAATATTCGATTAAAGCAACAATCGAAGCTGGAGCCAATTTACATATCGTTGGAAGGGTCAGGGAAAAACCATGGTACGCGGTTGTAACAAGAGAGAAAGACAGCGGTTTCGTTAAAATACCGGCAATACTGCCCAAGATGGTCGGTTCAGTCAGGGCGTCGCAGGCCTGTAGAACTATTGAACAGCAAGTGAGATTTTCTGATGGTACATTCGAAACTGAAAGAATTAGAGAGTGCAAAGATGGGGGGGTATGGAAGGTTCAATGATTATTTGGATTAAGGATTTGCCTAAATACAAGTAATCTGACCAAAGAAATTTTTGTATGGAATGGCTGGCCGCTTGTCATCTATGCAATTTATCTTCAAGAACGCTCTTGGCTCCGACGTAAAGTAGGTCCGATCTTTGATGGTGTGAGAACAAACAATCTAATCCTCTTTGGTTGGTGGGACGCTTTCGAAGGCGCACGTCATCAACAACGATAATTCTGCTCCGTCCTCGTGGGCTTTCAGCCCGTATGTTGTCTCCAATCTCAATTCAGCCCTGGCAAACGCGGCCTCCCAGCTCTCCGTCGTGCGGAAATACCACGGCATCTTTGCCCAAGCCTCGTTTTCGAAGGCCGCGAAATCTTCTTCGCGCCATCCGTCCTTGCCGTCGCCGGGGTCGTTGTCGGGGTGCAGCGTTTGGATGATGATGACGCCGTTCTCCACTAGTAGAGATTTCGCGGCGGTGAGGAGCGGGACGACGTCTTCCTCGAACAGGGCGTAGTTGAACGCGATCACGTCGAAGGGTGCGTTCGGGACGGGTGATCCCGCGATGACTTCGTCGTAGGACAGGGTGCGGTAGCAGCCGTCCGGGTCCGTTGCCTGGGCGGCGTCGATCAGTGCGGCGGTGCCGTCGAGGCCGGTGGAGAGGCAGTCTGTTTTTTCGGTCACGGCACGCACAAGCCACCCTTCGCCGCAGCCCATGTCGAGAAAGCGGGATGGGTTGCGCCGGACGATGGCGTCGACGATGGCGGCGTCGGTTCCGGACTTGCGGCTTGGGATCAGGCGGTCGCGGACGGCGCGGGTCCAGTTATCCGCGTTGCGTTGCCACGAATTCTCCAGTTCGGTCTTCCGGCTCATCATTCTCTACTAGTAGGTAACCCATCACTGCCGGATGGATGGCGCCTACCGTAGACCGTCTACCCGCCGCTGTCCTGTGCCGTGCGCCAGGCGCTGTAACCGCCGGCAAGCGAGGCGACTTCGGCATATCCCATGTCGAGCAAGGTCTTCGCGGCAAGCGCCGAGCGGCCGCCGGTGCCGCAGTAGAGGACGATCCGCTTGTCGGGTTTCAGGTCGCTGTTATAGGCCGGGCTTTCCGGGTCCGCCTGGAATTCCAGCAGCCCGCGCGGGGCATGCGCGGATCCGGGGATCAGCCCTTCCTTGTCCCGTTCGACGGTTTCCCGGACATCAACGACAACGACCTCCGGGTCATCGAGCAGGTAAGGCAGATCCTGAATGGAAACCGTTTCGATAACGGCGTTTGCCTCTGCGAGCATTGCTTTGAAACCGTGTTTTAGCATCCGATGATCCACCGCTGTTCCGGGTCAGGCTGATATTCGTGTCTCAGGAAAGCATTGCATGGCAATGGGGACATTGATTCTGGTCAATCTACCCGGTCATTGCGCAGTGCCGACCGGCACCGTTGTTCACCCTGCGTGATGTCGGCTAAGTTTACGGCAACAGCATACAAAGCGCAGGAAGCGATCCCAATCATGGCAGAAAACCCACCGGACGGAACGGCGGGCGCGCCGCGTCCGAATGCGCCGCGCGAACTGGTCGAGCGCTATCGCACGATGGCGCGTATCCGCGCCTTCGAGGAAGCCGCCGAAGCGGCGCATGCGGACGGGCTGGTGCGCGGCACGCTGCATCTCTACATCGGCGAGGAAGCGATTGCGTCGGCGGTTTGCGGAAATCTAAGCCGCACCGACCTGATCACCAGCAATCATCGCGGCCACGGTCACACGATCGCCAAAGGAGCTGACCCGGTCGCCATGTTCAAGGAGCTGTTCGGCCGCATCGGCGGCACCAGCGACGGTAAGGGCGGGTCGATGCATATTGCCGATTTCTCGGTCGGCATGCTGGGTGCGAACGGCATCGTCTGTGCCGGTATCCCCATCGCGGTGGGTGCTGCGCAGGGCAAGAAGATGATGGGCGAAGACTGCGTCGTCGCGTGTTTCTTCGGCGACGGCGCGATTAATCGCGGGCCGTTTCTGGAAGGGCTCAACTGGGCGAAGATCTATGACCTGCCGGTGCTGTTCGTCTGCGAGGACAATCAATACGCGGCGACCACGCGGTCGGGCGACCTGACCGGCGGCGACGGCCCGGCGGCGCGCGCCAACAGCCTGGGCGTGACCGGCTACACGGTGGACGGCAACGATCTGGTCGCGGTGGACGCGCTGGTGACGCAAGTGGTCGCTGACATCCGCGCGGGCAAGGGGCCGGCGCTGCTGCATTGCAAGACCTACCGGCAGAAAGGCCACACGCTGTCCGACAAGCAGGCCTATCGCAGCCAGGACGAGGTTGCCGCCTACGTGGAACAGGATCCGATTGAGCAGTGCCGCGCCTATCTGGTCGAAAATGGAATCGCTGGGGACGACCTGACGGCCATCGACGCGGCCGCGCGGACCGAGATGGCAGCGGCGGTCGAGGAAGCCAAGGCGGCCCCGGTGCCGACCGCGGCGGACGCCTATTCCGAGGTTCAGGACGTGGGGGCACCGCAATGGCAGTCATAACCTACCGGCAGGCGGCGATCGATGCGGTGGCCGAAGCCTTCGACCGCGACCCACGCGTCTGGGCGCTGGGTGAGGATATCGGGCGCGGCGGCACCTACGGGCAATACGGCGACCTGGGCACGCGCTATGCGGATCGTGTGGTCAGCACGCCGATCTCCGAGGCGACCATCATGGGCGCGGGCGTTGGCGCGGCGCTGGTCGGCACGCGGCCCATTGTCGAACTGCGCGCGGCGGATTTCGCACTCTGCGCGGTCGACGAGATGATCAATCAGGCGGCCAAGGTGCGCTATATGTTTGGCGGACAGGCGCGCTGTCCGGTGGTGATCCGCCAGGCGACGGGCCTGCGGGCCTCCACGGCGGCGCAGCATTCGCAATCCTTCGAGGCGTGGTATGTCCATGTGCCCGGCCTCGTGGTGCTGGCCCCGGCGACACCCGCCGACAATAAGGGCCTGCTCACCGCTGCCATCGAATGCGACGACCCGGTGATCTATTTCGAAAGCAAGACCCTGTGGGATACCGAAGGCGAGGTGCCGGACGGCGACCACGTCACACCGATCGGGCAGGCGCGTAACGCGCGTATCGGTGGCGACGCCACCATCGTGACATGGTCGGGCGCGTTGCCGGCGGTCGAAGCGGCAGCGGACGCGGCGGCGGCGAAAGGGATCAACGCCGAGGTGATCGACCTGCGCAGCCTGTGGCCGTGGGATGAGGCGGCGGTGTTGTCCTCGGTCGAGAAGACGGGGCGGCTGGTCATCGTGCACGAGGCGGTGCAGGTCGGCGGGTTCGGCGCGGAAATCTCGGCCACGGTCGCCGAGAAGATCGGGCACAAGCTGAAAGCGCCCATCCGGCGGTTCGGCGCGCCCCGCATTCCCGTGCCCTTCGCGCCGGAGATGGAAGTAGTCTGTCAGGTTCAGGTGGACGGGGTCGTTGCGGCGCTCGAGGGCATGGCCTGACCGGCCGGTTCAAAATCAACACAGAATAATGCACAGAAGGATCATCGAATGAGTGGGACGGCGGATAACTACGCGCGGCGGATGACCGGCGGCGAGGCGTTGGCGGAAATGCTGCGGGCGCATGGCGCGGACCGGATGTTCGGGATGGGCGGCTTCCAGCTCTTGCCGTTCTACGAGGCGGCGCGCGCGCTGGGCTTGCAGCATACGCTGATCAACGACGAGCGCTGCGGCGCCTTTGCCGCCGACGCCTATGCCCGTGTCACCGGCCGTCCCGGCGTCTGCGACGGGACGCTCGGCCCGGGCGTGACCAATCTGATCACCGGCATGACCGAGGCGTTGAACGCGGGCATCCCGATGATCGTGCTCGCGGGCGACACCAACCGTTTGCATGCCTGGAAGAACATGACGCAGGAATGCCGGCAGGTGGACATCCTGACGCCTGCGTCGAAGGAGTTGATCCGCATCGAGGACGCCAGCCGTATTCCCGAACTGGTGCGCCGCGCCTATGCGATCGCCACCAGCGGGCGGCCCGGGCCGGTCGTGCTCGACGTGCCGGAGGATGTCTGCCACGGCGAGTTGGAATTCACCGCCGACGATTTTTGGGTCGATGAGGCACATCGCTCGATTCCCGGGAAGCGTATGCGCCCGGCCGCCGATGACCTGGCCCGCGCCGCAGGGTTCCTCGGCAAGGCAAAACGGCCGCTGATCCTCGCGGGGGGCGGCATTCATCTGTCCTATGCACATGAGGCACTGCAGGAACTGGCCGAGACACTGAACGTTCCGGTGGCGCACACGATGAGTGGCAAAGGCAGCATTGCCTGCACGCATGCGCTGTCCGCCGGGCTGTATGGCCGCTATTCGCGCATCGCCAACGACCTGATCGAAAAATCGGATTGTCTACTAGTAGTGGGGGGGAAGCTCGGCGAGATTCCGACCAAGCGTTTCGCACTGATGCCGGACGGTGTGCCGCTGATTCACCTGGATATCCTGGAGGAAGAGATCGGCCGCACCACGCGTACCGAAGTCGGCCTGTGGGGCGATGCGCGCGAGGGTCTGACCGATCTGCTCACCGAACTGTCCGACAGTGCCACCGGGCAACGCACGATGCGCCAGGACTATGTCGCCGAAGTCCCGGTGCGGATGGAGAAGTGGAAAACCGAGGCGTCGGACCGGCTGAACTCGACCGAACGGCCGATCAATATGGCGCGCATGCTGAACGAGTTGAACAAGGTTATGCCCGCGGAATCGGTGCTGGTCGCCGACGGTGGCTTCGCCGGGCATTGGACCGGCTTCCTCTACGATACCAAGCTGGCCGGCCGCACTTATATCGCCGACCGCGGCATGGCCTCGATCGGTTACGGACTGCCGGGATCTATCGGGGCGCAACTCGGCGTGCCGGACCGTCCGGTGGTCGGCATCACCGGCGACGGCGGGTTCAACATGGCCATCGGCGATTTGGAAACGGCGCTGCGCACCAAGGCGGGCTGCACGATCTGCGTCGTCAACAACGCCGCGTCGGGCTACGTGAAAGCGTTGCAGCATTCCATGTATGACGGCAAGTACCAGTCGAGCGACCTGGTCGAGATGGATTACGCAAAGATCGCCAGCGCCTTCGGCTGTACCGGCATCCGCGTCGAGGATCCCGACGACCTGGGCAATGCGATCCAAACCGGCATCGACGAAACCGACCGGCCGACCGTGATCGACATGATCGTCACCCGCGACCCCGCCAAGATGCTGCCCGCCGTGGACAGCCGCGTGCTCAAGGTCGAGAAGGGTGACCGTCCGATCTAATCCGCGGCATTAACCGCCCCAAATTTTGCCGAGCGCGCGGGCGAAGTTGCCGCCAAGATAGGCGGCGATGTCAGCGTCGCGCCAGCCGCGCGCGACCAGGGCCTCGGTGACCGCCGGCAGCTTGGCGTGCGAGTTCGCGGCTTCGATGTACCGTGCCGGAATGTCGTGGCCGAAGGCGTCGCCATAGCTGGAGATACCGGTCCAAAGCCGCCGGTTCGCGGCCTCGTAGGCTGTTTTCTGCAGGTCACGCGACGCGGGAAGGTCGGTGCCGAACCCGACATGGTCGATCCCCACCAAGTCGACGATATATTCGATGTGCCGGACGAAATCGTCGACCGTGGGGCGCCGGTTCACGTCGCCGTCCCACAGCATCGGGCCGTAGACGCTGGCGCCGATCACGCCGCCGGTTTCGGCAATGGCCTTGATCACGTCGTCGGACTTGTTGCGGACCAGATCGGTCAGAGATTTGGCGTTGGCGTGGGTCGCGAGGACCGGTTTATCGCTCAACTCGATAGCGTCCAGTGTGGTGCGGTATCCCACATGGCTGAGGTCGATGGCGATACCCAGGTCGTTCATGATTTTCACGGCGTCGCGGCCGAGCACGCTGAGCCCAGAATCCTCCGTCTCCAAACAGCCGTCGCCGAGCGCGTTGCGATAGTTGTAGGTGATCTGCATGACGCGGACGCCGAGCTGGTGGAACAGTTCCAGCCGGTCGAGCCGGTCGCCCATGGGCCGCATGTTCTGCCAGCCCATGATGAGGCCGATTTGCCCGGCTTCCTTCGCTGTTTCCAGGTCGGAGGCCCGTTCGATCAGCCGCCACTCACACGCCGGTTCCTTGAGCGCGGATAGCCACCCCGCGATCCGATCACAGGTCTCGGCATATTCGGCCTCGAAATTGGCGATGGTGACGTTCAACGCATTGACGCCGCCGGTGCGCAGATCACCGGTGTAGCCGTCGCTGTAGTAGGACAGGCCGTCGATCACGAGGGATTGCTCTTGGATTTCGGCTGCGGTCGACACGGGTGTTGTTTCCTTCTTCGTATTTAGCGGGCGGCCGCATGGGCAATCGCAGCAACGAGCGCCTTTGCCGTCATGCCGGCTTCGCCGCCCATGCGGATTGCGGTCTTGTTGAGATGCGTGACGATCCCGTCTTCATAAGTCGAACGGGCGTCGCCGATGCGGGCGCTGTCGTGCGATACGGTCGCGCCGGCGATACCGCGCGCGTCGAGGGCGGGCAGGCGGCTGATCCCGGCGTCGTCGATCCCGACGCCCGCATCATTATAAAGCGCGGCGATCACATGGTGTTTGATTGCGGTCTCCGGCTTGTCGCCCAGCAACTGACCGTGCGATCCGGTCACCAGGATGCGGTTGCGGTCTTCGGGCGTGACCAGGGAATTGGAATCGATGCCCCAGACTTCGGGTACGCCCGGATCGGCGGTGAGAAGGAACCGCGCCTCCGCTTTCTCCGGTGGATCGCTGTCCGGGATCGGCGCGTCCTGAAGGCGGTCGGCAGCTTCTCTGCATGCCATGCCGGCCGTGCAGCCTGCGGCGAGCGCATGCGCGTTGGCGTGGCTGATCACGCCGCGGCGCATCATGTCGCCGCCGTCGCCGATCCGCGCCGACGTATGCGCAACCGTGGCCGCCGCCATACCCATCCCGTCGAGATAGGCGAGGCCGCCGATTCCGGCGTTGTCCTTGCCGACGCCGGCATCGTTCAGGATAACGCCGCGCAGCCGTCCGAGCGCCGCCAGATAGGTCGCGTAGACGCCGCCATGCGATCCGGCGATGAGGACTTTCCCACGGAAACTGTCATCCAGGCGGGTGATGCTGTCGAGAACGAGGGGTGTTTGCATCGTGGTTACCGTATCCGCCGCAGCGTCGCACGCCGTTCTCCGGACCCATCCTTGTAGGTCGCGTCGAGCGTGGCGTCGTTCCGGCGGGTATACGACACGGTCACGCCATCGAACGGCGATAGGGTAAGCGTTCCGTCCGTAACGGTACCGTCGATTGGTGTCGATCCCTCCTTTGAGACTTTCAACGCGTCTGACGGTGCCCAAGCATAGGTGGATTTGGCGGTCTTGCCCTCGATAGACTCTACGATCAACGTATGCGGCTGCTTGTTATCCCAGCGTCCCATCCACGTTCCAACGAAGCTGGTCTTGTCCGCGGTCATCGGCTTTCGGAGGTCGGGCGTTTGCGGCGGGTCGGACCGTGTGAACTCACCGCTGAATTCTATGTCGAAGGCATCGACAGTGCCGGTTTTGCCGATGCGGAAGGTGATCAGCCGGTCGCGCAGGACACGCGTGCGGAAATTGGCGATGAAGGTGTCGTAGTGCCAATGGGTGAGATCGCCGATCACCCGATTGTTCCGGGTGACTAAGAGCTTGTCGCCGCTGGGCCAGATATCCAACGGACCATAGACCTGGCTGTCGTAGAACCCGACATATCCGGCCAGCGGCATGGACGGGCGGGTGCCAAACTTATGTTTGTCGAGCACCTTGGCGCGGCGTTTCTTCCGTTTCGCTTGATAGACGCTGTTCCATGCCAGGAATTCGCTGGACCAATCCGTCGGCGTGGCATCGAGATAGGCGTCGAAGATGCGATACATCAGGGCGGCGGGCAGGCTCGACCGGCCGCGGTTGCTCAACGCCACCATGCCGAGGTTGAGGTCGGGCAGAAGCGCCAGATGCGCCGACATGCCGTCCAGCCGTCCGCCGTGATACAGCACCTTCTTGCCGCGGTAATCCGCCATGTACCACCCGAGGCCATAGGCCCGGAGGTTGGATTGCGGAATATACTCGCGGCGCGTCTTGGACACGTTGATGACCGTGTGCGCCCTGCGCATTTCCGCGATGTCTTTGGTGCGGAGGATGGTTGTGTCGCCGTACTTGCCGCCGTCCAATTGCAGCTTGATCCATTTTGCCAGATCGGCCGCGCTGGAATTGATCGATCCCGCCGCGCCGATGTTGTCGACCTGAAGCCAGTCGATTGGCCGGTACTCTCCATTCATGTGGGCATGCGGCGTCGCCGAATTGCGCGGAAGGTCTTTGATCGACGTCGAGCTGTTGGTCATCCCGAGCGGTATGAAGAACCGGTCTTTGACATACGCATCCCAGGTCGTGCCGGCCGCCGCGCCCACGGCCTCGCCCGCGGCCGTGAACATGATGTTCTGATATCCGAAACGGGAGCGGAGCGGGGATTTCATCTCCAGATGCTGCGACCGCCTCAGAACTTCGGCCCTGTCGAAGTTCGAGTAGTACCAGATCATGTCGCCGCGATGCAGGCCGCTGCGGTGGGACAGCAGGTCGCGCAGGCGCATGTCGTGGGTGGCATAGGAATCGTGGAGGCGAAACGCTGGAAGATGGTCTATCACCCGGTCGTCCCAGCGCATTTTTCCGTTAGCGACCAGCGTGGCGACGGCGGCCGCGGTGAATGTCTTTGTGATCGACGCTGCCGCGAATACGGTGTTCTCGTCGACCGGTTCTGTTCCACCGAGGCGGCGCAGGCCGTAGCCCTTGGCAAGGATGACCCTACCGTCCTTCACGATGGCGAGGGATAGCCCGGGCGTTTGCCAAATCCGCATTGCGGTCTCGACATAGGAATCAAGGTCGGTCAGGCGCGGCTCCTCCGCCCGGCCTACGCCGGAGATTTGGATCAGTATGCCTGCCAAAAGCGTGCAGAAGAGCCGTCGTGCCACCATGAAACCTCCTATTCGAGATCATGATATAGTAGGGGAAACCCAAACACAGTGGTGTCGTTGCAGGAGAATAAAATGGGAATTTCCGCTGATATTGCCGAATTGATCGTCAAGGCCCGTTCCGAGGACTTGGATGACGACGTGTTGCATTGGGCCAAGGTGGGCCTGATCGACTATACGGGCTGCACCCTGGCCGGTTCGACCGAACCCAGCGGAAAGATCGCCGACGTGGTGGTCGGCGGGCGCGACCAGACCGGGCCGAGCCTGATCTTCGGGTCGAACGCGCGCACCACGCCGCTGAACGCGGCATTGATCAACGGCACGGCGTCCCATGCTCAGGATTTCGACGACTGTAACAACACCATCGGCGGCCATCCTTCGGCGCCGATCCTGCCGGCGCTGATCGGGTTGGGCGAGCAGCTCGGGGCGAGCGGACGGGACGTTATCCTGGCCTATGTGATCGGCTTCGAGACGGAAACCAGCATCGCCCGCAGTGTCCATTTCCATCATTACGAGAAGGGCTGGCATCCGACGGCCACAATGGGTGTCTTCGGCTCGACCGCGGCCTGCTGCAAGTTGATGGGCCTGGATAAGGAGATGACCGCGACCGCATTACAGATCGCCGTTTCGCTGGCATCCGGCGTGAAGTCGAACTTCGGCACGATGGTGAAGCCGTTGCATGTGGGGCATAGCTCGCGCAACGGATTGTTCGCCGCGATGATGGCGAAGGAAGGGTTCACGTCCAGTCCCGTGGCGTTCGAGCACAAACAGGGCTTCTTCGAAGTCTTTAACGGGGCGGGTAACTACCATCCGGAGAAGATCTTCGAGCATTGGATGAAGCCGTTCGACATCGTCGAGCCGGCGATCGCGGTGAAGCAGTATCCTTGCTGCGGCAGTACGCATCCGGCGGTCGATGCGATGATCAACTTGGTGGAACGCGAAGGCCTCAGGCCTGAGATGGTCAAGCGCGTCGATTCCTGGACCCATCCGCGCCGCCTGGCGCATACCAATCGACCCGACCCGCAAAGCCCGCTCGACGCCAAGTTCAGCGTGCAATACGTGGTCGCGCGGGCGCTGATGCATGGCAAGGTCGTATTACCGCATTTCGACGACACGGCCTATCTCGACAAGGATGTCCGTGCGGTCATGGATAAGGTCGATGCTGCGCCGCATCCGGAGATGCTGAACGACGACAGCGGTTATTTGGGCGCCGAGGTTCGGGTGGAATTGATGGACGGCCGGACAGTATCCGACCGTGTCCAACAGGCGCGGGGCCGGGGATCGGTCGATCCTTTGCCGATGGACAAGTTGCGCAGCAAGTTCGAGAACTGCGCTTCGCTCGTCCTGCCGGCGGACCGTATCGCGGCCCTGTATGACGTTATCGATCACTTCGTGGAGTTGCCGGATGTCAATGCCTATACCACGACGGCCGAGACTGTTGCCGACGCTGCGGCGTCCGCGGCGGAGTAACGGATAATGTCGACAACGCTATCCGCTCTTGAGGTGGTTCCGTCCGGCGCGGCGCTCGGCGCCGACATCGTCAATCTCGACATCGGGGCCGCGACCGACGCGGATATTGCGGCGGTGCGCACCGCGTGGCGCGATCATCTCGTGCTGCGATTCCGTGGGCACAGTTTCGGCGATACGGCGCATCTGGAGTTCGCGAAGCGGTTCGGCCCGTTGGATATCTCGCCGAATACGCGCTTTTCCGGGCAGCCCTGGATGCCCGATTATCCGGAGATGAGCCGGATTTCGAACATCAAGATCGACGGTGAAGCGACCGGATCGCTTGGCGACGGTGAACTCGTCTGGCACACCGATATGTCCTACCTGGACGAGCCGCCGACCGGCAGTCTGCTGCATGCGCTCGAAGTGCCGCCGTCGGGTGGCGATACGAAGTTTCTCAGCATGTATGACGCGCTGGAGACATTGCCCGCCGATCTGCGTAAGGCCATCGAAGGCCGGCAGATCAAGCATGACCAGACGCACAACAGTTCGGGGACGCTGCGCAAGGGACTGGAGGGTGTCGAAATCAACGACGTCACGAAAATTCCTGGCGCGGTTCACCCGATCATCCGGACGCATCCGGAAACGGGTCGCAAGGCGCTGTATCTGGGCCGTCGGGCGCGCTCCTACCTCGTTGGTTTGCCGGTCGATGAAAGCGAGGAACTACTGGATGCGCTGTGGGATCATGCTACCGGCAATCCGGCCATTCAGTGGGTGCAGGAATGGCAGGCGGATGACCTCATCATGTGGGACAACCGCTGCGTCATGCATTGTCGGGATAGCTTCGATCCCGGTGGCCGGCGGTTGATGCATCGCACTGTGATCCTGGGCGACCGCCCCTATTAGTAGGTTACCCGGCAAGTGCGATGACGGTACCGGGCAGGCCCTGCGATAAACGCTTACTGTAGAGGCGGCACAGAGGGTCGTTCGGGGCAATTACCGCCGCGCGTGCAATTTCCTCTGTTGCGATCGCGTCCTCCCGCTGAATTAGCCTGAAGGCGCGAATATAGGCTTCCAACTCCGACGTATCGCTCTGACTTTCGGGAAGCGGTTCAAGCGTCTCGATGGACTCGGCTATTCCACTCCACCGCAATCGGCCGACAGGCCGGAAGATCACGTCGGTTGCCTCGCGGGCCGTCGCCGCACTGGCGCATAAACGCGTGCCGAGTTCGGCATTGGCCATGGCGAGGCGGTCCGCCTGATCTACGGGGTCGCCGTATGCACCGTAGGCAAACGCGGCGTCCCCACCGAAATTCCCGACCAATGCGTCGCCGCTGTGCAATCCGATCAATGTTTCGCCGATCCGGCCGGCGTTGGTCATGCGGCGTTCCCGGTAACCCTCGGCGAACGCGTCGATCGCCAGGGCGCATCGGACGGCCCGGCTCGGCGCATCACCCTGATGGAGCGGCGCGCCGAAGAGGGCCACGACCCTATCGGCGTCGATCCGTTGCAACACGCCCCCGTGGGCCTTTACGGCATTTCCGATGCCGGCGGTATAAGCGCTTTGCACGGAGATGAGCTGGTCCGGCGGCAAAGCCTCGGCGAGTTTCGCGAAATCGGCGTGCCGCGCGACCAGAATGGTGACAGCCCGGTTTTCCCCATCCAGCGTAACCGCATCCGGGGCATGCGCGATCTGCCGCGCCAGGTCGGCCGACGCGACGGCGCTGAATCCCGTGCGCAGATAGTCGCGTTTGCCCTGCGCGAAGCGCTGCACGGCCGCCCGCATGAGGGCGAAAGCCGTAAGACATCCTAGAACGGGCATGGCGACGGGGATCGCGGCGCGCGTCCAATGAAAGACCGCAAGCGAGAAGACGACGAAGCCCAATACCGTCGCGACGACGGCCCCGGCCCGGGCAAGCGGGCCGACGGTAATCAAGGCCAGCAGGCTTCCGAAGGTGCAGAGGGCAAAGGCCACCAGCAGGACGGTGATTTCGTTGCTACCGGGCAAGTGCCGGGCATCCAGGAGCTGCGATACGGCATGCGCTTGAATTTGCACACCCGACATGCGGTTTTCGGGCGGTGCGTTGAGCCAGCCGCCGGGAATGTGGTGCCGGTCGCGGTCGTTGAGGTCGAGGCCGATCAACACGACCTTGTTCGCGAACCATTTCGCCGGCAGGCCGACTGCCTTATGCGCCGGGATCGTCAGGAACGGTCGGGTATTCATGTTGGGCACGCCGTGATAGGCGAGCCGCCGCCGATCCGCACGGCCCAGATTTAGAACCTCGGCCAGTTTTGCGGTGAAACTGGAAATCCACACCCCGTCGACCGTCGCGCCGTCCACCATACGGCGGACGGCGCCACCCCAGCCATCCTTGCCCAGCAGGGCGGGACCGGATCGCAGGCCGTTTAGGTAATTTCGTTCGTAAACCAGTTGTTGCTGCGTCAGTGTCTGTTCCGGCGGCGCGGTCGCGATGACCAGGGGCAATGGCAGGGACCGCATGACGTCGAAGAGCCGTTGATCCTTGTTGGGCTCCGTCGCATCGGTGAGGGGCACGTACAGTCCGATCGCTTGCGGGCCGGATACGGACAGAGTCTCGAGTACGTCGGCGAGCAGGCCCCGGTCGACCGGCCGGCGGTAAGGCAAACCGCTGATGGTTTTCTCGTCGATTGCTATGACGACGATGCGCGAGTCCTGCGGCGCCGCGCGGGGCATCAAGGCGCGCCGGGCGTCTTCGGCCCAGTATTCGACCGTGCGGGGAAGCGAGAAGCTGTAGGGCACGAAAAACGCGCCCAACGTGGTCAACGCTATGGTTGCCAGTGCGCTTAGGATAAAATTTCGGTTCGCGAAGCGTGCCATGGCCGGGCAGGGATGCACATTCTCTGTTTCACTCAATCCCATGCTACGGTCGTATCCGTTCCCTAAAGATTAAGAATATCCGGCATTTAGGGGATGTTCTTGGAAATTGCCGGGAACTTTTACCGGCGATTTCAGCCTGTTGCGCCGGGCGCCTACGCGATACCTTCGGGAAAAGAAATTATCTGGCCGCGGGCCGACCAAGGGGTGGGGGGATATGATTACCGTTCATGGCATCAAAAATTGCGATACATGCCGAAAAGCGCTGAAATGGCTTGAGGCGGAAGGTATCGAGGCGCGGTTTCACGACTTTCGGGTTGATGGACTCGACGGGGCGGCGCTCCAAAGCTGGTTGGCGGCTGTCGGTTGGGAGACACTTTTGAACCGGCGCGGCACGACATGGCGCAAGCTTCCCGACAGCGATACGCAGAATGTCGACGCAACGTCGGCCGAAGCGTTGATGCTGGCCAACCCAACCTTGATTAAGCGCCCCGTTTTTGATCTCGATGGCGACTTTGCCGTTGGGTTCAAGGCGGAGCAGCAGGATTGGATACGCTCGAAAACATCATAACGCGGGCCCCGGCTGGGGCCGAACTCAATAACAAACGCAAACAAGAAGGAAGGACGCAAAATGGATTGCAGAATGGATGGACGTGTGGCGCTGATCACTGGCAGCAGCCGGGGTTTGGGACGTGCGATGGCGATCAAATTCGCTGAATCCGGGGCGCATGTGTGTGTCACGGGCCGGCGCGCGGACGTGTGTGAGGAAACCCGCGCCGAGGTCGACGCCGCCGGCAGCGGCAAGGTCTGCGCCGTCCCGGCCGATGCGGGCAAGGCGGAAGATATCGAGCGCCTTATCGCGACCACCGAAAAGGAACTTGGCCCGGTCGACATCCTGGTGAACAACGCCGGCACGTCGCGCCGTATGCCGTTTGTCGAAATCACGGATGATTTGTGGCGCGAAGACCTGGAGCTCAAGCTGTTCGGTGCAATTCGCACCATGCGCCTGACCTTTCCCGGCATGTGCGAGCGTAAATGGGGCCGAATCATCAATGTCCTGAACACCGGGGCGAAGGCACCGCCTGCGGGTGGCGCACCGACGGCGATATCCCGTGCCGCCGGCATGGCGTTGACCAAGTCGATGGCGGGTGAAGGCGCGCCGCATAATGTGCTGGTCAACGGGCTTTTGGTCGGCCGCATCGAGAGCGACCAGTGGCTCAACCGCTGGGAAGCGACCGACAAGTCCCAAAGCTATGAGTCCTACCTGGAGGACATGGCGAAAGACATGAAGCTGCCGATGGGCCGGCTCGGCACCGCTGAGGAATTCGCCAACATGGCGTGTTTCCTCTGCTCGGACGCCGGGTCCTACATCAACGGGGTTGCCATTAATGTCGACGGGGGCATGAGCCCGGTCGTCTAAGGAACCGATCGGCAAGCTGCACAACCGCAATGAAAATCAAAGGCCCTTGGTCGGAAGCTGAAATAGACGGCTATCTGAAAACCACTGTCATACCGATGCGCTTGTCGGCGCTCGGTAGCAGTGGTTGGCCGGTGGTTCTTTCATTGTGGTTTCGCTGGCGGGACGGCGCGCTCTGGTGCGCGTCCAACCCACGATCGCGGATTGTTCAGTTGTTGGAACAGGATAACCGCTGCGGCTTCGAGATTGCCGGTGACGCGCCGCCGTATCGCGGTATACGCGGGCAGGGAAAGGCCATGCTCGACCGGGAGCATGGAATGGCGGAGCTGAAGGCCTTGATCGAGCGCTATATTGGACCGGAAGAAACCTCGTTTTCCCGGTGGTTGATCGAGCGCAGCAACGGGGAAGTCGTCATCCGGATCGACCCAATTCGAATGATGAGTTGGGACTACACGGGGCGTATGAAGGGATAGCTGTGCGGTACGAGCCGCCGGTTCGTTCCGCATTGGGGCAAGAGGGCATCGTGTGACACAGGACAATCCCGATCCGCCGGACGGCGGTATCGCTGCGCGCCTGGGGCGGTTGCCCATCCTGCGGAACCCGGCATTCCGTCTCGCGGATTACCGGCGGTTTTGGGCCGGTGCCGGCTTGAACCAACTCGGCACCAGTGGCGAGCAGGTCGTTCTCGGACTGTTGGTATTTCAGATCACGGAGTCGAGCGCCTGGGTTGGTGCGCTGATGGCTGTTTACTTCCTGCCGATGTTCGTGTTCGGGCTGTTGTCCGGCGCAATCTCGGATTGGATGGACCGGCGGCAACTTCTGCGCCGTGTCGAACTGTGTATCGTTGCGAATTCCTGCGCCCTTGCCGCAATGATCGCCGCCGGCTTCGCCGAGCTGTGGCTGATCCTGAGTTTTGCATTACTCGCCGGCTGTTTTCGGGCGCTGCACCATCCGACCCGGTTCAGCTACGCCTACGATATCGTCGGCGGCAATCAGGTAGTTGCCGGTCTCGGCCTGCTGAACCTAGGCTCACGAACCGGACAACTCATCGGCGCGCTCGTTTCGGGCTTTGTGATGGAACGATTTGGCGCCCCCGCTGCGATCCTGACATTAGCCATATGTCACGGGGGTGCGTTCCTCCTGTTCTGCCAACTTGAAACGGCGGGGGAAGCGGCGGAAAAAGTCCGGGCGCCGATTGTACAAAACGTCCGCGAATACCTTAGCGAACTCAAGACCAACCGGGTGCTGTTGATGCTGGTCCTCGTGACCGCATCGGTCGAGGTATTCGGGTTCTCCTTCGCCACCGCCTTGCCGGAACTGGCGACCGTACGCTTTAGTCTCGGCGCGGAGGGGTTGGGCATGATGCATGCGGCGCGTTCGATCGGCGGCATTATCGCGGGCCTGACATTGGCCGGCATGGGGTCGATGACCCGTCGCGGCGTCGCCTATATCTTCGTGATCTTTGCCTTCGGCAGCGGGCTAATTTTGTTGTCGGTAGCCGATCATTTGCTCCTGGCGGTCGCTGCCCTGTGCATCGTGGCGGCGCTGGCGACTGCATCCGATGTGCTGACGCAAAGCATGGTGCAGCTCAGTGTCCCGAACGCGTTGCGGGGACGTGCGATGGGGGCCTGGACGCTGGCGATCGGATCCGCGCCGTTGGGCCATCTGGAGATGGGTGCGCTCGCCGTTGCGATCGGCATCGGCAACGCATTGCTGGTCAACGGCACGATGCTGATACTGGTCGGCATCGTGGTCTTCTTCGCAGCGCCGCGGTTGCGTAGCCTTTAACGCAACCGCACGGTGATTCGTCGCTGATCAGGCGGCTTGCGGATCATGTTCCAACTGATCGAAGACGGCCCGCATCGAAGAATTCCGGCGCGGTACAGGCGCGGCTTCGACTTGCTCTTTCGCCGGTTCCGGCGGCGCAGCGGTTCTTGCTGCCTTCTTCGGAGCGGGTTCCTTCGGCTGAACGTCGGTTTTTGTTTCAGCCTTCGGTGGTTCCATCAGTTGGGCCGATTTCGGAGCTGGTACATCGACATGTGGTTCGTCGATCGGCAAATCTTCCGCTTCGAAGCGGGGCGACTTGCCGGCGTCGAGATACATCCGTTTGTCGTGCAACGCCGCAATGGCGATCATGCGTCGGTCCGTTGGACGGTCGACGCAGGCGAGCCGCGCGTGCGGATAATGCCCGGTCGGCGTCACGAGTTCGACGACTTCCCAAGTCGATTGATGTTTGTCGATTTTGCTGAACAGGTCGCCGACAGCGACCGTCTCGAATCCTACGAGTCTGCTCATCATAAGTGGCTTGCCGTAGCCCTCCCTCAATTAGCGTGCGCGTTTTCCCCTCGCTCCACCCAGAGCACCCAAAACCGCACACACATGCCAAATTGCCAAACACGAGGTAGCTAGCCCGCACCTTGGACATTAATTCGACTATCCGGCGCAACGAAACATTGGTCATACCGCCGTTGGCTAGACCTACACCTAAATCGTTGTCCAATGCGACAAGTAAATAGTTAATAAAAATGAAGTGATTGAGGAACGTTCTTGACACTTTCTGTTGTTGGGATAGAAGCGGACGCTATTCATTCCTATCCTGGCGTACTGGGGGTACCACCGTCCGAATAGACAAATTCGGACGTGCTTTTTCATTTCGAAAGGCGAAAGTCTTGAGCGCGGAGCAAGATAAACCGCCGTTGCGGACAGGCGAATTCGTGACGTTGATGGCGCTGATGTCGTCGCTGATCGCGCTGTCCATCGATGCGATGCTGCCCGCATTGCCGGAGATTGCCGCCGATCTCGGCGTGCAACAGGGCAATCGCGTGACGCTAATCGTGACCGCGCTGTTCCTGGGTCTGGCATTCGGACAGGCGCTCTACGGTCCTTTGTCCGACAGCTTTGGACGCAAGCCGGCGATCTATCTCGGCTTCGCGTTGTTCGCGGCGGGTACGCTGCTGGCGATCACCGCGACCGACTTTGATGTCATGCTGCTCGGGCGCGTTCTGCAAGGCATCGGGGCCGCCGGGCCGCGGATCATATCGATTGCGCTGGTGCGCGACATGTATGAAGGGCGTGCGATGGCGCGCATCATGTCGCTGATCATGTCCGTGTTCATCCTGGTGCCTGTGCTGGCACCTGCGCTGGGGCAGGCGATCCTGCTGGTCGCGCATTGGCGCATGATCTTCGGCCTGCTGTTCGCATTGGCCTTCATCGGGGCGGTTTGGGTCGGCGTGCGGCAGCCGGAAACGCTGACCCGGGACAAGCGCCTGCCATTCTCGCTCCGCCGGATCGGGCGTGCGGTTTTGGAAGTCTGCACCAATCGGATTTCCTTTGGCTATTCGCTCGCCGCGGGCTGCATCTTCGGGGCGTTCATCGGCTATCTGTCGTCAGCACAACCGATCCTGCAGGTGCAATACGGGCTGGGTACCCTGTTCCCCGCCTATTTCGCCGTCTTGGCCTTTTCCATCGGCCTTGCGTCGCTGGTGAATTCCAAACTGGTGATGAAATACGGCATGCAACGCCTGTCGGGCTGGGCGCTATGGGCGGTCAGCATCCTGTCGGTGGTTTTTTTCGCCGTTGCCTATGCATTCGATGGCCATCCGCCGCTGTGGGCGTTGATGGCCAACATGGTCGTCAGCTTTTTTTGCATCGGCATGCTGTTCGGCAACTTCAACGCGTTGGCGATGGAGCCGCTGGGTCATATCGCGGGGACCGGCGCGGCGGTGGTCGGCTCGCTTATGACCTTCATCTCGCTGTCGCTCGGCACGCTGATCGGTCAGAACTACGACGGGACGGTGCTGCCGATGGTCGGCGGTTTCGCGGTCTACGGCATCGTGTCGTTGTTGATCATCCGCTGGGTGCAGCGCGTCTAAGCTGCCTCGCCGAGCGACTGCCGCAGGATGTAGTGCAGCATGCCACCATTCTCGTAATACTCGACCTCGACCGCAGTATCGAGCCGGCAGGTGAGCGGGATATCTTCACTCGACCCGTCGGCCCGGGTGATCCGACAGGTCACGTCCATGCGCGGTGTGATGCCGCTTTCCAAACCGGTGATGTCGAACGTCTCGCTGCCGTCGAGCTTCAGCGTCTTGCGCGTCGTACCGTCCTTGAACTGCAGCGGCAGCACGCCCATGCCGATCAGGTTCGAGCGATGGATGCGCTCCAGCCCTTCGGAGATGATCGCCTTAATACCGAGCAGCTTAGTGCCCTTGGCGGCCCAGTCGCGCGACGAGCCGGTACCGTATTCGCTGCCGCCGATCACCACCAGCGGCACGCCGTCCGCCTGATATTGGGATGAGGCGTCGAAGATGGTCATCTGTTCGCCGGACGGCATGTGACGGGTGAAGCCGCCTTCGGTGCCGGGGGCCATCTCGTTGCGGATGCGGATGTTGGCGAAGGTGCCGCGGACCATCACGTCGTGATTGGTGCGGCGCGCGGCGAAGCTGTTGAAGTCTTTCTGCGCCACGCCGTTCGCGATCAGGTATTGCCCGGCCGCGCCGCCGACGTCGATCGTGCCTACCGGCGAGATATGGTCGGTCGTCGTCATGTCGCCGACCATCACCAGTGGCCGCGCGCCCTTGATATCGGACACCGGCTCCGGCTGCCGTTCGGTCGTGCTGAAATGCGGCGGCTGGCGCATGTAGTCGCTGTCGAGGTCCCAGTCGAAGGTGATGCCGCCGCTCGCTTCCAGCGCCTGCCATTCCGGCCCGCCGTTCATGATGTCGGCATAGCGGCTCTTGAACATCTCCGGCGTGATCGTCTTTGCCATCACGTCCTGGATTTCCGCATTGGTCGGCCAGATATCCTTGAGATAAACGGGGTTGCCGTCGCCATCTTCTCCGAGCGGATCTTTCTGCAGGTTCGCGGTGACCGTCCCGGCCAGCGCGTAGGCGACGACCAGCGGCGGTGAGGCCAGAAAGTTCATCCGGCATTGCGGGTGCACGCGGCCTTCGAAGTTGCGGTTGCCCGACAGCACCGAGGTGACGACCAGATCGTTCTGCTCGATGGCGTCGGCGATTGCCGGGTCCAGCGGCCCGGAATTACCCATGCAGGTCATGCAGCCGAACCCGACCAGGTTGAAGCCGAGCGCGTCCATGTCTTTCTGCAGGTCGGCGGCTTCCAGATAGTCGGCGACGATGCGCGATCCGGGGGCGAGGGACGCCTTGACCCAGGGCTTCGCCGTCAGGCCCTTGGCGACGGCATTGCGCGCCAGCAGCGCCGCGCCGATCATCACCGCCGGGTTCGACGTGTTGGTGCAGCTCGTGATCGCGGCGATGGCAACCGCGCCGTGGCCGAGGTCGAAGTCGCCGACCGAGACGGGTGCCTGGTCCGGCTGGCTGGTTTGGTCGCCAAGCGCTTCTTGATACGCCGCCGGCACCTGCGACAAGGGCCGCCTTTGGTTCGGGCGGTAAGGACCGGCCATGCTGGGCTCGATGCTGCCGAGATCGATCTCGACACGGTCGGTGAATACCGGTTCCGGCGTGTCGGTGTCGCGCCACATGCCTTGCGCCTTTGCGTAGGCCTCGACCAGCGCGCATTGCGCGTCGTCGCGCCCGGACAGCCGCAGAAAGGTGACGGTTTCGGCATCGACCGGGAAGAAGCCCATGGTGGCGCCGTATTCCGGCGACATGTTGGCGATGGTGGCGCGGTCGGTCAGCGCCAGATTGTCGAGGCCGGGGCCGCAATACTCGACGAACTTCTGCACCACGCCCTTTTCGCGCAGCGTTTGCGTGACGGTCAGCACCAAATCAGTCGCGGTCGCGCCTTCCGGCAGCGCGCCGATGAAACGGCAGCCAACCACTTCGGGAATCAGCATGGAGACCGGCTGGCCGAGCATCGCCGTGCCGGCCTCTAACCCGCCAACGCCCCAGCCGAAGATGCCCATGCCGTTGATCATCGGCGTGTGGCTGTCCATGCCGATCAGGCAGTCGGGGAAGGCGACCGTCTCGCCGTCGACTTCCTCGCTCCACACCACGCGGGCGAGATATTCCAGGTTGATCTGATGCAGGATGCCCCATCCCGGCGGGATGATGCGCACGTTCTTGAATGCGGTCTGTGCCCATTTCAGGAAGGAATAGCGTTCCTGGTTGCGCTGATACTCGATCTCCACATTGCGCGCCATGGCGTCGGGCGTGCCGGCGAAGTCGACCATGACCGAGTGATCGACGATCAGGTCGATGATCGTGCGCGGGTTGATTGCCGACGGATCGCCGCCAAGCCGCACCATCGCGTCGCGCATTGCCGACAGGTCGGCGAGCAGCGGAATGCCCGACACGTCCGGCATCAGCACCCGCGCCGGGTGGTAGTTGATCTCGGAGTCCGAGGTGCGTGCCCCGGTCCATTTCCCCAGCGCCTTGACGTCATCGACGGTGACCGCCTTGCCGTCCTCGTTGCGCAGCAGGTTTTCCGCCAGCACCTTGAGCGAGAAGGGCAGCCGCGAAAGATCGCCGGCTCCCGCCGCCTCGGCGGCCGTCAGGCTGTAATAGGCAAAGCTCTTATCGCCCACGTCGAGCGTCGATTTCGCACCAAGACTGTTGCTGGTCATGCGATGTCTCCCGTTATTCCATTCCCTGCGCATTGTCCTTGTCGCCGGGTTTATGGCCCGCCGTGCCCGCGTAGCGTTGTTCGATGGCGTCTTTCGGCATGTAGCGGTCTTCCAGGTCGCGGATTGCGGCGATGCCGGTGAATTCGTACCAGTTCTCGACCGGCTGGTCGCTGAACGCCTCCAACTGGCGGAGTTCGTAGTCGATGCCGTCCTGTTTGAAGCCGGCCAGGGTGTCGATCATCGCCTGCACGCCCGCGCGCAGCGCCAGCAGCGGCAGGATGCAGACGGCGTAGCCCATGTCCTCGACCTGCTGCAGCGGCAGCTTCGGCGTGGTGCGTTTCTTGGCGTAGCCGCCCATGTTGAACAGCTTCGGGCCGGGCACTTCCCTGGCGAAGGTCTCGTATTCCTCGACCGAGAGCAGGGCGTCCGGGAAGATCATGTCGGCGCCCGCGTCGGCGTAGGCTTTGCCGCGCGCCACCGCGTCGTCGAAGCCGACCGCGCCGCGCGCGTCGGTCCGCGCGATGATGAGGAAATCCGGGTCGGTGCGGGCGTCCGCCGCCGCGCGGATCTTGCCGCAAGCCTCGTCGATCGGGATGACCTCTTTCCCGGCGATGGAGCCGCAGCGTTTCGGGCTCACCTGATCCTCGATATGGATTCCCGCGATTCCGCTCAGCTCGAACTCGCGCACCGTGCGGATGACATTGATCGCGTTGCCGTAGCCGGTGTCGGCGTCCGAGATCACCGGAATGTTGTCCGCCGCTTGCGCCATGAAGCGGGCCATCATGGTCATTTCGCTCATGGTTAGCAGGCCGACATCCGCGCCGCCGGTCAGCGTGTTGGCGACGCCGGAGCCCGTCATGTAGACCGCCTCGAAACCCGCTTCCTGCACCAGCCGGGCGCTGAGGCCGTTATGCGCGCCGGGGGCAACCAACAGCTTGCCGCTGTTCAGCCGTTGGCGCAGGGCGTTGCGTTTCGATTTCGCGTCTTTCATCGGGGCCTCCCGGTTGGGCGTTTAGATCGCGTAGCGTTCGTCCAGTTCCATGTAATGCTCAGTATTGACGGCGGCCTCGCGGTCCTGGAACGACGCCATGCGGTCCTTGAGCGCCTCGGTATGGCCGTCGCGCATCAGGCATTCGGCGGCGTCCTGCATGGCCTGGATCGCGATGCGTTGCAGGTCGCTTGGCACGATGACGAGGTTGAAGCCGAGTTCTTCCAGCTTGTCGCGCGGCACGACCGGGGTCTTGCCGCTCCAGAACATGTTCAGCAGTTTGGGGTAGGGCAGTTCCTTGGCGATCTTCTCGATCTCTTCCATCGTGGTCGGTGCTTCGACGAAAGCCATGGTGGCCCCGGCTTCCATCGCCTTGTGCATGCGATCGATCGCGGCGTCGACGCCGTCGCCGGCGAGGCAGTCGGTGCGGGCGATGATCGTCATGTCGTCGTCGGTCAGCGCGTCGCGGATCGCCTTGATTTTCGAGCAGAATTCCTCGGACGACACGACGGATTTGCCCTCGTAGTGGCCGCAGCGTTTCGGGAAAACCTGGTCTTCCAAATGGAACCCGGCGACACCGACCCGTTCGAAGGCCTTCAGGCCCTGGCGGGCGTTCAGGGCGTTGCCATAGCCTGTGTCCATGTCGGCGATCAGCGGCAGGTCGATGGCATCGACCATGGTTTCCAGCCGATCGGTGATCTCCTTCAGCGACATCAGGCCCATGTCGGGGATGCCGGTGCTGCGGGCGATGCCGCCGCCGGTGGCGTAGACGATCTCCGCGCCGGCATTCTGGATGATGCGGGCCGAAATGCCGTCATAGGCGCCGGGCACGATGAATGTCTTGCCGGTTTCGAGCAGTTTCTTGAGTTTGGTCGAGGCTCGCATGGGCTGCGTCTCCTTAAATTCTGATCTCTGACTTCCAGCCGGGTGCGGGAAATTCGACGCGCGAACGGCCAGCCGGTGGAAGCAATTTCAACTGTTATGGCATGCGGGGCGGCGCGCCATCAAACCGCGCGTCGCCGTTCCGGAAGTGCTACTCCGGCAACGGTTTCCCGCCGCCCGGCACCTCGATCTGGAAAGTGTTCAGCACCATCGAGACGACCGAATAATGGCCGCAAACGACGATCAACTCGACGACACCCGCTTCGCCCAGCAAGTCGCGCGTTGCGTCGAAGGTGGCGTCGCTGACCTTGCGGGTCTCGTGCAGCTCGGTGACGAAGTTGTAGACGATCTCTTCGTCTTTGTTCTTGAAGGCGGGACGTTCGCGGTTGGCGATCGCGTCGATGACGTCTTGGGCGAGGCCTTCGTCCGCTGCGATTTTGGCATGGGCGAACCATTCGTATTGGGCGGTCCAGACGCGCCCGACCATGATGATTGCCATCTCCCGCAGGCGGCCGTCCAAAGTTCCGTCGAAGCGGAGGAAAGAACCCATGCGCTGCACCGCGTCGGCGGCCTTGGCGTTGTACATCAGCGGGACGAAGGGTCCGCGAACCTCGCCGCGCGGACCGGCGGTGATGGCGTCGGCGACGGTCTTCTGCTCTGCGGTGTAGTTGGCGGGGTCGATGGCGGGCAGTCGGCTCATGGCGCATTATTCCCTGGATTTATGGTTATTGATTGTTACCGCGAAAGATAGCGGTCTTTTCGGATCGTGTCGAAATGGCTGGTCACTATTTCTTGGGCGGTGGCTGGCCCCGCATCAGGAAGACCAGCGGCAGCAGCAAGAGGATCAGCACAGCCATCAGGCGGAAGTCGTGCAGGTAGGCCATGAACTCGGCCTGCAGTTCGATCTCGCGCTGCAGACTCTCGAGGCCCCGCAGGGTGTTGATGTCCCAATGCTCGCGGATCGGCGCACCGCGCAGCAGTTCGTTGAAGGGGCTGACATGCTCCATCAAAGTCGATCGGTTTTCCTGCGTGTTGCGGACCAACTGGCTGACCAGGATCGAGATGCCCATGCTGGACCCGATGCGCCGGGCAAGACTGAGCATGCTGGTGCCGTCGGGGCGCAGCAGGGGTGTCAACGTCTGGAACACCATCGAGGTGACGGCGACGGAAAAGAAGCCGAAGCCGGCGCCCTGCAGGGTCACGGTCAAGCCGATGGTCCAGGTGTCCACCTCGCGCGTGAACTCGGACATCTGCCAAGTCGACACGGCCATGCAGAGGATACCGACGATTATGATCGGCCGGGGGTGGATGCGCATCATCAGCGGCCCGGCGATCATCGTCGCGATCAACGTGCCGATACCGCGCGGCATGATCAGCATGCCCGATGTTGAGACCGGGTAGTTCATGTGGTTTTGCAAGACCGACGGCAGCAGGCCCGCGAAGCCCATGATCATGATGGACAGAATGATGATGAAGAAAAACCCGATGACGAAGTCCCGGCTCGCGAAAATCTGCGGATTGACGTAGGTGTTGCGCTGGGTCGTCACATGGACGACGAACAGATAGAGCGACGCGATGAACAGCCCCGTCCAGACAACGATCTCGGTGGATTGAAACCATTCCAGCCGTTCGCCGCGGTCGAGCATCAATTGCAGCGATCCGATGGCGACGCTGAGGGCGATGAACCCGAAAAAATCGAACTTCGGCGGATCCTTCGACTTCGCCTCGGGTACGAACTGGATGATCAGGATGAGCGAGAGGATGCAGAACGGGATATTGCTGAGGTAGACCCAGCGCCAGCTGAGATACTCGGTCAGAATGCCGCCGATTAACGGTCCGAGCATTACGCCGCTCATCCGGCCGGCGGTCAGCCAACTGACGGCGGAACCATATTCCGAGCGCGGATAAACGCCGAGCATGACCTGGTGACTCAACGGCCCCATGCCGGCGGCCGCCACGCCTTGCAGGAACCGATAGAAAACAATCTCTTCCAGCGTCGCCGCCTGCGCGACCAGCAGGGTGCAGCCGAGAAACGCGACCGTGATCATGATCAGTAATCGGCGTTGCCCGAAACGGCGGCTTAGCCAGGCAAACAGCGGCGTGAAGATCGCGGACGCGACCAAAAACGCCGTCAGGATCCAAGCCGCCTCGTCGAGCGTGGCCGACATGTTGCCGCGGATTTCCGGCAACGCTACCGCGGTGGCAAAGGTATCCATGCCCTGAATCGCCGCAGTCGTCGTCATCGCGCAAGCGATGAGCCGACGGCGGCCAAGGGAAATCGACGGTACGGATTCAGTCTCGGTGGTGCTCACCCGGCCATATTACAATGAGCCGGCGGTGCTAAGCCCCTGAATTTTATGCACCCAGTGATTGCAGACCTACGATGCGCCGAAATTCGCGGCGTAGACCGCCTGAATTCGGTCCAACGCTTCTTGCGGCAGAGGGCCGAGCGCGACGGCGGCGAGCGCCTCATCGAGATGCGAAAGCTCCGCCATGCCGACGATTGCTCCGGAGAGGTCCGGGTGACTGATCGCGAAGCGCAGCGCCGTCTGCGCGGGCGTTCCGTACTCGGACCCCAGTGCATCGAGGATCGCCATGGCGCTGCGTTCTTCGTTCGCCAGATCGGTTTCCTTCGTGATCATGCCTTCGCGGCCGTGCCGTTCGGTCGTCGCGAGGACACCGGCGGCGAGCACGCGGATCGCCATGACGGCGACACCGTTCGCCTTGCAGCTTCCGATGATGTTGCCCAAGTCATGGCCCTGCCAGCCGTCCGGCATCGCCTGTCCCGCACTGGGGTTGAGGATGTTGTAGTAGATTTGGGCGGAATCGATGCGGCCGCTTTCGATCACCGCGCGCACGGACTCAGCGTCGTTCAACGCGGTAATGCCCGCAAATCTGATCAAGCCCTTGTCGCGCAGCCGGTCCAGGCCATCGGCGACGCCGTTCGGACCCAATACATGATCCACGGTGATGGCGCGGCCGCCCGCTTCGGGCGCGATGTGGTTGTGCAGTTGCAGCAGATCGACGCTATCCCGGCGCAACCGTTTCAGGCTGCCCCTCAGGCTGTTCTCGATTTGGGTCGCGAAGTCGTCCGGGCTGTCGAGGTGGATGCGGAACTTGGTCGAGACGAAGGGCGTGTCGTCGATTTCCTCCAACAGCCAGCCAAGCGATTCTTCGGATATCTCGGGGCCGTAGCTGGCCGCGGTATCGATCCAGTTGATACCCGCGTCGAGCGCGGTACGGATCGCTTTCCGCTTGGTGTCGTCGTCCTGCCGGATCAGCAATCCGCCGACATTACCGCCGCCGAAGATCATTTCCGAGACCTTGAGCCCGGTCTTGCCGAAGTCGCGCTGTTGCATCGATGCCCCCTGTTTTTGGATTACAGGGGTAGTCTACACCGAGTGGTGCGTTACACCGAAAAGCCGCCGAGCTTTGTTTCCAGGTATTCGGCGATGCCTTCGCGTCCACCCTCGCGGCCCAACCCGCTTTCCTTCATGCCGCCGAACGGGGCCGCCGCGCCGGTCGGGTTGATGTCGTTGATGCCGACGATGCCGAAGCGCAGCCGTTCGAACATGCGATGCGCGCGCGAGATGTTCTGCGTGTACACATAGGCAGCGAGGCCGTAATGGGTGTCATTCGCCATGGTGATCGCCGTTTCGTCGTCGTCGAAGGCGATGATCGGCGCGACCGGGCCGAAGGTTTCCTCGCGGTAGATCAGCATGTCGGGCGTGACGCCGGTCAGCACGGTCGGCGCGAAAAAATGGCCCTTGTCCAACCCGTCGTCGATCAGCCGGTGACCGCCGCAGCCGATCTTGGCGCCTTTTTCGACCGCGTCGTTGACCTGCCGTTCGACCTTGTCGACGGCGGCTTCGTTCACCAGCGGGCCGATGCTTATGCCGTCTTCCATGCCGTTACCGCCACGCAGGCGCGTGACGCGCGAGATGAATTCCTCGGTGAAGGGCTCGACGATGCTCTTGTGGACGAAGATGCGGTTCGGACTGATACAGGCTTGGCCGGTGTTGAGGAACTTCACCAGCGCCGCGCCCTTCGCCGCGTATTGCGGGTTGGCGTCGTCGAACACCAGGAAGGGCGCATGCCCGCCGAGTTCCAGCGAAATGCGCTTCATCTGTTCGGCGGCACCCTGCGCCAGCATCTTGCCGACGCCGGTCGAGCCGGTGAAGGTGATCTTGCGCACCGCCGGGTTGCTTACGAACTCCTCGCCGATCGGTTTGGGGTCGGCGGCGGTCACCAGATTTGCGACGCCCGCCGGAATTTCGGCCTCGGCAAGAATCTTGAAGATCTCGATGGCGCAGAGCGGCGTCGCCTCGGCGGGTTTCAGCACGATGGTGCAGCCGGCGGCGAGGGCGGGCGCGACCTTTCGCGTGATCATCGATACCGGGTAGTTCCAGGGCGTGACGGCGGCGACCACGCCGACCGGCTGATGCAGCACAATAAAGCGTTGGTCGGCACGCGGGGCGGGGATCGTTTCGCCATAAACGCGCTTCGCTTCCTCCGCATACCACAGCAGGAAATCCGCGCCGTACTGCACCTCGTTCCGGGCGGCGCGCAGCGGCTTGCCCTGTTCCTCGGTCATCGTGCGGGCGAGGTCTTCCTTGCGCTCCATCATGATCTGATAGGCGCGGTACAGATAGGCCGAGCGCTGGTAGGCGGTCAGGTTGGACCAGGCGGGGAAGGCGCGGTCGGCGGCGGCAATGGCCGTGGCGGCATCATCCCGGCCGCCGTCGGGCACATCGGCGATCTTCTCGCCGGTTGCCGGATTAAGGACCTCGAATGTGCCTTTAGCCTTTGCCCACTGGCCGTCGATATACATGGAACGGGACTCCTGGAAGAATGAATTAGCGCTGATTTTGCGCTGTATAGCATGCCGGTGACAGCGCCGGGCAAGGGGCCGTTGCGCCGCTAGTTTGGCTGATGATGCCGGGGGTCCTGCATGAAGAATACAAGCGGCATCAGCAGCACGATGAACAACGCCAACCACTCGAAATCATGCAGATAGGCCATGAACTCCGACTGCCGGACAATTTCCCGGTCCAGCGCGGCCAATCCGGGCATGTTGCTCATGCTCCATTGGTCGGGCAGCGGCTGATGGCGCAGCGTTTCGCTGAAGGGGGTCACGTTCTGTGACAGGACGGCGTGATTTGCCTGCGACTGCCGGATGAACTGCCCGACCAGGATGGAGACGCCGACACTGCTGCCGATCTTGCGCTGCAGGCTCATAAAAGCGGTCGCGTCGCCCCGGTAATGCGCCGGCAAGGTGCCGAAGGCGATCGTGTTGACCGGTACGAAGAACATACCGAACCCGGCGCCCTGGATCGCGACGACGATGATGAAATAAAGCATGCTCGTCTCCGGCGTGAAGCGCGCCAACATCCACATCGACAGGGCCAGCAGCGACATCCCAACCAGAATGACCGGCCGCGGATCGAACCGTGACAGCAATCGTCCGGAGAGAGTCGCGGTGATGGCGGTGGTAACGCCGCGCGGCGCCATGATCAGGCCGACGGTCAGCACCGGGATGCCCATCAGGTTCTGCAGGAACGGCGGCAATAAACCGGTCAAACCGACCAAGATCACGCCGTGCAGCGTGGTCAGCAACAAGGCTATGGACAGGTTGCGGTTCAGGAAAATTCTAGGATCGAGAAACGGTTGTCGCGCCGTCAGGATGTGGATGACGAAGAGATACAGGAAACCGACGAAAAAACAGGCTTCGATCACGATCTCGGTGGAGTCGAACCAATCCAGCCGGTTGCCGCGGTCCAGCATCAATTGCATCGACGCCAGAGCCACCGTCAGAATCAGGAAACCGGACCAGTCGAACGGCCGATCCACGTCCCGTTCCGACTCCGGCAGGAAAATCGCCAGGATCGTGAAGGCGACCACGCCAACGGGTACGTTGACGTAAAACACCCAGCGCCAGCTCAGGAACTCGGTCAGGGCGCCGCCGAGCGTCGGGCCGATGATCGCGCCGAACATGACGCCGACCGACCACCAGCCCATGGCAAAACCGTGTTCCTCGCGCGAGTAGATATCCAGCAGGATATGATGCGACAGCGGCACCAGCGCCGCGCCGAACATCCCTTGCAGCAGCCGGTAGGTCACGATCTCGCCCAGCGAGTTGGCGCTCCCCGCCAGCATGGAGCAAATCAGAAAGCCGATGATCACGCTGAGGAAGAACCGCTTGCGCCCGAAACGCCGGCTGAGCCAGCCGATCGGCGGCGAGGCGATGGCGACCGCGATCAGATAGGCGGTCAGCACCCAGGAGACTTCGTCCTGCGAGACCGATAGCGCGCCCTGCATGTTGGGGAGCGCGACCGCCGCCAGCAGGGTATCCATGCCCTGCAGGCCCGAGCCCAGCGTGACCCCGAAGAGGATCAGCCCGCGAAACGGAACCCGTTTCGCCGTGTCGCTGGTCGTCGATGTCATCGCGTTTCCTGATCGGTGCCGGAGACCGGCTGCAACTGCGGCGGGGTGATAAGAGGGCAACCCTTATCACTAGGCTTGCTAGTATAGTCGAACTCAACCGTCTCGTGTGGCGCGCCGCACTCACGATGTGTCAACTTTGCCGAAGGGGCTCAATCTCCTATGATACCCGCCTATCCATCGCTTCAGATCTAATCATCGCAATCGAGAGGACATCGGCCCGTGGCAGGCACTCACGCGCTTGGGATTGATATCGGCGGCACTTTCACCGACATCATCATTTTCGATCAATCGACCGGGGACGTGCACAAGGCGAAGGAGCTGACAACGCACGACGACCCGGCGCGCGGCGTCATCACCGGCGTCCACAATGCGTTGAACGGCGTTGTCCCGCCCACGGAAATCTTCCGGACCGTTCATGCCACGACGCTGTTCACCAACTCGCTGATCGAGCGCAAGGGCGCGGTGACCGGCCTGATCACGACCGAAGGCTTCCGCGACGCGCTGGAGATCGGGCGCGAGCGCAAGTACGAGCTCTACGACATTCACATCGCCAAGCCGACGCCTCTGGCGCCGCGCAATCTGCGCCTGGAAGCACCCGAACGGATGGATCCGAACGGAATGGTCATACGGCCGCTTGATGAACCTGCAATGTTGGATGCGGTTGGCCAACTGGCCAAGGACGGCGTCGAATCCCTGGCGGTCGTCTTCCTGCACGCCTATGCGAACTCCGCGCACGAAAAGGCCGCGATTGAGGCGATCCAGGCAAAATTCCCGGACATCTTTCTGTCGGCCTCGCACGAGGTGGCGCCGGAAATTCGCGAATTCGAACGCACCTCGACGACGGTGATCAACGCTTACTTCAAGCCGCTGGCCGAGGGCTATATCGACCGGCTGGCGACCGAGATCGGCGACCTCGGCGTCGAAGCGCCCTTCTTCATGATGCTGTCCAACGGCGGCCTGACCCATGTGGACGAGGCCAAGCGCACGCCGGTCCAGCTTCTGGAATCGGGACCGGCGGCGGGCGCGCTGGTCGGCGCGTATTTCGGTGGCTTGGCGGGTGAGGCGAATGTCCTGGCCTTTGATATGGGCGGCACGACGGCGAAACTGGCGCTGGTCGAGGATGGCGAACCGCATGTCACCTACAGCTTCGAGGCGGCGCGCGAGAAACGTTTCATCGAGGGCAGCGGCCTGCCGGTCAATATCTCCACCATCGAGCTGATCGAAATCGGCGCGGGCGGGGGCAGCATCGCGCGTGTGGATGCACTCGGCCTGCTCAAGGTCGGGCCGGAAAGCTCCGGGTCGCAGCCGGGACCGGCCTGTTACGGGCAGGGCGGCACCAACGCCACCGTCACCGACGCGGACCTGTTGCTGGGCTATCTCAACGCCGACTTCTTCGCCGGCGGCAGCATGCAGATCGACCTGGACGCGGCCCGAACGGCAGCGCAAACCCTGGCCGACACCCTTGGATTGTCCGCGACCGATGTTGCCTGGGGCATTCACGACGTGGTCAACGAGAACATGGCGAGCGCGGCGCGCGTGCATATCGCCGAGCGGGGCAAGGACCCGCGCGACTTCACGCTGCTGGCGACCGGCGGCGCCGGACCCGTGCACGCCTTCTATGTCGCGCGGAAGCTCGGACTGAAGCGGGTCATGTGCCCGGTCGCGGCGGGGGTCGCCTCGGCGTTGGGGCTGCTGATCGCGCCGGCGCGCGTCGACCGGGTCACCACGGTCGCGGCGCGGCTCGACCAAATGGACTGGCCCGCGCTGGAGGCGAAATTCGTGGCGCTCGAGGAAGAAACGGCGGGCGTCGTCACGGAAACCGGATTGGATGCATCGACGGCCGATATCACGCGGCTTGCCGACATGCGCTATGTGGGGCAGGGCTTCGAGCTTGTCGTCCCACTGCCGCCGGGACCGTATGACGCGAGTTCCGCGCCGGGCCTGCTGGCCGCCTTCGAAGTCGCCTATAAGCGCTCCTTCTCGCGGCTGCCGCCGGACGTGACGGCGGAACTCATCAACATCCGCGTTTCCGCGCGCGCGCAAGTCCCTGGTCCCGGCCTGATCTTCCACGCTGGCGCTGGCGGGGCGGCCGAACCGAAGGCCACCCGCAAGGTCTATTTTCCGGAGAACGGCGATTACGTCGAGACGCCGGTCTATGACCGTGCGGCGCTGCCCGCGGGCGAAGGGCTGAGCGGCCCGGCCATCGTGGAGGAAAGCGAATCAACGCTGGTCGTCGGGCCGAACTCGACGATCCGCGTGGACGAGGGCGGTAACATCATCGTCGACTTGCTGGACCAAGGGGAGGCGGGCTGATGGCGGACCGTTCATCGACCAATACCGGGAAATTCGATCCGATCACGTTGGAAGTCCTGTGGACGCGCCTGATCTCCGTCGTCGACGAGGCCGCCGCCGCATTGGTGCGCACGTCCTTCTCGACCGTGGTGCGGGAAAGTCACGACTTTTCCTGCGTCATCACCGACGCTTCCGGGCGCTCGCTGGTGCAGGCGACCGACAGCATCCCGTCCTTCATCGGCACGCTGCCGCGCACCATCGAGCATTTTCTCAACGAAATCCCGGCCGACAAGCTGGAGCCGGGCGACATCCTCGCCACCAACGACATCTGGCAGGGCACCGGGCATTTGCCGGACATCAGCGTCGGCAAACCGATTTTCGTCGACGGCAGGCTGGTGGGCTTCGCGGGCAGCACGGCGCATGCGCCGGATATCGGCGGCAAGATCCGCTCGCCGGAACCGCGCGAAGTGTTCGAGGAAGGCCTGCAGATCCCGATCATGAAGATCATCCGCGCGGGCGCGCCGGATGAAGGCTTTTTCAACATCTTGCGCAAGAACGTTCGTACGCCGGATGAGGTGGTCGGCGATCTGTGGGCGCAGATCACCGCGCTGGAGCTGATGGAGGACCGCGTCGGCACCCTGATGCGGGACTACAAGATTACCGACCTCGCCGATCTGGCGACGGAAATCCAGGCGCGCACGGAACAGGCGATGCGTACCGCGATCCGCGATCTGCCCGACGGCACCTACACCAACGAGGTCAAGACCGATGGCCTCGGCGTGCCGCTCGAACTCAAGGTAAAACTGACCATCGACGGCGACGAAGTGCACGCCGATTACGCGGGCTCCTCGCCGCAGGTCGACCGGGCGATCAACTGCGCCTATTGCTACACCTATGCGATGACCGCCTATGCGGTGAAATGCGCCGCCGCACCCGATCTGCCGAACAACGACGGGGCGATTGCGCCGATCAAGGTGGACGTGCCCGAAGGCTCGATCATCAACCCGCGCTGGCCCGCCTCGGGCGGCTCGCGGGCGTTGACCGGTCATTTCGTGCCGACGCTGGTCTACGGCGCACTGGCCAAGGTGGTGCCGGAACGCGTCACCGCCGGGACCGGCAGCCCGCTCTGGTCGATTACCCAGTCGGGCGTGCGCGACGACGGTCGCACCTTCGCCAGCCTGTTCTTCTTCAACGGCGGCATGGGCGCGACCGACCTAAAAGACGGTGAGCATTGCCTGAGCTGGCCGAGCAACATCTCGTCGACCCCGACCGAGGTGATCGAGCAGTTGGCGCCGATGCGCATCCATCGCCGCGCCTTCCGGCCGAATTCCGGCGGGGCGGGCCGTCATCGCGGCGGCCTCGGGCAGGAGATCCTGATCGAGAACCTGTCGAAGACACCCACGGCCGTTAGTTTCCTCGCCGAGCGCACCAAGGAACCCGCACCCGGCATCGTCGGCGGCGCTGTCGGTGCTACCGGCGAACTATTGATCGACGGCGAGGCGGTCGATCCGAAACGGCAGTATGTGATCGAGACGGGGACGATGATTACCCTGCGCACGCCGGGCGGCGGCGGGTACGGCGACCCGGCCGAGCGCGATGCGGCGTTGGCGGAAAAGGATGTCGTACAGGGGTTGGTCGGCTCGGTGAAGGACGCGGCGGAATAACGCAAGCGGTTTCGCGTTGCTACTCGGGCCAGGTTCTCCGCGCGGGGCGTGACCGGGTGATGTAGAGAACAGCGGCGACCGGAAGCAGGCTGACCAGGAAGATGATGTTCCCGTGGTCGGGCCACAGCATCTCGAGCCAGAGGTTCGTCGCGCACAGCCCGATAATAAGGGCGAGTAATCCCGTCCCTTTCTTGAAGCCGTAAAAATAGTATAGGAATACTATTCCAAACGCGGCAATAAATATCGAAGTATAGATAGACATGTCCCCATCTTATGATGGGTGTTACACGAACTTAACTGTGTATCCGGACTAAGCGGTTTGCCCGACGGGCTAGGAGTAAGTACCCACTAGCCCGCGACGTAGTCCCGTACAGGGCGACGCCTTGCGTCAGCCCGCCAAATAATCCCGTATGGCGACGCCCAGGGTCACCACGCCGATGACCGCGAGGGCGAGCATCGCGGCGTTGCGGTAATGCTTGCCGCCCTTTCCGGCGAAATACCGTGCGCCGACCCATGTCGTGCCGCTGTAGAGCGGGATGAACAGCAGGCTCAGCAGCAGCACATCGCGGGTGAACAGCCCGTGGTACCAGAACGGGAACAGCGAGGCGAGGGACAGCGCGCTGACCGCGCCGATTACGTTGCCCCGCTGGCTCTGCGCGGTGCCGGGCCGGGCGAGCGCCACCACGACCGCCGGCGGCCCGCCGACGCCGCCCGCGCCCTGCACGAAGCCCGCGCCGAGGCCGAAGCTCACCATGATGCCGGGGTTGACCGTCGTTGGCAGTTTCCAGCCGCGATAGAGCAGCGCCAGCATGGCGAGCACGAACAGGGCGATCGCGATGTTCATCAGCGCCGCGTCGAGCGTGATCAGCACCAGCGTGCCGATCGGCGCGGCGATCAAGCTTGTGACGAAGAAAGGGAGGATAAATGACCGGTCGCCCTCGCGGAATGCGCTGGGCAGCAACTGCAACGTCGCCGGCACGCCCACCAAGTTGGCGATCGGCACCGCCGCCACTGGCCCGAGCACCAGGCTCAACACCATGACGATCAGCATCGACGCCCCGAACCCCACGAACCCCCGTAAGAACCCCGCCGCCAGCATAGTGACCACCGCCAGCACAAACGCCGCCGGCGACATAGGCCCGAACAGGGCTTCGAAAGAGGCGGGCATGCGGTGGGGGAGTCCTAGCGGGTGGAGGGTGAAGCGAGGCGCTCCGACAATTCATCGGAAGCTCGGCTAGCTTATAGGGCGAAGCAGCCGCGCGCTAATTCTGCCACGCGAACCGGTTTGGACCGCAGGAGGTTGTCCAAGGGAGTATTAAATCCGCCGCCACCGCCGCACGATATCGCGCACGAAATCCAAATCCTCGTCGCCCGTATCCCAGGCGTTCGTGAACACCGCCGTCGAGCTGTGCGGGCGCTGTTCGTCCGGCAGGTTGTTGAACTTCATCCGGAACGGCAAGGTCACGCCCTGGCCGACGGCGATGGCTTCGCCGTTGCCGAGGCTCGGCAGGAAGTCCATCAGGCCGACCGAGGAGTCGGACATGGCGCCGCGCACATGCGTTTGATCGTCCGAGTTGCTCATCCGCATGGCGAAGAGCGTGTTGCATTGCGACAGCAGGTCGGGCGCCAACTGCGACGGGCGCTGGCTGACGACGCAAAGCGACGCGCCGTATTTCCGGCCCTCTTTGGCGATCTTGGACAGCGCCTGCTTGGTCATCTCGTAGCGCCGTTCCGGCACCGCGGGGGCGTAACGGTGTGCTTCCTCGCAGACCAACAGGATCGGCACCGAGCGCTCGGCCCACAGCGCGAAATCGAAGGTCAGTCGGCAGATCACCGAGACCACCACGTTGAGTATTTCCGACGGAATGCCCGACAGGTCGACGATCGAGATCGGCCGGCCGTTGACCGGGATGCGGAACAACTGGCTGAGGATTTCGGCCATCGTGTCGGTGATTGAGATGCCGCCGAACATGAAGCTGAAACGCAGGTCCGACTGCAACGAGGTCAGCCGCTGCCGCACCCGGCGGTAGGGGCCGGCGGCCTCGGGCTTGTCGAGGCGGCCCATCGCGTCGTCGAGGCGGCGGATCAGGTCGGCGAATTTGTACGGCACCGGCGTGTCGGCGGTGAAATGGTTGCCCTGGTCCGAGTCGCCCAGGTGGTCGCGCTTGGCCAGCGGGATCAACTCGGCGAGGATCGCCGCTTCACCGCTGCCTTCGTCCGCCTGCGCGCCGAACAGCACTTCCATCAACTCGTCGAAATTGAGCAGCCAGTAGGGCAGCGTCAGCGTGTCGGTGTTCAGCACCTCCGCGCGTTCACCGAAAGCCTGGCTGTATTCGTTATGCGGGTCGAGCATCACCACATGGGCGTTCGGATGCTGGTCGAGGATCGCGCGCAGGATCAGCACGACCGAGCAGGACTTGCCCGAGCCCGTGGTGCCGAGGATGCCGAAATGCTTGCCCAGCAGCTCGTCGGTCAGCACATGTGCGGGCAGGGTGGTGTCCTGATGGATCACGCCGACCTTGACCGACGGCAGGCTCGGCGCGGCGTAGACGCGCGCCAGGTCCTGCGATGACGTGGAATAGATGTCGCGCGCCAGTGACGGCGAGCGCGCCATGCCGCGCCGAAAGGCGTACATCTTGCCGTCCGGCGTGACCGGCACTTCGCCGATCAGCGTGATCTCGGCTTTCTGTATGCCGCCGGCCGGGTCGTCTTCCGACGGGTCGGTGATCGCCAGACTGCGGACCACGCCATAGGCGATGCTGTGCGGTGTCTTGGTCTTGACCAAGGTGCCGATCTGCAGCGCGTTCGGGTCGTCGGTTCCACGGCTCTTATCGAGCTGGGCCGAGATCTGCGATCCGATGATGGAAATGATGCGTCCGACGATCACGTCGGTAGCGATGGCCTGGGAACCGTCCATGTCTTCACACTTGCTGGTTACTGCTGCATTGGACCCGGATGGATCCGCCAAACGATCTGCCGTCCTGCGGTGGGTGCCGCACTGGGCTACCCTGCGCCGGACACGCTAGGCGGTCGCGGATAACAAATCGTTAAGAATTGGGCTACCACCGCAGGTGGCGAATCTGCGCGGAAATGCAGGCAGGCTGCGGGTTGCGGGCGGTCAGCCGCGTTTCAGCATTCCGTTGTCCGCCCCGGCGGCGGGCACTGGGCGGTCGTTGGACAACGGCGTTCCCCGCAGGGCGTAGGGAGCGGCCAGGACCGGGGCGGGGACGCCACCCTCCGTATCGGCGAGGCCGAACAGATTTCGCCGGGCGCTCATCGGATGGGTGAAGATCTCGTCCAGCTCCAGAACCTTGGCGGCTGGTATGCCATCTGTCGCCAATTGCGCCAGCATGTCCGCACAGTTTTCGGTGTCGGGCGTGATACTGCGCAGAGCGGCGTCGATACGCTCCGGGGCGGCTTCCGCCACAACCCAGCCGTCGGCGCAGGCGATCTGCCTATAGGGTGGCAGGGACCATGCACCGTCGGGCCAGGTCAGTTGCGTGGTCCAGGCCAGGGCGTCGCGCATGGAGAGGTCGATATGCTGTCCTTTGCCGCTTCGGTCCCGGTGGCGCAGCGCGGCGAGGATCGCCAGCGGGGACAGATGCGCCGCCAACAGGTCCGCGACGGACAGCCCGGCCTTGATTGGGTCGCCGTCCTTGCCGATCAACGCCATCAGGCCGCTTTTCGCCTGGATCACCGTGTCGAGCGCCGGGGCCTTCGACCCCGTGCTGCCGTAGCCGGAAACCGAGCAATAGATCAGGCCGGGATGGCGTTCGCGCGTGGCACCGGGGCCGAATCCAAGCCGGTCGAGCGCACCTGCCTTGAGGTTCTGCAGCAAGACGTCGGATGACCCTATGAGGTCTTCCAGCGCGGCCTTGTCGGCCTCGGCCTGCAGGTCGAGAATGACCGAGCGTTTGCCCGCGTTATAGGTAGAGAAATAGCCGCTGACGCCGCCGAAATTGGGCTGCCAGATACGGCCCGTCTCGCCGCCCGGCTGTTCAACCTTGATGACTTCCGCACCAAGGTCGGTCAAGTAGCGTCCGCCGAGCGGCCCAGCGGTGAACAAGGCGATCTCGACCACGCGGATACCGGCCAGCGGTAGGCTTCCGGCATTCTTGGGTGCATGCGGGGCGCGCGGCGGCACGGCATTGAGCGTGCTCTCGACGTCGCCGGTGGCGTCGGAAATAGCGTCCGGGTTGATCGGCGGCGAACCGTCCATCACCAGGATCGAGTTCGGCGTTCTAATGGTCTCGCCGGAAGGCGTTGTGACATCGCGGGCTGGCGGGCTGTCATCCTGCGCAATCAGGCCGGGGATGGTGACGATCGGGCCGACGGGCACGCCCGCATCCTCCAAGGCATCGACAGCCTGCTGGGTGGTTATGGCTTCAGTCCAGGCGGTAACCAGATCGTCGACGGTCTGTTGGTGCTGCTTGCGGTCCGGCATGGTCGCAAAGCGGGGGTCGTCCTTCAGATCGGCCTGTCCGATGACGTCCAGGACTCGCCGCCACTGCGGCTCGGTGCTGGAACATATCAACACCCAGCCGTCGACCGTCTTATAGGCGTTCCACGGGGAGCAGAGCGGATGGCGCGATCCGGCGCGCAATCCGTGGCCCTTGCCGGCCTGGATATGGCCCGCATAGGCCCCGACGAGTGCGACGCTGCTGTCATAGGCGGCGATGTCGATGCGTTGTCCCGGCCCGCCGTTATCGCGGCTGCGCAGGGCGGCGGCGATCGAGGTGGCGCAATTGGCCCCGGTGAAGAACTCGACCAGCGGCGCGCCGGTCAGTTCGGGCGGTCCGCCGTCGGCTCCGGTGGTCGACATCATGCCGCCGAGCGCCTGCAGGATGACCTCGCTGCAATCGTCGGGCAGACCCTCCGCGCCGTCGATCCCGAAGGAAGACACGTCGCAGCGAATGAGGGTGTTCGCGCGGTCGTCGGCGGCGGGCAGGGGCGGCGAGTAAATCACCGCATCGGCACGGTCCAGCAGGGCGGCCCACTGGCTGTCGGCGATCGATGGGTCATTGGAAAGCGTCAGGCGCTGCTTGCCCGCGAGGGCGGCCGGGTGACTGCGCCATGCATCGGGTTCGGCGGGCAGGGTAAGGCGCGGGTCCGCGACGCGGATGACTTTGGCGCCGAGTTCCGCGAGCAGTGTTCCGGCAATGGCGCCAGCGAGGCGGCCTGCGCGTTCGATAACGACGACGCCGTTGAGGGAAGATTCGGCCATCGGTCTACCGAAAGGCGGCAGTGCCGGTGATCTCCCGGCCCTGGATCAGGGTCAGGATTTCGTTGGTGGCGTCGGGCACCGGCAGCATCCGGCAATCACGCAGCAGCCTTTCCAGGCCCGTCTCGCAAGCAATGCCCATACCGCCATGGACATGCATGGCAAGGTTGATCGCCTGCTCGCAGGCGGTCGTGGCATAGCGTTTGGCCATGGCTGAAATGCCGTTCGACCGGTCGCCGCGGTCGAGCGTCTCCAGGGCGCTGTAACACAGCAGCCGGCTGGTCACGATGGCCGTTTCGATGTCGGCCAGGTTCTTCTGGACCAACTGATGGCCCGCGATGGGTTTACCGAATTGGGTCCGGACGCCGGCGTATTCCCGCGCGAGGTCGAACGCCTTTTGCGCCAGATGTACCCCGGCGAGCCCAACCAGCGGCCGGTTGCCGTTCCAGGTCACGGTCAGCATGCGCGCCGCATCGCCGCCGGATTCCAGCAGGTTTTCGCGCGGCACGCGGTAATCCTCGAAGACGGCTTCCGACAGGTGGCCCTGCTTCAGGCCGAAAGTGTCGATCTCGCGGATTTCGAAGGGCTGCTTCTCTTGTTCGACGATGACGCGCTTCAGCGTGGTCCGGCCCTTATCGTCCACGTCGTCGACGCAGGTGACGGCCAGCACATCCGCGACCGAGCCGTTGGTGATCCAGAGCTTCCGGCCGTTGATGACGACCTCGTCGCCCTCGACGCGCATCCGGGTGCTGACGCCGCGCGGATCGGAACCCGCGCCCGGTTCGGTCGTCGCGGTGCCGCAGATGCCCTTGCCGGCGAACAGGGCTGGGAGGAACCGTTCGCGCTGTTCCGGCGTGGTCTCCGCATGGATGCGGGCGATCGTGCATTCATGGCCCATCAGGGAGATCGCGACCCAGGGCGGCAACGCCTCGTAGAACATGCCGTAGGTCACCATGGACATGCCGCTGCCGCCGTCCGCTTCTGATACGCGCGGCGCCATCAGGCCCTGCTCGTTCAAGACCGCATAGATCTTCAGAAGCTCGGCCTTGGGCAGCGAGGTGTCCGGATCGTTGGCGTCCAGGATCGGCTGAATGTCGCGTTCGACCATGCGCCGCGCCGACTCTTGGATGAGTGTTTGTTCTTCGGTGAGCGCGAACTCCATCAGGCGATTCCTTCCACGGTTTTTGCCCGTTGTCTCTTTGTTGTATCCTCCCGGTCCGGCCTCCGCCGGGGTTAGAGGAGCGGATTTTCCATCCGCCGGGGCGAGTCTACCGCCGTATTCGTTTTGTGTCAGGTCGGGAGGAAATGTACGACAATGTCTAGTGCTGGGAGTGAGATCGATAGGCCCGTGATGGCCGCCCACGTGGAGGGCGATGGGCCGCCCGTGGTTATGCTGCACGGCGGGTACGGCTGTTGGCGGCACTGGGTACGCAATGTCCCGGCGCTGGCCGAGCATTTCACCGTGAATGCCTTCGACCTGCCGTCCTATGGCGAGTCCGCGGCGATCGACAAGACGATGCCGGGCGAGGACTATCTTGAGATCGTCTACCAGCAAATTGTCGAACGGTTCGGCACGGAACAAACGCTACGGCTGGTCGGGTTTTCCTTCGGCGGCGCGATCTGCACCTACCTGGCCGGGCGGCTCAAGGACCAGGTTAGCCATCTTGCGATTATCTCGCCGGGCGGTTTTCCCCCGCGCGAGACCGGCATTCGCAACATGATGAGCTACAAGGCGGCCTTCGGCGACGAAGACCTGATGCAGAAGACGATCCGCCATAATCTGCTGCAGCACATGCTGTTTTTCCCGGAGTCCGTGGACGATGAGGCGATCGCGATCCAGCGGTATTGCGTCGACCGCACGCGCTTCGACAGCCGCAAGGTGAGCCGCGGCGGTGGGCTGCGGGAAAACCTGGAAAAGATCACCTGCCGGTTGATGGTGCTTTGGGGCGAGAAGGACGACTTCGATTTCCGGCCCGCCGACGAAATGATCGGGCAAATTCAGGAGGTCGTGCCCGGCCTCCGGTTGCACCGGATCGAAAAAGCCGGGCATTGGTCGGCCTATGAGAATGCGCCGCAAGTGAACGGGCATCTCATCGATTTCTTCAAGAGCACGGACTAAGAGGCCACAGTGGCCGATCCGGCGATGGTGGTATCCACGACAGAGTTGCATGCAGTGCGGCGCGGCGACGGGCCGCCGCTGGTGTTGATCCATGGCGGCGTCGGGTCCTCGAACCATTGGGCCCGCAATATCGACGCGCTGGCCAATCACTTTGAGGTCTTTGCGGTTGATCTGCCGGGGTTCGGCAAATCCTCCATTGCCGACGAAAAGATGCCGGCCGATGCCTACGTGGATCTCTGCACGCGATCAATCGATGCGCTGTTGCCGAAAGGGCCGGCGTATCTGCTCGGTTTTTCCTTCGGCGGGGTCATCGGGGCCTATGTAGCCGCAGCGCTCGGTCGTCGTTTCGAGAAGGTTTCCCTGATTTCGCCCGGCGGCCTGATGGCGATCCGCGAAGGCAATCCGATCTATCGCAAAATGCCGCCGCAGGATGTGCCCGAGGCCGAAATCCGGGAAACCGTGCGACACAACCTGCTGCAGTTGATGCTGCATCATCCATCGTCTGTCAGTGATGAGACCATCGATATGCAGTTGGCGAATATCGCGAATACCCGATTTCACAGCCGTAGTGTCAGCCGGTACGATTGCCTGCTTGACGAGATACGGCGGATCGACGCGCCGCTGCAGATTGTCTTGGGCGAACACGACACCGTCCTTTATCCCTCACATGAGCGGCGGATCGCGCATATCCGGACGGCGCGACCGGACGTGCGGATCGATATGGTCGCGGGGGCGGGGCATTGGATGCAGTATGAGCAAGCGGATGCGGTCAATCAGGTACTGATCGATTACTTCATGGCGGACACAGGATAAGCAGGGAAGGAAATGGCAATGGCGTATGAAACCATCACGGCGGTAAAGGAGGGCCCGGCCTTTATCATCACCTTCAACCGGCCGGATAAACGGAACGCGATCAGTACTGTCGTCATGGACGAGATGATGCATGCCGCCGCTGCCGCCGAAGCCGACGACGAGGTGCGCGGTATCATCGTGACCGGCGGCGAGAAGTTCTTTTCCGCAGGGGCCGACCTGAATGATGCGCAGGCGCTCAGTTCGCCCGGCGAGACGCATGCCTATATGCGCCGCTGGCACCGCTTGTGCCGGTCCTTCGAGGAAAACGCGAAAGCGGTCATTGCCGCCGTCGAAGGGTTCTGCATGACCGGCGGCTGCGAATTCGCGCTCGCCTGTGATCTGCGGATCGCGGCGGAGGATTCGAGTTTCGCGATTACCAGTGCGCGCATCGGCACCGTCGCGGGGGCGGGTGGCACGCAGCGCTTGCCGCGGATCGTCGGTACCGCACGCGCCTTGGAAATCATGCTTGCCGCCGAGCCCATCGACGCCGACGCGGCCTACCGTTTCGGGTTGGTCAACGAGTTGACGCCGAAGGGCGGGGCACTCGCGCGGGCGAGGGAAATTGTCGACCTCTACGCGACGCGGGCGCCGCTGAGCCATGCCTTCATCAAACGCGCCGTCTACAACGGCATGCAGATGGACCTGACGTCGGCGCTCGATTATGAAGCCTTCGTCGTGACCTCGATCTACGAGACCGAGGACCGCAAGGAAGGTATCGGCGCATTCCTCGAGAAACGGCCGGCGACCTTCAAAGGCAAATAAGTTGATGGGATTGAACAGGACCCCTGATGAGCGACAATAAGATGACCGATAACAATAAGAACAACGCCCACCTGCCGCTTGCGGGGGTCAAGGTTGCCGATTTCAGCCGGCTGCTGCCGGGACCGTGGTGTTCGCAATTGCTCGCCGATTTCGGCGCCGAAGTGATCAAGGTCGAACAGCCGGGGATCGGCGATTACGCGCGGCACAACCCGCCGAACTACAAGGACACCAGCGTCTATTTCAACAGCGTCAACACCAACAAACGCGCCATCACGTTGGACCTGTCGTCGGCGGAAGGCCGCGAGGTGGCCTATCGCCTGTTCAAGACGTCGGACGTGGTGCTGGAATCCTTCCGGCCAGGCGTGACGGGCAAGCTCAAGATCGACTATGCCGCTGCCAAAGCGGTCAATCCAGGGCTGGTCTATTGCTCGATCAGCGGGTACGGGCAGGACGGCCCTCTGGCGCGCGTGCCGGGGCATGATCTGGTGATCCAGTCGATGACCGGCCTGATGGGCATGAACCTGGAGCGTGAACCGCTGCCGTCGGTGCCGGGCTTTCAATCCGCCGACTACGCGGCGGCGGCGATGGCGGCGATCGGCGTGCTGGCGGCACTGACGCGGCGCAAGGATAGCGGCGAGGGCTGCTATCTCGACCTCTCCATGTTCGATAGCCTGATGTACATGTGCAATATCGTGCTGACCGGCGGCATGTCGCGCCTCGCGGGACAGGACGGACTGCCGATGTTGGAGGCGTTCGGAGGCAATCCCCGCTACAACACCTATCAGTGCAAGGACGGCAAGCCGGTCGCGGTTTCGCTGCTGGAAGCGCACAATTGGGCGCAGTTCTGCCGCGTCATCGGCCGCGACGACCTTATCTTCGAAGACGAGGGGTTCGAGGATCGGCACAGCGATCACGGACCACGCGCGGCCTTGTTCCGCGAGGCCATCGAGGCCTATTGCAATTCGCATGACCGCGCCGACCTGTTGGCGGTGATGGAGGAGCATCAAATCCCGATTTCGGCCATCAACGCGCCGGACGAGGCGCTGGCGGAGCCGGTCGTCGCGGCCCGCGGGAACATCGAGTATTATGATCATCCGACGGAAGGGCGCGTGCCGCATCTGGTCAGCCCGTTCGCGAGAGCCGGACTGACGCGGGCCGGCCGTACCGCCGCACCGGACCTGGGCGCGGATAACGACAGTGTCCTCGCCGATCTCGGCTATACCGCCGATGAGCGCGAGACGCTCAAGAAAGCAGGAGTTGTAACACCATGACCGCAGCATCCCAGACACCGAATGCCGACCGTACCGGCGCGTTCATCGCAACCGCGCGCGGCCGGAACTTTCCGACCGAGGTGGTCGATGCGGCACGGATGTGCCTGGTCGATACCGTGGGCGTCGGAATCGGGGCGCATGCGGAAGGCGCCGGGCAGACGGTCCGGCAAGTCGCTGCCAAGTGGGGCACGACCGGTAATGCGCAACTGCTGCTCGGCGGCAAGGCCGCGCCTGCCGCGGCGGCGCTGGTCAACGCGACGCTGGGGCATTGTCTCGACTATGACGACACCCATGTCGGCGCGGTGGCGCATCTGTCCAGTCCGACCTGGAACACCGCCCTGGCGCTGGGGCTGCACCATGGCGTGGATGAGCGCGATATCCTCGCGGCCTATATCGCCGGCTTCGAAACCGCAGCACGATTGGGCAGCGGCGGATTGGGTCAGGCCGCGAACGAGCGCGGCTTCCATTCGACCGGCGTGTTCGGCTGCCTCGGCGCGGCGACCACCGCCAGCGTTCTGTTGGGATTGGACGAAGCCGGCATTCGCAATGCGTTGGGCGCGGCCGCGACCCAGGTCGGCGGGTTGATCGGCTCCTTCGGCACGATGTCTAAGCCGTTCCATGCCGGTAAGGCCGCGTTGAATGGAATCCTGGCCGCCGAACTCGCGGCTGAAGGTTTCGTGGCGGCGGAAAACTTGATCGAGGAGGAGGGGCCGCTGGCGCGGGCGCTGATTCAGGATGGGTCGGAAGTCATCCGGGCCTTTGATCCGGCGGGCCAGTGGGAGATCACGCAGAACACGTTCAAGCCTTACGCGTCCTGCCTGTTGACGCATCCCGTCATCGATTCCGCGCGCAAAGTGTCGGATGCGGTGAAGGGCCGGGAGATCGACGGTATTCGCGTTCAGGTCAGCCCCTTCTGTATCCAGATGGCGGGCAAGCCCGGCCCCCGGACCGGCCTCGAAGGAAAATTCAGTACCGCCTATTGCGCGGCACTGGGGCTGGAAGGCCATATGGCGACCGCCAACGATTTCGCCGACGACCGGGTCAAGGATCCGTCGTTGCAAAATCTGGTCAGCCGGGTCGAGTTGGTGCCTGACGAGGGTCGCGACGTGCGGTCCGCGCGGGTCGAGATCCACTTCACGGACGGCTCGTCCCTGGACTCGGATACGCCGCTGGCGCTAGGCAATCCGGACAATCCGATGAGCTGGGACGACATGCGCGTGAAGTTCGACGGGCTGGTCGTACCGGTGCTGGGCGAACAGGACGGCGCGGAACTATTCGATGTGCTGCGCGGGTTTGATAACGGCGCGATGGAAGATTACGTTCGGCTGGTCGCGCGCGACTAGGCGCGGCCGAATTATTGGGGGCACGTACCATAATGACTAGGGGGAACTAGAATATGGGTATTGAAGTTGGTGGAATTCTTGGTCTGATCATACTGATCGCCAATGTCTGGGCGATCGTGAAAATCGTACAAAGCGGCGCCTCGACGGGCGCGAAAGTAATTTGGATCGTCGTAATTCTACTTCTGCCGATCCTGGGCCTGATCATCTGGTTCTTTGCCGGACCCAAGGGATAGCGTTTGCCGTCAGCCAGGACGGCAAACGTCCCGGCTGACGGCGAAGGCGTTTCGGTATCTAATAGGCGCAATCGAATAATAACGAACATTCGGAAGCGCCTATGTCGTCCCAGCCTATTTCCTATGACTATATCGTCGTCGGCGCCGGTTCCGCCGGTTGCGTTCTTGCCAACCGCCTGACGGAAGACCCGTCGGTGCGCGTTCTGCTGCTCGAAGCGGGCGGCAAGGACAGTAACCCGTGGATCCATGTTCCGATCGGCTACATCAAGACGATGGCGATGCCGGGCCTGAACTGGCTGTTCGACACCGAACCGGACCCTTACACCTATAACCGGCCGATCCCCATTCCGCGCGGGCGTGTCCTCGGCGGATCGAGTTCGATCAACGGCATGCTGTATGTGCGCGGCAATGCGCTTGACTATGACGGCTGGGCGCAGTTCGGCAACCGCGGCTGGTCGTATGACGATGTGTTGGGCTACTTCAAGAAATCCGAAAACCGGGAAACCGACCTGTCCGAATATCGCGGCAGCGGCGGTCCGCTCAACGTCGCCGACATGCGAGAGAGCCATGAACTGCTGGACGCGGTGATCGAGACGGCAGACGGCCTCGGATATCCGCGTAACCCCGATTACAACGGTGCATCGCAGGACGGCTTCGGATACTTCCAGGTCACGCAGAAGGATGGCCGCCGCAACAGCGCCGCCGTCGCTTATCTCAACCCTGCGCGCAACCGTCCGAATCTGCATGTGGAGACCAACGCGCATACGAAACGCATTGTTTTCGACGGAAAGCGGGCGGTGGGGGTCGTCTACGACAAAGGCGGCGCTGAATATGAGGCGCGGGCCGGACGCGAGGTGGTCCTATCGGCGGGGGCGGTGCAATCGCCGCAGATATTGGAACTGTCGGGCGTCGGACGTCCCGACGTGCTGCAGCAACACGGCATCGCCGTGCATCACGATCTGCCCGGTGTCGGGGAAAACGAACAGGACCACTACGTCGCCCGGCTGGTCGCCCGCATTAACCGGCCGATCACGCTGAACGAGCAGACGCGCGGTTTTTCGATGGTCGGGGAGGTCCTGAAATACGCCTTCGGCCGGCGCGGTATTCTGACCTATACCGCCGGGATCGTGTATGGCTTCGTGCGGTCGCGGCCCGAGGTCGCGTCGCCGGACCTGCAATTCCATGTCGCACATGCCAGCTTCAAGGACCCGAAGAAGCGCATCCTCGACCACGAGCCGGGGATCACCATTGGCCCGTGCCAATTGCGCCCGGAAAGCCGCGGCACCATTCACATCAAATCCGCCGACCCGTTCGCCGCTCCGGCGATCCGCCCGAATTTTCTGTCGGCAGAGATGGACCGCGCAACCCTGGCCGCCGGGATGCGGATCGGGCGGAAGCTGATATCCGCAGCACCCTTGTCGCACTATGTCGATGCCGAAACCTTGCCCGGCCCCGACTGCGCCACGGACGACGAAATCATAGATTTCGCGCGGCAGACGGGCGCCACCCTCTATCACCCGGTGGGGACGTGCAAGATGGGATCGGACCCGATGGCGGTCGTCTGCGATCAGCTCAAGGTGCACGGTCTGGAAGGGCTGCGCGTCGTCGACGCATCGATCATGCCGACACTCGTGTCGGGCAACACCAACGCGCCGACCATCATGATCGCGGAAAAGGCCGCGGATATGATGAAGGCGGAACAGCGCTAGGCGCTATCGCGGGAGGGCGAGCATGTCGCAGACAACACCGGAGTACCGGCTCGAGCCGGGGTATGAATTTCCCACGGAGGAAATCACCGTGTCCGAGGCCGAACAGCATCAGTTGCACGGCTTTTGCGACACGCCGCCAGAGCGCTATGGCGACTTCGTGGATCCGACATTCCTGGCGCGGCGTACGATCCGGCTGAACACGGAAGCGATTCAGGCTTGCCGGCCGGACTGTGCACCCGTCCATATGGTGCACCGGCTCAAGGTGCATGCGCCGGTTTGCCTTGGCGAAACCGTAACGATGACAGGGCAGTACATTGCGATCCCCGAGATTTCACGGGGCTGGGTCACCAAGACCCGTTGGGAATTTCATCGGGCCGACGGCGGCCATGTGCTGACGGTGGAACCCGACGTGATGATGATGGATCCGAGCAAGGCGCCGTCCGAGAAGAAGGGCGCGCGCAAGGAGCGACCGGCCGCAGATGATGCCGGGTTTGAAACACTGTTAGAAAAACAGTGCACGCCGGACACGACGCTCGGCTATTGCGAGGGCACGACGAACCTGATTCATACCGTGCCCGAGGTCGCCGCCGAATACGGGTTCCGCGCGCCGATCATCGCCGGGAATCAGACCGTCAACTTCCTAGTCGAAGCCCTGGCGTTGGACGGCGTTCCCGCCGAGATGGACCTGGAATTGAAATTCCTGAAGCCCGTGTTCTGGGACGATGCCATCGCAGTGCAGGGACGGCGGGAAGGCGGCGCCCTAACCGCCCTGCGTGCCGTCAACGGCGACGGTGAGACAGTGGCGACCGGTATCGTGAATTCGGTTCGTTACTAAGCCGCGCTCAGGGCGACCGCGACCGCGGAGAAAGCCTTCGCCAACCGGGCGGTCTTGTCCACGTCGATAGCGTCCGGCCAGTGGTCGTCAGGGTTGTGGAACAGCCCGTTCTCGCCCAACAGCGATACATAGCGGCCGCCATGGTCGAAGATATTGCGCGCCTCGCCGCGGGGACGCTGGTCCAACGGCGTTTCGTACTCGGGCGGTGCTCCGGCTTCCTGCATCTGGGCGCGGCCTAGCTCCAGCAAGTCTTTCTCCGACCCTTGCAGATGCGCTTTGCCGTCGATCCCCGATCCGAAATTCGCGCCGAGATGAATCCAGCAATGGGCGCTTGGGACGATCCCGTCGTTTTCCTCGATGAAATGGTCGAGGCCGAGATGGCCCAGCTCATGCCCGGAATTGGCTGTGAAAATCGCGGTGCGGTCGGGGTTTGCCGTGCTCAGCGTGCGCATGATCTCCAGCAGCACCACAAGTCCGCCGCCGCGTTCCGACGCGCAACTCCACCAACCGCTGCGCGGTGTCATCACGACGAGCGGCGCGAGGGACGGGTCGCGTCCGTCGATCCGGCCGACGATGTTGTCCGACGTTGTTGGCGTTCGCGTCATTTCCACCGTGACGGAGACAGTCGCGCCGTCGGCGGCGGCTTTCTCGAGCAGTGCCGTGTGCTCGTTGGAAACTTGCAGCACCGGCGGGCCGAACGGATCGGTGAAACTATCCGCGTTGATCGGGCAGAGGCCGGCGCGGCCGCCGTCGGTGATCTGGATGATGGCTTGGTGGAGGCCGCTGCGCCGAGTTTCCTCGACTTCGGGTGTGGATCGCGGATTGGTCTTGGCGAGCCCGACCGGCGCGTCGCTGCCGATTGGACCCAACTTTCCGGTCAGACCGTCCGGGCCGGTCGTACCACCGTCGAAGCGCGGCAGGCCGTCCAGCGTAGTGCCATCGACCGTTGCCGTCGCCGTGACGACATCGACCCGGTCCAGACTGTAGGTCGAACGCTCGGGGGTTACCCCAAGTGCTGAGAATTCTCCGGCGAGCCAATCGGCCGAAGCGCTGTCGACGTCACTGCCGGTGCGGTGGATGCCCTGCTTGTCATAGGCCCCGATGATATTGCCGATACGCTCCATGGCCGTGTGCCCTCCGATTGATTGTTCTTGTTTAGACTTCCAGCGCCATGCCGTCGCGGCCCGGGTCGGCGCCGCCGTGCCACTTGCCCTGGTCGTCGATCAGGATGCCGTGCACGCCCGCATAGGTGTAGGACATGTGACTGCGTGCCGTCGGGTAGCCCATCTGTCCGAGCGACTGCTGCACAAAGCGTGGGATGCGGTTGCTGAAGTCGACGGTGTCGCTGTTGCAGGTGAAACGCGGTGCTGCGACGGCTTCGGAAATGGTCATGCCGAAGTCGAACACGTTCAGCAGTGACTGCAGGATGCCCATGGCGATGAAAGTGCCGCCGGGGGCGCCAATGACGATGAACGGTTCGTCGCCGCGGAACACCATGGTCGGCGCCATCGACGTGAAGCGACGCTTGCCGGGCGCCACCGATCCCGGCATGCCGGGGCGTGGGTCGAACACCGCCATGCAGCCGTTATACATGAAGCCAAGACCGGCGGTGATGACCCCCGATGGGCTGCCGAGCGAGTGGGTCATCGTGACTGCGTTGCCGTCGCCGTCGATGACGGAGATATGGGTGGTATCGCGTGGCTCTTCGGTTGGGTCGAAACGCTTCACATGCGCCTTCTCGCCGCGTCCGATAGCATCGGCGTGGGTTGCGGCGTAATCCTTGCTGGTCAGCCGGTCGACCGGGACATCGACAAAGGCCGGGTCGCCGACGAAGCGGTCTTTGTCGCTGGTCGCGATCTTCATCGCCTCCGCCACGGTGTGGATGTATTCGGGGCTGTTGTGGCCCATCGCCTGCAGGTCGAAGTTCTCCAGGATGTTCAACATCTCTAGGATCATGATGCCGCCGCCCGGCGGGCAGCCGGTCGACAGGCGGTACCCGCGATAGGTTCCCCATAGCGGATCGTTGCGCACGGTTTCGTAGGACGCGAGATCCTCGCGTGACAGCAGCCCTCCGTTCGCGCCGATGTCTTCGGCCATTTGCTCGGCCATTTCGCCGGTGTAGAAGGTTTCGGCGCCACCCTCGGCGATGCGGCGCAGCGCGGAGGCCATATCCGGGTTTTCCAACAGGTCCCCGGGGCGCTTCACGTTGCCGTCATCATCGAAGTAAATGCGCTTGCCGGACGGCGTGTGGCCGAGCTTCTCGACCGTCGCGACACGGCCATAGTCGTGGAACTTGGTCCAATACTGATGCATCGTCGGGCGGATGACGACGCCCTGATCGGCCTCGGCGATGGCCGGGGCGACGATATCGCGCCAATCCATCGTACCGTATTCGACAATCGCCTCGTAGAACGCCTTCAGGCTGCCCGGCGTCATGATCGACTGGTGGCCGACCTCGTTCGCCCGGTCCTTCAGGAAAAAGCCGAAGCCGTCGCGTGCCTCAGCCTCGATTTTGTCGGCCCACATGTCGGCGGTGGCCGCCGCCGGTGCGGTGGTGTGGAAGTCGATGAAGCCATGCATATTTTGTTTCGGCATGAAGACCTGCATGGTGCCGAATCCGGCGACCCCGCACATCTGCGGGTCTACGACGGTTTCGACCAGGGCGCAGGTGATCGCCGCGTCGATGGCGTTGCCGCCACGCTGGAGACAGAGCGCCCCTGCTTCGACGGCTTCCGGCTGCGGTGCGGTGATCATTCCCCGGGACATCATGGTTCCTTTCCTTGGCCTGTGCCTGCGTGGTCTAGCCGTGCTGTTCGAGAAACGCCTTGAGCGCCGGTCCCCATTTCGCCCAATCGACGGACGGGCCGCGATGGCCGTAGGCGCTGTCGAGGGCATGATATTCCGCCGATACGCCGACGCCGGCGAGATAGTCGACCGTTTCCGGACCGAGCGACGGTGGGAACAGGGCGTCGGTGCGCGACAGGACGTAAAGCATCGGCGCCTTGATGGCCGCGGCGCGCGGTTTCGTGTCGTACAGGATCGCGGCCTTGCGCAGCGCGATCAGCGAATTAGCGTCGAATTCCTCGGCCCAGCCGGTTGCCATGGCGCGCATTTGCCGCGTGCGCTCGTCGGGGTCGGCGACCGTATCTTCCAACTGCTTGGCGATGCCGTAGTTGGTCAACGTCTCGACCCGCATATCGACCAGCACATCGTAGACGCCGCTGTCCTTCTTGTTCGCGTAGTAGTCGCCGCCGTTCCAGCCGGGACAGGCAGCAAACCTGTCAATCAACGCGGTTACCGATGCGGGGTCGCCGCGGCCGCTGATGCCGGTGGCGACGGGGGCGAGGGCGCGCATCCGCTCCGGGTGGCGCGTGCCCCATTCGAAGGTTAGATAGCCGCCGTAGGAGAAACCGACGACCGCGGCCAATTGGCCAATGCCTAGATGATCGATGAGGCGGCATTGCGCCTCGATCATGTCGCCGGTCGTGATATCGGGAAAACTCAGGCCATAGACCTGGCCGGTATCCGGGTCCGTGTGGGCGGGCCCGGTACTGCCATAGGACGACCCGATCATGTTGGAGGCGATCACGCAGAAGCGGTCCGTATCGATGGCGCGGCCGGGGCCGATCAATTCCTCCCACCAGCCGCCGGAATCGCCGGCGTGCGGATTGCTGGTATAGCCATGGCCGAGCAGGATCGCGTTGCTTCCGTCCTCTGCGAGGATGCCGTAGGTCTCGTAAGCGATATCGAGCGCCTCGAACCGGCCACCCTTTTCCAACTCGAAATCGGCTGTCGTATACAAAGTCGATGTAGGCAGGAGCATGGCAAACGGCCTCATTGGGTTTTACAGCGGTGGCGGCAGTGACGTGATGGCGTGATTTGTCCTTATCGTACTGCGTCGCTTAGCTCGGCTCCACATTTCTAAACGTCTTGGAATTCATGCACTGGTAGGCTTTGATGGACGGTGTAATGGACGATACGCGATCACCCAAGACACAGCCGCGGTATCAGGACGTCGCGGACGTGTTGATGCAGGAAGTGGCGGACGGCCTGTTTCCCATCGGCTCGATGCTGCCGACGGAACTGGAGCTGTGCGAGCGTTTCGACGTCAGCCGCTATACGATCCGGGAAGCGCTGCGCCGGCTGGAGGAAATCGGCCTGGTCGCACGGCGTCAGGGATCGGGCACCGTCGTACAGGCGACGGAATTCGGGCCGGGCTATGTCCAGCAAATCGGCTCGCTGTCCGAGCTTTTACAGTATTCCGCCGATACACGGCTTTATGTGATGGAAACCGAGGACATTACGCTCGACCGCGGTCTCGCTCGCGTGCTGCGCTGTCGGCCGGACGAAGAGCGTCACAGGATCAGCGGCGTGCGCCGGGTCGACGCCTCGGGACAGCCTATATGCTGGAGCGATATTTATGTGATACCGGAATATGCCGGCATTCTCGACATGATCGGCAAGCGGTCCGGGCCGGTCTATAGCATGATCGAGAGCGATTTCGGCGAGAAGGTCGAGAGTGTCTCGGTCGAGATGTTCCCGAGCACCGTGCCGGAACGCTTGGAAGCGGCGCTCGACGTAGCGCCCGGCACCTCCGCGATGACGATTATCCGGCGGTATACAGGGCAGGATAACCGTCTCTTCGAAGTGTCGGTCAGCGTCCATCCGGAAGGGCGGTTCACCTATTCGATCGCGCTCAAGCGGGAATGGCGATTGCCGGTCGGCGGCCGTTAGTCCCGCATCAACGTCGGTCGACCGGCGGCTTCCAATCACGATTGCTCGGATTTCCGTCCTCGTCATAAACGGTGCAATTCTCTAGCCCACGGCAGAAAGCGTCGGCCACGTTGCTTAATTGCGCTTTGCTGCAGCCGGTCAGGATAACCGCCGCGGCGAGGGCAAGCAGTGTGCCGCGCACTGTCATTTGCGGTTCGCCCGGGCATAGGACAACAAGTCCGCCGGCTGGCAGTCCAGGTGATCGCAGATCGCCTCTAGGGTGCCGAACCGGATGCCCTTCACCTTGCCGGATTTCAGCAGCGATAGATTCTGTTCGGTGATGCCGACCTGGGCGGCAAGGTCTTTGGACTTCATCTTGCGCTTTGCGAGCATGACATCGAGGGTTACGACAATGGGCATGACAGTCGGTCCCTTTCCTATACGATCTGTGCTTGTTCTTCGGCGAGTTCGCGGCCTTCGTCCATGATCCAGGCGATGATCAGGAAAACACAGCCGACGAACAGCGTGGTCAATTCCGATGATCCGAAGCTGACCGCGAGCATCCGCTGGCCCGGCGGGTTGGTCATCGTCAACACGACACTCATCAGGGCGCCGGCGACCGGTTTCACCAGCGCAAACCCCAGCGTGGCGAGCGCGAAGCCGCGCAGACAGCGGATATTCTCGGCGGTGAAGATCAGGCCGCGCGTATAGAAGTCGAAGAGTTGGCGTAACCGGAGCACTGCATAGACCGCGAGGCCGCCCGGGATCATCGAAACGACAAATCCGAGGATCAGCGACATCATCGGCATGGGCTGGGGCAGCGGCTGATACGCGGCGAGTTCAGGGTGCGTCCGTCCCCATAGCTCGAAATTGAACCACATGAGCGCCAATGTCAGCGGGATTGCCGGTATGGCAATTGTGCAGAACAAGCGCATAAGGCGGCTGATCCGCTGGATACGGTCGATGTTTTGCATGATGTCCCCGTTGCTCTCCGTTGGATTTCGACCGTATCGTTCAATTAATAGCCATGCAATAAATAATTATCGTAAAACAGCAATAAATGATTGTATATGGCAATTTTTCGTCTTCCCGCTCATACTTGTGACGCGCCCGGTTTGTCCCGATCGCCGGTGTTTGGCATGATCGGCGAATTCAAAGCCAAACCAGAGGACTTCCCGATGCCCGCATTCCGCAGTTTCCTTTTCGCGCCCGGCAATCACGCACGGAAGGTCGAGAAAGTTTTCGGCTGCGGTGCCGACCATGTGATCCTCGATCTGGAGGACGCGGTCGCGACGGCGGAGAAGGTCGCTACCCGCGCGGTCATTGTCGAGGCGCTGAAGAAGCCGCGGCAGTGTGGCGGCTATGTCCGGGTCAATTCCTATGAGACCGAGTTCTGCTATGGCGATGCCGCAGCCGTGGTCGGGCCATGGCTGGACGGCATCATCTTTCCGATGGTGGAAAGCGCCGATCAGATGCGGTCCTTCGACTGGCTTGTCGGGAATTTGGAACGCGAGCGCGGCCTGCCGGTCGGCGGCATCGACATCATTCCGATCATCGAGACCGGGAAGGGTATCGCCGCTGCCCGCGACATCGCCGCGGCCGGCACCCGCGTGAAGCGCATGGCCTTCGGTGCGGGCGACTACACGCTCGACATGAACATGGAATGGACGATTGCCGAGACCGAACTGGAGCCTGCGCGCGCGGAAATGGTCATGGCGTCTCGGTTGGCAGGCATCGAACAACCGCTCGATACTGTCTGGATTCACATCAAGGATCTCGAGAATCTGGAGAAATCAGCGGCGTATGTGAAGCAGATCGGCTTCCAGGGCAAGATGTGTATCTACCCGCCGCAGGTCGATGTGGTGAACGGTGTCTTCACGCCGTCCGACGAGGAAGTCGCCTTCGCACAACGCGTCATCGACGCCTTCGAGCAGGCCGAAAAGGAAGGTTCGTCTTCGATCCAGATGGACGGCTATTTCATCGATTATCCGATCGTCTACAAGGCGCAGCGGACGCTGGAAACGGTTCGGCAGATCAAAGACGCGGCGTAGTGCATTCTCGTTAGCGGATCTTGATCAACTGCAACGTCACGTCAAACGAGGCGCTGACGTCGACCGGGCCGAGGCCCTTGCTCTTCTCGTCGGGGTCGTCGGTGCTGATGAAATTGGTGCCGATGCCCGGAAATTCCTGGAACAACGGATCGTGCGAGATATTGATGCCGCCCGGCAACCAGGCCAGGACCGCGCCCCGCGTCGGGTATTTCTTCGTCAGCTTATCCAGCCAATCGTCGAGCCATTCCCCTTTGGCGAAACCCCACTCCACGCCGAGATGATCGATTAGGTCGAAGTTCGAGATATTCGCCCTGTGGAAATACATCCCGGACAGCGTGATGTCGTAGCCCGCCCGGGTCGAGAAATATGTAACCGGTGAGAAGCTGAGGAATATCCGATGCTGGTCGCCGTTGGAAATAAACGTTAGCCCAATCGTCGCGCCATGCCAGTTTGCGGCCGACCGGCCGCTATTGCTGAGTGCGATAGCAACATGAGGGCGCAGGCCGGAGCTGGCGTTTGCCGATTTTATGAATGCGCCGTCAAGCAGTCCCGCGCGTTTGCGGGGCAACAGGTCCAGCGACTTGAAGACGTTGACCAGACCCCGGCCGCGGTTGTCGCAGACGAGTTTGGGATTCATCATCGCGCGTTTGATCTTGGTGCGCTGGGCGTTCACCTTCTTCGCGAACCGGTCCAATCCCCGTAGTGCCGCCCTGTCGCGCAGCAGGGGCGAGATGCCCTTGTTGAGGAGCTTGTTGAGTTCCTTCGGTGACTTGAGCTTTGGCGAGAAACTGTCGGCGGCTTTCCGGACCGGGTCCATCAGAGGGCTGGTCACCCGCTCGATCTTTTTGGAAACCTTGGCGACGCCCTGACTGCCCGCGTTGATTGCGGTAATCAGGTTGCGGCACAGCGCCGTCGTGTCGGCGGCGAATACCTGGGTGAACTTGCTGGCGCAGGCCTTGCCGCTCGTCACCGCGTTTACCGTGCGGTGTTTGTACTTGGACGGGCAGGACCAGCACTCGCCGCCCTTGCGGGGATCGAAGAAGCTGCCTTTCGGGCACAATCTCGCCGGTTTGCCGCGATACTTCGCCGCTTTCAGGGAGGTCTTCGTCTTCCGCTTGCAGGCATTCTTGCCGGCCACGTGCGGATTGCCGCTGCGGTTATAGCCCTTCGGGCAGGAATAGCAGGTCTGGTTCAGGGTGTGGACGAATTGTCCCTTCGGGCACTTGCCGAGAAACTTGACCTTCTTATGCTTCGTAGCCCGCTTATAGCTGGTCTTTCCCGTCTTTCGGCAGGCATTCCGGCTCTTCACATCCGGGTTGGCGGTGCGGCGGTAACCGGAGGGGCAGGACCAGCAGGAATTGTTCCAGACATGCAGGAAGGCTCTGTCGTATCGGGACTTGCCGTAAGTCCGCGCGCCGTAGGTCGATCCACAAACGCCCATCTTCCCGTGGTATTTCGCTTTGGAAAAATCGGCCGCCGCGGGAGAGGCCGCGGTGATCCCGACGAGGGCCATACAGATCAGGACCAGGGAAGATAGAGCGGTTCTGGTGAGCGAAGCGGTGCGGGTCATCATGTTTTCCTGTTCCTCCTAACCGGGCTATTGGGTTCCTTTCGTCCGGACCATCACCGGAAATTGTACGTAACGGTGCCGTGGCGGAGCGCGAATTTGGTCATCTTCACGCGTTTGCGGTTGCCGCCGCGACAGGACGTCTTGTCGCCGTGGGTGAATTCGAAACTCTTCTTACTGTCGATGCAGAAGGTGGACCCGGCGCCGCCGGACCAGGTATTTCCGCCGCCCTGGCCGCGGATAAAGACGTCGCCCTTGTAGGGACGGCCGATCTTGAGGTCCCGGCATTTGCCGCGTTCGACGCTATACCAACCGATCGACGTCCAGCCCTTGTCGCGCTTATTGCGCGTATCCCAGAAGGCATAGGACGCGAAAATCTTCTGAGTGGTCGACCGGTTGCAGAGACGCAGGACGGTCGACTTGCCGCTGTCGCCCTTGGCGACCGTGCCGTCGGTCTTGCCGCAATGCACGGACTTGGCGCTCTTGACGTTCGAGCCTTGGTGGAAATGCACCTTTGGCGTGCGGAATTGCCGCCAACAGGCATCGGCCACGTCCAGGACCTTCACATGCTCGGGAACCATGGTGTTGAAGCCTTGGGTCTGCGGCAAATAGCATTCCCAACGCCGTTTCTTTTTGCTGTAGCGGATGCGCCATTTGCGGTCGAAGGGCAGTTTGATGCCCTTGCCGCTGTAAACGTCGATGCAATGCTTTAGGAGATTGGGGCGCTTGCCGTGTGCCGCTACGTCACCGGGCCAAAAAAGGACGGGAAGCAACAACAGGGTAGCTAGGATTACTGTTAGGAATCCGTGCGCCCGATGCGGAGTGCGCGGGAAGGCCCGGTAAGTTTGATCCATAAATGCTAGTCGTCCCTGTCTCCTGGGCTCTTATTACGATCAGTGTTGCACGCTCCGATGGTCTCGTAAAGTTTCTGCCCGTGTTAGTGGTGGAGGGCGGGGCCGGTGCGCCGCACGCTACTTGCCGAAGAGTTTGATCGAATAGTCTGCCGAAAAAGACGTTTCGCGCAGGCCTTTTCCGGCCTTCAATGCGCCGGAATCGTAGTGCGGGTTCCAGGTCAGGCCGAATCCCGGAACGTTGTCCGCGGGCCTCGTGAAGGTCTTCGGGCTGAACGAGATATTCGCTGTGATATCGCCGTCCCACCCACACTTCTTGCGCTGGTTGCCGAGACCGTCGGCACGGTCCTTGATGCATTCGAGCCGCGCCAGGCTGCTCTTGTTTCGGCTGATCACATCCAGGAGTTGTTGCGCGCCGACTTCCAGCTCGAGGCCGAGAATATTGATTCCCTTGAAGTTCTTAATCGCGGCGCTTGGGAAGATCATGTAACCGAATGCGGCGCCGGAACTTGGCGATGTCGTAAGCGCGCCGCCGAAACTGAGATAGACATGAAAGCGCGGGCCAAAGTCGGTCACGATCGCCACCGACGGCGCAAACGCAAAGGGGGCCCCCTTCGCCTTGACCGAGCCCGAGGCTGAGATCACGTGCAAGACGGTCTTCGCATTCGCATTGTAGGCGTGGGCCGGCGATATGAGCATACCGTCGAACAGACCGGCCTTCTTGAACTTGAAGTCCTTGCGCAAACCGGCGGCGAGCAGCGCTTTGTTCACGCGTTTTGAATCGCCGGAACACACGAGCTCCGGATTTAGCACCACTTTGGAGAATTTCGCCGGGCTTTGATTCAGGGCTGCGACACGGCCGAGTTCTTCCAGAACGGGTTGATAGCGCGGCTTGGCGATATTGAGCTTCCGCAGCATATCGGTGATGGCCTTCGGCGATTTCAGATCGGGCGCGGCCTTTTTCAACAGTTTCGCAATGGGTTTGGTGACTGGCGCGGTAACCTTGGTCACCTGCTTGCGAATCTTTGCCACGCCATCGTTTCCGGCGCTAATTGCGCCGACGACCTTGCGGCAAAAGCCGGATGTGTCCGCTGCGAACACTTTGCCGAAGGAACTTGTGCAGGCCTTCGCCCCCGTCAGCTTATTTATGGTGCGGAACTTGTGGCTCGCCGGACACTTGAAACACTGGCCGGCCTTCTTGATCGACATATACAGGCCGATGCCGCAGCCGAAATCCTGGACGTATTTGGCTTTGTAGTGGGTCGATTTTTGCTTCCGGACGCAGGCCTTGGCCGAGGTAATGCCGGATAGGCTTCGCTTGTATCCTGCGCAAGACCAGCACTTCTTCTTTTTCCACTTCAGCCCGGCCTTTTTGCAGGCCGCCTTTTCCTTCTTAACAAGCACGGCCTTCTTGTAGAATTTCTTGCTTCCGCGTTTGCAGGCTTTTTTGCCGGTGATCGGCAGCAAGGTGCGCTTGGTCCCCGTTGGACAGGACCAGCATTGACCGCCTTTGCGGACACTGAAATGGGAGCCTTTCGGGCAAAAGGCCTTGCCGTGATAGACCGCTTTGGTGAAATCGGCCTGGGCTGGATTGCTCGTCGCGATGACCGTGAAAAAGGCTGCAAGTGCAGCTATCAAACAAAAGCGGCCCGCTGTTCCGATAGCACGCCGAGTGATCCGAACCAAACCTACCATGCGTGTCCCGTCCCCTTGATAAATAGGATTCTTATTGAGGGGAAGATTACACGCAACGGTATCGTAGTAAAGATTCCACGCCTCTTGGTTGCAGCATTTCGACGGCTTGCGCCGTCAGATCACGCCTTCGTCCTCCAGGGCCGAAAGCTGGTCATTCGAGAGGCCAAGCAAGGCGCCGTAGACTTCCGCGTTGTGAGCGCCGAGGGCCGGGCCGAGCCATTCGACTTCGCCAGGCGTTTCGTTTAGCCGCGGCACCACGTTGGGCACCGCGATCTCGCCGACGCGCGGATCGGTGATGCGGGCAATATTGCCCCGCGCGGCGTAATGAGGGTCCTCGAAGATTTCATCGATCGCCGCGACGATGCCGCAAGGAACCTCGGCTTCGGTGCAGAGCGCGATGACCTCCTTCTGCGTGTGGCTTTTGGTCCAATCGGTCACCATGCCGTCGAGAATCGGCCGGTTCGCGTCACGCTCCTTAATTGTGCCGTAGATGCCGTCGCCCGCGACTTCGGAACACCCCATGACGCCGGCGAGACGGGCGAAGATCTTATCGTTGGTGCAGGCGATTGCGACCCAGCGGCTGTCCTTGGTCTCGTAGTGGCTGTGCGGACAGACATTCACCGTCGGCGCGCCCATGCGTTGGCGGATATAGCCGAACTTGTCGTAGGCGGGGGCCAATTCGTCGAGAATACGGAAGATCGGCTCGTAGAGGCCGATATCGATTTCCTGCCCGATGCCGGCCGTGTCCCGTGTTCGCAGCGCCATCATCACGCCGAGTGCGCCATAGAGGCCTGACATGTAGTCCGCCAGGGTTGCCGATCCCGGCGTTGCCGGCGGACGGTCCGGATCACCGGCGAGGAAAGAGATACCACCGAAGGCATTGCCGATCCTGCCGAAGCCGGGCTTCGCGCTGTACGGGCCGGTCTGCCCGTAACCCGACACTCGAAGCATGACGAGGCGAGGATTGATCTCCTTCAGCACGTCCCAGCCCAGGCCCCAGCCTTCCAATGTCCCAGGCTGGAAATTTTCGGTCAGCACGTCGGCCTTGGCGACGAGCTTTTTCAACATCTCGGCGCCTTTCGGCGATTTGAGGTTCAGCGTCACTGACTTCTTGTTGCGCGCTTCGCTGAGCCAAACCAGCGTGTCGCCGCACTCCGTGACACTGCCGAGCCGCCGGCAGGGATCGCCGACTTTCGGCTGCTCGACCTTGATTACCTCGGCACCGAATTCGGCCATGACCGTCGCGCAATAGGGTGCGGCGATATAGGTGGCGATGTCGATGACGCGGATACCGGCAAGCGGCTTGGGATGAGCGGCAGTGGCGTTTGGTTTTTCTTGATTGTCCGGCACGACCGGTATCCTCGCGTTGATAATGATAATGGCGCACTATAACGGTCCGTGCCGATGCGTAAAAATCCGTATTGGTCCGGACAAATTTATGATAGGGGTGTTGAATCGCTAGCCAGGTCAGATTGTATTTTTAAAGTGGAGATTTTTGCATGGATTCTGTCGCCAACCCCGCTGAGTTGACGTCCGTGGATGATACGGACGCGGCGATGACGATTTCCGAGCGGCTTGCGTCCTTTACGACCGGATTCGCCTATCAGGACGTTCCCGAAGAAGTGCTGGAACGCGCGAAGTTGCACATTCTCGATTGTCTCGGGATTGGTCTCGCGTCGGCGACCTATAGGTTCGGGCATATCATGGCCAATGCGATGCAGGGGCTCGGCGGCGACGGTCCGTATCCGGTCATCGGCTTGCCGATGCGGTTGCCGCTGCGCGACGCGATCCATGTGAACGGCACCTTGGTGCATGGCCTCGACTTCGACGATACCCATGGCGGCGGTGTCATCCACGCCTCGGCGAGTGCGGTTCCCACGGTGTTGGGTATGGCACAGGCGCATGGGGCAACCGGGAAGGGCGCGTTGGCGGCCTATTTGATCGCGGTGGAGACCGCATCGCGGATCGGCATGGCCGTAAACGGCAATTTCCATCGCGCGGGACATCACCCTACGGGCCTTGTCGGCGCCTTTGGATGCACGCTGGCCGCCGGGCGTCTCGCGGACCTCAGCGCGCCGCAGCTTGCTTTGGCGCAAGGCATCACGCTGAGCATGGCGAGCGGCAGCCTTGAATTTCTGTCGGACGGCGCGTGGACCAAGCGTCAACATCCCGGTTGGGCAGGCGTCTGTGGCGTGACCGCAGCGGCCATGGCAATGCAGGGTTTCGAGGGTCCGATGCAGGCCTACGAAGGCCGATATGGCCTGTTCAACCTGCATCTGGGGCAGCATATCGGCGCCACTGCCGACTATGACGCCGATATCGTCACGGCCGGGCTGGGCGAGACCTGGGAGTTGAAGAATGTTGCCTTCAAGCCGTATCCGGCATGCCATTTCAACCATGCCTTCGCCGACGCTGCGCTAACGCTTCAGAAAGAGCACAGCCTGTGGCCCGGTGAAATCGCCTCGATCGTGGCGCGGATTGGGGAGGGGCAGGTGCAGGTCGTCTGCGAACCCGAAGCCGACAAGCGCCGCCCGCGCAACGAATATGAAGCGCAATTCAGCGTGCACTACATCATCGCCGCCGCCTTGTCGCGCGGCCGCTTCACCCTGGACGAACTCGACCCCAGCGCGTTTAACGACCCCGCAATTCTCGAACTCTGCGATCGCGTGACCTATGAAGTGGACGAGCAGTCGAATTATCCCCGCTACTATTCCGGTGAAGTGACCGTACGGACCAAGGATGGCCGCGAGTTTACCCATCGGGAAGATCACAATCGTGGCTCGGATGCCAATCCACTGTCCACCCTTGACCTTGAAGAGAAGTTCTTCGCGAATGCGACCCGCTGCGTCAGCAGGGATCGCGCGCAGCAGGTTCTCGACTTGGTGATGAAGTTGGACCGCGCGCAGGACCTGTCCGAATTGGGCGACGCGCTGACTGCCGGATAGATTGGGAAAGGTTTAGGAGACGACGAAATGCTGATGTCTGGCGCGGATTTTCGGGACTCGCTACGGCGCTACGATCCCACCGTATTTGTTGATGGCCGGCGGGTGGAGTCGATTGCCGACGACCCGCAACTCGCGCCTGGGATTGCCGCGATCGGGGTGACCTACGATTTCGCGCGCCGCAGCGAGTATCAGGCGGTAATGACCGGCACCCAGCACACCAGTGGGAAACTGGTCAACCGGATGCTGCATATCAACCGCAGCACGCAGGATCTACTCAATAAGCTAGAGGCGGTGCGGCTGGTCTGCCGCGAAAGCGGCTGCGCGCAGCGCTATCTGACCCATGACGCGTTCAACGCGCTGTTCCAGGCGACGTCCCGGATCGACGAGGATAAGGGAACCGACTATCACCAGCGTTTCGTGAATTACATGCACCAAGTGCAGGCGGACGACCTGACCTGCGGCGTGGCGATGACCGATGCGAAGGGCGACCGGTCGAAACGGCCGCATGCCCAGCCCAATCCCGACGTCTATGTGCGGATCAAGGAACGCCGCAAGGACGGTATCGTCATCAACGGCACGAAGGCCATTGTGACCGCCGCACCCTACGTGCATGAACTCCTGGTGATGCCGAGCCGGAACATGACCGAGGCCGATGCGGACTACGCCGTGTGCTGCGCCGTGCCGCTGGATGCGCCGGGCGTGACGATCGTGGCGCGGCCTGCGGGCCGACCCGGGGAGAGCGCAGCTAAGTTCAGCGCGCGCTACGGGCAGTCGACCGGCGTGGTGATGTTCGAGGATGTCTTCGTGCCGTGGGACCGGGTGTTCCTGGCGGGCGAGTGGGAGCATTCGCAATTCCTGACGACGACCTATGCGACCCATCACCGGCATAGCTGCATCGGCGCGCGGGCGGGCTTCGGCGACCTATTGATCGGCGCCGGGGTGCTGATGTGCGAAGCGAATGGGCTGGAGCCCGGCGCCACGCCGCATCTGCGCGACCGGCTGGTCGAGCTGATCAAGATCGTCGAAGGGTTCTTCGCGTGCGGCGTTGCGGCGTCGACCTATGGGCAGGGCGATCCGTCGGGCGCATTCCAGCCCGAGCCGGTTTTCTCGAATGTCGGCAAGCTGCTGCTATCGACCCAGATTTACGACATGCACCGGATTGGGCATGAGGTCTCCGGCGGATTGATCGTGGCGCTGCCGGGCCCGGACGAGGATCACAACCCGGAAACCAGCGGCCGGCTGGCCGATATGCTGACCGCGCGGCCCGACGTTCCTTATGCGCAGCGCATGGAAGTCGCTCGTTTGATGGAGGATTTGACCGCATCGGGCGAGGCTGGCTGGTATTCCCTCATCAGCCTGCATGGCGGCGGGTCGCCGGAAGCGATGAAGCGCGAAATCTACCGCAACTATCCGATCCAGGAACGGGTGGCCATGGTCGAAAAGCTGCTAGACCGCGGCGTTCTGGCCGGGGAAGACGGCAAGCCCGCGCGCAACAGGCAGCCTGGGCGCTGCTGCGTCGAAGGCTGCAGCCCGCCGGCGGTGCCGGAACCGGTCCGCGAATTACCCCCGGCGCAGGCAAAGCCCGACGCGGCGGAGTAGGGCGCACAATCCTCGACCGTCTTGTTTGAGACATGGATGCCACGCTCTGCCAGCAATTCTTCGACGTCGCGGAACGACAGCGTGAACCGGGCATAGAGCCAGATCGTGTGTTGGATGATTTCGGGCGGAGAGCGATGTCGCTTGAAGGATATCGGTGTCATTCGGCGACGGTCGCGACACCTGATCGTCTCGGCCATCCACTTAACGTGTCATTACCCGTACCAGATATTCGAATGCTGAAAACGCGGCGTGTACATCCTCGCCTGTAGAGGCAAAAATTCACTTTTCTCTATTATCGGTTATCCCTCGAACAGCGTTCGAATATCGACGCTTGATTTTTTGCCGATTCGGTCGAAACTTTCCTCAAGCCAGCGGCTTGCGGCTTCGCGGCCGATGTCGCGCAGATGGATCAGAAATTCCCATTCAGCGTTGAGTTTGCTGGAGGCTGAGAGCGCCAACATTTCCTCGCCGGCTTCGATCCGGTGCAGGAGGACTTCTTTGTAATGAGACGGGTCCAGCTTGCCTTCGTCGATCAGCCTCGCGACAAACTCGATCGCGCGCAACTCCTTCAAGAGCGAACTGTTGAATGCGATCTCGTTCACGCGGTTGAGGATTTCGCGCGCCGTCCGCGGCGTCGTTTTGCGCTCGATCGGATTGATCTGAACCAGGATCACGTCGCTGGAGGCGCAGGAGTCGAAGAAGGGGAACAGAGCCGGATTACCCATATAACCACCGTCCCAATATGGCACGCCGTCGATCTCTACTGCCTGAAACATCAAGGGCAAGCATGCCGACGCCATGACCACGTCCGCCGTAATCTCGCGGCAGGTGAAGACCTTTACGCGCCCCGTGTGGACGTTAGTCGCGGAAACGAACAGTTTTAATTTGTCGCAAGCAGCCATCCGGTCGAAATCGATCTGAGCTTCGATGAGGTCCCGAAGCGGATTTTGATTGAGTGGATTCAGTTCGTAAGGGGAAGCCAGCCGCGTCAGGTGATCGAAGAACAGATAGCCCGGCGAGTTTTCTAGGCTCCAGTCGCCCATGGCCACGTTGAGGAGCGACCGCTGGATTGGGCTCTTCGCACCTTCTTGGCTCACCGCTTGCCAAAAATCCTCCAGCGCTTGGCGCGCGCCGTCCGGTCCGCCCTTCATGATGCCATCGGCGACGACGACCGCGTTCATGGCTCCGGCGCTGGTCCCGCTGATGGCTTCGAAGCTGATTCGGCCGTCTTCCAGAAGACGATCGAGGACGCCCCAGGTGAAGGCGCCATGCGCACCGCCGCCCTGTAGAGCAACGTTGACCAATTTCGGTGACTTGTTGACGGCTACCTTGGCGCTCATTGTGCTGTCCACCCGCCGTCGACCGGCAGGATCGTTCCGGTGATCGAGGCTGCCGAATCGCCACACAAGAAAACGGCCAAATCCCCGAGTTGTTCGACCGTCACAAATTGCTTGGTCGGCTGCGCGGCCAGCAGGACATCGCGCTTGACCTCCTCCTCCGTGATACCGCGCGCCTTTGCCGTGTCGGGAATCTGGGCTTCCACAAGCGGCGTGAGAACATAGCCGGGCGCGATTGCGTTGACGGTAATGCCATGTTCGGCGACCTCCAGAGCCACGGTCTTCGTCAAGCCCGCGATGCCATGCTTTGCCGCCACATAGGCGGACTTGAATGGCGACGCGACCAGGGCATGCGCTGAGGCGATGTTGATAATCCGGCCGAAGTGATGCTCCTTCATGTCCGGGATCACTGCGCGTATGCCATGGAAGGCGGAGGACAGGTTGATCGCGATGATCGCGTCCCATTTCTCCGGCGGAAAGGTCTCGATCGGTTCGACATGCTGAATTCCCGCGTTGTTGACGAGAATTTCGACTGCACCGAACGTCTCCCGCGCGGTCTCGATCATGAAGGCGATCGCGGGCGGGTCCGTCATGTCAGCCGACGAGTACAATACTTTCACGTCGTATTCGGTTTCCAGCCGGGACCGTTCCGCCTCGATTTCCTCGGCATCGCCAAATCCGTTCATCATTACATTGCAGCCGGCCTGGGCGAGCGCCTCCGCTATCCCAAGGCCGATGCCGCTCGTCGAGCCGGTCACGATCGCATTCTTTCCACGCAACATCATTCAATATTCCTTTGTGTTTAAATCTGGTTAGGCGAGGTAATCGTGCACGACCTGGCCGTACGGCAGCGTCAGGTCGGCGATAAATTGAAGCCCGCCGATCATCTTGCGCACCGGGAAATCCGCTACCGTCTCGTTTGAGACATCGATGCCACGCTCTGCCAACAATTCCTCGACATCGCGGAACGATAGCGTGAACCGGCATAGAGCCAGATCGTGTGTTGGATAATTACGGGCGGAAACCGATGTTGCTTGAAGGATATCGGTGTCATTCGGCGACGGTAACGACACCGGACCGTCTCGCCCAATCACTTAACGTATCAATGCCGTGTCATTTGTCATTGAAGTTTTTCATTTAATCGCCATCTATTAGAAGAAGCGGCCAAAGAGACAACGCATTAAAATCGACCGCAATTGCTCTTGGGTTGCTGGCTCTCAGGGAGAACAATCGTGTTCGGATCCCAAGGTGGCGAAAGCGCCGACGTCGCGTGCGCAAAAATAGCCACGTGAAGGATAGCCAATAATATTGGTTTTTTATCGGTTGCGATTTCCCGTCGACCAAGACCAATAGCCAAGTCTACGTGAAAGTAAAAAATAACTCCCGCGCTTCATAGAAGTGGTGAAGCGCGTGACGCGATGATGCGCAGTGCGGACTATTAGACTTTCGTTGTCGCTGGCCGGCTCGATTGTCGGGCCGGCCGATACATCGGCTAATTACAAATAGCTGATCCTCCAGGGGAAATAAGATGGTTCTGCGGTCCGAATTTTCGCTTGGTCATTCCGAGTTCAATGAGTTTCTGTATGCATTCGTGGGCGAAGAGAAAAGCGGAATACGGCTCACCGTCCTTTCCGCTCTGGCGCGGATTGGCCTTGATCCGTGGCGAGAGGCCGCTCGCTTAGCGGATCTGCCAAGGGAAGCGGCAACGCGGGCGCTGGCAGCCATCGTCCAGACGTTGCCCGAAGGGGATTGGGAATCGTCCGACTCGTGGGCAATCGCCAATCGCTTGGTGCATAGCTTGCCCAGTCGCGGGTCAACGGCGGCCGGGTCGCCGCAGGAAACGTCCGTCAATGATAAGCGGCTTAAGTTCCGAGTGCCAAAATGGCTGTTTTGGGTCGCTTTGGCCGCCGCTGCGTATTTTGCCCTGTCAGGTTTGGGTGTCGACCAGCTTTCCCAGTCGGATCGAAGCGACGCTACGTCTCAAACCGAGAACGCTGCTGCCGTTGCAATGGTTGTCGGCGGCCAGCCTGTCCGGAGCGGGCACGTTCTGACGGCCTCTTTCCGCTTTCCGATGCAGTTTGCGGACGCCTCTGTAGGCTGACCGGTAAGATCGATAGGAAAAACAAGATGCCGATCAGGATTACGGCGACTTCGGTTTCCATTCGGATTTGCACATTCGTGAGACGCCTCAAGGGAAGCCGGCATTTTCAATAAGCCCGCAAACGTTGATGGCAATGATAGTACTCGGCCAGCTCTTGGATTGTTGGTCCTGTTTGAATGCGAGAGCCTGGCCTGTTTTGGTCGTCACGTGGAAGAAAATACTCATGCTTGAGTTGTTATGGTGGCTCCTTTTGGAGATTCCGCTATTTATTGTGACCGCCATCGCGACGCATTTGGTGATGTCCTTCGGACAGACGCTGATGCACTACAAGCTCGGCCACCGCCCGATAGGCGGCAAGCTGTTCCGTAACCACATCAACTTTCATCATACCTATTATTCAAAAAATCACCTCGTCTCGACGACCTACCTCGGCGAAGAAGGCAATAATACGCCCTTCTTCCTTATTCCCATCGGTCTCGTGGTGGCGATTACATATTTCGTAATGCCGATCGATCTCTTCGTCGTTCAGATGGTCGCATGTGCGGCATCGTTCTATGCGCATGTATTCTTTGACAAGGAATTTCACGTGGCGGGGTCGCGGCTTCTGCGCTTTGCATGGTTCAGGCGCAAACAGGAACAGCATTTCGTCCACCACCTACATGCCAACTGCAATTTCGCGGTGATTCATTTCTTCTGGGACAGAGTTCTCGGCACTTACAGAAGTCCGGATGCAGGATGAACGCAATTCCTCAATCTTATGGTTCCGGTTGGGCATTGACACGTTAACTGCTGCGGTCGGCCGCAATGCGCCGCACCGCGGATCAGATTGCAAGGCAGCTTTGCCGCCAGACGACAAAAGTCTCGGCCCGGAACATTTTGAAGATGCGGCACGGCAAGAGGCGGCGTTGGACATAGAAGGCGTTCTGGACGGCGGCGGTGCCGGAACCGGTCCGCGATTTACCCCCGGCGCAGGCAAAGCCCGACGCGGCGGAGCAGGGCACACAATCCCCGACCGTTTTGATCGCCAACCTGCGCGTGAATCGACTTTTCAGTTGAATGAAATCGGAATGCCCGCCCCTGAGGGAACAGCGGATATTGATCATTCACGCGGCGACGTCCGCAAGGAGCCAAGAGCGGCGATTTGCCTTTGGCACGGTTATCGGGATGGCATATCCGAACCGGCGAAGCGTCCGCGGCCGACCCTTGAGAGACGACCTGTTAACGCCATTCTGTTCCCGCTCGTCGCGCTGGTCAGTGGAACGAGCGGCACCTGGCTGCTGGTAGCGGATTTCCCCGCTTCGCTGCACGCCGCACTACATGCCGGAGGTGCGCTATCCTCGCCGTGCATGGTGTGCCATTGAATTCTCGGGGACAGACCCCACCTATACCGTATGCGTATTGCATTCGTTGTGTGTTATCTAAACAGCCGGTCCGCCGATTAGCTTAGTTATACCCTGACAATGTGAGCGTTATACTAACTGCGCCGTCATATTGTGTGAGGCGTTAAATCAAGCAGTTTGTTAGAGGAAATTAAGCATGGCTACTGGTACTGTGAAATGGTTCAACACGGCCAAAGGGTTCGGATTTATCGAGCCGGAAGACGGATCTAATGACGCGTTCGTCCACATTTCGGCCGTTGAGCGCGCCGGACTGAGCACGCTTGCCGAAGGGCAGAAGGTCACCTATGAGCTTCAGCCTGGACAGAACGGCAAATCGTCCGCCGAGAACCTCTCCGTCGACGACTAACCACGTCAGGCACCGCCTCCGACGCTGGTCGGGGGCGGGTTGCCGCGGGTTGCCGGAAACGTGCCTTCCAACGATCGAGTTGCGGGCCGGTCCGCAGTCA
>JAJFJD010000037.1 GCA_021774335.1 Alphaproteobacteria bacterium
ACGAAGCGCCGGGATCGCAGGGCTGCGCTCAAGTTTCTGAAGTGCGCGGTGAAGTGCTACGGCCGGTCGCACGGTATTGCGGCTGTTAGCGCATTAACCCAGAAATTCGCTTTCGCCGACCTTTACAGGCCGTATTTCTTCGCCATCTCCTCGAACTTCGGCAGCTCCAACAAGTCGTTTTGTTCCTGGAAGCTGTTCATGCGGTCCATATAAGCGGCCGTTGTCCCGGTATTCTTGAGATTCTGCAGAAAGCCTTCCGCTTGCCGGGCGAGGAAACGCGCCAACCCGCCAGCGAAAATCACAACGCCGTAGCCAAGGTCCTGTAGTTCGGAGGCCGACAGCAAAGGTGTCAATCCGGTCTCCACCATGTTGGCGAGAACCGGTTTGTCGATGGCTTTCGGCACTGCGGTCAGTTCTTCCACGGACCGGGGACTTTCGAAGAAGATCACATCGGCGCCGGCTTCCGCATAGGCGTGGGCACGATCCAAGGCTTCGTCGAAACCGACGGCGGTGCGCGCGTCGGTGCGGGCGATGATCATGAAATCCTCGTCTTGTCGGGCGTCGAGCGCAGCCTTGAGCTTGCCCACCATCTCGTCCGTTTCGATCAGGGACTTGCCCATGAAATGGCCGCACCGTTTCGGCATTTCCTGGTCTTCGATATGGATACCGGCGACGCCGGCCCGTTCATACTCCCGTACTGTGCGCATGACGTTCAGAGCGTTGCCGTAGCCAGTATCGGCATCGCAAATTAGCGGCAATCCGGACGCATCGGCGAGTTGGGTGGCGCGATGGACCATCTCGGTCATCGTCGTAAGCCCGAGGTCGGGCATGGCCAGACTCGAATGAGAAACGCCCGCACCGGTCATATACATCGCCTCGAAACCCAACCGCTTAATCAGCTTCGCCATCAGCGGATCATAGGTTCCGGGACACATCAGGATGTCCTCCGCTTCGATGAGTTTGCGGAGCTTTGTCGTATGCTTCATCATTGAATCCTCTCAAAATCCCACGCCCGTTTAACACTGGGTATGGTTGCATGCGCGGCCGGAATCCTGAAATCCGCGGATGCGCCGTCGGGCAATCAGTTGAAGGAACGCGCCCATGGGCATGACAATGGTGGAGAAGATTCTCGCACGATCGGCGGGGTTGGAGACGGTGACACCAGGCGATCTCGTCACGGTCAATGTCGAGACGGCGGTGGTCATCGACCAGAACTTCATGCACAACCGGATGCGCGAACCAAAGGAAGTCTTCGATCCCGACAAGATCGTCATCATGCTGGACCATATCGCGCCGGCCGACAGTCCTATGCGAGCGAGTATGCATAAGGCGGCGCGTCGGTTCGCGGAGAAGCACGGCATCACCAAGTTCCACGACGTGAACAACGGCTTGGGTATCTGCCATCAACTGGTCGCCGATTTCGGCTATGCGATCCCGGGAACGCTGCTCGCCTGCGTCGACTCGCACACGTGCAGCGCCGGCGCCTTCAATTGCGCCGCACGTGGCATCGGCCATCCAGAAATGAGTTACGTCTGCGCCACGGGCCAGACCTGGTTTCCGGTGTGCGAAACAATCCGCTACGAGCTGACCGGCGAGTTGGCGCCGCTGCTGAACGGGAAGGACATCATCCTGCAGATCGCCAACGATTACGGCGAACACGCAATGCACAATGTCGAGTTCGTCGGCGATGGCGTCACCAGCATGAGCATGAACGCGCGGCGCACCCTGGCCACCATGTGCGCCGAGATCAGCGCCGAGTTCGCCGTATTCGAAGCCGACGAGTTGTGCCAAGCCCATGTCCGGGAACGCAATCCGACTGTCCAGTTCGAGCCGCAAGTTGCGGATCCCGATGCCGAATTCGCCGCCAAACGCACGGTCGACCTCGGCGCGATCGAACCGTTGGTCGCCTACCCCGATACGGTCGTCGAAAACGCCCGGCCGGTTTCCGAAGCTGACCAGTCCCACATAGATCAAGCCTTTATCGGTTCGTGCGCCAATGGGACGCTTGATGATTTCGAGATCGCAGCCCGCGTCGTTAAAGGCAAGAAGGTTGCCCCAGGCACGCGCTTCATCGTTACGCCCGGATCGCAAGCGATCTATTTGGAGGCAATCCGGCGCGGCTACGTCGAAACGTTGATGGAAGCCGGCGCCGTCGTGACAAACTCAACCTGTGGCGCGTGTTGCGGCTACAGCAACGGCATTCTGGCGCCGGGAGAGAAATGCGTCACCGCGTCGACCCGGAATTTCAAGGGGCGAATGGGCAGCCCCGAGGCCGAGATCTATCTCGCCTCCCCAGCGACGGTGGCCGCCACCGCTATCCGCGGCGCGCTGACCGATCCGCGTGAACTGGTATAAGGGATTCCGATATGCGCTTTAACGGTAAGACATGGAAGTTCGGCGACCATATCAACACCGATCTCATCCTCCCGGGTCCGGTCATGCTGTTGCCATTCGATGAGCAACCAAAATATGCGTTTCAGGCCAACCGCCCCGGCTGGGCCGATGAGGTCTCGGAGGGAGATGTGATTGTTGCCGGACAGAACTTTGGCACCGGTTCGGGCCGACCCGCGGCCCGCTCGCTGAAGGAACTCGGGGTCACATGCATCATCGCCGAATCGATCAACGGACTGTTCTTCAGGAACTGTGCGAATTACGGCGTCTTCGCGTTGGAGTGCCCGGGCATCTCAGAACTCATCGAGGAAGGCGACGAAATAGAGGTCGAGTTCGGCCAGTTCACGGTGCGCAACAAACGCACCGGCGAGGTTCTGCAAGGTAAGCGTTTTCCCGAAGTAATCATGGAGGTCATGGAGGCCGGCGGCATCTATCCGATGATGGAGCAGAGGGGATTGCTCGCGGAACCCAACCCGGAAACGGCGTAGATATTTCGCCGCTCAAGACGGGCTTCGGAGCCGCAAGCATCTTGCAACGGTGATCGGCCAACCGGCCTCGCGCCAACGCGTTTCACGTCACTCAAAGGGATCATCATGGAGACCCAGCCTGAGTTCTCTTCGGTTCCCGTCCCGCGGTTCGCCGAAGATCATCCCCTGTATCCGGTCCATGGTCGGCAAGCGTGGTTAGGGCCCGATTTGGCGCGAAATCCCGATGCCTGGACTTACGCGTTAACCGCACCGCAAATCGAAGAGCTGTGTGACGCGATCCGGCGGGTGGCGACCATGGGGATCGATGTCGTTGACATCCGCGCAAAGGACTTTCCCTTGCCTTCGTGGCGCCCGATTTTGGAGCGGGTGCGCGAAGACATGTTCGAAGGCCGCGGCTTCGCCTTACTGCGCGGATTTCCCGTTGCGGAGTTATCGCCGCTACAACGCTGCCTGGGTTACTTCGGTATTGGGTCGCATTTCGGTCATGCGACCTCGCAGAATGCCAAGGGGCATGCGGTTGGGCATGTCTGTGATATTGGCGTCGACGCACGGGCGGTTACGGGCCGTGGGTATCAATCCAATTTTCGCCTAGCCTACCATAGCGATTCGTCCGACGTGGTCGCGCTCTTGTGTATCAACAAGGCGGAAACCGGCGGTTTGAGCAGTTTGGTCAGCTCGGCGACCCTCTACAACGAAATGCTCAAGTGCCGGCCGGACCTCGTGCGTGTCCTCATGGGGGGCGTATACCGCGACCGCCGTGAGGAGATTCCGCCAAACCAGGGTCCGTGGTATGTGGTTCCCGTGTTCAACCCGCATGATGGTCGAGTTTTTACGACCTATGTGCGTAGCACGGTTCGCAAGGCGCAGCGATTTTCCGAGGTGCCGCGCATCTCGCCGCAACTCGAAGAGGCGATGGATCTCCTCGATGCTATGGCGAATGATCCGGCCTACCATCTCAATATGGATTTCCTGCCGGGAGACATTCAGTTCGTGTGCAATCACTTCCTGCTGCATTCCCGGACCAGTTTCGAAGATCCCCCAGACCGGAATTTACGCCGGCATTTATTACGACTGCATCTGGCCTGTCCGGACGGTCCCGCTCTTCCGCCGGTCTACGAAAACTTGCGCGGTTTCAACAAGCACGGCCGTCCGGGAGGCATGTTGCTCTCAGGTGTGCGCCTCAATGCCCCGCTGGAGCCTGTCGACGGCGGTCCCGGGGTATTCGCGCAACGCCGAAAGCAAGATTTCAATGCATCCTCGGATGGGTGAGTTCGGTTGGTGCTAGAATGTTAACAATTGGCTCGCAGGGCGGGCCTTATGGAATAATGGCAACAGCCAACCAGTGATGGGAGGAATGCATTGATGCGTCCTTTACCGGCGACCCCGATCGATTCCCCGGCAGCATGGCGGCCGGATGATTTCAAGGAGGACGATTCTTGGATCGTCCGTTTCGACCCGGAAATGCTCGACGAGTTGGATTCCGCGGTTGCAACCTGCAAACAGCGCGGTATCGGCGCCTTCGAGGCGACAAAGGATGATTTCGTCGTGCCCCGCGTTGCGACCTGCCTGCGCGAGATAGAACGGGAATTGGATTCCGGCAGGGGCTTTGTAATGTTGCGGGGGCTGCCGGTTGAAAAATACACGGCCGACGACCTTCGCTTGCTCTATTGGGGGTTGGGTGTCCATCTCGGTACGCCGATCAGCCAAAACGGCCTCGGCGAACTCATCTCGGAGGTGACGGACCGCGGCTACGACCGTTCGGTCGAGAACGTCCGGGGGTACACGACACGCGGCGGGCAAAATCCGCACACCGACCACGGTGACGTCGTCGGCCTGCTATGCGTCCATCCGGCGAAATCCGGCGGGAAAAGCGCGATTGCCAGCAGTATTTCTGTCTTCAACGAGATAGTGCGCACGCGGCCGGACTATTTGCATTACCTCGGGACGGGCCTTCACTGGGATTTGCGCGGCGAAGGGCCAACGCGCGATTTGGACGAAGTGACGAACAATGAGCTCCCCATGTTCAGTTATTTCGATGGCGCACTGTCGGTAAAGTTCAACGCGAAGACATCCGTTGCCGGCATGAAAAAGGCGGGGATGCCCTTAAGCGAAGAAGCCTTGGCCGCGATTGCCTATGTCAGCGACTTGGCGCGCAGCGACGCTTTCAGGCTCGATATGGACTTTCAGCCGGGCGACATTCAACTGTTGTGCAATCATTCGATCATGCACGCACGTACCGGTTACGAAGACTGGCTGGAAGAAAACCGTCGTCGGCGCTTGTACCGTTTGTGGGTGAATCTACCGAACGGGCGCAAGCTTGCGCCGGAATTCGCCGACCGGACGAACATGGGCTACATGGCGGGCTTCTATGCCACGGATGACGCGCAATACTGGGCCGGGTCGTCCAAAGACCAAATCGAAGCCCGTGAAATTTAGACCCCGTGTGGGCGTTGCCGTCCCCAATCGTCTTCGTCTCGTTGCGAGGCAGGGGCAAGCCATGGGTACCGGCTACGGCCGACATGCGCTCCAACCGTGGATGCACCGGACCTCAACGGGCGGACGCACCTAAGCGGCCAGGGGCGCGTAGAAGGGTTGCGTCCCCTTGAGGACAAGACGATGCATGAGCCGTGGATCGTCGCGGCCGAACCCCTTGCGACTGTGCATCACAGTACGGTTGTCCCACAAAATCATGTCACCGACTTGCCAGTTCTGTTCCCAGACGAATTCTTCTTGGGTTGCGTGCGCCCAGAGTTGGTCGAGCAAATCATTACTCTCGTCCACCGGCATTCCCATGATGTAACCATTGATCCGCCGTCCCAGATACAGGACATCGCGCCCGGTTTCGGGATGGGTCATGATTATCGGGTGAATTGGGCCAGGGATGCGCCGCACGTCATCGGTGCCTGGATCCTTCAAGCCTGGCCGGATGGTGCCGTCGCTACTGTGTACCTTTTCATGCTTGAGCGTTTTTCCGTCGATTGCGCGGTGCAAGTCCAGCGGTAATGTTTCCAAAGCCATATACATATTGCAGAATCGGGTTTCACCGCCGCCCTTGCTGGGCACCTGTAGGGCGTGCAGCATGCTGCCCATCGGCGGTTCTTCCAGATAGTTCATGTCCGTGTGCCAATAGGCTTCGCTACTTCCCAACGAACCGGTCTTCTTGCCTTTCTTATCGACGATGTTCGTGATCCGGCTCAATTCCGGCATGTTTGGATACCATCCCTTACCGGTTAACAAAGCCTTCGGTGAGAGTTCCAAAGGACAGAAGCCTCGGCCGAATGCGAGATGGGTTTCATCGTCGAAGTCCTGACCTCGGATGCGCAACACCAGATGCTCCATCCATGCGGCGCGAATTGCGGCGAAGTCCGCCTCGGTCATCGCGTTAATATCGAAGTTGGTGATATCTGCGCCAAGTGCGGCGCCCGTTGGAATTATTTCGACTGTTGACGTCGTCATCGCCTGGCTCCAAAGAAGCGTCTGTTGGGTGCGGCCGACCATTTTGACCCGGGATACGGCACCGCGAGCGACCGCACGGCTCTCCTATGCATACACGACAGTATGGGCCGTTGCGCGAGCATCGCAAAATATCCAGGCTTCGGCGGTGGGAATTTGTCAGTTACGAACACCGATGTTCGACATGCGTTAATCCGAGGTTTGGGCAAACACATCGCTCGTCCCGCCAATCCCTGGCCGTCCAGAGGCACCGTCTCTCCGCCATGGGGGTCGACGAAGATTTTCCAACCCCGCTTGTCGGCACGGCGTCCGAATTGATGCCTTGGCCGCTGTTCTATGGCCGCAGGCCGGCCGGCTCAGGCTGACGCAAAGTGCTATCGCCGGCACCGCCGTCTTCAATGTCCAGCGGCGCGTGCCGCACGCCGTCTGGCGCAATAATGCCGCCCGGCCGGTTTCCCGCGGTGCGGACCTGATAGTCGAACATCGCCTCCGGCACCGGCGGGGCGTCATTGCAGGCGACCCATAGACGGAGCAAGTGACGCTTGCGCCCGGGTTCCTCCCAATCGTCGAAGGCGGTTCGGCTATGAAGGATCCAATGATTGCAGAGAAATTGCATATCGCCGGGCTGGAATTCCATATCGAGATGCACTTGGTCGTCTTCGGCGATCGCATCGAATAGATCCATTGCCTCTTCCTGGGCCGGCGACAGCCGCGGTACGTCCTCGAAGCGTTGGGCTTTTCGGATGCTCGACCGGACATAGACGGTGAAAAGGCGGTCATCCCTAAAATTAAAGGCCGGGAGCGCATACCATGCGTGTTTGCCGGCCGGGATCTCCTCGCGCCGGTCCCGATAGAGTGGCTCTGTTAGGGTCGCCGCGAGATCCGGCCGCCGCTTAATCATTTCATTGTAGATCGTCACCGATGGCGCGATCGTCGAAAGTCCGCCTGATTTCGGGGTCGTCAACGACAACAGCCCGACAATGTCGCCGGCATCGCAGTGATACGGCAGGCGCGCAGCCGTCTGGTAGCCCCGTGCCGTGGGTTTCGCGTAATCGAACCCGAGGTCGCGGACATGGCCGAGCGTATGGCCCTTGGCATTCTGCGGCAGTGCCTCGTCGCCAAGACACATGCCGACGATCCAAAAAGCGATTGCGGCCTGCCGATAGCTGAGCCGGTCGATGGGCAAACCGCGAATCAAGGCAAAGCCACGCCCGAATAATATGTCTCGCCGAATGCGGCGAAGGACGGGTGACAGCAGCGGCAAGGCGGTTGTGTCCGGTGTGATCTGCATAAGGTCGAGCCCCCGCCGGTCGAGTTCGATCGCCGCGTCGACGAGCGCCGCCGCCTCTGCAGCGGTCAGGACGTGGGTCCAGGACTCCGGTTGTCGGGCCATGTCGGGCCCATACCATGCGGCGGGACTGGAACTCGATTTCAAGCTGTCAGCCATTGATCACAAATCCTTCCTGGTCCTAGCCGTCGTAGCTGATGCGTCCTTCGCCCCGGAACCACAGGCGCACCAAATGACGTTTCTTGTCGGGATCCGGGTTGTCCTTGAACCCGGTACGCGCGTGTCCGATCACCCGGTTGTTGATCAACTGAATCTGTCCCGGTTGGAACTGTAATTCGACGCACATCTCTGGGTCGGCGACTATCTCTTTCATCGCTCGGAGGAGTTCCTGGCCGTCCTCGTCGATCTCTTGCCCGGTCATCGCGTAGCCGTCTTGGATGCCGGTCAAAGAAAAGTAGACCTGAATGTCATCGTTTTCGATGTTGAGCGGTGCCTTGCGCATAACCTTTGAGGCATCTGATCTGTGCTCGTTGTTGCGGTCATAGAGGAATGTTTCGAAGGCCCGGGGCAGGAGATGCGGGCACCGCGCCAGCAGTTCGTTATAAACCGTCCGCCAGCTCAACAACTTGCTCTTACCGCCTTCCAGCGCCGTTTGGCAGCACAGCAGGCCAATGATATGTGGCGGCATCAACGCGTAGCTGTTGTCCGTGTGGAAATTCAGCTCGGCATTCGTCGTAGAACCCCGGACACCTATGCCATGCTTTGCGCCCGTGTCCCGCACGTCATAGATCATGAGGCCATTCCACTTTTGCGCCACCGGTGGTGCGATCAACGAACCCAACAGCCAATAGGCGGCGACCGCTTCGTCGCGGCTAAATTGGCCCATCGGGAGCCGGTCCAGCACCGCGCAGCCCGTACCTTCGGTCAGCGTTCGACCGACATCCGTCATGAAAGAACGGCACGCGGCCAAATCAAACATCTCCGGCCGGAGCATAAGCGTTGGTAGCGGGTCGCGGCGCAGCGCGGCAACGACGCCGTGCAATTCGTCAAGGCAGTTCTCCGGGATGGAATAGAGGAAGTCCTCTTCCTTGAGCGTTCCGCGGGTCCAGGATTTTGGATAGGCAAATGGCCGCTTCGGTATCAAATTCCGATCAATCGGCGCGGTTGGGAAATCAAGAATTTCCAAACTCATCAAATCACCCCTTTTCTGCCGTTGCCTGTTCTCTGGGACACCGCCACCCGCAGCGTCGGCTATACGGCAGCCGCCTAGTTAGCGTTGGGACACCGCTGAAGCATCATATTGTAGTGCCTATCGGCTTCCAGACAAAAGCGTCCGCCGAAATCCGCGATGCTTGGAGATGGGTCTGCAGAATCCCCATATTGTGCCTCTCCGACAAAGGGCAGGGCTTCCCTGTTCCATCAGAGATTTTCCCTGATCTTATGGATTGAAATCCCGGTTCTACCGCGTAAGGTGTTCGCGAAGTTTATCATTGAAATTAATATCTTAGAGCGGTATGTCTCGCTGATTCGAGCCAAATTGGAGCGAATTCCCTGCATCTTCCCTGCATAACAGTGAACTGGCAGAGACGGGTTCGTTCCAGACTCCTTGCTCCACCATTTCTCCGAAATGCCGACAACGAATAAAGTTATACGAAATCTGCCTTGGCCGAGCTGGACCGGACTCAACTAGTCTAAGGCAACTGGGGCACGCATAGGATCCGACATCATGGAATTTGTGAAATTGGCCGAGGTATGGCGCGGAGCGGTCGTGGAAAGCGTGCATTTCGGCGCCGCGGCCGTCGCCAATGCTGCCGGTGAAATCGTGCACGGCTGGGGCGACCCATCGATTGTCACGTTCCCAAGATCTTCTTTGAAACCGATCCAAGCCATCGCTCTTGTCGAGACCGGCGCGGCGGAAAAATTCGGACTGACCCAACGTCATATAGCGTTGTCCAGTGCGTCGCATCGCGCCGAAGACATTCACGTCGACCTTGTCATGGATTGGTTGGGCCAACTCGACCTCACCGAAGAGGCGCTTGCCTGCGGACCGGATCTTCCAAGGAATTCCAAACGAATTCACGCCATCATTCGCGCTGGTGGCGACGAGTCCCGGCGATACCACAATTGTTCGGGAAAGCACTGCGGTTTCCTTACCGTCGCGCGGCATATGGGATGGGCGGTCGAAGGCTACAACGAGCCGTCACACCCCACGCAGACCCTGTATCTGGAAGTTCTCTCGGAATTTTTCGGCCGCGACGCAACGTCCCTGCCTCTGGGCGTCGACGGTTGCACGTTGCCCGCGCCCGCGATGTCGATCTCGGAGATGGCAGTTGTGATGGCGCGATACGCCGCCGCTGCGGTCTCGTCGCCGATACGCAAAGCCGCGATCCATACGATCCAGGACGCCGTGCGCCGCTATCCCGAGTACATGTCGGGCACCGGCGAGCCGACCGACCTGATTGCCCGCGCGACCGACGGCAGGGTGATCATGAAGACCGGCGCCGAGGGGTTTCTCTGCGCGTTCATCCCGGATCAAGGGTTAGGCGTGGCATTGAAAATTGCCGACGGCAGTGCGCGGGCCCGAGTCATCGCATTTCTTAACTTGCTTAGGCAACTCGACCTTCTGACGCCGGATGCTCTGCGGGCGCTGACGCCGTTGTTGAACCAGCCGGTCTATAACAGCGTCGGGGCGACGGTCGGAAAGATTTGCGGCTGCAGCACCTGAACAGAGCCATCTGTCGCAACAGGATGTGCTTCGTCAGCGAACCGCCGGTCATGACTGCCCAACTTGATACAAATCATCGCCAGGCGGCGCATGGTGGTGAACTCTAGGTCCGTACGGGCATCGTTCGGATGGTGCGGTGAAGGGTGGCCTTTCTTCGAACGTGCTAGGGGCACTTGGTGAGAAGAGAAAGCTTTCAGGAATGAGGTTCAAATTGGCCGTCGCGCTTGCCCTTTTCAGCGGTCTGCTCGCAGCGCAATGGACGACAGTAACGGAAAGCGCCGAGTGGACTGGCGAGTTGTCCAGTTCGGTCTTTCAGGCATTGCCCGCCGACATCGTTTTTGGGGTCGTGATTTACAATGATACGGAAGCCAACTTGGCGTTTCGCCGGCAATTTCTCGCGGCCTTGAAGAAGGCGGGTTATGCGGTGTCGGACGATGCGCCGCTGGTGTTCACTTTCGGCACCAGCGTGACGTGGCGCGAGGCGCGTCTCCGCGAGTTGGAAGAACAACGGCGGCGGCGCTTTCCGGCGGATCGGGAAGAACTCAGTTTCCCCGACGAGCGTGACCTGAGGCTTCCGGGCGGTATCCCATCCTCGATGTTCGGCGATCGCCCGCTTCGGCCGGCGCGTGTGGTTTCGCGAATCAACAACCGAGAGCAGGACCGCCTGGACATCACGGTGGATCTGCGCGAGCGCAAGACGAGCCGAATCATCTGGGAAGCCGATCTGGTGCTGCCGTTTCTGGACGATGACCGCGACCGAATCGCGCGGTCCATCATCGGGCCGGTCATCTCCGCAATTGGAAAAGATACCGAGCGGTTGGTGTTCCCGGTTCGCTGATCCTCAGATCGTCTTGTCGTCCCCTAGATGTCCTTACGCGCGTAGCGTCTCGATGACGCCGAAGGGATTGTCGTCGCCGTTCGCCCAGCGCGCCATGCAGAAACGCCATGTATGCCTCGCCGCGATCGGCGTTCTATCGCCGAAGGGTGAGTCGAGGCCCCCAAGCCATCGCCGCACCCGAAATGACTGATCCGACCGCCATCACCGCGAAGGCCCAGAACCAAGCGCCGGGCTCGCCTCGCCCACCGGCCAGGTCGACGACCAAGCCAACCGCGAGGGATCCCAGGAATCCGAACGCGAACCCGACCAGCCCGAAAAGCGTGAGCGCGGCCGCGCGCGTTTCGCCCGACGCCGCGGCCACGATGCCGCCCGCGATCGCGCCGACATCGCCGAAGCTGGTGATGCTGTGTATCAGGAGCAGCAGCAGGACGACCAAATACGGTCCCGCTGCCTGCCAGCCCAGGACCCCGCAAACAACAATCGACGCCAATGATACCGCGAGGATGACCACCCTGCGGCCAAAGCGGATTCCCAGTTCCGCGATCACCAGGTTCAACGGCACGGAAACGAATACCGATAACCCGGCGACAATCGTCGGGTCCCAGGTGGACTCGCTCACGCTGTTATAGGCCGCGCTGAAGGTCAGGATCGGCACGAACCAAACGCGGACGGCGAAGACCTCCCATATGTTTCCGCCATATGCGATGACGTAGCGCCGAATTTCCGGGTCGCGCAGCGCCGACAGGAAATCGGGGAACAGGCGGGTGGATCGGGGTTCGTTTTCCGCCAGCGGCGGCCCGATCAGAAAGAGCACCGGAATCGACAGGAGCGAGCCAAGGCCCGCCGCCACGAATGCGGCCTGCCATCCGAAGGTGTTGGCAAGGAGGCCGGCGATGAGGAAGGAGCATCCGCTTCCAATCGCGAAGGCCGTCGTATAGACAGCGCTCGCGCGTGCCTGCGCATTTCCCGATAGGCGGTCGGCAAGCAGTTTCATCCCGATGATGTGAACGCCCGCAAATCCGATACCGGCGGCAAACCGCAAGACTAGTAGCCACCAGAATCCGTCGCCGAAGAGCGCGACACACAGCGAGGCGACTGCATTGGTCAGCGCACACATCGCATACACGATGCGCCCGTCGGTCCGGTTCGCGGCACCGGCCAGGAACGGCAACGCGATAGCGTACCCGGCGAAGTAGATCCCGCCCAGCCATCCCAGATCCGTTGCATCGAGTTGCCACAGTGCTGCCAGGTCCACGGAGAGGGCCGGTACCGCCATGATCGCCAACTGGCCGAAGATCAGGCCAAGGGACAAGGAAGATGTGATCAGGGCCGGCGACCGGGTGGTCATCGGGCGGGAAGGCCCCGTAGCGGATATCGCATCCAGGGAGGCTACTCCGGTTCACCGTACTTGGCCATCGCGCGGCCGGTCCAAGAATTTGCAGTTATCCCGGAAGCCCGCTTTCATGGAGCGGCACACATTTGAAGACTGGTAGGGATCGTATCGTGACCGAAATTCCGACCTCTGCTTTGGCGGGCGTCAAAGTTCTGGACCTCTCGCAATTCGAGGCGGGGCCTGCCTGTACCGAAGTGCTCGCCTGGCTCGGCGCGGAGGTCGTCAAACTGGAGAACCCGAATGGCGGGGATCAGCTTCGGCGCACGGCGTCTGACGACGGTGTCACCGATTCGCCCTTCTTCATTCTCTACAATGCGAACAAGCAGAGCGTCACCTGCAACCTCAAATCGCCCGAAGGGCTGCAGTTGGCGAAGGACCTGGCGAGTAAGGCGGACGTCGTGGTGGAGAATTTTGGGCCGGGCGTCATTGAACGCCTGGGATTGGGATACGACGAAATTCTCAAGGTCAATCCGTCGATCATCTACGCGCAGCTCAAGGGCTTTGCCGAGGGCAGCCCCTACGATGATTTCCTGGCCTTCGACATGATCGGTCAGGCGACGGGCGGGATCATGTCGATTACGGGCGAGACGGACGGCAAGCCCATTAAACCGGGACCGAACCTGGCCGACACCGGGACAGGTATGCTCCTGGCGATCGGTATTCTCGGTGCGTTGTTTCAAAAACAGGCGACCGGTAAAGGCCAGCGCATCTCCGTCGCCATGCAGGATGCGATGATGCACTACGCCCGGTTCGGGTTTTCCGATCTGCTCGTGACGGGAAAGGCGCCCGGGCGCGCCGCCGAGGGATTCGTGACCGGCGGTAACGCGCCGATGGGCGTCTATCCCTGTGCGCCGGGCGGGCCGAACGACTACGTCTATATCTTCGTGAACCGCAGCAACAACCGGCAATGGCACCGGTTGCTGGAGTTGATCGGCCGGCCTGATCTGGTCGGTGATGACCGCTATGACGCCGCGCCGCAACGGTTCGAGCGAAAGATTGAAATCGAGGAAATGCTCGTGCCGTGGACCAGCCAACGCACCAAAGTACAGGCGATGGAGGAAATGGGCCGGGCGGGCATTCCGGTTGGCGCGGTCTTCGATTTGAAGGAGCTATCCGAAGAACCGGACTTCGAGGAACGCGGCGTGTTCCAGTGGATTGATCATCCGGTTCGCGGGCGCATGAAGCTGCTGGGCTGGCCCGTCAAGATGTCCGGCAATCCCGTGACGCTCGAATCCGCGCCGCTCCTCGGCGAGCATACGGAAACCGTCCTCGGCGATTGGCTTGGTCTGTCGCCTGACGCCGTAAAGGCGTTACGCGATAAGGACGCCGTCTGACGCTCGGTCGACGGCGGATACCTGCACGAAATTCGTGTTGTAGGTCATGGCGCCGCTCGGGGCCACGGTGTCGGCCGTCACCGCGTTGGCGCAGCCCGACATGTCGGTCCCGTCCGCATCCGGCGTAAACCAGGCACCTTCATTGATCGATACGACCCCAAGGGCCACGTCCTCGGTGACGCGCGCCGCCAGGGATGTTGCGCCATAGGTGTTGAACACCCGCACTTTGTCGCCTTGCGCGATACCGCGCGCCTCGGCGTCCGCCGGGTGCATCCAAACATCGTCCGGATCGACCTTGGCGAGTTGCGGCTGGTTGCCATGGATGGAATGTGTGCGCGCCCGCGACTTCGGGCTGCAGAGGCGCAGCGGGTAGGCCGCATCGTCGGGCAGATCGGCATGCGGCACCCAGGTCGGGATCGGCGTGATTTCGCCCAGGCCATACGGGTCCGGGTTCTCGCCGAGGAAGCTGGAGTAGATTTCAATCTTCCCGGAGGGCGTCGCGAATTTGTGGTTCTCCGGATCACGGATCTGTTTGGCGAAGGCGACCGCGTCGTCCGGTTTCGGCATGCGCGCCACGCCCTGTTCCCGGAAGGCGTCGAAATCGTCAACGGCGTCCTCGGTCAGCTCCCGCAGCCAGGCTTCTTCCGATTGCAGGCTGTATCCGTTGATGCCGACCCGTTGCGCCAGGTCCGCGTAGATATCCATGTCATTGCGGCATTCATACATCGGCTTAATCGCCTGCTGCATGAAGATGCCGTAATGTCCCGCGCCGGCCCACGGCGTGTGTACGTCGTTGCGTTCCCAGAAGGTCGTCGCGGGCAACAGGATGTCGGCGTGGCGCGTCGTCGGGGTCAGGAAATGGTCTTGGCCGACGATGAATTCCACATTGTCCAACGCCTTGGCGAGCTTGCTCGCATTGGAGCATTGGTTGAACAGGTCGCCGCCCGACGAATAGATCAACTTGATGTCGGCCGGGAATCCGCCCGCTTTGCCCTTCAGGAGCAGGTCTCCCAGGAAGGGCGTCGCCACTTCCGAATCGATGGGGTTCTTGCCCGCCGGCAGCATCTTGATCCCCGCGCGGCCAGTCGCCCCATTGCTGGGGCCGGCGTTGCCGCCCGGCGTGCCGATGCTGCCCGTCATGGCGGCGAGCGCATAGGCGGCGCGGTGGAACTGTTCGCCGAATGCGGTTCGGCCTGGTGCGTAGCCGCCATGGATCGCGGCGGGCTTGCTGGTGGCGAAGTCGATGGCGAGTTGCCGGATCGTCTCGGCTGGAATGCCGGTGATCGGGCTCGCCCATTCCGGTGATTTGACCACGCCGTCGGTGTCGCCCATCAGATACGAAAGATAGGAACTGCCGGCCGGTGCTTCCGGCGGCAAAGTGGCCTCGTCGAAGCCTTGGACATACCGCTGACAAAAGGCGGCGTCGTGCAGGCCTTCGGCCACGATCACTTGTGCCATGGCGATCAGCGCCGCGGCGTCGGTGGATGGCCGGATGAATATATGTTCGTCGGTCAGTTGCTTGCTGGTGCGGGTGCGGCGGGGGTCGACGCAGATGATCCGGGTGCCGTTCTCCTTCGCCCATTTCAGATACGGCATGGTGCCGGTGCCGAACGTGCCGTCGCCGGGCGACCATCCCCACATGAGAATGAGCTTCGAGTTGACATAGTCCGTCGGTTCGCGCCCGGCCGCCTTGTAGTTTATGTCATGCCCGAAGGTGTGGCGGATGGCGAAGACCTCGGCCTCGCAGGACATGTTCGACCAAAGATTCGTGCAGCCGCCGAACATGTGGAGAAAGCGCTTCGCGGCATTGCGGCCGTGCAAGCTCGACGTGCTGCCGGACCGGGAGCCATCGAGGATCGCCGCATTGCCATATTGATCCCGCACCCGCAGCATCTCGCGGGCGACAGTATCGAGCGCTTCGTCCCAGGAAATCCGTTCGAACTCTCCCGAGCCGCGCGGCCCGGTGCGGCGCATGGGGTATTTGAGGCGGTCGGGATGATAGACCCGCTCGATCTGGCCGACGCCGCGCGCGCAGGCCGGTAACGGCGGATGGTCCGGGTCCCAGCGGCGTGCATCCGTCGAAATTCGGGCGATCTTACCGTCGACGACATGCGCGTTGACCACGCAGCGGCCGCCGCAATTGTGGCCGCAGGTGCTTGTCACAACCGTCTCCCCGGCCTTTTCCGCCGGTCGGGGTGCCTCGTAAATCGTAGCGCCGCTCATGTGAATCCAATCGCCATCATCAATTGAAACGAAGACCCGATCATACCCCGGTATCGCCGGCCTCCAAAACAATCAATGCCGCGGTTTCGGCCCGGTCCACCGATTAGAGGTTCAACAGGTCTTTCACATTCTGCGGATTCAGAGCATCGCCTGCATAAAGCTGACCGTCGATTTCCAACGCTGGGGTCGACCGGATTCCGGCTTCGTCCAGCCGGTCCTGGGCGTCTTCCTCCATCATGAGGTCGCGCACCTTGTACTCGACATTTTGCGCGCTCAGAAATTTTTTGAGCGCTTCGCACGGGGCGCAGAGAGGCGATGTGTAGACGATGACCTCTCTGGCCGCCTTGGCTGCGTCATCCCCCATCTAGACCTTCCCGTCCTCTTTCAAGCGCCGGTACTCTTCCTTCCGGGCCAGCCATTTGGCTTTCGTCTCTTCGTCCTGCCATGGCTGCTCTTCGGAGAAGACGAGGCGCTTCCACTCGTCGCCGTTGCTCCAGGTATAGCCGGCCTCCCGAGTCGTCATCGAACCCGGCGCTTTTTCAAGCAGGTCGAGCGCTTGCCGGAAGATGCCGCGCTGCTGATCGAGATTCCCGGGTTCGCCGCATGGGCTGCCCAAGGGAAAATCGACGAACAGGAAGCGGGCGACCCCGCAATGTTCGACGATGTCGCGCGCGGCCCCGATTACGACCGTCGGAATGCCATGTTCTTCGATGTATCGGCTGATCAGACTCACGGTCTGATGGCAAACCGGTCAGAGAGGCACCATAACAAGCGCGTCGATGCCGTCTTCGCGGCACATTTCCAGTGCTTTCGGCGCTTCCTGCGTCAGCACCTTGCGTTGGCTGTAGTTGTTGTAGGCGCCGTAGAAACGGTCGGGCATCGATCCGATAACACCGTCGGCGACGGCCTCTCGCATGCGGTCGATCGGGTAATACGCATTGACGTCGTCCAAGTGCGTTGCGTTCCGGTCGAACGAGGACGTCCGGCTATAGAAGCGTTCCGTCGGGACATCCGTCGGGATCGCGTAGACGCCGCGAAAATCCTCTTCGACGATCGGATCTTCTTCGGTTTCGGGATCGAACTTCACGGCGACTTCACTCGTCCCGATCAGGCCGACCTTGGATTCCGAAAGGGGTTTCGTCAGCGGGGTGAAGGGCGCGTCGGTGTGATGGGCCCATTTGTACTCGGTATCGTATCCCTGGCGACGATAGTCATCCGCCGTGCGATCAATGTAGCGCACGTGCTCCATCGAAAGCCTCCTTTGCGCGTTGGTGACGGGGCGTTCAGCAAGAATTGACGCCCTTAGTTCAGAGCGTGCCACACATTATATCAAATGAAAAATATTTGGTCCGCATGTCGGAATTTTATGGGTTGGCATGTTGGCGACGCCCGATGCGACCGGTTGGCATCGTTCCTCCATCCGGTCGTTTCCTGATTTATCATCGATGCGGTATGGATGGTCCGCCCGCCGTGGCTTTTCACGGCTCGAAACGCCGTATAGGGACGGATTCAATGACAAATATTTCACTCTTCGACTGGTCGATCTACCGGCACATGTTCTGCACCGAGCAAATGGAGGCCATCTTCGGTGAGGCGAGTACGATCGAGCGCATTGTCGTCGCCGAAAAGGCCGTCGCACGGGCGCAGGGCAAATTGGGAATCATCCCCGCCACGGCTGCGAAAGAGATAAACCGGTGCCTCGACGCATCCAAAATCGACCTCGACCGGCTGCATGAGGACACGATGGATGTTGGGCGTCCCATCGCCGGGATCGCCCGGCAGCTCGCCGAGCAGGTCGGCGATGGTCATGACGTTTGGGTTCATTACGGCATTACGACCTATGACATCATGGACACGGGCAAGGTGCTGCAACTCCGCGACGGGTTGCAAGCGATCCACGCTCAAGTGCGGCGGTTTCGTGAGGTGTTGACGGCGCTGGCCGCCGAGCACCGGGACACTGTGATGATCGGGCGCACCAACAATCTGCACGCGCAGCCGCAGACCTTCGGCGCCAAGGTGGCGGTTTGGATAGAGGAATTGCTGCGCCACGAAGAACGGCTGCTTGAGGTCAAGAAGCGCGTTCTCGTCGTCCAGTTCGGTGGTGCGGTCGGCACGCTCGCGTCCTTCCAGCCCAATGGGATGGAATTCAGACGACTGGTCGCCGGTGAACTCGGGCTCGGCCACATCCAATCGAATTGGCATAACGCGCGCGACGGGGTCACTGAATTGTCGATGCATCTGGGCAATCTCTGCGCCTCGCTCGCCCGCATCGCGCAGAACATCAACATGTTGAGCAGCACCGAGATCGGCGAATTGTCCGAGGCCGGCAAGCAGGGCCGCGGCCGCAGCACCAGCATGGCGCATAAGCGGAACCCGCGGGCGGCCGAGTTCGCCGAAGCGGTCGCCCGGCTCGGGCGGCATCGCGCGATGGGCATGGTCGAGGTCATGGGACAGGACCACGACCGCTGTGGCGGCACCTATATCAGCGAATGGATGCTGCTGCCGGAGACCTTCCTGCTGACGTCGGGCGCGCTCGCCTGGTCGATCGATCTCATCGACCGGCTGGAGGTACATGCCGACAAGATGCGGGCGAATGTGGATATGACGGGGCTGGCCCTGACCGAACGCTTCACGCTGGCGCTCGCCGGTAAGATGAGCAAGTTCGAGGCACGGCGTCTGATCGACGCGGCGGTGGGACAAAGCCGGTCGTCGGGCCGGACACTGACCGAAACCTTGACCGGCATGGCCGACGTGCGGGCGGTCCTGGACGAAGCCGAGATCGAGCAGTTGGCCGATCCCGAAACCTATGTCGGTGCGGCGCCGGAGATTGTCGACGCCGTGCTAGCGGCGGCCGGGAAATCAGGGGCCGATTAGGCGGTACCTACAGCGCGTTATAGCGGGCGCGGAATGTCTCCCGCAGCGTGTCTTCGGTTTCGCCGCGGTCATAGGCCGGCGACAGGATGTATTCCGCCGCGCTGATCGAAATCACGACGAAACCGTGCATGCGGTCGACGAGATCGGAATATTTTTCCTTGAACGGCGCGGCGAGGGCGGCGCCGGCATCGGCGCTGCGAACGAACTTTGCGGTGCCGGTCACGCGGACGGCGCGCCGCAGGATGACATCCAGGAAACAGACCTCGACCGCCTGCCGGTCCTTCAAGTTGCCGACGGTGCCGGGCGACCGGATGTTGCCGAAGGCGATCGTCGTGTGGTCCAGAATGACGAAGGTCGCCTTCGGGGAGACCGACGGCGTCCCGTCATCGTTGATCGTCGCGACGGATCCCGCGCTGTGGTCGGTTATCAATTGCTTCATCTCGGCGGTGAGCATGGCGATGGTCCTATTGGTTCTTGTGCAGGGTCCGGTCGACCCCGAACATTCACGGTGGTGTTCCGGGAAAGTCGATCCAAGGTGTTACGAACGAAAGGGCCATCTGCCGGCGGCCCACCGGTCCAATTTGCATCGAATTTCGGATTTTTGCCAATAGGTATTGGACCGATAGAAACGAAAATATTGGCACTTTGACTAGAGCCAATCCGGTGCAAGAAAGAGGAACCACTGGAATTCATGCGGCCAAGGATGCTCACGACGGGTATGGACGCGCCGACAAGAAAAGAAACAATGATCGAAGAAATCTATCCGCGGACCGTATCGGGAGAAATCGTTTCGCCGCTGCCGTCCGGATTGGTGCCCGCGCGCCAAACCCTCACTGGACGCCATGTCGAACTCATCCCGCTCGACGCGGCGCGTCATGCGGCCGACCTGTATGATGCGTCGCACGGCACGGAAGACGCGCTGCATATCTGGGATTACATGACGGTCGGCCCGTGGCCGGACGTTGGTGCCTTTACCGCCGCCTTGCGGCAGCAATCGGCCCAGTTGGATCGTATCGCTTTCGCGATCCGTCCGCTCGACGGCGAGGCTGTCTGTGGCCAGGCCAGTTACCTGAATATCCAGGCGCAGAATGGCGTGATCGAGATCGGATCGATCTGGTTTGGACCGCAGCTCCGGCGGACACGGGCCGCGACCGAAGCGATGTATCTGCTGCTGCGCCACGCGATGGACGATCTCGGCTATCGGCGCATGGAATGGAAGTGCAATGCGCTGAACCAGAATTCCCGCAATGCGGCCAGGCGGCTGGGATTCCGGTTCGAAGGCATCTTCTACAATTATGCGATCGTTAAGAGCCGGAATCGGGATTCGGCGTGGTACTCGATCCTCGGCGAGGAATGGCCGACGCTGCGGGGCATTTTCGAGACATGGCTGTCGCCATCGAACTTTGCCGATGACGGTAGCGCCCACCAATCGTTGTCCAGTCTGATGGCCGCGCGATGAGCGCGCCATCCGAAGCGCAGTTGGATCCGGCCCCGCGCCGCCGCGAAGGCCCAGTGGTCGGCCTGATCAGTGGCGGCCATTTCATGAGTCATTTTTTCGTTTTGTGCCTGCCGCCGCTGTTCCCCATCCTGAAGGTGGAATTCAATGTCAGCTACGTGGAGCTCGGCTTGGCGATGACCGCCTATGGGCTGTTGGGCGGGTTCATGCAAGCGCCCGTGGGATTCCTGGTGGACCGGCTCGGGCCGCGGAATCTGCTGTTCGCCGGCCTCGGGCTGAATGCCGCCGCCATCTTGATGATGGGCTTTGCGCAGAATTTTGAAATGCTGCTGGTCTTCGCCGTGCTGGCGGGGTTGGGGAACAGCGTTTTCCATCCCGCCGACTACGCCATCCTGAATGGATCGATCCATCCGGACCGGTTGGGCCGGGCCTTTTCGATGCATACCTTCTCCGGCTTCTTCGGCAGCGCTTGCGCGCCGGTCGGGATCTTGGCCCTGGTCTCGTTTACGGATTGGCGCGTGGCGTTGATCAGCGTTGGCCTGTTCGGGCTGCTGATCTGGGCGGTCATGCTGCTGTGGCGAAGCAGCTTGCAGGGCGCGGCCGCGTCCGATTCGGACGACGGCGATGTGAGCGCGGCGCCGGGACGGACCGGCATTCGGCTCCTCCTGTCGCCGCCGGTGTTGTTGTTTCTCGGATTCTTCATCGCCTACGGCATGGTCACCGGCGGCCTGCGCGCGTTCAGCGTCACCGCGCTGGTCAACCTGCACGGGCTGGGCCTCGATCAGGCCAACACCGCGCTGACCGGGTTCCTGTTCGGCGTTGTCGGCGGCATCCTGTTGGCGGGCGTAATCGTCGACCGGTATCCGCAGCACGCCCGTATCGCCGTCGGTGCGCTGCTGCTTGCGCTCGTTTGCACCATTGCGCCGATTTGGGCCGGGCTGCCGGGGCTCGCCCTGATCGTCCTCCTGACCGTTGTCGGTGTCGGTCTTGGCGCCGCGTTGCCGCCGCGTGACCTATTGATCCGCGCGTTGATCCCACCGGGAGAGACCGGCAAGGTGTTCGGCTTTGTCTTCGTCGGTTTCACGGTCGGCGGCAGTATCGCGCCGCCGTTCTTCGGCGGCCTGTTGGATGCGGGCAATCCATCGCTGATCTTCGGCCTGTCGGCGGCGTTCATCGTGCTGTCGATCGCCTTTGTCATCGCGGCGCAATTGACGGCACTCCGGCAGAGGGTCAAATCCGCCTGATAGTTTTCGCAAGCGTTTCCACCGCCGCAGTTCCCTTTTAGGTCCGTATTGCCCTAACGAAGCGGTGGCTAAACGGGCGCGGATGCTGGTAGCCTCGGGCCGCGGATACCTTCGGGTATCGTTATGGTGGGACTATTTCGTGCGCGTATACCGTGCTTGTCGATTGGAGCGGCCTTGGCGCCGCCGTTGGCCCGCTGCGTCGATCGCAGCGGCGACGGTTTTTGCGCTGTGCGGAGTGACGGCGGCGATCGATGCGACAGCGGCCGGCTATCACGGCGCCGGCGAACGGTATAGCCAAAAAGAATCAACGGGTTCAACGGACCGGAAGCCGGAACCGGCGTTGGTGGCGACCTATGAATCGTCGATCGACGGCGTCGATGATAAGGACTTACGATCCTTGCTCGAAGCGTCCTCGCAACTCAACACGCTGGTCAAACAACCGCCGTCGACCGTTGCGGGAATCGAGCGGCGCGCGCGGGAGGATGTCGAGCGGTTGCGGAAAACGATGCGCTCGGAAGGCTATTACGACGGCACGGCCTCATATTCGCTCGATGCCGAGAAAACACCGGTTGCGGTGCGGCTCACTGTCGCCCCGGGACCGCGTTACAAGCTGACGGAATTCACGATTTCCTACACGGGGGCGGCGAGCCCACAACCGGACGTGCAGCCAAGCCTTGCCGATTTAAATATCAATCTCGGCATGCCCGCGGAATCCGCGAAGATTGCAGACGCTCAGCGATTGCTGACCATGTTGCTGGCGGAACGCTCATGGCCGCACGCCAAGATCGAGGATAGGAAATACGTCGTCGACCGGCAAAGCAAGACGATGGTCGCCCGGCTGCGGGTAAACACAGGGCCGTCGGCGCGGTTCGGCACGGTTACGGTGGAGGGCGCCGAAACCGTCGACCCAGCCTATATCCAGAAGCTGGTCAGTTGGCAGCAGGGCGCGAAATATGACAGCCGGAAAATCATGGAGACGCGCCGGGCATTGCTGGGGACGGGGCTGTTTTCTACCGTATCGGTCGATCTGTCGGATGCGCCGACGACCGGCGAAGAGCGCGGGGTCATCATTCGGGTCGCGGAAAAACCGCACCGGTCCATCGGTGCCGGTTTCAGCTACTCGACAGACGTCGGTGTCGGCGGCGAAGTATTTTGGGAGCACCGCAATATCTTTGGAGCGAATGAGACCCTCCGCGCTTCCGTCAAGGCGGCCCAAATTGAACAGTCCGCGGAGCTCAGGCTGAGAAAGCCGGCGTATCTCCATCGTGATCAGGCCTTTTTGTCGAGCGTGGCGCTCACGAGTAAGGATACGGACGCGTTTGACCAATTGTCGCTCACTGGATTCGTTGGCTTGGAACGCCAATGGACCAAGCAGTTACGGACCATCGTCGGCTTGGCGCCGAGTTTCGATATCGTCGAGGATAACGATGAAGAGCGGAAGTTCGCGCTGCTGGGGTTGCCGGCCTCGGTCTTCTGGGATGCGTCCGACGACCGTCTCGACCCGACCCGCGGCTTCAGGCTGGACTTCAACACGACGCCCTATGTGGGAACCGGATCCGATACGCTGGCATTTGTGACCGCCGCGCTTGGTGTGTCTGCGTATCACAAGATCGATAAGAAAGGCCGTTACATCCTAGCGGGACGGGCGCGCGTGGGATCGTTGGTCGGCGCGGAGACGACCGAGGTGCCGGCGACCAAGCGATTCTTTTCCGGTGGCGGCGGGTCTGTTCGCGGCTATGAATTCCAGAGCGTGGGGCCGCTGGACTCGGAGAACGATCCGCTCGGCGGCCGATCTCTGGTCGAGATCGGCACTGAAGTGCGAATCCGTCTGACGGATACGATCGGTATTGTGCCCTTCGTCGATGGCGGGACGGTGTTTGACGAGTCCTACCCGACCTTCGATGAGACGATCCGCTGGGCTGCCGGGTTGGGGCTTCGGTACCACACGAAGATCGGGCCGGTCCGCGTCGATTTCGGGTTTCCCATCAATGGCCGGGACGACGTGGACGACGCCTTCCAGTTCTATATCAGCTTCGGGCAAGCGTTCTAGCGATGCCGAAGAGCCGTCCGCTGCGCTTTTTTGCATACGCCGCCGCGGGCATGTTGGGGGCGGTGTGCCTGATCGCGGTTTTCGTTGTGATCGCCGCCCGCTCCGACTGGGGCCGAAGTTGGGTTGCCACCACGATTGAGCAAGCTGCGAGTACGCCGGACGAGCAACGTCTTGGCCTCGGTCGGATCGAGGGGAATCTGCTCGGTGCGTTCAGCATTGATGAAATCATGCTCGGTGATAAAGACGGCGACTGGTTGTCGATCCGGGCGCTGGCGGTTTCCTGGAGCCCGGCGGCGCTGTTGCGCGGTGAACTGGATGTCTTGTCGCTCACCGCGGAGCGCGTTCAGGTTCGGCGCGCGCCGGTAACGCCTGCGCCCGCCGAAGACACGGACGACGCGCCGTTGGATGTGAGCCTGCCCATCGGCATTTCCCTCGACCGGTTCGAGGTCGCTGCCGTCGACCTGGAACCAGCGGTATTGGGCGAGCGGATCGAATTGGCGGTGCAAGGGTCGGCGCAAGTGCCGCTGGGAAGCCTGATCGACCTGGCCTTCGATATCAAAGAACGCAGCGCCGCAACGAAGGGCGCCCGGCTTGCGCTTCGCTACGATCCGTCCGAGGAAACGCTCAAAGTCGATGTGGCCTATGACGAGGCGGCGGGCGGTCTGGTGTCGCGGCTGCTCAAGGCCGACGGCGTGTCACCCGTGTCCCTGCGGGTCGCCGGCGAGGGTCCGGTGGCCGATTGGAACGGCACCGTAAGTGGGATCGTGCCGGGAGCCGGGTCGGTCGATGTCGCGATCAATCTTGCCCGCAAGGACGGGCTCGCGTTCAAGATGACCGGCGTTGGCAAATATCTCGGTGAAGACCCGCCGCAGGCGATCCGGCTGGCTGGTCAGAAACTCGACTTTTCTGTCGCGGGGACATGGCGCGACGACGATGTCCTGGTGGTGGAGAGTGCCCGCGCGGAAACCCCGGCGGCCCGCATTGACGCATCGGGCCAGTTTGCGGTGGCGCCGCAAACCCTGGAGGCGCGCGCCCGTGCCGTCGTCAAGGATCGCAGCCTCTACGGCCAACTGGTTCCGGATCTGGATATTGGCAGTCTGGCGGTCGATGTCACGGCCAGCGGCAAAGTGTCGAATCCTAGTATTCGTCTTGAAGCGATTGCCGATGATGTCAAAACGGCCGACGCCTCGGCTGCAAAGGTCACAACCGAGATCGACGTGGAATTGCGCCAGCGGTCCGATGGATCGGTTGATCTTGCGTCGGTCAAGGTAGACGGCCGTATGACCGGCGCGGCCTTCCCCGGTATGCCGGAATTGCGGGACCTGATCGGCGAAGACATCCAGTGGAAGGTCATCGGCGTAGGCGCCGGACGCAATGCCTTCGATATTAATGAGATGCGGGTCAGCGCAAAGGCGGTGGACGCGTCGGTCGACGGCAAGGTGGCTCTCGATTCCGGCGATGCGGACCTGACGGCAGTTCTGAAGGTCAGCGACCTTGCCGGTGTCGGCGTGCTTGCTGGGATGCCGATGTCGGGCAGCGCGATGATCCGCGCGCCGGTCACGGTGAAGGCGTTTGGTGACTCGGCGCGGGTAAACCTGTCGGGACAGATTGCCGGGCTGCGACTGGATGACCCGGCGCTGCGTGCCCTCGTCGCGGGCGATACGGCGATCAAGGCAACGATCGACTACGGCAACGATCGCCTGACCGTGAGCGATGCCGTCATCGACGCAGTCGGTGCGCGCCTGACGGCGACTGTAAAAATGACCGACGCCTTCGCCATCCTGGATGCCGATTACGATCTGGAGATCAAAAACCCGGATGCGGTTGCCGCGGCGGTGGACGTGCCGGTGCGGGCAAGTCCGGTCCGCGTAAAGGGTGTGGTGTCCGGTCCGACGGCAAATCCGGGAACCACCGGCCGGCTCTCGGTGGACCGCGTGGATGTCGAGGGGTCCGTCATCGCCGATGTGTCGGTTGCCTACCAGGTCACGGAAATGGTCGAGGCCGCTGCAGGGAAGATCGACATCAAGGCCAAGATGCCGGCTGGTGATACGAACGTATCGACCAGGTTCAAAATGGAGAAAAACGATCTCCATGTAACGGCCTTCACTTTGAAGGGCGCGGGCATCGCCGGAAACGGCAAGGCGGTAGTGCCGCTGGACGGCGCGCCGGTTCGCGGCGATCTGAAACTCGACATGCAGGCATTGCGGCCCTGGCTCGCCCTCGCGGGGGTATCGGGAAATGCCGCCGGTACGGTGCGGCTTGGTCTGTCGGATAAAGGTGGCAAGCAGGCGGCCGATCTTGTCACGCGACTTCGCGACTTTTCATTGACCCAGCCGGATCAGACGGTGGTGAGCGTCGCATCGCTCGCGCTCGACGCGAAGTCATCCGACCTATTCGAGAAGCAGGCTGGCACGGTCACGCTTCGCATCAAAGAGGTGAAGGCGTCCGAGGGCTCGATCGCCCGGGTGGAGGTCAAGGCGGCCGGCACGCCGGCGCGGGTCGATGTGGACGCCACGGTCGCCGGGGCTTGGCACGGCGATCTGTCGATGAAGCTGCGCGGCCGGATCGAGCGCACTCCGGACCGGCTGCGGTCGCGCGTGACGCAGCTGACCGGGACGGCACTGGGCCGGCCGGTCAAATTGAACAAGCCGCTGGTGGTGGACCTGGGTGAGAAAGGCATCAAGATCGATACGCTGGACCTCGGGTTCGGCGAGGGTCGCATCACCGCATCCGCGAATGCCGGATCCGACCGGCTGACGGCCGATGCGTCGCTGCGGGCGTTTCCGCTCGGCGTCTTGCGGCCGTTTCTGGATACCGATATCGCCGGAAGCCTGGATGGCGACGTGAAGATTGACGGCCCGCTCGCGAAGTTGCGCGGGACCGGCCGGATAACGGGCAAGGGCATCCGGCTCGCCAGCGCGCCGAAGGAGCAGACCCTTACCGTCACGGCCACCGCGGATTGGAAGGACAACCGGGCGGCCGTTGAGGGGACGATCAGCGCCTCGAAATCGTTGCAGGCCGCGGTGCGGGCAAATGTCCCGCTCCGATTTGACCCGGCTACCAAGGCGTTGGATTTGCCGGCCACGGAGAAGATCTCCGGCGAAGCCGTCTGGCGTGGCGACATTGCCGAAGTCTGGCCGTATCTGCCGCTCGATATGCATCGGCTCGCGGGCGACTCATCGGTCGATATCCGGTTGGCCGGGACCGTCGGGACACCGCAGGTCGATGGCAAGGTGACCTTGGTGAAAGGCCGCTACGAGAACCTGTTGTCGGGAACGGTCTTGGGCGATCTCACGATCGATGTCGTTCTGGCGGGAGACCGCGTCAAGATCGAGCAATTCTCGGCAACTGATGGCGGGAAAGGGTCGATGGAAATCACCGGCGGGGCGACGGTCGACCCCAAACAGGGCTTCCCCTTTGATGTTCGCACCACCCTCAATGATTTCACCTTGATGCGGCGTGATGACGTGATCGCCGCGGCGAGCGCTGATATTACGCTGTCCGGGACTGCCGAGAAATCCAAAGTCGCCGGAATGGTCACGACCACTGGGGTCGAAATTCAACTTATCGACCAGTTGCCGCCGACCGTGGTCGAGCTCGACGTAACGGAGATAAACGGACCGGCCGGCACGCGGGTCGTCAGCGCCGACCGCCGTGCCGCTGGCCCGACACCCCACGTCGATCTCGATGTCCTGGTGCAGATGCCGAGGCGGGTGTTTGTGCGCGGCCGCGGCCTGGATTCGGAGTGGGGCGGCACCATTAAGGTCTCCGGCACGGCGGCCGAACCGAAGGCGGACGGCAAGCTGGACTTGGTGCGCGGACAGGTCTCAGTCGTCGGCAAGACCTTCAAGCTCGATAGTGGGTCTGTGACCCTGCCGCCCGGCGACGAGATCAGTCCGGAGATCGACGTGGTGGCGATCCACAGCGGCGACAGCCTGGAAACCACGGTGCGCATTGCCGGCCCGGTCGCCAATCCGGAGATCACGTTTTCATCGGTCCCGGATCTACCGCAGGACGAAATCATCGCCAAAATGCTGTTCAATAAGAGCGCTGCCGGGCTGAGCCCGATCGAGGCGGTGCAGCTTGCGGCGGCCCTGGCCGAACTCACCGGCGGCGGTGGCGGCGGCGTTATGGACTTCGCCCGCAAGACCCTGGGCGTGGATGTCCTGCGTGTGGAATCGGACGGCACAGGATCCGACGCGTCGCCGGCCTTGAATGTCGGAAAATACGTGACCGACGGCGTCTATGTCGGCGTGAAGCAGGGGATCACGCCGGAATCGTCCTCGGTCGGCGTGGAGGTCGAAATCACCCCCAACATCTCGGTCGACAGCAATGTTCGGCAGAACGGCGCGTCGGAAACCGGCGTAAAATTCAAGCTGGATTATTAACGCACGGCGCTAGGCTGCAGCCTTCGCCTTCGCCCCCTCCGCTGCCGCCAGGACCATCACTGAACACTTTTCGCCGATCATGATCGACGGTGCGTTGGTGTTGCCCGAGGTCAGCGTCGGCATGATCGACGCGTCGGCGACGCGCAGGCCTTCGATGCCGTGAACCCGCAGTTGATCGTCGACGACGGCCATGGCGTCTTGGCCCATCTTGCAGGTGCCGACCGGGTGATAGGTCGTCTCGGCGTTGTTGCGGACCCACTCCAGCAATTCTTCGTCCGTCTGATAGGCCGGGCCGGGGGCGAGTTCCTCGCCGACGATGTCCGAGACCGGGGATGCGGCCATCAATTCGCGGCCCTTGCGCATCGCGATGATCACGCCGGTCCGGTCCAGTTCGGAGGAGAGGAAGTTAAAGTTGATCGCCGGCGGCTCCGCCGGGTCGGTCGATTTGATATGGATGCTGCCCCGGCTGTCGGAGCGCAGCACGTTGATGTTCATCGTGACGCCGCGTTGGCGGGCGATGCGGCGTTCCCGGTTCACCCGCTCGGCGAGGAAAGGCATCACGGATATCGTCGCGTCCGGCGAGTCCAGCCCTTCGCGGGTCCGGAAATACATGCGGATCGGCACCGACGACATCGCCATGAACCCTTTTCGCGAGATGGCGTAATTCATCACTTCGCGGACGAGTTTCCAGCCGCGGCCTTTATCGTTGAAGGTGGCGTCCTTTTCCGTGATCGAAAACCGCATGCGCGGTGAATAGTGGTCGCGCAGGTTCTCGCCGACGCCGGGCAGTTCATGGCGCACTTCGATGCCGTGCTCCCGGAGCAGGTCGGGTTGGCCGATGCCGGACAGTTCCAGCAGCTTGGGCGAGTTGATCGACCCGGAACTGACGATGAGCTCGCGGGTCGCCCGCGCTTCGCGTGCCTGGCCGTTCACCGCATAGCGCACGCCGACGCAGCGCTTGCCTTCCAGGATGAGCGACGCAGCCATGGCGCCGGTCTCGATCGTCAGGTTGGGGCGGCCGCGGGCGGGATCGAGATAGCAATAGGCGGTGCTCTGGCGGCGGCCCTTGTTGATCGTCGCCTGCGTCATGGCGATGCCTTCCTGCTCCGCGCCGTTGTAGTCGGGATTGCGCTTGATCCCGATCTTCTCCGCTGACTGGATGAGTTTTTCGAAGAACGGCGTGATTTGCGGGGAATCGGTCACCTTCAGCAACCCGTCTCGGCCGCGGAATTCGTCCGAGCCGCCCTCGTAGGATTCCATCATCTTGAACAGCGGCAGCACGTCCTGATAGCTCCAACCCCGATTGCCGAGCTGGGCCCAGTGGTCGTAATCCTGCCGTTGGCCGCGCACGAAGACCATGCCGTTGATCGAACTTGATCCGCCGAGCATCTTGCCGCGCGGTACTTCGATCCGGCGCTGGCCGCTGCCTTCATCGGGCTCGCAGCTGTAGCACCAGTTGACCGCCGGGTTGTCGATTAGCTTGGCGACGCCGATGGGAATTCGGGACCAGATATAGTTCGACCCTTCGGTGCCGGCCTCCAGACACAGCACGCGATAGTCGCCGCTCGCGCTCAGGCGGTTGGCCAGCACGGACCCGGCCGACCCGGCTCCGACGATGATAAAATCATAGGTATTCGCTTCCATAGTCTGATTCGCTCCCATTGCCCGAATTCTTGTTCGACGCCCAAGTACAATAACGCGGTACGAAATTTCGTGCAGCTTGCGAAAAACGGCTTATGCAGACCGCCGGCGTTGATCCATCATCGGGTGACTTTTGCGGCGATTCTACAATCTTTGGTACAAGGGTAATGCGGTGGCGCGGGACCGGAGATCACAGGCTGTCGTCCGCCGCCAATATTTTTTCGTGACCATACCCAAGGGAGACATTCATGGATTTCGGAACCTTTCTGCTGCTGCAGACGCCGACGGCGAGAAGCCCGGAAGAAATCTTCGCGCGCGGTACCGAAATCGCGCAGCATGCAGACAAGCTGGGCTTCGAAAGCATCTGGTGCGCCGAGCATCACTTCTCCACCTACGGGTATCTGTCGCGGCCGCTGCAATACGCGACCCATCTGGCGGGCAAGACCGAACGCATACGCGTCGGCTCAGCCGTGGTCGTGCTGCCGTTGCATCACCCGCTCATCGTTGCCGAGGAAATCGCTACGGCCGACCTGTTGAGCGGCGGGCGGCTCGATGTGGGGATTGGCCGCGGGTATCAAACCTACGAATTCGAGCGGCTCGGTCACTCGCTGGATGAGAGCCGCGAGCGGTTCGAGGAAAGCGTCGATATCCTGCTCGAGGCATTCAAGGGCGAGCCCTTCGGGTATGAGGGTAAGCATTACAATTTCGGCGAGACGAGTGTGTTTCCAACTCCCAAACAGGACCCGCATCCCCCCATCTGGGTCGTCGGGCAGAGCGCCGAATCAATCATCGCCACCGCCAAACGCGGGTTCAATCTGGTTTCGGGCGGCTTCGGGGTGCCGATCGAACGGCTGCGCGAGTTCCGCAAGGCCTTCGACGAAACGGTTACCGACTCTGCGGTAAAGTCGAAGATCCGGGTCAGCACGCAGCGCCCGGTCTATGTCACGCATGACGAATCGGAACTACCGGAAATCGTCGAGCAGGCCCGGTGGAACATGCGGGTCACGCTCAGCCTGCGCCAGGGGTTGCAACGGGTCGAGAAGGGCCGCGCGATCGCTGTTCCCTTCGATAACGAACCGAGCACCGATGAATTGCTCGAACGCTACTTCGTCATGGGTACGCCGAAAACCTGTATCGCCCGGATCGAGGAAATCCGCGACGCGATGCAGATCGACCATTTCAACGCCAGTTGTTGGTTCGGCGATCTCAGCCAGGATCAGGTGCTGGGTTCGATGAAGCTGTTCGCCGAGGAGGTTATGCCGGCGTTCCAGTAACAGGACGGCGGCAGGAACAGCACCCGCGTGTTAGCGCTTGAGCACGCCCCAGTACCACAGCAACAGCATCGCAAACAGGCCTTCCGCCGCCATGACTGTGAGCGCGGTCGGCAGTCCAAAATTCTCGGCAAGCCAGCCGACGTTTAGGAAACCCAACGGACCGGTCCCGATACAAAGCGCGAGGACACCCATTACGCGGCTGCGATACTCCGCCGAGGCATTTAGGTATGTCAGGGTGCTTTGCATCGACGCGAATCCGGCCATGGCGATGCCGATTGCGGTCAGCGTCAACGACGCCGCGATGAAGGAATGGTGCGGCCCACCGGAGACCGCGGCGAGAATACCGAGATACAAAATGGCGGCTAGGCACCCGGTCGCCCCGCCGACGAAAATTCTGCCGTAGAAGCCCGGTTTCGCGATCACGGCGAGGGTCATGCCGGTAACGAACGCGCCGGCCCCTTCCAAGCTGGAGAGAAATCCTACGAGCGACGGCGTAAGGCCGAGCTGGTCCCGCCCAAGGATCGGAATCATGGACGTAAACGGAAAGCCGAATATGTTGATCACAATGGTGACCGCCAGCACGCGCCGCAATTCCCAATTGCCGAGCGCGAAGCGGATGCCGGCGGCGAGGTCGCGAAACAGCGACGGCGGCACGGCGCTGACCGATTGCGCCGGCAGGCGGATCCAGAAGATCAACAGCAACGCGGTGGCATAGACGACGGTGCTTAACGCATAGACGCCGACGATCCCGAACCATTGCAACATCACGCCGCCGATGAAGGGGCCGAGCATGCGGGTGGCGCTATTGGTCGCGGAATCGAGGCTCATCGCGGCCGCGAGATTTGGGCCCGCTACGTCGCCGATGAGGCGGCGGCGTAACGGCAGGTCAGTTGCCCAGAACAGTCCGCTGAAAAGCGACGCGACGGCGATATGACCGAATGCCAGTTCGCCGGTATGGGCAAGGAATGCCATGACCGCCGCGACGGTCAAGATCATGGCGATGCCGCCGATGAGAAAGGCCTTGCGGTTCACGCGGTCGGCGATGCCGCCGATGATGGGTCCGCCGAAGGCCAGCGGCAGTCCCCAGAGCATCGGCACGAGAGAAACCAGGAAGGGCGAGTTGGTTATTTCGAACGTGTAGACACCAAGGGCGAGGAGTTGGAACCATCGGATAAACCCGGTCAGTGCGCCGACGAACCAAATGCGCAAGTAGTTCGGATCGGCGAGTAGCGCCGGAACACCGGTTTTCGCTGGCGTGGAGGACCCGTCCGCGCTCATCGTCCGGTGTGTCCGGGCCGCTGCAGTCGACGGGCATTCATGCGCGCGATAGGCTGCATCCCGTAAGGACGGAAACGGACAACGGTCTCACCCAATAAAATGATTTCGGAAGCGGCGCTCAAAGCGAAAGTCAAACCCCTGATCGGCCTGGTGCTGGTCGGTGCGTTTGTCCTGCTCGTCTACGAGGTATTCTATTGGTTCACCCACGTCTACGAAAACGACGTGCAGGTCCAGACCGAGTTCACCGACATTTCGTCCCGGATCGACGGCAAGATCGAAAAAATCTTTGTGGCCGAAGGCAAGCCGGTATCCAAGGGCCAGCTGATCGTCACGTTGGAGCATGATGACGTTCAATTGAATATCAGAGGACTGGAAACCGACCTTTCGCTTGAGCAGGGAAATCGCGCCCGGTTGCAGATCGAGCGCGACGCCTTCGAGGAGGAGTTGCGGACGAAGCTCGCAACCCAGCGTGAAAAGATTCGAACATTGGAGGTGGAGCTGGCGTCGGTCGACGACCGCCTCGTCCTTGCGCGCAAGGACCTTTCGCGGACGAATGTATTGGTCGGCCGAAAACTCAGACCCGAATCCGTGTTGATCGCCGAACAGGACAAGACGCTGGTGCTGGAAGGCCGCGCAAACCTTCTGAAGGCGGGCATCTCGGTTGCCAAGCGGGAGTTTGAACAGTTCAACGCGACCAAGCGGCAATTGGAGGTCATGGACAACAAGATCCAGGTCTCCTTCATTCAAGAGAATAAGATCCAAGACGAGATCAAGAAGCAGGAACTGCGGCTGAAGCACCGGCATATCACCAGCCCGATCGACGGGATGGTCGGAAAGATTCACCGGTACAAGGGTGAGTATGTCGAGGACGGCATCAACATTCTCATGCTGCACGATCCCAAGCTCTTCTGGATCGAAGCCTATGTCGACGAAAGCCAGATCCGCCATGTCCGCGCCGGACAGGAAGTCCTGATCGATCTCGAGGCCTATCCGTTCAAGGATTTTTACGGCCGGGTCCACCAGGTTGGCTCCGTGACGACCCGTGGCGCCGACAATGGCACGGCAAGACAAACAAGGCTGAGCAGTGCGGTCGAACGCGTGCCCGTTCGGATTTCCATCGACAATCCGCCGCCAACCCTCACGCCAGGGATGCGCGGCAACGTGAATATCCGGATTTACGATAACATCAAGCTCTGGTCCCGCTAGGGCGGGTGACGGCCGGATTTTTGACCTGTCGGCCGCTGCCTATCAGACTGACAGGGTAGTCGCGCCGCCACAGCAAGGATCGGTGAAGAGCCATGAAGATCGACGATATCAGCCTGACGCTTTTCGAATGGGCCGGCATTCCGTCAACGACCTACGGCCGCCATACCGGCGAGTTCGCGGGCACCAGCCAGCTCGGCCTGTTGACCGTCCGGACGGACGAAGGCGTCGAGGGTCATTCCTTTCTCGGCGCCGCCAGCCGGCCAGCGTCGCTCGACGCGCAATCGCTTGTCGATCAATTGAAGCCGATGGTGATGGGCGCCGACCCGTTGGACCGCGAACGGCTCTACCGCGCCATGTGCAGCCGGCTCCGCGCCACGACCTATCGCGCGGTCGGCGCGGTCGATGTGGCGCTGTGGGATATCGCCGGCAAGATCGCCGGGCTGCCGGTCTATCAATTGCTCGGCGCGGCGCGGAACAGTATTCCCGCCTATGCGAGTTCGCCGGTCCTGCCGGACAAGAGCGCTTATGTCGAGCAAGCGCTGCATCATCAGTCCACCGGCTGGGCGGCTTACAAGATCCATCCGCCGACGCAATGGCGGCTGGATATCGACATTTGCCGCGCGGTGCGCGACGCGGTCGGCGGCGACTATACGGTGATGCTCGATTCCACGTGGTCCTATGATTTTCCCGATGCGCTACGGGTCGGCAAGGCGATCGAGGAGCTGGGCTATTACTGGTACGAAGACCCGCTCGCCGAGGACGACATTTATAACTACGTCAAACTGCGCGCGCTTCTCGGCATTCCCATCCTCGCGACCGAATATGCGCCGAGCGGCCTGACCGGCTATGCGCCGTGGATCATGCAGCAGGCGACCGACTACCTGCGCGGTGACGTGGCGGTGAAGGGCGGCATCACCGCCTGCATCAAGGCGGCCCATCTCGCCGAAGCTTTCCACATGAACTTCGAGATTCATCATGGCGGCAATTCGTTGAACAATGTCGCAAATCTTCATGTCGCGTTGGCGGTCGAAAATTGCGAGCTGTTCGAAGTCCTGTTGCCCGACGAGTCGCAGAAATATGGTCTTGTCGCCGACGTCGAAGTGGATGCGCAGGGTCTCGTGCATGCGCCGACCGGGCCGGGTCTCGGCGCGGAAATCGATTTCGATCTGATCAAGAACAAGACCATCGCAGAGCTTCGCTAGGCGATGCCGGCATGCGGCGGCGGTGTCTCTTGAACAGGCGGGCGTTATACGTTGTGAGTGTTCTCGCCGGACTGATGTCATCGGCGTCCGCATCCGGCATCGAATTGTCGCTGCCGATCGACTGCACACCCGGCGACGATTGCTGGGTCGTTTATCACGTCGATGTGGCAGCCGGGCCCGATATCCGTGATTTCGCGTGCGGGCGGCGAACCTATGACGATCACAAGGGCGTCGATTTCGCCATCCGCGATTTCGTGGCGATGCGGCGGGGCGTTGCCGTTCTGGCGGCCGCGCCGGGCGTCGTGGAAGCGACCCGCGATGGCATGAAGGACATCAGCTTCCGCGGCGTCGATCCGAAGTCGGTGGCAAAGCGCGAATGCGGCAACGGCGTCCTGTTGGATCACGGCAACGGCTGGACCACGCAATACTGTCACATGCGGCGCGGCACCGTCGCGGTCAAGCGCGGGCAGCGCGTGTCCGCCGGGCAGGCGCTCGGCAAGGTCGGGTTGAGCGGTAAGACGACCTATCCCCATGTCCATTTTCAAACGAAGCATGATGGCAAGGTCATCGACCCGTTCCTGGGCGTCGACCGGGCCGCCGGGTGCGGCGCTGCGGCGGCGCCGATCTGGACGGCCGAGGTGGCCCGGCAACTGCGCTACCGTCCGGTCGAAATCTACAATGCCGGCATCTCCAATTATAAGCCGGACGGCAAGGCGATCCGCGACGGGACCTTCCTGCCGTGGCTATCCGGCCTGACCGACGACGCGGTCTATCTTTGGGCGGATGTATTCGGCATGGAGGCGGGCGACGTGGTGGTGTTCACGCTTCGCGATGGCGATGGGAAAGTGTTGTTCGAACAGACACGCGCCGCGTCCAAGCGCGGCAGCCGGGGGTTCCTGTATTTCGGACGAAATGTCGCCGGTTCGCGCCGCCTGCAGGATCGGCTGTCCGGCACGGTGACCATCAAGCGGCGGATGCCGGATGGCGTCTACACGGACCGCCGGACCGTGAGCCCACCGGCACAATAACCTGCCGCCGATTCCCACAAGCCCCTTGAGCGGATCGAGGGGAGCGGTAAGAATGAATTCCGAAGCCGGATAAAACACGGCAAAGTTGATTGTACGCACCGAATGACGACAAAAATACGCATACGGGGAGAAATCAATCCATTCGTCCTGACCGGCGACGGGCCGTGGGCCATCGGCCGCGGGGATGATAACGATCTGGCGTTTCCGAACGATCCGTATTGTTCGCGTAACCAAGCCGCCATCTCGCGGGTCGACGACCGGTATTTCATCGAATGCCTGTCCGACAACACGCCGATGACGTTGAACGGCCAGTCGTTGGAAGGCAGCGCGCCGCTCGACAGCGGTGCCGAGATCGTCTTCGCGGGACAGCATCTCACCCTTGAGGATGACGACCGCTTGTCGTCGCCGGCCACATCCATCATGTCCGCGCCGAAAACGTCATTGGCGTCACCCCGGACCACGGCATCGCCCGCCTCGGGTTTGTCTGGCGGCGTCCGGTCGGATTTTTCCGGAACGGCGAACCCCCAGAGCACGCGGCCGCCGTCCACCGAGGCGCCCGTGCTCGCCCCGGCCGCGACGTCCTTCGTGGAGAGCTTGGATAATCTGACGTCTGAGGAATTCAGCGGCCCGGTCACGGTCACCGACAAGATGAAGATCGGCCGTACCGTACCGGCGGGGAATATCCAACTCGATCATCCTACCGTCTCACGCGAACACGCACTCATTCGGGTCCAGGGCGAGCGCATATTTCTGCGTGATCTGGGAAGCACGAACGGCACTTTCGTCAACGGCGTGAGGGCGACCAAGGGCCTGATGCTCGAAGCCGGCGATCGGATCAATATCGGCCCATTCAGCCTGCAATTCGACGGACGGCAGATTACCGGGCAGTCGTGGCAAGGTGATGTTCGCCTAACCGGATACGGCCTATCCAAGGATGTGCGTGACAATGTCAGCGGAGAGCCCTTACGCATTCTGGATAACGTCACCGTCGATATAGCGCCCCGTGAATTCGTGTGCCTCCTGGGGCCGAGCGGGTCCGGCAAGTCGACGTTGATGAACGTGTTGTCCGGGCGGTCGGTACCTTCCGAGGGCCGCGTCCTTGTCAATGATCTGGGGCTGCATGAGAATTTCGACGCCTTGAAGCCGGACATCGCGATGGTCGAACAGCACAACGTGCTGCACGAGGACCTGACACTCGGACAGGCATTGGGCTATGCGGCGGAACTGCGCCTGCCGTCCGACCTGGCGGGCGAGGCGCGGTCCGACATCGTGGCGAAAGCAGCGGATAACGTCGAGTTGGGCGACCGCCTCGGCAATCAAATCGGGACGCTTAGCGGTGGTCAGAAAAAGCGCGCCAGCCTGTCGAGCGAAACGCTGAACCGGCCCGGGCTTCTCTACCTGGACGAAGTGACCAGCGGGTTGGACGAACAAACCGACTGGGAACTCATGCGGTTGCTGCGTCAGATGGCCGACGACGGCATGACGATCGTCTGCGTCACCCATACCCTCGCCAATGTCGAAGCGTTTTGTCACAAGGTGGTGGTCATGGGCAGCCCCGGTGTGATGACCTTCGTGGGTTCGCCGAGCGATGCCCTGACGTTCTTTGACGTGAAGACGTTGGGCGGAATCTTCGGCCGCTTGCGCGAAGAGCCGTCGACAGCGTGGCGCAACCGCTTTGAACAATGGGCCAAAGACCGTGGAATCGCTGCCGCGATGCCGCCGCCGATGGACGGTTCAGCACAACACCATGCGGGCCAGAAGGCGAATTTGCGGCGTCGTCTGGAGGAAGGCGTCCGCCAATGGGGCATCCTGAGCCGCCGCAATCTGCGCTTACTCTTGGCGGACCGGAAGAACCTGGCGATCGCTGCCCTGCAGAGCGTTCTGATCGGCGTTCTCGTCGGATATGTCTTCGGCAGCATGGGCGCCGGATATGCGCGGATCGGATCGCAGACCGCGCTCCTGTTCCTGCTCAGCATGTCGGCGCTTTGGATCGGCTGTAGTTCGGCATCCAAGGACATCGTCGGCGAAGCCTCGATTTTCCGGCGCGAGTATGACGTGAATCTGTCGGCCTTTGCCTTCGTGCTGTCCAAATTCACGATCACCGGCATATTGACCACCGTGCAAGTCCTGGTGGTTTATTTCCTGACGGGCCTTCTGGCGGATGACATGCCGGGGGCGGGTGTGATGCAGCTCTTGATCCTCTTTGCGACCGGCCTCGCGGCGGTTGGCCTTGGCTTGCTGATCTCATCGCTGGCCAATACAAGAGATCAAGCAACGACGATCGTGCCGCTCGTGCTTATTCCGCAACTGGTCTTGGCGGGCGGGCTCGTTCCCACACTGCCGGGCGGGGCGCAGTTCTTGGCGGAGATCGCGGTGACCGGTTACTGGGCGGTGGAAGCGTTGACGGATATGTTCATCCGGATCGACGGCCCGATCTCGACCTTTGTGCCCGATCTGCGGCGGACCGCCGTGATGGAGTCGACGAGCGTTTTCCTCGCCTTCCCGGTCATCATCCTGCACTGTCTGGCGTTTCTGTTTGCGGCTTGCGCCATCACGGCAGCCCGCTATCGCCGCAAAGGGTAAGCGGCGTTTCCTATCACCGAACCGGGACCTATTGCGGCGGGGCGTATAGGCCGTAGAGCCGCCATTTGCGCTCGATCGAGACGGCGCCGGAATACCAGAGCTGGCCGTTTGCGGTGCCGGTAAATGTTATCTTCCGGAGGCCCCGGCATTCGTTCGACAGGATGAACCGCATGTTCCGGGCCAGCTTTCCGAAATCACCCCGGTCGGATTCGAAATAGCCGCCGTCCGGTGCGCGGATCTCGACCGCCGACACCACGCCGCATTTGACGAGATAGCCCTTCAATTCCTTATTCGGCCCGCCGGACACGACGAGGCGGGGTTCGGCGGCTGCGGCGGCGCCGATCAGCAACCCTGAAACCAGGATCGCTGCCGCCGCTCCTCGCGCCCACGTTACCGTTAGCTGATGGACCAAGATCCATCCCCTTGCTGACACATCCGGACCGATTCCGTATCGCTCGTATTGTCCGCGTAGGTGACCTGTTGCTCGACGGTCTTGCACTGCTGCTTCGCCGCGATTTGGACCGTTTCGGCCGCTGCCGGAACCTTCTGGTCGCTCTGCGCGACGGCGTAGCCGGTGGACCGCAATCCCTTCGCGAACACATAGCCGGAGCCGGCTCCGTTCTGTGCAATCAGCATCCAATCCGGTTTCGATTGCACGCGCCCGACGACATGGACGTCCTGGCCCCGTGTCAGCTTTGTGCCCACGGGCTGATAGTCGGTTCCCGGGCCGCCGCGAACGTTGAGCGCGTTGCTTGACACTTTATAGGTCTCGCCGACGAGATCGAGCGCCGGGGTCACCTTGACCCGGTCCTTCAGAATCGGGATCGACGTTTGGACGGATTTCGTACTCTCGTCCTTTACCGTCACCTTGCCCTTCACGCCGGTCTTGGGATTGCTCCAAACGCGCGGCGCGGCACTCGATGAGCTGCTCGCCAGGGCCTGCGACGTTTCCAGCGCCAACTGCCGCTTGTCGGCATCGTCCAGCCGCTTACCAATCCGGTTCCCGATGAACCCGCCGATGCCGGCGCCGACCAGTCCGCACGCCAGCTTGTATTTCTTGCCGCACAGCAACGCGCCCGCGGCACCACCGGTGACCGCGCCGATCGCGGTGCCAAAATTTTCTTTGGTCTGTTCAAGCGTTTGGCAGCCGGCAAGCGCGATCGTGCAGCCGACGACCACCCCAAATGATTTTCTCATGTGTACCCCTTTGCGCATCTGCGCGAATGTTTCATCGAAACAAGATTTTCATCGTCACCGGCCCGAACTTGAGCTCATCGCCGTTGCCTGCAATTTCGGAATAGTTTGGTCGAACGGTGCGTCCGTTCAGGAACGTCCCGTTCGTCGACCCTTCGTCCCGCACATACAACAAGCCGTCCTTGGCGTAGAAGCTCGCGTGCGAGCGGGACACTTCGTCATTGTGGATCGCAAACCGGGAATCGGGCGGTTCGCGGCCGACTGTGACGCCGGTTAGCAGATCGCCCTTATCGATTTGGATCTTGTGTGAATTTCCGGCGGCGTCGTACCCGTCCAGCGTCAAGCCGAAGCGGGGAAGCGACCCGGTATCGGTGGCGGTCGGCCGCGCGGCGCCCTGCGAGGCGCGGGCGGTCTTGCCGGCCGGTCCGCCGCGCATTGAGCGCGAATAGCGTTCAACGAGCTGTACGACCTTTTCGCGCGGCCGGCGCAGGGCGACCACCAACAGCGCCGCCAGGACGACGAACGCTGCGATGCCGATCAGGATGGAATTGCGTAGCATGTCCTGGATCTGATCTTCGCGGGAAAAACAGCGTTCCTTAGTCGAGATGTAGGAAATATTGCGCTGATTCAGAACCTTGATCAGTTCGCTGACATTCGACGAGAAGAACGCGCCCGGTGCGACGACAAAGGATTTTCCAATCTTCTTGGTGCTCAGCCGCGTGTTGACGCCGATGACGCGGCGGCATTCGTCGAACAACGGTCCGCCGCTGTTTCCCCAGCTGATCTCGGCATTGTGCTGCACCAATTGGATCGGCGTGCGGCGCCAGCTGCCGATATAACTTCGGCTCAAGACGCCCGCCGTGACAGTGGCGTCCGATGTTATGTCCCGGCTGCCTTTGATATTGTTCTGATTCGCGGCGCCGGGATAGCCGACGGCGAATAGGGCTTCACCCTTTCTTGGCAAAATTTCCGCTAGCGTGACGGGTTCGAATTCGTCCGGATTGGTGACCTTCAGAATGGCCAGATCGCGTTCTTGCGACGCCCAAACGATTCTTGCGTTCGGATTGCGCACCACCGACTGGATCGCGACCGAATTGCCGTCCGGATTGACGTACAATTTTCGGCCTTTGCTGATCACGTGATGGTTGGTTGCGATATACCCTTTGTCATTGATGACGAACCCCGACCCGCTTGTTCCTCGGGAAAGGTTGAAGATCTGAACGACGCCCTGTTGTTTGTCCGCCTCGTCGAGCGCCAACGTGGGAAAGGACAACGCGATGGCGGCGAGCGTCAGGATGAGTAATCTGCGGATCACAATGGCTATCCTTCCAGGACCTTCAGGGTCAACTTGACGCCGCCCAATTCGATCACGTCGTTGGTTGCAACATTCGCCGGGCCGCCATCGGCGGCGAGCGCCTCGCCGTTGACGCGCGTTCCGCCGGTCGAACCCAAATCCTCCAGGTACAGCCGGTTGTCGCGCACCATGATGCGCGCATGCCGGCGGCTGACGGTGTCGTCGGCGATCACGATGTCCGTCATATCCGGGTTGCGGCCGAAGACGATACCGTTGGGCGATTTCATCAAGTCCCGGCCGGACAGCCTCAGGGCCAACGGTGCGCCGGCCGCATCGGTTCCTTCCAGCAGGCAGTCGTTGAAGCGGGCATTGGCGATCTCAATCTCCGCTTCGGCGTTCCGAAGGTCGCGTTTGCGCTTCGACCAGAGAAGGAAGGACAGGATCAGCAGCACCAATACGGCGATGCCGCCATAGATCATGTAGCGCTCGCGTTGCTCCTGCTCCGCTTGAAGTGCCTTACTCTTTTCGTCGACGCGTTGGCTGAGGCCTTCAACGGCCTTCGTCGTGTCCTGCTTGACCCGTTCGGTTTCCTTCTTGGCCTTTTCCTTTTCCTTGTCGGCCTCGGCGGCTTTCTTCTCGGCTTCCTTGGCCTTCTTCTCGGCCTGCTTCGCTTTCTGCTCCGCCGCCTTGCGCTTTTTGACGGCCTTCGCCGCCTTGGCGCTCGCGGCCTTTTCCTTCGAGGCGACTTCGGCCTTGCAATCTTTCGCCGCGACAGACGGCGCGACACCGGCGTCGCGCAACAGTGTGATGATTCGTTGCGATGAGACGAGCGATATTCTCGGCTCGATGATATGAGGTTTCCACAGGTCGTCGTCGGATTTGGCGGGCGCGCGCGCCACCATGCCGACGACACGGGCGCATGAATTCAACGCGGGCCCGCCATAGGCGCCACGCCCAACGGCGGCGAAGAGCACTGCACCGGAGTCGCTGGCCGATTCGACGACCGCGCTGACGGGGTTGCCCTTTTCCTGAACCGCGGCGATGAAATCCGGCCGTTCGGGTCCGAACAGGCTCCAGCCGCGTTCGGGCTCCGAGCCAGTCGCCCAATACCCATTGATCGACAGGACGTCCGATTTTGCGGGGGGGACGGCGGCGAAGGTCACCGGTGAAACGCCGCCCTTGGGCGACGTCGAGACACGCAGAATGGCGAAATCGATGTCGCCGAGCATCTTCACGATGGCCGCCGGGCGGCGCTCGCCGTCGTTGCCAACGATAAAGATCTTGTTTTGCCGCCGCAGAAGATGCCCCGCCGTCACGACAGTGCCGGCACCGTCGACATAGTAGCCGGTACCTTGATTGACCAGGTCTTGGTCTTCAAAGGCCAAGACCTGCACCACGGCGGCATCGTTCGATTGCGCCGCCGCACCGACGATGGAACACACCCAAAACACGAAGACGGCAACCAACATTGCCATCCTGCCGCGCACGGATGCCGGAACTCTCCCCACTGTCTTGTGCCCCTCTTCGCGTTTCTTGAATCGGATTATAAACGTGACGTTCGAGTGCTTGAAACCCCGGCATGAACAAAAAACGATTTGGTATGGCCGAATTGCGCCAACCGCGGGCGGTCTTGAGGACAATGCCGAACAGTGCTTAAACTTGGCGTGCAATGACTGCAAAAGACGCTCGTAGAGGGCGTAAACGGTTGGCGGCCCGCAAATGGAACCAGGCGATAAGAACGACTCCGGCAATGGTCCCTCCGAAACGATCCGGATCAGGGAACAGACGCTGCCGGCGGGCTACCGGCTTCACGAATATGTGATCAGCAAGGTCATCGGATCCGGCGGGTTTGGCGTCACGTATTTCGGTCGTGACACGAATTTGGATAAAGCCGTTGCCATCAAAGAGTATTTTCCGTTCAGCCTCGCGTCGCGCTATGACGACCAATGGGTTGCCCCGAATACGACTATCCAGGACGACCAGAGCGAATATGACTGGGGCCTTTCGCGGTTTATCGACGAAGCGCGAACCCTCGCCAAATTCGAACACCCCAATCTGATTCGCGTGGTGCGCTACATCGAGGAAAACGGCACCGCCTATATCGTAATGGATTTCGCCGAGGGCCGCCCGCTTTCCTCGGTCGTGAACGAAGACGGTTTGCTGTCCGAAGACCAGCTTAAGCCGATGCTGCTGCCGTTACTGGACGGTTTGTCGCTGGTCCATGCGGCGGACATGCTTCATCGCGACGTGAAGCCGGAAAACATCATGATTCGGTCGGATGGCACGCCGATCCTGATCGACTTCGGCGCGGCGCGTCAGGCAATTGGATCGCGCAGCCGCCCGATTTCGACGATCCTGACGCCTGGCTACGCACCCTATGAACAGTATTTCTCGTCCGGCAATCAGGGCCCCTGGACTGATATCTATGCGTTGGGCGCGGTGACCTATGCATGCCTGACCGGCGATGCGCCGCATGAAGCGGTCCAGCGCGCCGTCGAAGATCCGACGACGCCCACGGTGGAAGCGGCCAAAGGACGCGGGTCAAAACAGTTCTTGGAGGCCGTCGACTGGGCCATTCGCCCGCGGGAGGCCGATCGGCCGCAGTCCGTCGATGAATGGCGGACGGCGCTGCTGGGCGGCAATGTCAACGCCCCGGCGACCTCGTCGGCGCCGACGCAGCGTATGCCGGCTGGCTCGGGGGCTGCGACAACGGCCGCAAAACCGAAAAAGGAAAAGCAGTCTGGATTCTCGGGGTTGCAGGCGGCGGTTGTTCTCGGCGCTCTCGCGGTAGTCGGCGGCGGGGGATACTTCGCGTGGGACCTGACCACGAATAAGGGCGGATTTGTCAATCAGGACCAAGCACGGTCCGATCCCAAACCGTTGCCGGAAAAGGTCGAAAAACCGAAAGTGCCTGAGAAACCCAAGGTCGTTGCACGGACGCCGCCGAAGCCTTCGCGCGTGACGCCACCGCAACCAACACCGATTACGCGGCGTCCGACACCGCCGTCGCCGCAACCGTCGCCACAACAGAGTCCCCAGGCGACCGCGGCGGATAACGCGAATTTTGAAAAGGCGAAATACATCGGCACGCCCGAGGCCTACGCACTGTACCTGCGCCTGCACCCGACGGGGCTGCATGCAGCGAAGGCCAAACGCCGCACCCGCTGACACGGGATGGCGTATCCAAATCCAAGGGAGAGCAGCAAATGAGCGGCGATACCAAGAAACCCGGCGATTTCTTTTCCGGCCCGACACGGCGCGCCACACAGCCGGGCGCCGATGCGGGCAAGCCGGATCCCTTGCGGAACCAGACGCGGCGGATCGATACACCGCCGCAGAAACCGGCGCGCCCAGGTGGCGCAGGTGCCGGCGGGCCTGACCTGACCTCCGCGACCCGCGTTTGGCGGCCCGGACAGGAGGCCGCGGGAGCCGATCCGGACACCACCGCCTCGCCGGCACAGACCGCCGATGACTTCGTCGTCGGGTGGTTGGTCATCGTCGACGGTCCCGGCCAGGGGAATGGCCTGCCGCTTGGCTACGGCTGGAACAGTATCGGCCGGGGCGAGGATCAACGCGTCCGCATGGACTTTGGCGACGATGAAATCGCGCGGGAGACGCAATGCGCGGTTGCTTATGACGGCAAAAATCGGAAATTCTTCATCCAGCATGGCGGCGGATCCAACTTGACCTATGTCGGGGACGCGCCCGTGCTGGCGCCCCAGGAATTGTCGGCCGACGCGACGATCTCGATGGGCGCGACGACACTTAGATTCGTTCCGTTCTGCGGCGATAACTTCGATTGGGCCGACCTTGGCAACGCCGACGCATCGTCCGAATGACGAAGACGGTCTATTCCGGGCAGATCCCCGGCGCACGCGAATATCAGGAAGACTATGCCGCGATCCGGGATGACGCCGTGGAAGGCGGCGGCCGCCTTCTGCTGATTTGCGACGGCATGGGCGGGCATGCCGCCGGCGATGTCGCCAGCAAGACCGCCGCCCGCGCCTTTCTTGATCTTTACAACGAGCGCGGCGCCACGAATCCAGAGGAGTGGCTTCCCCAGGCGCTCTATGCGGGAAATTCGTCCATCGCAGACGCGGTTGCCCAGAACGACGCGCTGAAGGATATGGGCACGACGCTGCTGGCCTGCGCGATACGGGACGGCGGCGTGACGTGGATCAGCGTCGGCGACAGCCTGCTGTATCACGTCCGAAAGTCCAAGGTGGCGTTGTGGAACGACGATCATTCCATGGCGCCGGTCTTGGACCAGCTTGCCGAAGACAATCAGATCACGAAGGAAGAGGCGTTGCACGATTCCCGCCGGAATTCGTTGCGCAGCGCCTTGATGGGGGACGATATTCCCTTGATCGACCTGCAGAGCAGGGAGGGCGCGCTGAAGCCCGGCGACGTTCTGCTCGCGGCGTCGGACGGAATACTGACGCTCGATAGGGAGGAAATCGCCAGGTTGACGGCGCGGCATCGATCGGCGGGCGCAAAAGCGGTCGTCGATGCGCTCCTCAAAGCGGTCGAGGGCAAGAATTTGCCGCACCAGGACAACACGACCGTTGCCGCCTATATCCATGAAAAGGGCAAATCCGGGGGCTTTTTCCGGTCGCTTTTCGGCGGTTAGGGGATTCTCCGGATTTTCCGGTCCCGGCGGGCATGCGCACCCCCTTTTGGTAGTGCTTGACTTCCTGCCCGGAAAACCCCATTTACCGGATGCGGTACTCTCGCGATTGCGCGATTCGCCCGGTTCTATCGGGCGGTTATCATTTCGAGACCGCTTTTCGACATTCCGCTAACTCCAGGTGCGCGTGGGGACAGGCGACACGCCGATTGTCAATGAGGCCGATACTGATCGGCCCGGACTCGGCGCACAAGGAGACTATTTTTTGGTGACTTCTACATTTTCTGCTCTCGGACTTTCCGAGAGCGTGTTGCGTGCCCTTTCGGACGCGAACTACGAAACGCCGACGCCAATCCAGGCGCAGGCCATTCCGCCGCTGCTCGACGGTAAGGATCTGCTCGGCGTTGCCCAGACCGGGACCGGCAAGACCGCTGCTTTCGTCCTGCCGCTGCTGCAGACGCTCGCCGAGGATCGCCGCCATCTGGTGCCGCGGGTCGCGCGCGCCTTGATTCTCGCGCCGACGCGCGAACTTGCCAATCAGATTGCCGACAGCGTCAAGACGTATGGCCGCCACAGCGGGCTTCGTCATACCGTTGTGATGGGCGGTGTGAGCCAACGGATGCAGGCCAAGGCGATGCAACGCGGCGTCGATATTCTGATCGCGACGCCGGGCCGGCTCCTCGATCTGGTGGAGCAGCGCCGCGTTGATCTTCGCCGGGCCCAGCATCTGGTGCTTGACGAGGCCGACCGCATGCTCGACATGGGCTTCATCCGGGACGTCCGGAAGATCATCGGCGAGTTGCCCGATACACGCCAGTCAATGTTGTTCTCCGCCACCATGCCGCGCGACGTCGCGCGCCTGGCGGAAGATATTCTGACCGACCCGGTGCGGGTCGAGATCGCGGCCAAAACTGTCGCGGTGGACCGTATCGACCAGCGCGTCTACCACGCGGATGGGCGCGGCAAGCGCACGCTGCTCACATCCCTGCTCGAGGATTCAGCGTTGGCGAGTGTCATCGTGTTCACCCGCACGAAGCGGGGGGCCGACCGTTTGTCCAAGCAGATTGCGGCCACCGGTGTGCTGAGTGTGGCGATCCATGGCGACAAAACGCAGGGCGCCCGCGAAAAGGCGCTCGACAGTTTCCGGAAAGGCCGGTCGCGTGTCTTGGTTGCGACCGACATCGTGTCGCGTGGTATTGACGTCGACGACGTGTCGCATGTGATTAACTACGACCTTCCGCGCGATGCGGAGAGCTATGTCCATCGGATCGGCCGGACGGCACGTGCCGGCGCAAGTGGCGTCGCGATTTCCTTCTGTGATCCTAGCGAACGGGACTTTCTCCGCGATATCGAGCGGTTGCTCAAGCGATCGCTAACGGTTGTGGGCGATGCGCCGCAACCGGCAAATCAGGACCGGCCGGCGCCCGGAAAGCGGCAGGACTCAAAATACCGCGGCTCCAAACCTCATGGTTCCAAACCCCACGGTTCGAAATCACAAGGCCCGAAGCGCCGTCCGCAGGAAGGGTCCCCGGCGGGGAAGAAGCCAGGCGGCCGGCCAAATCGCCGCCGCCGCCGCGCCGCGTAAGACGCCTGGGAGCGCCGGTGCGAGCCGGTGACGGGAAACTCGGGTTACGTCATCGCATCGCCGCTCCGCGCGGCCGATGCGCGACCGGCGAGCAGATACCAGCACGCTTTGTTTATGCATGACGGAGGAGCGTATCGAATGGAGTCACACCGTTATAGCGTCGGAGAGACCGTACGATTCGTAAAGGCGTCACAGAGCGGCGGCATTGGCGGTACACCCGCCGGCAATTTCCGAGTGGTCAGCCGTCTCCCTAACTATGAAGGGAGCAATCAGTACCGGGTTCAGTCGATCACCGACGGGCATGAGCGCGTCGTCACGGAAGGCGAAATTGCCTTGCAGGGATCGGCATGACACTCTGAAGACATTCGGTACGGCATTCACGATGGTATTCCGGGGCCATTGGCCCGGCATTCGCGACCGGAAAGGGAGCGATCCATGAATAGCCTGAAAACCTGCCGTCGTGTTTTTTCCACTATATTGAGCGCCGCCACGATCATCGTCTTTTCGGGTGGTCTAGCGGTCGCGCAGCAGCAGGCGTCGGCGGTCCCGACGAACGCCCATGCCAAGAGCTACGGCGAAGGTTGGGATTGCAATCGTGGATATCAGGTTTCCAAGGGAGCGTGCGTCGCCCTGAAGATTCCGGCGCATGCATATATGACGCCTTCCGGCGACCGTTGGCGCTGCGGTCGCGGCTACCGGCAGACTGCAAACGCGTGTATTGCCGTGAAGGTTCCAAAAAACGCCTATTTAGTGGAAGCCGCATTTGGTTCCGGCTGGCAGTGCGCTCGCGGTTATCGGGAAGTCGGTAAGACATGCAAGGCGATCGTGGTTCCCGCACACGGTTTTCTGGTGGACGGTTCCTATGGGAACGGATGGGAATGCGAGCGGGGTTACCGCGAGATCCGTGATGGGTGCGAGAAGATCAAGATTCCCGCTAACGCCCATGTTAGCAATCTTGGCAGCCTGCGGGGGTGGAAGTGCGATCGGGGATATCGCGCGGTCGAGTATTCCTGCGCAGTCATAAAAGTCCCCGCCAACGGATTCCTTCATTCCTCCGGGCATAGCTGGGGTTGTGCGCGCGGCTACAGAGAGACCGGAGATGCTTGCATGGCGATTAAGATACCGGCATTCGGGTACCTGCGGGGTCAGGGCTACGATTGGAAATGCCAGCGCGGGTATACCAAGACGGAAACATCCTGCGTCGCGCTCAAGATTCCGGCGCACGCGCATCTCGACTATTCGGGGAATAGCTGGAAATGCGATCGCCGTTACCGGCGCACGAATAATAGATGCGTCGTTCGGTAGTAATGCGACGGCGGGTCTAATCGGCGCCGCCGCGGTTCCTGATCACGCAGCTCCTTTCATGCCGCGCACCAACCGTCCCGGCAACGCGCCGGTCGCCTCGCCGTTCCGATAGACCGGCTTGCCCGCGACAATCGTCGCGGCGTAGCCGTCGGTCTTCTGGATCAGCCGCCGTCCGCCGGCCGGCAGATCGTAGACCACCTCGGGCGCGCGTAGTCGCAGCTTGTCATAATCGATGACATTGATGTCGGCCTTGCGTCCGGGTTCGAGCAATCCCCGATCGTTCAATCCGATTGTCGATGCGTTGTCGTGGGTCAGGCGTTTGATTGCCCAGGGCAGCGGCACCGTATCGCCACGGGTTCGGTCGCGGGTCCAGTGGGTCAGCAGATAGCTGATCGCGCTGGCGTCACAGATGATCCCGACATGCGCCCCGCCGTCGCCGAGCCCGACCAGCGTGTTCGGGTGCTGCATCATGTCGCTGACGGTATCGAGGTTGAAATAGGTGTAGTTGCTGATCGGCCTGTACAGGAAGGTCTTGCCGTCGTTCTCCAGCAACATGTCGTAGGCGACGTCCGCCGGATCCCGCGCTGCGTTGGTGGCGAGCGCCGCTATGCTCTGATCCGGCTCCGGTTCGTAGTTTGGCGGATCGCCCAGCGGGAAGATACGCTCCCAGTTGGAAACGCGGTTGGCCAGCTTCTCGTCCGGGCAGGTTTCCGACATGATTTGTGCCCGGAAATCCGGTTGCCGCAAAATGGCAAGCTTGTCCGCCAAGGAGAGGTTGGCGATCTTGTCCCAGCTTGGCCGGCCGACGAACGGGTTTTGCGAAATCTCAAAACTCATCACAGTGCCGGTCGCCCGCGGCAATACCTGGCCGACGATCTTTGCGCCGTCGGCGTTGGCGGCGCTGATCTGGCCCATGATGTCGCGCCACCATTCGGGGTTTCGGTCGCGCTGCAGCACGGTGATCGACAGCGGCCGTCCGGCGCGCTTGGCGATCCGGCGCAGCATCGCGAATTCTTCGTCCGACTCGTTGAAATCGGAAATGACCTGCATCCAGCCGGAGCCGACATTGCTGATTGCCCCCGCGATGTCGGACAGTTCGGCTTCCTCGGCCTCGAGTGTTGGAATGGCCTCGCCTGCGAGTGTCTGATGGTTGAGCGTCCGCGAAGTCGAGAATCCTAGCGCGCCCGCCTTGATCCCGGCGGCGGCCAACTGCGCCATCTTGGCCCGATCGTCTGCCGTTGCCGGTTCCCGGTTTACGCCGCGCTGGCCCATGACATAGACGCGCAGCGCCGCATGCGGCACCTGTGTGACGACATCCAGGTCGTAGGGGCGGGCATCCAGGGTATCCAGATACTCTTCGAAGGTTTCCCAGTTCCACGGCAAACCTTCTGTGAGAACGACCTCGGGGATGTCCTCGACGCCTTCCATCAGTTTGACCAGCATGTCGCGCTGCTCCGGCAGGCACGGGGCGAAGCCGACGCCGCAAGTGCCGATCATGGCCGTGGTCACGCCGTTCCAGGATGATGGCGTGATGTGGTTCGACCAGGTCACCTGCGCGTCGTAATGGGTGTGCAGGTCGACGAAGCCCGGCGTGACCATATGGCCCTGCGCGTCGATCTCCTCGTCGCCTTTCGGCAGATTGGGGCCAATTTCGGCGATGCGGCCGTCCTCCACCCGAAGGTCCGCGTCATACGGGTCGCCGCCGGATCCGTCGAAAATTGTGCCACCGCGAATGACGAGTGAGGTTGAATCGGTCACTGCTCAAATCTCCTTCCCAAGGGGCGACGAGCCGGACAGATCGATCCGGAGGCGCCGTGATCGTCCCGATAGCATCGGCGAAACGCCGGTTTCTGGCAAGTTGCCGTCGCTAGAGCGGATTCTCAGTCTTTAAGCATTGATAAACCAAATACCCGTAAAATTTTAGACAAACCCCGAAAAGAAACCGAAAGAAGCAATGCAGGATAGCGGGAACATCCAATTCCGGAGCACCGGATGGTTTCGAAGGCTGGCCAATCGGGATTTGGCCCTGGCGGCGCTGTTCTTTGCCTTGATTGTGGTTTTCCTCGTCACATTTGATTTCGTCGATCAGCTATTCCGTCTCACGCGCGATCTCGAACATCTTGAAGTCGATGAATGGATTGCCGCCGTTCCGGCGCTGGCGGCGGCGGCGGGTTGGTACTCCTGGCGACGTTGGCGGGCGGAGGCCCGGCTTACGCAGAAATTGGCCGCCAATGTCGAGATCCTCGAGAACACGACGGAAAGTCTCACCGAAGCGAAAGGCGATGCGGAACGGGCCAGCCGCGCGAAATCTGAATTCCTCGCCAATATGAGCCACGAGCTGCGAACGCCCTTGAACGCCATCATCGGCTTTTCCGAGGTGATCAAGGACGAACGATTGGGGCCTGTCGGAACGCCGGCTTATGGCGAGTACGCAGAAAAAATTCATGAAAGCGGACTTCATCTCCTCGACCTCGTGAATGACATACTCGACCTGTCGATGGTCGAGGCCGGTGCGGCGGACGTCGCCGATGAGGTCGTCGAGGTCTCGACAATCGTGGAGTCGGCAGTCCGTCTCATTGGGCAAACGGCGGCAAAACGGTCGCTCAAGATCGAACGCGACCTTCCCGACCGGTTGCCGATGCTGCGGGCCGATCCGCGCAAGCTGCAGCAAATCCTACTCAACCTGCTCAGCAACGCCATCAAGTTCACCCCGCCACACGGGCGTGTGCGGCTGAAGGCCTGGAACAGTGAAGATGGCGGGTTCGTAATTCAGGTCGTCGATACGGGGGCGGGTATTGCGCCCGAGGATATCCCGAAGGCGCTGTCGCATTTCGGCCGGATCGGCAACGTGTTCACCCGGCAACAGGGCGGGGCCGGTCTGGGATTGCCGCTCGCCAAGACGCTGGTCGAACTGCATGGCGGATCGCTCGATCTGCAGAGTGCCGTCGGACAGGGCACGACCGTCACGGTTCGCTTGCCGTCGGCGCGGGTGGTTCAGTCAGGCGATCTTTCCTCGACAGCTTAGGTTGCGCAATAGCCTCGGCGGCGCGCTGTTGTCCGCCGGCGGTTTGCAGGTAGAGTGCCTCGCCGGCCGCGCTCTGCGGTTTGGGCCTGCAAGTGCCACAACGCGAAGCTACATCCATGAGCCGAATTCTCGAAGGTGTCCGTGTCCTGGACCTGTCGCAGTTCCTGGCCGGTCCGCATACGACATTGCTGCTTGCCGGGATGGGGGCCGAGGTGATCCGCGTCGACAATCCCGGGACCGGCGATACCCTGTCCGGCGCGCCGGTTTTCTACGGCAAGGATGGCCCATCGCTCGAAAAACGAGATGACAGCGATCTCGGTATCGCCTTCCTGAAACGGTCTCGCGCGAAGAAGTCGATTGCCCTCGACCTAAAGTCCGATGAGGGACACGCCTTGTTCCTGAAGCTGGTCGAGCAGGCCGATGTCCTGGTGGAGAATTTCTCGGTCGGCGTTACCGAACGCCTCAAGATCGATTGGCCGTGCCTCGAGGCGGTAAACCCGCGGCTCGTCTATTGTTCGATCACCGGTTACGGCAGCACCGGACCTGACAGCGGCCGCCGCGGCTATGACGTGACGACGCAGGCGATGTCGGGATTGATGAGCATCACGGGGCAGCCCGGCAGCCCGCCGACCAAGGCCGGCTCGCCGCTCGCCGATACGGTGTCCGCTGGCTTCGCACTGTCCGGCATACTGGGCGCGCTCTATCATCGCCAGGCCACGGGTGTTGGCCAGTTCGTCGATGTCTCGATGGTCGATGTGCTGTTCTCGCTGTTGTTCGACGAGCCGCTCGACTGCTATCCGGCGCTCGGCATGGACTATCAGCAAGGCAATCGCGTGATGCGGTTCTCGCCGTTCAATTCCTATCCGACGCGGGACGGTTGGATGGTGATCTGTTGCGGCACGGACGCCATGTGGCAGGCGATATGCGCGGTGGTTGGCCGCGACGACCTGGTCTCTCACGAAGACTGGGGCAGCATGAGTTGGCGGGTTGCGCACAACGACGCGGTGGATGCGATGCTCGGCGACTGGACGCGGGAAAATACCACTGACGATGCGGTCCGGCGGCTGACCGATGCCGGCGTCGTGGCCAGCGCGGTGCACACGATTGACGATTTGCTGCAGTGGCCGCACCTGCAGGCACGCGGCATGATCGACACGGTTGAGCATCCGGCGCTTGGCCCGCTGACCGGTCTCAAGGCGGCGGGGTTCCCGTTGAAGTTCAGCGGCGCAGAGACCGGCTACGGCGGGGCGGCAGCGCCAAGCGGGACTCACACGCGGGAGGTCTTGTCCGACCTGCTCGGCCTCGATGCCGAAGCACTCGACGACCTCGCCGCGCGGTCGATCATTTAGACCGGCGCTGCTAGACCCACCACTTAAGTTTGCGCACGAGCCAGACGTCCAGTGCGATTAATCCGTCGGGTTCGGACATTTAAATATACCTGCTAAAACATATTCAGCGCCGTTTCATCACGCGGCAATTCTTGAACCGAATGGTGGCAGTTGATTGTTGTGCCACTTACTTAGACTTAAACAATGACGGTGCTATCAAACAACGGATCGTTTTCGATCTCCTGCTCGAATTGCTCGACGTGGTCCTCTACATCATCTTCCGCGTTGACCTTGGCGATATGGAATAACGCATCGCCTTGATTGACTACCGGCAGATTGGTGCGCCCGACGATAACGCCGGCTCTTGACGGAAGAACTTCTGATTCCTTATGCCCGAATGGATCGGAAATAAAACCGATCGATTCGGCTTCCTCCACGAAATCGCCTAACCCTTTGTGGGCCCGGAGAATCCCGCCTGCTGGTGCGCGTAGCCAGTAGCTCGATCTCGATATGACCGACTGCTTGGCGGCTGCCTTCGGTCGTGCGCTTCGCAGAATGCCGAGATGGCGGCATACGGATAGCACGCCCTTGACGCCGATTCTTATGGCAACTTCGTCGAATCGCAGCGCTTCCCCGGCTTCGTATAGCAAGGTATCGCACCCGATTTTGCAGGCTTCCTGCCTTAGTGAACCGTCCCGCAGGCTGGAATTCAGGATGAGCGGCGCACCGAAGGCCTGTGCCAGTTTCCGAGTTTCCTTCTGGCGAATATTGGCGCGAATTTGCGGCAGGTTGGCCCGATGGATCGCCGCTGTATGCAGGTCGATTCCGTAGTTCGCCTGAGCTACGATTTCCGTCATGAACACATGCGCGAGTTGTTCGGCCAACGATCCGTCTGGCTTGCCAGGGAAGGAACGGTTCAGATCGCGCCGGTCCGGCAGATATCGAATGTGGCTTATGAAACCGAAGAGATTGACGATCGGGATAAACATGAGCGTGCCGCGCGGGCGGGCCACAGCGGATGATTGAACCAGCCGTCGGATAATTTCCACACCAAGGATCTCATCGCCATGGATGGCCGCGCTGACAAACAACGTGGGGCCATCCCGGCGACCATGGATGACATGGACAGGCAGCACCATGGGGGTGTGATTGGAGAGCAGGCTTATGGGGATATCGACGGTTCGCCGTTGACCCGGGGCAATGGTTTCACCGCCGATTTCGAATGCTGGCCTCATCGATCAGCCCTTACCCCGTGTGCGGGTCTTGTTCGGTTTCGCATGCTTTTCGATGAATTCTATCACCTTACCGGCAACGTCAATCCCAGTTGCCGCTTCAATTCCTTCGAAACCGGGAGACGAATTCACTTCCATCACCACAGGGCCATGGTTCGCCCGCAGCAAATCGACGCCGCACACGTTCAAGCCCATTGCTCTTGCCGCGGCAACCGCGATAGATCGCTCCGTGGGCGTAATTCGGGTCGCTTCTGCGGTGCCACCCTGGTGAAGGTTCGACCGAAAATCCCCCTCTTTTCCACGGCGCAACATGGCGGCAACGACACGGTCGCCGATCACCAGGCAGCGAATGTCTTCCCCTTCCGCCTCTTTGATGAATTCCTGGACGAGAAAGTTTGCGTCCAACCCCGCGAAGGCTTGAATGATGCTTTTGGCCCCATTCTCTGTCTCACCGAGGACGACGCCCAGTCCTTGCGTTCCTTCCAGTAGTTTGATGACGACCGGTGCACCGCCGAGCATTTCGATAATGTCGTCGGCCTGACCGGTCTTATGGGCGAAGACGGTGACCGGAAGCCCGATTCCACGCCGCGCCAGCAGTTGAAGGCTTCGAAGCTTGTCGCGTGACCGGGTGATCGCGAGCGATTCGTTGACGGAATACACCCCCATCATTTCGAACTGGCGGACTACGGCAGTACCAAAAAAGGTCACCGATGCTCCGATCCGCGGAATCACCGCATCGTACAAGGGCAGTTTCTTGCCGCTAAAGTGAATTGCGGGTTTCGCCGATGCGACATTGATGTAGCAACGGAGGTGATTAATAACCTCGATTTCATGGTCGCGCTCCTCGGCGGCTTCGACCAGTCGTTTGTGACTATAGAGGTCTGCGTTGCGGCATAATAATGCAAGTTTCATTGTCGCCTCTTTCAAGGATCAATGGCCGGTAGGAATTTATGTATGAGTCATATTTGGGTGACAGCCGTGGTCCGCATAATCAAGGATGCGTGGACTTAACGGATCTGCACCGAATCTATTATCTCAGATTTGAGAAAGACCTCTTTACCTCTGCTCCGTCAACTCCGAAATTGTGAGACACCGGGGGAATTAATGGGCTCGATAGAGTAGGTGCGTTGGCCTGCATCGAGGGTGTGGTCGGCGCATGTGTTTCGAGTGGGCTGGGGGTCACACCGCCGGCAGACAAACTTTACCGACGTGCCTTCCACTGCCCGTCGGCGGTCAAGGTCGTGGCGGCCTTGCGCACCAGCAGGGTAAATCGCTGTGCGGCGGCGGAATGTTCGACCGACCGGCAGACCAGGTTGAGCGGTGCGGTCAGGTCAGCGGATCGTTTGAGCGGCCGATACACGACCCCCTCCATCTGCGACTGGCGTAGCGATGCGGGCACGAGCGTGATGCCGAGACCGGCGGCGACCAGGTTGAGCGTGGAGACGATGCGCGGCGCTTCCTGTCCGATGTTGGGGTTGAAGCCGGCCCGGTGACAGGCCGCGATGATTGCATCGTATAGGCCGGGACCGGTGCGGCGGCGGTACAAGACCAGCGGCTCGCCGCTGAGGTCGGACAGGGAAATTGGCTTGTCCGTTGGATTGGCCAGGCGATGCGTGCGCGGCAGGGCGGCCAGCATCCGTTCCTTGAACAGCGGATGAATGCTCAGCCCTTCGGTTTCGGTGACCGGCGAGCGGATGAAGGCGGCGTCCATCCGTTCGCTCCGGACCGCTTCGACCAGGTCGCTGGTCCCGCCTTCCTCCAGCTGGATCGACACCAGTGGATTGGCTTCGCGAAATTCGCTGATCTCATTGGGCACGAAGGGATGGAACGGGGCGGAACTGGTGAAGCCCAGGACGATGGCGCCCTGTTGCCCACGTGCGGTCCGTTGCGCCCTGGCAACCGCGCGTTCCACCTGATCGAGAATGCTGCGGGCGTCGGCTGCGAAGGCGCGGCCGGCTTCGGTCAGTTCTACGCCGCGCGGTTTTCGACGCAGGAGCTGCACGTCGAGTTCATTTTCAAGACCGCGAATCTGTTGGCTCAGCGGGGGTTGCTGAATACCGAGCCGTTCCGCGGCGCGAGTGACATGCTCTTCCTCGGCAACGACGACAAAATAACGAAGGTGGCGTAGTTCCATTAATCTATATCAATAACATATCCAAAAGACTTTAATCATATATTAGACCATAGGTAAGTTTGGCGCTACGGTTTCCATGCCGTCGCTGGACTCCGCCGAGCGGGCCGCGACGTGCGTTTCCAAATCCAATCCGCATTCCGGATAGGCAATTCAGAGGAGCCGCCGCCATGAGCGCGAACGACAGCACTGTCACCATCGAAGTCACGCCGGAAGGGGCGCAGGCATTGTATGAACGGATCGAGCGCACGCTCTCCGTTGTCCGCACCACGGTTGGCCGGCCGCTGACGTTGTCCGAGAAGATCGTGCTCGGTCATCTGGATGATGCGGAGACACAGGATCTGGTGCCCGGTAAATCCTTCCTCGATCTGCGTCCGGACCGCGTGGTGTTCCAGGACGTGCTGGGGCAAAGCGGGATGCTGCAATTCATGCAAACGCAGCGAGACCGGGTCGCCGTTCCGACCACGATCCACTGCGATCACCTGATCGAGGCGCGTAATGACGGCGCGGCCGACCTTCGTGATTCGCTGGCGGAGAACGGCGAGGTCTACGACTTCTTGAGATCGGCGGCGGCGAAATACGGCGCTGGGTTCTGGGGGCCGGGCGCGGGCATCATCCATCAGGTGGTTCTGGAGAATTACGCCATGCCCGGCGCGATGATCATCGGGACCGATTCGCATACGCCGAACGGCGGCGGGCTCGGCGCCTGTGCGGTCGGCGTCGGCGGTGCGGACGCGACCGAGGTGATCGCCGGGCTGCCGTGGGAGCTGCTGTATCCGAAACGGATCGCGGTACATCTGACCGGCGAGATGAGCGGCTGGACCGCGCCGAAGGATGTCATTCTCTATGTTGCCGGTCAGTTGACGGTATCCGGCGGCACCAACGCCATAATCGAATATATCGGCCCCGGCGCGCGGACGATTAGTGCTACCGGCAAGGCGACGATTACCAACATGGGCGCCGAGGTTGGCGCCACCACATCGATCTTTCCGTATGACGATCGCATGGCGCGGTATCTGAAATCGACCGGGCGGGGCGCGGTTGTCCCGATCGCCGACCGCTTCAAGCATCTTCTCGAGCCTGACGCCGAGGTCGAAGCCGATCCGGCGGCGCATTACGATCATGTGGTCGAGTTGGACCTGTCCGCGTTGGAACCGCATGTGGTTGGCCCGCATTCGCCGGACCGCGCCCGCCCGATTTCCGCGTTGTCAGCGGAGGTTGCCGATTCGGAGAACGGATTTTGCGATGCCGTCAGCACGGTCCTCATCGGCAGTTGCACCAACTCGTCCTACGAAGATATGAGCCGGGCTGCCGATGTGGCCGGTCAGGCGAAGGCGCATGGTGCCGCCGCGGCTTCGTCCTTCCTGGTCACGCCGGGATCGGAACAGGTCCGCGCTACCATCGACCGCGACGGCCAGATGCAAACGCTGTCGGATATCGGCGGGGTCGTGCTCGCGAATGCCTGCGGCCCCTGTATCGGTCAATGGCGCCGCGCCAAGGAAGCGTCGCGCGAGCCGAACACGATCGTAACGTCGTACAACCGGAACTTTCCGCAGCGGAACGACGGCCAGCCGACGACGATGAATTTCATCACCAGCCCGGAATTGGCGACCGCCTTCGCCCTCGCCGGGCGCCTGTCCTTCAATCCGCTAACCGATAGCTTGGAGGATAAAAACGGCAACCCGTACAAACTGACGCCACCGCGGCAAGCCGCGGACGTGCCGCCGGCCGGATTCGATCCCGGCAAATCCACGTATACCGCGCCGCCAGCCGATGGGAGCGCAATCGACATCGTAATCGCCCCCGACAGCGAACGGCTGGAAGCGCTGCAGCCGTGGCCGGCCTGGGACGGCACGGATTTCACCGAGATGCCGGTCCTGCTGAAAGCCAAGGGCAAGACGACGACCGACCATATCTCGCCCGCCGGGCCGTGGTTGCGTCTGCGCGGCCATCTCGACAAGTTCAGCGACAACATGTTCATGGGTGCGGTCAACGCCTACACCGACGCGCGTGGCACCGGCCTCGACGTCTTATCCGGCGATACCGACAGCGCCTATTCCAAGACCGCGCGCCACTACAAGGCCGAGGGCCTGCGGTGGGTCGCGGTCGGCGACAGCAACTACGGCGAAGGTAGCAGCCGCGAACATGCCGCGCTGTCGCCGCGGCTGTTGGGCGGTGCTGCGGTCATCGCCCGCAGTTTCGCGCGCATTCACGAGACCAACCTGAAGAAGCAAGGATTGTTGGCGCTGACCTTCGCCGATCCGGCGGACTATGACCGGATCCGGTCCGACGACCGGTTGAGCCTCGCCGATCTCGCCGGCCTGACGCCGGGCAAGCCGGTCGACTGCCTGGTGCGGCATGCGGACGGGTCGACGGAGACGCTGAAGCTGAACCACTCCTACACGCAATCGCAGATCGAATGGTTCCGGGCGGGTTCGGCTCTCAACCTGCTGCATTAGGCGGCAATCTGGACGTTCCGATCGGGCAATTTGGCTCGACGCACGAGGCCACGGCATTATTGCCGTGGCCTTGCTGGCATTTTTCTGCCGCGGTATCCAAGGGTGCAAAACAAATCTTTAGAATTAAGGGGATGTATAATATTTTGTCGCACTGATTCCCTATCAGATGCATATAGAATAACCAGGAATGCGGCTCCGGCCCGCGCCGCAAAATAGTGAGGTGACCATGTCCCGTTGTTCGACGATGGAACATGAATTGGCGATGTTGATAGTTTCGGCTCTCGATCTGGACGTGAAACCGGACGAGATTCCGTTGGACGGACCGTTGTTCGGGGATGGGTTGGGCCTGGATTCGATCGATGCGTTGGAGATCTCGCTCGAGATCGCCAAGAAATACGGTGTAGAGATCAAGGCGGAGGATGAGCGCAGTCAGCAGATCTTCAGCTCGTTGCGATCCCTCGCCACCTTTGTTGGTCAACATACGACTAAGTGACGGCGCGTCAGACGCCGCCCGGGAACGGAGAGTCCGTGATTAGGCTGCTGTTGTTCGGCCTGGTGCTGATATCGGTTCATCTGCTGACCTTGGCGGGTGATATCCCGCTTGCCGCGATGATCGTTGTCGGTGCGCTGATCCTGATCTGGGCGACGGCCATGCTGCGCGGCGCCGCCCGCCGGCGCATCAACGCCGCTATCGTCGCCGTAGTCTGCCTGGCCGCCGTGGGTGTTTTCGCCGCGGTTCCGACGCTTGATATGCACACGGTCCTCATCGCGCCACCGCTTCTCGGTTATCTACTCACCAGTGCGGTGTTCGCCTATAGCCTCCTGCCGGATAAAGAGCCGTTAATTACCCGGTTTTGCCGGTTGATGCGCCGCGGCGCGCTGCCGGACGGATTGGAGGCGTATGCCCGGATGCTGACCTGGGCCTGGGCCATCCTGCCGGCGTTTCTGGCGGTGACGGCGATGGGCATCTATGCCGCGTTCGGACTAAACGCATGGTCCTGGGCGAGCAATGTCGTCAATCCGGCCTTGCTCGTGACCTTTTATGTCGGCGAGCATGTATTCCGGGGACTTTGCCTGCCGCATCTGGGCACCCCGTCGATTCTCGAGACGGTCGAGGTCATGTTCGACCCGGTATCGTGGCGGTGATGGCGGACGGCGTATCGGGAGACGTGATCCTGGCACCAACGCAGCCGAAAGAATGGCCGCTGATCGATCCGTTCGAACCGGGTCGCCCCGCTTTCTGGACCGGTGACGGGCCGGTATCCCAGGACGAACTCTATCTTCGGGCCGAGCATCTTGCTGCCCGACTGCCCGATTGTCCGGTTGCGATCAACTATTGCTCGGCGCGCGACGATTTTACCGTGGCATTGCTGGCGATGTGGATGCGAGGCCAAACCGCCCTGTTTCCGGCGGATGCGGGGGTGCACACCTTCGCCGCGCTCGTCGCCGACTATCCGGACCTGTATACGGTTTCGGATCAGCCGTTGCCGTTCGAGTCGCCGTCGGCAATCCTGCTCGACCCGGATAGCCGGCCTGCAGGGACAGTCAGCAGCGTTGGTGCATTGCCGTGGGCGCATCCCACCGCCAAGGTGTTCACATCGGGATCCACCGGCAAACCGTCGGTCAACGACAAGAGCTGGGGCATGCTCGTGGCCGGCGGGAAGACAATTCCCCGGATGCTGACTCTCGATGACCTGACATTGCCCGCCGTCGTCGCGACGGTGCCGAGCCAGCATATGTATGGTTTCGAGACGACCGTCATGAATGCATTGCAGGGCGGCGCCAGCGTGCATGCGGAACATCCGGTCTATCCGGCGGATATCGCGCGTTGCCTCATGGATGTTCCGGAACCGCGGGTGCTGGTCACCACGCCGGTTCACCTGCGCGCCTTGGTCGGCAGCGCGGTCACGTTACCGCCTATCGCGCGCGTCATTTCGGCGACCGCGCCGCTGGCCCCGGCACTGGCGCAGGCTGCCGAGGCGCGGTTGGGCGCGGCAATCTGGGAAATATACGGCTTCACCGAGGCCGGATCCGTTGCGGCCCGGCAGACCACGCAATCGGACGAGTGGCGGCTGCGGGAAGATTTCACCGTGGTCGCGGAAGATGGCCGGCAGTATGTCGACTGGGCGGATTTCGAGCGGCGCGTCCCGTTCCCGGACGTGATCGAGGTGGTCGATCCGCACCGCATCCGGTTGCTCGGGCGCAGCCAGGACATGGTCAACATCGCTGGAAAGCGCGCGTCGCTCTCCGGGCTGACCGCCCAACTGCTTGAGGTCGAGGGCGTGGAGGATGGTGTTGTTTGGCTGCCTTCCGAAGACGATGGCTCGGGAACGGTCGCGCGGCTGGTTGCCTTTATCGTCGCCCCGGAGCGCAATGTGGACGATCTGCAGCGCGTCCTCAGAAATCGGCTGGGGGCCGCATTTGCGCCGCGCCGGATGGTGTTAGTCGATGCCCTGCCGCGCAACGCGACAGGCAAGCTGACGCAGGCCGCCCTGCGCGACCTCGCATCCCGGCACGGGGTCGGCAATGCAACGCGTTGAAACATTGATCCGATTCGTCGCCGATGACCCCTGCCTGGAAGGACATTTTCCCGGCAATCCCATCGTGCCGGCCGCGGCGATCCTGTCCGAGGTGGTGATGCTGGTCGAAACTGAATTGGCGCGGACCGTTGTAGGGGTTACGCGCGCGCAGTTTCGCCAACCCCTGGCACCGGAGGTCGAGTGGCCGGTGACAATCGAAGCGGCGGATGACGGTACGGTCGTCGTCAGCAGCAGGGTCGAGGGCAAGGCTGCCTTGACCGTACGGCTGATCGTGGCATAGACCGGCGCGATGGAGATTAACTGGCGAGACCGGCCGGAACGCGGCGGTCGTCGCATCACCCGCTTTTACATTTGGTTGTCGTTGACGGTCGGCCGTCGCCTGGCTCGGCCGATCCTCTATGGAATTGCGCTGTATTTCTTCGTATCCGCCCCGGCCGAGCGCTGGGCGTCGCAGGATTATCTGGCGCGCGTCCTGGGTCGACGTCCGACGCTGGTTCAACGGTACCGGCATTTCTTCATCTTCTGCACCTTGATGATGGACAAGATTTTCTTCCTGGCGCGCCGGACCAAGGACGTGAGTTTCAGCGTCCATGGGGTCGAGATCTTCGAGTCGCTCGTGGCGGAGAAGAAAGGATTCCTCCTGGCGAGCGGCCATATCGGCAGTTTCGAAGCGTTGCGGGCACTCGGCATCAGCGAGAAGAAGCATCCGGTCAAGGCGCTGATCGATGTCGAGACATCGCGCCGGTTCTACAACATGCTCCGGGACATCAACCCCGAAGTAGTCGATAGCGTGATCCCGCTCGGCCAGCCGGGAACGGTTCTCGAGATTCGGGAATGGATCGACGGCGGTGGGGTCGTTGGTATTCTGGCCGACCGGTCGATGTCCGGCGACCGGGTTACACCGGTCGACTTCCTGGGTGCGCCAGCGAACTTCCCGCTCGGACCGTGGCTCCTCGCGGGCATGCTAAACGTTCCGGTCGTGTTGTGTTTTGCGGTCTACAGCGGCAAGGGGCATTACGATGCTTACTTCGAATTGCTGTCACCGGCGGCAAATCCGGAACGGTCGCAGCGCGTGGAACATGCCCGCAGCCTTGCGATCCAGTTTGCCAGCCGGTTGGAGCATTTTTGCCGCCTGACGCCGTATAATTGGGCTAATTTGCTGAACTTCTGGGCCAAAACGGACGAATCGAATGAGTGAGCTGCGCGGCTTGCGATCTGCCATTGCCGGTTTGGCGGCGATCGTGATGCTGTGCGCGCCAGTTGCGATGGCGCGACCGGCACAGGCGCTGGAACTGGAGGCCTTGCTCGACGGCGTTGCGCAAACGGAGCGGCGCGAGGTTGCGTTCGAAGAGACCCGATCGATTGCCGGGGTAACAAAGCCGCTGATGTCGCGCGGTCGCTTGATCTATGAACCAGGCGGCCGGCTGATCAAGCGGTTCGAGACGCCCCGCCGCGAGACCGCGATCCTCGACGAAGACCGGCTGACGATCCTCGATGCGGACGACACCGAGGTCGCGACGATAGACCTCTGGATGCAGCGCGACCTGCAGCTCGTGTTTACCGGCCTGCAGGCGGTGTTCAGCGGCGATGCCGCGGCCTTGCGGTCCGCCTTCGACATCCAGGTCAGCGGCGATGCCGGGACGTGGCGGTTGCAGTTGACGCCGAAATCCGAGGAGGGTGATACGCGTCTCGACCGCGTGGTCGTCTCCGGCAGCGCCCGGCAAATCGCGAGCTTCGAGGTGCGGGAACGCGATGGCGATACCTCCATCATCCGCCTGCTCGGCGCTGCGTCCGGGCGGTGACCGGAAGGATGCGATACGCCGCCCGTCTCATTCTGATTTTGTTGGTCCTTGCGGGGGCCGGCGCCGCGTTGTTCCGGTATTTGCCCGTTCAATCCGACATGACCGTCCTGCTACCAGAGCAACGGAGCGGCGACCTTGGGCTGTTGTTAGGCGCCCTGCAGCAAGGGGCGGCGAGCCGCACCGTAATGATCGGCCTTGCGTCTGAAACTGCCGCGGGCCCGATCGATCGGGCGCGGACGCTCAGCCGGGCGTTTCGCCAGGCCCTTGAGAAGAGCGGTCATTTCGATTGGGTCTCGAATGGCGAGGTTCGGCGCGACCGGAAGGCGATCGAACCGTTTTTCCGCCATCGCTATCATCTGGCCCCGGCGCTCGACCCGGAACGGTATTCGGCTGCCGGATTGCGGGCGGCCTTCGAGGATTTGCTGCAGCGGTTGCAGGGTTTCGGTGCGGCGGTGGTGAAGGACATCATGGCGGCCGATCCGACATTGCGGACGTTCGACGTGCTCTCGCGCTGGTCGCCGCCGCCGACCAAACGGCGTCAGGGGGTTTGGGTCGACGCAGACGATCGGCAGCTTCTCTTCCTGGGGCGCTCGGCGGGCGAAGGATTCAGTTTCACGGGTCAGTCGGCGATGATCGCCGCGGTCCACGCGGCCGCCGAGCGGCTTGAAGAAAAGTTCGGACCGTTGCGTGTCGTGCTGTCCGGACCGTCGGTCATCGCGGTGGAAAGCCGCAAGCAGGCGGAGTCGGAGTCGCAGCGTCTTGTCTTCCTGTCGGTTCCGCTAGTCGCCGGCCTCCTGTTGTTATTTCTACGCCGGTTGATCGCATTGCCGTTGGGCTTCCTGCCGCTGCTATGCGGGTACATCGCGGGCACAGCCATGGTTGGAGGGGTTTTCGGGACGGTCCACGTCACGACCCTGGGGTTCGGCGCGACGCTGTTGGGCATTGCCGTGGATTACCCGCTGCATCTGTTGTCGCGCATCCAGGGCGGCCTCGCTCCCGGCGCGGCGGCACGACGCATCTGGCCCGCGCTGTTGCTCGGCGCGGCGACGACGGTATTCGCATTCCTTCCGCTGATCCTGTCGAGCTTCCCCGGCTTGGCGCAGCTTGGCGTGTTCACGGTGACCGGGCTTATCGCCGCAGCTCTCGTCACGCGCTGGGGATTGCCGGCACTGATCGGAACGGCCGACCGGCCGCCTGTGCGCTGGGGCGGCCGGGCTCCGGCAATAGTCCACGGCGTGTTGGGACAAGGGCGCGTTGCGGCGATGATCCTCGGCGTTGTCGCGCTCGCCCTACTGATCGGGCGGGATCAACCGGTCTGGCAGAACGATCTCGCCACCCTGAGTCCGATTCCCGAAAGCATCCGCACCCGCGATCAAGCGCTGCGCCGCGATCTGGCGGCGACCGATCCGCGCTACCTTCTCAGCGTGTCCGGCAAAAATATCGAGCAGGCGTTGCAGCGGAGCATGCCGCTGCGGCAATTCCTCGCCGTGCGGCAGGCGGCGGGCGATCTCGCCGGATTTGAAATGGCGGCCCTGTTCATCCCGAGCAAGCAAGCGCAGGCGGTTCGCTTAGCCGCGTTGCCGGCGTCCGATGCCTTGCAGCGTGACGTCCGGGCGGCGCAAGTTGGATTGCCCTTCAAGGAAGGTTTTTTCGATCCGTTTCTGCAAGCCGTTGCGGCGGCGCGCAAGACCGGGCCGGTCGGGCCCGGTGAAATTGCCGACCAAACCTTGCGCGCGCGGCTCGATACGTTGCTGCTGACGTCGGATCAGGGTACCCAAGCCTTGATTCTGTTGCGCGGCGTGCGGAATTCCGGTGAATTTCAGATAGTGCTGCGCAATGCTGGGTTCGCGACTGTGCGGTATTTGGATCTCAAACAAACGGCCGAAGGGGTGATGGCAAGGTATCGCGACGAAACACTCCGTTGGGTTGCGTTGGGCGGTGGCCTGGCGTTGCTGCTGCTGACGGCGGTTTTGCGGTCGTTGCGGGCGGTGACCGAGGTATTGGCGCCGGTCCTTCTGTCGGTGACCCTGACGGCGGTAGCGATGGTGTATATCGCCGGCGGACTGACTGTCTTTCATCTCGTCGCGTTGTTGATGGTCGCGGGACTCGGGATCGACTACGCGGTCTTCCTGCGGCATGGGCGGGAGTCCGATGACGCCGACCCTGTCGCGCAGGGTGATACGGTGCGCGCGGTGACGTTGTGCGCAGCGACGAGTATCGCCGTCTTTACGCTTTTGGCGACCGCCGCGGTGCCAATCCTGTCGCAGATCGGCTGGACGGTGGCGATCGGATCGGCCACCTCGCTTGTCTTCTGCCTGATCTTTACCGGACGGCCGAAAAAGGCGACCCCATGACGGTACTTGCGATCAATGCATTGACCTTGATCAACAGCCTTGGCGTCGGGCTCGACGCAACGGCGGAGGCGTTACTGCAGAACCGGTCGGCACTCCGCCACTGCGATTTCGACGATGCCCGTCTCGACACATTCATTGGGCGCATCGACGGTGTCGAAAGCGCGCCGCTGCGGGACGATCTTTCCGTCTACGATTGCCGCAACAATCGGGTGGCGCAGATGGCCCTGCGCG
>JAJFJD010000038.1 GCA_021774335.1 Alphaproteobacteria bacterium
CCCGCACCCATTCGGGTATAAACTCCGGTGAGGATCCAGTGAAAATAGTGTACTTTAACTAAATGGTTTCCCGCCTGCGCGGGAATGACAATCGAGGAAATTGTCGACAATAAACGTTAGCATTGCTACTATTCATAAAAATATCGCTAGAATACTTAGAATATGTCGACAATATATGATTTTGCATGAATGAATACTAAATATCGCTCACCCCTGCCAAATTCCAGCCTGGACTATTTTGACACCCGCGCAGCCATAGAAGCACTCCAGCCCGGTGCCTATGCGGGCTTACCCTACACATCCCGCGTTCTGGCAGAGCAACTGCTGCGCCGTTGTGATCCGGAATTACTCGATGCCTCCTTGAAACAGATTATCGGACGCAAACGTGAGCTGGATTTTCCCTGGTATCCAGCTCGTGTGGTCTGTCACGATATTCTTGGTCAAACCGCACTGGTGGACCTTGCTGGTTTACGAGATGCCATTGCAGAAAAGGGCGGTGATCCCGCCCAGGTAAATCCGGTTGTGCCGACCCAGTTGATCGTGGATCACTCACTGGCGGTTGAGTTTGGTGGTTTTGATTCGGATGCGTTTGAAAAAAACCGTGCCATCGAAGATCGTCGTAATGAAGATCGTTTTCATTTTATCGAATGGACCAAGACGGCGTTTGAAAACATAGACGTGATCCCGGCGGGTAACGGCATCATGCACCAGATCAACCTGGAAAAAATGTCGCCGGTGATACAAGCGCGTGATGGGGTGGCTTATCCCGATACCTGTGTCGGCACTGACAGTCACACTCCTCATGTTGATGCCCTCGGTGTTATCGCCATCGGTGTCGGTGGCCTTGAAGCAGAAACTGTGATGCTTGGTCGTCCATCGATGATGCGCCTGCCTGACATAATCGGTGTCAAGTTGACCGGCAAGCGTCAAGCGGGTATCACGGCCACGGACATCGTCCTGGCAATAACTGAATTCTTGCGCAAACAGAAAGTGGTTTCTGCCTACCTGGAATTCTTTGGTGAAGGCGCTGCTGATTTGACTATTGGTGATCGTGCCACTATCTCCAATATGACACCGGAGTTTGGTGCTTCGGCGGGAATTTTCTATATCGACGAACAGACCATCGATTATCTTAAGCTCACCGGGCGCGAAGCCGAGCAGGTCACGCTGGTAGAAAACTATGCCAAAGTAGCCGGTCTCTGGGCTGATGATCTTAAGCAGGCTGAATACGAACGGGTACTGACTTTTGATCTGTCAACGGTGTGCCGCAACATGGCCGGACCTTCCAATCCACATCGTCGACTGCCAACCGCAGAGCTCGCATCCCGTGGTATCGCGCATGGATTGGAACAGGCACAGGCCCAAGAAATAGAAGGAAAAATACCCGATGGTGCGGTGATCATTGCAGCGATCACTTCCTGTACCAATACCAGTAACCCGCGTAACGTGGTTGCTGCCGGTTTGATCGCACGCAAGGCGAATGAACTCGGTTTAACCCGCAAGCCCTGGGTCAAGTCTTCGTTTGCGCCGGGTTCAAAAGTCGCCAGGCTATACCTGGAAGATGCGGGTCTCTTGTCTGAGATGGAACAACTCGGCTTTGGCATTGTTGGCTACGCCTGTACCACTTGCAACGGAATGAGTGGTGCACTGGATCCAGATATCCAGAAGGAAGTTATCGAGCGCGATCTTTATACCACTGCAGTATTGTCCGGTAACCGCAATTTCGATGGTCGTATCCATCCTTATGCAAAGCAGGCATTCCTGGCATCACCACCACTTGTGGTTGCCTATGCCATCGCCGGCACTATTCGTTTCGATATCGAAAAAGATGTGCTTGGTACTGATAAGAATGGCAAGGCGATAACATTGAAAGATATCTGGCCCAGCGATGAAGAGATCGACGCGATTGTCGAGGCCAGCGTTAAACCCCAGCAGTTCCGTGATATCTACATCCCCATGTTTGATATTAAAGACGAGGAGGGTGAGCAGATCAGCCCACTCTACGACTGGCGTCCACAGACCACCTATATTCGCCGCCCCCCGTACTGGGAAGGCGCGCTGGCCGGTGAGCGCACCATGAAGGGCATGCGCCCGCTGGCCGTGCTGGGTGACAACATCACTACCGATCATTTGTCCCCATCGAATGCGATTCAGCTCAACAGTGCTGCCGGCGCCTACCTCGATAAAATGGGCTTGCCCGAGGAAGACTTTAACTCCTACGCCACCCACCGGGGTGACCACCTAACGGCCCAGCGCGCCACCTTCGCCAACCCTAAGCTGTTCAATGAAATGGTGCAGGAAAACGGTGAAACCAAACAGGGCTCGCTGGCACGTATTGAGCCAGAAGGCAAAGTCAGCCGCATGTGGGAAGCTATTGAAAACTACATGGAGCGCAAGCAGCCGCTGATAATTGTCGCCGGTGCCGACTACGGCCAGGGTTCATCCCGCGACTGGGCGGCCAAAGGTGTGCGTCTAGCGGGTGTTGAAGCGATTGTCGCCGAGGGCTTTGAGCGTATTCACCGCACCAACCTGGTGGGCATGGGTGTCATGCCACTGGAATTTAAAGCCGGTGAAAATCGCAAGACTTACGCCATCGACGGCACTGAAACCTTTGATGTGATCGGTAAGGCCAGCCCCCGCGCCGACCTAACTCTGCGCATCAATCGTAAAAACGGCGAGACCGTCGACGTGCCAGTAACCTGTCGTCTCGATACCGCTGAAGAAGTCTTAGTTTATGAAGCGGGGGGTGTACTGCAGCGCTTTGCTCAGGACTTTTTAGAGTCGTCAACAGCTGCTTAACGAGCTTTGACACGCAAGGAGAAGTGGCAATGAGAATATTAGCTGTTGTAGTTGCGGTTCTTTTCCCACAAGTTTTATATGCGCAAGACGCTGATTACTGGGAGCTATACGAAACCTATGCTGCGGCTGATGTGGCAAAGTATCACGACATACTCCAAAGCATAGAAGCGGGAGATGTAGAACAGGCTAAGCAAAAAATCCTCTCTTATCAGGGAGGTGAGTTGCTAGTTCTTGAAAATATGCGTAAATATCGGGAAATAAGTAGCAGCTCAGTAGCCGTGGTTAAAATGGTGCGACAGTACAACCATGAATTTATTGAATGACGTTTTAATTGAATGACGTTTTAAGTTTTACAGCTATTTGGTTTGCTTAGCGGATTGATTGGTTAAGCAAAGTGGTTTGACTCGCGTACTAAACAGTTAGTGTAAATAAGTTTCAATGGGAAGTTTTTATGGCTTACGTACCTCAAATAAAGGTCCCCGCCACCTATATGCGTGGCGGCACCAGCAAAGGTGTTTTCTTTAGCTTGCTAGATCTGCCGAAAACAGCGCAGGTCGCCGGTGCGGCACGCGATGCCCTGCTGTTGCGTGTCATTGGCAGCCCCGACCCCTACGGCAAGCAGACCGACGGCATGGGCGGTGCGACTTCCAGTACCAGCAAAACGGTGATTCTGGCAAAAAGCGAAAAAGCCGATCACGATGTCGACTACCTCTTTGGCCAGGTCGCCATCGACAAAGCCTTTGTCGACTGGAGCGGCAACTGCGGTAACCTCACCGCAGCGGTAGGAGCCTTCGCTATCAGCAATGGCCTGGTCGACGCCGGGCGCATTCCTGCCGACGGTATCGCAGTGATCCGCATTTGGCAGGGCAATATTAAAAAAACCATTATTGCCCACGTGCCAATGACAGCGGGTGAAGTACAGGAAACCGGCGACTTCGAACTCGACGGCGTCACCTTCCCGGCAGCTGAAGTACAGGTCGACTTTATCGACCCTGCCGACGGCGACGGTGCTATGTTCCCCACAGGTAACGTAGTGGATGAGCTTGAGGTGCCAGGGGTCGGTACGTTTAAAGCCACCATGATCAACGCCGGTATTCCCACCATCTTCTTAAATGCCGACGAAATCGGTTACACCGGTGCCGAGTTGCAAGAGGCCATTAACGGCGACCCCGCCGCGCTGACACGCTTTGAAACCATTCGCGCCCACGGTGCGATCCGCATGGGTTTAATTAAAGACCTCGAAGAAGCCGTCGCCCGCCAGCACACGCCCAAGGTTGCCTTCGTTGCGCCGCCTTGTGATTATATATCATCCAGCGGTAAAGAAATTACCGTGGCCGATATCGACCTGCAAGTGCGGGCTTTGTCGATGGGTAAACTCCACCACGCGATGATGGGCACCGCCGCTGTCGCCATCGGCACTGCGGCGGCAATCCCCGGTACTTTGGTGAATATTGCAGCAGGTGGTGAAGCCCGCGATGCGGTGCGCTTTGGCCATCCCTCCGGCACCTTGAAAGTCGGTGCGCAAGCCAGTCAGGTTGATGGTGAGTGGGTGGTGAACAACGCGAGTATGAGTCGTAGTGCTAGGGTGTTGATGGAAGGGTGGGTTCGGGTGCCTGGGGATGTGTTTTAGGGTGTGTTTTTGCAAGGCTAGATCCAGTTGGCGCGAGCGAGAGCCGTCTGCTTGCTAGACCCAATCAATCTAAGATGAGTAGGGCGGGTGAAAATGCGTCATTACAAGACCCTATTTTCCTGATGCTGTTTGCCTCTGTTTTCCAAAAATACTAGCTATAAACCCCTATCGTTACTTCGGTTCCCTTAGCTAAGGATGTTTTTCGAGTCATGGGTATAAGCTCACCTGCCAGACGCATTGCGCTGATTTTCATGATTGTTTCACTCAATATTTTTGAGTGAGGCCGTTCGGCAATAAGGTCAAACCAGGCTTTTATTTTCGGGTGTTTTAACCAGTCTTTAGCGCCTAAGATTTCTCCGGCAACGTGAGAAACCAGTTCGTGGAAGGCGAGTAAGTCAGCGAAACTAATTTCGTCGCCGCAAAGGTATTTGTTTTGGCTTAGCCAGGTTTCTAGATACGACATTGAATCGTAAAGCGTATATTTTCCTTTAGCGATTTCTTTTGAATAATCCTGCTTACCCCAAATGCATTCGGCAAAGTGTGTATAAAAAAAAGCGCCAGCGCCACGACGAAGAAACGAAGCATGCCAATGGCAATATTGTTGGATAAGTGCCCGTTGTTGAACAGTCTGGCCGAACCAGTTGCTGGGGGCCTCGAATTTTTGATTCAAATAGAATGCGATGGCGGGGCTTTCCCAAACGACAAAATCGCCATCGCAAAGAATGGGCACCTGCCCTGTGGGATTGTATTTTTCCTTGAAGCTTTGTTGTTCATTATCCCCGTCCATTAAATTAACAATTTCTTCTTCGAACGGGATTTGAACTTCAAGTAAAAATTGGTTAACCGCTCGACATGGCTGAGAGGTAGGATGGTGTAGAAAGCGTAGGGGGGTGTTCATAATATCATTCTCTATTTATTTAAAGAGACCGGTTTTTATAATTGTCTGGATATTTTAAGTCTGGCTGTTTTTTTGGAAGCCAATCTTCCCATCAAGAAACAAGGTTAGGTCTTGTAACCAAGAATAATTCTATAGTTTTACTATGCTCCGAGCATGAGTAGACCGCTAAGAGTCGAGCTGCCAGGCAGACATTATCATGTCACATCACGCTGCGACCTGCGTGATAGTATTTATGCGGATGATGCCGACCGAAAATATCCGAGTCAGGTTTTGCAATCAAGTATTCTGGTAAAAAGGGTTTGGTCTATCGAAAGCCCTGTCTGGGCTGGACGTGTTGGTTATTTAAGTAAACATTTCTCAGTAGGCATCAAATCTAGACCTGACCGTCGTGGCTTCCTGTTTTAGGATGCTATCGGCACCGCCGCTGCGATTCCCGGCACTCTGGTCAATCTCGCGTCCGTTAGCGAAGCCCGCAATGCCATGCGTTTTGGTCATCCGTCGGGTACATTAAAAATTGATGCGCAAGCGAGTCAGGTTGACGGTGAGTGGGTAGTGAATAAAGCCTGTATGAGCCGCGGTGCGCGGGTGCTGATGGGAGGCTGGGTGAAGGTGCCTGGGGATGTGTTTTAGGATGTTGCTTTGCATGATCTCCCCCGATTTATCTGTAGATAAAATGAAAAACTCCATTTTTGAAGTTATCAAACTGAAAGGCCCGGTCCCGGTTAGTTACTCGAACCTAAGTCTTGATCCTCAATGGGTTTATGCACCTATCTAATTAAACAGTTATTGGGTGCTTGCCAGAATTGCTGAAAGGATATTTGTTGGATAGCATCTAGAGACCGGACCGTCGACATTATTTTGGAAATTGATGTTTCGGGAGTCGATCATTTTATATTCAATCATTTTACAGGGACTGGCGTACGACGCTTGATCCAGGAGGTTAAGACACACATGACTTTAAAACACATTCTAGATGGCATTAAGGTGCTGGACTTTACTCAATATCTTGCTGGACCTTCCACGACTCGGTTAATGGCGGAGATGGGTGCAGAGATTATCAAGGTGGAACGAGCGCCTTATGGCGATCCAGTGCGCGGAATTGGCTATATTAAAAACCGACGTAGCGCCTATTACATTCAACAAAATCGTGGCAAACAAAGTCTATGTCTGGACTTCAGCAAGCCAGAGTCGATGGAAATAATCAGGGAGCTGGTGCCTCATGTCGACGTGGTGATGGAAAATTACTCACCTGGCGTCATCGCTAAGCTCGGTCTGGACTGGGAAACCGTACAGAAGCTGAATCCGGAGATCATTATGTGCTCGCTGTCAGCCTTTGGGCAGTCTGGTCCACTATCGTCACTGTCGGGCTTCGACTACATTGCTCAGGCCTATGCTGGTGTAACCAGCATGATTGGTGAGAAGGACGGTCTTGCTTATTTGCCTATGCTGGGTTTGGGTGACGTCAATACTGGGGTCCATGCACTGGCTTCCATCAATGCAGCATTATTTCACCGGGAGCGAGGCCATGGCGGGCAATACCTGGATATCTCGTTATTGGATGCCTACTTCCACTGCCATGAAGTCAACGTGCAAACGTACAGTGGCAGTGGCGGTGAGATCGAGCCGACTCGTTCGGGGCAGCATCATTTTGCGGTTGCTCCACTGGGGTTATTCCAGGGCAAAACAACTCAAATTGTTATTATTGCTCTGGCTAATCAATGGCAAAACCTATGTGTGGCGATCGGCCGGCCCGAGCTCGCTGATGACCCGCGCTTCGCTAAAAATGACCAGCGGGTAGAGAATATGGAAGAGCTGATCGGGATTATCGAAAACTGGCTAGCTTCCATGCCCAGCGATGAAGAGTCGATCAAAATACTACAGGAGCATCGGGTGCCGGTTGCCCCTATGTTGTCGGTACCCGAGGCTATGGCGCATCCCCACCTGAAAGAGCGGAACACCATTCGCACCGTTTCTGATCGGGCTTTTGGTGATGTGGAGATCCCGGGAATGCCGCTACGATTTTCACAGTTTCCTGAATTGCTACCCCTCGATGCAGCCTTTCTGGGTGAAGACAATGAGAAAATTCTCGGTGATGTGCTGGGTTACGAAACTAGCAGAATTGGCGAACTTAGGAGCCAGGGCGTATTGGTCGCCAAGTCTGCGCCGCCCCCGTTGTAATCTGGTATCTGGCCAAAGGGCACGACATCTCTGAGTAGGGCTAGAGGAGCAATGGGTGCTCTTTTGGATGCAGATAAGGCTTTAGTGTCTTCCAGTGCTGCACAGATTTGTGTGTCTGTGGTCTGCTAAAGGAATAGAGTCCTTGATCTGTTTTTCACCTGTTTAAGCGCATGATACTGATTGTGGTATGCTGACCGAGAGGGATTCGTGGCCCTCTCGCTCGGCTAACTTAATGGCCATGCCCTGGCTGCCCCAAACTTGCAGAAATCAATTCTTTACCCCTCAGGCTGCTCTCTCTAAAATGTGGTTCGTATAAGGTGATTGCGATTGAGCGATCATAAGCAAACATAATGAGCAACAATATTTTCAAGGGAGTTAGAGCATGAGTGAACCGTTAAATCGTCGCTATAAAGGTATTAGTGAGCGGGCCTTAGACGAATTAAGAGTCCGTATCGATCAACCAATCACCGACACAGTTGAGCCCTGGTGCTACGAAGCTACCCGCGACAACATTCGTCATTATGCCCATGGCATTGGCGACGACAACCCCCTGTGGTGCGACCCGGACTACGCTCGCGGCACAAAATATGGCGACCTGATCGCCCTGCCTAGCTTTATTTTCCCGTGCGACCGGGTGTTTAGCGGTTATGTCGGTGGCTTGCCGGGCGTTCATGCGATGTTTGCTGGGATCGACGTCACCTGGCATAAGCACATGAAGCGGAATGACGAAATTTCTACGGAATCAATGTTGAAAGAATTGATTCCCCACGAGACCCGGTTTGCGGGCACTGCCATTCAACAAATTTATAATGTGAAATTCTATAATCAATTCGGCGATCTGTGCGCTGACGGTGATAGTTGGTGTTTCCGCACCGACCGTGACATTGCCCGCGAACAGGGCACTAAATATGAAGAACAAAAAGCTCGCGGCCACAAAGTTTATACAGAAGAGGAATTATTTGAAATAAATCGCCTCTACGGCACCGAAGAAGTTCGCGGTGCCGACCCTCGGTTTTGGGAGGATGTTGCTGAAAGAGAAGCTCTACAGCGGATTGTCAAAGGTCCGATGACAATCACCGGATTTATCGCTTATACACAGGGCTGGGGCGGTTTATATATCCGCGGCCATAAAATGGCTTATCGCCTGCAAAAGTCTCACCCAGCACTAGGTATCAACAACAAATTTGGTATTCCTGATTGCCCGGAACGAGTCCACTGGGAACCAGATTTTGCCTCAGAAGTGGGGGCTCCCGGTGCCTATGATTATGGGCCAGAGCGATGTTCCTGGTTATCCCATACCGTCACTAACTGGATGGGAGATGACGGCTTTTTGCGGAAACTAAAGGCCCAGATTCGTCATCATAATGTTGAGGGTGACACCTTGTTTATCGATGGCGAAATAGTCCGCAAATTCCGCGCTGAGGACGATACGCCCTGTGTGGAAATCGCCCTGAGAGCGATTAATCAAAATGATGACCTGTCAATTGAAGGAACTGCTGAAGTTGAGTTACCCACCCGCGGTTAACAGATAAATGAAGACCCACTGAAAAATAAAGCGCCAGCGAAACGGGGTCCATGAAACGCACGCAGCCAGAAATCGAGGTCAGGTCTTGTAACCAAGTATGCTAGCGGGCGCAGCCATAAAGCCGCAGCGCGGGCGATACGTCTAGCATTAATCCACGGCGCACGGTGGCAGCAATCATTCAAAACGCGCGGCACCGATATGACCGGTGCCACTGATAACAATTATTTTCCAACAGTTCTCCCTACAAAATTATTTTTTGAAATGACTACAGGGGGTTTTTATCTTCAAGGTATCGATCCCATCCTGGCTCACACCGGCTTCGCGCATGGCGGGCAAAATGTTGCGTGAGATATGCGCGATGTCCCAGTTAGGCGATGCGGCGACCATGCCATCCAGTACACCTGTATCGCGACCAGGCCAGCATTGTAGCGAGTCATGGGATAGCATGATACGGTCAAAGCCGACGGGCATTAGTCCTAACAATGAGGCGAGCCGGAGTTTGTCCGAGGCGATAGATTCAATACCGAAGCGGTCAAAACAGAGCCATGCACCGCATTCGAGGATGTCAAAATAGTAACTCATGTCGCCGACGCCGCAGGCATGACCGATCAGCACTTTGTTAAAATCGACTTTCTCTTCCTCGAAAATATCCTGGGTTTCACGGCCAAAGGGTTCCGTCTCATCGTTGTGACAGGGAACGGGTGTGCAGGTTGTAATGCCCTTCGGGCGACTTATGATTTAGTTGGAGATCACACATTGTATAAAGCCCTGGGCAAAAGCGTCGATCAATGCTGCGCGGGTTACAAGCCTCTATTTGGGAAACTCGATATATCAGGCCAGCGTAGTAAGACAACCCACGCCACATTGAGTGGCGAAGTTTATGGTAGTGACAGATTTCACAAAAGGATGAGTAGGTGAATTGAAAGGCCTACAAAATTAGGTTTACATAGGGAGGCAGAAAGAGTGAAGCGTACTCGAATCAAACTAGCTGCCCCGAATGGCACTTACTTAAGCTTTTCAGGATGACCATTTTTTCTTATTTCCTCTCTTGCAATCGCCCGTGTTTTGGATAGTAGCGGGAATGGTTTAGGCCTTCGTTTCACTGCCCTGGGTTCAATCCTTCCTGGTCGGTT
>JAJFJD010000039.1 GCA_021774335.1 Alphaproteobacteria bacterium
CCGCTTCTTGGGCAGCCGGTCTTTCTCGAACCAATCCCAAAGGTCGGCAACGGTCGGCGCGCTCTGCCGCTCGCTTCGTTCCTGCGCTGGGTCTTTCCCCGCGTCCAAATATTCGACGCGGAGCTTACGCATTGCCTTCCGCGCCTTGGCAACGGTCAGCGGGGGGAAGTTGCCGAGCTTATAGCGACGGCGTGCTTTGGTTCCCGGTGCCGTGTAACGGGCGAACCATGCGCCCGTTCCCTTCTCGGTTCGGGAAGCGACGAAGTAAAGCCCCTTCTCACCCGACGGCCCGTCGTCCTTTAGCCATCTCCGGTCCGGGTCAGGGTCGAGCCGTTTGATGTAGTTCGGGTCATCAAACCGTCCTCTGTTCTTTGCCATTTGCCGCCCTCTGGTGTGCCATTGGTGTGCCATTTCATTTTCATATTTGCACCATATATTGGAACACAAGGGCGGACAAGAGTGGACAAAGAGGGATATAAAAAATAACTATTACAGCAAGTTGGTCTTTTTTTAATCTTTGTTAACGTCTTGAGGGCAAAGGCGCTATTTCTAACTTTTAATCAGGTTGTCACAGGTTCGACCCCTGTCGGGCTCACCATTTAAAAACAATAGCTCAAAGAACAATTTAAAGAGATAGGTATTGGGCCAATACGACCTTTGGGTCGCATTGCCGGCGCTCATGATACACTTCCAAATGATCAGCTTTAGTTGATGGCTTTGCCGAAATTCGCTTTCAGTTTCGGGTACCAGAGCTTGCCCCAGTTCTCGAGTTCGGTTGCGAATTTGCGCTTGTCTGGATGTGCATCAATTCGGTCAATGTGCCAGTCACTTGCACTCCATGATGCATAAACGGGCGGTTTTATTCCCCTGGAGTCTGGATTGAAAAAATAGGTGACATGTAACAAGTCCTCATCGTTCGCAAAAAAGAACCTAACGTCTACTGTGTTTGCGGGTGGCCAAATATCATTCATCCGAAGATAGAGTCGCCCTTCCTTAAAGGCCTGATTCTTCCAGTTCGACATATTCAACCGTCGATGATTGATGAGCCAACAGTCTTGAGCTTCTTTCGCCGTATTGGCGTATACCTTCACGTAAAGCATATTGGTTCGTTTGCAGGTCGAATTCTCAACCCAGCCAGATGCGCCAGGCCGATATCCAGTAACGAGATTTGTCCGTATCCACACCATATCTCCGGATTTTCCAGCATCCCTAGATGCCAACAAAACGTCGACCATATCGGTGTTTAGATTGTTCACATACAGCCGCGAACCAGCGACAACCCATTCCCCCGGCGGCAATGGAACATTGAACTTTCCCGCACGATATTCGTCTCTAACAGCAACCTCCCGTGGGGGTTTAACAAACGTAGTTTGGCAACCAGCTAGCATCACGATTAACGCAATTATTATTGTTCTAGCGAGCAATTTCTCTCCCCTATTCAGACGGCGGTATCTGGCTCTGCCTCTCCTATGGTTGTTTTTTAGAAAAATGAAGGCAACTAGATTCTCGTCCCTCGGATTGACTAATTCGATAGCGCCCAAAGAAAATCATCGCCGAAGCGGGGGCGAGTTGATCCCGGAAGTCCCCTTGTTTGGGAAATTTCCGAAAAGAATCCATACTTTGCTATGTGGTTGAGGCTGCGCCGCGGCCCTTCGAAAAATACGCTCAACCACCCCTAACAAGGAGCAAGACCATGGCTCGTATTCAGCATCTCGCCATCGCCAGTTTGGATCCGGAAAAGCAGGCGGCGTTCTACAAGGAGGTTTTCGGCTTCGAGGAGGTCAAACGCATCGACAACCCGCGCGCCCGCGGGGTGGTGCTGACCGATGGCGCCATCAACATCTCGGTGTTGAATTTCAAGCAGGACCAGATCGATCAGGGGCTCGACTACACGGGGCTGCATCACTTCGGTGTCTTTGTCGAAGACCTGGAAGGCACTGCAGAGAAGTGCTTGGCCAATGGGGCCGTGCCCTACTCCGAGCTGCCGGAGGAACCCGACGAACAGAAAACGAACTACCGGCCGAAACGGTCCGACAAATTCAAGGGACCGGAAAACAGCCTGTTCGATATTGCCGACCACCCTTGGATCGGTGCGTCCCCGTCGAAGCAAGCCGCCGAATAGGCCCTGGCGTGGCGGACGGGGCGCCCTTCCTGCACCCTCATAATCGTCGGAAAGTCGTTTTCCCCATCCGCCCATTGAGCGGACCGTCCTTGTCCCGGGCGAACCTTAAGGTGAACGAAAAATTTCGCTGCCCACCACTGGTTGGCATGCAGGTCGATTTAAAATCATGAACCTATATTAGTTTTATAAATCAGTAGTTTAATGCTCCTTTATCTCTCTCGCTGATTGTCAAAATCTTTACCGCCACGACCAATAATTGCAATCATCACGGGCCCCTCTCGGGGTCCAATTTTTTGATTGATTGGCGCATATGCAAAACCATTCCTCTCCCGATATCGTCTTGATATCGGACAGTCCGTCGCGTTCAAAAAAGCTAAGCGGCATACTCGACCCTTGGTTCCAAATTGGTACTGTTCCGCTAGAGGAAATCGGGTCCCTGGACCCACCGGCGAAATCGATTTTTGTAATCTCGGCAAAACTGGAAAATGCGGCAACCCTCCGGTCAATCCGACAATTGCTGACCAAGCATGACCGGCCGAGTATTTTCGTCTTCGCGACCTTTAATTCTGCGGCGATGGCAAAAGCGAAGGACGCACGTGCCACCGAATGCTTCGTTTGGCCTTTTAACGCCGTCGACCTCGTCGGCGCCGTTCGGAAAGCACTTTCCTTGCGGGTGGAAGAAAGCTGGAAACTACTCGATGAACTGCAGGTGAATGCGCTTGAGTCCTGCGCCACCACGATGCGCACGTGCTTTTCACAGTGCAGAAATGGACAGGATCTGCCGCTCACTGCGATCCGGGACACCACCGAAAAGATTGCCGCCGCCGCAGGGGACACGCCCCTCGAGACATGGCTTGGGTCTATCGAGCATTACCACGACTATACGTTCACCCATTGCATGTTCGTGTGTTTTACGATCGTGGCCTTTGCGCAAGCCATCGGGATCAAAAACGGCGACCTGACCCACCTCACCCTTGGGGCGTTGTTGCACGATATTGGGAAATCCCGCGTGCCCATCGCGATTCTCGACAAGCCTGCCAAGCTGGCCGCCGATGAATGGCAGATCATGCAGCAGCATCCGGAATTCTCTCGACAGATTCTGGCAGCGGAACAGCAGCTCGATAAGGACTCCATCGAAATGGCCGTCCACCATCATGAGAAACTGGACGGGACCGGGTATCCCGACGGCTTGAAGGGGACAGAGATCAGCGATGTCGTGCGGCTTACGGCGATCGCCGACGTTTATTCGGCGCTGGTCGACAAACGTTCCTACAAGCCTGGATTTCCGCGCCAGAAAGCGTTGGAAATCATGGCCACGATGGGCGACGCCTTGGACCAGGGTTTCGTAAAGACCTTCGCCGAATTCATCATGAGCACAAACCAACCGGTGCGAATGGCCGGATAAGGCTCCGCGCGGGACACAATATTGTCGATAGGCCGCTGATTCACCGTTGGTCCGGCCTTGGCCAATTTTCGTCGCAATGCCCCGAATACCCTGCTCCAAAGATCAGGCGTTCCGCTGGAGGCCCAGAAATCCGGCGGTTTCGGCCGGATTCGGGGTGAAGTTCGAGTTCCCGCGCTTCGCAACGCCTCGTACTCAATGACTAGTCTGTATGGGCAGATTGCCCATTTCGGGTCATCTTCGCATGATGCATCTCAAGAAGATATTCCGAACGCTCCGCAACCATGTGGTGGCGTATCGGGCGAACGGATTTAGTGAGAAACATTGGTTAATGCACTGAAATCGCAATAAGATTTTGGCAAAAATAATTCAAGGTCAAAGTGATGCACAGGATGCAAGCGTACAAGACGTGTGACGGTAAGCTGTTCGACAGCGAGGTCGAGGCGGCTCGTCACGAGGCAACGATCAAAATCCATGATTGGGCCAAGGGCCGGAAGATCGGCGAAGACGGCGCAATTACCTGGGAGACCGTCGCGGATACGATGATCGAGGACGCAGGCGAGTTGGCCTACCTTTTCATCAGCCTGGCGCGCGCGCTGCCGAGTACCGGCGGCCCGGCCGAGTTCGACGTGCTCCCCTTCCAATCGGACAAAGCCGATTGGATGCTCCGTAAAGAGGGCTAAGCACCGTTAGAAGCGGTTTCCTCGGGGTCCAGATACCCGAAACCCGGGGTTAGGAAACATCAGCCTCGCGCAGTCCTTTCGGACGGCGCGGGGTTTTTGCGTTCCAGCGGCAGAGTTCGAAATTCGTCGGCGGGGTGCCTGGCGTTCAATTACACGACAATCCATGAAATAGGCGTCGCCGGGGTTCGGTAGTATCCTGATGGCTCCCTATCGAGGAGGACGCCATGACCGACCATTCCGTGAACACCCTCGACGCCATCGAGGTCATTCCGTCGGGTGCCGCACTTGCCGCCGAAGTGCGCGGTATCGATCTGTCACAGCCCCTGCCGGACGATGTGCAGGCGCGCTTGACCGAGATCTGGGCCGAGCATCTGGTGCTGCTGCTGCGCGACCAGGAACTGGAAGACGCCGACCTGATCCGCTTTTCCGATTATTACGGCGGCCAACAGATGGGCGGCGCGCGGAAGAAGCGCTGGGAAATCGGCATGAAGGAATCGGGCAAAGCCGCGTCGACCGACAAGCGCGTTAACTACGTCACCAACCTCGATAAGGATGGAAACCCGGTGCAGCACAACCGCGGCACCGGCAGTTTCGAGCTGCGGTGGCATTCCGACAACACTTATGTGGATATACCGCCCACCGGCACGATGCTGTGGGCGGACGTGATACCGGACGACGATTCCGGCCAAACCATGTTCTGCAACCAGATTCGCGCCTACGCGGAAATGCCGGAAGATTTGAAGGCGCAGATACAAGGCAAGAACATGATGCATGACGGCTCGCGCAACACCGCAAACCTGGTGCATCCGCACCGCGATATGCCGAAGACGCGCGAGGAGATTAACGGCCCCGTGCATCCGATGGTTCGTGTCCATCCGCCGACAGGCAAGCAAGCGCTGTTTCTCGGCCGGCGCTGGGACTTCCCCTCGACCTATATCGTCGAGATGCCGAACGACGAGGGCGAAGACCTCATGGACCGGCTGTGGGCGCATGCGACGCAGGATAAATACGTTTGGACACAGCATTGGAAGCGCGGCGATTTCATCCTCTGGGACAATCGCGCGGTAATGCACCGCCGGACCGCCATCAACTCGAGCCAGCCGCGCATCCTTCATCGCACCATGATCAAGGGCCTGCCGGTCGTCGCTGCCTGGGAAAGCAACGCTGCGGCGGATTGATTGACGGCCCCAGATCTCAATAAGGAAACGAGCGATGAAAATCGGTTTGGCGATGTTCTGTACCGACTATGCGATTCCGCCGACCGAGTTGGCAGTCGCACTGGAGGAGCGCGGCTTCGATTCGCTGTGGCTGCCGGAACACAGTCATATCCCCTTATCGCGAGAGTCGGCGTGGCCGCAGGGCGGCGAACTGCCAAAGAAATACTTTGACGTGATGGATCCGTTCGTCGTGCTCGGCGCGGCGGCGGCGGTGACCACGACGCTGAAGATCGCGACGGGCATCTGTCTGGTGCCGCAGCGCGACGCCATCCAGACCGCGAAACAGATTGCCACGGTCGATCAAATCTCGAACGGCCGCTTCCTGTTCGGCATCGGCGCCGGCTGGAACGAGGACGAAATGGCGAACCATGGCGTCGCGTTCAAGACCCGTCATAAGGCCATGCGCGAGAAGGTTGAGGCGATGCGGATGATCTGGACCGAAAGCAAGCCGGAATACCACGGCGACATGGTGGACTTCGGACCGATGATGACCTGGCCGAAGCCAATACAGAAATCGCCGCCGGTCTACGTTGGGGGCGAGTTCCCATACGGTGCGCGGCGCGCCCTCGCCTATGGCGACGGATGGCTGCCGCATGCGAAACGACCGACCTACACGTTGCTCGAAAAGATGCCGGAATTCCGCGAGATGGAAAAAGCCGCAGGGCGTACGATCCCGATCAGCGCCTTTGGCGCGGAACATGATCCGGATTGCTGGAATGCCTACACTGACGCTGGTGTGGAGCGCATCATCCTGAGCATCGACTCCGACCCGGCCGATGTCGTGTTGCCCAAACTGGATGCCTGGGCGAAGCGTTTCTAAGCAGACTTAGCCGCCGCCATCCGCGCGAAGGAACAGGTCCTTCTTTCCGAACCGGTGCGTTTTCCCGCAATGGGGACATTCAGAGACTTCACGGTCGACCGAGCCCATTTCAAGGGATTCCAATTGATCCCATTCCATGCTCAGACCGACATACACCGGCTTCCCGGTATCCGGGCAATCCATAAAAACCTGAGACATCCTACCGTCCGTGATTAGCGCAACGATTGCTCGTCCAGATGGGAAAAGTATACCTAAGCATCGTGGTAAGAGGAAACGTGTTCAATTTTGGTGTGGTTTTCCTTGACCTGAATCAACGCGGGACCGGCTCGAACATGCGACTTTTCCACCGTCATTTTGAGTATGGAAACGTCCCCCACTCTACCGAGGCCGCGTCCCTAATCCTCCCTTTCCCGAGAACGCTGCCTCGGTCATCGTTGTGGACCATAAAATTGTCATGATCTGTGTTTACTCACGGCGGCATGGACGATTTGGATATCTACGAAACCGCACTTGATCTCATCAAAAAATTCGGCCGCGAAGCCCGTGTCGAAGCCGCGATGCGGTCGGACCGCATGCTTGATCGCGGCGATCAGCACGCCGTCGGACAGTGGAACAAGGTGATGCAAGCCGTCGAAGAGTTGCAGTCGCCGGGATTCCGCCTCCGCCACTAACTGCCTTACCGGATAGCCCGAATTGCAGCGTGTCTCCGTTGCCGTGCTGGGGCGGTCATTCCAACGGTTTGAGATCCCCGAGCATTGTCGGGATCAACTCGGAGACCGTCGGATGGATCGGCACGGCACGCTGAATCACCGTGTAGGGCGCGTCGGCGTACATGATATCGATCAGGGCATGGATCGCCTCGTCGCCGCCGATGCCCAGGATCGTTCCGCCCAGTATTCTATCGGTTTCCGCGTCGATCAGAACCTTCATGAAGCCCTGGGTCTCGCCGCGCTCGCGCGCCCGACCAACCCGCGCCATCATCATCTTGCCGACCAAAGCCTTGCGGCCCGATTCCCGGACCTGGGCTTCCGTCATGCCGACACGGCCTAAAGGCGGATCGATAAACAGCCCGTAGGTCGTGATCCGGTCCGAGACCTTTCTCGGATCGTTGTCGAACATGTTGGCCGCGAGAATTTCATAGTCGTTGTAAGCCGTATGCGTGAAAGCGCCCCGGCCGTTGACGTCGCCGATGGCCCAGATGCCCGGCACGTTGGTCTGAAGCCCATCATCGACGGTGATATAGCCGCGAGCGTCGGTTTCCACGCCGGCTGCATCCAATCCGAGGTCATCGGTATTCGGTTTGCGGCCAACGGCAAGCAGCACATGGCTGCCCACGATATCCTCGGCGCCGGGCTCGCAATCCGCGGTGACGACAATCTGTCCGTCGCGTTTCGCCAATCCGATGCAACTGGCGCTGAGACGAATGTCGATTCCGTCCTGGGTCAGGATTTCATGAACCGTCGTGGAAACATCGTCATCCTCGCGGCCGATCAGCTTCGGCGCCATCTCGACCACGGTGACCCGGCTTCCGAAGCGGCGGTACATCTGGGCGAATTCCAGGCCGATGTAGCTGCCGCCGATGATGATGAGATGTTCGGGCAAAACGTCGACATCCATCATGCCGGTGTTGGTCAGGTAGTCGACGTCATTGATCCCGGGCATATCGGGAACGGTGGCGCGGCCGCCGACGTTGAGCACGATCTTATCGGCCTCCAGCCGTTCGCCGTTGACGCTAACCGCATTGGCGCTCTCCAGCCGGCCATGCCCCTCATATACGGTCAGGTTTTCCATCGACTTGAGCCAGTTCGTTACCCCATCGTTGGATTGTTTGACGATGGCATCTTTCCGCGCCTTGACCTGTTTCATATCGACGGTGATGGACCCGTCGATGGTGACGCCAAAATCGCTCCCGCGCCGCGCCATATGCGCCGCCCGCGCACTCGCAACCAAGGCCTTGGTCGGGATGCAGCCGACATTGACGCAAGTGCCGCCGAACAGCTTGCGTTCGATGATCGCGGTTTTCATCCCTTCCCGAGTCATGCGTTGGGCCATGGACGGTCCGGCCTGGCCGGTGCCGATGATGATCGCGTCGAATTTTTCAGTCATTTGCGCCTCCGTGAATGAATGCCGACAGTACAGTCTTATTCGGGCAGGCGCATTCAATTGGACGTTATCCAGGCGGCCGGTATACCGTCTCGGCAGGAAGATCACCGCCTATGACAGGACACGCACTTTCGATCGCCATTGTCGGCGCCGGTATCGGCGGCCTTGCCGCGGCCGCGACATTGCGGCGCGTGGGGCACGACGTTCGCATTTATGAGCAAGCGCACGCCTTCGCCCGCATCGGTGCGGGAATCCAGCAAAGCCCGAATTCGATCAAGGTGTTGCGGGCGCTCGGCCTGGAACCCCGATTAAGAAAACTCGCGTTCCAGCCGGATTCTTCGCTCAACCGGCAATGGGATACCGGCGAGGTCACATGGGAGCGAATGCTCGGCGATACGGTCGAACAGAAATACGGCGCCCCCTACTTCTACATGCATCGGGGTGATCTGCATGCCGCCTTGGCGGACCTGGTGCCCGATGACATCGTGCATCGGAACCGCAAGCTTGTCGGCCTGGAGGAGACGGCGGATGGCGTTACGCTCGCATTCGCCGACGGCAGCACCGCTGACGCCGGCATCGTCATCGGCGCGGACGGCGTGCATTCGGTGGTGCGGGAAATCCTCCTGGGCGCGGAGAGGCCGCGCTTCACTGGCCGTGTTGCCTACCGCACCACCTTTCCGGCGTCGTTGTTGGGCGATGCCGAGATCGACGACTGCGCCAAGTGGTGGGGCCCCGACCGGCATATCGTGATTTACTACGTGAACCCGCAGCGCGACGAGATCTACTTCGTGACCAGCACGCCCGAGCCCGACTTCGAGGTGGAATCCTGGTCCGAAAAAGGCGACCTGGACGCGCTACGTTCCGCTTACAAGGATTTCCATCCGAAGGTACGCGCCGTTCTGGACGCCTGTCCCGATGTGCATAAATGGGCGCTGTTCGAGCGCGATCCTCTGCCGAAATGGGGCTCGAACCGGATGACCTTGCTTGGCGATGCCTGTCACCCGATGACGCCGTATATGGCGCAGGGCGCGTCCAGCGCCATCGAGGATGCCGCGATATTGTCACGATGTCTGGAGGGCGTTGCGGATACGGACGTTACATCCGCGCTGCAACGTTACGAAAATACCCGTAAGGATCGCACCGCGCGGATTCAGCAGGTTTCACGCCTCAATGACATGGAAAAAATCAAGGCCGAGATTGAAAGCGTCTATGGCTACGACGCCTGGTCGGCGCCGCTGTCGGATGCGTCGCCTTCAACCCCGATTACCGACGCGTAAACCGCGAAACCGTCTCGGCGCCCATTCTGCGCATTGGGCCAATACCACCAGTGCGTCGGATACCCGCAGCAATATTGTGGTATTCACACCCCATGGAGAATATCGATGTGTATAAGAGCGCTCACAATCTCATTCGTGAGTTCGGCAACGCTGCGTCTGTAGAGGCGGCGATGCGGTCCGACAGCATGTTGGATTGCAACGACCCACACGGCGCAGGACAATGGAATAAGGTGATGCAGGCCATCGACGTTTTGCAAGGCACATAGCGTCTTTACGTCGGTAAAGACCGTACTCTTCATCGTTCGAATCCGATCCGACCTACCCAATCTCACGCGGTCGCCCGCCCCCACCGGAACCCCGTAGAGTTCCGTTGCAATGCAGGGGCGGGTTGTGCGCTAGGACGGGAGAGTCGCGTTTTGGCGGACTTCTGTCGACTGTCTAAGAGCACTAGACCCCCCGCACCAATGGTCCGAGCGGCCAAGAAGGTTAACGTTAGGAAGCTCGCCCAAATTAGGTAGATGTTGCATTGAGCGAAAAACAGTCTCCCTAACAAGGCGCTTTCCGGATTCGACCGGCGTTTAAAAGGGGATCGCTCGGTGTAAGATGACATTCGTCCTCGCCCACAGTGTCTAACCCTTTGGGATTACCCGATATGGCTAATCGTAACGATCTGTCGCCTCGAAGCCTGCTCGCCCAGGCGATGCATTACATCGACAAAGAGACCGGCGCGGTCGTCCCGCCGATCCATACGTCGACCACCTATGCCCGGGACGCCGATTACGAACTGACGGGGGATTATGTCTATTCGCGCTATGGCAATCCCACCGATACGCCGGTCGAGCGGCTTATCGCGCGGCTTGAGGACGGTGCGGAGGCCCGCTTGTTCGCCTCCGGACTGGCAGCCGCGACCGCGGTGTTCGAGACGTTATCGACCGGGGATCACGTCGTCGCGCCAAAGGTCATGTATCACGGCTTGCAGGACTGGCTCCGGCGGATCGTCGAGAAGCGCGCGGTGGAGGTCGATTTCGTCGATCCCCGCGATCTGGACGCGGTGTCCGCTGCGATGCGCCCGGGCCAGACCAAAATCCTCTGGGTCGAACCCGCCGCCAACCCGACCTGGGATGTAGTGGACGTTGCCGCGTGCGCCGAGATTGCCCATGCCGCCGGGGCCACGGTCGGGGTCGACAGTACGGTTGCGCCGCCGGTCACGACGCGGGCCTTGAGCCTCGGCGCGGATATCGTCTTCCATTCGGCGACGAAGTATCTAAACGGGCATTCGGACGTGTTGGGCGGCGTTCTGATTACCAAGGCCGAGGACGCGTTTTGGGAGGATATCAAGGTGGTGCGCGCCAAGCTCGGCGCGGTCATGGGGCCGCACGAGGTCTGGCTGCTGCTGCGCGGTATGCGCACGCTGTCGGTGCGGTTCGAGCGCCATTCCGAGAACGCGCTGCGCATCGCATCGCATTTTGAGGGCCATCCGAAGATCGAGCGCGTGCTCTATCCCGGCCTGCCGTCACATCCGGGGCATGACATCGCGAAACGCCAGATGACGAACGGATACGGCGGCATGATGTCGATCTGTGTCGTCGGCGGTGCGGACGAAGCCCGGAAAGTGGCGGCCACCTGCAACCTGTTCATCCCCGCCACATCGCTCGGCGGCGTCGAAAGCCTGATCGAGCACCGCGCCACAGTCGAAGGACCCCACAGTTTGGTGCCGAAAAACCTATTGCGCCTGTCCGTCGGCATTGAGGACGCTGATGATCTCATCGCCGATCTGGAACAAGCGCTGGAGCGGATGAATTAGGCGGTGGAGGCCGTACGCGTAGTCGCCTGCATTTCTCGATCAGTTACGGTTTGCCGTCGATTTCGGTCGCTTATCGTCGCCACGCACCATCGCCATAACACCGCGCCGCAACACCGGGTCCTTGTCCCTTAGACCTTCCGTGAGGATGGACATCAACAATGAACGGCCAGGAAGGCCTTTCGCATCGGTTTCGACGATCCAGTCTTGCCAATGGGGTAATCCCGCGGTTTTCGTAATCTCAAGCCGCTCTGCACTGCTGAACTCAATCCGTTTGAGGCCACGTGTGTCGAAAAGTTTCAGACTCTGTTCATTCTGTTTGCGATAGGCGGTCAGCATGGCGTTGTAGGCGATCGTTCGGCCGTCATCCAATAGTTTTTTGAACTTTTCCGGCAGCGATGCATAAGCGGCTTGGTTCACGATAACCGGACAATGGATCGCACCCAAAACCAGGTTGGACGTAAACCATTCTGCAATATGATGGATCTTGTAGGCCTTGAAGGTGGATGTGTAAGGGAAAGCCGCGGCATCGATGTAACGCGATTGTAATGACGGATAGACACTCGTCGACGGCAGGCTTATAGGCACTGCACCCCACGTTCGCATCGCATGCCCCATCGCTCCGAGCGCCCGTATCTTCTTTCCTTTCAATCCGTCGATCGATTGCGGCGCATCTCCCATTCCCATGAGTTCGTAGCGCGGTAAGAGGGCTGCGAACTGATAGCGAACACCGGCGTCCGCCATCTCGGCGCGCACATCCGACCTCGCGTGATAGGTGTCGTAGACGCGGCGCTGCGTGGCTAGATCGTCGAACGGCAGAAACGGCAGGTCGAGGCCCGATACCGATGGCGTCCGTAAAGGATGATAGGCGTTACAATAGTTCGCCATTTCAAACTCGCCGTCGCCGACCGCCTGCAAATTCTGTTTTGACCTGCCTAATACCTCACCGTAGGAGACGGAAATCGTAAACTTGCCGTCGGATTTACGGTCGACATATTTGGCGAGTGCATCAATGCCGCTGCTGAAGGCGCGCGGCTTGCCCCAAGTCGAGAATTTCCAATGGAACTCGCCGGGCGGTCCAGGGTTCGACCCGGTTGTCTGACACCCTACCAGAAGAGAAGCGGCAACCGCCGTCACGATGACGGTTGAAGCACTTCGCAGCGCGCGATTTCGGCAATACGACATAGTTCGACCCGGGTTCAACAGCCAGAGGGGGCTTGGATAATTGAACCCAGACTATCGCCCCGCAATCGAGGGTGGCAACCACGCAGGGTTTGCGGTGTTTAGCCGTCCGCGTATTTCCCGGTCAGTTGTGGCGTGTGGCGGCCCTCTCCGCCTTTCTCGGCATGCTCCAGCCGGCTCTCGCGCGACCAAGTGCGTTTAAGGTCGTCGCGCACCGAAAAACTCAGCTTGCCGAGCCCTTCGGTCTCCAGTTCCACTGTATCGCCGTCCATGAAGGAGCTGAGGCCGCGATGGTTGGTGCCCGTGGCCAGGATGTCGCCGGGCGCCAGCGGATGTATCGAGCTGATCCATTCGATACAGCGCGGAATCTTGTGCGCCATGTCGTCGGTGTTGAAGTTCTGCTTCAATTCGCCGTTCACCCAGAGCTTGATCTGCAGGTTCTGCGGATCCTCGATTTCGTCGGCGGTGACCAGAAAGGGGCCGATCGGCGCGAAGGTCTCGCGCGATTTCATTTGGAAGAAGGTGTTGTTGCTGGGCGGCAGGCCGCGCGCGGATCCGTCGATGAAATTGACATACCCGAAGATGTGATCCATCGCGTCCGCTTCGCGCACGCTGTTGGCGGGCTTGCCGATGACGAGCGCGATTTCCGCTTCGCCTTCGAAGATGGTCGCCGGCACGTCGGGCAACACCATCGTGTCACCGTGCCCGATGACCGTGCTCGACGCCTTGTGGAAGGCATTGATCGGCGCGGGTTTATCGAGCGTGCCGTCCTCCATGTAGTTGACCGCCATGCAGTCGATATTGCCGGGCTTGGGCAACGGCGGCCGAATCCGGACATCCGCTACAGGCACGCCGTCGCTTTTCGCGGCGGCATCTTCAAGACGCGACCGATAAGCATCGAACCGCTCGATCAAACCAGAGATCAAATCATGGGGGCCGGTATGCGGGATATCCTGCACCGTCGCCGTCACGTCCACCACGTTGTCGCCCTTGAGCACGCCCAATTTGAAGTCGTCGAAATAGAGCAGTTTCATCCCTGTCTTCTCCTCTGAACCGTTTCTAATCGCAATCATATCACGTGGCACGATTTGCGTCGGCTCGCGCCTGCGCGCGATAGTTCCCTCATAACAAGCCATACAACTGGGAGGACACGACATGCCGAATATCACCCCTGAAAAGCTTCAAGCAACCGCCGCTATCCTTCTGGAATGCGCGGGCGCGAGTGCGGAAGAGGCAGAGATCGTGTCCCGGCACAGCATCGCCGCCAATCTGGCCGGTCATGACTCCCACGGCATAATCAAGATTCCGACCTATATCGCCCGGATGGACGACGGCCATATCGTTCCCGGTGCGCCGTTCGAGATTACCCAGGAAACCAGCACGACGACCGTCATCAACGGCAACTGGGGTTTCGGCTATGTCGTGTCCGAACGCGCGATGGAGATCACCATCGAAAAGGCGCGCGAGCATGGTGTCGCGGCGACGACGATCTTCCAGCAGGGCCATGTGGGACGCCTCACCGATTACCCGCTGATGGCGGCGGAGGCCGGGTTGATCAGTTGGATGACCGCCGATTCCGGACGTTCGCCGAAATCGGTCGCGCCCTTCGGCGGCCGCGAGGCCCGGCTCGGCACCAATCCACTCTGCATCGCCGTCCCGTCAAACCTGGATGGTCCTTTCTTCATCGATTTCGCCACGTCGGCGGCGGCGGGCGGCAAGATCGAGGTCGCGGTGTCGCGCGGCGAAGAGATTCCCCTCGGCTGGATTCTCGACAAGGACGGCAACCCGACCACGGATCCAAAGCAGTTCAAGGCCGGTGGCGTCGGGCTGCCGCTCGGCGGCGCGGAAGGCTACAAAGGATACGGCCTGTCGGCGATGATCGAGATCTTCTCGGGCATCCTAACAGGACTGGGATTCGGCGTGGAACCGACCGGCAAGCACAATGACGGCGTCTTCTTCGCCGCCTTCAATGTCGAGGCGTTCCGGCCGTTGGAAACCTTCAAACAGGAAGTCACCGAGTTCGCACACTATTTGAAGGACACGAAACTCGCCGACGGGTTCGACGAGATCCTCTATCCCGGCGAACTGGAGCATCGAAGCATCCAGCGGAAATCGGCGGAAGGAATCTTTGTTGAAGACGGGACCATCGCCAAGCTGAACGGGCTCGCAGAGAAATACGGCGTCACGGACAAGATCGACCTGAGCTGACGCCGCGCAGGCCATAGAAGGACGATTACCATGCGTATTGGTATCTCGCTGCCCGTCCGCGAGTTGCAGGACGATCTGGGCGCCCTGCGGGCGTTCGCCGAAGCGGCCGAGGATTTGGGCTTCACGCATCTGCGCGTACCCGATCAAGTGATTCGGCCGGGAACGGGACCGTTGGACGAACCGATGACCGTGCTGAGCTATATTGCGGCCGTCACCAGCAAGATCGAACTGGTCCCGTCGGTGATCGTCCTCCCGGCACGGCCCACTGTCCTGATCGCCAAGCAGGCCGCGTCACTTGACCGCTTATCCGGCGGGCGCCTGCGTCTCGGCGTTGGTGTCGGTAAGTATCCTGAAGAATATCAAGCGCTTGGTGCCGATTTCCATACACGCGGTGCGCGCTGCGAAGAGCAGATCGACCTGCTGCGCCGTCTCTGGACGGAAGAGACCGTCGACTTCAACGGGCGCTGGGATCAAGTCTCCGGAGTCGGCCTCGATCCCCGCCCGGTCCAACGGCCGATTCCGGTCTGGATCGGCGCCAGCGGCTTGCCGTTGCCGCGTGTCCGCCGACGGATCGGACGTCAGGCGGACGGCTGGTTCGTCCTCTGTTCGCCGGAGGAATTCCCGGGCTTGCGGGACGATATCTACGGCGCGGCAGAGTCCGCCGGCCGCAATGTCGCGGACATCGGAATGGAGGCTGGCGTGGCGGTTGTTGGCCCTCGCGAACATGAGTGGCAAAGCCGGGTCGAGGGCTGGTCGAAAATCGGCCTGACCCATATCTGCTTGCGCACGCTCGGCGGAGGTTTGGCTGCGGCGGATCACATCGTCCGCATGCGGCATGCGGCGGCCGAACTACCCGTTTCCTAAGGCGCCGGCCTCCGTCAGAAGTATTTCCAGCTCGTGCGTCGGATGGAAGACCGCGAGCCGTGCCGATATGTCGCCGACCGCGAGCGACGTTTCGGCATCCTTCGGGATATGCAGGATATCACCCGGGCCGACCACTTTCTTTTCTGACCCTATGGATGCCGTGACGTCACCGGCGATGACGTAAACGAACTGTTCATGCGCGGATGGCGCCGGTCCTTCTTCGTACCCGGAGGGTCGTTCAAGGAAGCCGAACGCGAGCCGTTCTCCTTCGACCCAGAAACTGCGCTTTGCGGACGGTGGATCCCCGTCGAGAGTGTCGACCATCGGGAAATAGCTGTCGCCGGGCGCGTCCGGAATCCCTTCGGATGGTTTGGAGGCAGCCGCGCCGGCCGGGTTTTCACCACGGGCGAGCTTGTCCTTCAATTCATCGATCGACAATGCTTCTTCGGGCGGGGCTGCGTCGGCCGCGACGCCGACCATCGACCATGTCCGATCCTTGACGTAGAGATAGCTCAACGTGCCGTCCATCGTCGCCTTCATCGAATGCATCACATTCGGCGCGACATGCACGAAGGTGCCCGGATCGACGATGCGGTGATCCGTGCCGACCGTTGAGTCGATCTTGCCAAACAGCGGAAACACCATCAGCTCGTTGGGGTGATAATGCAGCTTGGAGCCGGTCCCGGCATCCTTGTTGTTAAGCCGCAGGTTCATGTAGTCGCCTTCGATGATCGGCCCCCGCCCGGTGGACAAATGCGGGTTGGAGACGATGTCCTCGAATTGCTCGAATCGGTAAAACGGCACGGATGCTCCTCCGGTTCCTCTGCTTTGGTCGGCAAGTATAACCTTGGTCCAGCGCAGTCGCCCAATTGGTCCCGAAATGCCAGGCCGTGCATACTCGGCGGCGATCCGGACCAGTATCAAGAGATCCAGAAAGGCCCGCCATGCCAGACAAAAGCACCGTCACCGAACACTTCGCCGTCTTCGTCGAAACGACTGATTTCGACGATCTGCCGGCGGATGTGATCGCCTCAACGAAACAACGGATCCTCGATACCATCGGTGTCGCCTGGGCGGGTTCGACCGCGCCGGGGTGCGACGAAGCCCGCAAAATGATCCTTACTGATGGAGGGAAAGGTGCCAGCACATTGTGGGCCAGCGGCGAGCGCATCGCCCCCCGCGCAGCCGCCTTCGTGAACGGCATGCATGCTGCGGCGCTGGACTATGATTCGGTCTACGAGCGTGGATCGGTCCATCCGGATATCGTAACCGTGCCTGCAGCCTGGGCCCTCGCGGAAGATGCCAAGGCGGATGGCCGCGCGTTGATCACCGCCGTGGCGCTCGGTAACGAGATCGCTTGCCGTCTTGGCGCGGCAAACCTGGAGAACCGGGGATGGTTCTATACGTCGCTGCATGGCGTATTCGGGGCCGCCGCGGCATCCGCCAAGCTGCTGGGTCTTTCGTCGGACGGGATCGCCAATGCGCTGGGGCTCGCCCTGAGCCATGCCGGTGGCACCCAACAGGCGTTGATCGAGAAGAGCCTTGCGAAACGTGCGCAGTCCGGGTTCGCGGCCGATGCCGGCGTGTTCGTCGCCCAACTTGCGGCAGCCGGACTGAACGGTCCGCGTGAAGCCATCGAAGGCAAATTCGGATATCACAATCTATACGGTGCCGGAGACCCATCAATTGCTGTCGACGGCCTCGGTACACATTACGAATCGCTGGCCACCGCGATCAAGAAATATCCAAGCTGCACGGCAAACCATGTGCCGATCGATCTGTTGATCGGGATTGTCGCCGAGAACGACCTAAGTCCGGAGAATATCGCGGGCGTCGAAGTCGGAATTTCACCATTTGCCGACCAACTTGTGGGCGCCGAATTCGATCCTTCAGACAATCCGCAGGTCGCGGCGCAATTCAGTATTCAGTATTCCGCGGTGAGTGCGGCTTTACGGCGTCGATTGGGTATCGCTGAAATACAGGACGACGCCGTTTTCGATCCTGACGTCACCGCTTTCCTCCCGAAGATCAAGACGGTCACCGACGCCGACAACCCGGGCAAATTCGCCCCCGCGACAGTGCGGGTCGAAACGACCGACGGGAAAGTCTACGACGGGTCTTTGGAGAATGTGCCGGGGACGCTCGAAAATCCGCTTTCGGCAGAGGACGTCGCCGCGAAGTTCAGGGACTGCGTATCGTTCGGATCAAATCCGCTGGGAGCAAAGGATGCCGATGCGCTCGCTACGACATTGAATAACATTGAGACCTGTGCCGACCTGGGAGCTGTTCTTACTGGTCTGCACGCCTAATCGACATGGTCCTAGTCAGTCGGCAACCGTTTCTGGCCGTCTCAGGAACGGTTTGCGAATCTCTGCTATACCTAGCCCTGAGATTTTCATCTCGGACCGACCGGTAAACCGTTTATGACGAAGCCAAGCCGCCAATGACCGCGGCAACCACCGAACCTACGCTATCGCCCGGCGATCGCATCGCCGTCGCCCTCGGTATTTTACCGGCGGGCATGATGACCGGTATGGATACATTTGCGGTAAGCGTCGCCCTGCCGCGGATGCAGGGCGTGTTGTCGGCGACCCTCACGGAAGTATCGTGGATTCTGACGTCCTATCTCGTGGCCTCGGCGATCTTTACGCCGCTCTACGGGTGGCTGAGCCAACGGGTCGGCCGGCGCAACCTATTCCTCTTTATCATCGTTGGGTTCACCCTCTGCGCGATTCTGATTGGGCAGGCTGATTCGCTGCTCGAAATCGTGATTTTTAGATTCATCCAAGGATTCTTCGGCGCGGGCTTCAATCCGCTGCTGATGCAGACGGTGCTCGCGACATTCCCCCGCGAGCAGCAAGGCACCGCCTTCGGGTGGCTTACCACCGGCCGTATGAGCGGCATCATCGTCGGGCCAATCCTTGGCGGATTCCTGACAGAGTTCTTCAGTTGGCGATGGGTTTTCCTCGCCAATGTGCCGCTCGGCATTCTCGCATTGGTGCTGATCGTCCGCTACGTCCCTGCCGGCATGTCGACCACCAAGAAAAAGTTCGACTTTTTCGGTTTCTTGTTCCTCAGCCTCTGCATCGGCGCGTTCCAGCTCATGCTCGACCAGGGACAGCGTCTCGACTGGTTCGATTCTCCGTTCATCATCGCCATGGGCATGTTGGCGCTGGTAACCTTCTATGTTTTCGGTGTCCATGTGCTGACCACGCGCAATGCCTATCTCAATCCAACCGTCTTTCGAAACCGGGAATTTGTCGTCGGGCTGCTGATCGGATTTCTGCTGAACTTCATGGTGTTTGGCTATGCGGGACTGATCCCGCCGATCCTGCAGAACCATATGGGCTACCCGGTCCTGACCACCGGTTTGGTCATGATGCCGCGCGGCATCGGCACCATGGTGTCGTCGCTGATCGCCGGGTTCCTGTTGTTCCACTTTCAGCCGAAGCCCGTTGTGGCCGTCGGAATGTGCCTGATCGCCTTCTCGACTTGGATGCTGTCGCAATTCACGCCCAACGTGGATGCGGTCACCGTTATGATCGCGGTTTTCATTCAAGGCGCGGGATTTGGATTCCTGTCCGTGTCCATCATGACCCTGGCGTTTCAGTCGATGCCGACGTCGTTGCGCCCAGACGGCACCAGCGTGCTGAGCCTGTTCCGGCGGCTGGGTTCGAGTATCGGCGTCTCCGTCCTGGTCGCCCAGCTTGCCCGCAGTACGCAAAGCGCGCGGTCGTCGCTGTCCGAGAATATCAGCGTCTATAATGACCGGATCCGCGATTACCCGCTGCCCGAGAATTGGAATCTCGAACATTTGAACGGCGTGATCTCACTCAATCAGATGATCGAAAAGCAAGCCGAGTTCATCGCGTATCTGCACGATTTCCGGCTGATGACGGTGTTGATGCTGATGCTGTTGCCACTGGTCCTGATCCTCAGGAGCCCGAAGAAGCTAGACCGAACGGTCGAGTAATGTCCGGCCTATTTTATTCCGCTTCTTCTACCTGAACCGGAGGCGGCGGCGGAGGCAGCGGTACGAGTTGAAGGTCGCTCGCGGCTATCCGTGGATTGCGCGCAGGCGGTGCGATCGGCGCGCGCGTGACGCCGCTCGACCGTGTATTGACGCGAATCACTCTATCCGATGCAGACCGACGTGCCGACTGTTCGTCGGATGCCTTGGCTGCTTTCGCGGACGCAGCGGGGAGCGTGATTGAGTAAATGCGTTTGGGTTTGCGTCGAACGACAGCCGGTTTCGGTTTAATCCCGGCGTTGCCGGGCGCGGCGGCTGTCTTCGTAGACGCCGGAACGATGACTGGATCGGCCAACACATCGTTCGTAGAAGGCAACGACTCGGAGGAAGCCACGCTATTGGCCAGCGGACTATCCGGTCGCGCCGGTTCAACTAGTTTCTGCGGCGGTTCCGACGCGACGGCGATCCGTTCAGACGTCTCGAATTCACCCGGTGGCGTATTCAACATGAAGTAGCCGCCGGTCCCGACTCCCACGCCAAGCAACAGGGCCACGACCACACCGAGACTTATTGCTTTCTGTTGCGGCGAAATGCGTTTCAGTACGCGGTTCACCGCATCCGCTATATCCACCGCAAAGGGCGTTTCGGGCGGGTCATGGGAAGAATCCTGCGGCTTTCCTTGCGTTGACAGGGCGTCACGCGCTGTCTCCCAGTCATCCCGGGCTTCGTTAAAGCGCTTTTCGGCGGAGAGTATCGTGTTCTGATCGGCTTGTTCACGCGCCGCGTCCAACAGGGCTTTCAGCCGTGCAGCATTCGCCTCCTCGGCAATCATCGTCGCAGCGGCCGCGCGCTGCTGGGCTTGGACGCAGTCGGACTGCTCGGGTGCCGAGGCGCCCTGCCCGCCGGTCTTTTGATTTTCTGTGCTGGTGGCCTGTTCCCGCCACCATTGATAGTTCTTACGCACTGGAACCTCCGCCGCCATTTTACCCTTGGTTTGACGAGTCCCGGCACCGGTCGAACGGATTACTTCGTCGGTATTAGCAATCGCTTCCTGTACCGCTTTCGGGAAAATTCCTCCGCCGGGCGGAATTACCGGAAGGGACTTGGAAATTTGAGATCGCTTGCCCTTGTCACGACATCGCGCGCAAAATGCCCTGAACCTTTTATCGAACGCATGGCAGCCGGGAAGGCACAAATGGATAGCGTCGAATTTGGCAAATCACCGGTCGCGGGCCCACAAGCATGGTACGGATCCGAGATGCGCCGGCGGGAGCAGGATTGGAGCCACGCCTGGACATCCAGTGAAATCGCCGAGATTGAAGCCGCCATCGACCATATCCAGTCTCAAGGCCGCGAAATCCTTAATATCCGAAAAGAGGATTTCCCACTCCCAACGGTGACGGACCGTCTTTCCGAAATTCGGCGATATCTCTTGGATGGGCCTGGATTTTTTCTGCTGCGGGGGTTGCCCATCGAGGATTGGACCATCGAACGCGCCGCGACGGCTTTTTGGGGCCTTGGCACCCATATTGGCCATGCTTGCTCGCAGAACGGCAAGGGGCACGTACTCGGCCATGTCAAGAATCTGGGGCTCGACTACAGCGACCCTGCGGCGCGCGGTTATCAGACCAGCGCTCGCCTGCCCTATCACACCGATTCGAGCGATATTGCGACGCTGCTGTGCTGGCGTGCGGCCAAGTCCGGCGGCTTATCATCGATCGTCAGTTCGACCACGCTCTACAACGAAGTTCTGGCGCGCCGCCCAGACCTGCTGCCGATGCTGATGCAACCGTTTCATCGGACGCGCTGGGGCGAGATTCCCGAAGGCAAGCTGCCCTGGGCGGAAATCCCTGTTTTCATGCCGCAGGATGGACGAATCATCTCGCATTACGTTCGGAGCGCAATTCGCAAGGGGCAATTGATCGACGGCGTCCCGCCGCTGACCGACGCGCAGAATGAAGCGCTCGATTTCGTCGACAGCCTAGCCCAGGATTCGGACATCCATCTCGACATGACGTTCCGTCCCGGCGACATCCAATTCGTTTGTAATCATTGCACGATGCACAGCCGCACCGCCTTCGAAGACTGGGAGAAACCCGAGGATCGGCGTCATTTGCTTCGGCTCTGGCTGGCATGCGAAGACGGCCCCGCCCTGCCGCGCTGGATAACCGAGAGCTACGAGGGCAAGACCGGAAACGGCCGTCCGAATGGGATTGTCGTGCCCGGTGTCGCCCAGAACGCACCGCTCGAAGCGGTTTGAGCACAGTGTCAGACACAGCGCGAAAACCCGTCGCCCTTGGGGTTGGGGCCGGCGATGCGATCGGTGCTGCATTCGCCCGCCGTTTCGCAGCGGGCGGCTATTCCGTCGCCGTCGCGCGCCGCGATGCGGCAAAGTCGGCTGCCCTGATCGGTGAAATCGAAACGAATGGTGGTACGGCAAAGGCCTATTCGACAGATGCCCGGGACGAAGCGGCGACGGTCGAATTGTTCGATGCCGTAGAACGCGATCTGGGCCCAATCGACGTATGCCTTTACAACGCCGGAGCCAATGCACGCTTTCCCATCCTGGAGACCGACGCGGACATGTTTCGCAAGGTATGGACGCTCGGCTGTTTCGGTGGATTTTTGGCCGGACGCGAAGCAGCCCGCCGGATGGTGCCGCGGGGGAGCGGCACGATCCTGTTTACCGGAGCCACGGCAAGCATGCGGGGCGGCCCTGGTTTCGCAGCCTTCTCCAGCGCGAAGTTCGGCCTGCGCGCCGTGGCACAGAGTCTCGCCCGTGAACTGGGCCCGAAAGGCATTCATGTCGCGCATCTCGTGATCGACGGTGGCGTCGACAGCCCCGCCATACATGCGCGCCGGCGTGCGACCGCGGGCGACGACGCGCTGGCGTTTCCGGAAGACAGTTTGATGAATCTAGCATCGATCGCCGAAGCCTATTGGACGCTGAGCCAGCAAGCGCGTGACGCTTGGACTCACGAACTCGATATCCGGCCTTTCGTGGAACCGTGGTAGCAGCATGACCGCTCCGTCTGATGAACTCGTCCTATGGGGTATTGGAACGTCGCGGACAATCCGCGTGCATTGGGCGTTGATCGAACTGAATCTGCCCTACCGAACCGTTCCCCTTCAGACCCGGACCGAGGAAATGGAGAACTTAGAATTCCTGTCGATAAATCCGCGCAAGAAGATCCCGGTCCTACAACACGGCGACCTGGTTTTGACCGAAAGCGCCGCCATCGTGACCTATCTCGCGGAGCGGTTCTCGACCGCCGAGCGGCGTCTCATTCCGGAAGGCCTCGAACAACGCGCCCGGTATATGGAATGGCTATCCTTTATCTGCATGGAACTCGACGCCACGTCGCTTTATGTCTTGCGCCGTCACGAGGGACTCCCCGTAGTGTATGGCGATGCGCCGGAGGCCTGCGAGGCCGCCCGTGAATATTTTCAGCGCATGATCAACGCCGCCGCGATGCGCATGGGCGACGGTCCATATCTGCTGGGCGAAACCTTCAGCGGTGTCGATATCCTGATGATCAGCGTGTTGAACTGGGCCGCCCGCTACGGATTGCCGCTGCCGGCGCTGTTCGAACGATACCGGGCCTCCATGCTCGACCGCCCAACCTATAAAGCGGCGATCGAAGCGAACACGCCGCGTTAGGCCCTTACGCCAGCCTGTCTTCTTTGTACACCAGCGACACGACGATCCCGGCGAGGATACCCCATACCACCATGCCGCCGACCCAGATCGCGGTCAATGAAACCGGGACCGGCATCCACACGTAACTGGCGACTTGCGGTGCGCCAAGCAGCAACCCCGCATACAATCCGTAGCGTAGCCCTTCGCCGACGCCGTTTCCTTCGTAATTTCGGGTGAAGATGAACGTGAAGACGGTGGCCAGCAACAGTTGCGCGACGAACATGAGCGGCATCAGCGCCTGCATTTCCGCCTCGGGCCGCCACAGGTTCCCCAGGCTCTTATAGGTGTCTGCAAGCAACACGCCGTGCACGACGAAATCGTAAGCAGCGGTGAACACAAACACCACCACCACTGCAATGATGAACCGTGTGACGTTCATTGGAAGTCCCCTTGAAAAATATGCCCCATTTCCCCTACCGCCGTCTTCGTCGAGAGTCCAGAGCCTTCAAGGAAAGTGATGGAATTACGGGGGAGACCGTGATCGTGATCGAGTGGGGCATCGATAATATTACGTGAAGTGCCCATAACTAATTCTATTTAAAGATTAAAAGTACCAGCGATTTCCACAAAGGCATTTCCCTGCCGACCTGCCGTGATACGCTGAACTCCAGTTTCCAAGTCGTTTCGCCAAGATGTTGCGACGAACGCCATACGGCACGGGAGGAATCATGATTTACGAAGTACGGAGCTATCAGATCGCTCCGGGCTCTTTGCCCACGGTTTTGCAACGGTTCGAAGAAGGGTATCAGCACCGCAAGGATTTCTCGGAACTTGCCGCCTTCTGGTATACGGAGATCGGCCCACTCAACCAGATCATCCATGTCTGGCCTTATGCGGATGTAGCCGAGCGCGAGAAAATTCGAGGCGAAGCGGCGAAAAGCCCGCATTGGCCCCCGGCGATCGGGGAATTCCTCGTGTCGATGAATTCCGAAATCTTTATACCCAGCCCGTTCACGCCGGAAATGATGGCCGGTAAGAACGGCCCCATCTATGAAATGCGAAGCTATACGCTGAAGCCCGGAAAACTGCCGGCGATGATGGAGGGATGGAAAGAGAAAATCGACGGACGGCGGGCGCTCTCGCCCCTGGTCATGGGGATGCACACCGAAGTCGGTGATCTGAACAAGTTCGTCCACATTTGGGCCTACGAAAGCCTGGATCAGCGGATGGAAGTTCGCGCGACCGCAAAGGCGGACGGCATCTGGCCGCCGGGCGGCAGCGGCGACCGGCTTGTGGCGCAGGAGAACAAGATCATGCTGCCCGCGCCCTTCTCGCCCGCGCAATAGCCGGGCCCAATAGCTGAAAGAGTGGGGCTACGGCCTCACTTGGCTATTTCCGGGGAATCTTCGCGATAAAGCGCCGGGCATCGCGCGTTTTCTGAACGCAGTTCTGATATTCACCGAACTGTTCTTGTATCTTCGCGGCGCTGATCAGGCTGGCGGCCTTGCTCCACTCCACGGAATCGCTAAAACCGGCGGCCTTCGCTGATTTCAATTCCTTGGTCGCGGCGGAAAGGCCGGAGGCGCAACTCGGCCCCAGGCCTCGATCCGCGGCATCGCCGGCGCAGGCCGCCAAGGCGAGCGCCGTAATCGCCGCAAAAAATACGCGCGCTGGTATTGTCATCCTGGTTCGCTCCGTCGTTTTGACTCGGTGGTGATGATAGTGCCGATGCCGATTGTTACTTCACCGTGCGGTCCCAAAGGTCGAAGAGCTTCGCCCAGGCTTCCTCCGCGGCGACCGGCGCATAAGGCAGCCGCTCGGAAAACAGGAACCCATGCTGGGTGCCGGGATAAACGTCGAGCGTATTCTTGGTTCCGGCTTTTTCCAAGGCGACCCGCAAGTCCGGGATAACATGATCCGGCACCGCATGATCCGTCTCGGCAAAGGCGTAATACAGTTCGCCCTGGACCTGGTCGAGCAGCAGGTGCGGCGAATCCTCCTGATCGGTGACGATGCCGACGCCATAACACGATGCCGCCGAGGCGAAACGTGTCGGGAACCGGGCCGCAACCGTCGTGATGTACTGCCCGCTCATGCAGTGCCCGACGCAACTGACCGGTCCAGGCTTGGCTTTGTCCTGTGCGTCGATCCAGGCCAGCATGCCGCCCGTGTCGTCCGTGACATCGGCGTTCGTCAGGTGGTTCATCGCGGCTTTGATGACCGCCGACATGACATCGTTGCGCCGCGGCAGATCGAACCGGCAGGTCCCGAGCCGATAGTACATATCGGGCAGTAGACAGAAATAGCCGTGCTTGGCGATCCGCCGGGCCATGTTCTTCAGTTCTTCGCGATATCCCGGGGCATCCATGTACAAAATGATCGCCGGGAACGCGCCGTCCGCATCCGGACACGCGGCGAAGGACGGCATCCGGCCGTGTTTCGTGGTCACCACCACATCTTTTTCAATTAGCGCCATTATTCCCTCCTAGTTTCCCTGTGTGCGTGTCGGAGTATGTCGCCAAAGCTTGATGGTTCCAACCCCAACCCCAACCCCAACCCGAATACCAACCGGCGGCCCGGCCTAGTACCGGTCGTCCTGCCCCACGTCTGGCTGATTTTCTGGGGCCGCGGCAATGAAAGCTGGTAAATCAAGACAGGCACTCTCGATGCTCAGTAACGTTGGCGCCGCGGACAGGTCTACGTCGCGGCGGCGCCAGTTGTAGAGCTGAGCGACGAGAAAACAGTCGCCGGCGCCCGGCGCGCCGCCATGGAGAAAGGCGCCATCGGGCCGGTCTTGCACCGCTAGATTTTCCAGTATCGACAGGCCCTCGGCGGACCAGAATTGATACCACTCGATCAAGACGTCGCGGGAGAAACGCTCGTCGATATATTCTCGGACACGTTTCTGGGTTCGTGGTTGCACGTCCCCGATGCAGGAATTCACAAAGCCACGCACTCGGACCTTGCCTGCCGGGTCGCGCGGGAACAATGGATTGTCGGGATAGGTCTCGTCGAGATATTCCGCAATATTGACGGTTTGTCCGACAACCAAGTCACCATCGACCAACGTCGGCACGAACCCGTTCGGGCTGATCCGCCGGTACGCTTCGCCATGCTGCTCATGCTCCTTGATGTTCACCGGAACGTAATCGTACGGCAGGCCTTTCACGGTGAGCAGCAGCCGCGCCCGATAGCTCGACGTGGACCGCCAGTAGTTATGTAGCTGCAGCATATTGCCTCCGTGCCCGATCTTCTTCCGGATGGTCTAGCGTTGCATAGAGTCCCGAACATTCTCAAATTTGACACCGCCGCGCAGGTCATGCGTTAACGGAAAGACGGATATCCGCATCGAACCCCATTGGAGGAAGCGCATGTCTGACACAATGGAAATCCAGAACACAGACGGCCCGATCGGCGCCGCGATCACCGGTATCGACTTGTCCGCGGCGATCGACGATCAGATCTTTGCCCGTATCGAGCAGAGCCTGAACGACCGAGCGGTCATCGTCATACGGAACCAGAACCTGACGCCGGATCAGTTAGCTGCTTTCTCGCGCCGGTTCGGCTTGCTTCAGGTAAATGTGCGCGCCGAAGCGAATAGCGGTCAATCGCCCGAGGTCTTCTGGGTCTCGAACGTGATGAAGGACGGCAAACCGCTGGGGTCCCACGATGCCGGCCGGTATTGGCATTCGGACCTTTGCTACCTGGAGAAACCGAGCAAGGTAACCCTGCTGAATTCCTTGGAGGTGCCCGGGAAGAACGGCGAGACCTATGGCGATACACTGTTTGCCGGCGCGGCCGCTGCCTACGACGCTCTCTCGGACGACATGAAAAAGCGCCTCGACGGGCTGAAAGCGGCGAACGGCTACCGCTACATGTGGAACAAGAAGGCGCACGAGTTCGGCAAGCGTCCGGTGCTCAGCGAGGAAGAACTCCTGAAATATCCGCCGGATGCCCTGCATCCGATCGTTCGCACTCATCCGGACACAGGCCAAAAGTGCCTGTATGTCTGCTACGGCTACACGCATGAAATCGTCGGAATGGACAAATCGGAAAGCGATGCGTTGTTGGCGGAACTGTTCGATCACGTTGTGGACCCGGCATTCCTGTACCGCCACAAATGGCAGGTCGGCGATCTGCTGATTTGGGACAACTGCGCCGTGCAGCACAAGGCGACATTCGATTACGACACCTCGCTGCGCCGGGTCATGCAGCGATGCACCGTTGAAGGGTCGGTACCCTATTAAGTCGATGCTTGGCTCACTACGTAAGCGGGTACCGTCGGACATAAAATTCAATTTATTTTAAGATACATCTGATATTGTGAGTGGATTAGGGGACCGCAAATCGATGCCGGGTGTGACGCCGCACGACGAGTCTAAGCCAACCGCACAATCTGACGCCATTCCTGAGGAATGCCACCCCTTGGTGTCGGATATGGCCGCCTATTGGCGCTCGATCCATCCCGCGAACGGCATTCCAGGGCGTCGGCATTTCGATCCGGTCGATATTCCAACGTTGCTCTCGAATATTCGTCTCGTCGACGTTCACGGTCGTCCGCCGCGCTTCCTCGCGCGGCTGGTCGGCACGAAACTGGTCGATCTGCATGGCTTCGACTACACCGGGCTATGGCTGGAAGATGCCTACGCCAACTTCGAGGATTCGGGAACGCATCTCGGCTTGCTCGCGGCCGTATCGTCGTGCAAGCCGGACTGGCGTCGAGGGCAACCACTCCTCTCCGAGGGCAAGGACTTCATTCATATTGAACGCCTCAATTTGCCGTTCGCAACCGACGGCGAGACGGTCGATATGGTGCTCTCGTATATTATGGTCCTGCCGGCCTAACGGGCCATCGAGAGCGCCCGCCAGATACGTTCCGGCGTCGCGGGCATGTCCAGATGCGCCACTCCATACTCGCTTAGCGCATCAAGAATGGCATTCATAAGGGCCGCCGGAGCGCCGGTCGTGCCGCCCTCGCCTGCACCCTTTATTCCCATAAGGTTGTTCGTCGATGGCACTTCGTTATGCAGCAGTCGAAAATACGGGACATCGTCTGCCCGCGGCATCGCGTAATCCATGAACGAGCCGGTCAGCAACTGCCCGGCGGAATCGTGTCGGCAGCATTCCAGAACAGCCTGACCGATGCCCTGGACAAGCCCGCCTTGCGTTTGACCATCAACCAGCAAGGGATTGATCACCCGGCCCACGTCATCGACGCCGGTATACCGCACGATTTCCACCGTCCCGGTATCCGGATCGATTTCCACCTCTGCGATATGGCATCCGTTGGGATAGGCTGGCATCGGAACATCGATATCCGAGACCGCGGCCAATACGCCTTGTAAATCTTTCGGCAAACCAGTTGTGCCGTCGGCGGCCGCCTTGGCGGCATCGAACAGCGAAAGCGCCTTGTCCGTACCCGATACCTGAAAGCGCCCATCGGTAAACGAGATATCCTCGGCCGCGGCCTCCAGGACATGTGCTGCAATCTGTTTTCCCTTGTCGATAATCTCGTCCGATGTTTGACGGAACAATTGCCCGGCCAGCCGCATGGATCGGGACGAATGGGAGCCGGAGCCCTCGGCCACAAATGCAGTATCGCCCGTCCGCAGCCGAACGGCGTCGAAGGGAACGCCCAGGAAATCCACGGCGAGCTGCGCAAAACTCGTTTCATGGCCCTGGCCGCTGGCCTGCGTGCCAATGACCAGATCCACGATACCGTCCGGCAGGATCGTCATTTCGGCTCGTTCGACCGGCCAGCCCGTCGCCGTCTCGATATAGTTGGCGATTCCAATACCGCGCAGCTTCCCGCGGTTCCGGCTTTCATCCCGGCGCTTGGGGTACTCGTCCCAGTCGGCGTCGCCAAGCGCCATATCCATGCTGTGCCCGAACTTGCCGGTGTCATAGGTGACGCCCATCGCGTTCGTGTAGGGCAGCGCTGCGTCGGGAATTAGATTGCGGTGCCGCAAGGATACCGGATCGATTTCCAATTCCTTGGCTGCGATGTCGATCAGACGTTCGATTACAAAAATCGCCTCCGGCCGCCCCGCCCCGCGGTAGGCGGTGACCGGCGCGGTGTTCGTGAATACACCGCGGGTCACGACATAGGCATGCGGGATGTCGTACAGGTTCGTCGTTACGGTTGGGCCCCGTGCGATCGGGACGAAAGACACGTTGTGTGATCCCAGATTGCCGGTGTTCTCGGTCCGAATGGCCAGAAAGTTGCCCTCTCCATCGAGCGCCAGTTCCGCCTTCGTCACCAGATCGCGGCCAGAATAATCGCTCAGGAAGCAGTCGCTGCGTGTCGCGGTCCACTTGACTGGCAGGCCCAGCCGCCTCGCCGCCCAAACCACGAGGGTGAATTCCGAGTAGAGATGATTGCGGGTGCCGTATCCACCGCCGACATCCTCGGACACCACCCGAATGTCGGACGGGTCAGCGTTGAAAACATGCGCCAATTCACGCTGGAATCGGTTCACGCCCTGACTGCCGGTCAGGAGAAGTATCTTTCCGGTTTCGGCGTCGTAATCGCCGATCGCCGCGCGCGGTTCCATGGGGACGCCGGTGACGCGATTGTTCACGATCTCCAACTGCACGGTATGCGCCGCGGCCTCGAAGGCCGCCGCGACAGCAGCCGCGTCGCCTTTAACATCATCGACGCAGAGGTTGTGACCCAATCCGTCCCACAGCACCGGTGCATCGTCATCGAGGGACGCAAGAATGCCGGTGACCGCAGACAGCGGCGCATAGTCGACGACGACCTGCTCTGCGGCATCCAATGCCTGCGCGGCGGTGTCCGCGATGACCACGGCGACAATCTCGCCGATATGCCGGACCTTTTCGGTCACGATCGGGTAGAGCGGCGTGAGGTGGATCGGCGATCCGTCGCGGTTTTTGAGTTCGACATCTTTCGGATTGCCGCCCGCCGGCATCGGATTTAGCCCGTCATCCAGATAATCCACGCCGGTGAGCGCTTCCCGAACGCCAGGGGCCGATAGTGCTGGCTGCAAATCGATGTGGCGAATTTCCGCGTGGGCATGCGGCGACCGCACGAAGGCGGCGTAGCGTTGGCCGTCGACGCTACGATCATCGGAGAACCGGCCGCGCCCCGTCAGAAGCCGATAATCCTCGATCCGGCGAACGCCCGCTCCGATGCCGTTTTGCATGCTCGGTCCTTCAACTTTATTGTTTTGCGTATCGTAGCATCGGAGGGGCATCATCCTCCAAACGCCACCTGATCCAGAAAGGTCCGCCATGCCGTCCAAGGGCACGAACCACGATTGGCTCATCCAATATGACGAAGAAACGCTCGAGCCGGATCTGCCGATCTGCGACCCGCACCATCATTTGTGGGATTTCAGATTCGAGCGAACCTCACCACGGTATATGTTGGACGAGATACTGGAGGACTTGAACAGCGGACATAACATCACGTCGACGGTCTTCATCGAATGCGGCGCGATGTACAAGCCCGACGGACCGGAAGAGCTGCGGGTTGTCGGCGAGACGGAATTCGTGAACGGCATCGCGGCGATGAGCGCTTCCGGCGAGTACGGACCGCAACGCGTCGCCGCCGGGATCATCAGTACGGCGGACATGTCGCTCGGTGCCGCGGTCGGTGATGTGCTCGACGCTCATATCGCGGCCGGTGGCGGACGATTCCGCGGCATCCGCTGCAGCGCGACCTGGGAAGCAAGCGACACGATCAAAAATGGGCGGTGGCCCTACGGGCCGCATGCCCACCTCGACCCGAGATACCGCGAAGGCGTTGCTGAGTTGGTCAAACGCGATCTTTCGATGGAAGGCTGGTGCTATCACCCGCAAATGCCGGAACTGATCGACTTGGCCAAGGCATGCCCGGACGTGACCATCATTCTCGACCACTTCGGCGGACCGCTTGGGATAGGTCCTTACGAAGGCCGCCGGGACGAGATCTTCGAGGAATGGAAGGGCTACATCGCCGATATCGCTCAATGTGAGAACGTTGTGGCGAAACTGGGTGGGCTGAACATGGACTACAATGGGTTCGGCTGGGAACACCGTCCGAAACCGCCCACGAGCGAAGAACTTCTCGAGGCGACCCGGCCCTATTTCGAATACACGATCGAGCATTTCGGTGTGGACCGGTGCCTGTTCGAGTCCAATTTCCCGGTCGACAAGCTGAGTTGCGGCTATAACGTGCTGTGGAATTCGTTCAAGCGGCTGACCGCCAACTATTCCGCCGACGAGAAGGCAAAACTTTACCACGACAACGCGACGCGGATTTACCGTTTGGACGTGTAGGCGGTAAGCATATGGTGGTATGCAAAACCGGGATTTAGCGTTGGATCGGCCGCTCGCCCAATTGCGGTAACCATGTAATTATTTGTTTTTAAATGATTATCTTAAATTTTTAGACGTGCTGGTAACGTTAAATTTTTGTCAACGACCATGCGGTACCGTGTCGCTCATGTCCGATCCGTTAGGAAAATTAGACGATCTCATCTCGGTCCTGAAGGGGGAGCGCGACGAACGCCGCCGGCACAAGCGGGTAAGGGCGTTGAAGCGTACGCGCATCCATTTCGGCGATCCCTCTGAGACCATGCGATGCTTCGTGGCTGATTTGTCCGCGACTGGCGCGCGTCTCCGTCCAGCCGATGCTCCGAAGCTACCGGACAACTTCGAGCTTGAGCTCGAGCATGACCTCTTCCTACGATGTGCGGTGCAATTCCGTAGCGACGACGAACTCGGCGTCTCCTTCGAGATATCGGCCAAGTCCGGATAAACGCGGTACCGGTCGCCCTAATTCCGACCTGTTTCGCCGTTATGAGAAGTCCTAACACCTTCGATGGCTAACCTGTGGCGACTGCTGTTTGCTCTGTGAACAGGTAGGTTGGGCCATGCGCCGGAGAAGCAAAGCGCGTATGATATCCAGGCCCAAATTGACTAAAGGATATTCCGTTATGAGGAAAATATTCCCGGCTGGAAAATTGCTAGGTGCCTTGGTCGCTATATCGTCATTGCTCATGATTGCTGGTTGCGGTGAGGAGAACGCGGCGGACAAGGCCAGCAGCGCGTCGGCGTCGACGGTTTCTTCGACCCAGGATTCGCTCAAAGCCGCAGGTGAAAAAGCCAAGGAAGCTGCGTCGCAGGCTGGACAAGCATTGAAAGAAGCTGGAAAGAAAGCATTGGAAGCGAGCAAGGAAGCCGCGCAACAAGCCGGCAGTTCGCTCAAAGACGCAGGCGAAAAAGCCGGCAATTCGCTCAAAGACGCCGGCGAAAAAGCCGTCGACTATTCGAAGGATGCCGCAGCGAAAGCGGGCGACGCCCTGCAGGACACGGGATCTAAAATTCGCGAAGCCGTTAAATAGATTCGCACCCGATCGTGTCTGCGAATTGGAGATATCCCAGGTTTATCCCCAGAAATTTGCACAGCGTCGACACGATAACTGATTAAGTTTTCGACCGAGAAGTCAGCGAACGCATCCATTAACGTTATCCACCGGCCCAATTGCAATCGCGCGATGGATAACTGCGCCGCCAAGTTAAAGCGCCCCGGTCCTTACATCGACCGGGGCGCTTTATATAAAAGCTAGGCGCGCAGCCGATAGAAGCGAAACAATTCGTTTTCGATCGGTAGGAACTCAACATTCATAAAGCCGGCGTTTACGGCGCAGTTTCGAACCGTCTCCGGCCGAATGGCCGTCCCGATCGCTTCCGAGGGCGAATCGGACATTGCTACCGGCAGGCAATGCGAGATGCTCCAGCCGTACATCATGCGTTCGATATCATCCCCGGGAGCCGTGAAGGTCTCGGCAACCCGTTCATCGACAACCACCACGGACCCTTGCGGGGTCAACGCGGACCGCAAGGCTGACAGCGCCTTCGTCGGCTGCGACATGTCGTGGAGGCTTTCGAGGATCAGAATGAGATCGAAAGGTCCGTCCGCGGCCATATCGGCAGCATCCCGCTGATAAAAGGCCGCGGTCGTTCCGTTGGACTCTGCGTACTCACTTGCAGCGACGATGGAGGCCCGGTCCAAGTCGTAGCCGACGACCTGTGCCTTCGGATAGGCGTTGGCAAGGGCCATCGTGGACCACCCTTCCCCACATCCGACATCGGCAATCCTGGCGCCGTCGGTACTGGCAAGATAATCGTGCAAATCCGGGATCGCCGGGATCCAATCCTCGACCAGATCCTGACGAAAGGCCGGCCGGTTGATGGCGCCCTGGCCTTGCCGGAAATCGACGCCATACTTCTCATAGTCGACGCCTTTTCCGCTGCGGTAGGCGTCGACGACTTCGGGCAGTGCCGCGGCAATACCGACGATCATTTGTGCGAAAGGGGCCACATGCGCCGGATCGTCGTCCTTGGCCAGTACACCCGTGTGTTCGGTGGGGAGAACATAACGACGCATCGCGGAGTCCGCATGTTGCTGGTCAACGACCAGAAAGCCGGCGACGGCCTGCTGCTCCAGCCATTCACGGGCATACCGTTCGTGAAGTCCGGCGGCCCGCGCCAGGTCGCCTGGCGTCATTGCGCCACTCTTCTCCAGGACCTTATAGAGTCCAAGCCGTTTTCCGAGATAGATTCCGAACAATTCGAGTGATTGAATGGTCGAATGAAAAAGACGCTCGGACAATGTATCTTCTGCCGGAACGATCGCATTACACATTTTTAAATCTCCAAGAAATATCGATAAAGGCCAGGGCGGTGCTGGTTCTTGCCCGGCAACGCCGTGCCAACGAGGCGCAAACTAATTGCCTGATGTTTCCGGCGAATTTCTGGAGATTGCCCGCAATGTTTCAATTGTTTCCGCGGGACGAACCGGCTGTTTTTGCTTGGCCGGTATTCCTCGGGCATCATGCGGACCACAGGGAGGACGAATTAATGAAACTAATCAGTTACCGTGACAGCGAGGGCGATACGGTCGGTGTTGTCGATGGCAACGGTGTGATCAATGTCGGCCGTGCCTCTAACGTTGAGGGACAGACCCTACGTCAGATTCTGGCCAATGACGCACTTGATGACACGCGTGCCTATGCCGAAGGCCGAGCGGCCGACTCAACGCTCGACGACGTCACCCTGCTGCCCCTGATCCCTGATCCGGAGAAGATCATCTGCGTCGGCCTCAACTATGCCTCGCACGCGGCGGAAGGCGGCAACAAGCTGCCGGAATTCCCGAGCCTGTTCCCGCGCTACAGCAATACGCAGGTCGGCCATGGTCAGCCGATGATCCGGCCGAAGGTATCGGAGACATTCGATTTCGAAGGCGAATTTGCGTTCGTCATCGGCAAGACGGGCCGCCATGTGAAGAAGGCCGATGCCTACAATCACGTCGCGGGATACTCCTGCTACAACGATGGCAGTATCCGGGAATGGCAACGCCACACGACCCAATATCTTCCGGGAAAGAATTTTGTCGGTACAGGCGGGTTCGGCCCGTGGCTGGTGACTACCGATGAGATACCTGATCCGAGCGTCCTGAGCATTCAAACGCGGCTAAATGGTGAAGTCATGCAGCAAGGAACGCTGGACGATCTGATCTTCGATGTGCCGACATTGGTGGAATACATCAGCGCCTTTACCGAGTTGGTGCCCGGCGACGTCATCTCCACCGGCACGACCAGCGGTGTGGGCGCGTATCGGACGCCTCCGGTCTGGATGAAAGCCGGTGATACGATCGAGGTTGAAGTGTCGCAGATCGGCGTGTTGCGAAACCCGATCATCGACGAATAATAGCGCGGCCGACGACCACCATGAGCAAATCCGTCAAACAGCGTCTCGCCGCCGGTGAGCCGGTGACCGTCGTGAATGTCGACCACGTCTCGCCAAGTCTGGTCGAGGTGTTGGGCTCCCTTCCCGTCCACGCCGTGTTCATCGATTGTGAGCAAGGCGCACCCGATTTTCTCGCGGTCGAAGATATGGCGCGCGCGGCCCGTTTGACCGGCCTGACGTCGCTCGTCCGGATATACCAGCCGGAGCCCTGGCTTGTGGAGCGGACCCTGTTCCGCAAGGTCGACGGCATCGTGGTGCCCCGGATCGACACAGCGGACCAGGCCCAACGGATGATCGACGCCGTGAAATACTGTTATCCGGACGATCATAGCGACAAGGTTCTCGTTATTCAGATCGAGAGCAGCGAGGCGCTGGATAATCTGGATGCACTCCTGGCGTTGGACGGTATCGACGCCTATTTCATCGGACCCGTCGATCTATCGAAAAGCCTGGGACACGGCGGCGATTACCGATGCCCGCCGGTGCAAGCGGTCATGGACGACACGATTGCCCGAATCCGCGCGGGTGGCCGTAACGCCGGCGTGATGGTCGATCGGGATAATGTTCAGCGCTATGCATCGCTCGGCGTCACCTTCTTCTACGAGCATGTGAACGGCTTTTTGCGCTATGGAGCCGAATTGTTCGCCGCTGAAGCCGAGCGGACTTAGAGCTGCCCACGGGCCAATTCCGACCGGACATGCAGGAGTTTCCCCGACGGCGTGCGGTCGATTGCATCGACATAGTCCACCTGGATATCCATATCGCCGCCAATATGTTTGCGCGCCACCGACAATAAGGCTGCCTCATCCGCCGCCACGAAATCCTTCCCTTTCGCCACCCGGAGGCGCACCTCCCCGGGGCGCTGTTGGAGAATTTGCGCTTCCCGGATGTTCACCATGCGACGGAACAGGATATCCAGCCGGCCGAGCCGTGATCCGTCCGGCCGGATGATATAGTCGTCGCTGCGGCCTTCGAGCCGCGATACGATCCGCCGGCCGTTGGCGCTCTGGCAGTCGGTCGGCACGGCAAGGTCGCCGACGCGATAGCGCACCAAGGGAAAGATCGGATTGCTCAAATTGGTGCCGACGACATCGCAGGTTCCGGCTTCGTCCGCTGGCACGAACTCGGTGGCCGCAAAATCTTCATCCACGTAGAGCGCGCCGTCCGGCGCCTCCGAGACGTTCGCCACGGCTTCGGTCATGCCATAGATCTGAATGGGCCGGACGCCGAACGCCGCCTCGATCTTCTCAATTTGATGGGGATAGACCTGCTCGGAGCCCAGCGTGATCCAGCGGACCGGATAGTCGAGTTTCAGGCCGCTCTCAAGGATGAAGGACGCGAGTGTCGTCACCGTCGATCCGAAACCATGGATCCACGGCGGCCCGCGACGGTTCATCTCCTCGATGTAAAACGGCAGATAGCGCGGGCTCATATGGTTCCCACTAAAGAATATCTCGCGCATCGCATGATTCCGCCGCCAGAACGGCGGTTCGGTGCGGTCCAGCGGCACCAGCAATGCACTGCGGAACATAGCGCACTCGGTGCCGAACCGGATGCCATGCGCGTAGCGGAACCGCCACCAGATGGCCCATTGCTCCTGGGTCGAGGCCAGGGTCGAAACATACCGGAGCCCTGCCCCGCTGGTCCCGCTGGTAAACTTGACCTGTTGCGCAGAGACCGGAAAGGCGTCCGAGACGAGTTCCTGCCAACGGTCGCGAACGGTCGTGCGGTCGAGAATGGGCAATAATGACAGTGTATCGAGCCCCGTGATCTCCCGCGGGTCGATCTTCAGGTCACGGAACAGGTCGCGGTAATAAGGGACCGTATTTGCGCAGTGCTGGATGAATTGGCGGATGCGGCCGTCACGATAGGCGATGGTCTGATCGGCGCTCCACGTATCCCGCTCGCGAAGCACGTCCAGTTCCCGAAAAAAGGTCTTGTTGTAGCGCGTCAATCGCGTGTGCAAGCCATACGCACTCAGCGCGCCGTTCTGGAACCAGATCGGCACCCGGTTGTAGATGTCTTCAAGAGCTTCGCGATCCAGCGCCATATGCCTCTCGTCGCGGATCCAGTTATTCATTGCGCCGCGCTATCATACGATTTTGCCTGCGCCCTGCCGACGCCGTATATTGGCTATGCGGATGGTATCAGACGACCGTCCGTGTACGTTCTCGGGGCGGGGTGAAACTCCCCACCGGCGGTGATTGCGTCTCGGCGCATCAGCCCGCGAGCGCTTGGCGGTTCGGCCGTCGAGGTCAGCAGATTCGGTGTAATCCCGAAGCCGACGGTTACAGTCCGGATGGAAGAGAATGGGACATTACCGTCTTTGCGGCGGAACGCCGCAGACCGCCACGTCCTTCCTTCACGCCCTGATTCTGGTATCGATACTTAGGGAAAAACCATGAATCAGATTCTTACGACAGATACGACCAAAGACCGCACCCCGTCATCGACCGGCGGGGCGCATCGGATCGCCTTTATCCGCGCCTGTTGGCACAAGGACATCGTCGATCAAGCCTATTTTTCCTTCACCGACACGCTGGATGAACTGGGCGTCAAACCGCAAGCCGTAGATACCATCGACGTCCCCGGCAGCCTTGAAATTCCGCTCCAGGCCAAATCGCTCGCAAAGACCGGCCGCTATTCGGTCATCGTTGCGGCAGGGCTTGTGGTCGATGGTGGAATCTACCGCCATGACTTCGTCGCCAAATCCGTCATCGACGGCATCATGACGGTGCAACTGGAAATGGAAGTGCCGATCCTCTCGGTCGTCCTGACGCCGCATCATTTTCATGAGCACGGCGACCATGAGCAATTCTTCTTCGAGCACTTCAAGGTCAAGGGCGCGGAAGCGGCGCGGGCCTGTGCACAGACGTTGGAGAATCTATCGCGGGTCGCGGCAATGAGCTAACCGCCACGATTGCCTTCCAGTAGATCGATATCCGATGCAAGAGACTGCGCCATGAAGTCGAGGAAGGCGCGCACGCGCGCGGTTGCCCGTAAATCTTGATGGGTCAGCAACCAGAGTGCGGAGGCGAGTTCGGGATCCGGCGCCGTGACCCGCGCCAAACCAGATTCCGGGTCACCCATGAAACACGGCAATGTGGCGACGCCCAGCCCTGCCTTGGCGGCGCCAAGCAGCCCCAGAAGATTGTTTGACCGCACTTGCACGCTATCCGCCGCTTCGATCCCACGCTGCCATTTCGCGGAGGCGAGATGCGCCAGGCTTTCGTCGACGGCAAGCCATTTGTGCGCTTGCAAGATGGTGTCAGGATCGACCGTGGCCAGGTAAGACGGCGCGGCGTAGCAGGCGAACGCCACAGCACACAGTCGGCGGCCGACCAGCGTCTCCGGCGGTGAGAGTGTCGGCCGGATGGCAATGTCCGCCTGCCGCTTGGACAGATTGTAGAACTGGCTGTCGAGGACAAGATCGACATTGATCCCCGGAAAAGCCTCGCAGAACGCCTTCAGATGAGGGCCGAGGAATTGACACGCCATAGTATCCGTCGTCGCAACCACGATCTCGCCGCTCAAACGCAGATCCTGTCCTGCAATCCGGCGATCGAGCCCCTCGACTTCCCTCTCCACGCGTTCCGCCGTTTCCTGCATTTCGGTGCCGGCGACGGTCAACGCGTATCCGGATGGCATCCGATCGAATAAGCGCACGCCGATCCGGTCCTCGAAGCCTTTTATCCGGCGGAAAACGGTCGAGTGGTTGACGCCGAGCGTTCGGGCCGCGCCGGACAGGGACCCCTCCCGCGCCACGGCTAGGAATATCCGCAAGTCATCCCAATCCATGATCCGATCGCCTCACCAATCTGTGCGTATTTGCAAATGTATTATCGAACTTTAGGTAATTTCACTGCGCAGAAAAACAACTATTTTCTCCCCAACAGATGAAACGAACACCATCACCACGAACCATCAGTCGGAGAAAACCAATGAAGACGACAATCGATCCTCGAACCGCCCCGTATGCAGCGCTTCTGCTCCGCCTTTCACTGGGCGTCATGTTTTTGGCGCACAGCGTCTATCTCAAGATGTTTGTCTTTACCCTGCCGGGCACCGCGCAATACTTCGGGTCTTTGGGATTGCCGCCGGAGAGCGCCTATCTCACATTCGCAGCCGAGGCGGCCGGCGGATTGGCGCTGATCTTGGGTTTTCAGACCCGGACGGTCGCCGTGATCCTCGTCCCCGTACTCCTGGGGGCAACCTGGGTGCATTCCGGAAACGGCTGGGTGTTTTCGGCGGACGGCGGCGGTTGGGAGTATCCGCTATTTCTGTCGGTGACGGCGGCCGTCCAGGCCCTGCTGGGCGGCGGCGCCTATGCCCTGACGAACCGCGAGCCGATCGTCGACGCCATCCTTCGGCGTCAGGACGAGACGGCTTGAATGAGCATTCCCGCGATAGGTTTGTTGCGATCTATCGCGGGGGTATTACCCACTGCGAAACATAGGGATACGGGTTCGAAATGCGGCCCGTGCGCGGACTGGTCGCTAACTGGCGGCGACCATGAACATGCAGACAACCGCGAAGCAAGCGACGAGGATGACCGTGCCGATAAGCATCTCAGTGGACTGGGCAGTATCCCAATCGACGGAACCGGTTTGGTCGGCGGCTTTTTTGAACATGCCAAGCGCTCCTTTATCGAGTGAAAGCTCGAAATGGAAGCCTAGCGGTTACACGGGTATCGCCTACCATGCCGACGGACTAGTCCGAAGGAACTAGATGATGACGCGCTGTCTCAACCTGTTGGAATTACGCAAAAAAAGCCCCGCAGGGAGAGATGCGGGGCTAATCTAGATCAAAATTAGTGCGTCATGTAATGCCCGTATAATAGCGAATAGGAATTAAAACATGGTTAAGAGCGAGCGTTTTCCGAGCAAAAAGAAAGGGCCCGGCCATACCCGGCCGGGCCCTTGGAAACGAATTTAGTCGTCTTATGCCGCACGAAGCTCGGAGATAAAGCTCTCGACCTTCGACCGTAGCAGTTCGGACTGCTGAGACAGTTCACCAGCCGACTCCAGAACTTGGCCGGCGGCGGTCCCCGTCTCTTCCGCAGCCTGGCTAACACTGCCAATATTCTCCGCCACTTCCCGCGTGCCCTGAGAGGCCTGCTGGACGTTTCGGGAAATTTCCTGCGTCGAGGAGTTTTGCTGCTCGATCGCAGAGGCGATCGTCGTGGCGTTGCCACTGATCTGATTGATCACTTCCGTGATCTTCTCGATCGAGCTTACCGTGCCTGCAGTTGCCTGTTGCATCTCGTTGATCTGATTTGAGATCTCCTCGGTCGCATTCGCGGTCTGATTGGCCAGCGATTTGACCTCACTCGCAACGACCGCGAACCCTTTGCCCGCCTCGCCTGCGCGCGCCGCCTCAATGGTGGCGTTGAGCGCAAGCAGATTGGTCTGCTCGGCGATATCCTGGATCAGACTGACGACGTCGCCGATCTTCTGCGCGGCGGTGGCAAGACCTTGCACCGCTTCGTTCGTGGCTTCGGCATCGCCCACGGCCTGCTGAGAGATCGTGTTCGAATCGTTGATCTGACGGCTGATTTCGGAAATTGATGCCGAGAGTTCCTCGGCCGCAGCCGCAACAGTCTGAACGTTGCCGGAGGCATTCTCCGACGCAGAACCGACGTGCCCGGCCTGATCCTTCGTCTGATCCGCGGTTGAGGTCATCTGTTGAGCGGTGGACTGAAGTTCCGTCGCAGCGGCAGATACCGTTTTGACGACCTCGCTGACGCTCATTTCAAAGTCGTCCGCGAGTTTCTGCATGTCCTGACGCTTCTTCTCTTCAGCCAACTTCTCTTGTTCGGCCCGCTCGCTCTGCAAGCGATCCACTTCGATGGCATTGTCCTTGAACACCTGGACGGCATCGGCCATCTGGCCGATTTCGTCGGTCCGGCCAATTGCCGGGATTTCTGTCGAAAGATTGCCATTGGCCAACAAGTTCATCGAGCTGGTCATATTCATAATCGGCCGGGAGATGGCGCGCCCGATGATGAAGGCGAAGAAGCTACCGATCAAAAGAGCGATTCCGGCCACGATTTGCATCGTCAGGACGGAGTTGTCCATTGCGGCAGATGCTTCGGGCCCGAGCGTGTCCTGAGCCGTCTTGTTCTCAAGCTTGATCTGCTCCATCGCACCAGCGATCTGAGGTCCGATCTTGTCGAGCGATCCACTGATCACCCCGTTCCGCTCGAAGATGATCGTAGTAACAGCCGTGAAGGCCAATTTGTACTGCTGCGACAGGCTGAGGACCTCCGCCGCCAATTGCTGACGGGTCGGGTTCTGCAGTTCCGCTTTCATCTGCTCCGCATTCTTCGCGAATGAATCCAGCTCCTGATTGGCCCGGTCTGCCGATGCTTTCGCATTGTCGACAAGGAACCGGTTGGAATAGAGCCGCGCCAACAGCAGATGGCGGAGCGTCTGACCGGCGAGAAAGCTCGCCTGCGGGTCGTTGTCCTTGAAGGCGCTGCGCATGATCTTCGTCAGGCTGCGCTCGGACTTCGGACCGAAAGTGTTCATCTTGTCGACTTCGGCATTCCGTTTCGCGCGAAAATCGATGACCTTATCGAAACTGCCCTTATAGATTCCGATCTGCGACGACGCGTGGTCGATCGCCTTGACATGATCCGGCGCGGTGACAAGCGTCTTGGCCTCTTCGATGAGCTTCACGAGCGTGCCGATACGACTGTTGACAGCATTCGCCGCCTTGTCGGACCCTTTGATGATGTAATCTTTCACCCCAAGGCGGGCCGATAGCAGATTGGCCTGAATCCGGCCCATCTGATTGGTCTGGCGCGCGATCGAACGGTAATCCTTGAAGTTGGCGTTTGCCCCCGTAAGGCCGAAGAAACTCGTACCGGCAACGACCATTAAGAACGCCAGGATCAACGCAGATCCAAGCCCGATCTTCATGCCGACTTTCATATTCTGAATAGAGAAACCCGTAGAAGAGGGTTTCTTGCTAGGTGCGTCCGCGGCTTCGATCACCAGGTCTTCTACCTGGTTCGGACCTTCAACATTTGAATCCGACGTCATCACAATCACTCCAGTATTCCGATTTCGCGTTCCCCATATCGTGCGGTCGACAAGACAACAGTTCCTGTTTGTCTTCCGCTGGACTTGGTCCTACTGGCCGCTCCAAACAAATTACGAAACCGGATCAAAATTATGCGGCACTCAGGAAGCGATGATTATGATCCTGAGGCATTGAATTTAGTAAACCCTTGATAGTAGTAAAACTATTTCACATTCTGGAATGCAGAGAGCCAATTTTTACAACCATCAGACGTTACAATATCGATACAACACCAAGAAAAACGGCCGATTGGAGATCCAATCGGCCGTACAGTCATTCGTTAACAGAAGCTTCTGTTAATTTTTGACGCCAAGGTTTTCCATGAACTTGTTGATGTGACCTTGCAATTCATCGGACTTCGCAGCGAGCTCACCGGCGGCGCCCAATGTATCCTTCGCCATGCGTTCGGTTTCGATCGAGGCGTCGGAAACCTGATTGATGTTCTGCCCGACCTCTTGCGTCGCCGCATTCTGTTGTTCGATTGCGGCGGCGATGGTCGACGTCACGCCGTTTATTTCCTCAACCTTGTTCGAGATCGATTCCGTCGCAGCGACCGCCGATCCGGTCTCACTTTGAATGTTCTCGATCTGCCGACCGATATCCTCGGTCGCCTTCGCCGTCTGGTTCGCGAGCGTCTTGACCTCGCTGGCCACCACGGCAAAACCCTTGCCGGCCTCACCCGCGCGAGCGGCCTCGATGGTGGCGTTCAGGGCAAGCAGGTTGGTCTTTTCCGCAATGTCCTGAATGATGGTCACGACTTCGCCGATCTGATCCGCGGCCTGGGCCAAACCTTCGATCTTCTCGCGAGATTGATCGGCGGCTTCCGCAGTCTCGTTGGCCAGTTGCGTCGATTGATTAACCTGACGAGAGATTTCCTGGATCGACGATCCAAGTTCGTCGGTAGCCGAAGCGACCGTCGATGCAACCGACCGGGTCTGATCGGCGGTGCTGGTCAACGATGTGGCACTGTTCTGCATCTCTTCGGACGCCGCCGCCACCGCGGACACGACTCTGGACACATTCTCGGCCATGTTGACGTTTTCGGTAATCACCGACCAGCTCAGCATCGGTGCCAAGTATTCGCCTTCCGGGCTGGTCAGCGCCGAGACATTCAGCTCAAGCTTTTCCTCGCCGAGTGTAATGACCGCCCGATGGGGTAAGCGCGATGCATCGGCCAGCATGCCCCGTTGATGCTGCGGATTCTTATGGAAGATGTCGATGCATTTACCTTTCAACTCGCTCGCTTTGCACGGCAGCAGATGTTCAAGTTTGCTCAGCGTGTCGATACTGGTCTTGTTGATAAAGGTGATCTCCATGCTGTCCTTGTCGGCCAACATGACGTTGATCGGCATCTCATCGAGCATTTGCAGGAGTTTTGCGGTCTCTTCCTCCCGTTTCACTTGCTCGGTGATGATGCTCCACGTCAGCATGGGACCGATATAGGCGCCGTTACGATCCATCAAGGCGGAGACCTGAAGGTCCAGCCATTCCCCGCCGATGGAAATTTTGGCGGAATGCGGTAGATTCTTGGGATCGGCGAGCAACTTGCGCTGGTGTTCGGGATGCTTGTGGAAGATGTCGATCGATTGTCCGACGATCTGATCGGCCTTGACCGGCAGGACATGTTCCAAAGACTTGAGAGCGTCCATCGACGATTGGTTCGCGAAGGTGATCGTAAAGTCTTCCAACTCACAGATCATCACGCTGACCGGCATGTCGTCGATCATCTGACGATATACTGACGGGTCAATCCCAGATTTGGCGGAGCTCGATTTCAGAAGTGCGAATCCCATTTTAGCGCCTATATTTTAAGTTGTGAAAATACTGAAGGAAGATGGAGGCCGGGAAAACGTTATGAGGTGTCATCTCGTTAACTGCCTAGAACAATAAGATTTTTGCGTAAAAATATTGTTAAAAAACAACAACATCCACCCGTTTAGGGTGCGTGCATTGAATACAACCGCACACGGTCGGCTTCTTCCGCAAACCCTGCGAAATGTGCGACCGATCTTGCGGCGGTTACAGGTAATTAACGATTGGGGCGACGATTGCTAACCCGGGATCAGGCGGCGGATTTGGGATCCCGGATCGTTTTGGCCAGTTCGATGACCTTTTCACCGACCGCGATTGCCTGAAGAATTTCACGGCGATCGACGATCGGGACGATCGTCTCGCACTCGGGACAGACATACTCGGAATATTGGCGGATATAGGCCGCGGTCTTGCCGGTCTCATGACCGCATTTGGGGCAGTCACAGTCGAAGTTGATACCCTCGATGTCGATTTCGTTGTCCGGTTTCATTGAATCACTCTATCCCGCGGAATTGCGCTGGTCTTGGCGCCAGGAACCAGGAAACCATGCAGGGCCGTACCGGTCGATAATCCTTCGGGGGTCGGCCTTTTGAGCCCGGATTTCGACGCCGAAATTTGGACATTAGCCGAGACTTCCAGAGCCTGTACCGCCATCACGAGTCGTCAATTTTCGAGCCCGATCGGCGGCCAATGACCTGCCTCCACAAATTTTTTACGTCGATCCTGCGGCAGAAAACCACAATGAATCAGTTTGATAGGAACCGATTCTGATTCATGGACCGATGTATCTTGATTTATCGAATGGGGTGAAATACCGCTTTTGGGTATTCGAGTGGCCTGCCCGCCGTAGATTCGATAGAATTCCAGCGCTAAGGGCAGTTCGATACCGTCTGGGAGAGGATGGCGCTCTGTGAACTTACAGCGTAGACCGTTATGCGGTGCAATTGCGATCGGCGTCTTTATTACGGCCTGTATCGCACTGATGACCCATAATCTGGATCAGGCGATGGCGCCTTGGGCCTTGATTCTAATTTTTAGCGCGTCATCGATCGCGATCTATGAGATGGCGGTTAGGATGTTCGGTGACACCGACGCCATGAACCGACCCTCCGTCAACTCGCACGACGAATTGAGCGAGTCCTAGCCGGAACGCCGGAACCGAACCGGCCCGAAGTTCAATAATCTCAGTCTATTCCTTGCGTGCACGTCCTCGTCGCGCGCACAATTCCCGTCGGCAATCAAGACCAACATCCGCTTGGCAATCGAGGGAGAGGAATCAATGACATTTACGATCATGGGCCGATGCAAGGAGTCCGGGCGTCTCGGCATCGCCACCGCGACGAATGCCTTGGCCGTTGGCGTGCGTGTTCCATTCATCCGGCCCAGAGTCGGTGCGGTGTCAATCATGGCGATTGCCGATCCGCGCCTGGGCGACACCGCCATGCGGTTCCTGGAGCTTGGCTACAAGGCGCCGAGAGTGATCGACGCGGTCGTCGCCGGCGATCCTTATGCGGAATACCGGCAGCTCGGCGTTATCGACGACGACGGGTTCATCGCCTGCCGCAATGGCGCGGAAAATCGCGATTATACCGGCTATCACATCGGCGATAGTCATCTCGCGCTGGGAAATGCCTTGAAGGGTGAACATGTGCTGTCGGCAATCGAGGAAGCCTATCTCGCCTCCCCCGACGACCCGCTGGAGGACCGTCTGATGCGCGGTATCGAAGCCGGCCGTGACGCGGGCGGGCAACATGGGGGCCAGCGATCGGCGGCTATCCTGGTCTATGGCGACAAGGAATTCTCCGAGGTGAACCTGCGTGTGGATATCCATGACGAGCCGGTCGGTGAGCTACGCCGTGTCTACGATATCTACAAACCGACGGTTCCCTACTACAACTGGCGCCTGGTGGATGCGCGGGTGCCCCGATTGGACGACTGGCTTGCGGAACAGCAATCCAAGGAATGATACAACGCGGCTGACCTTCAGCGGCGGTTCGACAGTATCCACGCGGCAATGCGCGCAACGGTCTCTTTCTCGATGCCAAGGAACCCGTGATGCGAATGGGCGCCGCAGGGCGCGGATAGATCACCCGCCTTCCCGCCAGAAACGCTGATTGCCTGGACCTTTCGCGCCTTCGTGAGTTTCCCTGCCAAATCCGCCTGTTCAGACCATGGCGTTACATAACAGTCGTCATCCTTGTGACCCAATATCAACGTCGCAGCTGTGATCCGGTCGAGGTCAATATCGGCGAGCGACGGCCGAATCTTGTTGCCGCCGTTGGTCACTGACGCCGTCAGAACGATACCCTCCAGCCCGTTCTTGCCAACCCGTGCCGCTGCATTCGCGGCGGAGATCGACCCTCGGCTCGTTCCAACCAACCACACCGGGACATCCGCTTCGGCGCGCAGGAAGGCGACGAGAGCAGCAGCGTCCCGCGCATGCTCCTCTGTCAGCCGGTAGGACCACTTATCGCCGCCCGCCCAATCCGATGGCCGGTCGGGCACAAGCACGAGGAATCCGTGGGCTGCGAACAAAGCCCTTGTCCGGACGAGGAAATTGCCGCCGCTTTTGAGGGACCCGTCTTTGCGTATTCCGATCGATCCGCTGCCGCCGGCATACAAAACCACGCCTGCTTTCGGCGGGCCAGCGGGCCGCAGAAGTAGGAACTTCTGTTTGGCGCCAGGGCGTGGTTCGAGGACATGCCGTTCCGCCGCCATCAACGACGGCCCCGCTGCGATCGATACGAGGCAACCGAAGGCGGACAGGAAGACTGCCAGCCGCAGCTTGATCGTCGACATTCAATCTTTCCCACGTTTGGTCCGCTGCAAAATAGCATATACGCCGAGCCGACCACGATAGCTGGCCGGCGGCTCCCCAAGAATTCGGTTGGCCAACTTGACCTCCGGCACATCTCGGTATCTGTTCAGGGCAGAAATCAGACAGTTTGTGGAGGAAGATCCGTGAAAAAGACAACGCAGTTACGCGAATTGATGAAATCGGAAAAAACGCTTTTCGTCCCCGGCTGTTACAACGCGCTGAGTGGGAAAATTTTGGACAAAGTCGGCTTTCCGGCGATCTACATGACGGGCTACGGGACGTCGCTTTCCCTCCTGGGCATGCCGGACGCCGGCCTGGCTACCATGACCGAAATGCACCAGAACGCCCGCAACATCGCGAATGTCACGGACGCCCCCGTCATCGCAGATTCCGACAACGGCTACGGTAATGCCATCAACGTCGTCCGGACAGTGAAGGAATATATCCAGACCGGTGTCGCCGCGATCCACATCGAGGATCAGATCATTCCCAAACGCTGCGGCCACGTTGCCGGACGCCAGGTGATTCCCATAGACGAAGCGGTCGGTAAGTACCGCGCCGCTGATTACGCGCGAAAAGAGGTCGATCCCGATTTCGTATTGATCGCCAGGACGGACGCGCGCGGCGCGCATGGCGGAACACTCGACGATGCAATCACGCGTGCCAACGCCTACCTCGAAGCCGGCGCCGATATGGCTTTCGTCGAAGGCCCGCGTGATGTCGAAGAGGTGAAGCGGATCTGCGCCGAGGTCAAAGGGCCGATCCTTTACAACCAGACGGGCATCTCGCCGCGCTTCAGCGAAGCGGAGATGAACGAACTCGGCATTGCGATCACGATTGTGCCGGGGGCAACGCTGCGTGCGACCATGGTGGCCGTCTACGACCTTGCTGTCGCCATGCACAAGGATGGGCCGGACGCCGAGAAGCGCTTCAACGAACAATTCACCGAGCATCCTCTGGGCGACTTCCACACATTCGCCGGCTTCGACGAAGTGATGGAGTTGGAGAAGCGGTTCATGGGCGAAGAAGAACTCGAGAAATATGCCGACTCGCTTGGGCACCGTCCAGCCGCCGAGTAGCGAAGCCGCAGTTCACCACGCAAGACCGTTAGAAATGAAGGAGAGAGGCAATGGATAAGGTTGCCATTGTAACCGGCGCTGGGTCGGGTATCGGCAAAGCGTCCGCGTTGGCATTGCTTGAGGCGGGCTACGCCGTCGTGCTCTCAGCGCGGCGGCTCGAACCACTGGAGGCGGCGATTGCGGAATCCGGCGCACCGGCGTCCAAGGCCCTCGCCATCTCGGCGGACGTCGGCGATCGGGACGCAGTGAAGGCTCTTTTCGCCAAGACCAAGGAGACTTTCGGCCGTCTCGACGTGGTGTTCAACAATGCCGGAACCGGCGCGCCGCCGGTTCCGCTCGAAGACCTGACCTACGAACAATGGATGACCGTGGTGAACGCCAACCTTACCGGTACTTTCCTGTGCACCCAGGAAGCCATCCGGATTATGAAGGACCAGGACCCGATGGGCGGTCGGATCATCAACAACGGATCAATCTCCGCACACGCCCCACGGCCGAATTCCGCTCCCTATACGTCCACGAAGCACGCGGTCACCGGGTTGACCAAATCGACGTCGCTGGACTGCCGGAAATACGATATCGCGTGCAGCCAGATCGACATCGGCAACGCGGCGACGCCGATGACCGAGCGCATGAGCGGCGGCGTCCCCCAGGCCAATGGCGACGTCGTGGCGGAACCTCGAATGGACGTGAAACACGTCGCCGACGCCGTTGTTTACATGGCCAATTTACCGCTCGACGCGAATGTTCAATTCATGACCGTGATGGCAACCAAGATGCCCTTCGTCGGACGCGGCTAGAGCGCATACGAAACGTTAATCTTCGCCTGATGCAATGGCGGTGAAAGGTAAAATCATGGATCCCATCGAAAAGCTGGGCGAAATCTACGCCACGACCGGGCACGAGATATTCGAAGGCGACCGGACCGTCAGTCAAACGTCGCATGCCTTGCAGACTGCGATGGTCGCGGAGGCAGCAGGTGCCAGCGCGCCCATGATAACCGCCGCCCTGCTCCACGATATTGGACGCATCGTCAATCCGAAGGACCGGGAAATCACCGATCGCGGTGGCGACGCCAAACATGAGATCGTCGCGCAGAAATTTCTGGAGACCTGGTTCGGCTCCGATGTAACGATGCCGATTTACTGGCACGTCGCCGCAAAGCGGTACCTGATGGCGACTGACCCGGCCTATCAAAAGAAGGTTTCCGGCGGCTCGCACCGCAGTCTCAAAGGTCAGGGAGGCGTCTTCACCGAAGCGGAAGCCGAAGAGTTCCTCGCTCAACCGTTTGCCAAGGAAGGCGTTGAACTGCGCCGTTGGGACGACCTGGCGAAGCTACCAGATGCTGTGACGCCCGATTTCGACCACTTCATACCGCATCTTCGCGCCAGCCTGACGAAATAAGCGTTTAGGCGCTTTCCAGCCGGTTGCTTTTGCGGTCCACCACGAAGGACGCGCGGGTGGATATCGGCGCGCCCGGCTTCTTGACGTAGGGAAGAACCCGGCAGTCGGTCCGCCAGGTATCCGCGGTGATCTCGCATCGCGCATACCCGCGCTGTCCGTTATGGAACCTGAGATGCGGGTTTGCCTCGATCATCCGTTGACGGCTTTTCTTCGTATCTTTCCCGTCGCCGTTTGAAGAGATCGACGTGCCGACGAACTCCGTCCCCAGTGTCGAGGAACCCGGATCACCGAAGTCTGCCTTCAGGCTGCCGACCCAGTTCTCATGCACGTCGCCGGACAGGGCGACCAGTCCGCCTCGTTCGCGACGCTGAATCGAGTGAAATAGCCGCTGGCGCGCGCCTACGTAACCATCCCACTTGTCCATATGATGCATCAGTTGGCCATCCCGCATGCGTCCACGCTCGACGATCGGCACCTGTTGCACCAGTATATCCCAGTGGGTTTCCGATTTCGTCAACGCCGTATCGAGCCAGCTTTCTTGATCGGGCCCGAGCATCGTCGCCAATGGGTCGAGGGCGGCGTCGCAGCGCGGGCTCCATTTGGCCCAGCATTTCTGGTCCGTCCGGTACTGCCGGGTATCCAGCATATTGATCGATGCAAGCTTGCCGAACCTAAGCGGCCGATGCAGCCGCATTGAGGGACCGTTGGGTCGTGCCCCACGCCGGAACGGCAAATGTTCGTAATAGGCCTTGTAGGCGGCCGCACGGCGCTTCAGGAAGTCTTCCGGCGCTTGGCGTCCATGTTCCTCGATATCATTGGCGTAATCGTTCTCGACCTCATGGTCGTCTGGCACCGCGGCCCACGGAAAGGCTGCATGCGCCGCCTGTAAATCGGGATCGAGCTTATAGAGCGCGTAGCGATTGCGATATGCGTCGAGCGTTTTGACTTCAGCCGAATTGTGCCGCCGGGGCCGATCGTCCTTGGCCCTGTATTCGTAAATGTAGTCGCCGACATGCAGGACGAGATCAAACTCTTCTTCCGCCAGATGACGGTAGGCCGTGTAATGGCCGTGTTCGTAATGCTGGCAACAGGCCAGCGCGAGCCGCAATCGGTCGTTCGATGCGTCCAATGCGGGCGCGGTGCGTGTCCGGCCGACCGCGCTCTCGACGCCCATCGCATTGAACCGGTACCAGTACCAGCGATGCGGTTCGAGACCGCCCGCCTCCACATGCACTGAATGCGCTTCTTCGACGCGCGCCGTCGCCGTGCCTTTCTGGACGATGCGCTGAAAACCCTCGTCCGCCGCGACTTCCCAGTTCACGGCAACCGGCGTATCGCCCATGCCGCCGCCGTCGAGCGGATCACGCGCTAGCCGGGTCCAGAGAACCACGCTGTCAGGCCAAGGATCGCCTGATGCCACGCCAAGGGTGAAAAGCGGGTTAGACGATGCTGCGCGCGCGCCCGATACGATGGCGGGCCCGATCACCGGGCTCAGGAACGTAACAGTCGACAGCGCCGCCGACCGCCGGAGTACGCTACGCCGTGTCCATTTGATCATCGCATCATCCCTAGCGTCGAAATTCGGCCAACCCTTGCTCGGTATACGCGCCGGGCGCGACCAATTTGCGGATGCTAGTCGCTGGAGGCTTTCCCGTCGGTTAACACGAGCGCCTGCGCCACAATCACGGACTCACCGTTGAACGTCGCCGCAGGCGAACCGTACAGCTCGTATCCATCGTCCAATGCCGCCGAAATCCGCTCACAGAACTTGCGGTCATCGACGCCCGTCAGCAGGCGGTATCGAAGCTTTTCAGTCACCGGTTACGGTCCTTTCGTAGCGGCCCATGATTTTGCGCCTTGCATCCGCCGTACGGGATGTATCCGCCCCCCCCGGTGATTCCGGTGTTGCTCATGATCATCCGGTTGGTCTTGTTGCGACTTTTCCCTAACCTATACGGCGACCGAGCGAATGAAAATGTTCAACCCATTGGAAGGCCGCACATGATCCCACGGACACTGTATTCGGGCGAGCATGAACTGTTTCGCGATACCGTGCGCGCCTTCATCGAAGCCGAGGTCGCCCCGCATCATGACCAATGGGAACGCGACGGCATGGTCAGCCGCGAAGTCTGGCGCAAGGCCGGCGACGCGGGGTTGCTCGGCTGCACGATTCCCGAAGGGTATGGCGGTCCCGAAGCGGATTTCCGGTTCAGCGCCATCGTGGTCGAGGAACTCGCCCGCGCCGGCACCTCCGGCCCGGCCTTCTATCTGCATTCCGATATCGTCGCCCCGTACATTCAGCACTACGGCACCGAGGATCAGAAACAGGACTGGCTGCCCAAGATGGTCCGGGGCGAGACGATCGGCGCCATCGCCATGACCGAGCCCGGTGCCGGGTCGGACCTGCAGGGTATTCGGACCCGGGCTGTGCGCGACGGCAATCACTATGTCCTCAATGGACAAAAAACCTTTATTAGCAATGGACAATTGGCCGACCTTGTCATCGTGGTTGCGAAAACCGATCCCGACGAGAAGGCCAAGGGCATCAGCCTGATCCTGGTCGAACGTGAGCGCGAGGGGTTCGAACGCGGCCGCAACCTCGAAAAGGTCGGATACAAGGCGCAAGATACATCCGAACTCTTCTTCAACGACGTGCGCGTGCCGATGACGAATCTGCTGGGTACTGTCGAGGGCGAAGGATTCATCCAATTGATGCAACAACTGCCGCAGGAACGGCTGCTGGTCGCCATTCGATGCGTCACCATGATCGAAGCCGCGCTGGACTGGACGGTGGACTACACCCAGGAGCGCCAGGCCTTCGGACGACCGCTGGCGGCGTTTCAGAACAGCCGGTTCCAACTCGCCGACGTGAAGACCGAAGCGGTCGCGGCGCGCATATTCATCGACCGCTGTGTCGAACTGCATCTGAAGGGCGAATTGACCGCCGAAGATGCGGCGATGGCCAAACTCTATTCGAGCGAACGCCTGTGTCAGGCCTTGGATACCTGTGTGCAGCTACACGGTGGCTACGGCTATATGTGGGAATACCCGATTGCCCGCGCCTGGGCTGACGCGCGAATGAGCCGCATCGCCGGTGGCACCAGCGAAATCATGCGCGAGATCATCGGCCGGGACCTGTTGAAGTAACTCGGAGCGACTTGAGGAAGGCCTTTATGGCGCGCTGAAATCACGCGCATAGGTGAGAAGGAACCCGATGGTCTGCGATTCTTCACCCTCTTCCTCGGCAATCTTCCACCCCACACCGGCGCTCACGCCAAAGTGGAAGCTGTATCCGGCCGAGACCTGATAAAGGGCATCGTTGATATCGTCGGCGTTCGGACGATCGGTATCCCGGCTGGTGCGCGATAGCGCCAGGTTCCAGTTCCGCCACTCCAGTTGCACGGCCGTGGTGAGGAATCCACGCTCCTGATCGTTCACGCCATCCGCATCGAAGAAATGCGCATACTCGACCAGCGGCGTCACGGTGACGCCTTGGACATCCAGGGAGTAGCCGCCAGAAAATACCAAACCCTATTCATCCTCGGCATCGCCCTTACCCTTGCCGCGCTGGATAAAGGCCGCGTGATAGGCGAACCCTTTCGCAAAGGGTATCTCCGCACCGTCCATCGAGACGGCGAAGGAAGAAAAGTCGCCAGTGTTGCCAACCCCGCCGTTGCTCACACGGGTGCGGCCCCGGCTCGTGATCGCGGATTCGCTTAGGATGCTGTAATCCTGGAAGAACGTGCTGGCCGCAACCGTGTGTGTGTGCCAAAGGCGTCGGATGAATAGACGAGACCGCCGCCGAAACCGATATTCTCGGCAAATTCATAATCCTCGGCGAAATCGGTACCGTAGACACCGGGTGCGGCGTCCCATGCAAGGCCGAAGTTCGGTGCGAATTTGCCGCCGAATCCGAACACCCAGTCCGCGTCATACTGAAGTTTGACCTCTTCCAGGTAAAATCCGTGATCCTCAAAATACCGGTCGTCACGCGGTCCGGGGTCCATTACGGGCTCGAGCACGCCGTGGACCAACAGCGACAGTTGCCGGTTGAAGTGAAACGCCACCTCCGGCTCGGTCGTCGTGAACAGGTCGTTCAGTTCAGCGTCTTCGTCCTGGGATTTGTAGGTGTTGTCGTTTTGAATCTCGATCGAGATGCTTGCATCAACCCGAGGGTATGACTTGCTGTTTTCCGCGACCGCGGGTAACGGATTGATCGCCATCATCATCGGTATGACAAGGGCGATTAGCGGCGCGGCTCGCATAGTTCTGTTCCGGTATCTTGGGATTGCTCGAATAAGACGGCGGGAAAGTTCGGCGCAATGACCGCGCCAATTTTTCGGTGTTGGCACGATGACTTCGACGCCTGCCAGCTTTCCGGATTCCTTCACTGATTCGCATTGGCGACAAGGAAAGTTCTATGTACACCATCTCTTCACGCAAGCGAATACCAGCAAGCACCTGCTTCGCAGCAGCATTAATCTCCAAGAACACCGGCAACCTAGCCGGCCGGTCCCGCCATCAGCACCACGTCACCTGTGTAGTGAATGAATTCGTGCGGCACGACGGCGCGACGATCGATTTCCTCGAACCCTTCCCGTAGGTACAGGCGCAGGGCCGCGGTATTCTGCTCGAATACCAGTAGGCTCAACCGATCCAAGCCTTCGGTCCGGGCGACCTTTCGTGCGATTGCCAACAGGGCGGTTCCGACGCCCCTATTCCGGAAGTCGTCACGCAACGCGATGCCCGAAATATAAAGGCTGCCCGGAAGCTCTAGTTCCGAATATGGCTGAAGCACAGGATCACCCGGCTCGTCGTCTTGCGGATCGGGCTCAGGCATCGGATACGCATGCATCATCCCAATGACATGTCCCCCCGCTTCCGCCATGACACAGTTGGCGAAGGAGAACGCTACCGCCTTACCGCCGTCACGCGCATACCGCTGCTCGCCGATTTCAATGAGCGACAGCCCCGGATACTCGGACGTAAGCGTGCTCCAGACATAATCGGCGACACCGTCCGACGAAATTTGGAACAGTTCAGCGATGTTGCGCGCGTCTGCCTTGCGTGCATCCCGATAGGTGAAATCGGCAACCATCGTCACTTGCTTCCTGTCGCGCCGCGCTCGGTCCGGCGGCAGCCTATGCCTTTTTCTGACTTCTGTCGGGCAGATCGAGGCCGACGCCTTCCAGATGCCCGAACAATTCGTGAAGCTTCGCCACATCTGCTTCCGGCAGCGGCGGCGAGACGATGGATTCGATATTCGTCCGCAAGTGATCCTGGCTACCCGTACCGAACAGCACCACGCTGACACCGGGCTGATGTCGGACAAATCTGTAGGCAGCATCAGTCAGGCTCGTCGCGCCACCCTCGTGAATCAGGAAATCGAGCGGATTATCGCTCTTCGCCAGGTCTGCGGATACCAGCCCCGCCTCCGCCAGCTCGCGCATCGTGTTGGCCAGATAACCTTCCTGGCTGAAGATGTTCCGCACCACGAACATCAGCAATGTGCCGACGTTATTCTCGATCGCGGGCGGGAAGACTTTCTGCCGCGCTTTTTGATGCATCATGTTGAAGCCAAGCATCATCACTTCCCAGACCGGGTCGTGTACCGCGCGCTGCAGCATCTCGTGGCCATGGTCCCTCGGCGACGTCTCGGTCAGGCCGATATGACGGATCTTGCCCTTTTCCTTCTCGCGCTCCAATGCGGGGGCAAGCACGTTCAACGCGTGATCGTATCCCTTGGGCGGAACCGCATGGAGCTGGAACACATCGATGTAGTCGGTATCGAGTTCCCGCAGCGAATTTTCCAGGCTGGCGATCACCTGATCGGCCGTGAAGAACGCGCCGTCCTTTTGAAAACTGGATTTTGTCGCAATGATAAGAGACTCCCGATCAAGCGGCTTAATCGCTTTTCCGACGAGTTCCTCGGTCTTGTAGTTCGCTGCGGTGTCCAGAATATTGACGCCGAGATCGACCGCGTTCCGGACGATGGCTATGGCCTCTTCCTCGCTGCGCCCGGTGCCCAGCCCCAAGCGACTATTTCCGCCGCAGCCGAGACCCGCGACGCTGACTTTTAAACCGGTCTTTCCGAGTGTCGTGTATTCCATTGCATCCTCTTCATTTTGCGCCAAATCGTCGCCATCGGACGGGGAAGTTGCCATCCGCATCCCCTGCCCGGCTACAATGCCCAAATTGTAGCGACAAAACGCACAGGGAGAATTCAGAATGGGCCGGGTCGACGGCAAAGTAGCAATCATCACGGGCGGCGCGTCTGGGTTTGGCGCGGCGACCGCACAGTTATTCGCCAATGAAGGCGCGAGCGTCGTGGTAACCGACAAAAATGTCAAGGACGGCGCCCGGGTCGCCGACGAGATCGGCGCGGCCGCGAATTTTCTAGAATTGGACGTGACCAAAGCCGAGGATTGGGACCGCGTCGTGAAGGACACGATGGACCGGCATGGCAAGATCGACATCCTAATGAACAATGCCGGCGTCTATGGCACCGGCGCGCCGCAGGACATCGAGACGATCAGTCTGGAAGAATGGCGTTTCGTCAACGACATCAACCTTGACGGTGTGTTCCTCGGCTGCCGAGCAACAATCCCGGCCATGGCGAAGAGCGGCGGCGGTTCGATCATCAACATCTCATCGACTGCCGGCATCCGCGGCACTGCGCCGCTTGTCGCCTATGGCGCAAGCAAGGGGGCGGTTCGCCAACTCACAAAATCCGTCGCCCAGCATTGCGGCCGCAAGGGATACAAAATTCGCTGCAATTCGATCCATCCGGGCATGGTCCGAACCCCGCTCGGCAACGACGTGTTGAAACTGCGATGGGGCGACGAGGAAGCCGGTGCGGCGGAACGCCTCAAGGCCGTGCCGATGGGCGAGTTGGGCACGGTCGAGGATATTGCCTACGCCACACTATTCCTGGCATCGGACGAGAGCCGCCATGTCTCCGGCACGGAGCTACTCGTCGAAGGCGGCATGCTGACCGGCGGATAAGCCCGCGGCATCGAGCATCAGAAACGCTGGAAGTTGCCGTCTTGATCCCGCACCGCGATGCGCCGCCCGCTTGTGGTATCCCGCAGCACCACTGGTTTCGGGCTACCGGAATCGTTGTGGATATGGTGCACGAAGGCGGCCCTCGCATATTCCTCGACCACATCGTCGGGCAATGCGATGAAGGGCTCGCTCACATAATGCGTGATTGCCGTCTCGTCGGTCTCGATCCGCGTAATCACCCCGAGTTCGAGCAGCTTCTCAAGCGTCTCCTTCGCCCTGACCAGCATCGTGGCATCGATTGTGTTCGGATCCACAGCGGCGACGGCAGCAGGCGCCTCCAATTTACGTACCGCCCCGTTCGGATTGAACAGAACCGCAATGACCATGCACATGATTGCGCAACTTCCAAAGGCCCTAACCCGGTTCACCGGCCGGTCGAGCCTCGGCAATAAGGCAAGATACATCCCGAATGCTACAAGGACCGCAATTGCGACCCCTAACGACGAGATCGCAGCTTGCCCCAAGAGCAAAGCCGTCACTGCGTAATCTGGAATTCCCCCCAGCCCAGCGTCGGCGTTGACGACACTGTGGCGGTAGGTGGCGACAAACAGCAGCACGTAAATCAGGAATGCCGGCAAGCAATACGCAAAACCGGAACGCCGTTTCCAGCGTACCGCCGCCACGTAAAGCGCGGCGGTCATCAAGATGCCCCCCATCAGCCCAATGGCGATGGCGGCTATAGGGTCAATCTCGAGGGTCAATCTCGGCCCACATGCTTTGCCGTTCGAAAGTGGCGCAAACGTTGCTTTTCCCGTTCGGCGTTTATTCCATGCAATGATGGAGATAGCGTTAAGGATCGTTAAGATTGAAGGGACTGAATTCGCCCCCGATCGGCCGTGCGCATTGCCGCGAATCGACTCCCTGCATCTCCAACGCGTTCTATTTGCACTCACTCAAGTTCAAGTTGAGCTGGCCATGTCAATTAAGCGATTGATATTGCGCGATAGTGGTCCGTCGCTTGTCACCATTCGGTAAAATATGATCGAATGACGCAGGTCCAATACGCAACGCGGCCAATCAATCAATTCCTACTGGTCCGGCCGCAGCGAAGATGGGCGAATAATCACGCCTTCCGGGTAAATGGCGAATGCCATATACAAATGACAACATCGCCCGGTCGGATGGGGACAATAGTTCACACCGTGGGAGGAACACGATGAACCGCACATTTGTACGAACGGTCATGGCGGCAGCCGTTGCGGCCGCGATCGCATTGCCGGGCGCAGCCAGCGCGGACAGCGATCGCATCGCCAAGCTTTACGAAGCGGCCAAGAAAGAAGGCGAGGTCATTTTCTATACGACCGGCCGGAAAGCCTATAACAAGAAATTCAGTAAGTTCTGGAAGGAAAAATTCCCGGAGGTGAAGCTCAAAATTCTCCGCAAGAACTCCGGTAAGCTGATCCAGACATTTGCCGCTGAAATGGCGGCAGGCAAACCACGCCCGGATGTCATCAGTGTCTCGGTTCCCTACATGGCCGAAATCTGGCTCCAGAAGGGTCTGTACGCGCCGTACAAGCCGGCAACCTTCGACAAGATCGATCCCGGCCTAAGGGATCCGGATGGAAATTATATTTCCCGGACGGTCTTCCTACTCCTCGGTGCCTATAACACCAACTTGATCAAGGACCCGTCGACACTGCCGAAGAAGTTCAAAGACCTGCTTGATCCGAAATGGAGCAAGCAACTTCTGTCGGCCCATCCGGAAACGGCCGGATCGTCGCGCACCTTCTACGCCACCATGGTGCATAACAACCTTGCCGGCGGCTGGGACTTCCTGAAGGAACTCGGCAAACAGGATCTGTTCTATACGCGGGGCAACAGTGCAGCGGCCCGTATGATCGTTGCGGGTGAGCGCCCGCTCGCGGTCGCCATTTCCTCCCACAACATCGTGGTCGCGATGGACAAGGGACAGGCGATTAAATGGTATGCATATGAGGATGGCGCCATCGTGAACCATTCACCGATGGGCATCCTGAAAACGGCCACACATCCAAATGCGGCGAAACTTCTGATGGAATGGACCTTCTCGGTTGAGGGTCAAAACCAGCTCGCCCGTTGGGGTCGCCAATGGGGTGTCGTTAAAGGCGCAGAATCGCCCAAGGGCATGCCATCGCTGGACAAGTTCAATATGGTCATTCCGGACTTGAAGTTCATGATCAAGGGACAGAAAGAGTTCCTCGATAAGTTCGGCGATGTGATGGGCAAGCGCGGCTAACGAACGCGGATTGTTCCCACTGGCTATCCTCCTGCCCGTTCTGCGGGCGGGAGGCATGCCGGACGGAACATCGAAATACATCGATTGAACGAATGATACGTGCGGTTGCGCACGATCGCCCCGTACATCCGACATCAACAAGTCGGTGGCGTGGAGCAAGACAATTAGGTCGGGAGGTTCGACAAAATGGTGGACGGCAGCTCTAAACTTGAACTCCGGAAACTAGCCAAATATTTCGGCGACGTTCGTGCGGTGGATGGGATCGACCTTAAGATCGCCACCGGTGAAAGCGTCGTGCTGCTGGGGCCGAGTGGTTGCGGTAAAACCACGACCCTGCGATCCGTCGCAGGATTCATCCAGCCCGACGGCGGTGAGATTCTGCTCGATGGAAACGTTATCGCCACCGACACCAACATGTTGCCGCCCGAGAAACGCAATCTCGGCATGGTCTTTCAGAATTACGCTGTGTGGCCGCACCGAACAGTGTTCCAAAATGTCTCTTACGCGTTGGTGATCAAAAAGCGGCCGAAACAGGAAATCAGCGACCGTGTCTACCGGGCGCTGGAGCTTGTTCAGCTTTCTGGCCTGCAGGATCGGTACCCTGGCGAACTGTCGGGCGGCCAACAGCAACGCGTCGCACTCGCCCGCGCTATCGTCGCCGAACCGGCAATGCTGCTGCTGGACGAACCGCTCTCGAACCTGGATGCCGGCTTGCGCGAGGAAATGCGGTTCGAGCTCAAGGAGCTCCAGGAACGCATTGAGATGACCACGCTATACGTGACCCACGATCAGGAGGAAGCCCTGGTCCTGGCCGATCGCATCGTGGTGATGAGCAACGGCAAGATCGAACAAGTCGCGGCGCCGACCGACATCTACCTGCGTCCCGCGACTCAGTTCGTTGCCGATTTCGTCGGCATCAACAACATCATCGAAGGAAAGGTCGAGGATACCGATCAAACCGGCGGCCGCGTCCGCGTCTCGCAGGAATACGGCGATCCGTTCTGGGCAAGCGGCCCGAAAGACGTGGTCGCAGGCCTATCGAAGGGCGCCGGTGTTTCGGTGTCCGTCCGGCCCGAGGCGATCCGGGTCAACGGGGCCGCGGAAGACGACAATCCGTCGATCAACGCCCGGGTCAAGGCAAGCGCATTTCTCGGCAATCGCTTCGACCTTCGCCTCGACATCAAAGGCCGCGAATTCCGGTGCCAAGTGCCGCAAATGGACTTCGGCGACGAAGTGAACGTGAACATCAATCCCGAACTGGCTTGGGTGATCGCATAATGGCCACAACAACAGTAGACTCCGGTTCATATTTGAGCGGTTTAAGCACGAAATTCTCCCGTGGTTGGGCGGACTTCCGTCTTGGATACGCCCGGGAGCCGATGAAATACTCCCTGCTGATCATGGCAGTGATTATCCTCGGGCTGTTGGTCGTCTATCCCATCTGGCTGCTGTTTCAATTCAGCATCGTCGATCCCAAGGGCGGGCTGACGGCAGCGAACTACGTTGAGGTCATGCAGCGGAAAGATCTGTTCAGCGCGTTGCTGAATACACTCTTTCTGGGCGTGGTGGTCCCCTTGGGCTGTTTAGTGCTTGGCCTTCCCATGGCGTGGATGGTGTCGCGCACGAATATGCCCGGGAAGCTGTTCGTCCGGGCCTTCGCCGGGATCGCATTCGTTATCCCCTCCTTCATCGGCACCATCGGCTGGATTTTCCTGTTGGCGCCCAATTCGGGGCTGATCAACAAGACTCTCGTCTCATGGTTCAATTTGGAATCGCCGCCACTTGATATTTTCACGATGCAAGGCCTGACCTTCGTATTGGTCATGCATTTCTTTCCGCTGGTTCTCTTCGCGGTTAGCGCATCGTTGGATAACATGGACCCATCCTACGAAGAAGCGGCGCGAAACCTGGGCGCCGGCAGAGTCCGGACCGCCCTCTCGATCACGATGCCATTGGTCACGCCGGCTGTTCTGTCGGGCGCCATCCTTTGCATTCTGGACGCGTTGGCGGCATTCGGTGCGCCAGCCGCGCTGGGCTTCGCCGGCGGCTTCCACGTCCTGACGACGAAGATCTATACACTCATCCTGCATCCACCGAAGTTCGAACTCGCGGCTGCAGTCGCCGTGCCAATCGTGTTCTTCACCTTCGCCTGCCTTTTCGTGCAGAAATGGTGGCTTGGGCGCGGCCGCTACACCACGTTGACCGGCAAGGCCGGACAGGCCCGGGCGACGGATTTGGGGCCGTGGCGCTGGGCGGCGTTCGGCTTCTGTTTCATCATCATCACGTTCAGCGTCCTGCTGCCGATGACGGGCCTTATCATCCTGTCCCTGCTGAACACCTTCGGCGCGCCGATCGAGTTCAAGAACATGGTGTTGGAGAATTATGAAATCTTCTTCGACGACTCCTTCATCGTGCTCCAGTCCATCGAGAACAGTTTCATCCTCTCGATCAGCACGGCGACCTTGTGCGTGATGCTGGGCATTGCCTATGTCTGGATCGTCGAGCGGACGGAGATCGTCGGCCGCGGAACAGTCACGGTGATCATTATGATGACCTTCGGCTTCCCGGCGGTCGCCATGGGCGTCGGCATCCTGATCGGCTACATCAACTGGATCTATGGGACCTTATGGATCCTCTTCGTGGCCTATATGGCGAAGAAGATCCCCTTTGCCTTCATCTTCCTGCGCAACTCAATCAAGCAGATCATGGAGGAACTTGAGGAGGCCGCGCGGATCTCGGGCGCCTCCTGGGCGCGCATGGTGTGGGACATCACGATCCCGCTGATGAAGACCGGTATTTGGGTCGCCTGGGTGCTGATCTTCTCGATCTCGCTGCGCGAGCTGGCCATGTCGATCCTGCTCGCACAGCCGGGCACGGAAACGATGGCTGTCGCGGTCTTCCAGTTCCTGGATGACGGCGCCGTCGAGCATGCGGCCGCGATTTCGGTGCTAATCGCCTTCCTGAGCGTCGCCACCGTGGTGATCGCCCGTAAGATCGCCGGCAAAGGCGCCCTCGAAGTCGACTAGAGACGTCGACACAATAAATTACGGCCTGGCGTCGCATATGGGACGCCAGGCCGTTCTTTTATAAATCGACTAAATTTTGCGTTTATCGTGGGTCGGGACGGTAATGCCGTGGTGTCCCTTTAACGTCTAAATCAATTCGTCAATCCAGCTGCATCCGAATTAAAACCGGATTCCATTGCCCAGATCGCCGCCTGTGTGCGGTTCTGGACGTTGATCTTCCGGAGCAAGGACTTCATGTGAATCTTGACGGTCGATTCCGTGATTTCGAGACGTCGGGCAATCAACTTGTTGGAATCGCCTCCCAGGAGACAGCCAAGGATCTCGCTTTCGCGGTTGGTCAGGCTATGCTCCAGTTTCTTGGCGCATTGCAGCTTCCGGTCTAGCCCGCCGCTCATCCAGATCTTCGCCAATTCAGTGGCAAAGACCTTCTCGCCCAGCATGATCAGCTTGATCGAATGCAGCAGCGCGTCGCGGGAAATATCGCTCAGCAGGTAACCGCTAATTCCCGCGCTCAGACAATCGCTGAACTCGGCCGGCAGAAGACTTTCCGCCATCACCAGGAATTGGGTTTCGCCCATCCGCGCGCGCATCTCGCTGATCGCCACGGCCGGATCTTGTTCGGCATCGGATTTGGCGTACAAGACCAAATCCGGATCCGACATGCGGTCCTTGGCGCTCAAGAATTCGGTATGCCCGTCCGCTTCGCCCAGGATCTCGAAGTCCGCCCCATCGAGGTAGCTCCGCAGCCCGTGCCGGAAGAGGTTCGAACCCCCTACTAAGTAAATACGCACTTGATCCATTTGTATCCCCATTTGCGCCACTCCTTAACAATTGAAATGCTAGTATTAATGCTTCGCAAATGTCACTTAAATTTTGGATTAATACTTTATTAATAAGACGTATGTCTTAGGGTGATGCTTAGGAATGCGAACTGTATTATGGTTAATTGAGATAAATCATTCCTATTACTTATCTTTTTTTGATTAAATAAATTCTTTATTTGGCTGATAGACGCCTCCCTGGCGCAGTCACCGGATCCCCATGAAATCGATCCTTTGTGACACCGCTCACTGAAGATCTACCCGATTGCACCTAGACTCTGGAAAGATTTCGAGGTGGAAGACGGTTGTCGCGGTCCATTGTGGGAACTCGACGACGACTCTTACGGATGCGGCGTAGCGACCGGCCTTGTGGCAATCGTCCAGGCGGGTAAATTGGGGAGAGCCCGGTCAACGGGTTTCTTAAAGTCGAAAGCCCCGCCAATTACGGCGGGGCTTTCTATTGTACTTCTATCGATGGGCGCTCCAAACGAGCGCGTATTCCAATTAACCTGCAATTCAAGGCCCTTACGGGCGTAGTAATGCCGTCCGGAGACCGGACGGGTCCAGCGAATATCTAATGGATCGTTGTGCTTAGGGGAGTGTCCAACTCTTCTTCGATCGCCTGAATGACGCGGGTCCAATAGGCGAAGCCGCCGGAATTTCCTTCGGCGCTCAATTCGTCCGCCTTTTCAAGGGCGAGCGAGTGGCTCTGCGCGCCATGTTGGTGGATCAACATCCTGGCGATGATATGGACATCTGGCTTTACAAACACGGTTACCCATCCCCTTGCTAAGTTAAGCGCAAAGATAGTTTCTCAAATCTTAACCATACCGGCTGTGACGGCGATCACGCTTCGATCACAAAATCTCGACAATCGCTCAGAAAATTAGGCGATTACCGGTAAAGTCTTAAAATTATGGGGAATTTAGGAACAGATTCGCAAATTCGATGCGAATTTAATGCACTCTGCCAGTCCACTGGTTCTCGAGCAGCATATCGACGGCCCGTGCGACACGCATCCATGCCGCACCACCCTGTATGTCGTCGCCAAACAAGAGCTTTTCCGCATTTTTGCGGGCATGTCGAAGAGCCTTTTCCCCATGCTCTTCAATCAGCATCTTGGCCAGACGCCAACTTTCCTGCTCGCTGATCATGGTTTCTCTATGCAATAGACCCACCCTCAAAGAAGAGGTAGTGAACTCCTTTATGAGTAACCTCGAAGTGATAATGATCACTCGAAAAGGATTTGGTTCTTGTCCACGCGGTTGCGGTGTATCGAACCCTTGGCTAAAACTGCGTTAGACCAATGCCTTGGACAAGGATCTTGAGTCTACATATGGTTGGTTAAATTTGCCTTGAACTACTGGTGCCGTCGATTCGCGCGCTTATGTCTGTCATAGAAGACGGCGGCGAAATTATTTTCTATAGTGTGGGTAACGAAAGTGGGAGGTCGGGACGATGTGGGGTCGGCTGTTGTCGCCGATTTGCTTGGCAGCTTTGCTTGCAGCCTGCGCGCTGCAACGCGATGCCGAGGTTCCCTATACCGATTCTCTGCAGACCGACCTGCCCCCCGCGGAGTTGCCTAGCTACGCGAAGGGCGATGAGTATATTTTCGACAACCCCCGGGAAAAGTGGACGGTCGTCTCGATCCAGGATGGCTTGATCAACTGGGACAGCACTCTCGGCCACCGCCAGACGACGATGTTCGACCCGCTGCTGCCGCCAATCCGGTGGCAGAAAGCCGACCTGTCGACCGGCGAACGCCGCATCGTGGAATGGACCGGCAGTCTGTTCCCACTCAAAGCCGGCAACAAATTGACATACAAATCCGCCGTCCGCGTCGGCGGTGAACGGGGCCATGCCCTATTCGTCTGGAATTGCTACACCGGCCATCCGCGGCATGTTTCCGTCCCCGCCGGCGACTTCGCCGCCTTTCCGGTATATTGCCGGCGCAGCGACGGCCAGAAGGTCGAATCCTATTACGCACCGGCGTTGAACAGCACGGTGTCCACGACGGAAACCAACGCGAATGGCGAAGTGGTCGTTCGGACACTGTTGTCGTTCAAAGCGGGGAACACACCACGCATCGCGGCAGACGGCGCTGAATCGCTTCCTGGCGGCTGGTCCAATGCCGCAATCGCGAAATGGAATCAGAACGGCGCCACTCTGCCCCGGGTCCAACCGGAACGGGTGGCTGCAACCAATCCGCCGCTTGGTCTGACCCGGCCCTCCGAAGAGTCGAAGTCGAATGCAGAGATTCCGGCGCCGTCGAAACGGACGCTGCTGGCGAGCCGCGACAACACGCCAATTGCACTGCGCCTGCCGTTGATCGAGAAACCGACGCCCGCGCCGCCGAAAGTCGAACTGACGAAAAAGGTCGAACCGACAAAAAATGCGGGCTTCGGCGTCCATATCGGGTCGTTCTCGAGCCGCGAGAAAGCCGCCAAGGCCTGGGCAATCTTT
>JAJFJD010000040.1 GCA_021774335.1 Alphaproteobacteria bacterium
CTGCGGGCAGGATACGCGGTCTACGTGATCGATCAGCCAGAGCGCGGGCGGTCAGGTCACACATTGCGGGTGATAGAGGAAAAAGGGTCGCTGATCCTCTATGACACGACGCGGACCGAACAGCGGTTCACCGCGCCGGCCAAGCACAAGCTATGGCCGCAGTCGCGCCACCACACGCAATGGCCTGGCAGCGGCGAGAAGGGCGACCCGGTGTTCGACCAGTTCTATGCGTCGCAGATCCAGGCAATCGGCGATCGATCGGAAATCGAACGATTGAATCAGGCGGCGGGCGCCGCGCTGCTCGACCAGGTCGGACCAGCCATACTGCTGACGCATTCACAATCGGGCCCCTTCGGCTGGCTTATCGCGGACGCGCGGCCGAAACTGGTCAAAGCGATCCTGGCGCTCGAACCGAATGGCCCGCCATACCGAGAGGTCGAACTGCGCGGCGGCGACGAGTGGTATGTCTACGAGGACCTGGTCGACCGGCCGAACGGCCCGACGCGGGTGCCGCTGACTTTCGAACCGCCGCTCAAGGACGGTGAGGCGTTGTCGGCTGAATTGCAGGCGCCGTCGGACAACCCGGAACTGGTGACCGGCTATTTGCAGGCGGAACCGGCGCGGCAATTGCCCAACCTGCAAGGCATCCCGATCATTATCATGGTGGCGGAGGCGTCCTATCACGCGACCTATGATCACATCACCAGCGCCTTTCTGAAGCAGGCGGGCGTGGACCATGAGTTGACCTACCTGGCCGACAAGGGGTTCCGGGGTAATGGGCATATGGTCATGCTCGAGAAGAACAACCACGAGGTTGCCGACATGATGATCGGCTGGCTGGCGGAGAATTGCCGCTAGCCGACGGAAAGGAATTGCGCGATGTCTGATGCGGAAGACTGGGTCGTCTGGTTCAATGGCGAGATCGTGCCGGAACGCGAAGCGCGGGTGCCATTCCGCGACCGCGGTTTCAAATACGGCGACGCGGTTTTCGATACCACGCGGACCTTTGGACATACGATTTTCCGCACCGAGGATCACATCGACCGGCTCTTCAAGTCGCTCGCCTATCTCGACATCGATCCGGGCCTGACACCGGCGCAGTTCTGCAGCATCACCGAAGAAGTGGCGGCGCTGAACCTTCGCCATACGCCGTCGGAAGACGACATCTGGGTGACGCAGCGGGTCAGCCGTGGGATGGAGCCGTCGGAGCGGGATGCCTGGCCCGACTATCCGGAGCGGACGGTGATCGTCGAGTGCCGTCCGTTGCCGTTCCAGAGCCGGGCGCGCTTCTTCCGCAATGGCCTCGATCTAGTCATGGCGTCGGTGCGCCGGCCGCCGCCGGACACGCTCAGCCCGCGCGCCAAGATGCAGAACTACATCAATCTGGTGCTTGCCGACCTCGAGGTGAAAGCCGCCAATCCGGATGCTCAGGCGATTATGCTCGACACCAACGGCAACCTCGCCGAGGGTCGCGGCAGCAACCTGTTCCTTGTACAGGATGGCGTGTTGCTGACGCCGCGCGAACAGTTTGTGTTGCCTGGAGTCAGCCGTCAGACGACGATCGAGCTGGCGCAGAAGGCGGGCATTCCGGTCGAGGAAAAGGATCTGGACCTGTATGATGCGCTCACTGCGGACGAGGCGTTCATCACCTCGTCGAGCTGGTGCATCTGTCCGGCATCGACCTTCAACCGGCGACAGGTAGGCGATGGCCAGATTCCCGGTCCCGTCACGGACCGGTTGATGAAGGCCTATGTGGACCTGGTCGGCTGCGACTGGGTCGGACAGTATCTCCGCTACGCGAACGACTAGGCCAGCGCTTCCCGCCAAACTGCCGGCAGGATACCGCCGCTGCGCCAGTATTCGTAATCCTCTTCCGTATCGAGCCGCGCCGTTACCGTGATGGTTTCGGACGTGCCGTCGGCGCGGTTGATCACGCAGGGGACTTTCGCGGTGACGCCGATATGCGCGGCTAGGTCCGGCAGGTCGAAGGTCTCGGTCCCGTTCAGGCTTAAGGTTTCCGCGCTGACGCCGTCCTCGAACTGCAATGGGACGACACCCATCCCGACCAGATTCGTGCGGTGGATGCGTTCGAAGCTCTGCGCGATGACCGCCTTGACCCCGAGCAGGGCCACGCCCTTGGCCGCCGAATCGCGGGACGAGCCGCAGCCGTAGTTATGCCCGGCGACGATGACGAGCGGCGTCTGCCGCTTCAGGTATTCCTGCGTGGCGTCGAAGATTTTCATCACCGTGCCGTCGGGCTGCAGCTTGGTCATGCCGCCTTCGACGCCCGGCACCATTTGGTTGCGCAGACGGATGTTGGCGAAACTGGCCCGGATGACCACGTCATGGTTGCCGCGGCGCGTGGTGTAGATGTTGAAGTCCTGTTGTTCGACGCCTTTGCCGATCAGGAAATCCGCCGCCGGGGTGCCCAGGCTTATCTGACCCGACGGGGAGATATGATCCGTTGTGATCGAATCCCCTAGGATCGCGAGCGGACGCATGCCGGTAATGTCCTGAATTGCCGGCTCGGCTACAGACAGATCGGCGAAGTAGGGCGGCTGCCGGATATAGGTGCTGTCTGCATCCCAGTCGAAGCGGTTGCTGCCGCCGTCTGCCAGCGACTCCCAGGTCGCGTTGCCTTCGAACAGGTCGGCGTATTTCTCTTCGAACAAATCCGGTTCGAAGGTTTCGGCGACGATGCGGTTGATCTCCTCGGCGTCCGGCCAGATGTCGCGGAGATAGACTGGATTGCCGTCCGAGCCCGTGCCGATCGGATCGTGCGCGACATCGACGGTCATGGACCCGGCGATGGCGTAGACGACGACCAGGGCGGGCGAGGCGAGATAGGCCGCACGCGCGTTCGGGTGCGTTCGTCCGGGGAAGTTACGGTTGCCGGATAGAACGGCGGTGCCGACCAGGTCTTCGCTTTCGAGGGCGTCGACGATAGGCGCAGGCAGCGGACCGGATCCGCCGTTGCAGGTGGTGCATCCGAAGCCGATGACATTAAAGCCGAGCGCGTCGAGCGGTTCCTGTAGGCCTGCGTTCTCCAGCGCGCCTGCGATCACGTGACTGCCAGGTGCCAGCGATGTTTTGACCCAAGGCTTCGCCGTCAGTCCCTTGGCGACCGCGTTGCGCGCGATCAGCCCGGCGGCGACCATGCCCCCCGGGTTGGAGGTGTTGGTGCAGCTCGTAATCGCGGCGATCACCACATGTCCGTCGCCGAGGCTGTAGTCGGTTCCTTCGACCGGTGACTCTTTTTCGGATAGCGGGCGCTCGGCGACCAGTTCCACATGCGCCGGAAAGTCCTTGGCGACGGTGTCGAGCGCGACATGGTCTTCCGGATTGCGCGGGCCGGCGACGCAGGGTCGGATGCTGCCGAGGTCGAGCGAAACGACGGTTTCGAACTCGGGGTCGGGTGTCGATGCATCGCGCCACAGCTTCTGCGCTTTCGCATAGGTCTCGATCAGCTTGATCTGCTCTTCCGGCCGGGCCGTCATGCGCAGGTAGTCGATGGTGCGCGCATCGACCGGGAAATAGACGGCGGTCGAGCCGAATTCGGGCGCCATGTTCGCGATGGTGCCGCGGTCGCCGACCGAAAGCATGTCGAGGCCCTTGCCGAAGAATTCGACGAACTTCCCGACGACGCCCAGGGCGCGCATTTTTTCCGTGATCGCGAGGACGAGATCGGTAGGCGTGACGCCGCTCGGAAGCTGCCCGCTCAACTCGACACCGACCACCTCGGGCAGGGCGATGGCGACCGGCTTGCCGACCATGACCGCTTCCGCCTCCAGCCCGCCGACGCCCCAGCCGAGAATGCCGAGGCCATTGATCATCGGCGTGTGGCTGTCGGTGCCGACCAGCGTGTCCGGATAGACGAGCGTGCCGCCCGGCGTGTCCTCGCGCCAGACGACCTGGCCGATATGCTCCAGATTGATCTGGTGCATGATGCCCTTTCCCGGCGGCACCACGCGGACCCCGTCGAAACTGTTCTGGCACCAGCGCAGGAAGGTGAAACGTTCGGCGTTCCGGGCGTATTCCGTTTCCAGGTTGATCCGCGCGGCGTCGGGGATGCCCGATACGTCGACTTGAAGCGAATGGTCGATGATGATGTCGATCGGTACCTTCGGCTCTACGGTGGCCGGGTCCTTGCCCGCCTCGGCGACGGCGTCGCGCAGCGCGGCGATATCGACCAGCATCACCAGGCCAAGGATATCTTGGCTGAATATCCGGTTGGGGTAGAAGGCGAGACCGGCGCCGATCCGGCGGTTCAGGACGTTGTCGATATCCTGGGCCAGTGTGGCCGTGTCGCTCCGCAGGTTCCGGGCGGATTGGCGCGCCAGATTCTCCACGATCACCCGCAGCGAATAAGGCAACCGCTCAAGTCCGGGCAAATCGGCGATCGGAACGTAACGGTAGGCGCCGTCTGAATCCGGTAGGGTTTCGATAGAAAAGGCGGTTTTCGGCACGGTGGATCTCCTTCTGGATGGGCCGTAGATATCAAACCGATGCCACAACATCAAAACAACGCCATATCCACCCCTAAAGGATACTGTCGCCTGTGGCATGTCTGATGTTATGCCGGGGGGTGCCGATGATGCCCGGCGAATAAGGAAAATCTGCCCCATGACCAAGTTTGCGGCGGCCTTTGCCCATTGGCGCGGCTCGCTTCTCTACTTCCAGCAGTGGTTCGAGCGCCGTCGCGCCGAAACCCGGTTTTTCCTGCCCAAGGTCTTTCTCGCTTTCGTCGGGATCAACCTGCTGTGCTTCTGGTGGGCACTTCTGACGGCGTATCCGTGGCTGCTGTTTGGGCATAAGAAGCTGGAATTCGTCCTGACCGGGTTTCCGGTGGCGGTGCTTGGCGCGATGTTCGACAGTCTCTCGCTTTTCGTAACATTGATCCTGATCGACCGGGCGTTATCTGCGAAAAGCAACATCAGCTACGTAGGTTACCTCAGCGTCGATCTGTTCATCGCGGTTCTGGCGACATTTTGGGTGTTATTCGCCTTCATGTTCTCGGGATGGATCGTCAGCCTGGTCTTGCAGAATCCGGAGACGATGTCCCAACGGACCGGCCTGTATCAGTCGCGTCTCGCGAATGTTTTGGAAGATCCGTTCAGCCGGGAAAGCCTTCGCAACATGTATTTCGGGATGATCATGGGGGCGTCGGCCCTGCTGCCGACCTTGTTCCATATGGGGATGGCGGCCCGGTCGGTGCAACGGTCGATTGCCGAAGCAATCAAGTTGAAGCGAAGCGGACCGGCATAAACGAAACCCCGCCGCGGTTCCTGCCGCAACGGGGTTAAGTTCGGATTGGTAGTGTCGCCTTACCGTTGTGGCAGGGCGGAGGCCGATTTCGCGAGCCGCACCAGGTTGATGAACTCCGCCCGATACCCGAACGCATCATCACCCTTCGCGCTTCTCGCCATGGCGATCACGTCGTCATAGGTGAAGTCGCCGGTGTATTTCCCGCCTTTGACGATTTGCCCGAAGGCGGCGACCGCGGTGGCCCATGTCGCTTCTGTCGATGCGCCGGCGCTGTCCGTCTTGATGGGGGTCGTGATCAGTGTCGACGTGGTCTGATCCGGCTGCTTGTAGCGGATTTTGAGGAAGGCGTATTCGTCGCCAAATGACGTCTGCATTTTCTTGGCGGACGCGTCGGATTGCTGATACCGGCTGTCCCCGATCGCCGCCGTGCCGTTGCCGGTCGGCGTGATCTCGTAGATCGCGGTAACGGTATGACCCGCGCCGATATCGCCCGCGTCCACTTTATCGTTGCGGAAATCCTCGCGCTTCAAGGCCCGCGTCTCATACCCGATCAACCGGTATTCGGCGACGGTCTTGGGATTGAATTCGACCTGAAGCTTCACGTCCTTGGCGATCGGGAACAGGGTCGATGTCGCCTCGTCGACCAGCACTTTGCGCGCTTCGTTTAGGGTGTCGATATGAGCCGCCACCCCGTTCCCGTTCTGCGCCAGGGTCTGCATCAGGTGGTCGTTGAGGTTTCCTTGGCCAAAGCCCAGGACCGACAGGAACACCCCGGACTTGCGCTTGCGCTCGACGAAGCCTTTCAGTTCCTCGCGGTTGGTGATGCCCACGTTGAAGTCGCCGTCGGTCGCGAGGATCACGCGGTTGACCGCCTTCTTATCGAAGTTCCCCTCGGCGAGTGCATAGGCCTGCCGGACTCCGGCGGCCCCGGCGGTCGATCCGCCCGCGCTTAGGTTATCCAAGGCAGCAAGAATTTTATGCTTGTCCGCGATCTTCGTGGGTTCCAGCACCGTGCCCGCCGCGCCGGCATAGACGACGATCGCGACCGTATCTTCCGGTGACAGGGTATCCAGCAGCAGCTTCATGGAATTGACCATCAGCGGCATCTTGTCCGCAGCCCGCATCGATCCGGACACATCCAATAAGAACACCAGATTGCTGCGCGGCTTTTCGGCCGGTTCGATGTCGTAGCCTTTCACGCCGATGTGGATCAGCTTGTTGCCTTTCTTCCACGGGCTGTCGGTCACGGTCACGGTCGGCTGGAACGGTTTCTCGCGCGTTTCCGGCAGCGGATAGGCATAGTCGAAATAGTTGATCAGCTCTTCGACGCGGACCGCGTTTTTCTGCGGCAACACGCCCCGGTTCAACATGCGGCGCATGAATGAATAGGATGCCGTGTCCACGTCTGAAGAGAAGGTGGAAACCGGTGCGTCGGCGACGCGCTTGATCTCGTTCTCCTGCACCGATTGGAATTGGTCGCGGCCGACCGACTCATACTGCGGCGCGATCCGGTCGCCGACCGGCGGCCTCGAGACCCTCTCGCTCTTTTGCACGCGCTGGCGAAGGGCCTCCGAGGCGACGCCCGGCGCCTTGTTCTTGGTGCCGGTATGCGGGGAAACGAGCCCAAGAATTCCTCCGCCGCCGATACCTGGCGTGGTGCGCGATTGGTCGAGCACCGAGCCGGTTTTCTTGTCGCCGGGTGCGCTACGGAATTCCTCCGACGGCTTCGGGGCCGGTTTCGGATTTTTCGCCGGTTCGGCGCGGGCGGTGTCCTTGAGCGCCCGCGTAGCGTCGTCCTGTTTCGCCTGCGCCGGGGCGTTGGGCCGGAAAGCTTCCTGGTCCGCGCCGGACCGTGCGTCTTGTTCTTTCACCTCCGTCTTACGGCCGCCTGTTGCTACCGCCACATCGGTCGATGTCTGGCCGGTGGGTGTCGCGGTCGATACGGTTTCGGTCGGCGGTTGCACGACATCGCGATATGGGTTGACGGTGTCGTAGGTCACGACGGTGAGTAGTGCGATCGCAGCGGTCGCCATGCCGCCGACAAGATATTTCCGTTCCATCAATCGTCTCCTGGGTCGGGGTGTAGATCGACCTGTAAGACGACCGAGGATCGAAAATCCTTGGCGTATTTTTGAATTTTCCTGCTGCGCATCGTCGAACGCGGCAAGCGCGAGGTTCATCGCCTCCTTGCGTGCGTTGTCGCTGGGCGGCGGGATCTCTTCCGCGTCGAGAATGTCTTTCAACTGCCGCTCATCCATAACGGCACTCCATGTTTTGGAAGGATTGCAGCTTCTTGCGCGCTTCGTGGATATACCAGGACACGGTGCTGGTTTTGCATTTCATGACGGTAGCCGCCTCGCGGTGGGAAAGTCCTTCGCTGAACACGAGATACAGCGCCTCCTTTTCCTTGTCCGGCAGTTGGCGGACCTGGTCCATCACCTGCCGGGCATAGACCTTCGCATCGCCCTCTGCGGGTTCCGACGGTTCGGGTACCGAGTCCAAATCCGTTGTCCGGCGCACACGGGATTTCGCCCAATCCTTCGCCGTGTTGATCACCAGCGGATAGAGCCAGGTGAGGAAGGCCGACTTGAACTGAAAGGACCCCAGCGAGCGCGCCAGCTTGATGCAGGCGTTCTGCGTGATGTCCTCGGCGTCGGCCTGATTCCCGCACCATTTGAAGGCGATCCGGTAGATCACGTCATAGTAAACGCGCAACAGCGCTTCGAACGCCGCTTTGTCGCCGTTTTGGGCCTGTTTGATCAGGTCTGCTTCGTCAGCCGGATCGCTCATCTAGGGCTCTATATTGCTGTTTTGCCCATTAGACGACAGCTTTGATGAAATCCTTGGAAAAAAGTTTGGATTTTTTTCGGGCGGCGTTACCCGACGAAATGCCACAGGGTCGCGAGGCCCGCACAGAGCGTCAGGGTTCGGATAACACCTTGTTTTAGAAACAAGAGCGCAATCAATGCCACAACGGACAGTACAACCGCTACCAGATCGGCGCCGCTCTCCGGCGGCACCCAATAACGGAAAATGCCGACCCAGCGCTGTTCGATTCCCGGCATCAACACATGCAGCGAGAACCACAGCGATAGGTTCAGGATGACCCCCACCACGGCGGCGGTAATGCCCTGCAAGGCGGCCTTCAGCTTGGCCGATTGGCCGATCCGCTCGACATAGGGCGCGCCGGCGAAGATCCAGAGGAAACAGGGCGCGAAGGTCGCCCAGAGCGTGACGGCGGCCCCGGCCAAGCCCATCAGCAAGCTATGTTCGCCGGACGACCGGGCGGCGGCGAGATAGCCGACGAACTCGGTGACAAGGATCAGCGGTCCCGGTGTCGTTTCGGCGAGACCCAGCCCGTCGAGCATTTCGCCCGGGTTGAGCCATCCATGGGTCTCGACCGCCGCCTGTCCCATATAGGCCAGGACGGCATAGGCGCCGCCGAAGGTGACGACAGCCAATTTGGAGAAGAACAGCCCGATCTGGGCCAGCACATGGTCCGGACCCAGCAGGAGCGCGATCGCCAACAGCGGCAATATCCAAATCGAAAGCCAGGTGGCGATTGTCTTAACGGTGTCGCCGATCGATACGCCGGGCGCGCCGTCGTCAACGCTTGCCTCGGCCCGGCCGGGCAAGAGAAACCCGATGATCCCCGCGCCGAGCACTATCAATGGAAAGGGGACATCGAAGAAGAAGATGGCGATGAAGGCGGCAGCCGCGATGATCCAATGCGCGGCCTTGTGAAGCGCGTGCTTGGAAATCTTGAGCAACGCTTCGATGACGATCACCAATACCGCGGCCTTGATGCCGATGAAGGCTGCCTCGACGAGCGGCACCTGGCCGAACACCGCATAGACGATGGACAGCGCCAGCACGACCAGGGCGCCCGGAATGACGACCATCAGGCCCGCGGCCAGCCCGCCGGGAATCCCGTGCAGCCGCCAGCCGGAATAGGTAGCAAGCTGCATCGCTTCCGGTCCGGGCAGCAGCATCGAGAAGTTGAGGGCGTTTAGGAATTCGTCCTCGGTGAGCCACTTCTGCTCCTCGACGATTTCCCGATGCATCAGGGCGATCTGCCCTGCCGGGCCGCCGAAGGAAAGAAATCCGATTCGCGTCCAGACCTTGAATGCGGCGGCGAAACTCACCGGCACGGCGCCCGCGCGGCCGGGGGAGCAGCCCGGTGTCAGGGCCGCTCCTTTTTCCTGTTCTGCGCTCATGAAGATTTCCCCGCCGGCCAGTTATGCGTCTCTTTGGGCGACTTGCGCCGCCACGCGTAGAGCGCATCGTACAACGTCATGCCCATCGACAGCGAGAGGCGATCGTCCTCGCCGGCGATCGCCGAAATGCCGATCGACATGGCCAGCAGCCCGGCGGCTTCCGGTGCAAGATCGAGCTTGGACGTATCCGCGCCGCGGATGATCGTGGCCAGTTGAGCCAGCGCCGGGTCGTCGATGCCGCTGCGGTCGAGCAGGACATCGAAGCTGCAGCGGTCACCGTCATGGGTGATTTCGCCGCCTTCCACGTCGAAGGCGATGGCGCCGATTTCTTCCGCCGTGTTCAGCACCTGATCCGCATCGGTGTAGAGAATCTCCGCCGTCGGGTCGATGAACCGCTTGATGAACCAGGGGCAGGCGATGCGGTCGATCTTGGGCCGCCGCCGCGTGACCCAGCGGCTCGGCGACCCGCCGGAAATATCCGGCAGGCTTTCCCGGCGCCGTGTCGGCAGGCCCGCGCTCTTCCACGCTTCGATGCCGCCGCGCAGGACTCTAACGTCCTTTCCCGTGGCACGCAGCGCCGCCGTAGCCGATTGCGAGACTTGATGGCCGTGGACGCAGTAAATCACCAGATCGCGGCCGCGCGTATCCAACGCGGCGAGATCGTCGGTCTTCATGTGGCCGAACCAGATGGCGCCGGGAACGACACTGTCTTCGCTGTCGTAGACCTTGCGCCGGCGGACATCGGCCACGATTGGCGCATCGGTGCCGCCGAAGGAAGACCACAATTGTTCTGCTGTAATGAAGTATTTGCCCATAGGATTGCTCCGAATTTCTTACTGTCGGAGCGGCAATTGGGCTTACGCCTGACGGGGCTCACCGCATTGGCCCCATGCCCAATAGATAGGCGAGCATGCGCGTTTCGGCAAGTGTCGAGTAGAATTTCAACGAAATGGCCGCTGCAACTGTCATTCCCGCGAAAGCGGGAAACCAGTGTTGGCGCCAAAGCTAGATTCCCGCTTTTGCGGGAATGACGGGTTGGTTGGAAGTTTGGTGTCAGGGGTACGCTTTGGCAGAATACGTTTCACACAATGCGGCTATCGATTTGAAGACGGGAAGGTAATAGCAATGAAACGCATAAACCCAATAACGATTCTAGGTGCGGTGATCGTGTTCGTCTCGGTGGGTGCCGCGTTGGCTAGCGATCCGGTGCAACTCGCGCAAGCGGTGACGAAATACGACGGCACGTGGGATGCGGTGATGACATCGACCGAGGATCCGTGTCCGCCCAGGTTCGATTATGTCGTGACGGTCAAGAACGGCGAGCTGTCGGGCGTTATATCGGGCAAGCTAAACGATTACGATTTGGAAGGAAAAGTGCTGGCCGACGGCACCCTCGACGATGGCGAAGCCTCGCACTATGAACGGCGGATGGAACTCAAGGGCAAGTTCTCCGACACGGTGGCCAAGGGCACGTTCTATACGTTCGGCGCCACGACCGACTGTGGTGGAAAGTTCACTTTCACGCGCCGAAAGTAGCGCTACTTCATCCAGATCGGCATCGCGTCGCAGGCGCGCGGCGGTGGCGCGGTCGTGGCCGGAGCGTGGCGCGCCAGGATCGCGTCCGTTTGCGGGATCGTCGGGGCGTGCCGTTTCCAGGTCCGGGTCTTCTCCAGATATTTTTCCATCAGCTTGGAATAGCGCCGCCCGGTGAAGAAACCGCGCAGCCGCGACGGCACGTCGAGAATTAGCGCGTTGGGGTCGAGCATCGCGATGGCGGGGAAATGCTTGAAGCCGAGTGTTTCGGCAAGCGCCCGTGCCGCCGGGTCCGCCGAAAGATCGCTATAGGCGAACACGGCGCGGCCCGCGAAACGGTTGATCGCGCTGCACGGCATCACGTCCTGGATCAGCCGCTTGCACCAAACGCAGTCCTGCCCGCCGAGGACGATCACAGTCGGCTTGCCGGCGTCGATGCCCTTGGCCAGCGCCCGCCGCGCATCGTCGACATGCCAGCCAATCCGCGCCGCGAATATCTCCCGGCCGGGTGCGGCGAGATGGTCGCGCGGGTCCCAACCGTCGACGGGTGTCGTTGAGACACCCTGCGGCAAGGGCAGCGGGGGAATCCGATTGGCGCGTTTCGAATGAAAGATATGCCCCGGCGGCACGACCGCGTCGCGCTTGAGCGTGTCGACAAGAGTACTCCATCGCGCCGGTTCGACTTGCGCGTCGGCGGCGCAGGCGAGATGGTCGATCATGCGCTTGGCGTTTGGCGTGCATGTTTCCGCTGCCGTGGGCGCCGCCATCAGCGGCACCAACAGCGCGACAATCGCGACTATGCGGACTCCGAAAACCATGCAGGCTCACTCTGTATCGATATCTAAAGCATAACGCGGCGCGCCCACCGTGCCCCATAACAAAAACGGGAGCGCCTGAGCGCTCCCGTTTCCCGGCACGGTGCTTTATCGATTATTTTGCCGGTTGTCCTCGCCCGCTGCCGGTTACTAGTCGTCGCCGGTGGCGGTTTGGTCGGTCTTGGCGATTTCCGCCGCGACTTTTTCTGCAGGCTGGTAGATCTCGCTACCTTCCTCTTTGAACTTCTCGGACATCTCGCTCATGCCTTTGGCGGCGAATTCGCGGATTTCCTGCGTGATCTGCATCGAGCAGAACTTCGGCCCGCACATGGAGCAGAAATGCGCCACCTTGGCGCCTTCCGCCGGCAGAGTCTGGTCGTGGAAGTCCTCGGCCGTTTCCGGATCCATCGCGAGCTTGAACTGATCGCGCCAGCGGAAATCGAACCGCGCCCGGCTGAGCGCATCGTCCCACAGGCGTGCGCCCGGATGGCCCTTGGCGAGGTCGGCGGCATGCGCGGCGATCTTGTAGGTGATCACCCCGTCCTTCACGTCCTTGCGGTTGGGCAGGCCGAGATGCTCCTTCGGCGTGACGTAGCAGAGCATCGCCGTGCCGTACCACCCGATCATCGCGGCACCGATGGCGCTCGTGATGTGGTCGTAGCCGGGGGCCGTATCGGTCACCAGCGGGCCCAAGGTGTAGAAGGGCGCCTCGTGGCAGTGCTTCAACTGCTCTTCCATGTTGACCTTGATCTTGTGCATCGGCACGTGGCCGGGGCCTTCGATCATCACCTGCACGTCGTGCTTCCAGGCGATCTTGGTCAACTCGCCGAGGGTGCGGAGTTCGGCGAACTGCGCCTCGTCGTTGGCGTCCGCGTTACAGCCCGGCCGCAGCCCGTCGCCGAGCGAGAAGCTGACGTCATACTGCTTCATCAGTTTGCAGATATCCTCGAAATGCGTGTAGAGGAAGCTTTCCTGATGATGGGCGAGGCACCATTTCGCCATGATCGACCCGCCGCGCGAAACGATGCCGGTGACGCGCTTGGCGGTCATCGGGATGTAGGCGAGCCGGACGCCGGCATGGATGGTGAAGTAATCCACGCCTTGTTCGCACTGCTCGATCAGCGTGTCGCGGAAGACTTCCCAGGTCAGGTCCTCGGCGACGCCGTCGACCTTCTCCAGCGCCTGATAGATCGGCACCGTGCCGATCGGCACGGAAGAGTTGCGGATGATCCACTCGCGGGTGTTGTGGATGTCCTTGCCGGTCGACAGGTCCATCACCGTGTCGCCGCCCCAACGGGTCGCCCAGACCATCTTCTCGACCTCTTCCGAGACCGAGGAGGAGACGGCCGAGTTGCCGATGTTGGCGTTGATCTTCACCAGGAAGTTCCGGCCGATGATCATCGGTTCGGTTTCCGGATGGTTGATGTTGGACGGGATGATGGCGCGGCCGCGGGCGATCTCGTCGCGCACGAATTCCGGCGTCACCTCCTCGGGGATTTCCGCGCCGAAGCTTTCGCCGTCGCCGTAGAATTCGGACCGGCCAAGATTCTCGCGGATCGCGATGTATTCCATCTCGGCCGTGATGATGCCCTGCTTGGCGTAATGCATCTGCGAGACGTTGGCGCCGGGCTTGGCGCGCATTGGCGGCCGCTTGACCGGGAATTCCGGACACGCGCGCGGGTCGCCGTCGGTGCGGTGGTTGTCTTCCGGCATGACGTCGCGGCCGACATATTCCTCTACGTCGCCGCGCGCCTTGATCCACTCGGCGCGCAACGCGGGCAGGCCGCTGTAGACGTCGATCTTCGCGTCCTCGTCGGTATAGGGGCCGGACGTGTCGTATAGCCGTACCGGCGGTTCGTTCGCCGAGGCTTCAAGGGCGACTTCGCGGAAGGGCACGCGGAGCGCGCCGTCCTTGCCGCCGGTCACATAGGTCTTCTTCGACCCCGGAATTGGGCCGGTCGTTATGACGATTTCGTCGGGATCTCTAGGCATATCGGACCTCCATGTTCGTAACGCTGGAGATCCGGGAAAGTCTGCGGGGCGGTCTGGCAGGGCCTTGGAAATTTTCGGGTTGGCGCTGTCCCCAGTTCCTTCCCTCCGCCGGCATTACCCGGATCAGGTTCTCGGGGTCACCGCGCGGCCAAAAACCGATGGCAAGCGTTTAGCGGAATCTCAGCCCCTACGCGGGGCCCCCCCAGGCAGTGGACATAGTGAAGCGGGATTCGATGCGCGTCAATGGGGAGGTGAAGCTTGGAAGGTTGTTGAGTCGGAATCGATTGCTCGATCTCCCTCACGCCCCTGCATTCCCCACCGTCAGGCCGCCGCAGACGAACAGTATCTGTCCCGTCACGAAGCTGTTGCCTTTGTCCAAAAAGAAAGAAACGGCCCGGGAGATGTCGTCGGGCTCGCCGATGCGGCCGACCGGGATCGAGGCGATCAGCGCCGCCGATTGCGGACTGCCCGGCGGGTTTCCCTCTTTGTATAACTCGGTCGCGATCGGCCCAGGTGCAACCGCGTTGACCGTGATGCCGTAGGGCGCCAACTCGAGCGCCCAGACCTTGGTCATCGAGGCGATCGCGCCCTTGGTCGCGGCATAGGCGGTGCGGTTGGTCTTGCCGACCATGGTGCGGCTGGAAATGTTGACGATGCGGCCCCAGCCGGCGGCCTTCATGCGCTCGGCCGCGTGTTTCGCCGCGAGCGCCGCCCCGGTGACATTGACCGGCACGATGCGGGCGAAGTCCTCCTCCGTGGTTTCCGCCAGCGAATGCGAGATCACCGCGCCCGCATTATTCACCAGCCCGACCACGGAGCCGAATTCGTCGATGGCGCGGAAGGCCGCGTCGATGGCCGCGGGGTCGGAGAGGTCGGTTTCGAGGAAACGCTCGTCATTCGACGCCGCTGCGGCTTCCGGCGGCCGAATGTCGAGGTTGACTACGCCCCGGCCGCCCGCCTGCATGCGGTCGATGATGGCACGCCCGATGCCCCGCGATCCGCCCGTTACGACGATGAGTTCTTTGCTGCTCTCCGCCATTGCCTTCCTCCCGAAACCTGCTGCGCCGTTCAGCGCGTTCCGGAGAGCTTAATCCTAATATGGCCCAGGTTTCAAAGTTGTGTCGTCCAAGAACCGCTGCGTCCAGAAGCGTGTCAGATTTTGGCCCGGGTCGCAGCGCATTCTCACTGCTCCCGAAACTGCCCCAGCAGCGACAACCCTTCGATCCCCGTTGCCCCACCCTTCTTGATCACGCGGCGCGGGCGTTTGCCGGTTTCGTCTTCCAGTGCGTCGGCCAATTCGTCGGAATGCGTGACGATCCAGATTTGCGTGTTTTGCGCGGCGCCGGCGATCAGGCGGGCGAGGGGGGCGATGAGCTTGGGGTGGAGGCTCGCCTCCGGTTCGTTGAAGGCGATGAAGGACGGCAGGCGGTAGCCCATCAGCGCGCCGAGCAGGCAGAGGTATTTCAGTGTGCCGTCCGACAGTTCATGCGCGCCGAAAGGGCGCGGGATGTCGGGGTATTCCATTTCGAAGCGGCAGTGGCTGCCGTGGTCGGCGGCACTCAGCGCCGCGCCGGGGAAGGCGTCGTCGATCGCCGCCGCCAGGTCGACCGTGTCCTGGCGAATCACCGACAGGGTGGACAGCACGGCGGCGAGGTCTGCGCCGTCGGTCGACAGGGTCGGCGTGGTGATCGCGTGGCAGGGCTGGCGGATCGGCGAGCCCGCGTCGGTGCGGAAATCGTGGTAGAGCCGCCAGTCTAATAGCTCGCGGCGCATCGCTTCCAGTTCCGGGTAGCGGGCAGCGTCGCGGAAGGCCGAGAGCGCGGTTTCCGACGGCAGCACCGCGTTGCTGTGGACCTCGCGCTTGCCCTCTTCGTTGCGCAGCGTCACCGCCGGTCCGGTCCGTTCCATCATCACCACGTCGCGGCCACCGAGATGGACGGTCAGGCGTTCCTCCTTGATCAGCGGTTCGATGGAAAAGGCGGCCTGCAATGGTTTCGGCAGGCCGATTTCCAACTCGTAGCTCTGCGGCACGCCGCCGTCATGGGCAAAGGCCATCTCGTCGAAGCGGGCCTTGAGGATCAGGCGGACCGGCTTGCCGCGTTTCCGTTTGCCCGCCCACAACACGGACTCGACGCCACCTTCCTCGGCGATGGCGTGGGTCGCCGTGCCGTCGGCGGCGGCGCGTAGCAGGCTGAGCGCTTTGTAGAGGTTTGTCTTGCCGACGCCGTTTTCGCCGACGAAGACCGACAGCTGGTCGACCGGGAAATGCAGCCGCTCGACCGAGCGGTAGCCTTGGATATCGATGGAGCTGAGCGGCATGGCTGCCCTCGCTACGGTGTGTTCAATACGGTCCTGGTTCCAACGGCGTGCCGTCGAAGAAACGCTGGGTGCGGAACCGGGTCAGGTCGTGGCCCGGGTCGCGGCCGCTCAACAGGTCTGCCGCAATGCGGCCGATCGCCGGGCCGATGCCGAAGCCGTGGCCACTGAGACCTGTTGCGATGTGCAGGCCTGGCAGGCGGTGGTCTTCGCCCAGCACCGGCACCGCGTCCGGCGTGACGTCGATCATGCCGGCCCAGGCTTCGGCCAGCTTCGCGTCCTTGATGGCGGGATAGCGGCTCGGCAGCCGGTCGTAGATTTGTTTCACGACCACGGGTGACGGGTCCGGGTTGAGCACGCGCATGCGTTCGAACGGGCTTTCTTCGTCGGCAGTCCAACTCGACGGATTGCCCCACGCGCCGGGATAGCCCTTGGGCGCGCCGAGATGCAGGCGCACGTTCTTGCCGGTGCTGCGCAGCAGCTTGAAGAATTTGCCGAAATACTTGAACGATTTCGGCGACAAGAAATGCTCCGCCAGCTCGCCCGACGTGATCGTGTAGCCGCCGTCGGCCCGCCGCCGAATCGACAGGCCGGGAGTCAGCACGTTGTTGCTGACGAATTCCGGCACCGGCTCGGTCCGCGCCACGGTCGAGCGTATGGCAAGCTGCGGCAGGTCGATGCCGGCGTTGGATGCGAAATGGGTCGACCATGCGCCGCTGGCCAGCAACACCCGGTCGCAGCGGATGCGCCCAGCCTCGGTCACCACGCCGGCGACCTTGCCGCCCTCCACGTCGAGCGTACGGACGGCGCAATTCTCGGCGATCACCGCGCCGGCGCGCTGTGCCGCGCGCGCGAAGGCGGGAACGGCGACGAAGGGTTCGCCGCGGCCGTCGCTCGGCGTGATCATGCCGCCGACCCAATTGCCTTTGATGCCCGGATACTGCTCCTCGATCTCGGCCTTCGACAGCATCGTCGTGTCGAGCTGATGCTCCTTGGCCATGTCGCGCCAATCTTCGTATTTCCGCAGCGTGGCCGCGTCATCGGTGATGTAGAGGTTGCCGCATGGCGTGAAGGTGAGGTCGGCCTCGCCGGTCTGTTCCGCCAGGCCGCGCCAGATGCGGTTGGATTCGATCATGATCGGCAGTTCGGCCCGGTCGCGGCCCTGCTGGCGGATCCAGCCCCAGTTGCGGCTGGACTGCTCGCCGGCGACGCGGCCTTTCTCGCAGACGACGACCTTCTCGCCGCGCTCGGCAAGGAAATAGGCGGCGGAGATCCCGGCGATGCCGCCGCCGATCACGACAACGTCGGCGGCCTCCGGTAAGGGGTCGGCAAAGGTGATGGGGGATTGGTCGGTGATCATCGGCATGGAATGAATCCGCGTCGCGGTTGCGGGGGCGGCGCGGGCGCGCCGTGCCGATCACTATGCCGGAGGTTGGACGGGGACTCTAGCCTTTCTCGGGGTACCAGGAGAATTCAATCATCAGGCAGCCGGTTTCGGTGCGGACCGGGCCGTGCATGAAGCCGGGTTCGCGGCAGGCGTAGGACGGGGAGGGCACGATGCGCTCGCCGCCATTGCCGTCGCCGACGATCATCTCGCCCTCCAGCATGTAGATCTCCTCCCAATAGGGATGGGTGTGCGCCTCCGGCGTCTCGCAGTCGGGGTCGAGCCGCAGCAGGCGCGTACGGCAGCCGGTTCCGGCGGTCATGTCCAGGTCGTTGGACAGGATCTTTTCGTGGATGCCGGCGACGCCGCCGTCGCGGGCGGTGAAGCCGGTCGTGGTGTCGATGGCCGAGAAGTCCAGGTTGCCGCGTTTCATGGAAGTCTCCTCACGCCGCCTTCGGTTCGATCATCCGGCCAAGTCCTTCGAACAGGTCGAGCATGCGCTCGTTCCAGTTATAAATCGCGGTGCCCGTCTCGACGATGGTCACGGGGCTGACCGCGCGGGCCCATTGCAACGCGCTGAAGATCAGGTAATCGCCGTAGGCGGGTGCATCGCCGCAAATCCATTTCTGCCGCTCCAGCGTCAGGTTGGTCGGCGCGAGGGTTTGGCGTGTTGTGGCCAGTCGGGCCTCCTGGTCGCCCGCGACGTCTTCCAGCGGCTTGCCGAAGCGTTTCTCGCGGCTTTCCCGGAAATACGCCTGATCCTCGGGGGTGAGGCTGTCGTAAATATCGATCAGCACGGTCTGAACGATGGCCGGGTGGAGCACCGCGTTGGCCCACCAGTTCAGGTGATTCGCCATTCCCTTGCCGACCGGTCCGCCGAACAACGAAGGGTTGCCGGGATAGGTCTCTTCCAGGTAGCAGGCGATGTCCCAGGAATCGTTGATCACCGTGTCGCCGTCGCGCAGCACCGGCACCGTTTTTCCGCCGCTGAAGGCGATCTTGTCCTTCTCGGTGAAGCGGCAGGGTTCGCACTCCACTTCCAGTTCCTTATGCGCGAGGGCGAGGCGGCTGCGCCAGCAGTTCGGACTGAAGCGAAGGTCGTGGGCGCCGGTGAGATCGTAGAGAATGCGGGACATGGGGCGGGGTCCTTTCGGGTGAGACGGCCATGCTATCCAATCGCGGCCGCAATGGCACCGGTCAAGTCACCATTGTGGGACGCTCTCCTATAGACAGAGGTTCGTCTATAGCGGCCAGATCCACATGATCATCGGTATCGCGATGACGCAGATCACCATTTCCAGCGGCAGGCCCATGGGCCAGTAGTCGCGGAAGCGGTAGCCGCCGGGGCCCATCACCAGCACGTTTGACTGATGGCCGATCGGCGTCAGGAAGGCGCAGGACGCGCCGATGGCGACGGCCATCAGGAAGGGGTCGGGGCTGACGCCGATGCGGATTGCCAATTCGGCGGCGAGCGGCGCCATCAGGACGGCGGTCGCGGCGTTGTTCATCGCGTCCGACAGCATCATGGTGGCGACCAGCACGACGGTCAGCAGCGCCCAGGCCGGCAGGTAGACGCTGGTCGAGGCAATGGCGTCGGCGATCAACGTGGACGCACCCGAGATTTCCAGCGCTTGGCCGACCGGCACCATCGCGCCCAACAGGACGAGGATTGGCCAGTCGACCGCTTCGTAGGCCCGGCGCAGGGGGATCTGTCCGGTCACCAGCATCAGGACGACGGCGCTGACGAAGGCGATCGGCACAGATACGAAGCCGAACGCGCTCGCCAGGATCGCGCCGAGGAAGATGAAGATCGGCGCGAGGCTCGGCGTGCGGTGAAGCGTCAGATCGCGATGCGCCAACGGCAGGCAACCGAGCGCAGCGAGCGTATCCGGCATGGTTTCCGTATCGCCCTGTAACAACAGCACGTCGCCGGCCTGGAACTGCACGTCGTTCAAGCGTCGGCGAACCGGCTCACCGTGCCGGGCGACCGCGATCAGGTTCATGCTATGGCGGCTGCGCAGGCGGATCAGGCGGGCGGTGCGCCGGATCAGCAGCGAGGACGGCGTCACCACCGCCTCCGTCATGCCGATGGTTTCGGAATGCAGGGTCTCGGAACTGAGGTCGCGGTTGCCGACAAGTTCGAGACCGGCGGCCTTGACGGATTCCTCGATCGATTGCGCGTCGCCTTCCAGCAGCAGGTGGTCGCCTTCGTGCAGCACGCCCTCGACGGACGGCGCGAGCCGTTGATAGCTGCCGCGATGCAATGCCACGAACACGATGTCGTCGGCCACGCCGTTTTGATAGGAGTCACGGATTCGCTTGTCGATCAGCGCCGAGCCTTCGGCGATGCGGACCTCGGTGATGTAGTCGGCGATGTCGAAAACCTCGCCGGACTTGCTGGGCCCGTGATGCTTGGGGATCAACCGCCAACCGATAACGGCGATGAACAGCACGCCCACGACCGCGATGGCGGTGCCCACCGGCGTGAAGTCGAACATGCCGAAGGGTTCGGCGGCATAGTCCGCGCGGATTGCGGCGACGATGATGTTGGGCGGCGTGCCGATCAGCGTGACCAGTCCGCCCAGCAGCGATCCGAAGGATAGCGGCATCAGCAGTTCGCGCGGCTCGCGGCCGGACTTGCGGGCGATCTGGATGACGACGGGCAACAACAGGGCGAGCGCGCCGATATTGTTCATGAATCCGGAGAGCGCGGCGACCAGCGCCGCGATCGCGCCGACCTGCAACGAGGGGCTCAGCTCCGCCTCGGCGAGTCGCTTGGCGATGAAGCCGACGATCCCGGAATTCTGCAGCCCGCGGCTGATCACAAGGACCGCCGCCACGGTGATCACGGCGGGATGGCCGAAGCCGACGAAGGCCAGCTCCGGCGGGACGATCCCGGCCAGGAGGACCGCGACGAGGGCTATCAGCGCCACCACGTCGTAGCGCCAGCGCCCCCAAACGAACAATCCCAAGGTTCCGAGGATCACCGCGAATACGTAAATCTGGTCGAAGGTCACGGTTCGTCCCCGTTGCTCTGCCGCGGCTGCAGACTAGGCGGGGCTCCGGCGCGATGCAAATGCAGGCGGGAAGGCTATGTTGCACTGCGGCAACGCACCGCATTCCCATAGGGTCCAATGGACGCAAAAACCCTGTCCAGAATGGACGTTGACGATGCCGGGCTTGGGTCATAGTGTCCGCCCGCTCGATGCAACGAACGAGTAAGAATGCCGCGAAACAGTTAGTGCACCGAAGGATTTGCAGCGATGACCAAACCGCAGCACCGACCCGCCCGACCCTATTTCTCTTCCGGCCCATGCGCAAAGCCGCTTGGTTGGTCTCCGGACGTCCTCAGCGACGCCTTCGTTGCCCGATCGCATCGCGACCCGGAAGGGACCGCGCGGATCAATGAAGTGATCGAACGGACGCGAAAGGTCCTTTCGATTCCTGACGATTACCGGATCGGTGTCGTACCCGGCTCCGACACGGGCGCAATCGAGATGGCGCTGTGGTCGATGCTCGGCGCGCGCGGGGTCGACGTGCTGGCCTGGGAAAATTTCGGGCAGATGTGGGTGATCGACATCGTCAAACAGCTCAATCTCGGCAACGCCCGGGTGGTGGAGGCCGAGTACGGCGACCTGCCAGACCTTTCGAAGGTCGATCAGGATAACGACGTCGTCTTTACTTGGAACGGCACGACTAGTGGCGTCTGTGTTCCGAACGGCGACTGGATTTCGGCGGATCGCCAAGGGCTGACGATCTGCGACGCGACCTCGGCGGTGTTTTCCATGGACCTGCCGTGGGACAAGCTGGACGCGACCACTTGGTCCTGGCAGAAGGCGATGGGCGGCGAGGCGGCGCATGGCATGCTGGTGCTGAGCCCACGTGCGGTCGAGCGGTTGGAAAACTACACGCCGCCGTGGCCGATGCCGAAGGTCTTCCGCCTAGTCAACAAGGGTAAGCTCGACGAAGGCATCTTCAAAGGGTTGACGATCAACACGCCGTCGATGCTGTGTGTCGAGGACGCATTGTTCTCGCTGCGTTGGATCCAGAAGGCCGGCGGCGCTGCGGCGATGCAGACGCGCTCGCAATCGAATCTTGCGGCGATGACCGAATGGGTCGAGGCCACGCCATGGGTCGAGTTCCTGGCAAAAGAAGCAAGCTTCCGGTCTTGCACGTCGATGGTGTTGTCTATCGCCGCGGAGTCAGGTTTGAGCGGGGATGCGCTCGCCGCCGCCCCGAAGCAAATTGCTGCGATGCTGAGCGCCGAAGGCGTTGCCTACGACATTAGCAGCCACCGCGCCGCGCCCCCGGGCCTGCGGATTTGGGGTGGCGCCACTGTCGAGCCGGATGATCTGAAAGCGTTGCTGCCATGGCTCGACTGGGCCTTTGCTAAATATAACCGGTCCCTGGCGGCCTAAAGAGGGCGGATATGCCAAAAGTACTGATTTCCGACAAGCTGAGCCCTGACGCGGCCAAGGTTTTCGAGGACCGCGGTATCGAGGTCGATTTCAAGCCTGGCATGAGTGCAGAGGATTTGCTTGCCTGCATTCATGAGTATGACGGGTTGGCGATCCGGTCGGCCACCAAGGTGACGCCGGACGTTCTGGCGCGCGCCGAAAACCTCAAGGTGATTGGCCGCGCGGGTATCGGCGTCGACAACATCGACACCGACGCATCGACCCAAAAGGGCGTCGTCGTTATGAACACGCCCTTCGGCAACACGACGACCACTGCCGAACATGCGATCGCGATGATGATGGCGATGGTGCGTCAGATTCCGGCCGCCAATGCCTCCACGCAGGATGGCCGCTGGGAGAAATCGCGCTTCATGGGCATGGAAGTGACCGGCAAGACGCTGGGCCTGATTGGTTGCGGTAACATCGGATCGATCGTCGCCAACCGGGCGCAAGGCCTGAAGATGCGGGTGATCGGATATGATCCCTATCTGTCGCCGGAACGCGCGGTAGAGATGGGCGTGGTCAAGGCTGAACTGGACGACCTGTTCGCCCGGGCGGATGTCATCACCGTGCACACGCCGCTGACCGACAGCACCAAGAACCTGATCAATGCCGAGACGATCGCCAAGATGAAACCGGGCGTCCGCATCATCAATTGCGCGCGCGGCGGCATCGTGAACGAGGCGGACCTTCGGGCAGCACTCGACAGCGGCCAGGTCGCGGGCGCCGCCATCGATGTCTTTGAGGAAGAACCGGCCAAGGATAACGTTCTGTTCGGCGCGGAGAATTTGGTTGCGACGCCGCATCTCGGTGCGGCGACGGCGGAGGCGCAGGAGATCGTCGCCGTCCAGGTCGCTGAGCAGATGGCGGATTATCTTTTGACCGGTGCGGTGACCAACGCGGTCAATATGCCGTCCATCTCGGCGGAGGACGCGCCGCGCTTGCGCCCGTATATGACTCTGGCCACGCAACTCGGCAGTTTCATCGGGCAGTTGGCGGAAACCAGCTTGAAGTCGATCAGCATCGAGTTTCAGGGGCATGTGGCGGAACTGAACGTAAAGCCGCTTGTCTCGGCAGTGCTCGACGGCATGTTGCGTTACCAGTTGGACAGCGTGAATATGGTCAGCGCGCCGATGATTGCCCGGGATCGCGGCATCGACATCAGCGAGACGATCCATGAGCACCCTGGCGCCTACGAAAGCCTGATCCGGGTCACGGTCGACACCGAACGCCGCTCGCGCAGCATATGTGGCACGCTGTTCGGCACCGACCGGCCGCGACTGGTCGAGATCGACACGATCCCGATCGAGGCCGAGATCGGCGAGCATATGCTTTACACCACGAATCATGATAAACCCGGTGTTATTGGACAACTTGGGCAGACGCTCGGTGACGCCGGAGTAAACATCGCCACCTTCCATTTGGGCCGGACGGCGCAAGGGGAACAGGCGTTGGCGTTGATCCAGGTGGATCAACAAGTAGGGCGCGATTTATTGGATCGGATCACCAACCTGCCTCATGTGACGCAAGCGAAAGCGTTGCGATTTTAGAGAAGTAGGCTTTGCCGCGACTCGTCGCTCTGGTTTTGGTTCTGTTGTATGCGACGCCTGGCGTCGCGGAAACGTGGCGTCCGGAAACCGTCGGAATTCTGGCGGGCATGGACCGATTGTTTCGCGATGCGGAAACCCGGTCCGTCAAGGTGCGCGCCAATGACCGGTATTTCCGCATATCGAAGTCGGGCGACGAACTGACGCTTTTGCGGTCGTCTGGTCCCGCGCCGCGGAATCGCCCGGAAGACGCCATTCCCCACAGTAGGGTTGTGAGCGGCAGCAATGACATCACGACCGCTTGGCTTGCGGATGGTACGGATCGCTACGCGCATGGTGTTCTCGGCGACACGATCGAGGCGGCAGCGCTGAAGGTGCGGACGGCCACCGGAAAAACCGCCAGCTTCACGGTACGATCCGATTCGGTCCTGGAAGATTTGATCCCCCGCCTGGTTGATGTCGATGGCGACGGCCGCGACGAAATTATCGTCGTGCGCTCGCATAAAGATGCCGGGGCGGCGGTGTTGTTGTTGGGCCTGCGCGGCAACCGACTGGTCCGGCTGGCCGAATCGGTGGCGATCGGCACATCGAACCGGTGGCTCAATCCAATCGGCGCGGCGGATTTCGACGGCGATGGTCAGGCCGAAGTGGCCGCCGTGGAGACACCGCATATCGGCGGCAAACTTTTGCTTCTGAAGATCGACGGCCGCCGGCTTCGGGAGGTGGGGCGATACACCGGGTATTCAACACATGTCATCGGGTCGACCGAACTAGAAATGTTCGCGGTCACTGATATCAATGGCGACGGTGCACCGGAGATCATTCTCCCGACACAGGATCGAATGGAATTGCGCGCCATCAGTTTTGCCGGTGGCAAGCTTGTCGTTCTGGCGGTGGCGAAGCTATTCCGGCCGGTCACCACCGCGATCCTTGCCGAAGATGTGGACGGCAATGGCACGCCCGATATTCTCTTTGGCGATCAAGGCGGATACCTGAACATTATCCGGCGCTAGCCGTGCCGGTCGGGCTTTTTTTGGCTGCTTGCCCGGGCGACCAAACCGGGTTAGGTATCGCGCCCGGAAAGAGAAACTTCTAAGACGCCGGGGCCTTGTCGCGAAATGACTGAGTCGGCCAGCAAATCATTATTGCCTGATGGACTGCGCGACGGCCTCCCGCCCGAGGCCGGTCACGAAACCGATATCCATAATCTGATGCTGGCGGCCTTCGGCGCGCGCGGCTACGAGCGTGTGTCGCCGCCGCTTGTCGAGTTCGAGGATAGCCTCCTGAACGGTGCGGGCGAGGCGCTCGCTCTCTCAACGTTTCGACTCATGGATCCCGCCAGCCAGCGTATGATGGGCGTGCGTGCGGATATGACACCGCAGATCGCCCGCATTGCCACGACACGGCTTCGCAAGGCGGCGCGGCCCTTGCGGCTGTCCTATGGCGGTGCAGTGCTGCGTGTCCGCGGCAACCAACTGCAGCCCGATCGGGAGTTCAGGCAGGCCGGCGTAGAACTGATAGGCTCAGACAGCAGCGCGGCCGATTCCGAGGTTATCTTGGTGGCGTATGAAGCGCTGAAAGCGTCGGGCGCCGAGGCGTTGTCGGTTGATTTGACCTTACCGACGCTGGTGTCCGAGATATGCAACGACCTTGGGATCGACGCAGAAACGCAGCGGCAGTTTCGCGCAGCGCTCGACCGGAAGGATCCGGCGACCGTTACCGAGATCGGCGGTGCGGCAGCGCCGGTCCTGTCAGCCTTGCTGGCATCGGTGGGGCCGGTGGACAAGGCGCTGCGGACGATCGATGGTCTCACGCTCAACGATACCGCCTCGGCGGAGCGGGAAAGGTTGCATGACGTGATAACGACCTTGCGCCGCGAAGCACCCGATCTCGACATTACGGTGGACGCTGTGGAAAACCGTGGATTCGAATACCACAGTGGATTGAGCTTCACGTTTTTCGCCCGTGGCGTTCGCGGTGATTTGGGATGCGGTGGACGCTATTGCGCGGGGGAGGCCGATGAACCCGCTACGGGATTTTCGCTGTTCGTCCATAATCTGCTGCGCGCCTTACCGGCACCGACCATGCCCAAGCGCCTTTTGGTGTCTGTCGAGACCGGCGAAGGGGTGGCTGCCGATCTACGCCGTCAGGGATGGATAACCGTTGCTGCGCTCGAAAAGTTGGACGATCTAGCGCTTGAGGCCGCGCGGTTGAATTGTTCGCATTATCTGGCCGAAAGCGGGCCGGTCGCCTTGAATAATAACGGAGAAGAAGAATGACCAATGTGGTCGTAATCGGATCGCAATGGGGCGACGAGGGTAAAGGTAAGATTGTCGATTGGCTGTCCGAACGCGCAGACGTCGTCGTGCGCTTTCAAGGCGGTCACAATGCGGGCCATACACTGGTCATCGGCAATGAGGTTTACAAACTCAGCCTGTTGCCGTCTGGCGTGGTGCGGCCCGATAAGATCTCGGTCATCGGAAACGGAGTGGTCGTCGATCCCTGGGCCTTGTTGGAGGAGATCGAGCGGGTCGCCGGCCAAGGAGTCAAGATAACGCCGGACAATCTGAAAGTGGCCGAGAATGCGACGCTCATCCTGCCGTTGCACAGCAGCCTGGACCGGGCGCGCGAGGCGGCACGCGGCGCGGGCAAGATTGGCACGACAGGCCGCGGCATCGGACCTGCCTATGAGGACAGGACGGCGCGGCGGGCAATTCGAGTTTGCGATCTTGCGGACAAGGATGTCCTGAGCGCAAAACTCGACGAACTGCTAATTCACCACAATGCATTGCTTCGGGGCTTCGGCGAGCCGGAGATCGACAAGACGGAATTGTTAGCGGCCCTGGTGGAAGTCGCGCCGAAGATTTTGCCATTCGTTTCCACGACGTGGCGGTATCTCGATGAATTCAAACGCGCCGGCAAGCGGGTGCTGTTCGAAGGCGCGCAGGGAATCATGCTGGATGTAGATCACGGCACCTATCCGTTTGTGACGTCTTCGAACACGGTGGCCGGACAGGCCGCGACCGGCGCAGGCGTCGGCCCGCGCGCGCTTGGATATGTGCTTGGTATTACCAAGGCCTACACCACCCGGGTTGGCAGCGGTCCATTTCCCACCGAATTGGATGACGAGGTCGGCCAGCGGCTGGGCGAGATAGGGCATGAATTCGGCGTCGTTACCGGTCGCCCGCGGCGCTGCGGATGGTTCGATGCGGTCTTGGTTCGACAGGCCGTCAAGGTCGGCGGGATGGATGGTATCGCCCTGACGAAGCTGGATGTCCTGGATGCGTTCGATGAACTCAAGATATGCACCGGCTACCGAATCGGTGACCGGGAGCTCGATTATATGCCGGCATTGTCGGCGGATCAGGCAGCTGCGACGCCGATCTACGAAACCATGGAAGGGTGGGAGCAGAGCACCCGTGGCGCACGCTCTTGGGCGGAACTGCCGGCGACGGCAATTAAATATATCCGCAGGATAGAAGAGCTTATCGAGGCTCCCGTCGCCTTGTTGTCGACGAGTCCGGAGCGCGAAGACACCATCACGGTCCACGATCCGTTCGCCGCCTAGGATAGGGGCGGCGTCACGCCGAAGAAAGTACTTGCTCCGCTCTGCCGTTGACGGCTATCCGGTGGGTGGGGTGAATCAAAAAATGGCGCCATGGCACTAAACCCTTCCGGTAGCTCCGGGAACGCGTTGCTGGTTGGCGGTCGATACGAGGTCAACCCACAACAGCCGATTCCCGAGTTGGATTGCGGGCCCGCCACGGCATACGCGGCGACCGAGGTGCGTGGAACTGCGCGCAACGTGTACGCGCTGATGAGCGATCCGCAGTTTCCGCCCCGTTTCGATGTCGTGCCCACAGTTAGGCGTATCGATAACAACAATTTGGTGCGTGTTCTCGATTGGGGCGTCATCGACTGGCCGCATGACGGACGGCGGCGGCCGGCGGTCATTGTCGAACGGCCCGTCGGGCCGAAGGTCATGTCGACTCTTGCCGATCAAATAGAGCCGTTCCGGGAAGAACCGCTAACCCGCCGCGTGATCCAGCCCTTTGCACAGGTGCTTACCGAACTCAATTATCAAGGCGTGGCGCATCGGAACATTCAGCCCGACAATATGTTTTTTGATGGGACTGACCGGGAGCGTGCGCCGATCATGCTCGGCGAAGGCGTGTCGGCGCCGGCAGGACTAGTCCAGCATGCCGCCTACGCGACAATCGAGTGCTGTCTGACGGAACCCTCGGGGCGCGGGGAAGGCGACGAATCGCACGATCTTTATGCGTTTGGCGTGACATTGGCGGCGTTATTGATCGGGCAAAGTCCGCTATACGGGCTGAGCGATGAAGAAATCGCACAACGAAAAATCATGCAGGGAAGTTACACCGCTCTCGTCGGGTCGCATCGCTTGCCGCTGCCCTTGTTTGAAGTGTTGAAGGGGCTTCTCAATGACGATGCTGCGGAACGCTGGACACTCGAAAACCTCGAAATGTGGATCGGCGGACGGCGTCTCAGCCCGAAGCAGCAGGTCCTGCCGGCGAAATCGTCGCGGCCGCTCGAGTTGGGCGGCGGCACTTATGTCACCGCCCGTGATGTTGCCGCAGGGCTGGGCAAGCATTGGGACGCTGCCCTGACGGTGGTCGAAGACGGTACGTTGGACAACTGGTTGCGCCGGAGCCTGTCGGACGAAAGCCGGACCGAGGCGGTCAGCGCGGCGCGGGCGGAAGCCGACAATTCCAACCCAGAGAAAGCGGACGCAGTGTTGGCCAAGGTTTGTATCGCGTTGGATCCGCATGGTCCGATTCGGATGCGGGATTTTTGTGCGGGACTGGACGGAATCGGGCCGTTGTTGGCTGCCCGATTCACCGATCCTGTTGCACTCGAAATGTTCGCCAAGATTGTCGCTGCGAATCTGCCGGCGTACTGGATGGAGCTATGTCTCAAACCGAAACCCGATTACTACCGACATTCGTCGTCGTTCGAGCGTGTGCGGTCGTATATCGATACTCCGCTCATAGGGCACGGCGTCGAGCGGGCGTTGTACGATCTAAATCCGACGACGCCATGCCGGTCGCCACTGCTGGAAAATGATTTCGTTGTAAATCTTGATCAGCTCCTACCGGCGCTGGAACATATCGCTGTCTCCAACCCCGGTATCCTTGGCAATGTTATCGACGCGCATATCGCAGCGTTTGTCGCGTCACGGGTGAAGGTCACGCTGACGTCCGATTTCCGCGCATTACACAACCCGGAGGACGCGTTTGAAGCGGCCTTATCGGCGACACGGGTTCTGTCCGTGGTGCAGGACAGCAACGCTATGGAACCGGTGCCGGCGCTTTGCGGTTATCTGGAAAAATTGCTCCAGACCGGTGTCGACCGGTATCACAATCGGACGCGTCGAACGGAAGTTCTGGAAAATTTGCGTGCGGCGGCCGCGTCAGGAAGCTTCGCAAGGCTGATGACCGCCATCGACAACTATGAAGACCGGACGAATGACGAATACGAGTATCGCGTGTCGGTCGGCCTATTCGAAGAAACAATCATGCAATTGCGGCAGGTTGCGTATGAGCGCGAACACCGCGCTGCCTATACCTATGAATTGGGTGGTCAGGTCGCATCCCTTGTGTCGGGCGTTGCAGCGACAGTGGCCATTCTCGCGATCATTCTCATGAAGCTTTTCTAACGGCAACCATGGCAGAGACAGCGGATAAGGACGGATCTTCCGGCAAACGGCGTACAGGGTCGGTCGTGACCTGGATTATCGCCGGCGTTGTCCTATTCGCATTTTACGAGTCGATTGTCCTGTTGTTGATCGGCATGGCCCCGACGGGTGTGGCGATGCTCTTCGATCGCAGTCCCAGTCGAAACCAGACCCGGACAGTGGGATATCTGAATTTTGCCGGCTGTTTGCCGTGGGTCATCGACTATTGGCTCGTCGGCGGTGACTTCGCCCGCATCTTCGAAATCTTCGTCGATCCGATGGCGCTTTTCGTGATGTATTCGTCCGCGGCGTTGGGATGGCTGCTGTTTTTTGCGATTCGTCCCATCGTCGGCAGTTACCTCGGGGTATCCGCGGAAATGAAAGAAAAGCAGATTGGCCGCGTGCAGCGGAAGATGGAAGAGGAGTGGGGACCGGAAATCCGCAAGGACGCCGAAGAAAGAACAGCCGAGCTTGCCGACAGCGACGCTGCTGTCACGGCACCGATCGTGCCGGAAGCACCAGCGTCCGAAAATTCTGAAACGCCGTAGAAATCCCGGATCGCGCCGGGTTGCGTATCCGGTCAGCTCAGCTTGCGGGGACCAGGTTTGCCTCGACCGCAGCGGCCTGCATCGCCTTTTGAAGCTTCTCGAATGCTCGAACTTCGATCTGACGGACCCGTTCCCGGCTGATTCCGTAAATCTTGCTCAGTTCCTCGAGCGTGGATGAATCTTCCTTCAGACGGCGCTCGGTCAGGATATGCCGCTCGCGCTCGTTCAGCGTTTCCATCGCGTCTTGCAGCAGAGCCCGGCGCTTCGTCAGTTCCTCGGCTTCGCCGATGACGATTTCATGGCTTTCGGATTCATCTTCCAGCCAATCCTGCCATTCGCCGTCGCCATCGATGCGAACCGGTGCGTTGAGCGAATGATCAGGCGCAGTCAGGCGCCGGTTCATGGAGATGACGTCCTTTTCCGGAACGCTCAATGCGGTCGCGATTTTCTCAACGTTTTCCGGGCTGAGATCGCCTTCTTCGAAGGCTTGCAGGCGGCCCTTCAGCTTACGAAGATTGAAGAAAAGCTTCTTCTGCGCAGCGGTGGTGCCCATCTTCACCAGTGACCATGAATGCAGGATGTATTCCTGGATGGCGGCGCGAATCCACCACATCGCGTAGGTCGCAAGCCGGAAGCCGCGCTCGGGGTCGAAGCGTTTGACGGCCTGCATGAGCCCGACATTCCCTTCGGAGATCAATTCATTAACCGGTAGACCGTAGCCGCGGTATCCCATGGCGATCTTCGCCACGAGGCGCAGGTGACTGGTCACCATCTTGTGGGCGGACTTGGCATCGTCATGTTCGAGCCACCGCTTCGCCAGCATGTATTCCTCTTGCTTTTCCAGCATGGGGAATTTGCGAATATCCTGAAGATACCGTTGCAGGTTGCCTTCAGGGCTGATGACGAGGGTGGGAAGGGTCGTAGCCATCCTAATTGCTCCATAAAAAAGCTGTCTTAGCACACTCCCCAATGAGCGCTAAGATATTGTAACACGTGGAATTGTCAATGAAATTTGGGATTCTTATAGGTTAAGATGTTGACTGATCCCGCGATAAGACGCTGACTATCCGTTCCATATCACTTGGTAATTCGCTGCTGAATTTCAAGCGTTCCGCTGTTCGGGGGTGCTCAAACCCGATCACCGCAGCGTGAAGCGCCTGTCGGTTCAGCGCGCCGATCAATTGGGCGGCGTCCTCCGTGAATGCGTTTCTTCGGGCTGGTGTCCGGCGACCGTATACCGGGTCGCCGACGATCGGATAGCCGATATGCGTCAGATGGACACGGATTTGATGTGTTCGGCCGCTCTCCAGCTTGCACTCGACAAGACTGGCCGCGTCTCCGAAGCGTTGTCGCAGCCGGTAATTCGTCGCCGCCGATTTGCCGCGCGGCGGCGCCACGACGGCCATCTTCTTCCGGTCTTTGGGATGACGGCCGATGTTGCCCTCGATCCGGCCGGATGGCGGCATCGGCACACCCCACACGATGGCCCGGTAGGATCGGTCGATCGACCGGTCGGCGAATTGCGCAGACAGAGACTGATGCGCGGCGTCGTGCTTGGCGACGACGATCAGGCCGCTGGTATCCTTGTCCAGCCGGTGGACGATACCGGGCCGCTTGACCCCGCCGACGCCCGACAGGCTATCGCCGCAATGGGCAAGCAGTGCGTTCACAAGCGTGCCGTCGGGCTGTCCCGGACCTGGATGCACCACGAGACCCGCCGGTTTATCGATCACCAGCAGGTCTGCGTCTTCGTACACGACCGTAAGCGGGATATCCTGCGCCGCCGGGGTCGCCTCTTCCGGGGCGGGCACGGAGACCTCGAATTCGGACTGTGGTTTGACCCGGTAGGATGGGTCCGATATCGTCTGGCCGCTCTCGGTGACGTGGCCTTCCTGCAGCAAGGATTTGATCCGGCTGCGCGACAAATCCGGAAGCGCGTCGGCCAGAAACCGGTCTAGCCGCATACCGGCTTCTTCCGGCTCGACGGGACGGGATCGATGGGTGTTTGGCGCGGTCATTTTGGCGCAATCATGGACAACTGGATTGAACGCTAATCATGCAAGCGATTAAGGCTATTGTGATCGGGATGGGTTTCCTCATTGTGGCGGGGATGGCGATCCTGGTCTACGGTCTCACCAATACGTTCGAGCCATCCAAATCGTCCAAGGGCGGTGATGGATCGGCGGCCTTCGGAACGATACGGGCGACCTTGCCATCCGGAGCCACGGTTCAAGGAACCGACCTCGACGGCGATACGATGCTCGTGCGTCTCGCCATGCCCGACGGCGGCGTCCAGATCATGGTCTTTCGATTGAGCGACGGCCGGCAGATCGGCACCATCGACCTGCAATCGCAGCGGTGAACGCGCCCGTCGACGTGCGATCACGCTTTTCGGGGGAGGGCGTCCGCCGCTTCCGTTAAGGCTGCGTCCAACGCATCCAGTTTCTCCGCATCGGCATTTTCCGCATCGCGCAGTCCGGCGATGACAGTCTGTGCCCGCTCGACCGCTGCGCCGGCGATTTCCGCCATTTCCTGCTGTGCCGCCAGATTGGATTCGAGTTCGGCGATCCGGGATTCCGCTTCCGCCAGGTCGTCGTCTTCGTCCGCGGCGTCGAAATCCAGGTCGTCTTCATCCGCGTCCTGATCGTCATTGGCCGGGGCTGGCCCGCCCTTGCTGAATCCGAGGCGTTGGGCGAGCCCCTCGATATACTTGGCGTCTTCGTTGTTCAACTCGCCTTTGTCCAGGTCTGCGAGGTAGTCCTGTAGCTCATCGACCGTTTCGGGCAGGAGATCGCCCTTGTCCAGCATCGTCTGAATCAGGCGTCGGGTGTGGTTGGCATCCATGGGCGGGCAATATCTCTTGTCGTGATCGAATAGCGCTGCGGTCGCGCGGCGGCGCACCATATCGCGAAACGCGCGATCCGGGTAGGGGGAAGCGCCCGGCGGCGTTGCGGCAGCCGAGGCACGAATTCCCTATTGTTTGATATTTTCCTTCAGGATCTGACTCGATTGGAACCGCCGGTTCAGGATCCACACCTTGACGGCCGTCTGTGGATCGCCCGAGTAATAGTATTTGAAGGTGTTGGCGTAGAGGTAATAGACATCGCCGACCTTCTCCGCGGTCGTCGCCTGGAACTGGTCCCATTCGTATTCGTAGGTCGTGACGGTGGCGCCCGAGACGGTGCCGCGAATATTGCCCGACCTGTTTTTGACCCGCTTTAGCGGCGCGTTGATCACCACGCGCTCGAATTTATAGCCGTATTTCTTCCTGGCGAAGACCTCGGCGACCGCCTTGTGCAGCTTGCTGTCGTCCGAGCGGGCCTTCGGCATGCGCACGGAATTCAACGCGATTTTGTACTTTTCCTTGAAGCCGGCCGTCGCCTTGTCGATTTTTTCGAGCTGCGGCTTGCGGTCCGGTGCATCGGTGCGGGCCATCTCCTTGTCGTAGAGCGCGGCAACCACGACCGTCTTCCGTGCCTTGGCGAGATTGTCCAGGTTCTTCTTGTATTGCCCTTTGCCGGTCAGCCGGTTGTTCCGGTGGTTGACGTCATCCGGATCGGTTTTATCGAGAAAATCCGCCGTTCTCAGCGCGTCCTGGACGTTGAGGTCCATCTCCTCATTGACCGTGTTCAGGGTGCGTGCGAGCGACTGCTGCTTCTGGCCCTGCAGCGCGGAGCGTAGAAAGCGGAAGGTGTTGCCGTCTTTTGTGTTCAACGCGGCCTTGCCGTCGATCGACTTGATATAGGCGAAGTCTTCCTTCACATGCGCCCGCACCGCCGCTACCGAGGCGACGAAGCTCTTGATTTTCGCCTCTGTTGCCGGATGTTCGATACGGCCCGGCACCTTGATCGTGTGAAAGCGCTTCTGGAGCGCCGCGAGTTTCCCCGACACGTCGCCGAGTGAGGCCTGCTGCGTGTTGCGGTCGGAGATGCGTTTCTCGAACATCGCCGAGACCTTGCCCGTCCGGCCATACAGGTCCTGCACCGCCGGCACCTTCGGGGCGCCCAGCGACTTCAGCGAGTTCTGGATATTGGCGAGCGATTTGCGGCCGTAGTTGACCTTCTGCTTGTTGGAGTAGTCGAGCGGCTGCATCTTGTCGATCTCGCCGGCGACCTTCATCAGCTGCTTCTGCTCGATCGCGACGATATTGCCGACGAGCGTCGCCTTGATGCCGTTGTACTGCTGCGCCGCCTGCTTGAAGGCGGGGTGCGAGCGATCCTTGGTCTTCCCAAGATAACCGCCGATCCGGTACAGCTCCTTCAACTGCCGGAATGCGCCGCGGCTGTCGGAGGGACGCAGGTTGCGGACCTGTGCCCCGACCAGCTTCATTTCGCGCTGTGCACGCGCGACCGACGGGTCGGCTGCGGCGGCTTTCGGCGCTGCTGTCTTTGGCGCGGCTGCGGGCGCCGATGAATTCGGGGCCGCTTTCGGCGTGGCAGCGGCAGCCGGCGGTTTCGCTGCACCGCCGCCGGCGAGCGTGGCGAGCGCGCCGTTGACGTTATCCAGCCGTTGCTTGGCTTCGGTCCAGGACGCATGCGTCTTGTTGGGCGAGGAGTCTAGCCGCTTCCCGGCCATCTCCATCGAGCGTTGCAGCCGTTTGATGTTGGCCTTGCGCGACGGGGTCAGCGTCTTCACCTGTTGCTCCGCCCGGCCGATATCGTAAACCGCGCCCTTGATCGCCGAATCTGCGGGCGCGGTCTGGGCGACGGCGGCAGGGCCGATCAGGATTGGGGCGAGTAGGATGGCGGCGAACAGAATGGCCGCGCGAAGGCGGTGCAGCATGGCAAAACTCCCTGATTTTCCCCAAACGGCCTATGGCAGGGGCCGCATGCCCGGCGCACAGAGACCTAAACGGTTGTGGCGAGCCTGGGATTTCGTTTATTGCGGGAATTTTGGCATACCAGGATAGGCGGGACAAGCCGCCGGCCATCGCGGTTCTAGCTCCCTAAAGTCATTGCTTGCCCGGGTTCCTTCAGTTAAGAGTCCGGGGTTCAGCCACGCCGACGTCCCCTTCGTCTAGTGGCCCAGGACGCCGGCCTCTCACGCCGGAAACAGGGGTTCGACTCCCCTAGGGGACGCCACTTATTTTCCACCACATTTGACGCGGTGCCGATGATCACGCGGGAAGACTTGGCGGCGGCGGTCGAAGACGGCCTGCTGACGGAAGAACAGGCCGCACGACTTATCGCGCGGGCCGAGCTTTCGCTCGTCCCCACAGACATCGACGACGAACGGTTCCGCTTTCTGAACGGCTTCAACGATGTGTTTCTGGCCCTCGGTATCATACTGATTGCCGGGGCGCTTGTTGCGTTCATGAGCGTGCCGAATATGGGTGGGCCGGTTGTCGCAGGCATTTCGGTGATCGTCATGTGGGGGCTCGCCGAGATTGTCATTGGTAAATTTCGGGCCGTTCTTCCTGCCATCTTCATCAGCATTGCGATCACCATCTTTGCGGGGTTGCTGTTCAGCCAGATATTCTCGCCGACAACATTGGCGCGGGATCCGTTCGGGGGATTGTCGACGCGAAGCCTGACGGGCGCATTGTCGTTGCTGGCATTCGTCATCGTCTTCTACTGGCGGTTTCGTCTGCCGTTCACCTTCGGCACCATTGGGGCCGTCGCCTATGGGTGCGCTCTGCTGCTTTTCTTTCAGACCGTCGGCATCGCACCAGATGCGGTTTGGCTCCAGCTTTTCATGGTCTGCGCCGGATTGGCGCTCTTTGCTGTCGCGGTGGCCTACGATTTTTCCGATCCGGCGCGCGTGACCCGGCGGTCGGATTGTTCCTTTTGGCTGCACATGGTCGCCGGGCCGACGATAACGCATGGTCTGTTGGCGCAATTCGCCACCAAGGTGGACGTAACGTCCGCCGCGGCGATGATCGGCGGCTTTGTTTTGTTCGCGGTAGTGTCCCTGGTAATCGACCGCCGCGTGCCGTTGGTGTCGGTCCTCCTGTATCTCGGGATCGCCATCGGCTACCTGTTTTCGACCGTGGCGGTGAAATCGGCGCTCACGATCGGCGCGACGTTGCTGGTTCTCGGTATTATCGTCGTAACGATGGGCCTCGCGTGGCGGCCGCTGCGTAGAATGTTGCTGGCGCCGCTTCGGCGGTTTGAGTTCAGCAACAAGCTGCCGCCGGTACGGCCGGCGTGACCTGACGCAAGGTCGGGCGAAAGACGCGAAGACCGTCATCTCCCGCCCGCCGCGCCTCAATGCCGCGAGATCGCGATGCGGTTCCACAGGTTGATCATTCCTACCGTGGCGGTCAGCACGCCGATCTCCTTTTCCGAGAAATGCTCGCGCAGGCGGGCGCGGAGCGGGCCGAGGTCGGTCTTCGGGTCGAGGTCGGTCAGGGCTTCGGTCCAGGCGAGGGCGGCTTTTTCCTTATCCGTGAAGTAGCAGACCTGATTCCAGACAATTACCCGGTCCAGCCGGGTGCTGGTCTCGCCGTCCTCCCGCGCTTCCCGGGTGTGCATCTTGACGCAGAAGCCGCAGCGGTTGATCTGCGAGGCGCGCAACAGGACCAGATGGTGCAGCAGGCGGTCGAGGCCGTGGGCGTCCATCACATCGTGGACGTCGGCCAAGGCCTGCAGGACATCGGGTACTTCTTTTTCATAGTTCACTGCTTTCGTATCGCTCATTCGGGCTCTCCTTCGGGGTCGGGTTGAGGGTGTCGACCTGATGACGAATGAGCGGCGGCGTCTGTGACACGGCGCGCGATTTTTCCGCGGTGCCGGTCCTGTCCTATAACGACAATTGGGAACAATTGAGTCGTTGGCATCTGTGATAAAACCCGGCCTCATGCATGTGATTCCGATACGAAGGCAACCGCCGCCAGGCGATCGCTGATGTCGCTGCCCGAGCAGAACACCGGCATCCTCGCCCTTTGGAACAACTGCGCGCCCGGCCACGAAGCCGAGTATGAGGCGTGGTACCAGGGCGAGCATCTGCCCGAACGGTTGGCAGTACCGGGCATCTTGCGGGGACGGCGCTATGAGATGCTGTCTGGCACGCCGCGCTATTTCACCTATTACGAGACGATCTCACCGGAAGTCTTCGTTTCATCGGCTTATTTGGAGCGGGTGGAGAACCCGACGCCGATGACGCGGAAGATCATGTCCGGCGTCTTCATCGATATGAGCCGGACAGTGTGCCGGCGCGTCGCGTGTCACGGCGATATGCGGGGCACTGTCGCGGTGACGGCCCGGCTGACCGGGGCCGGCCCGATAGAAGGGGGGGTGGCGGACGGTATTGCGGCCATGGCCGCCGGCCTCGCTGACCTGCCCGGCGTGGCACGGGCCGAGCTTTGGGCCGCCAGCGGCGAAACCACCCAGCCGGCATCGGCGGAGGCCAAGTTGCGGGGCGGGGACGAGACCATCTCCGCCTGCCTGTTCGTGGAATGCCTGCGCGAAGGCGAGGCACAGGTGGTTCAACGCGCGCTGGCCGCGGGCCCACATGGGGCGGCGATGGAGATCGGCGTCTACCGGCTGCTCTGTGAACGCTCTATCGATGGGGCGCCAGCCTGATCAGTTTTCCGGGGCTGGATGCAACGGGTGCGGTTGGATCTGAACCTCGCGCTCGCCGTAATAGTGCTGTTTTCCGGCTCCACCCGCTTCGCGCGATATTGCGGCGGCTCACGCGGTTTTGAGCGGTCTATCGTTGCGCCGTTAAGGATTTGGTAACCCGCCTCCCGCTATCAGGGGATCGTTGAATTTCGGCTCGCGGGAGAGGTTCACGATGAAATTTGCGTCTCTTGGCGTCATGGCCCTGGGCTGTGCCGCCGTTGTGGCTTGCGGCCCTGTCTACAAGACGAGCTACGAGTTGACGCCGCCGCAGACAGCGGAAGGCCGGATGTGTGCGACCCAATGTCAGCAGATCAAGAGCGCCTGCCAGACCGTCGGATATGAGCGACACCAGCGTTGTCGGTCGGACAAGCTGGCCTATGCGGATCACAAGTTCAACGAGTATCGAGTTCAGCAATTGTTGCTCAAAAAGCCGATCAAGAAGTCTCGTCGGAGCTTCTATGGCGGGTATTCTTGCCGTCAGGAGCGGACGTACAAGAAATCGTGCGAGTCCGATTTCGTCGGTTGTTTCGCAACCTGCGGCGGCAAGGTGACGCCGCGCACGGTCTGCACCGCCAATTGCGAACAGGTGCAGCCGGGCCACCAGATCAGCGGCGGTCCGACCACACCGCTGATGCGGTGATTCTGCCGAACCGCCGGCCGAATTCAGAGTGCGTTAGGCTGCTTTCCGTTCCGCGGCGTCGATCATGGTCGAGGACAGCAGAATATAGGCGGCGGTCCAGGCTTCCTGGACATCGTCGGTGAATTGCTCGCCGAGGCCCTTTTCCAACGTCCACAGCAGCGCCGAGCCGACCGTGTCGTAGTGGTCTGGCGTCACGCCGTATCCCGAGTGGCGGACGCCGAGGTCCTGCACCGCCGGGACGATCCGGTCGAGATTGCTCAGACCGCGGACGGCGACGGCAATCATGTCCATGAGCTTCGCACCTTGTGCCTTCATGTCTCCTTTGAAAAGCGGGCGCAGGCTCGGGTCCAGTTCAAACAGCCGGGCATAGAAGAGGTCCGCCGCGATCTCGGCAGGTACGATCTCGAAGCTTTTCTGGACGAGTGAAATCTGGTCGGGGGTCATGTCGGATATTCCTTGTTTTCCAATTTGGCCGCGGGGCGGTCCGTTTATGGCCAAAAGGTTTACCGGCCGGTTGTGTCCCGCGTATTTCCGGCATCCCGGCGTTTTGTTTCAATTGTTTCACTGCCGCCCGGCTTGGCCTCGGACGGCTAGACCCGCTACAAAGGCGGGTGTCCCCGTATACCCGTTTTCACCGACGAAGGACGTTCCACTCCATGAAGATCACCATCCTGGACGACTATCACGACACCGTTCGCACACTCGATTGCTTCCAGAAGCTCGACGGGCATGACGTCACGATCTGGAACGATCACGTTCAGGATACCGATGCCCTGGCCGACCGGCTGGCGGAGACCGAAGCGTTGGTGCTGATCCGAGAGCGGACGCATATTCGCGCGCCGCTGCTGGACCGCCTGCCCAAGCTCAAGCTGATCAGCCAGCGCAGCGTCTACCCGCATATCGATATCGAGGACTGCACACGTCTTGGCGTCATCGTCTCGTCGAGCCAGCATGCAGGCACGCCGTCCTATGCGACGGCCGAACTGACCTGGGGCCTCATCCTCGCGTCGATGCGGCAGATCCCGCAGCAACTGGCGTCGATGCGCAAGGGCAATTGGCAGATCGGCGTGGGGAACACGATTCGGCACAAGACCATCGGACTTTACGGTTATGGCCGGATCAGCAAGGCCGTTGCCGAATACGCGACGGTTTTCGGGATGAAGGTGCTGGTCTGGGCGCGGGAGGACTCGCGCGCCCGAGCGCGGGCCGACGGCTACGCGACTGCCGAGACCAAGGAAGCCTTCTTCGAGAGCTGCGACATCCTCAGCCTGCATATGCGCCTGGTCGATGCGACACGCGGCATTGTCACCGGCGCCGACCTGGCGCGGATGAAACCCACGGCGCTGCTCGTCAACACCAGCCGAGCGCCGTTGATCGAGGCCGGGGCTTTGGTTGAGGCCCTGCGCGCCGGGCGTCCCGGCATGGCGGCGGTCGATGTCTATGAGGAAGAGCCGGTGCTCGACCCGAACCACCCGCTGCTGCTGATGGACAATGTCATCTGCACACCGCATATCGGATATGTGACGCGCGACGAGTATGAAATCCAATTCACAGATATCTTCGACCAGATCCTCGCGTATGCCGACGGATCGCCGACCAATGTGGTCAACCCGAATGCATTGGACGACTAAGGGCTTTCGGGCCTTGCAGTAAACGCATATCCGTCATGTTTGCGCTGCAACAATTGAAACACTTTTCTGCCTTTCAAGACATTGAGCAGAAACTAAAACACCCCATATTCACTGCGTAATTTGGATCCACTGCCATTCGGCCTTGGATTTGTGCAATGCAGCGAAGGAGCAAGACCATGCTGGCATTTGTTGGCAAGATGGGAAGGGCCGTCGCGAGACGGCGACGGCAACAGGCAGCGATTCGGGAGCTTTCCGCGCTCGACGATCGGATGCTTGCCGATCTTGGAATTCGACGGTCGCAGATCGTCAATTCTGCGACGGGCCACGATCATTGGCGCCGGAACTGACCGGCGGATATGCCGCTCGTCGAATAACCGGATATACTCATCGGGCTGACGCCTCCGATGCTGGAGGCTCCCATCCAGTCAGGAGCCGTTCATGCCCGATGATGTTGTGCTGCATCCCGAGATGCAGATTCTGATCGATATCAAGAAATCCCTTCCACCCGTCACGACAATTGAGGAAATGCGCGCCGCCTGGGACGATTATTCGTCCTCGACGCGCGAGCCGTATCCCGACGGGATGCAGGTTGAAGACATTCAGGTGCCGCGGAGCGGCGGAACTGTGCCGGTACGGGTCTATCGGCCGGCCGCGGCGGCTGAAACGGCGCCGGTCGTCCTCTACATCCACGGCGGGGGCTTCATGAAGGGCGACCTGAACAGCTCCGATTCCGTGGCGTGGGGGCTGTCGCAAGAAACCGGCATGGTGGTGGCGAGTATCGATTACCGGCTCGCCCCGGAACATCCGTATCCCGCCGCCTTCGATGATTGTTATACGGTGCTGACCCATGTCGCCGGCGGCGGCCTGGGCGATGGCGTCGATACCGGCCGGATCGCCATTTGCGGCGATAGCGCCGGCGGCAATCTGAGCGCGGCCGTCTGCCTTGCAGCGCGCGACCGGAACGGTCCGAAGATTGCCGTGCAGGTCCTGATCTATCCATGCCTGACCGACGGGTGTGATACACCTGCCTATGGCGTTCATGCGGAAACGCCGGGACTGACGGCGGCGTCGATGCACACATATTGGGATTGGTATCTGGCGGGGCAGACGCGGCCCTGCACCGATCCGTATGCCGTGCCGCTGAAAGCGGCCGATCTGACCGGATTGCCGCCGGCGTTCGTGCATATTGCCGAAATCGATCCGCTGGCGGACGACGGCCGGACCTATGCCGACATGTTGACGGCTGCGGGCGTCGAGACTCAGTTCCGCTGCGCCGGCGGGATGATCCACGGCTTCCTGCGTTGCCGGCTGCAGGGAAAGGATTCGGCCCACGAATTCGCTAGCTTTTGCGACTTCCTGAAATCGAAGCTTGGCTAGCGGTGCTGAAACTCTATTCCCGGTACAGGAACTCGGCAGGTCAGCGTGTGCGCACTGCCCTTAACCTGAAAGGGGTTCCTTACGAGTATGTCGCTGTCGAGGACATGCGGACCGATGCCTATCGGCGGATCAACCCGCAGGGCCTGCTCCCCGCAATCGAAATAGAGGGTCGCATTTACGGGCAATCGACGGCGTTGGTAGAGTGGCTCGAGGAAACCTATCCCACACCGTCGATCCTTCCGGCAGACCCGCAGGACCGATTGTCGGCGCGGTCATTCTCGCAATACATCGCTTGTGAGATTCACCCTATCCATAATCATCGCGTGCGGGACTACCTGACCGGCGAGGAAGGCTGGAGCGAAGAAAAGTCCATGCATTGGTATGAGCACTGGATCGTAAAGGGGCTCGCCACGCTCGAGGAGATGTTGGCACGACGGCCGGCACCGGCGGTTTTCTGTTTCGGCGACACGCCGAGCGTCGCGGATATCTATCTCGTACCGGTTCTCTGTAATGCGCGGTGGTTCGGGTTTCCAATCGACGGCTTTCCTCGCCTTTTGGAGGTTGACGCAGCGTGCCGGCGCCTCGACGCGTTTCAAGCTGCAATGCCGGAAAACCAGCCGGATTACTCAACCAAATCGTAACCGGCGATGTCGAAAAAGAACGTTGATGGCGTTCTAGGGACAATCATAATTTGCGGCTACCGCAAACCTAACGATTTTGTGGATTGGCCCAATGCGCCGTCGGGGCAGGACGCGTGGCGCCCGCACCGACGGCGAAAGGGTTGATCGGAACCTTAGAACCGGTAGCCGACGCCGACGCCTACGATCCACGGATTGATGTCGACATCGGCGTTGATGGCGCCGTTGTTGATGCTGACGTCGGTGCTGATCCACAGCTTCTTGACGTCGAGATTGAGCAGCCAGTGTTCATCCAGCATATAGTCGACGCCGAACTGCACCGCGTAGCCGATGGTGTCTTCGAAATCGATGTCTGTAACGGTGCCGCCGGCAGCGCTCTCGTCGAAGAAGACGGTGTAGTTGATACCAGCCCCGACATAGGGCTTGAACCCGTATTTGGTCGGCAGGTGATACTGCAAGAGAAGTGTCGGTGGCAGCAGCCAGGTGTCGCCGAGATTGACGCGTCCGAGGGAGGTGTTGGTCGCCTGGGCATTATGCGGCGTAACGGCAAGGATCAACTCGGCCGCGATATTCTCCGTAAAGAAGTAGGAGATATCCAATTCTGGAATCAGGGATTTGTCGATATCGATATCACCGCCGATGACACTGATATCAGCGCTTTCCTGGGGGATGACCATAGCGGCGCGTCCCCTGATCATCAGACCCTCGAAGGCCGATTTGCCGGCCGAATCGCCGGCCCGCGCGGTTGGTATCTCGACAATGATGCTCACAACAATGAGCGCGCAAACCTGCAACAGGGTTATCGCTCGCATTTGTATTTCTCCACGGCGTTTGGAATGCGACCCGGATGATTGGGCCAGGGAAATTCAAGATGCGGGATTGATATTCTGGTACCGTTGGGGTGGCGTTGATGCAGGTCAAAAATTGGCAAATTGCCAAATGTTTGAGTGCGATTGCGGACTGCGTTATGCGGTGCGGCGCCTATGCTGGCTGGAGATAAGCGAGGATTACGTCGCGGGCATGCCGCCGCCGCCGGGCGAGCCAGTTCTTGTCGTCGAGCCGTTCACCGAAGGTAATCGAGAGCGTGTGCTTGTTCGAGATGTGCACGTAACTCAACGACAGGATCGAGATATAAAGTTGAACGGGATCAACGCGCTTCCGGAAGACACCGTCTTTCTGGCCGCGCCGCAACAGCGTCCCGATCGACTTTACGAGCGGCAGGGCGGCGGTGGGGACCGACGTCGATTCTTTGAGGTGGCGGCCCTCCTGGATATTCTCGACGGTCATCATGCCGATGAATTCCTGATGCTCGGCCAGATAGTCGAAGGTGAAATTGACCAGCGCCGTCATGCCCGATACCGGGTCCAGATGCAGCAGGTCTAGTTCTTCTTCCTTTGCCCGCAGATCCCCATAAACCTTTTCCAACGCGGCGAGATACAGGCCGCGCTTGTTGCCGAAATAATGATAGATCATCCGAATGTTGCAGCCCGCCCGCTTGGCGATGGCGTCGGTCCGGGCGCCGCTGAATCCTTTGTCGCAGAATTCCGCGGTCCCGGCCTTGAGGATCTTTTCCCTCGTGGCCGCGGCATTGCGCCGTTGCCGTCGTGGGGGCACCTCCTTTGTGGTTGGGGTCTTGCGGTTCAAAATCCGATTTCCTGCGTCGAGCAATTTTTGCTCAAGTATTCAGATATGGGTCGATGTTGCGCAACTTATCCTGAAACCGGTCTGAAAAATAGGCGTTGGCGCATCCGTTGACAGGCCAATATCTAAGTAAGAGAATACTTACTTAAGAGATTCTGTCTCTTCAAGCGACTTCCATTTGGTGCGTACAGCGCCGTGGGATTATTGGTATTGTGATTGCATAAGCTGTTGATGCCTGCGCCGTATCTACGAAGATGCTGGCGACGAAATTGGGGATGGTGTGGCGCTGTCCGGTCGGTAAGTAGACCTAATGGAATTGATACTTCGAAATCTTCGACTGGCGGAAACCGATCTGGCACCGGTCGATATCGGTATCGATAAAGGGCTGATCGTGGCGATCGCGCCAAGCCTCGACGTCGAAACGGATTCCATCGATATGGCTGGCCGGCTCGCGATCCCCGGGTTCGTCGAGTCGCATATCCACCTAGATAAATCCTGCATTCTGGAACGTTGCAAGTCCGACGAAGGCACGCTGGATGAGGCCATCCGGGAAGTGTCGCAAGCCAAGGCGGACTTCACGGTCGAGGACATCCAGGCACGGGCGCGGCGCACGCTTGAGAAGGCGATCCTCCAAGGCACGACAAGGATGCGCACGCATGTCGAGGTGGACCCGGGAATAGGGCTGAAGGGGATCGATGCCATCATGCCCTTGGTGGGCGAATACCGCTGGGCAATCGATCTGGAAATCTGCGTTTTTCCGCAAGAAGGATTGCTCAATAATCCGGGGACCGATGCGCTGATGCAGGAGGCCTTGACGCGCGGCGCCCATGTGGTGGGCGGTTGTCCCTATACCGACACCGACCCGCGTGGCCAGATCGAGCGGATTTTCGACTTGGCGGTGGAGCATGACGTTGACATCGATTTTCATTTGGATTTCGACACCAATCCCGAGGGCATGACGGTCGATGACGTCTGCGAGCTTACGGACAGGCACCGCTATGGCGGCCGTGTGACGATCGGTCATGTCAGCAAGCTTTCCGCGTTATCGGCGGAAGCGTTCGATGCCGCAACGCGGCGATTGGCGGACACGGGGGTCGCCGTCACGGTCTTACCCGCGACCGACTTGTTTCTTATGGGCGGCGATCGCGACTACGATATCGTGCGCGGCGTGGCGCCGGTCGACCGCCTGTCCCGTGGTGGCGTGACCTGTGCGCTATCGACAAACAACGTGTTGAACCCGTTTACGCCCTTCGGCGATTGTTCGCTTGTCCGGATGGCGAACCTGTACGCCAATATAGGGCGGATCGGCACCGCGGCAGGGATGGACGGATGTTTCTCCATGGTGACGCAGAGCGCCGCGGATGTGATGCGCTTGGCGGACTATGGGATCGCGGTCGGCAATCCGGCGGATATCGTTGTGCTTGATTGCGAGACGCCGGTACAGGCGGTTCAGGAAATCGCGCTGCCACTCTTCGGATTTAAGCGCGGCCGGCGGACATTCACGCGTGAGCCGGCACAACTGCATAAACCCTAATGTGAGATGATATGAAAAAAGAGATTGATGATGGTCTGCTGCGCAATCCGCTTTGCGTGGTCAATGTCGGGCTAGAAGGTTTTGCCGGCGACTTGGAAGCGCAGGGCGTTGCCGTGACGCAGGTGGATTGGACGCCGCCCGCCGGTGGCGATGTGCGGTTGGCCGATATCCTGTCGAAACTCGGCACCTGATCGGACGCGCCATGGAACAGATCGAACAAGCGAACACGGAGGCGGTCGGGCGGATGCTTGCCGCTGACCCCGTGCTGATCGATGTTGTCACCGCGGGCGACGTGATCGACGGTCTTGGCGAACGGGTCATCCTGCATGCCGGACCGCCGATCGACTGGGCGGACATGTGCGGTCCCATGCGCGGCGCCATCACTGGCATCGCGGTCTTCGAAGATTGGGCGCCGACCCTGGAGGCTGCGGAGGAAATGGCGGCCGCGGGCGCCTTCGAGTTCCGGCCGAACCATCACGCGTCGGCGGTCGGGCCGATGACCGGCATGACCACGCTGAGCCAGCCGGTGATGGTGGTCGAGAACCGGAAGTTCGGAAACCGCTCCTACTGCACGATCAATGAAGGTCTCGGCAAGGTGATGCGGTTCGGCGGCAACGATGCTGAGGTGCTCGACCGGCTGCGCTGGTTGCGCGACGTGCTGGGGCCGGCGATGGGTGTCGCGTTGCGGGAAACCGGCGGCATCCCGCTCAAGAGTCTCGTGGCCCGGGGGCTGACCATGGGCGACGAGATGCATCAACGGAATGTCGGCTGCTCCGGGCTCATGTTGCGGGCGCTGGCGCCGGCATTGGCGAAGACATCGACCGATACGGCGGGGCTTTCTGAATCATTGGCGTTCATCGGCGGCAACGACCAGTTCTTCCTGAACATTGCCATGGCGATGGGCAAGGCGATCATGGATCCGGTGCGGGATATCGACGGAAGTTGCGTCGTTACCGCAATGTCGCGAAACGGCACGACCTTCGGCATTCGCGTCAGCGGTACCGGCGACCGATGGTTCACCGCGCCGGTAGAAATGCCGCAAGGCCTTTACTTCCCAGGCTTCACCGAGGAGGACGCAAATCCCGACATGGGCGATTCGACCATCGTCGAGACCATTGGCCTCGGCGGCTTCGCAATGGGCGCGGCGCCGGCGGTGGCTGGCTTCGTCGGAGCGGGCACCGCAGCGGACGCGGCCAACTACACCCGCACGATGGGCGAGATCACGGTCGGCGAGAATCCGGAGTGGACGATCCCGGCGCTGGATTATCTCGGCGTGCCGACGGGGATCGATATCCGGCTTGTCGTGGAGACGGGGCTCGCGCCGGTGATCAATACGGGGATCGCACACCGCGAGCCAGGCGTCGGGCAGGTTGGGGCCGGGGTCGTGCGCGCGCCGATGGCGTGTTTCGAACAGGCGCTTGTCGCATTTGCGGAAAGCGTAGGTGTGGCATGAGCACTGTCGTCATCAACGAAGTGTTGCGCGGGTTCTATCTAGACTCGGTCGCGCTGCTGCGGATGTCGCAGTCGCTGGCGGCGCTCGACGGTGTCGACGAGGCCGCAATGATGATGGGCTCTCCGTCGAACCGTCAGATCATGGCGGATGCGGGGATACTCAATGCGGCGGGCGAAGCGGCGGAGGGCGGCGACCTGGTGATCGGCATTCGCGCCGAAAGCCAAGACGTGGCCGACATGGCGTTGAAGGAAGCCCGTGCCATTCTGGAACAATCGTCCGCGGCGAAAGGCGGCGGCGAAACCTGGCGGCCCCGCTCGGTACGGTCCGCGGTCAAGGCTATGCCTGAGGCGAACTTCGCACTTATTTCGGTGCCCGGCGATTTCGCAATCTCGGAGGCGCGGAAGGCGCTGCGCCGCGGTTTGCATGTGATGATCTTCAGCGACAACGTGCCCGTTGCCGACGAAGCGGCATTGAAGCAGGAAGCACTCGCTTGCGGGCGCCTGGTGATGGGTCCCGATTGCGGAACGGCGATCATCAACGGTACGCCGCTGGCTTTCGCCAACGCGGTGCCGCAAGGGTCGATCGGGGTGATCGGCGCATCCGGTACCGGCATCCAGGAAGTCACCTGCCTGATCGGCGAGAACGGCGGCGGCATTTCGCATGCCATCGGTGTCGGCGGGCGGGACCTCTCGGACGCGGTCGGCGGCATTACGACCTTGATGGCACTCGACCTTTTGGATCGCGATCCGGCAACACAACACATTGTCCTGATTTCAAAACCACCGAGCGCTGCGGTTGCCGCAAAGGTCATCGACTGCATTGGTGCCAGCTCGAAGGCATTCACAGTGTGTTTCGTCGGCGGGTCGGATACGCCGCTGCCGTCGAATGCGACAGCCGCCTCCACTTTAAAGGCAGCGGCTGAAAACGCCCTGGGCGGCACTGCTATCGGCGCCGGGTTCGATCCGGCTGGTGAGGCGTTGGCGCCGGGAAGCGGCGGGACGATGATCCGGGGATTGTTCAGTGGCGGCACGCTCTGTGCGGAGGCACAGATCGTCTTGCAAGCGGCAGGCGAAGCGGTCGGGTCGAATGCGCCGGTGCCGGGAACGGGCGGTCTCGACGCGGAAAGTGCGCACCGACTGATCGATCTGGGCGCGGATGAGTATACGCAAGGCCGGCCGCATCCCATGATCGAGCCGTCGGTCCGTGACGATGCGCTGACGGCCGCAGTGACCGACGAGTCGGTCGGTGTGATCCTGCTCGACGTGGTTCTGGGATATGGCGCGCATGCCGACCCGGCAGGTCACCTGATCGCGTCCCTGGGGGATACGTCGGGCAAGCGCGTGGTCGCGTCGGTGACGGGGACCGAGCAGGATCCGCAACGACGTTTCGCGCAGATCGCCAAGCTCGAAAACGCGGGGATTGCCATTGCGCCGTCGAATGCCGACGCGGCGGCGTTGGCGCTGGCCTGTCTTCGAACGAACACTTAAGCGGGATGACGGCTATGCCCGACCTCGACGATATTCCGCGACGCCTCTTGGTGGCGATCGGTGGCAATGCTACGCATCCGGAGAATATCGAGGGGACGTCGCAGGAGCAGAAGGATATTGCCGCCGCGACCGCCGAAGCGATATTGCCGCTGGCCCTCCTCGATAACGAGTTGGTCGTAACCCATGGCAACGGCCCGGTGGTTGGCAAGATCATGATGCGGCAAATTTTGTCGCGCGACCGGATCGCGCCCATGTCGATGGATATCTGTGTCGCGCATAGTCAGGGTGGCATCGCTTATCTGCTGGTGCAGGCGATGGAGAATGCGCTGCGCGAAGCGGGCAGCCGCCGGCATGTCGCTTGCCTGCTGACCCAGGTTGAAGTCGATCCGGACGATCCGGCCTTTGCCGATCCGACCAAGCCGGTCGGCCCCTTCTTCGATGCGGAGGAAGCGCGGCGGATCGGCGATGAATTGGGATGGCGGATGAAGGAGGAACCTGGCCGCGGCTGGCGGCATGTGGTGCCGTCGCCGGAACCGCGCCACGTTTGCGATATTTCCCTCGTCCAAGTTCTGGCGCGACGTGGCACCGTGGTGATCGCCGGGGGCGGGGGTGGCATTCCGGTTGTCCGAGGGCCGAAAGGCGTGCGCAACGGCGTCGAAGCGGTGATCGACAAGGACCTGACGTCGGCGCATATGGCGAACGTTCTGGGGATTCGCTGGATGATGATCCTGACGGCGGTTCCAAAAGTCGCGATCAATTTCGGCACGCCCGAGGAGCAACAACTAGACCGGCTGACATTGCCGGAACTTGAGGCGTATCACGCGGAGGGCCACTTCCCCGCGGGCAGCATGGGCCCGAAGATCGACGCGGCGATCCGTTTCCTGAAAGCCGGCGGCCAGCGGGTGATTATCTGCCATTTACAGGAAGCGATGGCCGCCTTGCGCGGTGAAACCGGTACGCACATCGTGGCGGCCGATGATTGAGCCCGGCATGCCATACAGCATTCCCATCACAACGATGGGGCCGGTTGCACGGCGAACGGTCGACCGGATGGGGCAGGGGCGTGTCGCAGCGGTGTTCGACCGCAGTTTCTATATTGAGTACGGGGACGAGTTTGTCTGCATCGGTGTTCCGGCGTTGATACCTGGTCCTTTGACCGCATCGGCCGATGTGCCCAGCGGCATGAATTGGGCGTCGAGTGGTATCCGCATCGATGCGCGCGTTTCCGGTGTGGATGGTGTCTTGTCGGTGGGTGATCGGTTCCGGTTCCACACCCGGTCCGCGCAGCAATGGTCGCTGCCGCCGTTTCCTGGTTCGGCATCGGGCGCTGTGCCGATGGACGCGATGCTCTCCGGTGTTCGTGCGATGGCACCGACGGATGGTCTTGCGCCGCTCCTATTTTGGGGCGCGGAAACCGGCGCGATGTCGCCGGTCGTTAACACTGCGCTACCGGCGCATCGTCGGTTATCGGATTGGTTGCGGCAGGTTGCCGCTGGCGTCGATGTATCGCCACCGGCGGAGAGTGCCTGCCGACTGCTGGGGCTGGGGCCCGGCCTGACGCCGTCCGGCGATGATTATCTCGGGGGTGTGATGATCGCCCTGCATGCCTTTGGATGCAGGCAGGAGGTTGAGCGACTCTATGCAATTATCGACCGGGAAGCGCCGCGGCGAACGAACCGTATCAGCGCCGCGCATCTTGCGGCCGCGCGGGAGGGTTGGGGCGCAGCCCCGCTCCACGATATGCTGAACCGGCTTGGTACGGAGACAGGCCCGCCGTTGCCGTCGTTGATCCAAGATGTGGATCGGATCGGGCATACGTCGGGTTGGGATGCACTGACGGGAATCCTGACCGCCGTACAGGCATGGTCGCCGGCGGCTTGCGAGAGCAGCCGGGCGGCATGACACCGTGTTGAACAGGTCCCGAAGGAACCGATAGCCATGTTACAGACGGCTCAATCGTATCGCGGCATGGTGACTGCGCCGCATCACCTGGCGGCCCGCGCGGGGCAGCGGGTGCTGGAAGACGGCGGCAACGCCATCGAAGCGATGGTTGCCGCAGCGAGCACGATCGCGATCGTTTATCCGCATATGAATGCGCTGGGTGGCGACAATTTCTGGCTGATCCACACGCCCGGCATGCCGCCGGTCGGCATCGACGCCTGCGGCGGTGCGGCGGCGGCCGCGGATATCGACTATTACAAGTCGCGCGGACTGGATGCGATCCCGTCGCGCGGCGCGGATGCGGCCCTGACGGTCGCGGGCGCCGTGTCGGGCTGGCAGGAAGCGTTGCGGGTCAGCGCCGAGTGGGGCGGCTCGTTGCCGCTCGCGCGCTTGCTGGAGGATGCGGTGTTCTATGCCGGGGACGGCATCGCGGTCACCAATACACAGGCCGATAACACGCAGGCGAAACTGCCGGAGTTGAAAGACGCACCGGGTTTCGCCGCCACGTATCTGATCGATGGTAAACCGCCCGTGCGTGGCGCGCGGTTCAAGCAGCCACGCATGGCGACCACGCTGAAACATCTCGCGACGCATGGGATTGACGATTTTTATCGCGGCGCGCTGGCGAAGGCGATTGCGGCGGATTTATCGCGCGCGGGCAGCCCGGTTGCCCTTGAAGATCTCCAACGTCATAAGGCGTTGCGCTTGCCGCCGTTATCCGTTCAGGCGGGCGGCCATTCGATCTACAACATGCCGCCGCCGACTCAGGGGCTGGCGTCGTTGATGCTGCTTGGTGTTTATGCGCGGCTCGGGATCGCCGAAGTGGACGGCTTTGACTATGTGCATGGTCTGGTCGAGGCGACCAAGGGTGTCTTCCGGATTCGCGACCGGTATGTCACCGACCCGGACTATATGGCGGACGACCCGGCGACCTTTTTGACGGATGCGGCGCTGCATGCGATCGCCGACCACGTGGACCGCACCGCCGCCGCACCCTGGCCCGACAAACCGCCGGGCGGCGATACGGTCTGGCTCAGCGCGGCCGACGGCGAAGGCCGGATGGTCAGCTTCATCCAGAGCATCTATTGGGAATTCGGGTCAGGCACGGTGCTCGACGAGACCGGCATCACCTGGCAGAATCGCGGCACCAGTTTCAGCCTGGACCCGGCGCACCACAATCATCTGCGCCCGCACCGGCGGCCCTTCCACACGATCCAGCCCGCCCTCGCGCAGCTCGGCGATGGCCGGGTCATGGCCTATGGCACCATGGGCGGCGAGGGGCAGCCGCAGACCCAGGCGATGGTATTTTCGCGCCACGTTCTGCACGGGCAGGAACTGCAACAGGCGGTGACCGCGCCGCGCTGGCTGTTGGGCCGCACCTGGGGCGCGGAGACGGCCAACCTGCGTATCGAAAGCCGGTTCGATCCTTCGGTGATCGATCGAATGCGTGCCGCTGGGCACGACCTGGAGGTCGTCGGGCCGTTCGATGAAGTGATGGGGCATGCTGGGGCGATCGTGCGCCATCCGGACGGACGGATGGAAGGCGCGGCGGATCCGCGCGGCGACGGCTGCGTCGCGGCCTTTTGAGGCGACACTTCCGCACGTCTGTCAGCAAAACCGTGACAAGCCAGTCCGGGGCGGTATCTTGTTAGTGAGGCGGAATGGTTGGATAGGGTTGCCCAACGGGATGAAGACAAGCAATGCATGACGGCCAATCGCCGGCGGAAGATGCCGCCGTCGACCACGACTCACTCGACGCACTGGTGGCTCAGCTCCGGCGCGATCTTTCCTACCTGAACTATCCGGCCAAGAATTGGGTGAAGCCGCTGACGCCATCGGTCGAAGACGAAACCTTCGACGTGGTGACCATCGGCGCGGGCATGGTCGGCTTGGCGGTCGCCGTGGCCCTGCGCCGCGAGGGTATCCAGAATTCCGTGGCTTTGGATGCCGCACCGGCAGGTCTGGAAGGGCCGTGGGTCACGACGGCGCGGATGCGCACGCTGCGGTCGCCGAAAATTCTGCTCGGCCCGGCAATGGGTATCGGGTCGCTAACCTTCCGGGCGTGGTATGTCGCGCAGTTCGGCGCGACGGCGTGGGAAGCGCTCGACAAGATTCCGCGCGTCATGTGGATGGATTATCTGCGCTGGTACCGGGACGTTCTGAATTTGCCGGTGCGGAATGATGTGCGCGTCGACGCGATTCGGTGGGAAGGCGACCGTTTCCTTCTCGATACGGTCGGTCCGGACGGAAACAAACTTATCGCCGCGCGTCGCATAGCGCTTGCCACCGGGCGGGATGGGTTGGGTGGGTCGAGCTTGCCGCCGGAGGCAAAAAATATCGATTCCACGCGCCGTGCGCATACTAACGACGACATCGATTTCGAAGGGCTCGCCGGTAAGCGGATCGCGGTGATCGGCGCCGGCGCGTCCGCCTTCGACAATGCGGCGGTTGCCCTGGAAAGCGGGGCCGCCGAGGTTCGGGTGTTGTGCCGCCGTCCCGACATTCCCCGCATCAACAAGCTGACCGGCATCGGCAGCCCCGGCATTGTGCATGGCTGGTACTTCCTGCCCGATGCCTGGAAATGGCGCTGCCTGCATTACAACGATACTTGCCAGACGCCGCCGCCGGGAACATCGATCCGCCGCGTGACCGATTTTCCCAACGGCCATGTGCATACGGGATGCCCGATCCTGTCCATGACGGAGGCGGGCAGCGAGGTGATGATCGAGACGCCACGCGGGACCTATGTCTGCGACTACGTAATCTTCGGCACCGGCTTCCGGTTCGATCCGAAACTACGCCCGGAACTCGATAAGTTTGCGGACAATATCCTGACCTGGGGTGACTCGTTCGTTCCGCCGCCGTCGGAACAGGATGCAGCACTCGCCAGCGGGCCGTATCTCGGGCCTGCGTTCGAATTCCGCGAGCGCCGCGCCGGTGCGACGCCGGGACTCGATCGGCTGCATTGTATGAACTACGCGGCGGCTCTGAGTCATGGCAAACTGACCGGCGACATTCCCGCCGTGACGCAAGGCGCGAACCGGTTCGCGCAAGGGGTGGCGTCGGCTTTCCTGGCCGAAGACATCGACCATTTCTATGAACGGCTGCAAGCCTTCGATACGCCGGACGTGGACGGCGATGAATGGACTGACGAACCTTTGCCTTAGGTCGGCCTGGCCGCGGACGACTTAAAAATTTCACGGATGACGGCACGCGGCGCATGGTGTGCGTTTGGCGAGATGCTATACTGTTGGCTTATCCGCAACGTGAAGATCCTAAAGGAGCGTTATGGCATTAATCGACGTTGGCGCGGCCGCGCCGGGGTTCAGTCTTCCAAATCAAGACGGAACGTCGGTCGATCTCGCGCAATACGCCGGGAAGAATGTTCTTCTCTGGTGGTATCCGAAAGCCGATACACCCGGTTGAACGGTCGAAGGCAATGGGTTCCGTGATCGAATCCAAGATTTCAACGACCGAAACGCCGTTATCATCGGCGTCAGTTTCGACCCGACCGATGCGAACAAGAAGTTTCAGCAGAAGTTCAGTTTTCCGTATGATCTGTTGAGCGACTTGGACGGATCGATGTCTACCGCATACGGCGTCACCGAGCCGGGGGCGGAAAAATCACCGCGCAAGTCGGTGTTGATCGGTACGGACGGTAAGGTCGCCGTGTCCTATGACACCGTCAAACCGCCCGAGCATCCCGATCAGGTGTTGGCTGACCTTGATAAGCTGACCTGAGGCAACGGACTATTGCCCACACAACAGCAGGGGCTGCCAATTGGCAGCCCCCGTTTTCTGTTGCAGTTATGTTAGTAAAACTTTTCTAGATACAGATTAATGGCAACTAGTATTGCCATGATTGAAATATAAAATACAGCTATTGACCAACTAAAATAAATATTGATCCAATTCGGGCGCATGTTTTCATTAGGAATAATCTGAAAATCAGGTGCTACATTGATATCTAGTAATCTCACATGATCGTATTGTTTTCTGAAGGCTCTTTCTAACCGGAGATAGTACGAATCAAGGATTGAAAAAATAAAAATAATTGGTATTGCAAATAATAATATATCTGAATTTTTTATTGTTACAGAAATTCCGATTATTCCCATTACTAATGCCATGCAATAATTCTTTAACGTGGCGCTGTTGTTCCCCATTCGGGCAATAATATTTTGTATAAAACCTAAATGTTTGACGCGGAGTTCTAAGTTTTCTTGTTTGTCCATTAATTTTTCTTTGGTGCATTATTGAATCATTTGTGTGTGCTTCAATGGAAGCTTCTAGAACCATTTTCGTTTGGTTAGGGAGTTTTTGGTTGGGTCGCCGGACTTGAGAAGGCCACGCGATTTTGCTGCCATCAAATGGAGATATCGCTTGAATCCATACCGTTTCGCAAGAGAGGGTACTATGAGCGGGACGCTAAATCCGTCGATTGCATCTCCGTCCTTAGTCCGCACAAATTGAAGACCGTCCGCGGCCGTAAAATACGGCCGTATTAACCACTGAATCTTGACACCTAGGTCGAGTTTGCGTCCGTCCAGCATCTCGACGATCACAGAGTGATCGTCAGGTAAATAGCGCAATGTATGAATTTTCTTGTCTATTTTCTTTCCATGAAAAATGAAAACCTCACCGGTGCCTTTATTGCAGTAGATATCTAATTCGTCGGGTTCGAATAATTTTGCCGTTGTGCTCTTCGCCAAATTGTAAGGTATGTCGGGACTGGCGGGCCCGTTCTTTTTTTCGGGTGTATTTACTCGTTCACCTTGGCGTTCACTAGACTCCAATAGTTTTTTGTAACTGTTGGCAATGTGGTGTGTGAATTGGCCAATGTTCTCGCTTATGGGGCCTTGAAATTCCAACCATTGTAGATGTGCGATTCTGGAGGCAAGGAATTCACATTCGTCAACTATGACAGGGATAAGGAACACCTCGCTTTCTTCAAACTCGGACTGCTTCTTCAAGAGAAGGTCAAGTTCGGTTTTTATGTAACCATCCTTCGTTAGAGAAGTTTTGGAAGCCAAAAACAATGCTCCAACTGAGCCGTCAATTGCGCGTCTAATTTCGCTGTCCCAAATTTTCCCGGGAGTAAGTTGCTCTAAGTCGACCCATACATCTATACCTAGCGACGTAACTATCTTTGTGATTCTTTCAGCGATCGCTTTGTCTTCAAAGGCGTAGCTGATGAATATGTATTTTCCGGGAACGGTTATCATATGAAATCTCTAGTGGGCTAACGTACACTTGCTCATATCGTAACAAAAGTTGCTATACCATACGCTACATTTTGGGCGATCTGATGCACCTGTAGGTAGCGCAACGTCGCGTCAAATTTTGTCGCTCCGCTTAGTCGATTCTCTGCCAAACAAAAACGGGCGCTGCCGATGGCAGCCCCCGTTTTCTCATTCTCCCAAGAGTGAACTACTACCTACAGCAGTCCCGCCGAGCGCGCCCAGCGGTATTTCGCGCCGAGCACATTGACCGGCAGTTCCGTCGTGTAGGGATAGGCGACGATGTCGCGTTCGTAGAGATATTCCGACGCTTCCTCGACCTCCACATCGCCGACGAGCGATGCGACGACCGGCTTGTCGATGCCCTTCTTACGGGCTGCTTGAACGACCTCGGCGGTCAGTTTCGCGAAGACCATCGGGGGCGTCACGATCGTGTGCCAGTAGCCCAGGATCAGCGCGTGGATACGCTCGTCCTCGAGCCCCAGCTTGATCGTGTTGGCGTAGGTCTGCGGCGGTTCGCCGCCGGTGATGTCGACCGGGTTGCCGGCCGCGCCGAAGGGTGGGATGAACTTCCGGAAGGCCGTGTCGAGATCCTTCGGCATCCGCATCAGCTTCAAGCCGTTGTCGACGCAGGCATCCGACAACAGCACGCCGGAACCGCCGGCCCCGGTGATGATTACGACATTCTCGCCCTTCGGCGTCGGCAGTTTCGGAATGCCGCGCGCGAACTGCAGCATGTCGTTCAGCGTGTGGGCCCGGATGACGCCGGATTGCCTGAGCACGTCGTCGTAGATCTTGTCGTTGCCCGCCAGTGCGCCGGTATGCGATGCGGCGGCGCGTGCGCCCATCGACGTCCGTCCCGCCTTCAGCACGATGATCGGCTTGGTCTTCGACACCCGTTTGGCGACCTCGGCGAAGGACCGGCCATCCTTCAGGTCTTCCAGATGCATCGCCATGACCTGGGTGTGCTTGTCCTGCTCGAAATAGGTGAGCAGGTCGTCCTCATCCAGATCCGACTTATTCCCGAGGCCGACGATGGCCGATACGCCCATCTTGGTCGAGCGGCTGAAACCGATGATCGACATGCCGACGCCGCCGCTTTGCGACGACAGCGCGACTTTGCCCTTCACGTCATAAGGCGTGCAGAAAGTGGCGCAGAGATTCTGCGGCGTGTAGTAGAAGCCGTAGATGTTCGGGCCCATGACGCGGACGTTGTACTTCCGCGCGACCGCGAGCATTTGATCCTGCAACTCCACTTCGCCGGTCTCGGCGAAGCCGGACGGGATCATCACCGCGCCGGGAATCTTCTTCTGGCCGACTTCCTCCAGCGCGCCGGTTACGAAGGGTGCGGGGATGGCGAAGACGGCGACATCCACCTTGCCGGGGATGTCCTTGACGCTCTTGTAGCATTTGTAGCCGAGGACCTTGGTCGACTTCGGGTTGATCGGATAGATGTCGCCCTTGTAGCCGCCGTTGATCAGGTTTTTCATCACTGAATTGCCGATCTTGCCGTCTTCCGACGACGCGCCGATCACGGCGACCGCTTTCGGATTCATGATCCGCTTCATCGCCGTCAGGATATCCTTCTGCGACGGGCGGTAGGGTGCTTCCTGCGGCTTCAGGTCGATCAGGATGCGCACGTCGACGGCGGTCGCCCCCTTCTTGCGCGCGAAGATCGGGTTAAGGTCGAGTTCGTTGATCTCCGGGAAGTCCGCGATCAGCTTCGAGACGTTCTGAATCAGCGTCGCCAAGGCCTTGCGGTCAACCGGGTCAGACCCGCGGACGCCCTTCAGCATCTCCGCGCCTTCGATGCCGTCGAGCATGGACAGCGCGTCGCTGCGGCTCGCCGGGGCGAGACGGAAGGTGATGTCCTTCATGATCTCGACCAGGATACCGCCCAAGCCGAACGCCACCAGCTTGCCGAAACTCGGGTCGGTGACCGCGCCGATCAGAACTTCCAGCGCGCCGTCCGACGGCAGCATTTTCTGCACCTGAACGCCGTCGATCCGGGCGTTCTTGTTGTATTTCCGACCGTTGCCGACGATCGTTGCGAATGCCTTCTTCGCTGCGCTGACGCTGTCGACGCCGACGATGACGCCGCCGGCGTCCGTCTTATGCAGGATATCCTCCGACACGACCTTCATGACGACCGGAAAACCGAGCCGCTTCGCGAGCGCCGCCGCTTTGTCTGCAGATGCGGCGATGCCATCGCGCGGCAGCGGAATGTCGTAGGCCGTGCAAATCTTCTTACATTCGGCGGCGGATAGGACGGACCGTTTCGCCTTCATGGCCTTGTCGAGGACGCTGCGAACCGCTTTCTTGTTGAAAGCCATATGCCTTCTCCCTGAGATGGATGTACCAAAAGAAAACGCCGCGCATCCTGCACGCCCCGTTGGTTGGGCGTGATGGGAATTGCGCGGCGTTGTTATGTGGAAACTTGTGTCGATCCTTTATGTTTGGCTTGGCGCTGCCTTCTTTGCGGGATTTGTTGTCCTTGCCGCCAAGGAATAGCGTTGGTGTTTCGGGCCAGTGACGCTAGTCCGACCCGGCCGTTTTGATCTCGCCGACGGCGCCGGATGCAACGACCTTGTCGAAATCGTCGCCGGAATATCCAAGAACCTCCTGCAGGATTTCAGCGGTGTGCTCACCGAGCAGGGGCGACCGCTTCACCTCCGCCGGGCTGTCGGAGAGTTTCACCGGGCAGCCGACCGTGAGATAGGGTCCACGTTCCGGATGGTCGACTTCGACGATTGTGCCGGTCTCGCGCAGGGATTGTTCTTGCGACAGTTCCTTCATCGACAGGATCGGGCCGCAGGGGATGTCGAGCGGGTTACAGGCGTCCATGACCTCGAATTTGGTCTTGGTCTTGGTCCATTCCTCGATGCGGTCGAATATCTGCGGAATCTTGTCGAGGCGGGCATCCGGTTTCGCGTAGGCCGGATCGTCCTTCCAATCCGGCTGGCCGATCAGGTCACAGATGTTGCCCCAGACCGCCGCCTGCGTGATGAAGTAGACATAGGCGTTCGGGTCGGTCTCCCAGCCCTTGCACTTGAGAATCCATCCCGGCTGACCACCGCCGGAATCGTTGCCGGCGCGCGGCGTTGCGTCGCCGAACTCGATGCCCTGACCATGCTGGCTGTATTCGGTGAGCGGGCCGCGCTCGAGCCGTTGCTGGTCGCGCAGTTTGACCCGGCAGAGATTCAGGACGCCGTCCTGCATGGAGGCGAGAACCTTCTGGCCGCGTCCGGTCTGTTCGCGCTGGAACAAGGCGGTGACGATGCCGAGTGCCAGATGAAGCCCGGTGCCGCTGTCGCCGATCTGCGCGCCGGTGACCGTCGGCGGGCCATCGAGGAACCCCGTGGTCGAGGCCGAGCCGCCGGTGCATTGCGCCACATTCTCATAGACCTTGCAGTCTTCGTACGGGCCGGGGCCGAAGCCTTTGACCGACGCCATGATCATGCGCGGGTTGAGTTCCTGCACCCGTTCCCAGCCGAACCCCATGCGGTCCAACGCGCCGGGCGCGAAGTTTTCGACCATGACGTCGCAGGTCTTGATCAGCCGCTCGAGAATTTCCTTGCCCGTCTCGTTCTTGGTGTTGAGCTCGATGGAGCGCTTGTTGTGGTTTAGCATCGTAAAGTAGAGCGAATCGGCGCCCGGCACGTCGACGAGCTGTTTCCGGGTCGCATCGCCGACGCCGGGCCGTTCGACCTTGATCACGTCCGCACCGAACCAGGCGAGCAGTTGGGTGCAGGTTGGACCGGATTGGACATGGGTGAAGTCCAAGATCTTGACGCCTTTGAGCGCTTCCATGGCGGGTTCCTATCGGGCTGGGCGTTAAATGCGGAGAGTTTGAATTACTTCTTTTGCTGTTGGGCAACGACACTCGTCGGATTGAGGTTGCCGATGCGGCCACTCTCGGTACCGGCTTTCTCATCGATCACCGCGTTGATCAGCGTCGGGCGGCCGGAGGCCAGCGCCTTCTCGACTGCTTCCCGCAGTTCGTCCGGCGACGTCGCGTAGACGCCGTCGCCGCCGAAGGCCTCCATCATCTTGTCGTAGCGGGAGTCCTTGACGAACACCGTAGGCGCCACGTCCGAACCGCCGGACGGATTGACGTCGGTGCCGCGGTATATGCCGTTGTTGTTGAAGACGACGACGCAGACCGGCAGGTTGTATCGGCAGATCGTCTCGATCTCGATGCCGGAGAAGCCGAAGGCGCTGTCGCCCTCGACCGCGAGCACCGGCTTGCCCGTCTCGACGGCCGCCGCGATGGCGTAGCCCATGCCGATCCCCATCACGCCCCAGGTGCCGACGTCCAAGCGTTTCCGGGGCTTGTAGATGTCGATGATGCTGCGGGCGAAATCGAGCGTGTTGGCGCCCTCGTTCACCAGGATCGTGTCGGGTTGTGCCTTGATGATCTCGCGCAGGGCGCCAAGTGCGCCGTGGAAGTCCATCGGGACGTTGTTGTTGCGCAGCCGGGGGGCCATGCGTTCGACGTTGGTTTGCACCTTGTCCCGCACGCTGGCGACCCAGTCCGCCGGCGCCGCGGTCCAATCCTCGCCCATTCGCTCCAACATCGCGGAGACGCAGGACCCGATGTCGCCGACCACGGGGGCGGTGATGGCCACGTTGCTGTCCATTTCCTTCGGCTCGATGTCGACATGGATGAAGGTCTTGGAATAGGGCTCGCCCCATGCCTTGCCCTTGCCGTGCGACAGCAACCAGTTCAGCCGCGCGCCGATCAGCATCACGACATCGGATTCCTTTAGCGCCAACGACCGGGCGGCACCCGCGGACTGCGGGTGGTCGTCGGGGAGCAGGCCCTTGGCCATGCTCATGGGCAGGTAGGGAATGCCGGACTTTTCGACGAAGGCGCGAATCTCTTCGTCGGCCTGGGCGTAGGCGGCGCCCTTGCCGAGGATGATCAGAGGCCGTTTGGCGCCTTTCAGAACATCAAGGGCGCGCGTCACGGATTCCGGGGCAGGGGGCTGTGCCGGCGCTGGATCGACGACCTCGACCAGGGACTTCTGGCCGTCCTCGTGATCCATGGTCTGGCCAAAGAGATTGGCGGGCAGGTCGAGATAGACGCCGCCCGGCCGGCCCGAACAGGCGGCGCGGATGGCGCGGGCGATGCCGATGCCGATATCCTGGGCGTGCAGCACCCGAAAGGCCGCCTTGCACAGCGGCTTGGCGATGGCCAGTTGGTCCATCTCCTCGTAGTCGCCCTGCTGCAGGTCGACGATCTCGCGCTCGGACGAGCCGCTGATCAGGATCATTGGAAAGCAATTAGTGGTCGCGTTGGCGAGCGCCGTGAGACCGTTGAGGAAACCTGGCGCCGACACGGTAAGGCAGATGCCCGGCTTCTTGGTGAGGAAGCCCGCGATGGCGGCAGCCTGACCCGCGTTCTGCTCGTGACGGAAAGAAATCACGCGTATTCCCTGCGCCTGGGCGAAGCGCCCGAGATCGGTAATCGGAATGCCGGGTACGTTGTAGATCGTGTTGATGCCGTTCAGCTTCAGCGCGTCGATGACCAGGTGGAACCCGTCGGTTAGCTGGGCCTCTGGAACAGTCTCGGAATCCGCCATGGATTATTCTCCCTTAGAGTCGTCTTGCCCTGCCGCGGCGAGCATGTCTGCCAGCGTCAGTCGAGATAATGCGCGTTCTCGTCCACGTGCGCCGCGAGGCCGAGCGTATGCTCGCGCACGAGGCGTTCCGCCAGATTCGCGTCACGCGATTCCAGCGCTTCGATGATGTTCATATGGTCGATGATCGAACGGCTGGCCCGGTCGTTCTCGGAAATCGTCCGCATGCGAATCCAGCGCATATGGATCAGCAGATTCTCCGCCATCTGATTGAGCAGGTCGCATTGACTCATGCTCAGGATCGCCTGATGGAATTGGATGTTGTGTTCGGAGTATTCGTCGATTTCCGCCTGGACCCGGTCGTTGTCGAAGGTCGCGAACATATTCCGCAGCGTCGCAATTTCCGTGTCCGATGCGTTCTGCGTGATCAACCGCGCCGCCATGCTTTCGAGCGCGGCCCACACGGTAATCATTTCGAGGATTTCCTTCTTCGACTTGCGTACGACGAAGGCACCCCGGCGCGGATACACCTTGACGAACCCTTCCTGCTCCAGCCGTGTGATGGCTTCGCGGATCGGGGTCCGGCTCACGCCGAACTCTTCGGAAAGCTGCCGCTCGTCGAGCCGGGTATCTTCCGTTTCGGCGTAGATGTTCATCGAGATGATGGCTTGTTTCAGCGCATCGTAAACCTTGTCCTTCAGGACAAAATTCACCTCGATCGGCTTGATCACCAGTTTGGCTGTAGACATCATTTCACACTGAATGTGGGCGCAGCGACGCTGCCTCGGGGGGCTTATTGGAGAGGCGAGCGAAGGTCGATGTATCGTATCTGGTATCTAGTATACCAGATACGAGGTTTGATACAAGACCAATATCACGGATTCGCCCGCGGGAAAGCCCTAAAATCACCAATCTTCCGTCATATCCGCTGGTCGGCGACGGCATCAGGGTTCTTCCCGACGTTTCCGCATGATTTTGATGATCGGCAGGACGAACAGGAGCACGGCGATGCCCATGATGACGGCGGAAATCGGCCGATCGACGAAGATCGCGAAAGATCCGTGCGACATGATCAGTGATTGGCGCACCGAAGATTCGGCGAGCGGCCCCAGGACGATCGCGAGGACGGCCGGCGCCAGTGGATAGTCGAGCTTGCGCATAAAATAGCCGACGACGCCGAAGATCAGCATGAGCCAGACGTCGTGCATGTCTTTCGTCGGCGCGTAGCCACCGACGATACAGAGGATAAAGATAATCGGTGCCAGGATCGTAAAGGGCATCCGCAGGACCATCAGGAAGGCCGGGATGAAGGCGAGGTTGATCAGCAGGGCGAACAGGTTTGCGGCATACAGGCTGGCGATCAGGCCCCAGACGAACTCCGTATTATTCACGAAGAGCATCGGGCCGGGCTCCAGGCCCCATATCACCATGCCGCCGAGCAGGATCGCCGTGGTTGGTGAGCCGGGGATGCCGAGCGTCAGCATCGGCAGCATGGACCCGGTGCTGGCCGCATTGTTGGCGGCTTCGGGTGCGACGACGCCGTCCACGTTGCCCTTGCCATAGGAGTCGGGATCCTTCGACATGGTCTTGGCCACGCCGTAGGCCATCAGCGAGCCAGGCGTTGCGCCGGCGGCCGGCAGGATGCCGACGAAATAGCCGAGGAAGGATCCCATCAGCATGGTGTGGATCGAATGCCGCAACTCGCCGATTGCACGCAAGATCCCGCGGAGCGAGATCTTGGCCTGACTGATGATCACGTCGCCCTTGCTTGTCTCGATCGTCCACAGCATTTCGCCAATGCCATAGATGCCGATCGCGAGCACGAGGAAGTTGATGCCGTGATAAAAGCCGGGAAGATCGAAAAAGATCAGCCGCGGGTTGCCGCTGATAATGTCGAGTCCGACCGCGCTGAACATGAGACCAATGAAGATCGAAAAGAACGTCTTCGGAATGTCGTCGCCGCCGAGGCCGATGAAGGTGGCGAAGGCCAGCATCATCAAGGCGAACTCTTCCGGCGGGCCGAAGGCAAGGGCGGCTTCCGCGAGCGGCGGCGCGAAGGCGGTGAATAGGATGACCGAAATCGTACCGCCTACGAAGGATGCCGACGCGGCGGCGACCAGCGCAGTATCCGCTTTCCCCTGCAAGGCAAGCGGGCGCCCGTCGAAGGTGGTGGCGACCGCGGTCGATGCGCCGGGAATGCCCAGCATGATCGAACTGATCGCACCGCCGTACATCGCGCCGTAATAGAGCGCACCGAGAAAGATGATCGCCGAGGTTGGCGGCACCAGAAACGTCATCGGTAGCAGGATTGCGACGCCGTTCACCGAACCCAGGCCCGGCATCGCCCCAATGAACAGACCGACGGTGCAGCCGAAGATGATCAGCGCGAAGTTCAATGGCTGGAACGCGATTAGAAATCCGTCCGCCAGGAATTGAAGTATTTCCATGTTCTAGATCAGAGAAAGATGTCGTAAAGAGGATAGAAGGCCGGTTCCGTGTAGCCCTTCGGCAACGTGATCTTGAGCGCGATCTCGAAGAAGAAGAAGGTCATGACCGGTGTGCAGGCCGCAATGGCACTGGTGATGCCCCAGCCATGCTTGCCCATGATCCGCATATAGAAAATGAGAAACAGCGGCATTGCGATATAGACCCCGACCACATGGATCGAGCCGATCATCACGGCCAGCGATCCGGCGCCCAGCAGAAAGAGTTGCAGTGCCTTCGGGCTCATGAACGGTTCGGTGGACTGGGATGGCGGGCTTTGCCGCCGCGCCCAGCGGATGATGATCGCGATGCAGCAGATCAGCATGCCGACGCCCAGCCAGAAGGAGAAGGCGCCACCGCCGGGACCTTCCCCCGGAATCCAGCCAATGGGAAGTTCGGTGCTTTTCCACATAATGCCGGCGGAGAAAATCGCCAGACACACAGCCATAACCAATTCCGCCATGCGCATTACGACAACCCTCCCCGCCGGCAATTATTCTAGGAAACCAACCAATCGCTACTTGATCTCACCGGCTGCCTTCAACAGCGTCCGGTGCGCTTCACGCTCTTTGGTGAAGTAGCTGGTCAACTCTTTGCCGGTTAGCCATCCCGGTATGAGACCCTTCTTACTGAGATAGCCCTGCCATTCGGATGACTTGTAGACCTTGTCGAAGACGTCGACGTAGAACGCCTGGACGTCGGCCTTGGTCTTCGGCGGCGCTACAACACTGCGCTGCATGTAGTAGACCATGTCCTTGCCGTAGCCGAGTTCCTCAAAGGTCGGGATATTGCCGAACTTTCCGGCGAGCTTGCCTTTCGGGGTGAAGCTGGCGAGGGCGCGGGATTTCCCGGCGTCCCAGAAGCCTGCTTGCTCCGACGGGTTGTTAACGGTCGAGTTGATGTGCTTGCCGATAAGCTGCTTGGCAACGGTTCCCCCGCCCTTGAACGGAACGTAGGTCATCTTGATGCCGAACTTCTTTTCGAGCATGCTCGTCACGAGCGAGTCCTCTTGCCCTTTACCGGTGCCGCCCATTTTCCAGGATTGCGGTCCGGCCTCCTTCACGGCCTTTACATAGTCGTCGACCGTCTTGATTTTGGAGTCGCTGTGCACCCAAAGCTGGAAGGTGTCTTCGGCCAACCGGGCGATCGGGGTGAACTTGGAGATATCGACGCCGATGCCGGGGTTCCGGAGCGGCGTGGTGTAGTAGCTGTTCAACGTCGCCATGATGACATGCGGATCGCCGGCCTTGTCTTTCACATAGCGCAACGCTTCCGCGCCGGACCCGCCGCCCTTATTAATGGGCACGAATGGTTTTGGTGAGATCTTGTTCTTCTCGATGATGCCTTGGATGAACCGCGCGAGCCTGTCGGCGCCGCCGCCTTTGCCCGCCATGATGACGAATTCAACAGGTTTCTTGGGCTTCCAGGCGGCGAGGGCGTCTTGCGACGTCGCCATCGTACCTGCGCCCGCCGCAAAGCCCGCGGCGAGTCCGAGCAGCCATGCCCTGCGTGAGAACTGTAGTTTCAATTCGGCCATTTTTTCCTCCCTAGTCAACCGGTGTGATCGTTTGATCTTGTTGAGGCTGTTTGCCTGAACAAAAGCAAAGCACATTCTGCCCGTGGTTAGCCACATGCTTAGTGATGCGACCACGTTATTGTTATTAGGGTGCTTGTTCGTATATCGAATGTAGCATATTGTATACCAGATGTAACATACATATCCACTGCGACGTCCCGCGGATGGAAGTTGAGCCAATAAAGTCGCGAACACCGCCGTGCTTATTTGCGATTTGAGGTGCCGCCCTGGCGTCAAATGAGTGGGTGAAACGCCATGAACATCCATGAGTACCAGGCCAAAGCCCTACTCAGGCGGTATGGCGTTCGGGTTCCGAACGGCCAGGTCGCTTTTTCCGTCAATGCCGCGGCGGAAGTCCCCAAGAAACTTTTCGGCAATGAGTTTGTCGTGAAGGCGCAGGTGCATGCCGGCGGGCGCGGCAAGGCGGGCGGGGTCCGATTCGTGGAGAGCAGCGAACAGGCCGCGACGGCGGCGGAAGATTTGCTCGGATCGACGCTGGTAACGTCGCAAACCGGCGTCGCGGGTCAGCGGATCCATCGGGTTTATGTAGAGGAACGCTGTGACGTCGTCCGTGAACTGTATCTCGCCTTGTTGGTCGACCGTTCGAAGGGGCGGGTGTGCATCGTTGCGTCAAAAGAGGGTGGCGAAGAAGTCGAAGCTGTTCTTGAGCAGGACCCGGACAAATTGCGGCGGGTGCCGATCGACCCGGACGATGGATTGCAGGTCGATACGATCCGCCAACTCGCCGCGGATCTATATCTCTCCGACGCTGCAGCCGACGCGGCAGTTCCGTTGCTGACCGGCGTTTATGACGCATTTATGGACAATGACGCCAGCCTGATCGAACTCAATCCGTTGGCGGTTACCCGATCCGGCGAACTCGTTGCGCTCGATGTCAAAATGGTCATCGATGATAACGCGCTGATGCGGCACGCAGACCTCGAAGCGTTGCGCGACGAGGCGGAGATGGACGCCGCCGAGATCGAGGCGCGCCGGTATGCGCTGAATTACCTCAAGCTTTCGGGCAATATTGGATGCATGGTCAACGGTGCCGGACTTGCACTCGCGACCCATGACCTGATTGTCGAGAAGTCCGGCGAACCGGCTGATTTCATGGATATCCGGCCGGAAGCGACGCGTGGCCAGGTCGCGACGGGGTTCCGCATGCTGCTGGCCAATCCGAATGTGAAATGCGTGTTCGTCAATCTTTGCGGTGGCGGAATTCTGCGGTGCGACACCGTCGCGGAGGGTATTGCCGACGTCGTGCGGGGTGGCGGATTGCCCGTACCGTTGATCTTCCGGGCGGCGGGGACGAATGCAGATCTGTCCCGTAAGGTGTTAACGGATCAGGGGGTGGACGCGGTTTTCGCGACAAATCTGGGGCGCGCCGCCGAACTTGCGGTCCAACACGCCGCGGAAGGCGCTGCCTAATGCCGATTCTCGTCGATGACAGCACCAAGGTAATTTGCCAGGGCATGACCGGCGGCCAGGCTACCTTTCATTGCGAGCAGGCAATCGCCTACGGTACGCGGCTTGTCGGCGGCGTTACGCCAGGTAAGGGTGGCACGCGCCATCTTGAGCTTCCCGTTTTCGATACGGTGGCCGAGGCCGTTGCGGCGACCGGGGCAACCGCTACGTTGGTGTTTGTGCCGCCGCAGAATGCCGGGGACGCGATCATCGAAGTGATCCGGGCGGATGTTCCGCTGGCGGTTTGCGTCACGGAACGCATCCCTATCCTGGATATGGTCCGGGTCAAGAAAGCCCTTGAAGGTTCGAAAACGCGCCTCATCGGTCCGAATTCGCAAGGGATCATCACGCCCGGTCAGTGCAAGATCGGTGTCATGCCGGGGCATATCCATCGCCCAGGGTCGATTGGCGTGGTATCGCGGTCGTCCAGTCTCACGTATGAAATTGTCGAGCAACTCAACGCGGCCCGTCTGGGGCAGTCGACCTCCATTGGGATCGGCGGCGACCCGGTGTATGGGATGGGTTTCGTCGATTGTCTGGATCTTCTCCTGGACGATCCGGCGACTGAGGGGGTGGTCCTGATCGGCGAGATTGGCGGATCCGACGAAGAGGAAGCCGCGGCGTATATTGGTAATCGCAAACTCGCGAAACCCATTGTCGCCTATATTGCGGGCCTTCATGCGCCGAAGCAGCGCCGAATGGGGCACGCCGGCACGATTGATATTCTGGGTGGTGGAGACGCCGCAACGAAGATTGAGGTACTGAAACATGCCGGTGTATGCGTCGCGACCTCAGTTGCGACGGTTGGGGAAACCATGCGCCAGACGCTAATCGACCAGCCGATGTCGGCTGCTGTATTGGATATGTGACGGGTGTTGCGTAAGCTATGCCGCCCGCCCACGATGAACGAAGAGAGTAAATTCCACGATGGCTGATAATAAAAAATCCAACCGCCCGTTGGAGCGGCGCATTCATCCTGGGTCGGGACGGCGCAAGGCCGCGATGTTCCCCAAGGGCCGGCAGTTGGGGTCGGCTGCGCGCGATGAGGTGCAGGCGCTGTTGGCCGACCAACCGCGCGACCGGGATTTGCTGATCGAATATCTGCATCTGATACAGGACGAATATGGCTGCCTCGCGGCGGGACACTTGCAGGCGCTCGCGTCGGAAATGTCGCTTGCGATGGCGGAAGTGTATGAGGTGGCATCTTTCTATGCGCATTTCGATATTGTCCTGGACGATGAGACCCCGCCGCCGCCGATCACGGTACGGGTTTGCGATAGCCTGACCTGCGAGATGATGGGCGCGGCGAAATTGCTGAACGATCTGCCGGGCGCGCTCGGGCCGGGCGTTCGGGTCGTCCGTGCGCCTTGCATGGGCCGGTGCGACATCGCGCCGGTGGCGGAGGTTGGGCACAATCATGTCGATCGCGCCGACGTCGAGACTATCTCGGCGGCGGTTGCGGAGAACCAAACGCATCCCGTGACGCCCGACTTCAAGAGCTTCGACGCCTATGTCGCCGATGGCGGATATCAACTCCTGAAGGAATGTCAGAGCGGCGCACGGAGTCCCGAAGACTTGATCCGCCAATTGGAAGACTCCGGCTTGCGCGGTCTCGGCGGTGCTGGATTTCCCGCGGGCCGAAAATGGCAGTTCGTTCGCCAGGAACCCGGCCCGCGGCTGATGGCGGTCAACGCCGACGAGGGCGAGCCTGGGACATTCAAGGACCGCTACTATCTTGAAAGGGATCACCATCGCTTTCTCGAAGGCATGCTGATCGCCGCTTGGGTCGTTGAGGCGGAGGCGGTCTACATTTATTTGCGCGACGAATATCCAGCGCTGCAACTTGTCCTTACCGAGGAGATTAGGCGCGTCGAGGCCGAGGGCTTGAACGGCAACTGCGCTATTCACCTGCGACGCGGCGCAGGCGCGTATATCTGCGGCGAAGAGTCGGCGATGCTGGAGAGCATCGAAGGCAAGCGCGGCCTGCCGCGCCATAAGCCACCGTTTCCGAGTCAGGTCGGGCTGTTCGGCCGGCCGACGCTGATCCACAACGTGGAAACGGTCTACTGGATCCGCGACATCGTCGAGCGCGGCGCCAGTTGGTTCAGCGGTGAGGGACGTAACGGCCGCCAGGGTCTTCGCAGCTTCTCCGTATCCGGGCGCGTCAGGGAGCCCGGCGTGAAGCTGGCGCCCGCGGGGATCACGGCGCGCGAGCTGATCGAAGAGTATTGCGGCGGCATGGCTGACGGGCACGCCTTCAAAGGCTACCTTCCCGGCGGCGCTTCCGGCGGCATCCTGCCGGAAAGCATGGCCGATATCCCGCTGGACTTCGGCACTCTTGAAGAGCATGGGTGTTTTATCGGGTCCGCAGCCGTTGTCGTGCTGTCCGAACAAGACGATATGAAAGCGGTGGCCTTGAATTTGATGCGCTTTTTCGAAGACGAGAGCTGCGGCCAATGCACGCCATGCCGGGTCGGTACGGAGAAGGCGGTTAAGCTGATGTCGCACACGGCGTGGGATGTGCCCTTGCTGCAGGAGTTGAGCACGGCGATGGCGGATGCATCGATTTGCGGGTTGGGACAAGCGGCCCCCAATCCGTTGTTAAGCCTGATGAAGTATTTCCCGGAGGACCTGTAATGACCGGAACCGTCAAATTCACGCTCGATGGGAATGAGGTCGAGGCGTCCGAAGACGAAACGATTTGGCAGGTCGCCGACCGGCTGGGACAGGAAATCCCGCACCTGTGCTACGCGCCGGAGCCGGGCTACCGGCCGGATGGCAATTGCCGCGCCTGCATGGTGGAGATCGAAGGTGAGCGTGTGCTCGCCGCGTCCTGCATCCGCAAGCCAGCGGACGGGATGGTGGTGACGACCGCGTCGGAGCGGGCGAAGTCGGCCCGCAACATGGTCATGGAATTGTTGATGGCCGATCAGCCGGATCGGGAGGAGGCGCACGACCCGAAGTCCAAATTCTGGAACTGGGCCGACGCGATGGGCGTGGCCGACAGCCGCTTTCCGGAGCGCGAGAAGGTCGTATCCGATTCAAGTCATGTATCGATCGCGGTCAATCTCGACGCCTGCATTCACTGCAATCTGTGCGTCCGGGCCTGCCGCGAGGTTCAGGTCAACGATGTCATCGGCATGGCCTATCGCGGTGACCAGGCCAAGATCGTCTTCGACTTCGACGATCCGATGGGGGAGTCCACTTGCGTCGCCTGCGGCGAATGTGTGCAAGCCTGTCCGACCGGCGCGCTGATGGAAGCCAGTCTGTTGAACGACAAGGGCGTGCGGACCGAGTTCGAGGACCGTGACGTCGAGACGCTGTGCCCGTATTGCGGCGTCGGCTGCCAGACGACCGTTCACGTCAAGGACGATAAGATTCTCTACGTCGATGGCCGCGATGGCCCGGCGAACAACAACCGGCTCTGCGTGAAAGGCCGGTTCGGGTTTGACTACATCACCCATCCGCATCGGCTGATGAAACCGATGATCCGCCGGGACGATGCGCCGAAGGGCGCCGACCTGGAAATCGATCCGGCCAATCCGTTGACCCATTTCCGCGAGGCAACCTGGGACGAAGCGCTCGACGCGGCGGCGTCCGGCTTGAAACGCGTGATCGATACGCAAGGCGGTTCGGGGTTGGCTGGGTTCGGGTCGGCCAAGGGATCGAACGAGGAAGCCTATCTTTTCCAGAAACTGGTCCGTACCGGTTTCGAAACCAACAATGTCGATCACTGCACCCGGCTGTGCCACGCCTCTTCGGTTGCCGCCTTGATGGAAGGAATCGGCTCCGGTGCGGTGACGGCACCGTTCACGGCGGCGAAGGATTCGGACTGCATCATCGTGATCGGTGCGCGGCCGGAACAGAATCATCCGGTCGCCGCGACCTTCTTGAAGAACGCGGTGAAGCGCGGCGTCAAACTGATCATTGCCGACCCGCGGCGCCAAGAGCTTTCCCGTCACGCCGATTACAGCTTGCAGTTCAAGCCGGGCAGCGATGTCGCGCTGCTGAACGCGATGATCCACGTGATCATCGAAGAAGGGCTGACGGACCGGCAGTACATACAGTCGCACACCGAAGGATTCGAGGATCTGAAGGCCCGGACCCAGGATTTCGCGCCGGACGCGATGGCCGAGGTCTGCGGTATCGATGCAGACACGATCCGCAGCGTTGCCCGTCTTTACGCGACGTCGACACGGTCGATCATCTTCTGGGGGATGGGTATTTCACAGTCGGTCCACGGTACGGACAATGCGCGCGGACTGATCGCCCTGTCGCTGATCACCGGGCATGTCGGGCGCCCCGGAACCGGGCTGCATCCACTGCGTGGGCAAAACAACGTGCAGGGCGCGTCGGATGCGGGTCTTATCCCGATGGTGTTTCCGGACTACCGTTCGGTCGAGGATGACGATATCCGCGCCGAATACGAGGCGTTCTGGGGCAAGGAACTTGATCCGAAACGCGGCCTGACCGTGGTTGAGATCATAGACGCCATTCTGGCCGATCAGATTCGCGCCATGTATATCATGGGCGAGAATCCGGCGATGTCGGACCCGGATCAGGCGCACGCACGGGCCGCGCTCGCGAAACTCGAGCATCTGGTGGTGCAGGATATCTTCCTGACCGAGACCGCATGGCAGGCGGACGTGGTGTTGCCGGCGTCGGCGCATGCAGAGAAGTTCGGTACCTTCACTAATACCAACCGCCAGGTTCAGATTGCCCGCGAGGCTGTGCCGATGCCCGGCGAGGCGCGGCAGGATTGGTGGATTATCCAGGAGATCGCTCGGCGCATTGGGCTGGACTGGTCCTACACCCATCCCCAGGACGTGTTCGCGGAGATGGGGCAGGTCATGCCGTCGCTCAACAACATCACCTGGGAGCGGTTGGAGCGGGAAGACGCCGTTACCTATCCTTGCGACGCGCCCGACCAGCCGGGCAATGAGATCATCTTCGGCGATGGCTATCCGACCGAGAGTGGGCGCGCCCGGATCGTCCCGACCGACGTGACGCCGCCGGACGAATTGCCGGATGACGAATATCCGATGGTCCTGACCACCGGGCGATTGCTCGAACATTGGCATACCGGTGCGATGACGCGGCGCGCGACGAACCTGGATGCACTGGAACCCGAGGCATTCGCGATCCTGTCGCCATCGGATCTGCGGCGCATGGAACTCGACGCCGGTGACATGGTCATGGTGGCCACGCGGCGCGGAACGATCGCATTGAAGGTTCGGCCGGACCGCGACGTGCCGCAGGGAATGGTGTTCATTCCCTTCTGCTTCGCCGAGGCCGCGGCCAACCTGTTGACCAATCCGCAATTGGACCCGTTCGGTAAGATTCCCGAGTTCAAGTTCTGTGCTGCACGGGTGGAACCAGTACAAGCCGCCGCGGCCGAGTAATGTCGGGTATAAAGACCCCTTGGTACTTTTGCTGAGGGGTTAATCGTGTCCGATCGTTCCGCGGCCGTGTTCAGCGTCTTGATGGCGGCATTCGTCGTCGTTCTGGTCCTGACCAACATAATCGGCGTCAAGTTGTTCCTCGCCTTTCCGGAGTCGATGCCGAACGGATTGTTCGGTGAGGCGATCACCCTGACGACCGGATTGATTACCTATCCCATCACCTTTCTGCTGACCGACGTTGTGTGCGAGGTCTATGGCCGGCGCAAGGCGAACCTAATGGTCATCACCGGCTTTGTGATGAGCCTGCTGATGTTGGTGCTGGTGCAGATTTCGGTCGTTCTGCCGGGATCGCCGGCGTGGCCCGCGGGCAGCCCGGATTACGGAACTGTCGGGGAAATGCAAGCCGCCTTCGAATCCGTGTTTACGTTGCCCAGCGTGCTGGTCTTCGGATCGATGTCCGCCTATCTCGCGGCGCAGCTGTTGGATGTCCGGCTTTTCCATTTCTGGAAACGGGTGACGAACGGCCGCCATCTTTGGCTGCGTAACAACGCGTCGACGATGGTCTCGCAGTTGGTCGATACGATCATCGTCAATTCGATCTTCCTGGGGTTCGGGCTGGGCCTCGACTGGGCGTTGGTCGCGAAAATCATCGTTGCAAGTTACGTATTCAAGCTGTTGATCGCCCTGATCGATACGCCGTTCATTTATCTCGGCGTCTGGATCGTGCGACGGCAGATTGGCGATCAACCGGAGGCGGCCGCCGTCGCGGATTAGTGCGGCTGAATGCCTCGTACTCCCGCCTTGACGTAGCCATATACCAGGAGTACCTCCGCATTAGTAACCTCAGCGGGGATTCCGTCCGTGCACGCCTTCAAGACTATCGGACTGACGAAAGTGTACGGCGAAGGCGAGGCCGCCGTGCATGCGCTGCGTGGCGTCGACCTGGAGATTCCCGAAGGTGAGTTGGTCGTCCTGCTCGGCCCGTCGGGGAGCGGCAAGTCGACGCTGCTCAACATCCTCGGCGGGTTAGATCATCCGACCGATGGACAGGTGTTCTTCCGGGAACAGGAGATAACGACATTCGACGACAAGGCGTTGACCGCGTACCGGCGGGACCATGTCGGGTTTGTCTTCCAACTCTACAATTTGATGCCGAGCCTGACGGCGCATGAAAATGTCGACCTCGTCACGGAGATTTCGCGCGACCCGATGCCGGCCGAAGAAGCGCTCGAGCTGGTTGGACTCGGCGACCGGATGGATCATTTCCCGGCGCAACTGTCCGGTGGCGAACAGCAGCGCGTGGCGATTGCACGGGCTATCGCCAAACGCCCGACAGTTCTGTTCTGCGACGAACCGACAGGGGCTTTGGACAGCACGACCGGCGTCGTCGTTCTTCAGGCGCTGCAGGATCTCAATCGTGATCTCAACACCACGGTCATCGTCATAACCCACGCGATGGCGACGGCGGCGCTCGCGGACCGGGTGATCATGTTCGGCGATGGCCAGATTAAGGGCATTCGCCTGAACGAAGAGAAGCTGGAAGCCCATCAGATAGAATGGTGATTGAATGTCCTTCCTGCTGACATCATTGGACCAAAAACTGCTGCGCGACCTGTGGCGTATCAAAGGGCAGGGGCTTGCCATCGCCATGGTCATTGCCTGCGGCATCGGCCTGTTCATCATGGCCAACGGGATGCTGTCATCGCTCCAGGAAACCCGGGAGGCGTATTACGACCGGTATCGTTTTGCCGATATCTTCGCCCCGGTGAAACGCGCGCCGGATCGCGTGCTGACGGAGATCAAGACGTTTCCAGGTGTCCGGGCGGTCGAAGGCCGAATTTCGGCCGGGGTGCTGATCGATGCACCCGGAACGACCGAGCCTATCACCGGACAGGCGGTGTCGCTGCCGCGGAACGGCCGCCCCGTGCTGAACGATATCTTTTTGCGCAAGGGGCGCATGCTTGACCCGACCCGGGAGGACGAGATCCTGTTGTCGGAGTCCTTCGCAAAGGCACACGGTTTCGCGCCGGGCGATACGATTTCCGCGACGATGAACGGGTCGAAGCGCAAGTTCGAGATCGTCGGTATCGCCCTGTCGCCTGAATTCACCTATGCCATCGCTCCCGGCGGGCTGGTGCCCGATCCGTTCCGCTTTGGGATTCTTTGGATTGGCAAGGATGCGCTGGCCGCCGCCTTCGATCTCGACGGTGCCTTCAACGAAGTGCTGATCTCGCGCTCGCACAATGCCAACGAGAACGACATCATCGCATCGCTGGACCGGGTTTTGAAACGGTACGGCGCGACCGGCGCCTTTCTGCGCGCCGATCAGACCTCGGATAAATTCCTTGAAAGCGAGTTGGATCAGCTCGCCACGATGGCATCGATCCTGCCGACGATCTTTCTCGCGGTGTCGGCTTTTCTCCTCAATGTTGTGGTTGCGCGTATCGTTGATTCCGAACGCGAACAGATAGGCCTTTTGAAGGCCTTTGGATATTCGGATACGGCGATCCTGTTCCACTACTTGAAACTGGTGCTGGCCATTACGCTGCTGGGGGTGATTGTCGGATCCGGACTCGGCATGTGGTTGGGGCGTTTGATGGCCGTGATGTACCAGGATTTCTACAAGTTCCCTTTCCTGATCTTCTCGCTAGGTTTGGATACGTTGGCTTTGGCTTTCACGATTTCCGTATCTGTGGCCGTTCTCGGAACATTCACCGCGGTGCGCCGGGCTGCCGTCCTGTCGCCGGCGGATTCGATGCGTCCTGCCGCGCCGGCGAATTACCGGCAAGCCGGCGTAATGCCGCGCTGGTTCTCGGATCGAATCGACCAACCGACGCGCATGATCTTGCGGCGTATCGCCCGGCAGCCGGTGCGGGCACTGCTGACCTGTGTCGGCCTAGCTTTCGCGACGGCGATCCTGATCACGGCCCGGTTCAACTGGGACAGCATGGTCTACATGATGGACGTCAACTTCAATGTCGCCGAGCGGCAGGATTTGACGGTCACGTTCGTCGAACCGCGGTCGGATAAGGCCATCTTCGAATTGCGGCGGATGGACGGCGTTTTTTATGCCGAGCCGTTTCGCAGCGTCGCGGTGCGGCTTCGGAACGGGCATCTCCAGCGGCGGCAGAGTCTAACCGGCCTGTTGGAGCGCCCGCGGCTAAGTAGGCCAATCAATGCGGACCTCGCCAGCCTGGCGATGCCTCAAAGTGGTGTGCTGCTATCGAAAGCGCTTGCGGATTTGATCCAGGCCGATGTCGGCGACGTGCTGCAGGTCGACGTTCTGGAAGACCGCAAGCCAAGACTCGATCTGACCGTTGCGGGTATCGCCGAGACGTTCATCGGGACATCCGCATATCTGGAGATCGGCGCGCTCAATCGCAGTTTGAAGGAGGGGCCGCGTGTGTCCGGTGCCTTCCTGAGTATCGACACCGCGAAGCAGGACGCCATCTACGAACGCCTCAAGGATATGCCGATGGTGAGCGCCGTCGGCATCATCGATGCGGCGCAGAAGTCCTTTAACGATACGATGGATCAAGGGATCGGCACCTTCATCGCAATCATATCGACCTTTGCCGGGTTGATCGCCGTCGGTGTGGTTTATAACAGCGCCCGCATTGCGCTGGCCGAGCGGTCGCGTGAGTTAGCGAGCCTTCGGGTCCTGGGATTTACAAAGAACGAGGCCTCCTACATCCTGCTGGGCGAGATTGCCTTGCTGACCCTTTTGGCGCTGCCGCTGGGATCGGGGTTCGGCTATCTTCTGGCCTGGTACCTGTCGGAATCGTTCACGACCGAGTTGTATCAAATTCCCTTGGTGATCGAACTGAAAAGCTATGGCTACGCCTGCGCCGTCGTCGCCGGTGCATCGTTAATTTCGGGAATCCTGGTTGACCGTGATATCGGCAATCTGGATTTGGTCGCCGCGTTGAAGACAAGAGAGTAACGGGAGCATTCATCATGAACCGGCGTCTCTTTCGCCGCGTATTGACTATCGGGCTGCTGGGCTTGTTCGCCGGGTTTCTGGCGTTTGCCTTTCGTCCGCAGCCGGTTCCAGTGGACATCGGCACGGTCACGACGGGCGCCATGAACGTCGCGGTCGCGGAGGAGGCGAAGACCCGCGTTCGCGATGTCTACGTCGTATCGGCACCGGTGACGGGACGGCTCTTGCGGATCGAGCAGGAGGCGGGCGATTCGGTCGAGGCATTGACCACGGTGGTTGCGGCGATGTTGCCGAGCGATCCGTCGTTTCTTGACGTCCGGTCGATGACTCAGGCCGAAGCCGGCGTCCGCAGCGCAACGGCCGCGCTTGCCTTGGCAAGGGCCGAGGTGGACAAGGCCGACGCGGAGGTTAAATTTGCGGAATTGGAATTGAAACGCGCGCGCGAGTTGGTCCGCAAGAAAGCGGCGTCGAAAGCGGCGTTGGATCGGGCGGAACTCGAACTGCGGTCGTCGGAAGCGACGCTGCAAATGAGCCATGCCACTGTCCAGGCGAAGGAAGCTGACCTTGAGACGGCAAGGGCCAGGCTGATCGACCCGGCCCGTGCCAGCGAGCTCGAAGACCCGCAACAAAACGGGATCGTATCGGTGCGGGCGCCCGTCAGCGGGCGGATTCTGCGGCTGCTCCAGGAAAGTGAGACGGTGGTGACGGCGGGGACGGCCCTGATCGAAATCGGCGATCCGCGGGGCGACCTGGAAATCGTCGTCGAACTGTTGTCGACCGACGCGGTGCAGGTAAAGAAGGGAAATCGGGTCATTATCGAAAAATGGGGCGGCGTGGGGCTGCTGGCCGGCGTCGTCGATCGGGTTGAACCGTTCGGCTTTACTAAGGTGTCGGCCCTTGGGGTCGAAGAGCAAAGGGTTAACGTGATTCTCCAGTTCACGGACGCGTCGGAGCGCCGTGCCACGCTCGGTCATGGCTTCCGTGTTGAGGTCCGTATCGTTGTCTGGGAGGAAAAGGATGTGGTCCGCGTGCCCTCCAGCGCCCTGTTTCGGGACGGCGATGCCTGGGCTGTCTTTAAGTATGACGGGGAGGCGGCGCAGCAGCTTGCGGTCAAGATCGGCCGGAACAACGGGGCGGTCGCCCAGGTTTTGGAGGGCTTGTCGGCAGACGATCAGGTCGTTTTATACCCCAGCGACCGTGTTTCCGACGGCGTGCGCATTTCATCGAGGGCAGAGAACTAAGTTAACAGGAAGAATAAATTCAAATCACATTGGTATTTATTCCACTAAACATGATTAATATTAGGAATAATTCGTCTATATTAAGGTTAATCAAAAGAAAGATACATAATTTTCAAATTAACTAAAAATTTTACTAGAATTTTTCTGAGGGTGGAGTAAAGTACTACCACTAAGTGGGAGGGGTGCTTGCGTTGGGGGAGATCATGTCTCAAGCACCTCTTATTATTGTCGGCGGTACCAGCCTCTTCCGCCGGGGATTGGGCAGTTTCATTGAGGCGAGTCCGTTGGACCTTATTGCTGAATACGATGATCCGGCGAGTTGTGTCGCGGGAACCGCGGACCAGTCTGGTTCGGAACCGGAGTTGATCGTCTACATTTCGAATGGCGATCCCGAAGAGTCTGCAGATGCGGTGGAAATGCTGCAGGACTCGTACGGCTCGGCCCGGGTTTTGGTTCTGTCGGCAGAATTGTCGGTGGATGAGTTGGGTGCCTGTCTCCGGGTGGGAGCGGGTGGATACCTTCTCAGTAACCTGTCCAAGGATGTCCTGATTCACTCGGTCCGCCTTATCCTTCTGGGAGAGACAGTGTTCCCGTCTCAGTTGGCGGCGGCGTGGGCGACCGGTCAATTGCGGCGCAGCGACAAGGTCAATCCGAAGATTCTTGGCGACCTTACGCCCCGGGAACTGGATATCCTTGGTTGTCTGACCGAAGGTGCTTCGAACAAGATCATCGCCCGCCAGCTTGGTATTACCGAGGCAACGGTGAAGATCCACATGAAGTCCCTGATCCGGAAGATCGGTGTCCAGAATCGGACCCAGGCCGCTCTTTTCGCCCTGCACAGCGGATTTAACCGTGAACCTGCCCCGTTGGCCGCGTAAGGGAAGCTTTCGACTAGTCCCAATGGATTAGTCCAGAAAAGGAAAATGGATCAGTGATGGCAATGCTTTAGAGGGGTACTCTCCCAGTTGTGGAAACACTCCACATCAACTCACATTGATAAACGTCACTCACACTCCCAAAACCCCGCTTCGGCGGGGTTTTTTCTTTGGAAATTAGGAAAATATCCGCATTTTAGGATGCGCCGCAAAGTTGCCATTTATTCTCCCTGCGATTGCCCAGACGGGTGCGCAATTTCGACATGTCGCGACGATACATTTTCCAAGTACTCCCACGAAGAATCCCTTCACCAACCCACCAACATCGACCACGGCAAGTACTGGGCCCCATCGAAAGATGGGGCCCCTCCCGTTTTGGCGTTGGTTACTCGCCGGTATAAAGAAACGGCCCCCTGCTTTCGCAGGAGGCCGATTCAACAGGGAAGCTCCGGAAATGAAGTGAGGTGTTGCTAAGGCCTACTTGGCCGGCTTGCGTACCTCACGAAGGCACTGCGCCTTCAACTTCGCGTCCTGGATCTTGGCGCATTTCACGCTCGCCTTGTCGCCACCAGCGGCAACGGCCGGGGCAGCAATGGGGCCGGCGATGAATGCGGAGAGAAAGAGGACTGGGAGTACTTTGCGAATCATAGAACGCTCCTATTTAGCGAAAGTTGCGGGATGAGACGTGCCGTCAAAAAGTTCCGTGTCCAAATCACCCTAGAACAACGGATCTTCGTGTCGCCACTGATCGGGCCGGTCGGTTCCCCGCGATACCGGAGCCCGGGCGTCGGTTTTCAGGCGCGTGAGTTGCGCCTGGACAATTTCTTCGCGTGTTAAATCGACACGGATCACTGTGACGGCCGACCCGGCGACGGAAACGACTTCCGCACGGTAGGGCGAGATCGGAACCGGTGATCCATCCATGTCGATGGATTCCTTGAGGGCGACCAACACTTGCGTGACTTTGCCCTCGTTATTAATGACCAAGTCGTCCACCTGGCCGATGCGTTCGCCCGATAGGTTCAGGACGTAACTGCCGATCAGCCGGTAGGCCTGATAGTAAATTTGTGCGTCGTCTCGGGCGGCGACCTGCAAACCGGTTGCGGCGCGCGGCGACTTGATGGCGTTCGTCTCCACCATGGTCGGTGCGGCGGTAGCTGCGGCAATGGCCGACCCTGTTCCGGCGGCAATCAAAAGCAGCGCTGCAATGTCGGTTCGGCTCGGCTTTCTTAGTACTCGCATCGCTCGATACCCTGTGCTCTTGCCATCTGGTTGCGCTGCATTTCGATGACGATGTTGATCGTGCAACGCGTCGTTCTTGACCACATAGACCGACTGATGCCGCGGTTATTCCCGAACGGATGTCAGATTTTTTGGAAATCTTAATTTTTGATGAATTGCCATACCGGCACCGCCTTTGATCACGATGTCGCCGCATTTCCGTCTGAATTGCTGAACAGGCTGGGAATAAATCCGCTTCAACGGCGTCTATGACTCTTGAAGCGCGTGTGTTCATGAACCGTGCGATGCGCAGACACAGAAAACCGGTTGAAAGAACCGACAATGGAAAATGTCAAAACGCGTCGAGCAATTGGTGGGAAGCGGTATGAGCGCATGATTGAGAGGGGGCACATTGTTGATTGGACGGGTTCAAAAAACGGCGTCGACCGTTCCGTACCAACCAACGTGGGAAGATTCCGGTTTGATCTTCGAGGGACTTGGCTGGGCGATGGACAACGCGTTTCGCCATTGCCGACGCGCATTTGGAACGCTCTTGCCGTTACAGGAGTACCTCGACGTGCCGGAAACCGGTCCCACCCTCTCACTGCATATCGCGTCCTTGCGACGTTACGCACAAGCCTTGGCCGGAAATCGCGAAGAAGCGGACGATCTCGTCCAGGAATGTTTGACTCGTGCTATCGCACGAACAAAAGCGTGGAACGAAATCCGCGACACGCGCGCGTATCTGTTTACGATTCTTCACAATGTCCATGTCGATCGCGTAATCCGCAACCGGCGCCGTGGCACGGTGGTGCCGCTCGACGTGGTCGAGAACAAACTGTCATCCCAGCCGAATCAGGAAGACAGCCTGCGCATCCGGGATCTGGAGCGCGCGCTTCGCGTCCTGCCGGAAGATTATCGGCAGGTCGTGCTGCTCGTCGGCCTGGAAGGAATGAGTTACAGGGAAACTGCCACAACGCTTGGAATTCCAGTCGGGACGGTAATGTCGCGTCTGTCGCGGGGTCGCGAGACCTTGCGTCAGTTGATGGCAAGTGAGTCTCACAGCAATTTGCGAATGGTAAAATGAACGATATCCATCGAACGGCTAGTTCGTCGATCTCCGACGTTGATCTGCACGCCTATGTTGATGGCGAGTTAACCGCGGCACGCCGTGCCGAGGTTGAGGCCTATCTGGCCGACTCGCCGGGCGACGCCGATCGCATCAAAGAGTATCGCGACCTGACATTGGCTTTGCATGCTCTTAGTGATGAAGCGGAGCTGACCCGCAACCCCGAGATAGAGGCAATGACCGCGACGTTGGAAAAAACCATCGTCCGGCGGCGCTTTTCGCAGCGATTGATGCGTGTTGCGGCGGTATCCGCGTTCATCATTGCCGGGTTTGGCGCCTTCGCGACCTATACCGATCGGCAAGACGCGCCGGAGGATCGCTTCGTTGCGTTTACGCAGCAGGCGACCGATGCGCATCTGTTGTTCGCTGGCCGGTTGGCCGAACCGAAAGAGGTCCGCCTGGACGAGAAGTCCCGGGTGGTGGCTTGGCTGTCGCAGCGGCTGACTGGCATTCCGCTTCAGGCGCCGGATCTCGAACCCTTCGGATACCAGCTTACGGTCGAACGGATTCTACCGTCGCGGAATGGTCCGGCGGCGCAATTGATGTACGAGCACGAGAAAGACAAGCGGCCGGTTACGCTATTCATCGGAAAGAACCGGGACGCCGGACAGACCGCGTTCACCTATGTCCAGAACACGGATGTCGCCGTTTTCTATTGGCAGGACGGCCCGTTCGCCTACAGCTTGGCCGGTGGACTGGAGCGGCAGCAGCTTCTGGAGTTGGCAGAAGAAATTAGCGCGCAATTGAATTCCGTCCCGCCGCTACCCAATACCTTTGTGAAGCGGCCGTTCACTGACACGAAACAGACGGCAATCATCGAACCGCCGGCGCCGCCCATCACGACGAAGATGGAAGCGGTTCCGCAGACGACGTCCGCCGAACCGAAGAAGTCGGCTCCCGTCGAGCAACAGATGATTCAGCCGGTGTCGGATCCGCAGCCTTCATTGCCGCAAAGCGGCAAGGCAACGGATGACACGCCCCGGACTGCGCCGGATACGGGTAAGACGCCCGATCTGCCGGCCCGTCCCGGGACGCCGCTGGTCCCGGCCGATGCCGAGGCGCCGAAGAAAACCTGATCCTTAACGCAGGGACAGGGTGCGGAGCCGCAGCGCATTGCCGATGACCGATACGGAACTCAGGCTCATGGCCGCTGCCGCGATGATCGGGCTCAACAGCAGGCCCGTCAGCGGGTAGAGAATTCCGGCGGCGATCGGGACACCGACGCTGTTGTAGACGAAAGCCAGGAACAAATTCTGACGGATATTGCGCATCGTTGCGGTGCTGAGTTGCCGCGCCCGGACGATGCCGGTCAGGTCGCCTTTCACCAGCGTCACATTCGCGCTTTCGATGGCGACGTCCGTTCCCGTACCCATCGCGATCCCGATATCGGCTTCCGCTAGGGCCGGGGCGTCGTTCACGCCGTCGCCCGCCATCGCTACGCGGCGGCCCTCGTCGCGCAGACGGCGGATCAGATCGCCCTTTTCGGACGGCAGGACATTGGCGTGAACCTCGTCGATGGACAGCCGGTTCGCGACACTCTGCGCGACAAGATCGTGATCGCCGGTCAGCATGACGATACGAAGCCCGTCCTTTCGCAGCGCATTTAGCGCGGACGCCGTGGTGGATTTGATCGGATCGGCGATGGCGATTGCGCCGGCGATCCGGTCTCCTTCCCGATCCGCTTCCATGACAAAGACCACGGTCGCACCGTCCCGCCGCGCGGCGTTGGCCCGCTCGGTCCATCGGGTCGATTCCGTGTGATCCTCCAACAATTTCTCACTTCCGACGGCGATGCGTTGGCCGTCCAGGAGGCCCGTGATGCCCTTGCCGGATTGGGCATTGAAATCGGTGGGGTCGGTCAAAGTGAGGCCGTGATCCCGCGCCGCGCCGACGATGGCGGTCGCGAGCGGATGTTCACTGTGTTGTTCCAAGCTGGCCGCGATGGTGAGAACCCGGCCCTCGTCATACCCGTCCGCCGGGTCGATATGGATGACCGCGGGTTTGCCCTCGGTCAATGTTCCGGTCTTGTCGAGCACCAGCGTGTCGATCTTCTCCAGCCCTTCCAGCGCTTCGGCGTCGCGGATCAACACGCCGGCCTGCGCGCCGCGGGCGACGCCGACCGTGATCGACATGGGTGTCGCGAGTCCCAGAGCGCAAGGGCATGCAATGATGAGGACCGAGACCGCAGCGATCATGGCATGGGCAAGCGCCGGGGCGGGGCCGACTGCCCACCAGATGACGAACGCGATGATCGCAACGGCGATCACCGTCGGCACGAAATATCCCGCGACCATGTCGGCGATGCGCTGGATCGGCGCGCGGCTGCGCTGCGCCTGCGCGACAAGTTGGACGATCCGTGCCAGCATCGTGTCGCCGCCAACGTGATCGGCCACCATCACGAAGCTGCCGGTCGTATTCAACGTTCCGCCGATGACGGCGTCGCCCGGAGCCTTCGCGACCGGGACCGCTTCGCCCGTGACCATCGCTTCATCAACGTTGCTGCCGCCATCGACGACATGACCGTCGATCGGCACTTTCTCACCCGGCCGGATGCGCAGACGGTCGCCGACGGCGATCGTTTCAAGGGGCACGGTCTCTTCGGCGCCGGACTCCCGAATGACGGTCGCGGTGTCGGGAGCGAGTTTCATCAGCGACCGGATGGCGGACCCGGTTCGGTCGCGGGCACGTAGTTCCAGGAGCTGGCCCAGCAGGACCAGGACGACGATCACGCCGGCGGCCTCGAAATAGACGTCGACGGTTTGCGCGGCGCTGCGGAAGGTGTCGGGAAACAGGCCGGGGGCGACCGTCGCGACCACGCTGTAGCCGTAGGCGACGCCGGTTCCGATGGCGATCAGCGTGAACATATTGAGGCTTCGGTTTATCACCGAGGCCCAGCCGCGCTGGAAGAAAGGCAGGCCGCACCAGAGGACGATCGGTGTGGCCAGGACGATCTGGATCCAGTGGTTCACATTGTGAGGAATAATGTCGCTTAGGGAGAAGAAGGGCAGATGCGCGCCCATTGCCAGGACGACCAGCGGTACGCCCAAGACTGCGCCAACCCGGAACCGCCGGGTGAAATCGACATGCTCGGGATTCGGCCCGGTCTCGGCGGTGATGTCCTCGGGTTCCAGTGCCATACCGCAATCCGGGCAGTCGCCAGGGCCGACATTCCGGACTTTGGGATGCATCGGGCAGATATAGATCGCGCCCGGATCGGCCGGAGTTTCGGTGGGGGTGTCGGCCGGAACCGGATTCAGAAATTTCTCGGGATCGGCTTGAAACCGGTCGAGGCAGTGCGCCGAACAAAACGCATAGTCGGTGTGATCATGCGTCAGGCGGTGCGGCGCCGTCGCGATGTCCACGAACATGCCGCAGACTGGATCGCGTTCGGTTGTCTCCGCCTCGCGGTGGGTTGATGCGTCCATACGGGTGACTAGCTCCCAAAATACCTCGCTGCGCCATAAATGGTGCTTCCAGTGACTAGAAGGTCAAGGGCTGGTCGGGGCTCGGTGAGCATGTCGCCCGTTTTACCGGCACGGTCTGACGCCTCGGCGTCCCCTACGTTGGCGCGCTCTCGGCGGCGAAAGTCGTCCGCTGCATCAAGCGGCGCAGCGGCAGGTCGTAATCCTGGATGGCCTTGTGCTGCACCGTGCAGTTGTCCCAGACCAGGACGTCGCCGGGCTGCCACACATGGCGGTACACGAATTCGGGGCGGACGATATGGTCGGCGAGCGCCTCGATCAGCCGCTGCGCTTCGCTATCATCGAGCCCGGCAATCCCCGTGCAGTCGTCCCGCATGACATAGAGACATTTCCGGCTCGTGTAGGGATGCGTCCGGACGATCGGATGGGTCACGGGAGGAAAGGCCTCGATCTGTGCCTGCGTGATTGGCACCGCGCGCACCCGGGCCGCGAAATCGAATTCCGCGATGAGCCCATCAAGCCGCTGTTTCATGGCGTCGGGCAGGGCGTCATAGGCTGCATGGGTTGCGGCGAAGCAGGTATCGCCCAGCGTCAGGCCGTCGATCTCCGGTACCTCCTGAGCATAGAGAATTGTGCCGCGCGGCGGTTTCGGCGTGTAGCACATGTCGCTGTGCCAGTTTTCGCCCGCGCGCTTGATCCCGATCTCGCGCCCGTCTTCCTCCACGTTGGAGACGAGCACGATCCCTGGGAAATCGGGCAGACCGAGCGTTTCGCCGAAGGTGTTGAGCTGCAGGTTGCCGAAGCGTTTGGTCAGCAAGAGAAGACGGTCCGGTGTGATCGACTGCCCGCGAAAGAAGATCACGCCGTTCTCGTTGTAGGCGTTCTCGATGGCGTCGAATTCGCCATCGTCCAGGTCGCGCGACAGGTCGACGCCGCGAATTTCCGCGCCCACCGCCGCGCCGGTGCGAATGACATCGATCCCCATAGGAGGCTCCAGCCGATCAAGTTTCGTTGGGGACGATGCTAGCGCCGGGGAGGAGGATCGTGCAACTTGGTCATCCTGGATAGAAGCGCGCTTCTAACCGCAAATCTCCAGCAGACGTGTTATCTCGGCGGCGCTTAGCTCGTGCATGCGGCTGGCCAGGGTGACGAATTCCTCTTCTTTTGCGTCGTCAAAAACCCGCTGCAGGCAATCGTGAATTTTGATGCGGTGACGCTCCGGTGTCGTGGGTTCGCCCTGGTAGTGGCCGAGACCTTTGTCGCAATGTACCTCGACGCGCGTGCCGTCCTTCAGGGTCACTGCCAGATCGACCCAACGTCCCGTCGTCGTATCCGGTATCGACGGGTTCGGTTCGAGCGTGACCTTCTTCATCAACGACTGAATATCGTCCCGATTGACCGCATCGTCCATGAAATGATCGATGCCGAGCGGTCCGTCGATCAGGGCTGCGGCGACGGTATAGTGAATGCTGAACTTGCCGTCGAGGCCGGTACTGGGCAGCGGCCGCTCGACATGCTCCGACGGGGCCACCGTCATCGTGACGCTGTCGATATCGGTGATATCCGCGATCTTTTCGCGCGCCTCCAGTGCTGCGTTGATGCCCCAATGGGTGACGTATTGGGCGGGGAAGAGTTTGATGTTGTATCCGGGATCGACGATGCGGAATGTTTCGCCATAGGCGAGCAGGATGTCCGGGGTGAGATCGTCTTTCAGGAACGCCTTGGCCCAGCCGTGTTCATGTTCCAGCACGTCGCCATTGGCGTTGAAGCCGTGCGCGGCCAGCAGGGCGGCGTCGAGACCGTTGGCACCCGAATATCCGCAATGGGTGCATTTGGCCATGGTGCCCTTGTTGGCCGATAGCGTTCCCGAGCGGGTGGCGGCAATCGCGATGGCGTAACCGGTCTGTTGCGCGTCGAGACCCAGCATATGGGATGCGGCGACCGCGCTTCCCATGGGGCCGACCACGCCCGGCGTGTGGAAGACGTAACGGCCCGGATGCCCCTCGGCAAAGCGAAGCCGGCCTTCCATCTCGATGCCTTTCACCAGCGCCGTCGCGGCGGTACGCCCATCGGTGCCCAGCTTCTCCGCCAGCGCCAGCACGCCGGGCAGCACCGGCGATGTGGCGTGATTGGCTGGCGTCGACATGGGCTCGTAGTCGAGCACATGCATGGAGGCGCCGTTAAGATAGGCGGCGTAGAAGGGCGAGGTCTTGAAGCCGAACCCGATGGTGGTCGCGACCGGCGCGCATCCCTGTTCGCGGACATACTCGGCCAGTGCCTTCGGCGCCTTCTGCGTCGTCCCGGCGAGCGCCACCGACAAGCCGTCGAGCGTTACGCGGTTCGCGTGAGCAAACGCCTCGTCCGGAATATTGGCATCGGTCACACCGATGATTTTTTCGCAAAGTTCAGTGGTCAGTCCCATCGCACTCTCCTGTCCGCCAGCACCCTTGTTCCGCTCGCTACGCCACGTCCATGGGAGCGGGCTCCCTCGGATCGGTGACGACGATCCCGGTCGGTCGCCCGCCCGGCGTCGTTGCCCCGTACCGATCGTAAAACGCCTGCGGCAGCGGCCAGCCGCCGGGAACAGCAAGCCATAGCCGCAGCAAATGGCGCTTTTGTTCCGGTTCCGGGTAATCCTCATATCCGGTGCGTGAATGCATGGTCGTCAGGTTGTTTACGAACTGGATATCGCCGGGGTTGAAGGTGATGTCGAGACTGAACTCCGGGCTGGCCGCAAGGTCCCGAAGCATGTCGAGTGCGTCCCATTGTGCCTGTGTAAGCCGCGGCAATTCTGAAAACCGCTGCGCAGATTCGACGAAGCGTCGCACGAAGCACACAATCAGACGACCCTCGTACCGGCTGAACACCGGTAGCCGATAGTGGGGCTCCCAGCCCTCGGGCACTTCGCCGCGCCGGTCCAGATGCATTGGTTGCAATAGCTCGGCGAGCAGGTCAGGCCGGCGTTTCAACATTTCGTTATAGAGCGCGCCGGCGCTGACGACACTGCTCAACCCGCCGGACTTCGACGGCTTGAGGCAAAACAGCCCAATTATCTCGCCGCCTATATCGTTGTGATAGGACAGTGCCGCGCGCGATCGATGGCCACGGTTGTTCACGTCGTCGACGTCGACACCGATGTCCTTCACATGTCCCAAGACATGCCCGTAGGCGTTCTGCGTCACCGCCTCGCCAATGTGTGCGCCGATGCCCCAGTATGTGATGGCGCACTGCTCGCGGGACCAACGATCGACCGGAAGCCCGCGCATGACATGAACGCCCGGGCCATTGACGATATTCTCTCGAATTCGATCGAGGACTCCGGCAAATTTGGGAAGCGGAAAATCATCCTTGCCGAAATCCGGAACACAAAGACCGCGGGCGATAATACGATCGGCGCAACGTTCCAGTTCGGCAATCTCGTCCGCAGAGACGTGGTGTATCCAATCCTCGCGCTTTTCCAATTCGGCACCGCGCCATACCGAGGGGCTATCGACGGCGGGAGACGGGTCCTGAAGTCTATGATCTGTGCTCATAAGAACTCTTTCGCTCCATACGGCAATCGGAGGGTCCCTGTAATTAGGCCCTATAACCAAAAGCCGAGGCAAACCGATAGCAATGCCTGGTAGGCGTCCCGAGCGTTATCGGGTCCGGGCCCGGATCGGAGGTCACCACTCCTAGATTAGGAGGCTTTTATTCCTTGGCGGCCTGCAGGAAGCGTCCGGTCGGTGCGATCTCAGCGACGGTTCCGCCGGGCGCGCGGAATTTAATCGGGATGACGCCGGGGGTAGAGATGATTTCGTACCCGCGGGCCTTGATGTCCTCGACGCCTTTCTCCAGGTCGTCGACTTCGAACCCCATGTGGTGGATGCAGGGTTTTTCGCCGGCGGCCTTCGACTCGGCGGATTGCGTGCCTTTGTCGTATTGCAGGATGGACAGATCGATATGGCCATCCGTGAGATGGCAAGAATAGTGATCCCGGTGGTGCTCGCTGCGAACTTCCTTGAATCCGAGGACACCCTCATAGAATTCTCGAGCCTCCGCCATATCGTTGACGCGGACGGCAATGTGGGCAATGCGCATGGTGGTCACGGTTCATCTCCTTCGGATTGGATCGGCAAAGCGGCGGCAACTATGGTTGTTCCGTAATTCATCGACAATATAGAAAATTATCTGATAGCTAACGGGGCCGACTGGCATTCTACACAGTTCTGGCCGTCGCGTTTTGGAGGAGCCCAACTATGCAGAACCGCCGCATCTTTTTCGTCCAACCGCCCAAGGGACCGGTGACGCCGGCCTGCTACGACGTTCGCGACGAGCCGGTGCCCGAACCGCAAGACGGCGACGTTCTGGTGCGCAACATCTATCTGTCCTGCGATCCCTATATGCGGGGGCGGATGGGTGGCACGGCGAACTACCCAGGGTCCAGGGACTTCCCGCTCGACGAAGTGGTGCCCGCGCGCGTCGTGGGACAAGTCGCCGAGTCTCGCAATCCCAAATTCAAAAAGGGCGATTTCGTTTGGGGCTTCCTCGGGTGGGAACTTTACTCATTGGCCAAGGGCGGCGGTGACCTGCGGATGATCGACCCATCGCTTGGACCGATCTCGCACGCCATTACGGTTATTGGCATGCCGGGGCTGACCGCGCGCGTCGGCATCCTTGATATCGGCAAGCCGAAGCCGGGCGAAACCGCCTTCATCTCCGCCGCCAGCGGCGCGGTCGGAAGCGTCGCCGGACAGATCGCCAAGCAGGAAGGCTGCATTGTCGTCGGCAGCGCCGGCTCCGACCGCAAGGTCCGGCACATCGTCGACGTGCTCGGATTCGATGCCGCCTTCAACTACAAGACCGTGTCGTCGATCGGCGCGGCGCTGGACGAGTACTGCCCGAACGGAATCGATATCTATTTCGAGAATGTCGGCGGCGAGACCTTGGAGGCGGTGCTCGATCGCATCAACCAGGGTGCGCGGATTCCTGTATGCGGCAGCATCTCGCAATACGATAACCCCGAACCCTCTAAACCGAAAAACATCGGCAACGTGGAGGCGAAGGGCGCGGTGATGCGGAAGTTCAGCATCTACGACCACATGGACCAATACGACGACTTCCTGCCCTGGATTGCCGAGCGGGTTATGGACGGACGTATCGTCTATTTCGAGGACATCGTCGACGGCTTCGACAATACGATCGACGCCTTCATCGGCATGATGAACGGCGACAATCTCGGCAAACGCCTGGTTCGCGTGAGCGAGGACCCGACGCTCGGCTAGGCCGACGCAATACCGAACAGTTTCGCGGCGGTTCCGCTCAGAATCTTCTCCTGATCGGCGGCGCTTAGTCCGGACTCCAGGACCACTTTGGTCGGGGCCGGGTCGCCGATGGGGAAGGGGTAGTCGGAGCCCAGCATGACCTTGTCGACGCCGACCTTGTCGCAGAGATAGCGCAGAGCATCGGTCTGAAACACCAGGCTGTCGAAATAGCAGTGCTGCAGGCCTTCTTCCGGGTCGGCGTATTTGCCGGGGTTGGCATTGAAGTTGCGGATCAGCCGTCCGAGCACGAAGGGCAGGCTGCCGCCGCCGGTGCTGAGGACCGCCTTCATGCCGCTGTATTTCACGAAATGGCCGGAGAATAGCAGCCGGGCGCAAGCGGTGGTCATGTCGTTGACCCGGACGATCGTGTTGACCAGATCGGGCGCTTGCACCCGCGGGTCGCGCAGGTCGAAGACCGGGTGGATGACGATGACCGCGCCCCGGTCCGACGCCACTTCCCAGAATGGGTTTAGGTCGGGGTCGTCCAGATTGCCGCCATCGCCCTTCGGCTGGGCCGCGATCATCAGGCCGGGAAAGCCCGCGTCCATGGCCTCGCTCAGGACTTCTGCCGCCAGCTTGCCGTCCTGCATCGGAACGCTGGCCAGAGGCGTCAGGCGCGGCTGGTCCTTGGTCGCCTCCAGCAGATGTTCATTGATCATCCGGCTCCACTCGGCCGCCTCGTCGGCGGGAATTTCGTAGCCGAACATGTCGAGCCAGCCGCCGTTGATCTGATGGTCGATGTCCCGCTCGGTCATCCACTGCAGTCGGTTTTCGGTATCGCGCAGGTTCGGCATGACCGGCCGGGTCGGCTTACCACCGGCGAAGGCGAGCTGGTACTTGCCGTCTTCATGCATCAGGTCGACCGACGGAAAGCGGCCGATGTTCTTCAGCAGCGCGTCGAACATTTGCTGCGGGGCGAAATGGGCGTGGATATCGATATTCATGGTTGAGCCTTATCGGGAAGAAACGGTTTCAGTCGTTGCCATCAAGGATGCGTAGCATGTCGCTCAGCGTGCCGAGTTTGATCGGTAAACTCTCGGCGGTCAGATCGTGCGGGGCGAGGGCGTCGTTGACGGCGCTGACGACGGCGGCCGGCGATCCCATATATCCGGCTTCCCCGGCGCCCTTCTGCCCGAGCGGCGTCAGCGGCGACGGCGTGCAGTGTTCGTCCATCTGTACGTCGGGAATTTCCATCGACGACGGCAACAGGTAGTCCATGAAGGTGCCGCTCAAATGCTGGCCGGCATCGTCATATTCGAACTTCTCATACAGCGCCGCGCCGATGCCGTGCGCGATACCACCGAGCAGCATCCCTTTGACGATGGCGGGGCTGATGACGGTGCCGCAGTCGTGCACGATGAAGTAGCGTGGGATCGTCACCTTGCCGGTCCCCGGATCAATGGTGACCAGGGTGATATGCGTCTCGAAGGAGAAGCAGGGATACATCTGCACCCGGCCGTCGGCGGTCGGCATGGTGCCGCCGTTCGGCACCTGCATGGTGTAGCTGGCCTGCAATCCCGGCTCCATGCCCGGCGGCATCAGGTGGTATTGCCCGTGACAGATGCGGATCAACTGCTTCCAGTTGAGCTTTGCCGCGTCGTCGTCCCGAACCTGGATCGTGCCGTCGGCGTAGACGAGATCCTGCTCATCGCGCTTCAGGTTATGGGCCGCGATGTTCATCAGGCGGCCGCGCAGGATTTCCGCCGCCCGTTGCGCCGCGCCGCCCAGCATGATCGCCATCCGGCTGGCGACCGGGCTATTGCCCGGCAAGCTGGACAGCGAGTCCGAATGCACCACTCGGATGTCCATCGGGTCGATCTCAAGAACTTCGCCGACGACGGTCGCGACCAGGGTTTGATGTCCTTGTCCCGAACTCGATGTGCAGATCAGAGCGGTCACCGTCCCGAGCCGGTCGACCTTGACCGTGCAGGATTCCATCCAGGTTGTCGTGTCGTTCTTGGGATTGAACAGCGGTTCGAAAGCCGCGTTGCCGCCGCCCGGCTCCAAACAGGTCGCCACGCCGATGCCCGCGAGACTGCCAGAGCCGCGCAAGGTGTCGCGCTCGGCGATCAACGCGTCGTAGTCGGACAGGGCGCGCGCCTTCGCCTCGACCGCGTGATAGTCGCCGCTGTCGTATTCGGTGCCGCTGGGGATGGTGTAGGGGAATTCCTCGGTGCGGATGAAGTTGCGGCGGCGCAGTTCGAGCCGGTCCAACTTCAGGAAATCCGCGACCCGGTCCATCATCCGTTCGATTGCGACATTCGTCGGCGCCTGTCCAAACCCACGGACCGCGACCTGACCGGTCTTGTTGGTGCAGACGGAAATGGCTTCGTACTCGACGCTGCCAATTTTGTAGGGACCGACGATCGATCCAACCGGCTTGCCGAGCTGCAGGGGCGCACGGCCGGGATAGGCGCCGCAATCGTCGAGCGCGCGCATCCGCATCGACTGCACCATGCCGTCGCCATTGAACGCGACATGCACGTCGAAAATTCGGTCGGGGCCATGGGCGTCCCCGCCGGACATATTCTCCAGCCGGTCTTCGAGCAACCGCACCGGGCAGCCAAGCTTACGTGCGAGATAGCTGGTCAAAACGGCGTGTTTGAGGCCGCGCTTCACGCCATAGCTGCCGCCGACATCGACGTCGTAATGCACCCGGACATGGTTGCCCGGAACGCGAACGGCCTCCGCGATTTGATCCGCATATTTCGGCATCTGGATCGACGCCCAGACATCGAGCATTTCCTGCCCCGGGTCCCAGCGCGACACCACGCCGAAGGTCTCAATCGGGACGGTCGAATTGCGGCCCCATTTGACGCGGAAGTTAAGCGTGTGGTCTGCCGCCGCGAAGTCGTCGTCGACGCCGCCCCAGACGAACTTGCGGTGAAACAGGACATTGTTGCCGTGATCAGGGTGGACCAACAGGTCGGTCGAGGCGAAGGCGTCTTCCGGGTCGACGACCGCGGGCAAGATGTCATACGTCACATCGATCAACTCGATGGCGTCTTCGGCGATGTAGCGGTTGTCGGCGACAACGGCGGCGACCCATTCCCCGGCGTAGCGCACCAGGTTCTGCGCCAGCGGACGCCAGATGATGTTCGGCGCCTCGACGCCGTGTTGCAGCGAGTTCGTCGCCTCGGCCAATTCGTCGCCGGTCAGTACGGCCTGCACGCCGTCCAATGCGAGGGCCGCGCGCGTATCGATCGAGACGATGCGGGCGCTTGCGTGCGGGCTGGTCAGGAGTGCCACATGCTTCATATCGGGCAGGCGGATATCGGCCACGTAACGGCCGAGCCCGGCAATAAAGCGCCGGTCTTCCTTGGTGCGCCGGTGGCGGCCGACAAAACGGCCGGCGTTTGCCTGTTCGGTCATCGCGTGGCCTTTCCGGTGCGCTGGTTCATCCGGTCGGCGGCAAGCTCGATGGCTTCGATGATCTGGCCATAGCCGGTGCAACGGCAGAGGTTGCCGCTGATCGCCTTGCGGATTTCCTCGCGTGACGGGTCCGGATTGCGTTGCAGCAATGCCTGCGCGGCGATCAGCATGCCCGGCGCGCAGTAGCCGCATTGCAAGGCATGGGTTTCCCAGAAGCAATCCTGTACCAGATTGAGGCTGCCGTCGGGATCGGAGAGCCCTTCGACTGTCGTGAGGCGTTCGCCATTCGCTTGCACGGCAAGCATGAGGCAGGACCGGATCGGCACGTCGTTTAGGAGAACGGAACAGGCGCCGCAGACACCATGCTCGCACCCGGCATGTGTCCCAGTGAGATCAAGTTCGTCGCGCAAGAAATCGAGCAGCGTCATGCGGGGCTCGACCTCGGCGGTAACCGGTGTGCCGTTGATTGTCATCGACACGGATTTGGTGGGGCGGGCATCAGTCATTGGCTTTTGCGTCCTCGGCGGCTTCGAGGATGGCGCGGCGTATCAGGGTTTTCGCAATATGGATGCGCGCCGTGCCGGAAGCGTGCAGGTCGGCTTCCGGTTCGAGAAGGGTGTCGAGATTGTCCACGTGAGGATCGATGGCCGCCGCCGTCGGTTTGTGACCGACGAGTCCGTCCTCAAGGGCGGTGAGCCGGATCGGCGTGGGCGTCGCATTGGCCACCGCGATCGCCGCGCGACGACAGATGCCGTCGGCATCGATCGAGACCTGGGCGGCGGCGGCGACGATCGCGAAATCGCTTTCCCGCGAACTGACCTCTTGGAAGCCGGCGCCGACACGGTCATCCCCGGTCCAGACCGGCAAGGAAACCGCGGTCAGAATTTCACCGTCTTCGATGGCAGTGGTCATGGGGCCGAGAATGAAATCCGCGGCCGTAAGGTTGCGTTGTCCCTTTGCGCTGGTCAGCGTGAGTTTTGCGTCCAAGGCAATCGCGGTCAGGCATATTTCCGCCGACGGGTCGGCATGCGCGAGGCTGCCGCCGATCGTGCCGCGGTTGCGCGTCTGGTCGTGTCCCACGAAGCGCAGCGCCTTTGTCAGCAAGGGCAACTGCGTGCGTATGATCGGCGACGCCTCCGCATCGGCTTGGCGTGTGCAGGCCCCAATAGTGACGCCGCCATCCTGCTCGGCGATGCCGCTCAGCGCCTCAATTTTGTTGATGTCGACGATCAATCCGGGCCGGACAAGCCGCATCGCCATCATCGGCATGAGCGATTGGCCGCCGGCGATGATCTGCGGGTCGTCCGAGGTGCGCGCCAGATGTCGGCAGGCCTCGTCGATGCTGGACGGCTGGACAAAGTCGAAGGCGGCGGCCTTCATGCGTCACACTCCCAAGGGTTGCTGGTTTGCATAGAGGGGCTTCTGCGGGCGAGAGCTTTCCCAGTATACTATTGTACGATCGGAGACAAACAGACCGCACTCGGTCCCTTGCAACAGTAGATGCGATCCGGCCCGTGACACAGCGCAATCGTGAACCCGCTATCGCTTTCGAGCCCGTCAATGATCCGGCGGGCTGGCGTGCATCCGATATGGCGGCGAGCGCCGAGTATCTGTTTCAGCTTGAGCCGGAGCATATCGCAGCGTTGGATGCGAACATCCGCGCGCTGCAGGATCAGGCCGTACCGATCATGGAGATCACCCGGGACCGGTTTCCGTTGCCGGCCTTGGCGGATGATCTGCGTGCGATTCGATCGGAAATCACCGATGGCCGCGGCTTCGTGCAAATTCGCGGGTTTCCGGTGGACCGGTACACCGCCGAACAGTCGGCAATCGCCTTCTGGGGGATCGGCATGCATCTCGGTGACGGTGTCTTCTCACAGAACAAGAAAGGCCATGTGCTCGGCCACATCACCGATATCGGTGAATCGGTCCACGACCGGAGCCAGCGCGGGCCGTATTCCAGCGACACGATCCCATTTCATGTCGATTGCTGCGACGTGGTCGGGTTGTTGTGCCTACACACGGCGCGGGCAGGGGGCGAAAGCAGCCTCGCCAGTTCGGTCACGGTCCATAATGAAATGCTCAGGCAGCGGCCCGATCTGGTCCGTGTTCTCGCTGAACCCTACTACCGGGACCGGCGCGACGAGGTGCCTGCCGGCATGCCGCCCTGGTACAGCCTCGCGGTGTTTCACTATCACCAAGGGTATCTGAGCACGAGCATCGAACCGACCTATATGGGGTCGGCCCATCGGCTCGACGGTATCCCGGCAATGATGCCGGAACAGAAGGAAGCATTGGAACTGGCGCAGCAAATCGCGGCGGAGCAACGACTGGATATCGTTTTTGAGCCCGGAGACATGCAGTTCCTAAACAACTACGTGATCATGCATACGCGCCAGGCCTTCGACGACGACCCGGACCCGGCGCATCGTCGCCATCTGCTTCGGCTTTGGCTTCAGAACAAGGGGAGTCGGCCTTTGCCTAAGGCCTATTTCGCGCGCCACGGGGAACCGGATAGCGTCGACTGGCCGGGCGGGATCGTCGGCGCGGAGACGGTGCTCAATGCGCCGCTGACGCCACGGTAATTCGATGGTAGCGCCTATTTACCTCTGCTGACTTTCTCGGCCTCGTCCCAGTTGAACAGAAGCGGTTCCTTGTCGAGAAAACGGGCGACCGCCTCCGAGTGATATTGGGAATCATGCGCGACGGCCTGGCCGAACGCTTCGAGTTCGCCAAGGCCGCGGAAATCTTGATTGAAGGACTGGTTGAGGATGTTCTTCGAGATGCCGATGGCGTCGCGCGACGAATGGCGGAACCGTTCCGCGAGTTTGACGGCTTCGTCCATCAGTTGATCGGGTTCGTAAATCTCATAAACGATGCCCCATTCCTTAGCCTCTTCTGGGCCGAAGGAGCGGGCGGAGAATATGAGTTCCTTCGCCTTCTGCAGCCCGACAATGCGGGGCAACAGGAAAAAGCCGCCCACATCCGGCACCAGTCCGATCCGGCCGAATACTTCTGAGAAGCGCGCGCGCGTCGATGCAAGGATGAAGTCGCCGGCAAGCGCGATATTGATGCCCGCACCATAGGCTGCGCCGTCCACCGCCGTGATTACCGGCAGCTCCAGGCTGATCAACTCATAGAGCCAGACATAGATATCCTGGATGCGGCGGCGGGTTTCCGACGGGGTCGCTTTACCGTCGGCCAAGCCCTGCAGGTCGCCGCCTGCGCAGAACGCGCCACCGGCGCCCGTAATGATGGCCGCGAATAGTGATTTGTCGTTCCGCATCTCCAGCACGACTTGGGAGAGTTCATTCCGCATGGTGATATCAAGCGCGTTACGCTTTTCCGGCCGGTTCATCGTGACAAAGGCGATCCCGTCGCGGGTTTCATAGGTAAGCGACTCGAAACTCATGGTTGGCTCCCGGTTGGCTAATGAATTCAGCGGATCGCGATGGGCGCGATTGGCGGCAAGATACCATGGGAAGTCGTCTGGACTAAAACCGGAAGGCCCCGTAACAGTGCCGGCTTGCAGAACGAAGAACGGCCGCCCCGAGGGCGGCCGTTTGTTCGACTAGAGTCTTAACAAAGGATGCGGAGCGATTAGTCGTCGCCTCGCGGCGGCGTGCCGCCGCTGTCGTCTCCGCCGCCGCCGGAACTGCCGCCGGCCTGATCGAGCCAGAACGACCGGCGTGCCTCGCGGCAATCTGCGCGCGACCCGCCGCTGGAGCGGCAATCGCGGTAAACACCGCGGGCTTCTCCGCGAAGGTTACGCATTTCGCTATGCGCCTCACGGAAACAAACACGCCGGTTCGGCCGTTCGGAAATTGCACGGCAACTTTCCCGCAAATCGCCCCGGATCGACCGACGAGCATCGCGCGCTTCACTGCGTGAAATTGCGGCGACCTCGATTACTGATGCACTCGCCTTGGCCGACGGGGCGGCAGTCATGCCGTCGATGGCCTTAGCACTTCCTGTTGCGGGTGATAAGATCGTTGCCGCGAACAGGGCCGCCGCCACAGACAGGGCGGCCTTGGGGGGAAGGTGGAACAAATTCGAACGCATAATTCAGACTCTCCCTCTGTTGCAGTCCCACCCCATTGCGCAGGCCCGGAAAAGCGGGTTGCGCAGGACTGTAGAGGGAGCGTGGCAGGCAAATCTTAACGCGACGTTAAATCTTCCTAAGGCGCGTTAAGACATTTGTCTAAATTGTGAGGATAATTGTAAGCAATTGATATGGTTAAAACATTTACTATAAATTCGTGTTCTGACAATGAAAAACGGCCGCCCGAAGGCGGCCGTTTAACCGTTAGTGTCGTGCGTAGCCGGATCAGTCGTCGCTGCGCGGCGGCGGATCGGTATCGCCACCCCCGCCGTCATCTCCGCCACCGCCGCTGATGGCCTCGCGGAGCCGATTACGGGCTTCTTCCCGGGCATTCCTGTATTCATCCCGAGCACTACTGCGTGTGTTCCGGAACTGATTTCGGGCCTGTTGCCGAGCGTTCTGCAACTGGTCGCGCGCGTTCCGAACTTGATCCCGGAGTGCATCGCGGGCGCTACGCGGATCTTCACGCCGGCCGTCCCGGAAGGAACGGCGTGCGTCGCGAACCGCGTTCCGGAAATCACGTGCGGCACCACGCGCCGCCTGACGACGCTCCCGCTGAGCCTCACGGGTTGCCCGGCGGAAATCCCGACGAGCGTCCCGCTTTTCACGGTGAAACTGTCGGCGCGCTTGTCGACGGTCCCGCGGTGAGAGTACGGCCACCTGGACCGCATTGACCGGACCCGCCGCTGCGACCTTCATTTGCGGTTCGATACCGCTAACGGCCTTCGCGTCGGCATGTCCGGGTGTAAAGAATGCCGCTGCAAACAGAGCTGCGGCAGCAATGACCGCCCGTGCCGGCGGCCGTCCCTTTGTCGAAATATGCATGATGCAATCTCTCCCTCATTACGCTGTCCCCATACCAACGCGCGATCAACGCGCGGGCCTACATCAGGTCAGCGGGGTGAGCGTTGCACCCAATTCTTAACGAAGTGTTAGCATCCCCTAACACCGTCTTAATTCTTGTAACCTAATGAATTAGAAAGGTAATTCGTCAGGAATAAGATGCTAATAGGGTTAGGCGGGCACCAGTGGTGCGTGAAGTTGCACACCGGGCGTCATGATGCCGCCGCGGTTCCCGGCCTCGACGCCGCCATAACGGGCCGCGAAACTCGGCGGCAGTGGGCGGCCATCCGGCGGGCATAACCACAATCGTAGTAGATGCCGCTTGCGGTCCGGATCATCCCAATCCACGTAATCAGTCCGATCGTGCAGAATTTGGTGATTGTGCAGGAATTGCAGGTCCCCCGGCTCGAAATCCATGTTGAGATGGACGTCGTTCTCTTCGGCGATGGCGTCGAATAGGTCTAATGCCTGGATCTGCCGTTCGGTCAGGGGAGCAACGTCACCGAACCGTTGGGCGGATTCGATGTAACGGCGGACGTAGTAGCAGGTAAGCCGTCCCCCGAACCAATTCATAATGGGAACCGAAAAGTAAGGATCCATACCGGCCGGCACCTCGCCGCGACGATCCACCTTGAAGGGCCGGAACAGTTCGGCCGCCAGGCCCGGGTCTCGCGCCATCATCTCATTATAGAGCGTCGTCGAGCTGATAATGCTGCTGAGACCGCCGCTTTGCGCCTTCTTCAGGCACATCAGTCCGACAATGTCGCAGGAATCGGCGTGATAGAATTGCCGCCGGTCGGTTTGATAAACGCGGGCGTTGGGATCGTCGACGTCGTACCCAAGATCGCGGACATGGCCCAGCACATGGCCTTTGCCGTTTTGCGAGACCGCCTTGCCGAGATAGCTGCCCAAGCCCCAAAAAATAGCCGCAGCGTCGGCAACCGAACGGCCTTCCATCGGAATGCCGCGGATCAGGATGAAGCCGCGGCCCGATAGGAGCTCGTGCCGGATACCGTCCAAGGCCGCGCCAAGGGTGGGAAGTTGGAATGTCTCCCGCGTCACCTGGGTCAGGTCGGTGTCCTGCCGTCCGAATTCAGCCAGCGCGGTTTCAATCTCGCCAATCTCGTCGGCGTTGAGCCGGTAAATCCAACGCGAGTCATCCGCCATGTCGCGGGCGTACCAGGCAGCGGGACCGGTGATGGGGCCGGGCGGCAGTGCGGGGTCGTGGGCGGATGTAGCTGGCGACATTTTTAGATGACTCCGTCCCGTTCCATTGCATCGAGTTCATCGGCGGCGATCCCCAGCCATTCGCCATAGATTTCGCGGTTATGCGCACCGAGATCGGCGCTCGGTTCGATGGGCATAAGCGGCGAGTCATGGAAGCGCAGCGGACTATTCTGCAGGGCGATCCGGCCGAGTTCCGGATGGTCCATCCATTTTAGCATGCCGCGTTCGTGCAAATGCTCGTCGTTGACCACCTCATCAAGACCCCGCACCGGCGCGCAGGGAAACCCGTGCTTGCGTGAGATATCGAGTAGGTCGTCCTTGTCGAGCGTCTTCGTCCAACCGCTGACCAGTTCGTTGACCTCGTCGAGGATCAAGGCGCGGTCGTGGTTGGTTTCGTAGCGTGGATCGTCTTTGATCTCTTCGCGGCCCATGGCGCGCAGCAGATTGTGAAAATGGCCGTCATTGGTGCAGTTGATCGCGGCGTAGCCGTCACGCGTCGGGTAAACGTTGTAGGGCGAGATCGACAGCCCGCCATGCTGGTTGCCGGTGCGCGGCGGTTCCTTCTGGCCCATGCTGTAGTACATCCCGAGATTGGACGCGAGCGACGCGAAAATCGCTTCCTGCATGGAGACTTCGACCATGCGGCCCTTGCCGGTCCGTTCGCGCTCGACCAGCGCCGTGACAATGGCGGCGTAGAGATGCACCCCGCCCGAAAAATCGCACACTGCGGCGCCGGCCTTCAGCGGTGGGCTATCCTCGAACCCGGTCACGCTCATGACGCCCGAAGACGCTTGCACGGTCAGGTCCATCGCCAGGTCGTCGCGGCGCGGGCCGCTGCGGCCGTACCCGCTGGAGCAGCCGTAGACCAAACGCGGGTTCGCGGCGCTCAGCACGTCCCATCCCAGGTTCATGTTATCCATCGCGTCCGGTGCGAAGTTTTCCAGGACCACGTCGGCCTTCTTCACCATCTCGAGATAAATCTCGCGGCCGCGCGGCGCCTTCAGGTTCAACGTAATGCAGCGCTTGTTGGAGTTGAGCAGGGCGAAGGGGACGGAATGGTTCTTTTCCTTCCCACGGTGCCGCAAATGCTCGCCCTTCAAGGGTTCGATCTTGATCACGTTGGCCCCGGCCATGGCCAGCATGAAGCCGGCATACGGACCATTGTAGATATGCCCCATATCGAGCACGGTCATCCCTTCCAGGGGATAGGCACGTTGTTCCATGGGGTTTAGTTCCTCCCTTTTTGTTGGTGCAGCAGGTCCCGTGCGATCACCATTCGGTGGACCTCGGACGGGCCTTCGCCGATGCGCTTGATGCGAAGCTCACGATACCACCGTTCCAGCGGCAATTCGTTGGACACGCCGAGACTGCCGAAGATCTGCACGCAACGATCGATCACCCGACCTGCGGTTTCCGTCGAATACAGCTTGGCGATTGATGCATCCACTTTGATATCGTGGCCCAACGCGCCGCGCCAGGCGGCTTGATACGTTAGCAGCCGTGCTGCCCGCAACTCGACCTCGGAATCCGCGATCATCCATTGAATGGCCTGCTTGTCGGCGAGCGGGCTGCGGAAGGTTTCGCGCTGCTTCGCCCAGTCGATGGCCATGTCGAGCGCGGCCTGCGCAATGCCGATCACCCCGGCCGAGTAGGGCAGGCGTCCTTGCACCAGCCAGTGTTCGGCCAGGGTAAACCCTTGCCCTTCCTCGCCGATGCGGTTTTCGATCGGGATTTCGTAATCCTCGAAAACTAATTCGTACGGTGAGTAGGAGCGGATGACCGGGATCGGCCGCGCCTCGAACCCGGGTTTGTCGGTTTCCACGACGAAGCAAGTGATGCCGTCGCGGCCGTCTTCCATCTCGGTGCGGGCGTACAGGATGCCCCAGCGCGCTTGTCCGGCGCCGGTGATGTACATCTTGGTGCCGTTGACGATATAGCGGTCGCCCTTGCGCACCGCGCGCGTGCGGATCGACCGTCGCGGGTCCGAGCCGCCGCCGGCCTCGGTTATCGCCGTGAAGGGTTTCTCGCCGGTCTGGATGGCGGGAAGGGCAAACCGCTCGATCTGGTCCTGGCTTCCCTTGAAGATGACGTTGGGCGGGTCTGATCCAAAGGCGCCACAGGCGGGTACATAGGCGCCCATCCTGCATTTCGCCGCTTCCTCGCTGACCACGATCTGGCCCATTAGATCGAGTCCGGTGCCGCCGTATTCGCTCGGCGTCCGAATGCACCACAGGCCCAGGTCGCGCGCTTTCTTCTGCAACGGTTCCAGCAGTTTGGACGGCAGTTCGAACGTATCGTGTGGGACCTGGTCCTCAATCGGCTGCACGTCGTTCACCATGAAACGCCGCACGGTGTCCTGCAGCATGGTGAGTTCTTCGGACAGCTCCCAACTGTCGGTATTCGTCATCGGGTTTGGTCTCCCGGCAGCGACAATAAATTCTTATCGCGATTGGTGGTTGATCGGCGGGCAGGCAGGGTATTCACGACTATAGCAAGGATTGGAAATCGGGGCAGCTAGGCCTCGAACATGTGGCGCAGTTTGCGGACCGCGGCCTCGGGCGCACCCAGGGTCGGGCGTCCAGTTCGCTGTTCCACCAGCGGCCGGGTCGGTCCCATGGAAAATTGGCCGAGCAGAATGGCGTCGCAACCCCCCACTGCATCAGCGGCCCCAACGACCAGGGCGTCGTGGGCTGCCCGGTCACCGGCATTCAGCAAGGCGGTGGCGTCGGGCACATGCGTTTCCGACAGGGAAACCGTCTTTCCTGTCTCGGCCGCGCAGCGCTCCAATTCGGCCCGCAGCATGCGGTTGGTTCCAGGATCGGTGGCGACGGCGGTGAAGGAACTGCCGGCGGCGAGCGCCTCGTCGATCAACCCGTCGAAGGAGGTGAGAACGGGAATATTCAAACCTTTCTTTCCCTCGAGGACGGCGGGGCCGAACAGTGAGCCGGTAACCAGGATCGCGTTGGCGCCACTATCGGCGCTATAAGCGAGCAGCCGTTCCATCCGTTCGTAGATCGGCGGCGTGAGCGACCGGTCGGGCGCCAGATCGATATACAGCGATTCATCATAGAGGCTGACCGGTTGAGCATCCGGCCAGATTTCGGCGAAGGCCGTCTCCACCGCGGCGATGGCGGGAATGACGGAATGGATCAGGCCGATTTTCGTTGTCATTGTGGATATTCCCTGGTTCGGCGGGGCTGGGCCCGCAGTGTTGCGCGGAACCGGGCGGTGGGCAAATAGGCCTCGCTTTCACCAATTCTGCGAGATATATAGGGCCAAAGCGGCAATGACTGCCCGCGACTCAATCGAACAAAGGAAGAGCCCAATGGCCGATCAAGTGCGCGCATCGCACATTCTCCTGATGTATGCCGGTTCCGAACGGTCCACCGCGACCCGGACCAAGGAAGAGGCGTTGACGCAGATCAACGATCTGAAATCGCAGGTTGATGCCGGTGGCGACTTCGGCGAGCTCGCAAAAGCGAATTCGGACTGTCCGTCCTCAAACGATGGCGGTGATCTCGGCGCATTCGGCCGGGGCATGATGGTGCCGGAATTTGATGATGCGGCATTTGGGCTCGACGTCGGTGCAAGCAGCGACGTGGTCCAAACCGCATTCGGATATCACCTTATCCACCGCACCGAATAACGACGGTGCGGCCGTCGCTCAGTCGGCGGAACAGATCGTAATTTTCCGGTCGGCAATCATGTCTTTGTATTTCTCGCGGGTTTCCGCGAGAATCGGTGACTTGCCGTGGACTTCGAATGCGGCGGCGTCTTCGTAGCATTCGAACAGGAAGACCTTGTTCTCATCGCGCTGCGGGATGAGCACGTCGAACTGTACGCAGCCGCTTTCCGCTTCCTTGGTGCGGCTGGCGTGCCCGCGGATGATCTCTTCGAAAGCCTGGCGGTGTTCGGGTTTGACGTCGAATTCGACGACGAGGGCGACTTTGCTCATGATGTTTCTCCCTGATGCGGTTCGTGGCGGGGAGCCTACATCGAAAGGAGGGGCCTCGGCCAGTCGGCGCTAATGCTGTTCGTGGCCACGCATTCCCAGTGCCCACATCAATCCCATGATGCTGCCTTTGACGCGCGGCAGGAACCACAGCGTCAGGGCGAGGGCCAGGGTTGGCCAGAATGCGACCTGCATCCAGATGGGCGGGGCGGCCATTTTTTCGGTGGCCAGCAGCAGCGGCATGACGATATGGCCGACGATCATGATGGTGAAATACGGGGCGATATCGGCGGTATAGATCCCACCGGTTTCTTCACCACAAGTGCAACAGGCAGTGTTGGGCTTCAGGTATCCCGCCAGCAGCGCCCCATTGCCGCATTTCGGGCATTTCCCGCCGAAGCCGCGCCGCATCGCGTTGACCACGAATGCAGTGCCTTGGTTGGGTTTTTGCGCAGGCGAATCCGCCATACTCGTCGCTCCTTGAGGCCGCCGAATGCCGGTTATTCGCCGGTAAAGCGGGGCGTGTCGTTATCGCGGCGAGAGCGGCCGCCCGGTCTCGCGAAACCCTGAGAAAACAAGGCTTGCGAGGAAAAGGACGAAAGCCGCCACCACGACCGATGGTCCTGTTGGCGTATCCCAGCGAAGCGAGCCGATCAACCCCAATACGACCGATAGCGCGCCTATGCCGCAGGCAAGGAACGCCATGCCTTCTGGTGTCCGGGCGAAGCGCCGGGCGGTTGCCGCCGGGATGATTAGCATCGAGGTGATTAACAAAATACCCATGATCTTCATTGAGATGGCGATCACCATGGCCAGCAGCAATGTGAAGATTAGTCGGGTGCGCAGCGCGGATACACCTTCGGCACGGGCCAGCTCCTCGTGCACCGTGACGGCCAGCAGGTCGCGCCACAGCGCCACCAGCACGATCAACGCGACTAGGCCGCCGCCGTAGATCATGATCAGGTCCTGCGGCGTCACCGCCAGGATGTCGCCGAACAGGTAGCCCATCAGGTCGACACGGACGGTTTCCATCAGGCTGATCGCGATCAGGCCGATCGAAAGCGAGGTATGTGATACGATGCCGAGCAGCGTATCCGTGGCGATCCGGTGCTGTGCCTGCAATGCGACGATGCTGAGGGCGAAGAACACGCATGTCGCCGCAATGCCGAGCGTCAGATTGACCGACAGCAGAAATCCCATGGCGACGCCAAGCAGGGCGGAGTGCGCTACCGAATCTCCGAAATACGCCATCCGGCGCCAGACCACGAAGCAACCGAGCGGGCCGGTGACCATCGCCAGGCCCACGCCGCCCAGCAGGCCGAGTATCAGGAAATCATCGATGATCATTTATCGCGCCCGGCGTCGGTTTCGCGCTGCGGCGGATGGTCGTGGGGATGGTGATGCCCGTGCCCGTGATTATGATCATGATGGTGATGACCGACCACGTCCCCTGACAGGTCGTGCTCGTGATCATGGTCATGGGTGTAGACCGCGAGGGTTTCGGACGCGCGCGGGCCGAAGATCTGCATATAGGCGGGATGCCGGCTCACGGTTTCCGGCCGGCCTTCGCAACATACATGGCCGTTGAGACAGATCACCCGGTCGGTCGCCGCCATCACGAGATGCAGATCATGCGAGATCGTTAGCACCCCGCAACCGTGTTCGTCGCGGATACGGCGGATGAGTTCGAACAGCGAAATCTGCCCGTTGAAGTCGACATTCGCCGTCGGTTCGTCGAGGACGAGCAGATCGGGATTCCGGAGAAGGGCTCGCGCGATCAGGACCCGCTGCAGTTCACCGCCCGAAAGGTCGTGGACGGCGGCATCCATTAGGCCCGGCGCGCCGACCTCGTCGAGGGTTTTTTGCATGGCCTCCACAGACACCTTGCTGGTCAAGCCGAGCAAGCGGCGCACCGGCAACGGCAACACGCCATCGACCGGCAGGCGTTGTGGGACGTAGCCGATCCGAAGTCCGGGCCGGCGTTTGATAGCGCCGGCATCCGGGCGAACAACGCCGAGGAGAATTCGGGCGAGCGTCGATTTGCCGGAGCCATTCGGCCCGATGAGCGCGACGATCTCGCCGGGATGAACGGAAATGGTGATGTCGTTAAGGATCTGCCGGCGGCCAAAAGACATCGCTATGCCCGTCGCCGAGATCAGCGGTGATTGATCAAGCATTGCCGTGACCGGTATCGTCGGAATCGATGCATTCTCGGCAAAGCCCGGTTACTTCGACAACCGGCGTCTCCACCGAAAATCCGGTGGTTGCCGCCGTTTCCTTGATCGCCGCGACGATGCGCGGGTCGGACAGTTCGCCAACCACGCCACAGGTCCGACAAATCAAGAACTGCCCACGATGCGCCTCTTCGGGATGATCGCAGCCGATATAGGCGTTCTGGCTGGCCAATCGGTGGACGAGCCGGTTATCCATGAGAAAGTCGAGGGTGCGGTACACTGTCATCGGCGCGGCCCGGCGGCCGCGTTCCTTCAGCCGGTCGAGAATGTCATAGGCGCCGATTGGCCGGTGACTTTGCCAAATGATCTCCAGCACGCCGCGGCGCAGATCGGTCAGACGTAATCCGTTCTGCATGCATAGTTTTTCTGCGCGGTTGAACGCATCCTCGATGCATCGATCATGGTCATGGCCGCGGTCGGGGAAAGGTTCATGGGCAGATGTTCCGGGCATTATGCTGGCCTTTGCGCAGTTCGGAGGCATCGGTTGGACAACATCAGTTAGAGGATTTTCGTGCGAAAATGCAATGATATCTTATAACGCTTGTAATGTTATATTATATCATATTAAGCTTGCCCCAAGAAAATGAACTTATGATTTGGTTTCAAGGGGTACCGCATTGATCCGTAAATTCGTCTGGTTTGCCGTATTCGCCGTGTTGACGGCTCCGTCGGCAAGCGCCGCCACGGCGCCGAAGGTGGTGGTCAGTATCAACCCTGTCCATTCGCTGGTCGCCGGAGTCATGCAAGGGATCGGTACGCCGACCTTGCTCATCCGTGGCGGAGCATCGCCGCACACCTTCGCGTTACGGCCGTCGGATGCCCGCGCGTTGCGCCAAGCGGACCTGATTTTTTGGGTGGGCGACGATCTGGAAACTTTCATGCACAAGGCGTTGGATGCGCGGGGTGGTGAAAAAGGGTCGGTGGAACTCTCGACGGCCGAGGGTGTCCGGCTCCTTAAAGTCCGTGCGGGCGGCGCCTGGGAATCGCATGATCATGACGGCGGGCACGATCACGACGCTCCAGGCGGAAAAGAGAAACATACCGGTCATGCAGAGAAGCACGAAGATCATGCGGGTGAGCATAACCTTCATCTTTGGCTCGATCCCGTCAACGCCAAGGCCATGGTTCGTGCGATCGCGGCTGCGCTGGTTGAGGCCGACGCCGTCAACGCGGCGCGCTATCGCGCTAATGCCAAGACCGTCTTGGCGCGGCTAGATGGTTTGGACGCGGAACTGCGCAGCAGCCTGGCCCCGGTGCGGAGGGCGCCCTTTGTCGTGTTCCACGATGCCTATCATTATTTCGAGCGGCGGTACGGCCTAAATGCGGTCGGATCGGTCACGCTCAGCCCTGAGGTTCGGCCAGGGGCGAAGCGTCTGCACGAAATTCGCTCCAAGCTTCTCCGCAGCAAGGCAGCCTGCATCTTCAGCGAACCGCAGTTCGAGTCCAAGCTCGTTGCGACGGTCGTCCGCGGCACCGATGCACGCACCGGCGTACTCGATCCGCTTGGGGGCAGCCTCCCGCAGGGCCCTCTGGCGTATGACAATCTGATGCGGAACTTGGCGGGCAGCATGATCGCCTGCCTGAAATCCCTCTCGTAGGATTTGCCTAACCCGCGGCAACGCGCGGAGCCGTTCGTGAAGAATAAGAGATACTATAACATCACAGGAATTCACATGAAGACTCACCTCAAGTGCTGGAATGGGCGGATTGGGACGGCTTGCCGGCTGATCCGCGCAGCAATGTTTGGCAGTTACGTTGTTATTTCCGTGGTCGGGAGCGGGCCGGTTCTCGCCCAAACCGCGGACCAACGCATTCACCTCCTGGAACAAACCGTCCGCGATCTCCTTGAGCGGGATGCGCAAAAGGAAAAGACAATCGAAACGCTGCGCGGTGAAGTCGGGGCTTTGAAACGCGGCAATCGCGGGTCTGTTGGCAGCAGGGGGACGGACCACGGCGGTGTCGCGAAGGCCCCAGCGCCGCGCGCGTCGACGTCAAAAGCGGACAGTGAGCATCATCACGGACACGGCCATGACAAAGGGGATGCGATCGATGATGGCAATCCCGATTTGTATGCCGTCGATGTTGCCGGCGGCACCATGCGCCTGCGTGGGATCGGCGTGAATACCGCGTTTGCGTCCGGCTATTCGTCCGAAAAGAAGGCGACGATCGGCCTGCTGCAAGGCGGCGATCATGATCCGCAACAAAACGGTTTCGATCTACAGGCGGTCGACTTCGGTTTTCTGGGGGCGTTCGACCCGTATTTCGATGCCGAGGTTCACGTTGCCTTGAATATCGATACGGAAGGCGAGACCAAGATTGAGCTGGAGGAGGCCTTCATGGTGACCCAGGACGGTGTTCTGCCCGGTGGCTTGGAGCTTGAGCTCGGTCAGTTCTTTACCGAGTTCGGCACCTATAATCCGGTTCACTTGCATGATCAGGCCTTCATCGACCAACCGGTCATTGTCGGTCGTTTGTTCGGTGCCGATGGTTTGCGAGGCCAGGGCGTCCGCGTCGGATGGAAGGTTCCCGTCCCGTGGACCAGCAAGCTACATTTGGGTGCGCAGAACGCGACCGGCGAAACACAGGCGAGTTTTCTCGCGAATGACGAGGTGTTCGAGGAGCGCGCCGTCGGCGGTCGGGCTTTCCGCGACCGCGAGGTGGATTCAATCGGCGAACTGACTTATCTCGCCCGTTTGTCGAATAGCTTCCGAACCGGCGACGCGACGATGGTTACGATAGGTGCTTCGGGTCTGATCGGACCCAATGCCACCGGATCGGACACCGACACTTATATCGCCGGCGCCGATGTGAAGGCGCATCGCGAATTACCCGGTGGCCGATTCATCGAGCTTCAGGGAGAGTTCATGTACCGCCATTACGAGGCGGCAGCCCAAGCGGATGAAGGGTTTGCCGCGGCGACCCTTGAGGACTACGGCATCTATGCGTTTGCCCGTTACGGGTTCCGGCCGCGGTGGTCGGTTGGCTTACGCGGCGAATATGCGACCGGCGGCGGAGCAAGCGTCGGCGACTTCGCTGGCCGGTCCGAAGATCCGTTCCGATCCGATCGAATCCGAGTTTCCCCATTGCTGGCGTGGCAATTTGCGCCGACCGGTAACGTCCGTCTTCAGTACAATTACGACAACGCGGACTTTCTGGCCGATGACGATGCCCATTCTGTTTGGCTCGGATTTCAATGGGCATTTGGCGCCGGTGAAGCGGTGCATGTTGCCGGCGGCAGACACGACCACCACGATCATTGATATTCCTGAGCCGCGGCCGGAACTCCAGGCCGAGATCGGTGCGAAAACGAGGCAGATGGTAAATCCCATCTGCCTCCTCTTTTCAATCTGTTATGCGATTATGTGAAGGTAACGTCGTCGTCGACGGCAAGCTGTGCGCCCGAGCTGTGTTCGTAGAGCGTGTAGCTTTCGCCCGCGATCGCCGTATCGCCGGATTCGGTCCAGCCTGCGCCTGCGTCGAGTTCGTCGCCTGCCTCGCCGGTAACGACCAGCGTATCCGCCGTGCCGGTCAGTGCGTTCACGCCGTCGGTCACGTCCAGGACAATGGACGCATCCAGCGTCAACGTCGCGTCGGCAATGGCGGAAAGGTCGATTTCCTCAATACCTGCTACCTGACCCGGCGTCAGACCGCCGAGGTCGAAGCTCGCACCCGGTCCGGTGAAGGCGAGCGTGTCGGTACCCGCGCCGCCGTCGATCCGCTCGAAGCTGAGGTCTGATACCCGGATCAAATCATTGCCGTCGCCGCCTAACAGAACATCCGATCCGCCGTTGCTCGTGAGCGTATCGTTGCCGGCACCGCCGATCAGCGTGTCGTCCGACCCGGTCGGGGCAGGGGCGATGTCGACGCTGATCAAGACATCTTCGAAATCGTTGTCGCCGCCGCCGAGCAAATCCTCAAACCCGATCACTAGCTCGCCGGTTTCACCGTCGATGCCGCTGACGGCATGTTGGACACCATCGGAGTTCAGGTTGGTCGCCGATGAATGGAAGACGTCACCGCCCAACTCGGTTTCCGTTACGCCGTCGTCGGATACGAAGAAGAGTTGCGGATTGACCGTATCGATGGTGGCCGGTTCGCCGTCCGGGCCGCGGAATTCAAAGCGGCCGCTGCCGAAGGACGCGAAATCATTCTCGCCGAACCCGTCCGCGATGATGAAGAAGGAGAAGGTGTCTCCGGCCCCGACATCGAGTGTCGCGGTGTCGCCGACCGATAGATCGCCGCCGCTTCCGACTTCCGATGCGTTGGTCCAGATGAATTCCACGTCGCCGAGCGTGCCGTCCGGGCCGACTGTATAGTAGCCGATCGAATTCTGGAATCCGGCTCCTTCACCCTGGAAGGTCACTGTTACCGGGTTGTCTGCCGCGAGTGTCAGGTCGGCCAGGTCGACGCCGTTCCGCGCCGCCGGATCGATTGTCGCACCGTCTGCGAGGTCGGGAATTTCCTCCGTGGTGACGAAGGTGTGCGCGATCGCTGCGCCGCCTGTAACGCTGTCGCCGGTCAACACGTCGTCGCCCGCACCGCCGAGGACTGTATCGCCGCCCGGACCGGCCGCGACAGTGTCATTGCCGCCGCGGGTGTCGATCGTATCGCCGAATGCGCTGCCGATGACGATTTCGTCGCTATCGTTTCCGACGAAATTGACCGGTCCGCTGGCGCTGCTGAAATCGAAGACAACAGGGCCGGTTGGCGTGGGGGGGGTGGTCGTCGTCTCAATCGGATCGTCGTCACCCGGCACATCGGACAGTTCGGCGGGGCCACCGTCTGTATTTTCGTCAAGCAGGGCTTGGAGTTGTGCCGCCAGGTTCGGGTTCTGGTTCAAGAGGGCGAATGCGCCAAGGCCGGCCACTCCGGCGCCGAGAAGTTGTGTTCCGTTCTGCCCAACGCTGCCGCGCGCACTGGAACTGCCTTCGTCAGTTGGGGCGTCCGCACCGAGGCCGTCGGAACTGTCTCGCTCGTCGGTTTCCCGGCGGCGCGGCAGCAGGAAGGATCCCGGCGCGATCGTGGAAACCGCCTTGTAGATCGCCGCGTATTCGTTCGGCGTCAGCACGAAGATCGTCGATGGCGGCGCATTGATATTTGTGACCTGGGTCGTCGCACCGGCTTCGACCAGTTGCACGCTGCCTTCGTTGGTCACGACGTTGATGGCGCCATCCAGGATCGTGAACTGGCCGCCGAGTTCATCGAGTTTTCCGGTCACGACAGTGCCGCGAATGCCGATCGTTGCGACCGGTGTCTTGACCGTCATCTGCGTCGGGTCGGTCTTGGCGACCTGTCCGCTCGTAAAGATAAAGACGCCCTTGAGAATGGAAACCGACAAACTGCCCGCTTGCGTCTGGGGATCGAAGGTCAGGTCGTCCAGCGCGATGCGGGCGTCCGAACTCAAGGAGAACGTGGTCTGGTCCGCCAGCAACATGCGGATCGCGCTGTCGCCGTCGCCGGTCTCCACCACGTCGCCCTGGAACAGCGGATCGCCGGTACCGAGTTCAACGCGCGTGCCGTCGGCGCGCACGGCAAAGGCGCGGCCGGTCAGCTCAGCAACCTGGCCGATCGGCGGGCTGCTGGGCGCCGCGCCGAGTTGCGCGTATTGCCCCGGGGCCATTGGTAGAACGAAGGATTCGACTAACTCCGCGTTCATGGCGCGGGTGCCGTCTTCACTTGTCAGGTCGGGACGCGGATCCGCTGTGAAGTAATTGCGGACCGCCACTGCGGTGCCGTCCGGCTTGGCCAGGATCAGGTCGCTGCCGTCGCGAATGTATTGGGCGTCGGAAAGAAATGTGCCATTCGGCACGGTAATAACGGCGTCGGTCAGCGCATCGGCAACCACGACGTTCAGCCCATTCGCCGAGGGGCCGTCGCCGATTGCTATCGCTTCCTCTGCCGCGGTTAAACCACGCGCGGTCATTTTGATACCTCCACGCCTGTCCGAAGCCCCTCTGCACGAACAGACAGGCTTCTTTTATGCACTATTGCACCGGAATGCACCAGCCGTTGAGGAAATTTTGACTAACCAGTTCGCGCGGCGCGCTAGTCCAAAGGGTGTGGGGTGATCGGGTTAGTCCAAAGGGCGAAGCGGAGCCAGGTTGGGCGTCGCCGCGTCGATATCCGCCCGGGATGGGAGGCTCGTTTGGGCGCCTATGGTTTCGCAGGCGAGTGCGGCCCCGACACTCGCATACCGTACTGCGTCTTCCATAGAGTCGTCCGCATCCAAAGCCGCGGCCAGGATGCCGGCGAATGCATCTCCGGCGCCGGTCGTGTCGGTGGCGGTGATCGGTAGTGCAGGCACCTCAAAGCCGCCGGCAGGCCCGATCGCGATCGCGCCCTGTTTGCCGAGGGTCATGATGGCGGTGAGGTTGAAGCGGCGGGAAAGATCAGCCAAAAGGCGTTTAGGGTCGCTGGGCGGCAGCCCGACGGCAGTGGCGACGGCCTGCCCTTCGATCTCGTTGACCAGAAGGACATCCACGTCGGCCAAGACCTCTTCCGGAACCGGACCCGCGGGGGCGACGCTGAGGATCACGCGCGCGTCCTGCGTCTTGGCTTCGCGAACGGCGGCCCAGTTCTGCGGGAGCGGGATCTCCATCTGCAGTACGAGCCAATCCTGCGCTCCAAACTCGGTTGCCGAGAGCTGGCGGGCGGTCGTGTCCAGGTTTGCCCCGGACGCGACAACGATCGAGTTCTCACCAAGGTTATCGACCCAGACGGTGGCACAACAGGTTGGCCGGTCGGTTGACGCCACGGCCGACACGTCGACGCCGCTGTCGCGCAACAGACTCAGTGCCGTGTCCGCAAAGGGGTCGGTTCCGACGGTGCCGACCATTCGGACGGGTGCCCCCGCACGTGCTGCCGCGACGGCTTGGTTCGCGCCCTTGCCACCGGGAACGATCAAATATTCGGGGCAGAGAACGGTTTCGCCGGGCGCCGGCAGCGCATCGACTTGCATCACCATATCCACGTTTATCGAGCCGAATACGATGATCATCGTGCCGCTGCCCTAAATAGGAGATCGCGCGGTTTCGCGATCTCCGATCAGTGCGACATTAGCACGGGCACGGTCATGTGCTGCAACATGTGCCGGGTGACGCCGCCCAGGACGAATTCACGGAATCGCGACCGGCCATACCCGCCCATCACGATCATGTCGGCGCCGGTTTCGGATGCCCGGTTGAGCAACGCATCCCCGATTGAAACGTTGTTGGCCGGTGTCTCGTAGACGGTTACATCGATGCCGTGCCGCGCGAGATGCGCCGCGATATCCGCACCCGGCAGGTCTCCGATATCGTTGTCGCTGGCGATGAAAACTTCGACCTCGCGGGCGCCGTCGAGAATCGGCATGGCGTCGGCGACCGCGCGGGCAGCCTCCCGGCTGGCATTCCAGGCGACGATGACTTTTTCGCCGATGCCGTCTACCGCACCGATAAAGGGAACCATGAGCAGCGGGCGGCCTGAACTGACCAATACGTCTTCGGCGAGATCGGCAAAGCGCCCGTCACCGCCGCCGGTTTCATGCTGGGCGACGATCGTCAGATCCGCATACCGCGCATGTAAACCCAACACCTCGTTTGGATTGCCCAGTTCGCTGCGCCATTCGCTTCGGTCCTGGATCCCGGCATGGGCGGTCGTCGATTTGAAGATTTCTTCGGATGTGTCGAGCAGTTCCTTTTCCCGTGCTTCCATAATTTCCACAACGGATTCTGGAAGTCGGGCGCTTGCATAACGGGGCATGTCCAACGGAGGCCGAATGCCCAGACCGACGATGTGGGCATTATGGCGATCGGCCAGAGCAGCTGCGGCGGCGACCACCGCTTTGGCGCTGCGCGCGTTGTTGACATGGACCAATAGATCTTTCAACGCCATGGGATTCACTCCTTAACGGATGATCACTGGCGTTAGTCTGCGGGATGGCCGCCGAGACGGCATTGACATCAATCAAGGGGGTGACATGACGCTGGGTCAGGCCGATTGGGCGCAAATCTGGCACCAGGCATGCTGTTCACCTGGCAGGAGAATTGTCACCGGCATATGGAATGCCGGTGGTTCCCGAGTGTCGCAGCGTCAGGAGTCGAGAAACTCCCGTTTCTCGAAGTTACACATATCGAGCACGTCGTCGATATCCAGGACGTCATATTCCTCGCCCATGAAGGCGATGTCCTCTTCGACGTCGAAATCACTGTCTTCGTCGAGCACGGAATCAAACTTTTCCGTAACGTCCGCGTCCGCGTTCGCTGCGAGAGTTTCTTGTTCGGCGAGACCTGCCACATAGTTTTCCTGCGGTCCGGTCTCGATCGCTCCAGTTCTTGGGCGGCTCATTTTCCAATTCCCCGAATGAAAAATCACTTCGTTAGCGTTCTGCTATTAACCAAGCTATCGGTGTTTTGTTTAAAATTCTGTAAACAGAAGCTGGTTTGAATCCGCAGTTTTCCGCGGTTCTTACGGGTCTAAATTTGGTTTTGGAGAAAAATGCAGGAAATATGCATCAAAATAGGGCAGGCTATCGCAGCCATGGCCGGCTGAGCCGCTAGCCGATTATGACCTTCAGCGCATCCAGGAATGCCGGTTTCAGCGACTGATCTTCTGCATGCTTTCCATCGTCGATGACCTTGCGTCCGGCGACGAACACGTCCCGGATCGCGCCGGCGCCGGCAGCGAAGACGAGGCTATCCAATAGCGTGTCGTTCTTCCGCCCGGCCAGCAGAGAATGTTCCGGGTCGAGGATGACGAAGTCGGCACGGTACCCCACCGCAATCACGCCCATTTTCCGGCCGAGTGCGCGGCCGCCGCCCTGAGCCGCGGCGCGGTAGAGGCCGGCGCCGGTATGAGCATGACCGCATCCCAGGATGCCCCGGCGGCCCTGTGTTAGCCGTTGACCGTATTCCAGCAGGCGCAGTTCTTGCGCCGGATCCACGGAGATATGGCTGTCCGTGCCGATACCAAGTGCACCGCCGGTGTCGAGAAATCGCGGTGCATCGAAAATGCCGTCGCCCAGGTTGGCTTCGGTCGTTGGGCAAAGTCCGGCCACGGCGCCGGACCGGGCCAGCGCGTCCGTCTCGGCGGGCGTCATATGCGTGGCGTGGATCAGGCACCATCGGTCATCCAACGCGAGATTGTCGAGCAGCCACTCGACGGGTCGAGCGCCTAAATGGGCGCGGCAGTCGTCGACTTCTTTCGGCTGCTCCGCCACGTGAATATGCATTGGCATGCCGGCCGATTTGGCCAGGTCTGCCGCGTCGGACAATTGACCCGGCGTCACCGCGCGGAGCGAATGCGCCGCGATCCCGATCCGAATGTCCGGTTCGTCCGTAACGTCTCTGGAAAGGGTGTCGACCAGGTCTGAATAGCTGGTGAAATCGTGAATGAACCGGCGCTGGTCCTCGCCGGGCGGTTCGCCGCCGAAACCGCCATGCGCATACAGCACCGGCAGATGCGTCAGTGCGATGCCGGTGCGCCGGGCGGCCTCGATTGCCGCCAACGACATGGTGGCGGGCGTGTCGTATGGGCGTCCGTCCGGGGCGTGATGGAGGTAGTGGAATTCACCGACCGCCGTGAAGCCCTGCCGCAGCATGTCGGCGTAAAGCTGGGCGGCAATGGCGGCGAAACTGTCCGAATCGACGGTGTTCGCGGCCCGATACATGACATCCCGCCAGGACCAGAATCCGCCCGCGCTTTCGGTTTTCTCGGCCAATCCGGCCATTGCGTATTGGAAGGCGTGGGAATGCAGGTTTGCCATGCCGGGAATGACCGGACCGCGCGCTTTTGGAAATGCGGCGTCTGCGTCGGTCGTGCCCGTGATGCCGGTGATCGCGCCGCCTTGATTAAATCGAACGGTTTGGTCGGATGCCCATCCGTCGGTCAGCAATACCTGGCCGCATCTCAACCCTCGCTCGGTGTTTGGGTCGCCCATTTCGTGACGCTCGCTGTCGACGATCCGCTTGGTGGACCCTGACAAATTCGTGACTTGTTCTGCCCGGTTCCTGCTACCATGTCGAGCATGGCGCACAACTTCCAGCGATAGGAGCGAGCAGGTGGCGGAAACTCAATCGGCGATATTTGGGGCAGGCTGTTTTTGGGGCATCGAGGCGTCGTTCCGCAAGGTCGACGGCGTGAAAACCACGTCCGTCGGGTATTCCGGCGGTGCGAAGGCAAACCCGACTTATGAAGAGGTCTGCAGCGGTACGACCGGGCATGCCGAGGTCGTGCGGGTGGAATTCGACCCGGATGTGGTGACCTTTGAGTCCTTGCTGGAAGTGCTCTGGCAGATTCACGATCCGACCACGAAGAACCGCCAAGGCCCGGATATCGGGACCCAGTACCGGTCCGCGATCTATTATTTGGATGAGGATCAGGCTGCTGCTGCCCGTGCGTCGAAAGAGGCGTGCGATAAGTCGGGCCGGTTCCCGGACCCGATCGTGACCGAGATCACCGCGGCATCCGACTACTGGATGGCGGAAGACTATCATCAGCAATATTTCGAGAAACAGCGCGGACGGTTCGGGCGCTTCTTCTAGTGCACTGTTGAACACCGTAATTGGCGGTGAGAGGACGATGCTCTAAGGTTGGCGCCGGATAACGCAACACGAGAATAAGCGGTAAAGAGCTGCAGGCGGTCGCGTCGCGTTGGCTCGTATGCTGCAGGAGACGCTGATGAACGACAAGGCGCCGGCTGGAACGGCTCAACGCGCGTATAACGACCTCCACGAACATATCGCGGCGCTGGATGAGGCCGGACTGCTAACGACGATCGACGAGCCGATCAACAAAGACACGGAAATGCACCCGCTGGTCCGCTGGCAATTCCGGGGTGGCATTCCAGAGCCGGAACGCAAGGCCTTCTTGTTCAACAACGTCACCGACAGCCGTGGCCGCAAATACGACATTCCCGTCGTGGTGGGGGCGTTGGCGGCGAACCCGGAAATCTATCGGATCGGCATGGGTGTCGACGCGCTCGACCAGATCGGGCCGCGCTGGGATCACGCCCTTGGCAATCCGGTGCAACCGACCGTGGTGGAGACCGCACCGGTGCAGGAGATCGTCCTACAGGGCGATGAAGTTAAGGGCGAAGGCAAGGGCCTCGATGCGCTGCCAATCCCCATCTCGACTCCCGGCTTTGATGTAGCACCCTATTTCACCGCGGCCACCTGGATCACCAAAGACCCGGACGACGGCGTGCAGAATATGGGCGTCTATCGCGGCAACCTGAAGGCGCCGGACCGCGTCGCCGTAATGATGCTGATCACGCTGTCCGCCGGCGGCTACTACCACTGGAAAAAATACCAGGAACGCGGCGAAAAGATGCCGGTGGCAATTATCCTCGGCTGCCCGCCGGTGGTGGAATACACCGGTCCGCAGAAAGTAAAGATGGGCGTCGACGAGTTGTCCGTCGCGGGCGGCCTCGCCGGCGGTCCGGTCAATGTGGTCAAGGCCAAGACCGTGGATTTGCTGGTGCCGGCGGAAGCGCAGGTGGTGGTCGAAGGCCTGATCGACAACGAGTATCTCGAACCCGAGGGGCCGTTCGGTGAGTCGCACGGCTATGTCGCGCTGGAGGAATATAACCTCGTCATGGAGGTGACCGCGATCACCCGCCGCAAGAACGCGGTGATCAGCTCGATTATCTCGCAGGTCACGCCGAGCGAATCCAGTGTCATCAAGCGCGTCGCCTACGAGCCGATGTTCCTGAGCCATCTGCGTGACACGCTCAGCATCAAGGGTGTGAAGAAGGTCTCGATGCATGAGCCGCTGACCAACCTGCGGCGCGTGGTATTCGTGCAATTCGAGCGCGGCGTGCCCCGGACGGAAATCTGGCGGGCGCTCTATGGCATTTCCGCCTTGCAGCCGGCTGTCGGCAAATACTGTATCGCCATCGACGAGGATATCGATCCGGAGAGCGGCGACGCGGTCTTCTGGGCCATGTCCTATCGCGCCAACCCGGCGCTGGACGTGCAGATCCTGAAACACCGCGCCCGTGGCCACGGCCCGGTCCTGCAAGGCGTGGATTCCGATTCTACGATGCTCATCGATGCGACCTTGAAGGCGGACATGCCGCCGGTGGCGCTGCCCAAGAAGGAATACATGGAGCACGCCAAGGAGCTTTGGGAAAAGCTTGGCCTGCCGCCGTTGAAGCCGGAATCGCCCTGGTACGGCTATTCGCTTGGCGATTGGAACGACGATTGGGATCTCGCCGCGAAACGCGCCGCCGAGGGCGACTATCTGCGCAATGGCGAGCGGACCGCGCAATTGAAGCGCAAGTTGGAAGATCCGCAGATTCCGATCCGCGATGTTCTCGGCGACGATTTCTTCGATAAGGACTGAGCCGACATGGCCGACAAACCCCGACTAATCGTTGGCATCAGTGGCGCCTCCGGCGTGATCTACGGCATCCGAATGCTTGAGGCGTTGAGCAAGTTGCCGGTGGAGAGCCATCTCGTCATGTCGAAATCCGCGGAGATGACGATTGCCTACGAAACCGACCTGAAATCCTCTGAAGTCAAGGCATTGGCCGACGTTGTTTATCCCATCTCGGATATCGGAGCAGCAATTTCGTCCGGGTCGTTTCGGACGATGGGCATGGTTGTGGCGCCGTGCACGATTCGCAGTCTGTCGGAAATCGCCAGCGGCGTGACCTCTTCGCTGCTGAGCCGCGCGGCCGATGTCGTGCTGAAGGAGCGGCGGCGGCTGGTGCTGATGCTGCGCGAAACGCCGCTGCATGCGGGGCATATCCAATCGATGCTCCGGGCGACCGAAATGGGGGCGATCATCGCGCCGCCGGTACCGGCTTTCTACACCCGGCCGCAGACGCTCGACGACATCGTTAATCAGACCGTCGGCCGGGTGCTCGACCTGTTCGAGATCGACTCCGGCCTGCCGCAGCGCTGGGGTGAGGATGTGGATGGCGGCCGAAAGGTCTAACCACGGCGCGAGTTGACGGGGTTTGGCGCACAGCGTTAGGATTCCGGGCAAATCAACACTCTGAACGAATGTGGAGGCGTGATGTCTGACCTTCGGATAGACGACGTCAAGGTCGTGGGCACACCGACGGATATGCTCGATCGCGATGTCGACGGCGATGCCGCTTGGATCGGCGATACCGACATTCCCGACGGTGGGAAAATCCATCTGTCGGACGCATGCCTGGACGAATTGCGCGCGGCTGCACAGACCTTGCGGGACAACCCTTTACCGTTGTTGGCGGTCAGCCAGGACGATTTCGACCTGGATGCCTGCCGTGCCTTGATGGGGGACGTGAAGCGCGTCCTCGACGACGGGATCGGGTTCGCGATCATCGACCGTTTGCCCCTGGATGACCTGAGCACGGAGGAGGCCGAAGCCTGCTACTGGCTGATCGGTTCGATGCTCGGCCGACCGGTGGCGCAGAAATACGACGGCTTGATGAAGTACGACGTGCGCGACACTGGCAAGCAGCCGCTTGCGGGTAATGGTGTTCGATCGTCCATCACCAACAAGGGTCAGAGCTACCACACCGATAACTCCTACGATCTGGCGCCGGATTATGTGGCGTTGATGTGTTTCCAGCCGTCGATGGAAGGCGGGGTCAGCGGATTGGTGAGTTTCCAGACGGTGCACAACGAACTGCGGAAACGTCATCCCGATTTGCTCGAACGCTTATACAAGCCGTTCTATTTCGACCGGCAGCAGGAACATGCAGAAGATGACGCCCTGATTTCACAGACTCCGGTATTCCGGTGCATAGAGGGGCGGCTATCGGTGCGTTTTTCCGAACGGTTGATTGAGCAGGCATTCGAGATGCGCGGCGAGGAATTCGACGCCAAGAGCCGGGAGGCGATCGAGGCGATGCTCAAGATCATGAATGCGCCCGGCATGGACAAGGAATTCGCCTTCGAGCGCGGGCAGATCCAGATCGTCAACAATACGCGGCTGGGCCATCGGCGGACCGGGTTCACGGATTGGCCGGAGCCGGAACGCAGGCGGCATCTTGTGCGGCTGTGGTTCCGAAACAGCGGCCGGCCGTTTTACGCCGGATAACCGGCTCCGGCGGGTCGTCCCGGTATCATTTGGTGCAACAGCAGGAGGGTGAGATGGCGGAATTGGTAGAGGTGGAAGTCGACGGTAGCCCGATGCGGATTTGCACGGCATCGCCCTCGGGCGATGGGCCGTTCCCGGCGGTCCTGGTTACAATCCATGGCGGCGGAATCGACGATTTCGAATTCGATCTCGCGGACAAGCTGGCGTCGGAAGGTTATATCTCCGCGGCGCCGGACATCTTTCATCGCCAGCCCGAAGGGCTCGACCGCACGGCGAAGCGCGAGGCGCTGACGGATGATGGTTTGATTGCCGACGCGAATGGGGGCGTTGCGTGGCTGGAAAGCACGGGCCGCGCCGATCTTAGCCGCGCCGCGATCCTCGGTCACTGCATGGGCGGGCGGCATGCCTATCTGGGGGCCAGCGTGAACCCGGTATACCGCTGCGTCGTCGCCTATTACGGCGGCAACATGTTCGTGCCCTGGGGGCATGACGGCCCGTCACCGTTCGACCGGCTGAGCAACCTGAAGGTTCCTGTGATCGGTTTTTACGGCAACGACGACGTCAACCCGTCGCCCGACGACGTGAACAAGATCGATGCGGAGCTGGACAAGCTCGGCGTGACGCACGAGTTCCACCGCTACGACGGCGCCGGTCATGCCTTTCAGAATTTCATGTCCGACGAATCCTACCGGGAAGGTCCGACGAAGGATTCCTGGGGCCGGACGGTGGCGTTCCTGAAGCAGCATATCGGCTAGCGCCGCCTTCGCCACGCCGCACGCGTGCAAGTTCACATCGGCGCGACTGCATATTGCAATCCGCTTTGCTCTCCCGCACGGTTGAATCCGGATAAGCGGGAGGCATATTGATGCGCAATTCTTTCAAACTTATTTTAGTCGCCGTTGCGGCCGTCTTCTTTGTGACGGTACAGACGGCCCCATCTCTGGCACAGAAAGCAGCGAAACGCTCGATCACGAAGATCGCAGGCGATCTTTATCGGGTTCAGAACAATTTTCATTTCTCGGCCTTGCTGGTGACGCCAAAGGGCGTAATCGTCACCGACCCGGTCAACGCCGAGGCGGCGGCCTGGCTGAAAGCGGAAATCGCAACCCGGTTCAAGCAGCCGGTTAAGTATGTGATCTACAGCCACGATCATCGCGACCATATCGCGGGCGGCGAGGTTTTCTCCGATACGGCGATTTTCGTCGGGCATGAGAACACGAAAGCGGCGATTGTCGGCGAGAAACGGCCGACGCCAGCGCCGGACGTAACGTTCTCCGACACCATGACCGTCGAACTCGGCGGTAAGCGCGTGGAACTGACCTATGTCGGCCGCAGTCACTCGGACAACTCGATTGTCATGCGGTTTCTGGCCGAGCGGGCGCTTTACGCGGTCGATATCGTCAGCGTGAACCGGCTGCCCTACAAGACGCTTAGCGATTCCTACTGGCCCGATTGGATCGACGCCTTGAAGAAGGTCGAGACGCTCGATTTTGATATTCTCGCACCCGGCCACGGCAAGCTTGGCAAGAAATCGGACGTGGCGGCCCATCGCGGGTATCTGCAGGACTTGTATGACGGTGTCGTCGCGGGCGCGCGGGCCGGTAAGTCGGTCGAAGACCTGAAGGCATCCCTGACGCTGGATAAATACAAGGGCTGGGGACGCTACAAGGAGTGGCGGACGATGAATATCGAGGGCGTCTACCAACGCGTCCAGATGCAGCGCCGCGGGAACTAATCGTCCAGCCGAGGTTTAGGCGTGCGCGCCACCACGCAGTGCGCCAGCCTCCACGCTGCCCCAGACCACCGAGTGGCTCTCGGGCAGCGGCCGGCTGTTCGGCATCGATAGCCAGATGCGTAACAGCAGCCGGTCGAGGCGATCGCTAGGCGAGTCCTCGAACGGGGTGCGCCCATGATAGATCACGTGATTGTTCAACAGTTGCAGGTCACCGGGCTCTAGCGGCATCTCGAAGCATAATTCCTCCGCCAGATCGATTAGCATGTCGAGCGCTTCGACCTGCGTCTCGGTAAGAGGCGGTACGCCGGAGACATCCTGCGCCTGTTCGATATAGGTGCGCGAGAAATGGCTGGTGAAATGGCCGTCCCGCCGCGCGAAGATCGGAAGCGGATAGGACAACGCTTCCGCGCCTACTTCGTCGCCCACTGTGCTGCGGTGATAATCCTGATAGAGCGCCGCCAGCAGGTCGGGGCGGCGTTCCAGGATGGCATCGTGAATGGCCACCGCGCTGACGATCCGGCTGATGCCGCCCGCCTTGGCTCGCCGGACGCAAAGCAGGCCGACGACATCGGTACGGTCGGTATGCCAGCGCAGCGCGCCGTTTGAGTCGACCCGTTTGCCGCCGCTGTCGCGGATGTCGCGCATCAGTCCGCGCGCGCCATTCTGCTGGACGGGCGTTCCGAGATGCGTGCCGACCCCAAAGAGCAATCGGCGGAGATCGATGTCCGTGTAGTCATCGACCGGAACTCCGGTCAATTTGACCACGCCCTGTCCGGTTTCGAGCTCGGTGGCGACCGATGACAGAGTGTCGGAGACGCTGTCGAGCGGAAAATTTTCGCGCGTGATATCAGACCAGTCTCCGCCTCGCACACGGACATGCGCGAGCGCCGCATCAATCTCTGCCACGGCGGGGCCGTCGAGCGGGCGTATCCAGCGGGTGTCGTCGAGCAGCGTCTCGCCGCGCCAAGCGACAGGGCCGCCGATAGGTTGGATTGGTTGGGTCATGGCAGGTCTCCTCCCATGTTCCGGATATGACATCACAGGCGCGGCCGCCCGGCAAGTTCTGGGGCGGTTCCGCGTCAACTTGCCACGATGGCGATGCGGCCGAGAATCAGAAGGTGAGGCAGCGGCGCTGGCCGCGCTATGGCGCGCTGGTGCGCCTGGCGGGCGTTAGCGCCAGAACATCCCCACGGTCGTGCGGATTCAGCATGCTACAGACGGGTTTTGCTGAAGTAGGCGGTAATCTGAAGGGTTCCGTCGATTCGCTCGATTGTAAATCGTTCCCGAGAGGACGCAGTGAGTCGCTGATTCCCGACACTTACTTTTTCTACTAATCGTGATGTAACAAGCGCCACGTTTGGAGAAATAATGTTTATGTTCTTAATATTTCTATCTATTTCATAGTGATCTGTTCGGATAATTCCTTGCTGAACGAAAGAAATGTAATCCTCTTTTCCGAATGTCATCGTTTCAGCGCCGTTGTCGCTCTTGTAATCGATCTCGAATATCGCCTTTTCATTTATGTAATTACTGAATTCACTGATGTTTTCGGCGAGGATTGCGCGATCGATCGACGCCAACATGTCGTGAATTTCCTTCTTTGTGATGCCTGCGGCCGCCGCCACGGAGCACCAAAAGAAGACGAAACAGAACGCAAGATTTCTCAGGATTTTCACGGTATTTCTCCCAAAATGACGCGGTTTGCTCGACGTTTTGGTAGAAACAGAAGGTAGAATCCCGGGGTTTACGTATCGTAAAGATCGACACATTACCGCCGCGCATGGCGGGGCTGCGCCAAGGATGAGGCAGGCAAGAAAAAGCCCCCTCCGGCTCGTGCCGGACGGGGCTTTTCCAACGGTTTGCCGTCGGTCTACAGCGTGTCTTCGCTGCCGAGGATGACGGTGCATTGGCTGGACAGGACGCCGCCGTTGCCGTGTGCAATTGCCAGATTGACGTCGTCCACCTGCCGGTCGCCGCAGACGCCCTGGATTTGGCGGGCCGCCTCGATCAGCAGGAACAAGCCGTACATGCCCGGATGGCAATAGGACAGGCCGCCGCCGTTCGTGTTGACCGCGACCTTGCCGCCGGGGCCGATGCCGTTGTTCTCGACCAACGCGCCGCCTTCGCCCTTGGCGCAGACGCCGAGGTCTTCCAGGAACAAAAGCGTATTGATCGTGAACGCGTCATACAGCTCGAACACGTCGATATCCTTCACCGTCACGCCCGCTTCCTTGTAGGCGATCGGTCCGGAATAGGCCGCGCCGGAAACGGTCATGTCCGGCATGGCGCTGATCATGTTGTGGCTGATGTGCTCGCCGGTCCCCAACACGTAGGCGGGCTTGGTCTTGAGGTCCTTCGCCCGTTCCGGCGTGGTGATGACGATCGCGCCGCCGCCGTCGGTGACGAGGCAGCAGTCGCGCACCGTGAAGGGATAGCTGATCATCGGTGCGTTCAGCACGTCGTCGATGGTCATGTCTTCCTGACGGTAGGCGACCGGGTTCAACTTGGCCCAATTGCGCGCCGCCACGGCGATTTCAGCCAGCTGTTCACGCGTCGTGCCGTATTGATGCATATGCCGGGACGCGGCGAGAGCATAGGCGCTCGGCGGCATCATCGGCTTATACGGGTCTTCGTAGGCATTCGGCTCGCGCGCCGACGCCGCCGCACGGCTGACCGAACGCTGCGTGCTGCCATAGGCGATCACGACGACCTCGCAGCAGCCGGCCGCGATGGCCGCCTGTGCATGCGCCACATGCGCCATGAAGGACGAGCCGCCGATCTGCGTCGAATCGAAATAGGTCGGCTGGATGCCGAGATATTCGCACATCGCCATGGCGACCATGCGCGACTGGCTGGTCGCGGCGAAGTAACCGTCGACGTCGCTCAGCTTCAGGCCGCAATTGTCGAGGGCGCGCATCGTGCCCTGCGCCATCAAGTCGAAAGGCGTCATGTCGGGTGCGACGACGCCGAGATCGGATTCCGCCGTGCCGACGATTGCGATATTTCCGCGAAGATTGCTCATGTTCAGCCCTCCGCCGGATCGAAGACAGGATAGACCGGCTGGTCGTCGGTGCCGGGGATCATCCGCATTTTCACACGCATGCCGATCTTGACCTCCGACGGATCGATATTCTCGATGCGGCTCATCATGCGAAAGCCTTCATCCAGATCGACCATCGATACGTCATACGGCTCGCCGTTGCGCGGATGCAGCGTGGTCGTGGCATAGACGGTGCCGAGACCCTTGCTGACTTTCCATTCCAGCGCGCCGCCGGTTTTCGGTGCGACGAGCCGCGGATAAAAGACCGCCGTGCCGTCTTCGGTGACTTGATACGCAAGGTCGCCCTTTTCGCAGTATTCCCGGAATACCGCGAGCGGCGACGTTTCCGCCCTCTCGGACATACTCAGTAACTCCCTAATTGTGGTTGCGGTCCCGGTTGTTCGTCCGGTCCGCTGGTTGGGGCGGGCCGATTATGCGGCGTGACCGCCTGCTTGTCACATTGCACGTTGGCAGTCTGTGATATCGTTAGCGGGAAACATGGCTTGGCGCCGAACGCCGCGTCCCGGACTGCTGGGCCGACAATAAGACGCATGCCGCAACGCGGAGGAAAACGACCATGGGATTTCGAAATGGGATCATCTTCGCTGGGCTCCTGTTTGCCTTTGCGATAGGGCCGACACAGGCGGCCGAGCCGAAGGCCGAACAACCGGCGCAGCCGAAAGCCGCACCGGCGGCCGAGCAGGAACCCAAGCAAGCGCCGATGCAGAAGGGGAGCGGGACCGTCACCTACGTTCCCAGCGCTACCGAGACGACAAAGCTCAAGAACGGCAGCAAGGTGATCCGGACACGGATGAAAGGCATCATCATCGCCGACGACCCGAAAACGCCGTTCCATCTGGCGGGGCAAAGCTGTGGCGGGACGACGATCCTGTCGGCCAAAGGCTTCCCGCCGCATAGCAGCGGGTATTGCAGCACGGTCGACAAGGACGGCGATGCTTGGTGGATCTGGTGGCGCGCCGAAGGCAGAGGAAGCGTCTGGGAATTCATCGACGGCACCGGCAAATATGCGGACATCGAAGGCAAGGGCAAAACCGCGACGCTCGTGCGCCTGCCCGACGGCCGTCAGACGCTACGCTGGGAAGGAAGCTGGCGGCTGCGGTGACGGGGCGGTTAGGGAGCGAACAGCGCGCCTATCCCGCAATCTCCGCCCGGCCATTGTTGATCACCACCGCGTCACGTTCGGCGACCACCGAACGGAATATGATCTCGGACCCGTCCTTCCACATCTCCGTGCGAACGGTGTCGCCGGGGAAGACCGGGGAGGAGAAGCGGCCTTCCATGCTCTTCAATTTCGCCGGGTCGTAGCCGCAGACGGTTTTGAGCAGCGCGTTTCCGGCGACGCCGTAGGTCAGCAGGCCATGCGCGATGGGCCGTTCGAAGCCCGCCTTGGTGGCGATGTCGGGGTCCGCGTGCAGCGGATTGTAATCACCGCTCAAGCGGTAGATCAGCGCCGATTGCGGCAGCGTGGTCAGGTCGCAGGCCAGATCCCACGGGCGGTCGGGAATCTGTGCGATTGGCTTCTCCGGACCGCTCGGCCCGCCGAAGCCGCCCTGGCCGCGCAGGAAGGAACTGGTGCCGACGGTGCAGAGATGGTCGCCGGTGGCCTTGTCGTAGATCTCGCGCTCCGCGTTGACCAGCGCGCCGCGTCCTTCGCCTTTGTCGATCACGCCGGTCACGCGGATCTTGCCGATGAAGGTGCCTTTGACCGGCAGCGGCTTGTGGATCGTGAAGCTGTTACCGCCGTTGACCATGCGTAGATAGTCGATGCCAACGTCATACTGCCGTATCCAACTGCCGGGATATGCCATTACGACGGCCATCGTCGGCAGGGCTTGCAGGTCCTTCTCATAGAGAAAGCGGAGCTCGTCGCGGTCGACCGGATCGTTCCCCAGGCCGACGCCGAGCGCATACAGCATCGTGTCGCGCGCGGTCCAGTCCTGCTCGATCTCCGGAATGTCGAGACTCATGATTTTTTCGTAGTCGATGGCCATGGCGTCCTCCCGCTGCGACGTTCTGGCGTGCGGTCGATGGGATACGACACCCGCACGGCTCGCCGCGTCGGACTCAGTATAGCCAAGAAAATCGCCGCGGCGCGAAACCGCCGCGGCGTCGAGGTGGGGGGAGTTTGTTACTCGGCGGCGGCGAGGTGCCGTAGGCCTGCGATTTCGCCGCCAAGAAATTCCGCGAGCGCGCCCATGCCGGACCGGTTCGTATCGGTCAGTCCCGCAGCCGCTTCCGCGTCGGGGTTATAGTTGGTGTTGGTATTAACGTCGTAGACCCAGGTCTCGCCGCTGGCATCGGTAATCATCTCGATCCCGGCGACCTCGATCCCGTTGCGGGCGAGGAACTCCTCCATGCGGGCGTGCAGGGGGTGCGCGAAGTCGTCGAGGATTTCGAATTTGGGCCGCTCCGGCGTGGTCGGCGCATCGTCGATGGCGCAGACATCGGCCGGGCATAGCTCGAAGCCGTCGGATGTATCGACCCGGACCGCATAGACGAAGCGGCCGCCGACGAACTCGTTGCGAATGATGGCGGGTTCCGCCGCCTGCACATAGCGTTGAACCAGGACCGTGCCGTCCAGCCCGACGTCGAAGGTGTCGTCTTCGACGAAGGCTTCCGCCGACGCGATGTCATCGAATTTTTGGACGCCCAGCCCTTTGCCGCCGCGGTTCGGTTTCAGGATCAGCGGTGCGCCGACCTTACGGATCGCATCACGCAAGGCGTCTTTCCCGACGGCAGCGATGGTGCGCGGCACGGGGATGCCGGCGGCGCTCAACGCGGCGTATTGCTTTACCTTGCTGATTTCCAGTTCCAGCGCGTGCCCGCCGTTGATGACGCGGCGGCCGTGGCCTTCCAGCCATGCCAATACGCTGCCGGCGAGTTCGGGCGCAAAGCGGTGGCCGCGCGTGTGCGAGGATGCGCTCATGCGGTTGTAGAACACGCCGGCCGGCGGAATCTCGCCCAGGTCGACGGACCCTTGCGCCAGATGCCATTCCTCGAAAGGCAGGCCCTGCCGATCGAAGGCGGTGCGGAGCGGCGCAACCCATTCTTCGTTTTCATGCAACACGTAGATGGCCGTCATGGCGGTGCCCTCAAAATTATAAATAACGTTTTTAAAATGTTATTATCGTCATTCCCAAACAATATGATGTGATTTTTGATCATGTCAACAACAGGAGCGTAAATATCGAAAAATTGAAGTGGTCCTTTGCCACGGCTAGTCCACATTGTAGGGTGAACCGTACGGAACCCGGGCCGATCACGGCCATGGCGCCGACCGCCCCACAGGAGAGCCCATAAATGTCACAAACCCCGACTTCGCCCGGCAATTCCGCCAGCAGCCGCGACATCGCCTATGTCATGCATCCCTATACGAATTTGGAACGGCATAAGACGGTCGGTCCGCAGGTCATGGCCAAGGGCAAGGGCATCTGGGTCTATGACGAGGAAGGTAAGGGCTATATCGAAGCGATGGCCGGCCTCTGGTGCACGTCGCTCGGGTTCGCCGAGGAACGGCTGGTCGAGGCGGCGGCCAAGCAGATGCGCGATCTGCCCTTCTATCATGTGTTTGCCGCGAAGAGCCACGACCCGGCGATCAACCTCGCGGAAAAGCTGATCGGCATGGCGCCGGTTCCGATGTCGAAGGTGTTTTTCGCCAATTCGGGTTCGGAAGCGAACGACAGCGCCGTCAAGATGATCTGGTACTACAACAATGCGCTGGGGCGGCCGGAGAAGAAAAAGATCATCAGCCGCATCAAGGGCTATCACGGTGTGACCGTCGCCTCGGCGAGCCTGACCGGGCTGCCCTTCAATCACCGCGACTTCGACCTGCCGATCGCCGGCATTCTCCATACCGACTGCCCGCATCACTATCGCTTTGCCGAAGAGGGCGAGAGCGAAGAGGATTTTGCGACGCGGCTGGCGGCCAATCTCGAGCAGATGATCGAGGACGAAGGCCCCGACACGGTTGCCGCCTTCTTCGCGGAGCCGATCATGGGGGCGGGCGGTGTGATCGTGCCGCCGGCCACGTATTTCGAAAAGATCCAGCCGATCCTGAAGAAGCACGACATCCTGTTCGTCGCCGACGAGGTGATCTGTGGCTTCGGGCGGACGGGCAACATGTTCGCCACCGAAACCTACAATCTGCAGCCGGACATCATCACCATCGCGAAGGCGCTGTCCTCGGCCTACCTGCCGATCTCGGGCCTGCTGATCAACGAGAAGGTGTCGGACGCGATCTACAAGAACAGCGGCGAAATCGGCACCTTTGGGCATGGGTTCACCTATTCGGGCCATCCCGTTGCCTGTGCCGTCGCTCTGGAAACCCTTAACATCTACGAAGAACGCGACATTGTGGGGCATGTGCGTCAAGTGATGCCGCGCTTCGCCGAACGTGTGCATTCTTTTGCCGATCACCCGCTGGTCGGCGAAGTTCGGGGCTGTGGCCTGGTCGCCGGCGTCGAGTTGGTCAAGGACAAGGAAAACAAGACCTCTTTCGACGGGCAGCAAGGCGTCGGCGCATATTTCGCGTCACAGGCACAGGAACACGGGCTGATCGTGCGCGCGGTTCCGGGCGATACGATCACCCTTTGTCCGCCGCTGATCATCACGGACGATGAGATCGACGACTTGTTCGACCGTTTCGCCAAGACGCTGGACGATACCGCGTCATGGTTGGAGAATTCGGCCAATTAGAGGGCAACCCTGCGACATTAGAGTACGCTGTGGCGGCGGCGGCCTTCATGGTAAACAAAAATAAACCATATTTACGGTACAACGCGTTATGAGTGCAGTGAGCCGCTGTTCGAATAGGTGCAGGCCATGAATTACGAATCGTATTTCGCAGAACGTGTCGATGATCTGAAGCGCCAGGGCAATTATCGCGTCTTTGCCGACTTGGAACGGCAGGCGGGTGATTTCCCGAGTGCCTACCGGCATGATGAGGGAACGGTGGCGGACGTCACTGTGTGGTGTTCGAACGACTACCTCGGCATGGGGCAGAACCCGGACACTATCGCGGCCATGAAGGAAGGGCTCGAGCGTTGCGGCGCGGGCGCCGGCGGCACGCGCAATATCTCGGGCACCAACCATTATCATGTGCTGTTGGAACGCGAACTGGCGGCATTGCATCAAAAAGAGGCTGCGCTGCTGTTCACCTCGGGCTATGTCGCCAACATGACCGCGCTGGCGACGCTGGCTTCCAAAATCCCGAATTGCATTCTCTATTCCGACGCGCTGAACCATAACTCGATGATCGAGGGCATGCGGCACAGCCGCGTCGAGAAACGGATATTCGCGCATAACGATCCGGCCGATCTCGAACGCCTGATCAGCGCCGACGATCCCGAGCGGCCAAAACTGGTCGCCTTTGAATCGGTCTATTCGAGGGATGGCGATATCGCGCCGCTGAAGGACTTGGCGGATATTGCGGATCGTTACAATGCCCTGACTTCTCTGGACGAAGTGCACGCGGTCGGCATGTACGGCCCGCGCGGTGCTGGTGTCGCCGAGCGCGACGGCGTGATGGATCGGATGACGGTCATTCAGGGGACGCTGGCGAAGGCGTTCGGTGTGATCGGCGGATACATCACCGGGTCGGCCTCGATGATCGATTTTGTCCGGTCCTATGGCGACGGCTTCATCTTCACGACCGCCCTGCCGCCGGCCATCGCCGCCGGCGCCTTGAGCAGCGTTAAAACGTTGCAGGGGCAGGAAGGCGGGGCAATGCGGACGCGCCACCAGGAGCGCGCCAAGACGCTGATGAAGAAACTGCGGGACGCTGGATTACCGGTCATGCCGTCGGTCAGCCATATCGTACCGGTCATGGTTGGGGATCCGGTGCTGTGCAAGCAGGCGAGCGACATCCTGCTCGATAACTATGGCATCTACGTGCAACCGATTAACCATCCGACCGTTCCGAAAGGCACAGAGCGCCTGCGAATCACGCCGACGCCGCTTCATACCGATGAGATGATGGACGTACTGACCCGTGCTCTGGTAGAAATTTGGGAGAGCCTGTCGTTAGAACGCGCCGCTTGAGGGAGCGTAGATAATGTATCGCGACAATACCCTTATTCCGACCGAGGCCGTCCGTCTCACGGCCTTGGGTAGCCTGATGGAAGGCGAGAGGGCCTATGCCGACCTCGCCTCCGAAATCCGCTATTTCGTTGGCCGGATCATCGGGCCGTCGCTCGACCTGCTCGGCACGTCGCTGGAACTGTTATCCTACGAAGGCCTGGTCGAGACCGACGGGGAAAACGGCACGGAAGACGGCGTGTTGCGGATTACGGCGGCCGGGCGCGATGCCTTCGTCGCGCTGATGACCTCCAACGTGCGGGCGCCGGTCAACGATGTCGCCAAGCTCGTCGTCGCGCTGAAACTCCGTTTCCTGCACCTCCTCGACGCGCCGGCGCGTGACGAACAGGCCGCAATGCTGGTGGAAATGTGCGAAACCGAGTTGGCTCGGCTGCAAGATCTCCTGGCCGGCTATGAGGATGGTCATTTGCGCGACTGGCTGGTGCTGGAAATTGATCAGCTCAAACAGCGCCTGGACTGGTTCCGCACGCTCGAGACGCCGGCCTGACGCTGGCGTACTTGCTATCGCTACAGGTGCTGGCCACCGGTGACGAAGACCTCGGTCCCGGTGACGTAACCGAAATCGCTCCCGCACATCTGGAAGACGCAGCCCGCGACCTCGTCGGGGGTGCCCATGCGGTGCATCGGTATGCGGTTGATCAGCGGCTCGTATTCATCGCCGATCATTTCGGTCTCGATCTCGCCGGGCGCGACCGCGTTGACCCGTACGCCGAGTTGGGCGAACTCCACCGCCATCTCGCGCGTCAGGGCGGACAAGGCGGACTTCGACGTGGAATATGCCGATCCGGCGAACGGATGGATTTCGTGTCCGGCGATCGACGTGATGTTCACCACGCAGGCGCCACCGTTCTTGGCCCCGCGCGTCAGTGCGCCGGCGAATCCCCGGCTCAGCGTCAGCGGCGTGAACAGGTTCAGTTCATAGACTTCGCGCCAGCGGTCGATCCCGCCGTTGAGGCAGCCGAGCCTTTCCTTGAATTCCGTCTTGGGCGAAATCGCGGCGTTGTTGATCAGGGCGTTTACCGCCGTATCGCCTAAGGCGTCGTTGACCTGATCGATAAATGCGGCGACCGAGTCCGGGTCGGCAAGGTCGGTGGGGATGTGATGGCTCCAGTTGGGATCGCGCTTGCAAGCTTCGGGAACTTCATCCCGGCTGCAGGTGATGATGCGCCATTCCTCTGCGGAAAAGCGTTTCACCGTTGCGTGTCCGATCCCGCGGCTCGCACCGGTGAGGATGACGGTTTTCTTCTCTTTGCTCATGCTGGTCCCATTGCGCAAAGGTTAAGTGAAATGGCCGTGTTCTTCTTCCAAGCCTTCAGGGTCTTGGTGGATGATGATCTCGGCGTTCGGGAAAGCCCTGCCGATCATCGCTTCCACATCGTCGGCGATCTCATGGGCGGTCATCAGCGTGATATCCGGGTCCATTTCCAGATGAAGCTGGATAAAACTGGTTTGCCCGTCATGCCGTGTCCGCAAATCATGCGCCCGGCCCGCTTTGGGGTGAGAGTTCGCAATCTCTATGATTTTTTGCCGGTCTTCCTCCGGCAGTTCGCGGTCCATCAGGATGTCGATGGCTTCCGCGACGATCTTCCACGCGTTGCCGGCGAGATAGAAGGCGATGAGCAACGCGAACACCGGATCCGCATAGGGCAAGTCGAACCAACCGCTCAGAACCAAGGCCACGATGACCGCCGTGTTCATCAGCAGGTCGCCCTTGTAATGCAGCGAGTCCGCGCTGATTGCGATTGAGCGGGTTCGCCGAACGACCCAATACTGGAACGTCACCAGGCAGAGTGTTGCGACGATGGCGATGACGGTGACGGCGATCCCGATTTCAGGGCGCTGGACTTCCAACGGATGGAAGAAGCGGTTGCCCGCTTCGTAGAACAACAGTACGGCTGAACCGATGATAAAGGCGGATTGTGCGAGCGCCGCCAACGGTTCGGCCTTGCCATGGCCGAACCGGTGTTCCCGGTCCGCCGGTACTTGAGCTTGGCGGATGGCAAAGAGCGTTACGAGAGAGGCGACGCCGTCAAGGATCGAGTCCGCAAGGCTAGACAACACGGCGACCGACCCCGTGAAGAACCAGGCAGCACTCTTCAGAATGATCAGGACTAGGGCGACCGATAGCGACGCATAGCTCGCGGCGCGCGTCAGCCGTTCGTTGCTGCGTTGTCGGTCGATCGCGGTATCGGGCGCACTCACGTCTTATCTGCCTTTATCAGGGGAACAGGCGCTCGGTGCGCCATTGTTCGCCGTCGCGGATGAACACTTCACGTTCATGTAGCCGGAAGGTCGCTTCGCTCCAGAATTCCAGGCGCTCGGGTGCCACGCGGTAGCCCGACCAGTGATCAGGCCTCGGCACAGTCCCCACCGCGTGTTTTGCGGCGAAAGTGGCGACCCGTTTTTCCAGGTCGAATCGTGTTTTCATGACGCGGGACTGATCGCTGGCCCAGGCGCCGATCTGGGCGCCGCGCTGCCGGGTCGCAAAATATGCATCCGCTTCGGCGGGCTCGACGGGCGTCACCGTGCCCTCGATCCGAACCTGGCGGCTTAACGATTTCCAATGGAACAGTAGTGCGGCGCGGTTGTTCTCGGCAATTTCCAGGGCCTTGCGGCTTTCTAAATTCGTGTAGAATACGAAACCGTTCTCGTCGACCGCTTTCAGAAGGACCATGCGGACCGATGGCGCACCGCTGCCGTCCGCCGTTGCCAGCGCCACCGCTTCGGGTAATGTTGGTTCCTTTTGCTTCGCGTCCTCGAACCAGTCGCGAAAGCGTTGGATAGGATCCTGTGCGGCCATGATCGCCCTTTTGATTTGGAGCAGCGGAAGAATAGATTGATTGGTAGGTTCTTAACCAAATCTGGTTCAAATTTGAACCTATACCGACTATGTGTATCGAATCACGGAAATACCAAGGGTCTCCACTGGCGAGAGACCGCCGACCGTGAATAGGGAAAAAAGGTCGTATGCGAGACCCTTATACAGTGCTGGGCGTAGACAAGAAGGCCAGCCAGGACGAAATCAAGAAGGCATATCGCAAGCTTGCGAAAGAGCTGCACCCGGATCTCAACCCGGGTGAGGAGGCGATCGAGCAGCGGTTCAAGGAGGTTTCGACCGCCTACAACACGCTGTCCGATACGGTCGCCCGGGCAAAATATGACCGCGGCGAGACCAATCCGGACGGTTCGCCGCGCTATGACAATGCCTTTCACCGCGCCTATTCCCATGGCGGGCGAGAAGCTGAAAGTGGCGCCGGCGATAAGTCGGGCGGTAATTTCGAGGACCTATTCTCGGATCTCTTCGGCCGGGCCAAGGCTGGTCCCCGGGGCGGCGCCGGACCGCAAGGCGGTCAACGTGGCGGACGCGTCAAGGGCCGAGACGTGCAATACACGCTCCAGGCCACGTTCGCCGAGGCGGCACGCGGCGTACGGCGGCGGATATCGCTTTATGACGGAAAATCATTGGATGTCACGATCCCGCCGGGCACCGAGGACGGGCAGACCCTTCGGCTGCGTTCGCAGGGAATGCCGGGGTTGGGCGGCGGAACCGCCGGGGATGCCTATGTCACCGTGCAGGTCCAGGACGACGCGATGTTCCGGCGCAAGGGGAAGGACGTGTATCTGACGATTCCGGTCACGCTGGATGAGGCCGTGCTGGGCGGTAAGATCAACGTGCCGACGATCGACGGACGCGTTTCCGTGACGATCCCGCCGGGATCGAACACCGGCAGCATGCTGCGATTGAAGGGCAAGGGTGTTGCCGGGCAGCGGGGCGGTGGGCGCGGCGATCAAATCGTTGAACTCGAAGTCGTCTTGCCGGACCGGCCCGACGAAGAATTGCGCTCGTTCCTTCAAGGATGGGCGCTGCGTCACCGCTATGACGTGCGCAAAAAGGCCGGCCTGGAATAATCCCGTCAGTTTCTGCTGAGTACGGTTAATCCGAGCAACGCGAGGAAGCGCGTCTTCCGGTCGGTGATCTCCTCGCCGTCTTCGTTGTGATCCTCGTCCTCCGGATCCGGGAACTCAATGATTTCAGCCTCCGAGTCCGGTGCGAGCAGATCCCGCAGCGTGATGCTGGTGAATTCGGCATCGGCTTCATCGATATTTCGGATGATCTCACTATACCGCCTGCCCCATCCGTAGGTCGGGATATAGCGAAGGTCGCTGATGTCCAGATCCAGGCCCATATCGCGCTTCAGGTCGGCGAGCGTCATCGCCTCCAAATCGCGGGACAGCAACCAGCGGGCATTGTCGGCCCGGGTGATATAGCGCGATCGTTCAAGTTTCACCTGGGCGACGGCAACGGCTTCCGGCGCTGCCGGGGCGGCCCGCGCCATGCGACGCATACTGAGTCCGCCGCCCTTCAGGCTCGTCACGTGCAAGGCGTGGAGCAGCGACAACGCTGCCGCCAGCAGGCGTGCGGCCGGTATGGTCGACTGGGTGACGGTGCGAACGCCGGCACGCCATTCCGGCATGGCCGCGGTCATCTGCGCGCCGAAAAGGACGACGACCCAGGCGACATACATCCAGACCAGTAGGATAGGGAAAGCGGACAACGCGCCGTACAGGGTCTCGTAGGTCGGGAAATTCGTGACGTAGAGACCGAACCCCTTCTTGAGAAGTTCGAACAGCAGGCCCGCGGCGAGTCCGCCGATCAAGGCGTCGCGGCGTCGTACCGGATAGGATGGCATGACCATGTATAGGATCGAGAAGCCCACGACCTGTAGGACAAGCGGTACGAATCCGGCGAGGCGGCTAAGCGGCCCGGTGAACTGCTCGACACCCGTCGCTTGCGCGGCGGCGAACAAGTAACTCGATAGCGACAGGCTGGCGCCGAACAGCATTGGCGATAACGTGAGTACCGCCCAGTAGACCAGCAGCCGTCCGACCAGCGGCCGCGACTCCCGCACTTTCCAAATGTTGTTAAAGGTATTGTTGATGGACGACAGCAGCATGATCGACGTGACTGCGAGGAAAATCACGCCCACCGCCGTCAACTGGCCCGTCTTGCTGGTGAATTGCTCGATATGGTCATAGACGACCGAGCCAATCTCGGGCACGAAATTCTGGAATACGAAAGACTGCACTTCCCCTTTCATGTTCTGAAAGGCCGGGAACGCGGCGAAGATCGCGAAGCTGATGGCCAGCAATGGAACCAGCGCCAGCAATGAAGTGAACGTCAGCGCCGCCGACCGTTCCTGACCGTGATCGCGCCTGAACCGGCTGAAGACATAGATCAGGAAGGCGATGCCCGATCGTATGCCGGGCCGCTGATGGGTCGTCTTGGCTGCGCGCGGTGTCTTCGCCATGTTGTTCTCCCGTATGGCGTTAGTATAACGCCGGGATTAATATCCATTGAATCTCATTTTCGGCCGTTATGGAGGGCGTAAGTCTGCCTCGGATCAAGCATATCGTCGCGTTGTCGTGTCTCGTTGCCTTCGTCGCCTATTTCGGCGTTTGGCGGGGCGGGCTCCTGATGTATGAGGAATTCGGCGCCGTATGGGGCGCAATTGCCGGTTTGGTCTCGGTTGCCGGCCTGATCGTGATCCTTACGGTCGGGATCATTATCATTCGGACAATGCGTCATATGGAGGGCGCGCCGGTGGCCGAAGAAACGCCGGACCCGCCGAAATAGGACGGATGCCGCCTTTGACCGGCGGGCCTACTTGTATAAGATGTCGCGCACTTTGCCCTGAGTTTTTATTGGAGATCTGATGGCTGAGCCGCAAGCGCTGATGGCAGGAAAACGTGGACTGGTGATGGGGGTCGCGAACGACCGTTCGATCGCCTGGGGTATCTCCCGGGTGCTTGCCGCCCATGGGGCCGAACTCGCGTTTTCCTATCAGGCGCCGCAACTTGAACGCCGGGTCAAGCCGCTTGCCGAATCCATCGGATCCGACTTCATCGTTGAATGCGACGCCGGTAGCGACGATAGCCTGGACAACCTGTTCACCGAGATTGGCAAACGCTGGGACAGCATCGACTTCATTGTTCACGCCATTGCCTTTTCGGATCGGAACGAGTTGACCGGCAAATACGTCAACACGTCGCGCGCGAATTTTCAGCTTACCTTGGATGTGTCCTGCTACACGCTGACCGCGCTGTGCCAACGCGCGGCCAAGATGATGACGAATGGCGGCAGCATCCTCACGCTGACCTATTACGGGTCCGAGCGTGTCATGCCGCATTACAACGTCATGGGTGTCGCCAAGGCGGCGCTGGAAGCGAGCGTGCGGTATCTCGCCGTCGACCTCGGCGGGCAGAATATTCGCGTCAACGCGATCTCGGCGGGCCCGATCAAGACGCTTGCCGCGTCCGGGATCGGCGACTTCCGCTATATCCTGAAATGGAACGAGTTGAACTCGCCGCTCAAGCGCAATGTCACGCTCGACGATGTGGGCAACTCCGGTCTGTACCTTTTGTCGGATCTGAGCAGTGGCGTGACCGGCGAAGTTCATCATGTCGACTCCGGTTACCATACCGTCGGCATGGTCTCGGTCGATGCGGCCGACGAAGTCTCGAAACTCATTGACGGTCTCAGGACCAAATCCTGAGCCGCGGCGGCGGCCCTCATGTCGGATAACACCTTCGGACATCTATTCCGCTTCACCACCTGGGGTGAAAGTCACGGCCCGGCGATTGGCGCCGTGGTCGACGGCGTGCCGCCGGGGCTGGCGGTGAACGAGGCGGATATCCAGCAGTGGCTCGATAAGCGGCGGCCCGGGCAATCGAAATACACGACGCAGCGCAAGGAACCGGACCAGGTGAAAATCCTGTCCGGCGTGTTCGAGGGCGTCACGACCGGCACGCCGGTCAGCCTGCTGATCGAGAATGTCGATCAGCGCTCGCGTGACTACGGCGACATCAAGGACAAGTTTCGCCCGGCGCATGCCGACTACACCTATCACATGAAGTACGGCCTACGGGATTACCGCGGCGGCGGCCGGTCGTCCGCGCGGGAAACGGCACTGCGGGTCGCGGCAGGCGGTATAGCGCGCAAGGTGCTGGGTGACGGTATCGAGATTCGCGGCGGCTTGGTGCAGATGGGGCCGCATGTTGTCGATCGGGACCGTTGCAACTGGGACGAGACGGCGAACAATCCCTTCTTCTGCCCCGATCCGGTGGCGGCGGAAGAGTGGGCGACCTACCTGGACGGCGTCCGTAAGGACGGCTCGTCGGTCGGCGCGGTAATCGAAGTGGTGGCTTCGGGTGTGCCCGTCGGCTGGGGCGCCCCGGTCTATGGCAAACTCGACGCCGACCTCGCGGCCGCGATGATGAGCATCAACGCGGTAAAGGGCGTGGAGATCGGTAGCGGCATGGCGTCGGCCGCGCTGCGCGGCGAAGACAACGCCGACGAAATGGCGATGAACAACGACGGGACCGTGCGGTTCCTGTCGAACCACGCGGGCGGCGTTCTCGGCGGCATCTCGTCGGGGCAGGATGTGGTGGTGCGCTTCGCGGTGAAGCCGACCAGCTCGATCCTGAAACCGCGCCGAACGGTCACGGTGGACGGGCAGGATACGGAGATCGTCACGAAGGGCCGGCACGACCCCTGCGTCGGCATCCGCGGTGTTCCAGTGGGTGAGGCGATGATGGCCTGCGTCCTGGCGGATCACATGCTGCGCCACCGCGGGCAGTGCGGCTGACCGCCTTCTAATTTCTTTCTAAGTTTTTGCCGGTGGATGCGTCTTCCGCCAATGGCGCGCGATGTCGATGCGGCGCGTGATCCAGACATCGTCGTGTTTCTGCACGTGGTCGAGGAAGCGCAGCAGCGCGGCGGCCCGGCCCGGCCGGCCGACCAGACGGCAGTGCAGGCCGACGCTCATCATCTTCGGTGCGCCGTCGCATCCTTCGGCATACAGCACATCGAAGCTGTCCCGCAGATAGGCAAAGAACTGATCGCCGGAATTAAAGCCCTGCGGCGTGCCGAAGCGCATGTCGTTGACGTCGAGGGTGTAGGGCACGATGAGTTGCGGCCCGCCCGGCGCGTCCCGCCAATAGGGCAGGTCGTCGGCATAGGAATCGGCGGCGTACTCGAAACCTTCCTCCGCGGCCAGGTCGAGCGTGTGGCTCGAACACCGGCCCGTGTACCAGCCGAGCGGCCGCTCGCCGGTGGTTTCGGTATGGATGCGGATCGCTTTCGCCATATGCTCGCGTTCCTGGTCGGCGGTGAAATCCTTGTACTCGATCCACCGGTAGGCATGCGACGCGATTTCCCAGTCGACCTCCTTCATGGCGGCGACGGCTTCCGGGTTGCGCGCGAGCGCCATAGCCACGCCGTAGACCGTCAGCGGCAGGTCTCGGGCGGAGAAGATACGCCAGAGTCGCCAGAACCCGGCGCGCGAGCCGTATTCGTAGACCGACTCCATGTTCATGTGGCGCTCGCCGGGCCAGGGCGCCGCGCCGACGATTTCCGATAGGAAAGCTTCGGACGCTTCGTCGCCGTGCAGGATGTTGTTCTCGGCACCCTCCTCATAGTTGATCACGAATTGCAGCGCGATCTTGGCGCCGTCCGGCCATTGCGGATCCGGCGGCGTACGGCCGTAGCCGATCATGTCCCGGGGATAGGTGTCGCTCATCCGTCCACTCCTTTTCACGTCTGGCCTATTGCATGTCGATCTGTATTGACTGGCTGCCGTCCGATATCTCGACCGCTGCGGCGTCAAAGCCGGGCGGGCCCAGGAAACCCGATGCGTTGCGGCTGAACCCGTATGCCTCCGTGGGAATACCCACAATGTTCTTGTCGATCCGGCCATCCCGATTGGCGTCCTGAAACACGATAACCGCGTAGCGGCCCGGCGGCAGGCTCGAAAACGCTACCCGCCGAATGCCGGTGTCGGCGCGGATGGATGCGCCCAGAAAACGTCCGGCGTCGCGCACGAAGCCGTCGGGGTTGTCGAATACCTTCAAGGCAAGGTCGAACCCATCGGACGTATCATACAGCCCCAGCACGATGACGCCGTCGTTCGACCGGATACCGGCGATCTCGACGGTAAGGTCGGCGGCCATGGCGGGCAAAGGTGCCGCCAAGGCGCAACAGAGGGTAATTCCGCCGCAAACGCCCCAAAACCGGTGTTTCAGGCGGTGCGGTGTTCCCGTGGTCCACTGAAACAATTGAAACCCTTCTCCATGTTGCCGGAAATCCGGCTGAAATCGGACGCCCCTATCGTTGCACCCGGTTCGATGGTCGATGACGGCCAGAGACAGACCGCCAACGAGGAGAATAGAAATGCCCGCGATCACAGTAAACGGCTTCCACGCGAAATACACCGATACCGGTCCCGCGACGGGCGAAACGATCCTGCTGCTGCATGCGGGCGGGACCTCGTCCGCGCATTGGCGAAAGGTCGCGCCGCTCCTCGACGGCGATGTCCGGTTGATCGCACCGGACCTGATCGGCTTCGGTGCGACCGATAGCTGGCGCGGCGACCGGGAATTGACCCATGACGATCAGGCAGACCTGGTTGCCGGCCTGCTGGATCATCTCGATGTCGGGTCGGTCCATGTGGTCGGCCATTCCTATGGTGGGGCAACGGCTACACGGCTCGCATTGCGCTATCCGGAAAAGATCAAGGGTCTGGTGCTCATCGAGCCGGTGCTGACGCCGTTGCTGCGCCAGTCGGGCGACGCCAAATTGTTCCAGGCGGCGCGCATCCTGGCCTACGCCTTCATCACCGATGCCGAGGCCGGCAGGTCGGAGGCCGCGTGGCGGCGTTTCATCGACAATCACAACGGCGAGGGAACCTGGAACGGGCTGTCCGACAAGGCGCGCGACCGGTTTCTCGCGATGACGATGGAAACGGCGGACGCCTACAAGTCGAACATGAACAACTGCACGACGCTTGTCGATTTGTCGGGCATCGCGGCGCCGACGATGGTGATCTGCGGTGAGGCCACCTGCAAGACCTACCGCCGCATCTGCGCGATTGTCCGGGAGCGTGTGCCCGGCTGCGCTGACCGGTGCATCGACGGCGCCGGGCACATGTCGCCGCTGACTCATCCCGAAACCGTCGCCGTGGCCATCAAGGCGCATGTCGATGTCGCGAGTTGGCGCGCAATGCACAAGGCCGCCGCCTAAATCTTCCTTCTCCCAACGTTTGACACAAGGAAACGATCCCATGACCGCCACCATCGATCTTACCGGTATCCTGAATGACCTCGGCCCGCGCTTTGCCGTTGGCGCCGCTGACCGCGACGCGGCTGCCGAATTCGTCGCCGATCATTATGACGCGCTGCGCGAGCGCAAGGTGTTCTCCGCCCTCGTGCCGACCGAACTCGGCGGTGGCGGCGCATCGCATAGCGAAATGTGCGCCTTTGTGCGGGGGCTCGCCCATTACTGCAGTTCCACGGCGTTGGCCGTTTCGATGCACCAACATCTCGTGGCGGCCGCCGTCTACAACTACCGCAACGGCCGGCCGGGACAGAAACTGTTGGAGCGCGTCGCCGAAAAGGAAGCGGTGCTCGTCAGCACCGGCGCGAATGACTGGCTCGGCTCAAACGGGGACGTCGAACGGGCCGAGGGCGGATATCGCATCAGCGCCCGTAAACCCTTCGCCAGCGGTTCGCCGAAGGGCGACGTTCTGGTCACGTCTGCGCCGTTTGAAGATCCGAAAGAGGGATGGCTGGTGTTGCATTTCCCGGTGCCGTTTGCGAGCGACGGCGTGTCGCGCGCCGGCGACTGGGATACGCTTGGTATGCGGGCCACGGGCTCGGAAACAGTCATCCTCGATGGCGTGTTCGTGCCGGACGAGGCGGTCGTCATGAAGCGGCCGCGCCATGCCTATCATATGGCCTTCAACGTGATCCTGACTGTCGCCATGCCGTTAATCCTGTCGGCCTATGTCGGGGTCGCCGAAGCGGCCGCCGAGATCGCGCAGGGGCAAGCTGCCAAACGCGTCGCGGACCCGGTAGCGCCCTTTCAGCTTGGTGAATTGACCAACACGTTGACCACCGCGCAGCTCGCGCTCGACGCCATGATCGGCATCACGAACGATTGGCAGTTTGAAGCCACGCCCGACACGGCCAATGCAATCCTGATCCGCAAGACGATTGCCGCCAATGCGGTGATAGCCACGGTCGAGAAGGCTTTGGAGACCGCCGGCGGCTCGGGCTTTTACGCTAGTCTCGGATTGGAGCGGCTATTGCGCGATGCCCATGGCGTGCAGTTCCACCCGTTGCCGGAGAAACGCCAGCAGCAGTTCACCGGGCGGCTGGCGCTCGGCCTGGACCCGATCCTGGATACGCCTTTGGTGCCGGTGAAAGCCGCGGCGTAATAGTTGTGTTTACGGAAAAAAGGCGCGATGCCGGTTGCTGGCATCGCGCCTTTTTACTGAGTGCATTCGAAAATGCGTGCGTCTCCGGACGCTAACCCAATTCCGCCAGAACTTCGGCCGGATGGGCCTCGGCGTTCATGTCGTCATAGGTCTTCGCGACCTTGCCGTCCGGCCCGACGAGGACTGAGATCCGAGCGGGTTTTTCCTGATCGGCACTGTCCGCAGCACCATACGCCATGGCGACGGTGCGGTCGGGATCCTGCAGCAGGTCGGCGGTATACCCCACGTCGCTGCCCCAGGTCTTCAGGTCTTCGGTCGAGCTGAACGTAATGCCCAACAACACGGTATTCTTTTCGGCATAGTCTTGGGTTCGATCACGGAACCCATTGGCTTGCTTTGTTCAATTGTTGCCGAATGCGCGGGGGTAGAACCATAACAATACGTTCTTGCCCGCGTAGTCCGCCAGGCTCACCGATTTGCCGTCTTGGTTCGGCAGGGTGAATCCGGGCGCGTCGCTTCCGATTTCAGGTAAGGACATTCGCTCCCTCTTTTGATTGTGGTTGCCTCAAACGAATCGGCGATAGTCTATCACCGGTTTCGCAAATGAGAAGTCGCGCCGCCAACTCTTCACTTTGCGGCGTTGCTCGCCTTATCGGCCGCTTCGCGTTGCGCCAATTTCAGATATCCGTCGCGCGTTTGCGGCAATTTCTGTCCGAGGATTTGCGAAGCCACGACGGTGCGCAGGATTTGCGCCGTGCCGCCGCCGATGGTGAACATACGGCCGTCGCGCACCATGCGCTCGATCGGGTTACGCCGCGAATAGCCGGCGGCTCCATACACTTGCAGCGCATCGTTGGTCACCTTGATCGCCATTTCCGATGCCACGATTTTCGCTTGTGCCGCGAGCTTCACGTCGGGGAAGCCCATGTTGCTTTTCTCGGCGCTGGCCGCCGCTTTGTAGATCAACGCGCGGGCCGCCTCGACCTGGCTGTCCATGTCGACCAACATCCACTGCAATCCTTGAAACTCGGCGATCGGGCGTCCGAATTGCTCGCGTTTCAGCGCATAATTCAAGGCGTGGTCATAGGCGCCGGCGGCAATGCCGAGCGCGATCGTGCCCGCACCGACCCGTTGCGTGTTATAGGCGTTCATGAGGTCGGCGAAACCACGCTTGAAGCCGCTGGGGGATTCGACCAAGGCGTTCGCCGGCACCTCCATGTCTTCGCAGATGACCTCCGCTTCCGGAATACCGCGCAGGCCCATGGTCGGTTCACGATTGCCGATGCGCAGGCCGGGAGTCTCGTCGCGCATGGCCAGGAATCCGCCGATGCCCAGTTCCGTTCCGTCCTCGTCGAAGGCGCGGGCGAAGATCAGGTGGAGCCAGGACACGCCAGCACCTGTGATCCAATGCTTCTTGCCGTTGATCACCCATTTGTCGCCGCATTTGTCCGCACGCGTCGTCATTTCGGTTGCAGCACTACCGGCCTCCGGCTCGGTGATGCAGATCGCCGGCTTGTCGGCGCGCGAGAAGATGACCTCCGCCGCCATACGCTTCTGTTCTTCCGTGCCGTAGCGCATGACCGTGCTGATCGCGCCCATGTTGGATTCAACGACGATGCGGGCGGTGACGCCGCAGACCATCGCCATCTGCTCGATGACCAGAACCGCGTCGAGGAAGCTCCGGCCCTGGCCGCCGTATTCCTTGGGAATTGTCATGCCCATGAAGCCGGCTTCGTTCAGCGCCTTGGCGTTGTCCCACGGATATTCCTCGGTCTTATCGATCTCGGGCGCACGGGCGGCGAAGACATTCTGCGCAAGGTCACGGGCGCGCTGCTGCAAATCCCGTTGGTCCGGGGTGAGGTCGAAATCCATGGATATGTCCTTAATTGGGGCGGCGTTGGCCCGAGTATGAGACGGCCCTTTCGCGATGACAAGGCTTCGGCGCTTGCCTCTCGCCGGGGCCGCGTATTACGGTCCCTGCGACGGCGGCAACGGAGAGTAATGCATGTTTCGCGACCAGCACGGACTGGAAATGACGGCCGCCAGTGAGCAGGCCGTTGCGCGGTATGACAGCATGATACTGCACTATCTCGGCATCCGGTCCGACACGGGCGATCGTCTAAAGGATGTGTTCGACGCCGATCCGGAGATGCTCATGGCGCATTGTGCCAAGGGTAACTTCATGAAGCTTTTCTGTACGCCGCCGCTGGAGCGGAAAGCCGAGGAATCGCTGGAAACCGCTAAACAGTTGATGGCTGTGGGGGCGACCGAGCGGGAAAAACAGCATGTGGCGGCGCTGGATGCTTGGTGCCGTGGCGATGTCGCCGGGGCGACTGATATCTGGGAAGCGATTCTGCTGAACTACCCGGCCGATGTTCTGGCAATGCGTCTGGTGCATTTCACACATTTCTATCTCGGTGATTCCGCGGCGATGCGGGATTCAGTCGCGCGGTCTTTGCCCTACTGGCATGCGGATATGCCGGCTTACGGCTTTGTCCTCGGTCTCAACGCGTTCGGGCTGGAGGAGACCGGCAACTACACCGAAGCGGAGCGGGCGGGGCGCCGCGCTGTCGAGATCAATGCGAAGGACATCTGGGCCACGCACGCCGTGGCACATGTGATGGAGATGCAGGGGCGGCACCGCGACGGGATCGCCTGGCTGGACGGCCTGTTTGCCAAGTGGGATGGCTGCAACAACTTTCGCTATCACACCTGGTGGCACAAATGCCTGTTCCATCTGGAATTGGAACAGTTCGATGTGATCCTCGACCTCTACGATACCCAAGTGCGGGCGGATACGACCTCGGCCGATTATCTCGACATGAGCAATGCCATTGCCCTGCTGTGGCGGCTCGAAGAAGTGGGCGCGGATATCGGCGACCGCTGGGTCGAACTCGCCGACAAGGCGGAAGACAAGATTCACGATCATATATTTGCCTTCCACGATGCCCACTACATGATGGCGCTCGCCGCCGACGGACGGCAGGAGAAGATATCGGAAATGCTGGAGTCGCTGGAAGGCGCGGCTGCTTCCGAGGAGACGACGGAAGGCCCGGTGTTCCGCGATGTCGGCCGGGCGCTGTGTCAGGCAGTCGCCGCTTTCGGCGCCGGGGAATACGACCGTGTCGTCGCGTTGTTGTCCCCGGTGCGGCGGCAGGTGTATCGCGTCGGGGGAAGCCATGCGCAGCGGGACCTGTTCTTCCGCGTGCTTACCGTTGCGGCGTTGCGGTCGAACCAGCATCGGTTGGCCCGGGCATTGTTGGCTGAGCGGAATGCATTAAATCCCAGCTCACCGTGGGGCTTGAAGCGCGAGGCTGAAGCGCTGGACGGGTTGGGCGAGGCGGCCGCCGCCGAGGACGCGCGCCAACGGGCCGCAGCGTTGCGGGCGGCATAAGGACTCGGGCGGCATAAGGACTGTGGCGAAAGGTCTTAAACTTCGGGCAACGCTTTCACATATACATGACAGAATGGGCGAGCATGCCGCATCGGCAAACGTCCGTTCATAGTAACTTGATCGCAAAAGGGAGCCAGTATGCGGCGCATTGGACGGTTCTTCCTCTGGGTATTCACCACCATCGGCATTCTGACCGCGGCAACGCTGGTTTCCGTCGGGATTTGGTTTGCACTCGTCGATGACGATGCACCGGAATTGCCGGAGCGCATGATCCTTTCGCTGGACCTGAACAAAGGCGTGACCGAAAAGAAATCGGGCAGTCCCTTCGGGTTCCTGGCGCGCGGGGCCGGGCCGGTTTCGATCCGTGATTTCCTGATGGCGCTGGAAAAGGCCGAGACGGACGACCGCGTCGCGGGTCTTGCTGTTCGGCTCGGTTCCACTGGTGTGAGTCTGGCGCAGGCGCAGGAGCTGCGGGATGCGATCGCCAAGTTCCGGAAGTCCGGAAAGTCCGCGATCGCATACGCCACCAGCTTCGCGTCCTCGCGCGGGGCGACGGTCGAGTACTATCTCGCGACCGCGTTCGATACGGTCTGGATGCAGCCGTCGGGCGAGCTGGCGATCACCGGTATTTCGCTGGAGATTCCGTTCGCGGCCGAGGCGCTTGAGAAAGTCGGCGTCAAAGCGAAACTCCGGCAGCGCCAGGAATTCAAATCCGCGCCGGAGACGTTCATGCGGCGTAGTCTTAGCAAGCCCGCGCGGCAGAACCTGCAATCCGTCGTCGATACTTGGCTGGCGCAGATCGTGGACGGTATCGCGAAGGGGCGTAATATTCCGGCGGCGACGGCGCGGCGAGCGATCGATACGAGCCCCTTGTTGGCGCAGGAGGCGCGCGCTCGAGGTCTGGTCGACACATTGGGTTACTGGCCTGCCTTCGTGGCGGCGGTGCAGGAAAAGGCGGGCGGCAAGAAGAACCTCGTGAACCTAAAGCCGTATATCGCCGAAGGGGGTTTGCCGAATAGCGAGGGGCCGACGGTCGCGTTGATCCACGGTGTCGGCCCGATCGTGTCAGAAAAACCGAAAAGCAGCCCATTCGACGATCGCAGTTATCTCGCTGCCGATGACATGGAAGCCGCCATCGTGAAAGCGGTGAACGACAAGAACATCAAAGCCATTCTCTTGCGGCTCGACAGCCCCGGCGGCTCCTATGTCGCCTCTGACACGGTTTGGCATGCCGTGATCCGTGCGCGCGAGTTGGGCAAGCCGGTGATCGTCAGCATGGGTAGCACGGCGGCATCCGGCGGATACTTCATCGCTATGGCGGCCGACGTCATCGTCGCGCAGCCGGGCACGCTCACCGGATCGATCGGTGTTTACGGCGGAAAATTCGTCACGGAAGGGTTATGGGAGAAGCTCGGCGTGAACTGGCAAGATGTTCATGCCGGAAAGAACGCGACCATGTGGAGCCCGTTCCAGGACTACCCGGAGGGCGCCGAGGCCCGGCTCGATGCACAGATGGATTTCATCTACCGCGATTTCACGGGCAAGGTGGCCGAGCGGCGCAAATTCGACGACAAGCAGATCGATGCAGTCGCCCGCGGCCGGATCTGGACCGGCGCACGCGCCTTGAATGCGGGGCTGGTCGATCGGCTGGGTGGATTGACGGAGGCCGTCGCCGCCACAAAGGAAGCGCTGGAACTGGCGCCAGATGCGAGTGTCCAGTTGCAGGAATTTCCACGGCGCAAAATGCCGTTGGAACGGTTGCTCGAATTCGTTAGCGGCGGGACCGAGAATATGTCGGTTGCGGTTGTCGACATGCTGGGGCTGGGAGGATTGTTTTCGGACGCCTTGAAGGACCGGTTGGGGCCGTTTGTTGGCGATCTGGATCTCCTGCGGCCACCGGTCGGCCGCCTGCAATTACGGCCGATACGTCTTCGCTACTAGGCGTCCTTGGTTGCGGCAATCAGGAATTCGCGGTTGCCCTTCGCGCCTGTGATTGGACTCGCCGTGACTCCCAACACTCGCCAACCCGGCTGGGCGTTCAGCCATTGCGATACCTGTTCGCAGACGGCGTCGTGGATTTTCGGATCGCGTACGATGCCGCCTTTCGAAACCTGATCGGGGCCGGCCTGAAACTGTGGCTTAATCAATGCGACAAGGACCGAACCGGCGTGGCAAAGGTCCATGCTGGCGGGTAGTACCTTTTCCAGGCCGATAAAGCTCACGTCGCAGGTGATCAGGTCGATCGCGTCGGGGATATGATCTGCCGTGATATAGCGGGCGTTGGTTTCTTCTAGAACGACAACGCGCTCGTCCTGGCGCAGCTTCCAGTCCAGCTGTCCCTTGCCCACGTCCACGGCGAACACCTTGCTGGCGCCACGCGACAACAGGACATCGGTGAATCCGCCGGTCGATGCGCCGATGTCGAGACAGGTCGCCTCTGTCACTTCGAGGCCGAAAGTATCCAGTGCATGGTCGAGTTTGAGGCCACCGCGCGATGCCCAGGGGTGCTCCTTGCCGCGCAGTTCCAGCGGCGCGTCAAGACCCAGCGTTTCGCCAGCCTTGGCGATCCGGCGGTCACCACTGAAGACCAGCCCAGCCATTATCGACGACTGCGCCCGCGTGCGCGTCGGCACCAGCCCTCGTTCGACCAAGAGCATGTCGACGCGCTGCTTTTTCGTCTTCGCCAACGAAAGCCTCACATTTTTATTGGCCGCGCCGCTGCCAAGAGATGGATAGCGGTATAGCGATACCGAGTATGACGATGTTTACGTGGGAAGACGAGAGGGATGGTGCGGTATCCACCTACCAATTTCCAAATAAAATTGGCGAAATCGGACTTATCTATCCGTCTCGAGGGGCGGGTTTAGTGATTTCTATCGACGACGAAGCGGGCGGTTAACCGCAAGAGGTCCGCGCGTTCGTCGAAACCCGCAAGGTGCGAGACCGCTTGATCGACCAACTCGTTGGCGCGCTGCCGAGCCCCATCGACTCCCAGTAGGGACACGAATGTTTCCTTGCCCGCATCCGCGTCCTTGCCAACAGCCTTGCCGGTTTCTTCCACACTGCCTTCGACGTCGAGCAGGTCGTCGGCGATCTGGAATGCAAGGCCCAAATCTTGTGCATAGTTGATCAGGGCGGCTCGTGTCTGGTCCGATGCGTTGCCCAGGATGGCCCCAGCCTCGCAGCCAAACCTAATCAGCGCGCCGGTCTTCAGCCGCTGCAGTTGCGTGATCTCTTCCAAGTTCAGCGTGCGGGATTCCGCCTGAAGGTCGATCATTTGACCGCCCACCATGCCGCGCACACCGGATGCCTGTGCAAGGCCAAGCACGAGCTTCGCCCGTACGTCGGCATCCGTATGGGTCCGGTCGTCGGCGAGCACCTCGAAGGCCAATGTTAGCAGACCATCGCCGGCGAGAATGGCGGTTGCTTCATCGAATTGCTTGTGGACGGTGGGTTTCCCGCGGCGCAAATCGTCGTCGTCCATCGCGGGCAGGTCGTCATGCACCAGCGAATAGCAATGGATCAGTTCCAAAGCCGCTCCGGCACGTAGCGCAGATGTTTCGGCGACGTCGAACAACCGGGAGCTCTGGAGCACCAAGAATGGGCGTAACCGCTTGCCGCCGCCGAGCGTGGTGTAGCGCATCGCTTCGTAGATCAGCGTTTCCGGCGCGCCGTCGATCGCAAGAACCTCGTCCAGCGTGGCTTCGACCTTAGCCGCCGCTGCCGAAAGCGCCGCATTCAGATCCGCCATCTCGGTCATCAGTCGAGATCCACCGGTTCGGATCCGAGTTTGCCGTCCGCCCCCGCTGTGATCTTGTCGATCTTTTCCTTCGCCTCGCGCAGCTTCGCCTCGCAATGCTTTTTCAGCGCTGCGCCGCGTTCATAGGAATCGATTGCGGTGTCTAGATTCCCTTTCCCGGATTCGAGATTGCGAACGATGCTTTCGAGTTCTTGCAACGCGTCTTCGAAACTCATCTTTGCGATATCCGCGTCGGGCTTTCGCTCCGCCATTTTGCCTCCTCGGCGGTTGGTCAACGGCGGCGGAGTTTAGTCGCCGCTCTCGGAACAGGCAACCGGGTCACGACGTCATAAGTGCGTGAACATGCGCACGGCTGCTTGAAGCCAGTGCGTTCAAATCATACCCGCCCTCGAGCGTCGAGACGAGTTTGCCGCCGCAGCATTCATCCGCAGCCTTCATCAACTCAGTCGTCGCCCAGCCATAATCGGCATCTTCCAGGTTCAGCATAGCGAGTGGATCGGCCCGATGCGCATCGAAACCGGCCGATATGAAGACCATATCGGGGTCGAAGGCGCGCAACGCCGGCAGAACGGTTTCATCGAACGCCGAGCGGAATTCCGCCGAACCGGCGGACGGGGCGAGCGGTGCGTTCACGATGTTGCGGTGATTGCCACGCTCGGTCAGCCCGCCCGTGCCGGGATAGAGCGGCGACTGATGGGTCGACGCGTAGAACAGGTCGGCTTTGTCCCAGAACATCGCTTGCGTGCCGTTGCCGTGATGGACGTCGAAGTCGATGACGGCCGCGCGGGTAAGACCATGCACCGCTTGGGCATGTGCCGCACCGACGGCGACGCTGTTGAACAGGCAGAAGCCCATGGCGATGGCCTGCTCGGCGTGATGGCCCGGAGGCCGGACGGCACAGAAGGCATTTCGCGCTTCACCGGCGGCCACGGCGTCGACCGCGGCGCAGACGGCGCCCGAAGCACGCAACGCCGCTTCGCCCGATCCCGGCGAGACATGGGTATCGCCGTCCAACGCCCGTCGGCCGTCTGTAGGAATTGCGTCGAGCACCGAATGCACATAGTCGCGTTCGTGCACTCGTGCGATCTGATCGATCTCGGCCCGCGGTGCCTCGCGGCGGTCGAGAAGCTGGAATTCTTCCGCTTCCAGGGCGCCGAGTACGGCGCGCAGACGGGCGGGACACTCGGGATGGTGGTCCCCGGGGTCGTGCTCAAGACAGGCCTGATGGGTGTAGAGGATCGTCTGCATGGCGGGCTCTTGCTGGGTGGCGATAAAGCGGCTGCTAAGACCATATTAACGGGCACATCGCAGTCTGTGTCCAGCAACGAAGCAGGTTGGCAAGGGCGGTTGTTACGCCGCCGGTGTTTTTCTAGCCGGTTTGATAAATAAACCTTGAAACTATATGCAAAAATGACACTTAATCCGGATATGCATTTCTTGGAATGGTCGGGGCCTCTGGGTTCGATCCGAGCACGAACAACCGGGTAGATCAGGCGGTTGATGTGAAGGTTTGCGAATGATGGTGGCGAGGAAAATTGCTGTCGTTGTGCTAAGCATCTGGGTTGCCGCGGCTTTTGCCGGATCGGCGGGCGATGCGCTTGCGCAGAAGGCCGGAAAGAAAGGCAAGTTCGCGGCGCGGGTCGGCGTCGACAAGGTCATCAAAGAGCCGGTTTCGCAGACAATGCCGGTGATCGGCCGCTTCGTCGCCCGGCAGCATGGGCCGGTGGGCGCGCTGATTAGTGGTCCGGTCGATCAGGTTCTGGTGGATGTGGGTGACCGCGTCGTTAAGGGTCAGGTCATCGCGCGGCTTCACATGAATCGGATTCGGGCGACCCGCGACTTCAAGGCGGCCGAGCTGCTGGAGAAGCAGGCGGCTCTTACCACGGCCAAGGCGCAATTGAATTTGGCGGAAGGCGAACTGACCCGGTTAGATCGGCTCCGTCTGTCGGCTGCTTATTCCAAGGCGCGGCGCACCGATAAGCAAAATGAAGTGGTTAAGTTCAACAGTGAAGTGGCCGAGGCGCAGGCCGGTATTGGCCAGGCCGAGGCGAATCTCGAACTGGCACAGATCGACCTGGGTAACGCGGAAATCCGTGCGCCCTACGACGCTGTTGTCGCGCAACGTCATGTTGTCACCGGGAACTATGTGCGCGTCGGCGATGAGATCGTAACGCTCATTAACGATACCGTGCTAGAGGTCGAAGCGGACGTTCCGTCCAATCGCCTCATGGGACTTCAGGGCGGTCGCACCGTTCGCATCAAGCTGGACGACGCTCGGGCCTATGACGCTACGGTACGCGCGGTGATTCCGACTGAAAACGTGATGACGCGAACACGGCCGGTGCGCTTCGTGCCGCAATTCGGCGCGGCATCCAAATCCAAGGGATTGGCGGCGAATCAAAGCGTGACGGTCGAGATTCCGATCTCTGACCCGCGCGATGTGGTGACACTGCATAAGGATGCGGTCATCTCCCGAAAAGCCGTAAATTTCGTTTTCGTGGTGGTCGGCGACACGGTGGAGAAACGCACGGTGCGTCTGGGCCAAGCGATTGGCGAGCGGTTCGAAGTGCTGGACGGCCTCATGCCGGATGACCTCGTGGTGGTAAAAGGCAACGAACGCCTGCGCCCTGGACAAAAAGTAACCTATGACGGGGTGGGCGCTTCCAAGAAGGGCGGATCCGGTGATGCGAAACCGGTTCGGGGCCCATCGAAACCGCTAAAGGCGGGTTAGGTCCCGAGAGAACTCCGCCATGGACCTGATCCGGCTATCCATCGAAAAACCGACTGCCGTCATTGCCGCCGTCATTATGGCGGTGCTGTTCGGCCTGGTCGCACTCAATACGATACCCATCCAAATGTCTCCCGACGTGTCGCGGCCGGTCATCCGCATCACCACGAACTGGCTTGGCGCGGCGCCGGCAGAAGTCGAACGCGAGATCACCACTGAGCAAGAAGATGCGCTCAAGGGGCTGGTTGGGCTGGAAAGCATGACAAGCCGGTCGCGGCAGAGCCAGTCGCGCCTCGACCTTACATTCAGTGTCGGCACGGATATGGACAAGGCTTTGTTGCTGGTTGCCAATCGGCTGGACGGCGTCGCCGACTATCCCGATGAGGCCAAGGAACCGACGATGAAGGTCGCCGGTCCGGAAGACAACCGGATCGCCTGGTTTCATCTCACCCGGTTGGACGGCAACGATCGCGCGATCCGAACCTATGGTGACTTTGCCAACGACGTTATCAAGGAAAGGCTTGAGCGTGTCGCTGGCGTCGCCACGGTAAACGTCTTCGGCGGCTCTGAGCGCGAGATGCGCATCATCGTCGATCCGGCCAAATTGGCGCGCTATCACCTGACCGTACCGGATGTCTTACGGCGTCTCCGCATGGCGAACGTTTCCGGCACCGGTGGCTCGGTCGAAGAAGGTAAGCGCCGCTACGTGGTCCGGACCGAAGGAGAGCTGCTCACCCCGCGGCAGGTCAGGCAAGTCGTGCTCCGGGCCGAGCAGGACGCCGGATCGGGCCGTGTCGGCCGCGTAACGGTCGGTGATATCGCCGACGTAAGCTTCGGTTACAAAGAGGCGGTGGCAAAGATCCGAACCAACGGCAAGCCCGCTATCGCGATCAATGCTACCCGGGAAGCCGGCGCCAACGTCATCGAAACGATGCAGGGCATCTATGAGGCCGTCGATGAATTGAACGCCGGGCCGGTGAAGCGCGCGAATCTGAATTTTCAGCAGCTTTACGACGAGACTGATTACATCAATTCCGCGATCGATCTCGTCGTCCAGAATATCTGGGTCGGCGGTGTGTTTGCGGTCGGGATCCTAATCCTGTTCCTGCGGTCGACGCGGGCAACGTTGGTCGTCGCGTTATCGATTCCAGTATCGGTGATCGCGTCATTTGTCGCGATGGCGATGCTGGGACGCTCGCTGAACGTGATATCGCTCGCGGGTATCGCCTTTGCTGTCGGTATGGTGGTCGACGCGGCGATTGTCGTACTCGAGAATATTTACCGCCTACGGCAGCAGGGAAAACCCGCGCCGGTCGCGGCCCTTCAGGGAGCGCAGCAGGTCTGGGGTGCGATCCTTGTGTCGGCCTTGACCACGGTGCTTGTCTTCGTGCCGATCCTGATCATGGATTTGGAGGTCGGCCAGCTATTCCGTGATATCGCGGTGGCGATCTCGGTGGCGGTAATGCTGTCGTTGATCGTGTCCGTGACGGTCATTCCGGCGCTGGCCAACCGGATGCTCATAAAGGCGGTGCCGGAAAGTGGTAAGTCGTTCCGTATTCCGGGCGTCGACTGGTTCGCCGAGGCGTTCGTCGCGGGCGTGACCGCGCTGACCTGGCGGTCGGTTCGACACCGTGGGTTTGCGATCATGATGGCGGCGGGCATTACTTTGGCGGCGGGGGCGGCGACCTGGTATCTCAAACCGCCGCTGGAATATCTGCCGGAAGGTAACCGCAATCTGATCATCGGGGTCGTCTTTCCGCCGCCGGGCTACAACCTGGCGACAATGTCGACGATCGCTACTCAGATCGAGAAGGACATCCAACCGCATATCGCGAAGGATCCCAATTTCAAGGCGGCGCCCGGCGATCCGCCGAAAATGAAGTATTTCGTTTTCGTAGCGCTGCGCCAGCGCGTGTTTCTGGTCGCCCGGGCGACCGAGCCGGGACGCGTCACTGAACTGAAACCGATCGTCCGCGACGCGGGCAGCAAAGAGCCGGGGACTTTTATCTTTACCTATCAGCCTTCGATCTTCGGCCGCGGTATCTCGGGTGAACGGTCGATCGACTTGGATATCCTGGGACCAAATCTGTCGGATGTCGCGGAAGTGGCACAGCGCGCCGCCGTCATCGTGGAGCAGCTGTTCCCGAGCAGCGAGGGCGGCAAAATGCGGCCCAAGCCGGGCTTGGAGTTGGGCGAGCCGGAAGTTCGGATTATTCCCGACCGCACCCGTCTGGCCGACAATGGCTTGACCGCGAGCGACTTGATGCAGACCGTCGACGCTTTCAACGACGGCATTCGCGTGGCTGAAATCACCGTCGGTGGCCGGCAGATGGATTTGACGTTGAAAGGGCCGGAGGCGGGCGTAAAGGCGACGCAGGGCATTGGCAGTCTTCCGGTCGTAACCGCATCGGGGACAATTCTGCCGGTTACGTCGCTTGCTACGTTGGATGTCGTGGCGGGACCGACCGAAATCCGCCATACGGACCGGACACGCGCCATCACTCTTCAGATTGGACCGTCAACTCGTGTCGCGTTGGGGTCGGCGATCGATATTCTGCAAACCGATGTGATCGATAAGTTGCGCGCCGAAGGGCTGCCCGAGGGTGTGATGTTGCGGCTGTCCGGGACGGCGGACAAGCTGATCGCGACCGCCAACGAGATGAAGTGGGATCTCTTGCTCGCACTGGTCATCGTGTTTCTGGTGATGGCCATCCTTTTCGAAAGCTTCGTCTACCCGCTGATCATTGTGTTATCGGTGCCGGTGGCGACCGCGGGCGGTTTCGTTGGAATGCACATCCTCAGCCAATTCCATTTTCAACAACTCGATATGCTGACGTTGCTGGGCTTCGTCATCCTGATCGGCATCGTGGTCAACAACGCGATTCTGATCGTGCATCAGACGCTATACCTGATCCGCGACGAAGGATTGCCGCAGGACGAAGCCATTGTGGAAGCAACACGCAACCGTATCCGGCCGATCTTCATGTCCACGCTGACCAGCGTCTTCGGCATGATGCCGTTGGTGCTGTTCCCGGGCGCAGGGTCTGAACTTTACCGTGGCCTCGGGTCGGTGGTGCTTGGTGGTCTCGCGCTCTCCGCGGTTCTCACGCTTGGCATCGTGCCGCCGTTGATGAGCCTGTTCTGCCGCATGCTCGAGGGAAAGAATTCGGCGGCTAAACAAAGCCTCGCCGATTTTGATGACGAGATACCGAAAGCGGCCGAGTAACGCGCCGCGATTCACAGGAAACAAAAAGAGCCCCGGACGTGGGGCTCTTTGGCGTTTGGATTAAGGTCCGTGGATCAGGCGAAAACGTCGATCACCTGGCCCAGGGTTCGGCCGGCCTCGGTCTCGTTAAGGGTGTCGTTGCCGGCTTCTTCGAGCGCAAGGCTGGAGTCTTGATTGCTCTCCAGCGGATTGTCGGCGTCCGGCGTAATCGGTTCATTCGCCGCCGTTTGCAGGGACGGTTGCGCCGCTACGCCGTCATCGGTGGTAAGCGGCTCGGCGTTTTCGGTCGGGGCAGGGACAGCCTGATCGGCCTGTCTGGCACCATCGTCACCGTTGTCGATCGGGTCAATCTCCGAGGGACCGATATTGGTGGTCGTCTCCGGTGCTGGCGCAATCGCCCGGGCGGCATCGCTGAGATCGACGCTATCGGTTGCCGGGGCCGGTGCGCTGACGGGCGCCGGCTCAAAACTCTGCGTAGCCTCTGAATCGCGCGAATCGTCGGTTTGATCGACGGGCGGCGGCGCGGGCGGTTCGAACGAAAGCCGCGATTCCAGATTAGCTGCTTCTACCATGTATCCCTCCACGAATTGGGACGCGTTCTATGTAAAACAGGCTAGGCGCATCCGTAATATTCAGTGTGGGAAGAATATTATCACATGAAGTTAGTAATAATCTGTGATTATGCTCACATAAATATATTTATATTTAAAGTTAATTTAAAATAATCGTAAAAATTGAAGTATTAAACTTAATGTATTCAATTATTTACTTATATTAGTCTAGGGCGCGTGGATCTAGGGCGTCCTGGAGTCCGTCGCCGAGGAAATTAAAGGCGATCACGGTGATGAAAATGAGGAAGCCGGGCCAGACGGCCAGCAATGGCGCCGACCAGATCAATTCCTGCGCATTGGTCAGCATATTGCCCCAACTGGCCGTCGGCGGCTGGATGCCGAGGCCGAGGAAACTCAGGATCGATTCGAAGAGGATGATGTGACCGACGGACAGCGTAGTCGCGACGATGATCGGAGAGACCGCATTGGGCAGGATATGCCGTAGGATGATCGACCGGCTTGGCGCACCCAAGGCCACGGCTGCACGGACGAATTCGCGTTGGCGCAAGGCCAGCGTCTCAGCCCGGACCAGCCGGGCGACGGTGTTCCAGCCGACCAGACCGATGATTACGACAATCCGGTAGAGGCTGATATTCTCCGACTCCACCACCGAGTCCGGCAGCCCGAGCTTACTCAGGTCGACCGCGGCGAGAACGATGAGCAGCGGCAGCAAGGGCAGGGCTATCACCGCGTCGTTGAAGCGCATCAGCACCCGGTCGACCATACCGCCCTGATATCCAGCGACCAGTCCGATCGCGGTGCCGATGATCGCGGAAAATAGGGCGGCGATGAGTCCAACCGCCAACGAAACCTGGCCGCCGTAGAGCAGCCGGAGAAAGAGATCGCGGCCGAGCTCGTCGGTGCCGAGTGGGTGCTGCAGTGAGGGGCCCTTGAAGCGCGCGAAGAGGTTCGCCGTGTTGGCGTCGACGCCAAGCAGAAATTCTAAAAGCGGCGCCGAAATCGCAAGCATGCAGAGCAGCACCAGGCCGATCAGGCTGGCGAGCGCCAGACGATGCTGCAGGAACCGCCGCCACATGCGTCGAATTGGACTCTGCAGGCTGGCGTGGGCGGTTGCGCTCATCGATCGCTCTCCCGCCCGGCGAAAGAGACGCGCGGGTCGAGAACGACTTGTGAAATATCGGCGAGGAAATTGCCCAGCAATGTCGCGGCGGTCGCGAACAACAGGCCAACGAGGGCGAGGTTGAAGTCGTTGCCGAGGATGGCGTCGTACATCATCTTGCCCATGCCGAGCCATGAGAACATGATTTCCGTGATCAGGGCACCGGAGAACAGGTTGCCGAAGCTGAGCCCGACCACGGTAACCAGCGGCAGCAGTGCGTTGCGCAACGCGTGTCCCACCAACAGGCGCGTCGTGCCGACGCCTTTTGCCCGCGCGGTCCGGATGAAATCCTGCCGCAGCGTTTGCACCATGCTGGCGCGCATGAACCGCGTGAAACTACCGACGCTGGAAATGGTTAGGACGAGGATTGGCAGCACCATGTATTGCGCGCGGTCCAGCAGGTCGCCGCGGCCGACCGTTTCCATGCCGCCGGCCGGCAGCCACTCGAAGAATACGGCGAACAGGATGATGCACAGCAGCGCGAACCAGAAGGACGGGATCGAGATGCCAGCGAAGCAGGCCAGGTTGATCGCGTAATCGGTCTTGGAATAGGGATGCAGCGCCGCATAAATTCCGATCGGCACCGCGATCGCGAGTGCGAAGATCAGGCTGAAGCTCATCAACAGCACGGTGTTGCCAAGCCGGGGAAACAGGACGTCCAGGACCGGTTTGGTATAAGTGCGGGAATATCCGAAGTCGCCCTGCAGCGCGTTGCCCAGCCAGTTCCAGTATCGCTCGACGATCGGCTTGTCGAGCCCGTGCAGTGCTTTGAGGCGGGCGGCGTCGGCAGAGGTAAGGTTGGGGTCCGCGGCGATCATCAGATCGATCGGGTCGCCGGGCATTAATCCAATCAGGACGTACACCACGAAGGTCATGACCCCGAGGACGACGATGCTCTCGAGGAGCCGGCCCACTGAAAATCGCACCATGGTCGACTATTTCTCCGCGTACCAGTCCTCGACCCAATGCGTGGACGTATATTGATGTCCGGTCGGGATTACGCCTTTAAGCCATTTCGGGAAAATGAAAGCATTCGCGCGAAAATACAATGGTAGAGCCGGCAGGTCGGTCGAATAGAGCTGCTGCATCTCATGCCACAGCGCGCGGTTCTTGTCGGGTTCGCAGACCACCTGCATGTCGTCGATGATCTTGTCCATGCGCTTGCTCGAATAGCCGGTGTAGTTCTGACCCGACCATCCATTGTCATCGCCGGGAATTCGGGTCGAGTGCAGTGTGGTCAGTGGAATATTCCGGGGTGCCGACAGCCAGGCGAATTTGGCGAGCCCCTTGAATTTGCGCTTGCGTACGGTTTGGCCGAAATAAACGCGTGGCGGCTGATTGCGGATGCGCACGTCGATGCCGACCTGACGCCACATGCTTTGCATGACCTGCTGAACGAGCTCGCGGGATTTGTTGCCGGCGGTGGTCATAAATTCGATCTGCAGCCGCTCGCCCTTGGCGTTGTGCAGGATGCCGCCGCGTTTCTGCGTCCAGCCCGCCTCCTTCAATAAGGCGCTTGCCCGCTTCGGATCGAATTTGTATTTCGGGACATCCGGATTGTAGACGCTGTCCAGTGGGCTGATGCTGCCATGCGCTACGGGTTGCTTGCCGGCGAATAGCTGATTGGTGATGCTTTCCCGGTCTAGTCCGTGCAGCAATGCCTGTCGGACGCGCCGGTCGGCAAGCACCGGGTTCGCCAGATTAATGTCCGCGTGCTCGTAGACGAGGCCGGGTTTGTAAACAAATTTGAATTTTTTGCCGTGCTGTTTTTCAAATTCGAGTGCCTGGTCGAGCGCCAATCCCATCTCCCCGGCGATGTAATCGACCGATCCCGATAGCAGATTAGCCGTCAGGGCCGCGGTCTTCTCGATCGCTTTGACGGTGATGCGTTTGAATTTGGGCTTCTTGCCGGTCCACATCAGATTCGGCTCGAGCACCACATAGGAACCTTGCACAACCTTGGTGATCCGGTACGGACCAAACCAAAGGCCGGGGTTGATGGTATTGGAATCGTAGGCTGTGCGGTTGCGGTATTCCGCTGGATCCTTGAAGTTCGACGCCTCGATATGTGCGGGCAGGAGTTGAAAACCGTTAATCGCCTGATAGTCGCAGGTGCGCTTGTCCAGATGGAACGTGAATGTGTTGTCGTCTTTTACGTCGATATGGGTGATGCGGCGGTATAATTCATAATTGCCGACGCCCGATTTCTTGTTTTTCCCGACCTTCCAACTGAACAACACGTCTTTTGTTGTTATCGGTGTCTTGTCGCCCCACCACATACTGGGCCGTAGCGTATAGGTCACGGCAATGCCGGGCTTGCCGTCCTTGGTCGTCTCGAATTTGGCGGTGCCTTTCTCCAGGCTCGGCAATTCGGTGCAGAGGATGCAGGTCAACTTCCAGTCGGCGTCATAGATCGTGATCGGCCGGCGTGCCATCCCCAAAATGTAGGATTTGGCCAGCATGCTGCCGATGGCTGGATTGAAATTGTTCGGGAATTGGCTGATCCCGATGACAAGGTCGTCTTTCGCGCGCACCGGTACGGCACAACTGACCAGCACGAAAACTGCTGCGACGAGCCACTTTGGCATCCCTGTTGCTCCCTGCGGACAACGATATCGCCGGCGGCTCTTGATACGCCTAGTCTCCGAATTGGCCGTGCCGGCCGACTCCCGAGACAAAACGACCGGCCCCCTGGCGACCTTCTTGTTGTACCACACCAACGCCCGCTTGGAATTCCAACTGCATGGCTTCCTCAAAGTTGTGATCGAATTGTCGATACACGGACGTTCGATCGCCGCGCACACAGGCTTGCGGAAAGGCTGCAATCTCCTGTGCCAATTGCTGTGCGGCGCCAAGCGCCTGATTTTTAGGCACAACCCGGTTGGCCAGTCCCATTTGCAATGCTTCTTCCGCGCCAACCGGTCGCCCGGTCAGAATCATGTCGAGGGCGCGGCTCGTGCCGATCAGGCGGGGCAGGCGCACCGTGCCGCCGTCGATCAGCGGCATCCCGAAGCGCCGGCAGAAGACGCCGAAGACCGCATCCTCCTCGACCACACGAAGATCGCACCAGAGGGCGATTTCGAGACCGCCGGCGACCGCGTGACCCGAGACGGCCGCGATGACCGGTTTGCTAAGGGACAGCCGTGTCGGTCCCATCGGACCGTCGCCGTCCTCGTTGTAGCGTTTCTGTCGTTCGCCCGACGCCACTGCCTTCAGGTCCGCGCCGGCGCAAAACCCGGTCTCCTTGCCGGCGATGACCGCGACCGATGCGCTATCGTCGGCGTCGAAGGCGCGGAAGGCGTCAGCCAGCGCGTCGGCCGTCTCGTTATCGACCGCGTTGCGGGCTTCTGGCCGGTTTATGATGACGGTGGTGACGGGACCGTCTCGTTGGACGATCACCTTTTCGCTTCCTGACGCCATTTCTTTCTCCGCTTTCCATCCGGGACTCGCCTGCGCACAGGCATCGGCGCACTCTGCCCGAACTCGATGCGGAGCGAAAGAATTGAGACCGATAGCGAGAATTTACCGCCGGTGGCGGGGGCGGTTATCCGCTGGCGTTCGAGCGGGCCGGCGCCCAATCGTCCGGCGCATGCAGAAAGGCCGCGACTTTCTCGATGGTCGAGGAGTCGAAATAGTTCTCCTCTTCGGCGCATTTCAGCACGTCCCACCAGGTCGCCAGGCCGTGCAGCGTAACGCCGGCTTTCTTTAGACCCTGAATGCCTTCCGGGAAAATGCCGTAGTGGAAGACGACGAACGTATGGGCACATTCCGCGCCCGCATCGCGTATGCCATCGACGAAGCTGATTTTGCTGCCGCCGTCGGTCGCGAGATCCTCGATCAACAGGATGTGGTCGCCCTCGTTGACGATGCCCTCGATCCGCGCGTTGCGGCCGAATCCTTTCGGTTTCTTGCGGATATAGATCATCGGCACGTCGAGCAGGTCGGCGATCCATGCCGCAAAAGGAATACCTGCGGTCTCGCCGCCGGCGACGGCGCTCACGGTCGATATGTCGACGGCCTGCTTGATCTGCTCCGCCATCAGCGACATCAGGGTGCGGCGGGCATCGACGAATGAAATCAGCCGGCGGCAATCGACATAGACAGGGCTGAGGCGGCCGCTGGTGAACGTGAACGGGTCGTCGGGCCGAAACAGGACGGATTCGGTTTCAATCAGGATTCGGGCGGCCGTGCGGGCCATATCGTCGGACATTACGGACTTGATCCTTCAATTCGTTCGGCGGCGCAGGACATAGGCGCCTTTCTCGAACCGGTCGAAATGCGCGCCCAGCAGTTTGTGACGGACCGGTTCCATGCTGTGGTCGAGTTCCAGATTCTGCTCCGCCACATAGGTCACGTGGGCCTCGTCATGGACGAGCACATGATACCAGGGTTTTTCCTTCGGCGGCTTGGACTGGGCCATGCGCTCATACCATACATCGGTGCCCTGAAATATCGGGTCGACATCGAAGACCACACCGCGGTAATCGAAGAGCTTGTGATGAATGAGTTGGCCCGGTCTGAATTGTGCGATGCTTTGTGCCATGCGTGATCGGCCATTCTTATTGGTTGGGCGGAAACGCTCGGTTGCCGCAATCTGCCTTGAGGGAAGGGCTCTGTCCAGAACGATTGACTCGGGTTTCCCAAGGTCCTTTAGTTCCGTTACTCTTCGCCTGCCATCAAGTCCTGATCACCACTGAATTGTCTAATCATGCCTGAAAATCTGCCGACTCGTCATGGCGGCCAGCTTGTCGTGGACGCCTTGCGGAATAATGGCGTCGATACCGTTTTTTGCCTGCCGGGGGAGAGCTTCCTCGGTATCCTCGATACGCTGCTCGATACGCCGGAAATCAAACTCGTCACTTGCAGACACGAGGCGGGCGCGGCTTTCATGGCCGAAGCCTACGGCAAACTTACCGGCAAACCGGCGGTCTGCCTGGTCACGCGTGGCCCCGGCGCCTGCAACGCTTCTATCGGCGTGCATAACGCGAAGCATGATTCGACGCCGATGCTGGTCCTGATCGGGCACGCCACGCGATACGAGGTGCAGCGCGAAGCATTTCAGGAAATCGAATACCGCCACATGTATCTCGAGCTCACCAAATGGGTGGCGCAGATCGATACCGTCGACCGCATTCCCGAATTTGTCAGCCGGGCCTTCAACTTGGCGACGTCCGGACGGCAGGGGCCCGTTGCCCTCGTCATGCCGGAAGACATGCTGGATGACAAAATCGCCATGCCCGACGCGCCGCCGGCGATCACGGTTCAGCCGGAACCGTCGGAAAACCAGATGGCGGCCTTCCGGGCGCTGTTGGAAAAGGCGAAGCGGCCCTTCCTGATTTCCGGATCGGTGTTGTCGGAAGCGGCGGTTAACGACTTGACGGCGTTTGCGGAGGCCAATCGCATCCCGGCGACGGTCGGGTTCCGCCGTCAGGATTGCTTCGACATGACGAGTCCGTGCTACGCAGGCGATATCGGTTACGGGCCGATCCCGGCCGATCTGGCCGACCGGGTGAAGGAGTCCGATCTGATCATCGCCGTCGGCAGCCGGTTGAATACGATCATCACGCAGGACTTCACGCTGTTCGACCGGCTCGGCGACAATCAGGAACTGGTGCATGTGCATCCCGCCTCGGAGGAGATCGGGCGGCTGTACACGCCGGTGTTGGGTATTCAGGCCGGTACGGCTGAATTCGCCGCGGCGGCGCGGTCCATGACTCCGGTGGAGAGTGATCACCGCACGAAATGGGTTGAGGACGCGCACGGCGCCTATCTCGAAACGCTGACCCCGCCGCCCTGCGTCGCGCCGCTGGATCCGGGCCAGGCGATGCTTCAGCTTCAGGAATGGTTGCCGGACGATGCCATCGTGACCATCGATGCGGGCGCGTATTCGAGCTGGCCGCTGCGGTTCCTGCGGTTCAAGCGGCCGATGCGGTTGCTGGCGGGTAACCTGGGGGCGATGGGATCGTCGGTGCCGGCGGGCGTCGCCGCGGCAATCACCTGTCCTGACCGGCAGGTCGTGTCGATGTTGGGTGACGGCAGCGCATTGATGACCGGTCAGGAAATCGCGACGGCGATACAGAACAAGGCGAAGCCGATCGTGATCCTGTTCAACAACGGCATCTACGGCACGATCCGCCTGAACCAGGAAAACCATTATCCCGGCCGGGTCAGCGGGACCGATCTCGTCAATCCGGATTTCGCCGCCTGGGCCCGCTCTTTCGGGGCGCATGGCGAGGCGGTGGAACGCACCGAGGATTTTTTGCCGGCGTTGGAACGCGCCAAGGCGAGCGGGACGGCGGCGTTGATCGAACTGCGGATCGACGAGGATTTGGTGTCGTCGCGCACGACGCTGAGCGCGGCCCGCGACAAGGCGTTGGCCGCACAGGACGCCGACTAGACGCTAAACCGCAACGGCGTGTTTTGCCTCGGTGGCGGCGGTCCGGAGATAGCGGTCGAAGACCGATGCGACGATCCGGACCAGGACATGGTTTTCGGGCGGGATGTGGACAATTCCGTTTTCGAAGTCGATCAATCCGTCGCGCCGGAGCTGATGTAGCGAGTCCACTTCTTCCGCGAAGTCCTTGATTGAATATCCGAATTGAGTCGCGGTCTGGTCGATGTCCAGTGTCATGTCGCACATCAGCCGTTCGATCAGGGCGCGCCGCACATGGTCGTCCGCATCGGTGGCGATGCCTTTGACGACCGGTAACATCCGATCCTTGATACTGCTACGCCAGCGCCGAACATCCGTTTCGTTCTGCGCGTAACCGTGTGGCGTCATGCCGATGGCGGAGGCGCCGAACCCCAGGAGAGTGGTGGCCGGGTCGGTCGTGTAGCCCTGGAAATTCCGTCGCAGAGTGCCCGCCGTATGACTGTCCGCCATCGTCGTGCCGCGCCGCGCGAAATGGTCCATGCCGATAGCCTGGTAGCCGGAATTGACGAGATGGGTGGAGACCGAGTCGTGTTGGAGACGGCGCTCGGCGGGAGACGGCAACAGGGCTTCGTCGATGAGGGCTTGATGCGCCTTCATCCAGGGCACATGGGCATAGCCGAACAACGCGATCCGACTTGGCCGAAGCTGCCGGACCTGCTCCGTCGACGTCAGGAGGTCAGGCACCGTTTGGTGCGGCAGGCCGTACATCAGATCGACGTTGATGTCCTGAATGCCGGCCGCCTTGAGCTGGTCCACCACGTGGGCGACCTGCTCATAGGGTTGGATACGGTTGATCGCTTTCTGCACCGTCGGGTTTAGATCCTGCACGCCAAGGCTGGCGCGGCTGATTCCGGCGTCGGCGCAGGCCGCGATGAAATCGTCATCGGTCGATCGCGGATCGAGTTCGATGGCGATTTCGCTTTCTGCATGGATATCAAATTGTTGACGGAGATGTTTGATCAGGCGAATGAGGCCGTCATGCCCCAATGTGTTGGGGGATCCGCCGCCGAGATGGATATGGCTGATCGATAGGCGGTCCGGTAATGCCTCGGCGACGAGATCGATCTCCGCAATCAAATGATCCAGATAGTCCGCGATGACGCCTTCGCGGCGCACGACTCGTGTGTTGCAGCCGCAGAACCAGCAGAGTTCGTGGCAGAAGGGCGTGTGCAGATACAGCGAGACTGGAGCCGCCGGATCGAGTGCGCCGAGCCAGGCCCGGTAGTCCTGTGCGCTAATGCCGTCATGGAAATGCGGGGCGGTCGGATAGCTGGTGTAGCGCGGGAGTCGGCGGGTGAGGAGATCGTTCGGTTGGGAGGACATCACCCTAGAAACAGCACTCTGTGACAGGTGCCGCATTGATGGAGATCAAATTCGGGCGGTTTAGGGTCGTCTTCAGCGGTCGTGGGTCTTTTGCCAACCCTTGACCGAAGGGTTGTTTCGGAATAAGAACAAAAAGAGAACATTTAGCGATGAAGGTCTGTTATATGCTCGAGCAACAAAGCAATCCGCTGATCGATCTTCGGGCCCGTATTGCCCGGCTGGAACGCGGTGAAACCGACGCCGGGCGCTATCCGGCGATGCCGTTCGATATTCCCGCGATCGATGCGGCGTTGCCGGGCGGCGGATTGGCCAGCGGGGCGGTGCATGAGGTGACGGGCAGCGCCGCGGGCGGCTTCGTATCGATGCTGGCGGGCCGCGCGGACGGGCCGGTGCTGTGGTGCGTCATGGCGCGGTCCGGCGCCGATCTCTATGGCCCTGGTCTGGCGGCATTCGGTCTCGACACGGATCGGCTGGTGATCGCCCGCTGTGCGACGGCGGAAGACATGCTGTGGGCGATGGAAGAAGGGTTGCGCGATCCCGGTGTTGCCGCGGTGGTCGGCGAGCCGGACCGCGCCGTCGCCCTGACCGCCAGCCGGCGATTGCAACTTGCCGCCGAGACGGGGGGCGGTACCGGCTTGGTGCTGCGGCGGGGTGCGGGAAAGGGCGATTTGTCGCCGAGCGCGGTGTTCAGCCGGTGGCAGGCGGAGTCCGCGCCGCTGCTGGGATTGCCGGGAATGGCGCGGACCTCTATCGGCGGGACGCGCTGGCGATTGGAACTGTTGCGCTGCCGCGGTGGGATCGGCGGCATGAACAAGGCATGGCTGGTGGAATGGTGTGATGCGACGTGTGATTTCTCTTTGGTTTCCGACAGTGTCGATCGATCGGGTGCGGCGCGAGAAGGGCAGCGCCTGGCGGGATGATCCGGCTGCGCCGGTCGCGCTGGTCGCCGAAACCGCAGGCCGGATTATCGTAACCGCGGTCAGCGACGCGGCGTCGGCGGCGGGTATCGCGCCCGAGATGGCGTTGGCTGATGCGCGGGCGGTGTTGCCGGGCCTCCGGACGATGCCGGCCGATCCGGCGGCGGATGCGGCGCTGCGGAAGCATATCCTGTCGTGGTGCGGCCGTTACACGCCCTTCGCCGCGCCGGAAGGCGTCGATGGCATCTGGCTCGACGTGACCGGCTGCGCGCATCTGTTCGGCGGCGAACAGGCGATGTTGGATGATCTACTGACGCGGCTGCGGGACATGGGGCTGCGCGGGCGGGCGTCCCTGACCGGCACACCGGGTGCGGCCTGGGCTTTGTCGCATTACGGCGAGGCCAGCTCGATCGTGGCGTCCGAGGCGGTCCGCGACAGTGTTTCAGGGTTGCCGGTCGCGGCGTTGCGGCTTGGCGCGGCGACGGCGGCGGGACTGACGCGTCTCGGCCTGAAGCGGATCGGCGATCTTTACGCCCTGCCGCGGGCGCCCCTTACCGCGCGGTTCAGCGGGGAAGTGTCCTTGCGGCTCGATCAGGCGCTTGGCCGGGTCGAGGAACCGATCTCGCCGCGCCAGCCACCGCCGCGCTATCGTGTCCGTTTGGCGTTTCCCGATCCGATCGGACTGACCGACGACATCGAGGCCGGTCTGCGCCGTCTGCTGCATGACCTGTGCGAACGGCTGGGCCAGACGCAACGCGGCTGCCGGCGGCTGGACCTGACGCTGTTCCGGGTCGACGGATCGGTCCAGACCGTAAGCGTCGGCACGTCTGTCCCGGCGCGGGACGCAGCGCATCTCTCCCGGCTCTTCGCCGAGCGCCTCGGCACGCTCGATGCCGGTTTCGGGGTAGAAGCGATGGTGCTGGCCGCCCCGGTCACCGAACCGCTGGGCGCAGTACAGATCGACAGCCCGGCCTCAAGCAGGCCGAAGGCTGGTAGGCCATCAAAAGACGCCTCAAGCAGATCACGGGAAAACGCCTCAAGTAGGCCAGAGGCCGATAGGCGACAAAAAGATTCCTCAAGTAGGCCAGAGGCCGATAGGCGACAAAAAGATTCCGGTAGGGGACTAAATATCGCGCCGTTGCTCGACCGGCTTGGCAACCGGCTGGGCTTCGATCGGGTCGTCGGTTTGCGCCCGCGCGAGAGCTTCCTGCCGGAATACGCGGTCGAGACCGTTTCGGCCGCCGCCGGGGATGGGGATGTTCCGTGGCGGCCCGGCCCGGTCCGTCCGCTGCGCCTGTTGGTGCGGCCCGAACTGCTGGACACGCTCGCCGCCGTGCCCGATGACGGCCCGCTGGCGGCTTTCCGGTGGCGGCGGGTGCAACATCGGCTGCAGGCCGCGGAGGGCCCCGAGCGGATCGCGCCGGAATGGTGGCGTCTCGATCCCGGCTGGGACGGCGGCGCGCGCGATTACTGGCGGGTCGAGGATGAGACGGGCCGCCGCTTCTGGCTGTTCCGCGAAGTGCGCCCCCGGCGGGACGGCACGTCGCGATGGTTCTTGCATGGGTTATTCGCATGATGGCGCCCGACTATGCCGAGCTCCAGGTCACGACGAATTTCAGCTTCCTGCGCGGCGCGTCGCATGCGCATGAGTTCGTGGCGCGCGCCGTCGAGCTGGGCCACACGGCGATCGCCGTTGCAGACCGCAACAGCCTGGCCGGCATCGTGCGCATGCATATCGCGGCCAAGGACGCGGACCTGCCGCTGCTGGTCGGCGCGCGGCTCGATCTGACCGACGGCGCGAGCCTGCTGGCCTTTCCCGAGGACCGTGCCGCCTATGGCCGGTTGTCCCGACTGATCACGGTCGGCCGCCGCCGTGCGCCGAAGGGCGAGTGCGAACTGACCCGCGCCGACGTCTTCGAGTATGGGGCGGGGATGGTCTTTGTCGCGCTACCGCCGGAGGGGCTGGACGCGCCGGATGACGGGTTCGCGGCGGAGCTTTCGGCGCTGGCGGCGGCCTTTCCGGAGGCGTGCTACCTCGCCGGGCAGAACCTGCTGCGCGGCGACGATACGCAGCGGCTCGTCCGGTTGGCGGAAATTGCCGGCGTCTGCGGCGTGCCGCTGGTCGCGACAAATGACGTGCATATGCACGAGGCGGCGCGGCGGCCGCTGGCCGATATGCTGATTTGCATTCGCGAGCATTGCACCATCGACGACGCGGGCTACCGGCTGGTCGCGAACGGGGAACGCCACCTCAAATCCGCCGAAGACATGATGCGGCTGTTCGAGGCGTATCCCGACGCGGTGGCGCGGACGCAGGAGATCGTGCAGCGCTGCCGCTTCAACCTCGACGAATTGCGCTACGAATATCCCGACGAGGTTACCGGCGACGGCCGTACGCCGCAGGAAGAACTCATCCACCAGACCTGGGAGGGGGCGAAGGGGCGCTATCCCGGTGGTGTGCCGAAGGCGGTGAAGGCGGTGGTCGAACACGAACTCGACTTGATCGGCCAGCTCGGCTACGCGCCTTATTTCCTGACCGTATACGACATCGTCCGCTTCGCCCGTGAGCGGCATATCCTGTGTCAGGGACGCGGTTCGGCGGCCAATTCCGCTGTCTGCTACTGCCTCGGCATCACGGCGGTCGATCCGTCGAAACTCGATCTGCTGTTCGAACGCTTCGTGTCGACCGAGCGCAACGAACCGCCCGACATCGACGTGGATTTCGAGCACGAGCGACGCGAGGAGGTCATCCAATACATCTATGAAAAATATGGCCGCGACCGCGCGGGTATGACGGCGGTGGTCTCCTGCTATCGCGCGCGCGGCGCGGTCCGCGAGGCGGGCAAGGCGATGGGGCTCAGCCGCGACACCGTGACCGCGCTGGCGGGGCAGGTCTGGGGCTGGTCCAGCGACGGCATCGACGAGGACCAGGTGCGGGAAATCGGTCTCGACCCGACGGACCGGCGGCTGCGGCAGACGCTGTTGCTGACTGCGACGCTGATCGGCTTCCCGCGCCATCTGTCGCAGCATGTCGGCGGCTTCGTGATCAGCCGGGGCCCATTGACCGAAACCGTGCCGATCGAGAACGCGGCAATGGAAGACCGCACCGTGATCGAATGGGACAAGGATGATCTGGACGCGCTCGGCATCCTCAAGATCGATGTGTTGTCGCTCGGCATGCTGACTTGCATCCGCAAGGGCTTCGACCTGATCCATCAGCATTTCGGTAAGGATTACGATTTGGCGACCGTGCCGACGGAGGATCCCGCGGTCTACGACATGCTGTGCAATGCGGACTCGATCGGAGTGTTCCAGGTCGAGAGCCGGGCGCAGATGGCCTTCCTGCCGCGCATGAAGCCGCGCGATTTCTATGATCTGGTGATCGAGGTGGCGATCGTCCGGCCCGGGCCGATCCAAGGTGACATGGTGCATCCCTATCTGCGCCGCCGGAACGGCGAGGAGCAGGTGGCCTATCCGTCCGAGGCGCTGCGCGAGGTGCTGGGCAAGACGCTCGGCGTGCCGCTATTCCAAGAACAGGCGATGAAGATCGCCATCGTCGGGGCCGGGTTCACGCCGTCCGAGGCGGACCGGCTGCGCCGCGCCATGGCAACCTTCCGCCGCGTCGGCACGATCCATAGCTTCCGCGAGAAATTCATCAGCGGGATGGCGGCGCGCGGCTACGACACCGATTTCGCCGACCGCTGTTTCCGGCAGATCGAAGGCTTCGGCGAATACGGCTTTCCGGAAAGCCACGCGGCGAGTTTCGCCATGCTGGTCTATGTCTCCGCCTGGATGAAATGCCATTACCCGGCGGTGTTCGCGGCGGCCCTGCTGAACAGCCAGCCGATGGGCTTCTACGCACCGGCGCAGATCGTGCGCGATGCCGTCGACCACGACGTGACCGCGTTGCCGCCGGACGTAAACCAGTCCGATTGGGATTCGTCGCTGGAGGTCAACGCCGACTCCATCGGCGGCCTGGCATTGCGGCTCGGCCTGCGGCAGATCAAGGGTTTATCGGAGGACCATGCGCTTTGCCTGATTGAAAAGCGTAACAACGGCTATTGGGATCCGGCGGCGCTGTGGCGGCGAACCGGGTTACCGGCGTCGGTGCTGGAAGCCCTAGCCCGCGCCGATGCCTTCGGGTCGATGGGGTTGAAACGCCGCCAGGCGCTGTGGATTGCCAAGGGGCTGGGCGACTCCCCGTTGCCTCTGTTCGCCGGCATCGAAGGCAGCGAGTGGGGCGACGAGCCGATGGTCGACCTGCCGGAAATGTCGATCGGCGAGGAAGTGGTGGAGGATTATTCCTGGATGCGCCTGTCGCTGAAACGGCATCCGCTCGACCTGTTGCGCGGCCGCATGACCTTGATGGAGGCTATTCCCGCGGCGCGGTTGATCGAGACGAAGGACGAGGCCCGCGTCACCGTTGCCGGGCTGGTGCTGGTGCGGCAGCGGCCGGGCAGCGCCAAGGGCGTCATCTTCATCACCATCGAGGACGAGACCGGCGTCGCCAACATCATCGTCTGGCGCAAGACCTTCGAGCGGTTCCGCCGCGTCGTGATGACCGCGCGGCTGCTGCGGGTGACCGGCAAGTTGCAGCGCGAGGGTATCGTCACCCATATCGTGGCGGATCGGCTGGAGGACCTGTCCGGGCAGCTCGACGACCTGGCGGACAAGGAAGCGTTCGACCTGACCGTCAGCCCCGCCGACGAGGTGAAGCGCGACATCCCGGTCGATCCCCGGGAACGCGCGCTACGCCGTCAGAAACCGAAACCGCCGACTCCGATCCCACGCCCGAAACACCCGCGCGAACAGGCGAAGGTGCTGTTCCCATCACGGGATTTTCATTAGCGCGGTTATCCGCCGCCGAACATCCCGAGCCAGCGCCACCACAGGAAATTCAGCGGCGTGATGACGACCACGTAGATCGTGGTATAGGCGAGGCACATCCGCACCGTGCGGCCGAAATTCACTTGCCCCAGCAGCATCGCCGTCAGGACGGGTGCGACCTGATACGGCAGCAGGATCACCATGAAGCTAGTCACCTGCGACAGCATCGCGGTTTTGAGCGGCCAACCGGTCGCCGCCGCGATGTCGGGGGCCAGCGGGGTCAGCACTGCCGCCGCGCCGGCCGGGTTGGCGGCCAGCGACATCAGCGACCCCATGCCGAGGATGGCGCCGAAGTTATAGGCGTCGCTGTTCGGTGACAGTCCCGAGACATCGATGAACAACGCCCCCAGCGTCTTGGCGAGCCCACTGTCCGCGACCACCGCGCCGAGGCCGATGATCCCGGCGGTAAAGAACCAGGGGGCGTAGTTGACCGACTCGCTTAATGCCTTCGGGGGCACCAGGCCTGGAATCGGCAGCAAGCAGATGACGGCCGCGCCGAATGCGATCCAGGCGGGGGCGATACCGTGCAGCGTGTCCGTGGCCCACAATGCCAGCGTCAACACGAGCAATACCGTCAAGCGGCGTTCGTCCTTGCTCATCGCCGTGTGGCTTTCGGAGTCGAAAGCGCGCGGCGCGTCGCTGCGGAACATCACCATGACCAGCAACAGGATCGACAGGAAGGACAGCAGCCCGGCGACCGGCATGTTGAGCAGGAAGAATTCGCCGTAGCGCAGCGTGACACCGTAGATGCTCTCGATCAGGCCGCTCATCACCACGTTCGGCACGGTCGCGGGCAACAGGCCCATCGGCGACATTACGGTGCTGAAGGCGGCGGCGAGGATCATCCCGTCCCGGCCGCTGCTGCCGGGCTCATACCCCATCCGGTCGGCCAAGGCGACGACGATGGGTACCAGCAGGACGACACGGCTCATCGCCGACGGCATGACGAAGGCGAGGCCGAAGGCCGCGAGTGCGACGCCCAGCAACACCCGCCGATAGGAATGCCCCGTCCGTCGAAGCACCGCCTCGGCCATGCGGATGCCGAGACCGGTGCGCTGTACGGCGACGCCGAGCACGATGCCGCCGAAGATCAGCCAGACGGCGCCCGCGTGAAAGCCGGAGAACACGACGACGGGTTCGGCGACATGCAGGACCACGGCGAGGAGGAAAAATAGGAAGCTGGTGACATGCGGGGGCAGCACCTCGGTCGCCCAGAAGGCGACGGCGATGAATACCAGGCCGAGGGCGCGCAACGCGTTGGGTTCGATGCCGTTTGGTGGCGGCAAGACCAACAGCCCGGCGCCGATGGCGACCAAGAGTCCGGCGATCAGTTTGGCGAAGAGCGGGGGCCCGTTGGCCGGGCCTTTTCTATGTGCTGCGCTCATGGAGTTTAGGATCTCGGGAAAGCGGGTTCTGGATACCCGTCATAACAAAACCGAGCGCAAACGCCTAATGCGGGGGCCACAGGTCGGGACGGGAATGTGGCGACATTGTTCATTTCTCATTGCGTCGCGGTGAAAATCGGCGCAGTTAGAATTCCAGCGCACAACGTCCGGCCCCCGGAAAATGGTTCTCATTTAGTCGGACCGGCGACAGCAGTGCGTATTCCGGAGAAAATCGAAATGAGTGCGATTTACGGCCTAGCGCTAGTGAGCGCGAGCGTTCTGCTATTCGCCTATATGTTCAAAGCGAAAAACGCACCCGCGCCGGCACGGTGGACACGGTCGAAAATACTGCTTCAGATAGCGATATTCACGCTGTTCATCGGCGTTATTTTTGGGGCTGCGGTAATCGTGCAATTCCTTGTGAATATCCCGGCGGTGGAGTTCGGCATTCTGGAAACCGGCCTCCTTTGCGCGATCGTAATTGTGACCGCTGTAATCTGGCGCAAAGTACGGTCGAGCCTCCCTCCGTCGAGCTAGTACCGTGACCGCGTCGCTTGCCGTTTGGATGCGATCCTAAGCAAACCTTTACCGCATCGTGCGAATGTGATTCAAAATCCGGTTTGCTGGGCAATACCGGCGTCACGGGTAAGGCGTCCATTCGATGCGGTACGAGAACGGAAAAGCGTTTCCGGAGACAGTGTTGCGTTCCATCACCGAGGCTTTCGGTGACCGCGGGCAACCATCTGTCATGACCACGTCCAAGCAACTGTCCGATTTGGAATACGAGGAGGTCATGGCCTTCTCCGGCAAGACGTGGGACGCCGTGACCTTCGACATGGTGGAGCAGTATGCCGATGCCGTGTTTTGGTTCACGCCGGAGGCATTCTGTTACTATCTACCCGGGTTCCTGGTCGCGGGGCTCCAAGCCGATCGCCGGGATTCGAATGCCTATGATGCGCTGATAGGGATGTTGGATCGAAGCGCTGAGCCCGGTTATTGGGATGAATTCTTCCTGGAACGCTGGCCGGTCTTGTCGGCGGATGAAGTCGATGCCGTTGCGCTTTGGATGCGATGGTTCGAGGGAGAAGAACCGGCCGTCTATTTCCCCAACACATTCGAACGCGTTCAGGAAACACTTGCCCTGTTGAAGCAAAAGCGGACTGGCCCGTGAAGCAGGAATGGCACGACGCCGCCGTCGCTGGTGACGAAACAAGCATTACACGTCTGTTGACGGCGGGCGAGGACGTCGACGCCAAGGATCGCCACGGCCAGACCGCGCTGATGCTTGCGGCGACATATGGTCATGATGGCGTTGTCGGCATTTTGTTGGCGCATGGTGCGAATACCGATGTGACGGCTAAATACGGGTTGAGCGCCTTGATGCTCGCCGTGGTCAATCAGTATGCGAAAATAGCGCGACAACTCGTCGATGCAGGGTCGGAGCTTTCACTCAAAGGGTCGGGTGCGCCAGGCTTTGCAGGGAAGACAGCACTGGACCTCGCCGAGCATGCCGGCATGACGGAAATCGCTAAATATATCTCCGCCGCCGGATGACGCCTGTTGGGGGTGGTCAGGGAGCGTTCCAACCGTTTTGCCGTGTTTCGCCAGTCCGGATAGACTCTGATCCAGTCACGTTACGGGCCGGGATAGATCGGTCGACCATCCAAAAGGAAATTGGCCATGACTGACCAGGGTAGAGACCCCGGCATCGATAAACTCGCATCTACCGAAACTCTGATCATTGATGAAATCGAGATCATTCCGCTTGATCTGCTGCCGAGCCTGCGGCGGTTGTTGCCGACGGGGCCAATTCAATACGGCGAGACAGGGATGGTGGGCCGGTCCGTGCTGGTCGCGGTCCGGGCCGGTGGCATAACCGGCTGGGGCCAAATTCGGCCGGTGAATCCCTTCCAGGCCGATACCGCATCGAGCGCCGTTGCCGCGCTCCGCGACTACTACGCACCGTTGGCGGTGGGCCGGAACGCCTTTCATCGCGCCGCGCTGCTGCGCGAGATGACGCGGAAACTGCCGCCGAACTCGGCTGCTTTGGCGATGTTTGACGTAGCACTGCACGATCTGCTGGGGCGGGCGCTGGGCGTTCCTGTCCATGCCTTGCTGGGCGGCGCTTGCAAGGATCGCATGCCGCTGGAATGGTCGGTCGGCGCGGGCAGCGTCGATCAGATGGTCCATGAGGCGGCGCACGCTTTTGCCGATTACAAGACGCCGTATGTCTGTTTCAAAGTCGGTCCGGTGGAGAAACTGCCCGAGAATGTCGAAACGCTGCATCAAGTTCGCGAGCAGCTTGGCGATACGGTTCATCTTGCGCTTGACGCCAACGGCAGCCTTTCCGCAAGGGAAGCGATCCAGCTGGCGGAGGGGCTTTGGGATGTGGAGATCGCCTATTTCGAGCAACCGGTCGAGGGATGGGACCTCGCCGCGCTGAAACGCGTGCGCGACCATGCGGGCATGCCGGTGATGGCCGACGAAGCCGTCTACACGCCGCAGGATGCGATAAAGGTGACGCAGGCGGAGGCGGCGGACGTACTCGGCATCAAACTATACAAGAGCGGCGGGCTTTGGCGTGGCCGGCAGATCGCCCTGGTTGCCGAGGCCGCCGGCTATGACGTGAACTGCGCCGGCACGGCGAACGGGTCGCATCTGGAGGCGCTGGCGGCGGCGCATCTCGGCGCATCCGTACCGAACCATGCCTTCGGCGCGGAATTCACCATGGGGCTGCCGCAGGTTGCGGAAGATCCGATCGTGCCCGATCCGGTGATGGAGATCGTGGACGGCGAATGCACCGTGCCGACGGGGCCGGGTCTTGGCGGTGTGGTCGATGAGGCGGCGGTGGAAAAACACGCAATCGAGCGGATTCGCGTCACCTAGTCGGACAACGCGTCTATTCCTCCGGCTCGGTGGTGAACATCAGGGGATGTCCGGCTCGGCGTCCGGCTTCTGTCGCCTCCGTGGCTTTCGTCTCGGCGATGTCTTTCGTATAGACCGCGACGACGCAGACGCCCCGGTTATGCGCCGTCAGCATGATTTGGCTCGCCTTGCCTTCGCCAATGCCGAACACCGACCGCAGCACCATCACGACGAAGTCACGCGGCGTGTAGTCGTCGTTGAGCAGGATGACCTTATGCATCGGCGGCCGCTTGGTCTTCGGCTTTGTCTTGGTATCGGGACCGACAACGGGGTCGCTCATCTCGCCCTGGCACCGTGCGAATTGTGACAGTCAGTAAACACGGTCGGAATCTTGGCATGCCTAGCGTGATGCGTCTATGCACGAAAGGGCCGGGCGGACTCCGTTTGGCGCCGCCGCCCGGCCCCTTGGTCTAGTTGACGGCGCGAACCGGGGCGACGCCCTCGTCGGGGCTTTGCCGCGGTGTATCGAATGCGGCTTCTGTCCCCGACTGGTGACAACGCCGCCATTCCGCGCTCTCGCCCACGAATGTCGGTGATTCGAGCAAGACGTGATTGAGTTTTTTCTCAATCCGATCGGGGTCCGGCTTCGCCGTGGCAAGAATTCTGATGAAATTGCGCATCGCTCTGAGCTTGTTGGTGGATGTCCGCACCGCCTCGGGGCGGCTTGCCGCATAGCGCCGCGCGATGGTCTCGAAATCTTCCGGTTCCCGCCCGCTCACCACCTGCACGGCATCGGTCGGGGCGGAAACCGCGAATGCGCCGCGCCGGTATTCCTCGGTGTAGAGACGAAGCTGGGTGAGCGTCGCTTCGGTGAAGCCGGGGGGCTGGAGCGCCGTCAGCGCTTTGAGAAACATCGACTCCGAGATGTTTTGATATTTGACCTTGCGGCCCAGCACCGTGCTGAGCACGGCGGCGATGTCGTTGGGCGATAGCAGCGCCGGTCCCGTCGGACGATATATCTTACCAGCATGCGTTGCGGGATCGATGAGCGCGCCGACACTGACTGCCGCGATGTCTTCAGTCGACGGCGGCGCGTTTCCCTTCACATCCCCATCGCCCAGCGGCATGGTCAGGAGACCAAGCTGCGCCGCGGGTTCCAGTACCATGAAGTAATTGTCGGCGAACCAACCGACGTTGTTCACCGTCACGGTCGTGTCCGGCAGCAAATTCAGGATTGCGTCATTCAACCAGACTTCGCGCGTGTAAACGGATGGGTGATCCGAGTGGCTCAGCCACTGACTCAACGTGACGACATGCTCGATCCTATTCTCCTGAGCGGCGATGGCAAAAACTGCGCCGAAATGGAGGCCGTTCGGCGCGGTCGGTGCGCAATGGTAGGCTCGTTGGATACCTTTCATCGCGCGGCGCATGTCCGCCAAGGCGAATTGGTCGCCGAGAAATAGTTCGGCGCCTGCCTCTTCGAGGCGCCTCGCTCTATGATCGTCGCGCCGTACGAAAGCCTGCACGGGATATCCTTTTTCGAGGAGTTGCAGGGCGGTCTGCAGGCCGGTTTTGCCGGCGGCACTTGTGATGAGGATCTTCGGTTTGATGGACATCTCGGGGTTTCTCCGGAATAGATTAAATTGGGGCGGCCCACTGGTTCGGGCGGCGATGGAATCTTAGATGGCCGAACACTTGAAAAAATCAATTAGCAACTTTATTTAATAAAGTAACAAAATCGTGAGGGAATGATGCATGGCAGCATCTCGGCGCTACAAATTGCTTTGCCCGATCGCGCGGGCCCTGGACCGAATTGGCGACCGTTGGACGCTTTTGATCCTGCGGGATCTGCACGCGGGGCCGGCGCGATTCTCTGATTTGCAGACGGGACTTACAGGGATTGCCGCCAATCTTCTGACCGATCGCTTGCAGCAGTTGGCGGATGACGGTCTGGTCGAAAAGCGGGCTGGCGAATACGGCGTGATGCTATACGCGCTGACGCCGCTCGGCGCCCGCACACGGGATTTGCTGTTCGAGCTTGCGATGTTCGGTGGCCGGTTTGAACCGGATCCGGAGCCCCGCAGACCGGGCAACCTGAGGACCATCGCGGTTACCCTGACCGCTGCGTGTCAGCGGGTACTCGAACCGGGCGTGGCCTTCAAGGCCGCGCTTAGTGTCGATGATGAAATGTTTACGATGAACGTCGCCGATGGCCGGGTCGATATTCGATACGCGCCGGCGTCGTCACCGGATGTCACCTTAACGACGTCGTACGAGCCGATGGTCGATACGGCGGACGGCAACATGACGGCGGAGGAGTTCGCCGCGAATCACGCAGAGATCGTTGCGCATACGCCGGGTAAGGATGCGGAATTGATGGGATTGCTGGGCGCGGCAATGTCCATGTTTCGCGACTGAGCACGCTTTCTAGGAATCCTGATCGGATTCCCGCTTTTTCCGGAACGCTTCGCCGAAAGCTCCGGCAAGAATGCCGGCGGGTAGGGCAATTAGGCCAAGCGACGACAGGGCGCTCAGCGCGGCAAACACTTTGCCGATTGGGGTGACCGGGTAGACATCGCCATAGCCGACCGTCGTTAATGTTGCGACGGCCCACCACATCGCGCGCGGGATACTGCCGAATGCCTCGGGCTGCTGGTCTTTCTCCGCCACAAACAGGATCACCGCCGATACCAGAAGAATACCGAGCGTGAACATGGCGCTCAGCAGAAGCTCGTATCCGCGGCTGGCTACTGCGCTTCTCAGGTTTGTCAGTGCGGTCGTAAAAGCGCCCAAACGCGCCAGAACCAAAATCCGGCTAAGCCGGATCAGGCGAAGTAGAAATGTATCTGAGCCAATGAATCCTAGTAGGAATGGTATAATCGCGATGAGATCTATTATCGCAACCAAAGAAAAAATGTATTTTATTCGTCCGAATACACCTTGGTATTCTGGATGTTCCCCCATAACCCAAATGCGAGTTATGTATTCAATGGAGAACACCAAAAGAAATACGATGTTTAGTGTTTGAAATATTACTGCGTATGGCTCCGATATCGACTTTTCCGTTTCGAGAGCGACGGTCACGACGCTGGCCAGTACAAAAAAGATAATGAGCAGATTGACTGGTGAGAGTCCCTGCCCAGTCCAAGCTTTTGGGTAGAACTGGCGATACAGTTTTGGTCGCAGTTTTCCCATACCGTGCCCCAATCGCTGGATGTGTAAGTTTCCGGAATTCAGTTTAATTTTTTATGGCTATTGGAAAAGATAAATATCTATAGAGTTAATATTTGTTAAATTCATTGTCAATTGACGAATTGTACTTTCCTTTTGTTTAAATCTTATGGTGAGCATTTCCCGTTACCTTATCTGTTTCGGCCAGTATCTGCGGTTTAGAACTTTTGAGTGACAATGGGCTATCATGGAAACGGTGGCTGCCGGTTTACGCCGCACTGTCGAATCAAGAAAGGATCACCGCACCATGAGTATGGAAATCAATTCGCTTGGCCCTGTGCTCGGCGCGGAAGTTGTCGGCGTGGACGTGCGTGACCTATCCGCGGATGGCTTCAAGGCCATCCACCAGGCCCATCTCGAGCATTGCGTCATCGTGCTGCGCGACCAGCATCTGACGCCGGAGGAGCACATCGCCTTTTCACGCCGTTTCGGCGACCTGGACTTTCAGGTGCTTGACCAATATTCGCTGCCCGAGCATCGCGAGATTCTCGTTCTGTCGAACAAGGCCGAGGACGGCAAACCGCTCGGTCTGCCGGACGGTGGCCGGCGTTGGCATACCGACATGTCCTACAATGAGATTCCGCCGCTGGGCTCGTTGCTCTATGGACTGGAGATTCCGCCGGAAGGCGGTCAGACCAAGTTCGCCAACATGTACGCGGCGTATGACGCACTGGATGACGAGACGAAGCAGCGGATTGATGGATTGCGCGCGGTGCATGACTATGTCCACCACTATAAGGACGCGGACGCCAAAAGCGGCGGCAAGCGCGCCAAGATGACCGAGGAACAGATGGCGAGCCTGAAGCCGGCGGTCCATCCTGTCGTCCGCACGCATCCGGAGACGGGGCGCAAGGCGCTCTATGTCGACCAGGGGCATACGATCGCGATCGAAGGCATGGCGGATGCGGATGCGCATGTGTTGATCACGTCGCTCTACGAGCACGCGATTCAGCCGCAATTCACCTACACCCATACCTGGCGGCGATTCGATGTGGTGTTCTGGGATAACCGCTGCGTCCTGCATCAGGCGCAGCCCTACGATCAGACGAAATACATCCGCCACATGCACCGGACGACGGTGAAGGGGACGCGCCCGGTCTAGCGCGCCGCGCCGTCTGTCCCCCACTGCTCGTCCGGGCGATGGACCTGAGAAATTTGTGATGCCCCGTATCCCACCGGCCTGCTGAAACAGTTCGTTACAAAATACCTGCCGGTCCGCCATCGTCCGGCCCGAATTGGCGGGCTAAGATCGGCCTGCACGTCAACGGTGTGGAATTGGGAGCGTACAACTAATGTCGACGCGCGAGGCATTCATCGCCGTGAACCGGTTCGGCCTTGGCGCCCGCCCCGGTGAACTTCGGTCCGCCGCCGCCGATCCTGCGGGGTGGATCGAGCGGCAACTGGCCTCGCAAGCGGATGTCCCCAGTGCGCTGTCCGGTTTCCCGCGCAGCCGCGATACGATTTTGCAGTTTCAGGCGGCGCGTAAGGCGGCCAAGAAATCGAAGGACAAGAGCGGCGTCAAAATGCTGCGCAAGAAGTACCGGCAGGCGTATCTGGACGAGGCGGCCGCGCGCACCCAAACGCAGATCGATACGACGCAGCCGGTGACGGAGCGCTTGGTTGCATTCTGGTCGAATCATTTCACCGTCTCGGTTCGGAAACCGCTGCTGCGCGGCGTCGTCGGCGCGTTCGAGCGCGAAGCAATTCGTCCTCATGTGACGGGACGGTTCGCCGACATGCTACGCGCCGTCGTGCGGCACCCGGCCATGCTCGTCTATCTCGATAACGCGCAATCGATAGGTCCCAATTCGAAGGCCGGGCGGCGGCGGAAGCGCGGTCTGAACGAAAACCTGGCCCGCGAGATCCTCGAATTGCACACCTTGGGCGTGGACGGTGGTTACACCCAAACCGACGTACGCGAGTTCGCGAAGATACTGACCGGCTGGTCCGTTGCCGGCGGCCGCGTCCAATCGCCGGATGGATTCACCTTTCGAAAGGCGGCGCACGAACCCGGGCAGAAAACGTTGCTCGGCCGGCGCTTCTTGGAGGCTGGAGTGCGGGAAGGCGAGGATGCGCTGGCCATGCTCGCAAAGCATCCGTCGACGGCGCGGCATGTGGCGACGAAACTTGTGCGGCATTTCGCGGCGGATGCCCCGCCCGAACGTCTCGTCAGTCATTTGGCGCAAGTCTTTCTCGACACCGGTGGCGACATGCGCGCGGTGATGGGAGCGCTGGTCCGCTCGCCCGAGGTCTGGGCCGCCCCGTTGCCGAAGGTGAAGACACCGAACGAGTTCGTCGTGTCGGTGCTGCGCGCGACCGGCTTCCGGGACGAGCCGAAGAAGTTGATCGGCGCGCTGCGGCTGCTGGGCCAATTGCCGTACGCCGCACCGTCGCCCGCCGGCTGGCCCGACGAGGCTGTGAAATGGGTCGGCCCGGCCGCGATGATGCAGCGCGCCGAGTTTTCGATGGCGCTCGGCCGGCGCCTGAAAGGCAAACTTGCCGCCGACGCCTTGCTAATGGAAACGGTGGGGCCGGTCGTGTCCGAGGCGACCAAGCTGGCGGTGGCCCGCGCCCCGTCGCGTGCCGAAGCCATCGCGACTGTCTTCGCCAGCCCAGAGTTCCAACGGAGGTGACCATGCTTTCCCGCCGCCACTCGCTCGCCGTGTTGGGATCGGCTTCTGCCGCAGGGCTCCTGCCGGGTGCGGTCCCCTTCGCCCTTGCCGCGCCGTCGACCGACCGGCGTCTGGTCGTGGTCATTCTGCGGGGGGCGATCGACGGTCTCGCCGCGATCCCGCCCTACGGTGATCCGGCGTATCGGTCACAGCGGGGCAAACTCGCGCTTGATGCGCCGGGTGCGGACAACGGAACGCTCGATCTCGATGGCCGCTTCGGTCTGCACCCGTCGCTCAAACCGCTACACGACATGTATCGCAGTCGGGAACTGGTGGCGTTCCACGCAATTGCCACGCCCTATCGAAAGCGATCGCATTTCGATGGACAGGATCTGCTCGAGAATGGCACCGCGTCGCCCAATGGCGTTCGGGACGGATGGCTGAACCGCGCGCTGTCCTTGTTCGAGGGCGGCGACCGGCGGATCGGGCTCGCGGTGGGGCAAACGGTGCCCCTCATTCTGCGCGGCAATTCGCCGGTTCAATCCTGGATGCCGCGTGCGCTGCGGCGCGCCGATGACGATTTCCTCACGCGGCTGTCGGAGCTTTATCAACAGGATCCACTGCTGGGACCGGCCATGGCGGAAGCGATCGGTGCGCAGGAAATGAGCGACGAAGTGCTCGGCCGCGACATGGGCAAGAAGGGGAAGAAATTGCGCCGGGCGGGCGCGTTGCCCAATCTGGCAAAAAATGTCAGCAAATTGCTGCGGCACGACCGGGGCGCGCGGGTCGCCGTGCTGGAAGTCGGCGGCTGGGATACGCATGCCAATCAAGGCGTGTTGACCGGCAGGCTGGCCCGCAACCTGTCGGCGTTGGCGGCTGGTGTCGATGAACTAAAGACCGGTCTTGGCCCGGTTTGGTCGAAAAGCGCCGTGCTTGTTGTCAGTGAGTTCGGCCGCACCGTGAGGCCGAACGGCACCAACGGTACCGACCATGGCACTGGCGGCATCGCCTTATTGGCGGGTGGCGCGGTGGCGGGCGGTAAAGTCGTCACCAAGTGGCCGGGCCTATCGGACGGTAGTCTTTATCAAGGGCGCGATCTTGCGCCGACGCGCGATCTGCGTTCGGTGTTAAAGGCGGTTGCGGTGGATCATTTGGGACTGCCAGCGGATGCCGTCGAGCAGCGCGTGTTTCCGGACAGCACCGTCGCCGCTCGGGATCGGAGATTGTTTCGACCGTAGTGGGCGTCAATCCGGAGGCGGGCCTACTTCCTCTTGAGATTTGGCTTTGGGTCGAATTTCCATGAGATGCGCTTTGATCCGGTCCTGCTTGTCCCGGTAAGTGGAATTGTCAGGAAACCGACTGGTTAGCGACCGCACAATTTGCAAACTTTGTTCATATGCGCCGATGGCCATTCTCTTTTGTCCGAGAGTGTCATACGCATCGCCGATCCCGGCATGTGAGTCTGATATTTCGTATTCGATATCGGCGTTTTCTGGATCACCGGGCACAATAAATTCCCGGATCTTGATGGCGGAACGATAATGTTCAATCGCCTCCACCGCCCTGGACATGGCATTGAGGGTGTCGGCGACCGCCTCGTGGATGCAGGCCAATTGGTGTTTGACGCCGGCGTCGTCGGGTTGGTCCGCCGCACGCTGTTTGGTTATCTCCAATACGGCTTGGTAGCTCTCCAACGCTTTTTCTTTGTCGTTGCGGTGCCAGTGTAGATCCCCGATCTGCACGTGAGAGTTTGATAGCTCCGAATGGAACATGGAATTGTTCGGATCTTGCTGCGTTAGGTTTCGTTTAATAATCAACGCCGCTTCGTAGTGTTCCAGCGCAGTATCTAGTTCGTCCTGCGTTCGGCATAAATCGCCGATGCAATCATGCGTCAATGCCAACGGCACTCGAATTTGGTTGTTATCAGAATCGATTGCGAAGCAGCGTTTTTCTATGTCCAGGGCTTCTTGGTAGTGTTGCATCGCCGCGGCCTTATCGCCCTGTCGCTCGGACGTAATTCCGAGGTTTCGGCAACAATCCGACAACGAAGTCTGCAGGAACAGATTGCTTTCGTCCGCCATCGCCAATGGCCGCGTGATGTCCAGCGACTTGTGGAAGTTTCGCAATGCTTCGTCCGTATCGTCTCGAATGAGATGCAGCTCTCCAATGGCATCATGTGCGCTCGATAGGGCCTTCTGGACCGTTTGGTCGGCTGGGGATTCCGCCGCCAACCCGGTAAGAATATCCTTCGTGATTTGATAACAATCGAGCGCCGCCGCGTAATCGCCTTTCTTGCGATGAACCCGGCCGATATTTTGGTGCGCGGTAGCAAGTCCATGCTGCAGGTCTATCCTGGTGGAATCTTCTTCGGTCAGGCGCCGTTGAATATCCAGCGATGACTGGAAACGCTCCAGCGCCCCATTGGTGTCGCCATCAATCATGAGGATGCTGCCTATCCTATCGTGGGCCCAGGCTAGATTGCGTCGATGCGGTATTATAGTTGGTTCGGCAGCCGCCGCTCGTTGCCAGAGAGCCAAACAGCCCTTGTAGCTCTCCATTGCCTCCGGGAGCATGCCCTGCGCCATCAAGATGCCGCCGATATCGGCGATCGCGGCTGCACGAGCACTGTCGTTCTCCGCTAATTCCAGTGCGGCATATCCGGCCTTTCGGGAAGACATCAGATCGCCGGTGGCCCGGTAAAGACGCGATAACTCGATCTGCGTGCGGCAGTCGTTTGGATCCAGCTCGGCGGCTTTTTGATACCAGCGTAGGGCCTCTGCCGACGAGCGGACCGCTGCCATGGCGGCCTTTTCGCGCGCGGTTTCCGCCGACTTTTGTTTGAGGAGCGTGACCTCGTCATCCAAGCGGCTGATGGCCACGGTTTCCCGTTCGAATGCTTCTTCGAGTGCATCTTCCGCGGCTTGAAGATCGCCGTCACGCAATGCTTCGCGGGCGATCTCCTTTGAAGGGTCGTCGGATGCCAAGATTTCTTGCGCGGCGGCGACTGCGCGTTCCAGCGCATCCTCGGAAAGGGCGCCGCCGCTGTTCCTCGTTTCGGCCGCCTGGGCGGTCAGAAGAGCGCGGATTTCCGTAATATCATGCTGTGTTTTTACAGCCGCTTCTTCCGCGCGCTTTGCGGCTTCACCGGCGACCTCAGCCTCGCTTTTGGGTGGCTTATAGCCCGTTGTCCACATTCGGATGCGGCGAAAGATCGGACTGACGATGCCCCAAATCTCGGCTGACCGGCGCCATGCTGCGAGCAGGATGAGGATGATGACGAGGATCGGCGCAATGTCGATTGCATGAGGTTCGATCCAATCCGGTAGCCACGTCAGGGACGGCTCCACCTGCTGGCGCGCCCAATCCCGGAGGGCGAGGAATGCTTCCCATAAATTTCGTTCTTGTTCTGCCACGTCGACCCCAGCCCGGTACTGTCCCTGCATCATGGCGATAAAGGGAAACCTGTACAATTACGGGGCGTGAATTTGCCGCCATTTGGCGTCCTGGCCTATAACGGAAGCTCAAGAGTCACAATGACCTGACACGGATCGAGGAGGCGCAGCATGTCGGAAACCCGCATTTTGGCGGATTGGGTATCGAGCCTGCGGTACGAGGACATTCCCGAGGATGTGCGCGAGCATGCCCGGCGGTTCATTCTGGACAATTTCGGCTGTCAGATAGCCGGTGCGACGCTGCCGTGGAGCAAGACCTACTACGACATGATCAAGGCGACCCGAAGCGGCAGCCATTCCACTGTTGCCTTCTATGGTGACCGGATGTCGCCGGACGATGCCGCCTTCCTGAACAGCGCCTTCAACCATGCCAACGAAACCGACGATACCCATCTGAAAAGCCCGACGCATCCCGGCGGGATCGCGGTGCCGGCGGCCTTGGCGCTTAGCGAATACGCCAATGCGACGGGGGAACAGTTGCTGGTTGCCGTCGTGGCTGCCTATGAGATTCAAATTCGACTGTCCTGGGCTTGCTCGCCCTTCCTGATCTATCGCGGCCATCATCCGCCCGTGGGCGTCGGCCCGTTCGGCGCGGCGGCGGCGGGCGCGGTCCTGCTCGGCTTCGATTCCGAGACAACGGTCAACGCGTTTGCCATCGCGGGCAGTCATTCGGCGGGCCTGATCGAGTACACCAAGACCGGCGGCAGCGTGAAGCGCATCCATAGTGCGATACCGACACAGGCCGGGGTGCGCGCCGCGCTGTTCGCGCAAGCCGGGATCACCGGGCCGCATTCGATCATCGAGGGCGAAAAGGGATTCTGTAAGGTCTTTGCCGGCGAATATGATTTGTCCCGTCTGACGGACGGGTTGGGCTCGCACTATCATCTGCTCGACAATGGTTTGAAGCCGTATAGCTGTTGTCACCTGATCCACGCTGCCTTCGATGCCTTGGACAACGCGCGCGACGAAACGCCGTTGACCCCGGACAACGTGAAATCGATTACGGTAGCGACCAACAGTGAACCGATCCTCAGCCATATCGGGTCGATCACCGAGCCGACGGATATTCTCGGCGCACAGTTCAGCCTGCCGTTCAGCATGGCGATGCGCCTGCATCACGGCGGCCGCGGCGTGAAAGGCGGCAACGGCTTCTGGGATTACGTCGATGTGGATTGCGCCGACCCGGCCCTGGTCGAAACCGCGCGCAAGGTGAAAGTCACCGTTGCCCAGAACGACAAGTGGGAGCGCGTCGACGAAGGCGCGGGGCTCGAAATTGAAACCACGGACGGCCGGAAGATCGAGGCCTGTGTGCCCTTCTCGAAGGGCCTGCCGGAAAATCCATTGTCGCCGGCCGAGGTGGAAGAGAAGTTCCGCTATCTGGTCGACCCGGTGATGCCCGCAGGCGGGCCGGACGCCGTCGTGCAGGCGGTGGCCGGACTGGAGTCTATCAAGGACATAAACGATCTGGTCCGGTTATTGGTGGTTCCACAGACACCGAATGCCCGCGCCGCCGCGGAGTAACCGCTACCGTTTCGCCGTGTCGTCGAGGAGACGCCGATACAAATCGAGCGTCTGCTTGACGATGATCGGTTCCGCAAAATCCCGTTCCACCGCGCGCCGCGCATTCGCGCCGAGGCGGCTGCGAAGCTCCGCGTCTTTCGCCAAGCGTTCGAGCGCGTCGGCGAGCGGTTCCACCGTTCGGACCGGAACCAAAATGCCCGTTTCTTCGTTGCGACAGATTTCCCGGCAGCCCGGAACGTCCGTTGCCACCATGGGCAGCCCCGCCGCCGCGGCTTCCAACAATGCCTTCGGCAACCCTTCGCGATAGGATGGCAGGACCGCGATGCTGGCGCGGGCGTATTCGCCGGCTACATCGTCGGAGGCCCCGACGACCTCGACCGCGCCTTCGGCGGCCCACCGAGTCAATATCTCCTCGGATATAGACGCCGGATTATCGTCGGTCGGCCCGACGAGCCGAATTCTGATCGCGACGCCGCGGTTTCGCAAAAGTCGCGCGGCCTCGACGAGTTCGACAATGCCCTTGTCGCGCAACATGCGGGATGCGCAGACCGCGATTGGCGGTCCCTCGGCCGGTGCGCCGGGCTTGTATTCATCGATATTGACGCCGGAACCGCGAATAAGCACGAGGCAATCGCGGCGGACCTTGGCCGCGTCGGCAAGCAGATTCATATCGTCCGGGTTCTGCAGGATCATCCGGCTGTTGCGCCGGTTCATCAGCAAGCGGAAGAGGACCTGTACCGTGCCCCGCAGAAAGCGCGCCGCCGGCGAGGTTGCGATGAACAGGAACCCCATGCCGCCGAGCGCGTTCACGATAGCCGGGACGCCGGTGATCCAGGCGGCGATCGATCCGTACAGCACCGGCTTCAGTGCCACGTGATGAACCAAGTCCGGCCGTTCACGGCGATACAGTTTGATCAAATCGCAGAGGGTCCGCAGATCGTATAGGGGGTTGCGGCCGCTGCGCTCCAATCGGATCGGCGCGACACGGAGGCTGGCGGCGCGTATTCGATCGGCATCGGCACGGACGCGCGCCGCGATGACCACGTCGGCGCCGGCGTCACGCAGGGCGAGGCCGATCGGCAATCGGTGCAGCAGGAACGCCCAGTCCTCGGTGACGACGATGAGGACTTTCTTCCCGGCGAGGTCCGTGGTTTCCGTCACACTGTACCTCGATGTCTCGAGGCAGGGCGGGCGCGGGGGAGTGAGGGTCGGCGGATACGGCGCATGGCGCCCTCTATATACCGTAGTTCGATATTTGTCGCCGGGCGATGCGCGCGTATGATCACGGCGCGGATGAGCGCACGGATGATTGATCGATGATCTTTAAGGACTCGCTTCCCAGTTCCACAGCTTTGCGCGATGCGGTTCGCGCGTCGATCCGTGTCGACGAGGAACAGTGCGTCGATGGTCTTCTGGACCGGGTGACGCTGACCAAGGCCAGCCGGGAGCGCATCAGCCGCACGGCGACTGGCCTGGTCGAAGCGGTGCGAGCAATGCAGCCCGGCCAGGATGGATTGGACGCATTCCTTCACGAATACGAACTGTCGAGCCGTGAAGGTGTTGTCCTGATGTGCCTTGCCGAGGCGCTGTTGCGGATTCCCGATTCTGATACGCGGGATCGGCTCATTCGCGACAAGATCGGCGACGCGGACTGGGAGGGGCATCTCGGCCGATCCGACTCGTTGTTCGTCAACGCATCGACCTGGGCCTTGATGCTGACCGGCCGTCTGGTGCGGCTGGATACGGATGATCGTGATCTGCCGGGATTCATCGGCCGTCTGGCGGCGCGCGGTGGCGAACCGGTGGTCCGTGAAGCGCTGGTACAGGCGATGCGGATCATGGGCCGGCAATTCGTTATGGGCCGCACGATTTCCGAAGCTCTGGAACGGGCGGTGCCGGAAGAAGCCGCCGGATACCGCCACTCCTTCGACATGCTGGGTGAGTCTGCCCGAACCACAGCCGACGCGGTCCGGTATTTCGAGTCCTACGCGTCGGCGATCGATGCCATCGGCGTAGCGTCCGCCGGGCGCGGGCCGGTCGAAGGGCCGGGCATCTCGGTGAAGCTATCGGCGCTGCATCCGCGCTTCGAGTTCGCGCAACGCGACCGCGTGATGGGTGAGTTGGTGCCGCGGCTGCAGGAACTCGCCCTGATGGCGAAACGCGCGGACATTGGCCTGACCGTCGACGCCGAGGAAGCCGATCGGCTCGATCTCTCGCTGGACGTTGTCGCCGCGCTATCCGCCGACCCCGCATTGCGGGATTGGGATGGGCTTGGTCTCGCCGTGCAGGCCTATCAGAAACGCGCTGTGCCGGTGCTCGAATGGCTCGCCGATCTGGCCCAGTCGCACCGACGTCGCCTGATGGTGCGGCTTGTAAAAGGCGCGTATTGGGACACCGAGATCAAGCATTGCCAGGAAGCCGGCTTGGACGGCTATCCCGTGTTCACGCGCAAGAGCGCGACCGATGTGTCCTATCTTGCCTGCGTCGGCGTGCTGGCTCGGGACCGCACGGCGTTCTTCCCGCAATTCGCAACCCATAACGCCAATTCGGTGGCCGCTATCCTGGAGATCATGGGCAAGCGGACCGACTATGAGTTCCAGCGTCTGTACGGCATGGGCGAGGAACTCTATGCGCAGGTCGTTGGTCCTGAGGCGATGGATAAACCCTGCCGTATCTACGCGCCGGTCGGTGGCCATAAAGATCTGTTGGCCTATCTCGTGCGGCGGCTGCTGGAGAATGGCGCGAATACGTCTTTCGTCAATCGCATCGTCGATGAGAAATTACCTGTCGACGAAATTGTTGCGGATCCGGTCGACGTGACGCACCGGTTAGAGACGCACCGCCATCCTGGCATTCCGCTGCCGGGTGACCTTTACGGGCTGGAGCGGTCGAATTCAAATGGCTTTGACCTAACCGATCCTCAGGAGCTGGCGGCGCTGCGCGGGGATTTGAACCCTTTCGCCGATACGCAATGGGCGGCGTGGCCTCTGACGGGGACCGGATCGGGTGCGGATGAAGGGGTCGGGACGGTGCGGCATGAACCGGCGGATCGCCGGAACGTCGTGGGCCGCGTGACGGACGCGACCGCCGGCGACATCGATGCTGCGGTTACGGCCGCCGTCGCGGCGCATCCGGTGTGGTCGGCCTCCGCCGCGGAAGACCGGGCGGCCATGCTTGATCGTGCAAGCGAGTTGTTCGAATTGCACGAGCCCGAGCTGATGGCGTTGTGCATTCGCGAAGCGGGAAAGACGCTGCCCGACGCGGTGGCGGAAATTCGTGAGGCGGTGGACTTCCTGCGTTACTACGCAGCGCGGGCCCGTACGGATTTTACAGCGCCGGTGATCCTTCCTGGGCCGACCGGCGAACATAACGAGATTTCGTTGCATGGACGCGGCGTCTTCGTCTGCATATCGCCGTGGAACTTTCCCATGGCGATCTTCACCGGACAGGTCGCCGCCGCCTTGGCGGCGGGCAATTGCGTGTTGGCGAAGCCGGCGGAACAGACGCCGTTGATCGCCTTCCGCGTCGTGCAGCTGTTGCATGAAGCAGGCGTTCCGGAAAACATATTGCATTACCTGCCCGGCGATGGGCCGCAGGTTGGCGCGCCGTTGGTCACCGATCCGCGCGTGGCCGGTGTCGCGTTTACCGGGTCGAGCGAGGTCGCGCAGTCAATCAATCGGACGCTGGCGGCGAAGGACGGGCCGATCGTGCCGCTCATTGCGGAAACCGGCGGTCAGAACGCAATGATCGTCGATTCATCGGCGTTGCCCGAACAGGTCGTCGGCGATGTCCTCACGTCGGCCTTTCAAAGCGCCGGGCAACGGTGTTCCGCGTTGCGGGTGCTGTATCTGCAGGACGATATCGCCGATCGTGTGATCGAGATGCTTGCCGGGGCGATGGACGAACTGCGGATCGGCGATCCGGCGTTTCTGAACACCGATGTCGGGCCGGTCATCGACAACGATGCCAAGATGCAGTTGGACGCCCATGCCGCGCGTTTGTCCGATGAAGCGCAACTCATCCATCGGGTCGATTTGCGAGACGAAACCAGTCACGGCAGTTTCGTCGCGCCCACGGCGTTTGAAATCGACGGTATCGGATATCTGGAGAAGGAGGTGTTCGGTCCGATCCTCCATGTTGTCCGGTTCGATTCAGACCAACTGGACGCGGTTCTCGACGATATCAATGCCACCGGCTATGGATTGACGGTCAGCGTTCATACGCGGATCGACGATACGGCGGAGCATATCTGTTCGCGGTTGCGGGTCGGCAACGCTTATATCAACCGGAACCAGATCGGCGCGGTGGTTGGTGTTCAGCCATTCGGCGGGGAAGGGTTGTCGGGAACCGGCCCAAAAGCCGGCGGGCCGAGATACCTGCATCGTTTCGCGACGGAGCGGACCGTGTCCATCGATACGACGGCGTCGGGCGGCAACACGGCGTTGCTTAATTTGGATGATGATTCGGATGAATGACGGCCGCGCGTGCGACGGAGCCGTTAGTGCATGGCAGATTTCTCGGTTGAGGTCGGCATGCCGAGCGGGCAGGTTCGGCAATCGAGGATGAGGCCCGCTTCGGCGAGACCATGTGCAAACATACGCGCCGGATATGCCGCCCGCCGTGCCGCCGTCCGATGCAGCCAGTCGGCCAAGATGCAGTCCGCTGTTGTGGGGCTGCCCCATTGTTGTGCCGCCAGGATGGCTAGGAAAAGCCGCTCGTCCTCGCCCACGTTCTTGCAGCCGGGACAGCGGAAATCCAATTTTCGCTGGGCGCCATGGGCGACGAGCGTAAAGAACGCGTAGAACGGACCGAGATGCTCCGAAAGCCGCGCATGCCGGAACATGTTTTCCAGACGGGGACAGGTCGGATTGTTGGCGCGGAAACATTCAATCCATACTCGCGAGGCCCAGACCGTAAATCGCTCCGGGTAGGGCAGGGCACAAATGGCTGATGGGGCCTCAAGGGGCGTGTGATCGGCTTGTTGAATCATCTTAGGCAATATCCTTGTCACCAAAGCTCGGAGGAGGGTCTGGGAGCACCTTATATGCAAATGAGAATGAGTCGCAATAAAGAATATGACGATGATCCGCAAGGTTTTCGCAGATGTTCTTTGGTGGCCCATCTTCGACGGATGGCTGCTCACGCCATCATTGTGGTGCTAAAATGTTCGATGCTCCTGCGAAGGAGGTATGCGACAACTTGTCGTAATGAGAATTACTTGCAACTAGAATGGCGCTACGATACGGTGAGGCTAGTTAAGAATCATTGTCAATTGCATCGAGCCGCGAAATCGCGGACAGCATGACGAATAACGGGGATCATTCCTGATATGAAACTGCATCACTATGCCGCCGCGTTGGTGGCCATATCGACGGTCGGCATCGCCTCAACTGCCGTACAGGCTGCGGAAGAAGTGAACATCTACTCCTACCGCCAGCCCTTTCTGATCAAGCCATTCCTGGACGAATTCACGAAAAGGACCGGTATCACCGTGAATGTCGTGTTTGCTAAGAAGGGCATGGCGAAACGCATCCAGAGCGAGGGCAAGAATACCAAGGCCGATGGAATTCTGACGGCCGATATCGCCCGGCTCAAGGCACATGCGGATGCCGGCCTATTGCAACCGGTTAAGTCTGCGGTACTGGAAAAGAACATTCCCGCACATCTTCGCGATCCCGGGAATCAGTGGTTCGGCCTGACGAAGCGCGCCCGTTTGATCGCGATCTCGAAGGATCGGGTAAAGGCCGGCTCGATCAAGAGCTATGAGGATCTCGCTGATCCGAAGCTCAAGGGCAAAATCTGTACCCGCAAGGGCAGCCACGTCTATATGCGGGCGCTGGTCGCGTCGATGGTCGCGGCGCATGGCGAAGCCAAGGCCGAAAAATGGGCAAGGGGCGTGGTCGCAAACCTGGCGCGGAAGCCGCAGGGCAATGACCGCGCGCAGGTTAAGGCGGTGAACCAGGGCGTCTGCGATGTCGCCGTCATCAACAACTACTATTACGGCAAGATGAAGTTCAACAAGAAGAAGAAAGAGCAGCAGGAGTGGGCCAAGTCCGTCCGTCTGGTCTTTCCGAATCAGGCCGATCGCGGCACTCATGTGAACATCTCCGCCGCCGCCGTCACCAAATATGCGAAAAACCGCGACAACATGGTCAAGCTGCTCGAGTTCCTGAGCGGTGATTTCGCGCAGGCAATGTATGCGGAACAGAATTACGAATATCCGGCCAACCCGAATGTTCCGACCGACAAGGAAGTCGCGTCCTGGGGCAAGTTCAAAGAGGATCGGGTGAGCCTGAAGAAGATTGCCGATTTGTCCCCGACCGCGCAGAAAATTGTCGACCGCGTCGGCTGGTAACCGCTTATATCCTCCCCAAGGCTGAAGGGAGTTCTCGGGTTTCTCCGGGAACTCCCTTTTGTTTTACCGACTTCCGACATTGACGGCCTGGAAGCTTCGGGTGCACAACGGCGGAATCGGCGCGCTTTGCGGCGCCAATTCGCACGGTTTCTGACTGGATGAGTGAATTCCCGACAAACGCGACCATGGGTCAGGCCGGCGCTACCGGCATGCGCCGTTGGTTCAGCGGTTGGGCCCTCGGGTTGTTGGTTGTTGCGGCGGTGGTCTCGTTGCCGATTCTGACAATCGTCACCATCGCGTTGACGCCGGCGCCGGAGGTGTGGCGGCACCTGTTCGAAACGGTGTTCTGGACCTATGTCGGGAATACGCTGGGCCTCGCGGTCGGCGTCGGGCTCGGTACCTTCCTGATTGGCACCGGAACGGCATGGCTGGTCTGCAGCTACCGGTTTCCGGGCCGCCGCGTTTTCGAATGGGCGTTGCTGATACCGTTTGCGGTGCCGTCCTACGTGATCGCCTACACCTACACCGATCTTTTGGAATACGCCGGGGCCTTTCAGACCGGACTTCGCGCACTGTTCGGTTGGGCCTCGCCGCGGGATTACTGGTTTCCGGAAATCCGCAGTCTCGGCGGCGCCATTACGATGCTGACGCTGGTCCTTTACCCCTATGTGTACCTGCTCGCCCGGTCCGCCTTTTTGCAGCAGTCGGCTGGCGTGCTGGAGGTGAGCCGTACTCTCGGCAAGGGGCCGTGGGAAACCTTCTGGGCCGTGGCTTTGCCGATGGCGCGCCCGGCGATCATCGTCGGCGTGACGCTGGTGCTGATGGAGACATTAAACGATTTCGGCACCGTGGATTTCTTCGCCGTGCCCACATTGACGCTCGGCATCTTCAATGCCTGGTTCGGCATGAGTAGCATAGAGGCGGCGGCGCAGCTCTCGCTCGCGTTGCTTGGGTTCGTCATGGTGCTGATCTACCTTGAGCGTCGGGCGCGGCAAGGCCGGCAATTTCAGGAAACGCGAGCCCGGTACCGTTCCCAATCGGGACCCAAATTGACAGGCGTCGCCGGCGGACTGGCGTTCCTGGCCTGCGCGCTGCCGGTCGCAATGGGTTTTGTCATTCCAGCGGGTGTTCTGTTGCGGTACTCGTTGATCCACTATGAAGTGAGCGCCAGCGCGCAGTTCTTCTCCGCAGCATTGCACAGCATATCGCTCTCAAGTGTTGCGGCGGCGGTCGCCGTTTGCGTCGGACTGTTCATGGCCTATGCCTTGCGCATTCATCAGGGGAAAGGGTTGCGGACCATCGCCTGGTTCGCCGGTCTCGGCTATGGCGTGCCGGGTGCGATTCTGGCGGTGGGCGCGGTTATTCCGGTTGCCTGGTTCGATAACCAGATCGACGCGTTCATGCGCTCGACATTCGGCATTTCAACAGGCTTGCTGATGAGCGGGACGATCTTCGCCGTGGTGTTGGGCTATGTGGTGCGGTTTCTGGTTTTGCCGTTGGGCGCGGTGGAATCCGGCCTATCCAAGATTACCCGCAGCATGGACGATGCGGCGCGGTCGCTGGGCCATCGCCCGCTGACCGTGCTGCGCCGCATCCATTTGCCGATGCTGCGCGGCAGTATCCTCACCGCCACCTTGCTGGTCTTCGTCGACTGCATGAAGGAGTTGCCGATGACGCTGCTGCTGCGGCCCTTCAACTACGAAACACTCGCGACCTTTGTCTATCAATACGCCAGCGACGAATTGCTTGAGGAATGCGCGCTCGGCGCGTTGACGATCGTGCTCGTGGGGATCGGACCAGTCGTCCTGCTGACGAAGGCGATCCGGCAGTTGCGTCCCGGACAGCTTGCGGCGCAAGCCTCAGGGTAAGCTACCCGCGACACCTCATCCTTTCGGCGTTATCATCATCGGGTCGTTGGATACGGAAGGCGCGGCATGGACGCCATCACCCAAGGGAATACACATCATCTGCGGGATGCAGCGCGCCAGGCGCGCTTGGACATCCGGGCGGGGAACTGGCAATCGCTGACGACGGGCATGGCGCCGGGCATCGTGCAGGGAAATCTCGTGATGTTGCCGCGTGACTGGGCCGCCGAGTTCCAACAGTTCTGCCGTCTCAACCCGAAGCCGTGTCCGCTGATCGGTATGACCGCGCCGGGCGATCCACGCGTGCCCGAACTTGGCGACGATATCGACCTGTCGACGGACGCGCCGATGTACCGGGTTTTCCGGGACGGTGAACTCGTCGACGAGGTGCCGGACATTCGTGCGCTGTGGGACGACGATCTGGTCGGCTTCGTGCTCGGCTGTTCCTATTCCTTCGAGGATGCCCTGGTGCAAAGCGGTCTACCGATGCGTCATCTCGAAAACGACACCAAGGTGCCGATCTACCGCACGAGCATCGAGACGGCGCCGACGGAACGCTTGCGCGGTCCGATGATCGTATCAATGCGGCCGTTCCAACCTGTGGATGCGATCCGCGCGATCCAGATCACGTCGCGGTTCCCGAACGTGCATGGCGCGCCGATCCATTTCGGCGATCCCGCGCGCATCGGGATCGACGACATCAATGTTGCCGAATACGGTAGTCCCGTGGATATCCGCGACGGCGAGGTGCCGGTCTTCTGGGCCTGCGGGGTGACACCGCAGTCGGTGATCGAAGTGGCGAAGCCGCCATTTTGTATCACGCATAAGGCCGGGCACTTGCTGCTCACCGATCGCCTTAACGCCGAATTCGCGGTTCTTTAGAGTTCTGTGATGGCCGCCCGTCCCATCATCATCGATTGCGATCCCGGTCTGGACGACGCGGTGGCGTTGCTGCTGGCATTCGCGTCACCGGAGGAGTTGGATCTGCTGGGCATCACCTGCGTGGCGGGGAATGTTCCGTTGGACCGTACCGAACGCAATGCGCGCATCATTCGCGCCCTGGCGTGGCGGGATGACGTGCCGGTCTATGCGGGCTGTCCACGGCCAATGTTACGGCCGTTGCATGCGGCCGAGCGGGTGCACGGCAAGTCGGGACTGGATGGTTACGATTGGGACGAACCGTCCGCGCCGCTGGCCGATGGTCATGCGGTCGATTTCATCGTCGATACCTGCCTCGCGGCGGACGACCGCTCGATCACGCTTTGTCCGATCGGGCCGCTGACGAATGTCGCGCTCGCGATCGTCAAGGAGCCGGGGATATTGCCCAAAATAGCGGAGATCGCCTTCATGGGCGGGGCCGCTACCATCCCGGGGAACGTGACCCCGGCCGCGGAGTTCAATATTCACGCAGACCCACATGCGGCGCGGATCGTGCTGGAAAGCGGCGTCAAGCTCACCATGTTCGGTCTCGACGTGACGCATCAGGCAATCACCACGCCGGACCGGATGGCCGCGATCCGCGATATCGGCGGTCCGATTTCGGAGGCGGTTACCGGCATGCTGACGTTCTACGACCGGCATGACATCGAACGCTACGGCGCGCCGGGCGGCCCGTTGCACGATCCGTGTGTGATCGCCTATCTGCTGCAGCCGGATCTCTTCGGCGGCAAGGACTGCCATGTCGCGGTGGAAACGGAGTCGGAGACGACGATCGGCCAGACCGTCGCCGACTGGTGGGGCGTCACCGGCAAGGATGCCAATTGCCGGGTCATCAACCGCATCGACGCCGATGGCTTTTACGCGTTGATCGTCGAGCGCCTCAAACGGCTGTGACTGTGTGCGGCTAGTCTAGCGCGAGTGCGCGTTCGACGAATTCCAGCCGATCCTGCCCCCAGAACAACTCCTCGCGATAGATGTAGGTCGGTGCGCCGAACACGTTCCGGTCCATCGCCTCCTGCGTATTGGCCTCGTATTGCTTGCCGATCTCGTCTTCCTTGGAGCGGGCGAGCAATGCCGCGCCATCCATGCCTTGCTCGTTGGCGACGGCAACAAGAACGTCTTCGTCAGCGAGATTGCGATCCTCGTTCCAGACCGCATGCAAAATCGCGCCTGACAGCATTCCCACATCGAGGCCCATGTCGCCGGCGGCGACGCCGACGCGTTGTGCGGCTTCGTCCGGGGCCGGGAAGAATTTCGGTTCCAGGTTTAGCGGGACGCCGAGATGGGCGCGCCACCGCTTGAGTTCCATCATTCGATAGGCTTGGCGCTGCGGCGCGCGTTTCGGCAACGGGAGTCCACCGCTCTGTGGGAAGATTGTGCCGAAGCTGCTTGGTTTGAAGGTGACCGACGCGCCCGCCGCCGCCGCGATTTTCAGAAAGCGGTTGTGACCGAGATACGTCCATGGGGAGAAATGTGAATAGAAATAGTCGACGGTCTTCGTCATCGTCGCGGTGCTCCTAAGCGTCGGTTGCGGGGATGCGCAGCTTGCGGCGCATGATCTTACCGGTGGTCGTCATGGGAAGGGAGTCTCGGAACTCGATGAGTCTAGGATACTCGTGCGCGGCGAGGCGTCTCCTCACAAAGTCTTGTATGTCCTGTTCCAGAACCGCGTCGCCGGCAACGCCGTCGCGCAGCACGAGGCAGGCCTTGATGATCTCGGTGCGCATCGCATCGGGAACGCCGACCACCCCCGCCAAGGCAACGGCTGGATGCTGCATCAGGCAGTCTTCGATCTCGCCGGGGCCGATGCGGTAACCCGCGCTGGTAATGACATCGTCGTCGCGGCCAACGAACCAGAAATAACCGTCCTTGTCCTGGGTGCCAACGTCGCCGGTCAGCAGCCAATCGCCGGCAAACTTATCCGCGGTCGCGGCCTCGTCCCGCCAGTATCCGAGGAAACTCACCGGGTCGTTTTTGTAGATGCCGATGGAGCCGGCCGTTCCGGACGGAACGGGTTCGCCCGCGGCGTCGACGATGGCGACGTCGTGGCCGGGAATAGCACGGCCCATCGATCCCGGTCGCACCGGCATCACCGCGGCGCAGTTGCCGATCACGAGATTGCATTCGGTCTGGCCATAGAATTCGTTGATCGTCAGGTCGAATGTTTCCGCGCCCCATCCCAATAGCTCGCTGCCGAGGCTTTCGCCGCCGCTGCCCAGCGTGCGCAGCGCAAAGTCCCAATGCCGGCTTGGATTGGAAATCTGTCGCATCATTTTCAAGGCTGTCGGCGGAATGAAGGTGTTTCGCACCTTGTGCTTGGCCATCAAATGGAATGCCTCCGCCGGATCGAACTTGGCGGCGCGGTAGCAAAGCACGGGAATGCCGAAATACAGCGACGGCATCAGGACATCCATCAATCCCCCGAGCCATGCCCAGTCCGCCGGCGTCCAGAATAGGTCGCCGGATTGCGGAAAGAACTCATGCGGGAACTGGACGCCCGGCAGGTGGCCGAGTAGGGAGCGGTGCGCGTGCAGGGCGCCCTTGGGTGGTCCGGTCGTGCCGGACGTGAAGCTGATGAAGGCTGGGTCGTCGGCGGTGGTATCGACCGTGGAAAATCGGTCTGACGCGCGCTGCATTTCGCCGTGCAGATCGTCCGCCCCGTCGCCAGGACCATCTGCAGACAGGACGACGGCCAAATCGGTCAAGGCGCTTCGAAGATCTGCGAGTAAATCCAATCCCGCCCGGTCCGTGACAAGCGCCCGGGCCGCGCTGTTGGCCAGCCGGTATTCCAACGCGTCGGCGCGGAACAGGGTCGACAATGGAATTGCGATCAGGCCGGCCTTGTAGGCGGCGATGTGGGCGATCGCGGTTTCCGGCGTCTGCGGCAGCATGATGCCGACACGGTCGCCGCGGGTGAGGCCCCGTGCGATGAACAGGTTGGCGAGGCGGTTGCTCAGTCGATCCAATTGTTCGAAGGACACGACGTCCGGGTCGCCACTGTCCTGATGGACGATCAGCGCCGGCCGGTCCGGTGTCTCCTGGGCATGGCGTTCGCAGACAGCAGTAGCGATGTTGAAGCGTGCGGGGATTTGCCAGCGGAACGCCTGGCGAATTTCATCGTAGCTGTTTCCACGGGACAACATTGTGGTCCAAGGCTAGCGGTCCTGCGCGGCTGTCGCCATGCAATTTTGCCAAGCGGCAGAGCTCGCGCTACACCATGCCAAACAGATGCGGTAGACACGGGACAAACACGCATGCCGGAGACAGTTTCCTATCCTTCGCTCTTTACGCCCATCGGCCTGGGGCCGGTGACACTGCCAAATCGGATCATCATGGGGTCGATGCATACTGGGCTGGAATGTCTCCCGGACGGCATGGAACGTTTGGCGGCCTTCTATCGGGAACGCGCGGCGGCCGGTGTGCCGCTCATGGTGACGGGTGGGTTCTCGCCCAATGCGGAAGGCTCGCTCGTCGACAAGCCCATCACGATGGCGAGCCGCGAGGATGCACAACGCCATAGCATCATTCCCGAACAGGTGCATGATGCCGGCGGGCGCATCGTCTTGCAGGTTCTGCATAGCGGCCGCTATGGCTATCACCCGAATATCGTCGCGCCGTCGCCGATCAAGTCGCCGATCAACCGCGACACGCCGCGCGAACTGACGCCGGCGGATATCGAGCGCACCATCGTCGACTACGTGACCTGTTGCGAGTTGGCGCGGGATGCGGGCTACGACGGTGTCGAAATCATGGGGTCGGAAGGATATCTGATCACCGAGTTCCTGTCGCCGCGGACGAACCACCGCGAAGATGAATGGGGCGGCGCGCTGGAGAACCGGCTGCGTTTTCCGAATGAAATCGTGCGCCGGGTGCGGGAACGGCTGGGCGAGTCATTTTTGATCCTGTTCCGGATTTCCGCGCTGGATTTGGTCGAAGGCGGTATGACCGGTGCCGAAACGCAGGCGCTGGCGCAAGCCGTCGAACGGTCCGGCGCTAACCTGCTGACCAACGGCATCGGCTGGCACGAGGCCCGTGTGCCGACCATTGCGCAGATGGTGCCGCGGGCCGCATTCGCCTGGGCGACGGCAAACATCAAAGAGGCCGTGGAGATTCCGGTCGCGGCCAGCAATCGCATCAACACGCCGGAGACGGCGGAGGCTTTGATCGCGGACGGGACCGCCGACCTGGTCATGTTGGCGCGGCCGTTCCTGTCGGATCCGGCATTTGTGGAGAAGGCGGAACGCGGCGATCGAGCGGCGCTCAACATCTGCATCGCCTGCAATCAGGCCTGTTTGGATCATTACTTCGTCGGCAAGCCATCGACCTGCATGGTGAACCCGCGTGCGTGTAACGAATCCCTTTATCCAGTGACGCCGGTTTCGGAGAAGAAGCGCGTGGCGGTCGTCGGCGGCGGGCCGGGCGGGTTGGCGTGCGCGGCCACCGCGGCGGAACGCGGCCATGATGTCGTGTTGTACGAAGCCGAGGAAACCGTTGGCGGGCAATTCAATCTTGCGAAGGTGATTCCGGGTAAACAGGAGTTTGCGGAGTCTATCGCTTACTTCGAGGACCGCCTGCACCGTGCGGGCGTGGATGTTCGAACCGGCACCCGTGTTGCCGCGGATAGCCTCGACCCGAAAAGCATCGACGCGGTGGTGATCGCGACCGGTGTCTTGCCGCGACATCCCGATATTTCCGGATCGGATCATCCGAGCGTGGCGAGCTACGCCGATATCCTGTCGGGCAAGGCAGAGGCTGGAGACCGCGTGGTGATTGTCGGCGCGGGCGGCATCGGCTTCGATGTGGCGCTGTATCTAACGGAACGGGACAGCCGGTCGCATGTGGACATCGAAGCGTTTGCAGCCGCCTGGGATATTGATCGGTCGCTCACCGTACCCGGCGGGCTGCAGGCGCCGGTGGCGCATGACAATGACGGTGGACCGCATGTCACAATGCTGCAGCGGAATGCCGGTCGTTTCGGCACGAGCCTCGGCCGCTCGACCGGATGGGTGCACCGTATGCTGTTGGGACGGCACGGCGTCGAGCCGATCGGTGGGGTCACCTATCGGCATATCGACGACGACGGCCTGCATGTCGAGACGGAAAACGGTGCGCAGTGTTTTGCGGCGGATACGATCATCATCTGCGCCGGGCAGGAATCGCAGGGCGGACTGGCGGACGATCTCGCCGGCCGCGGCATGCGGACTCATACGATTGGCGGTGCGAAGGATGCAGCCGGACTGGATGCAGTCCGGGCGATCGATGAAGGGTTTCAGCTCGCCCTGACGCTCTGAGGCCGGGCGGTTGCGTCAGGCGACGCGGATGCCGCCGTCGACGGTAATCGTTTGCCCGGTGAGGAAGGAACCCGCCTTGGTCGCCAACATGACCGCAACACCGGCGATCTCGTCCGACTCCCCGATCCGGCGCAGCGGCGTCGTGGCGGTCCGCTTTTTCAGGTTATCCGGATCCTCCCACAGGGCGCGGGCGAAGTCGGTTCGAATGAGGCCCGGCGCGATCGCGTTGGCGCGCACATTGTGCGGCCCGTATTCGACCGCCAGGACCCGGGCGAGCTGCATGTCGGCGGCCTTGGAGATGCCGTAGGCGCCCAGGCTCGGGCTGCCTTTGAATCCGCCGATCGACGATACGATGATGATCGATCCGTCTTTCCGGTCGATCATCTGCGGCACCACCATGTTGCAGAGCCAGAAATTGCTCTTGATGTTGCAGTCCATGATGCGGTCGAAGGCCTCGTCGGGGATGTCCTTCGACGGGCCGAAATAGGGGTTCACTGCCGCGTTGCAGACCAGCACGTCGATCTTACCGAAGGTCTCGGTGCTGCGGTCGACGAGCTGCTGGAGCTGTTCCTTGTGGCCGATGTGGCAGGGAATAGGGACGGCCTTATTTCCGTTTTTGGCCCAATTCTCGTTGATGTCGGCGGCGACGGCCTCGCAGGCATCCGCCTTGCGCGAGGACACGACGACATTTGCGCCATGTTCCGCCATGCGCTCTGCGATGGCCTTGCCTATGCCCTTCGTGGAGCCGGTGATGACGGCAGTCTTGCCGTCCATGTCGAACAGGGTCATCCCTACCTCCGCATGTCTTGTCGTTTGTAATGCCGGTCGGCCGACCGGTCTTGTCATCGCCGTACTATTGACGTTTCGGGCTGTCGCGCAACCCCAGCGCCTTAACGACGTTTTCGGCGGCCTCGGCCGAAAAAGTCTCGCCGGGCGGGTTGCAGTAATACCCGGACAGCGTGGCGTAGCGGCTACCGTCGGTGATCGATGCGTCTCCGGCCCAGCGCTGGACAAACAGAACGCAGGCCGATGTGCCGATGGCCGCACGCTGCCAATCGACTTTGCCCAAGGTATTTTGGGATTGTTGCGGCTTTCCTAGGGTGGGTGTCTTGCCGCGGAGCAGAGGCCAGAGCTTGAACGATGCGGCGGGATCCGTTGGGTCCGCCAGCGGCGGGCCGGCTTTGGCTTCGCTCAGCAACAGCCCGGCTTCGCCATCCTTGAAGGTTTCCCCGGTCCATTGGGCGGTTTCCTCCAGATAGTCGCCGTTGTTGCTGGTGTAGAGGTTAAACCGGCCGGGAGAGGCTAATGTCGACACTGGGAAATCAAAGCGGGACTCGGATGCGGAAATAGGAATTATTCGCCCTTTCGGACGCAACGGATCGGATGTCGAGCAGCCGATGACCGCGATAACGAGGCCGAAGGCCAGGACGCGGCAAATCGGTGCGAGGCGTTTAAATCCCATGGGTTCTCCGAGTTCGCAGCATCGATCATATTGACGATGCCGCACTATCATACTGTATCTGTCAGGGTTCCTTGCCCGAATCTCGTTGGGCAAATACAGTCGGGCCATAAAATGCTGGCAAGCTGGGGGAAGCGGCGTGAAATCGATCAAGGTGGTGCAACATAGTGCGACCGGCCGGTCCCGTGATAGGGGCGCCGAAAGTCCCTTGCGACTTATCCATCGGTACACGAGCGGAACCTAGGGTACGGATTTGATGTCCCAGGCGCATATCGTTGTCATCGGCAATCAGAAGGGCGGGTCGGGCAAGTCCACCACCGCCATGCATCTTATCGTCAGTCTGCTGAACCGGGGATATTCCGTCGGCAGTGTCGATCTCGACGATCCGCAGGCAACGCTCAGCCGGTATCTGGAGAACCGCCGCAACTTCATGGGGTCGGCGGATATGATCCTGTCGATGCCGGAACACCACACGCTGGCGCGCAGCATCTATGACAACCGCGCCTTGGCCCACGGCGACGAACTCGCACGGCTCGACTCGTGTATCCAGAGTCTTGCGGCAACGAACGATTTCATCGTGATCGACACGCCGGGCAGCGACAGCCATTTGTCCCAGGTCGGTCATAGTTATGCCGATACGCTGGTGACGCCGATGAACGACAGCTTCATCGATCTCGACCTGCTGGCAAAGGTCGATCCGGAAACGCATGAGGTTATTCGGCCCAGCGGGTATGCGGAGATGGTCTGGGAACAGAAGAAGGCGCGGGCGATCCGCGATGGCGGTCAGGTCGATTGGATCGTCATGCGCAATCGGCTGTCGACCATCGGATCCCGCAACACGCGGGCGATGGAAGAAGTGCTTGGCGCTCTGTCCAAGCGGATCGGATTCCGGATCGCGCCGGGCTTCGGCGAGCGGGTCGTTTTCAGGGAATTATTCCTAAAAGGATTGACCCTGCTTGATCTGCGCAACTCTGAATCGGGTATTCGAATGAACATGTCGCATGTGGCGGCGCGCCAGGAAGTGCGGGCGCTGCTCACGACGATCGGGTTGGATCAGCCGTCCAATTACCCCGTCATGGCCGAGGGTTCTGGAACACACCCCCTGTGAGACCCTATATGATGGGGTATGAGCAAACTGCCCAAAGCCTCGTCCGAGACCAATGTCGCGGATTTCCTGAATAAGGTCGCGACCACAGCGTCCGCCAAGTCGGCCGGCCAACGCGGTCGATTGATCTTTGCCATGGACGCTACGGCAAGCCGCGAGCCAAGCTGGGACCAAGCCTGTCAGATTCAGGGTGAGATGTTTTCCGAAACGGCGACGTTGGGCGGCCTTGAAGTGCAGCTTCTGTATTATCGAGGCTTCGGTGAATGCCGGGCGAGCCGGTGGGCCGCAAGCGCTGCCGACCTGCTGCGGCTGATGACCAGCGTGCGCTGCCTCGGCGGGCAGACTCAGATCCGAAAAGTGTTGCGGCACGCCAAGAAGGAGACCGAGAAGAACAAGGTCGACGCGATGGTGTTCGTCGGCGACGCGATGGAGGAGGATATCGATCAGGTTTGCCATAACGCGGGAGAACTTGGGCTGCTTGGCGTTCCGGTCTTCGTGTTTCAGGAAGGCAATGACCCTCTGGTCCGGCGCTGTTTCGAGCAGATCGCGCGGCTGTCCGGCGGCGCCTATTGTCCTTTCGATGCCGCCAGTGCCCAGCAATTGCGGGACTTGTTGGCGGCCGTTGCGGTCTACGCCGCCGGCGGGCGTCAGGCGTTGCTCGACTACGGCGAAAAGCAGGGTGGTGCGGCGCTCCGGCTGACGCACCAACTCGGCGGTAAGACCTAGACGACATGCCGTGGCTGCTGATCACGCTGGTGTCGATCCTCGGTGGAGTATTGCTGCTGTGGTGGTTCGTCCGGGCGGAGCCCCGGGCGGTGCTGCGGGCCTTCCGAGGGATCGGGATCGTCCTGGCGGTTGTGTTCCTGCTGGCGATGGTGGTGACCGGACGGTTTCATTTCCTGTTTGCGGCGCTGGCCTTTCTCATTCCCTGGCTTATCCGTTTCCGGCGAATGCGGACCGCGTTCAAGTCCGCGCGCGGCCCGCAGCAGGGCCAGGCATCCGAAGTGCGTACCCGCTTCGTCATCATGCGGCTGAACCACGATACCGGTGAGATGGACGGCATGGTCCAGGAGGGCACCCATGCCGGACGGCAGTTGTCCGACTTAAGCCTCGAGGAGGCCATCGCCGTTTATCGGGAGGCGCTGGCGGCGGACGAGCAGTCTGCACAGGTGCTTCAGGCATATCTGGACCGGATGCATGACACCTCCTGGCGCGACCGAATGGGAGGCGCTGCCGGTGGCGCGTCCGATCCAGGGAGTGCGCCCGGATCGGCCGGCCCAATGTCCTATGGGGAAGCACTTGATATTCTTGGGCTTTCTTCGAATCCATCAGAGCAGGACATTAAATTCGCTCATCGTCAGCTGATGCAAAAATTTCACCCGGATCGAGGTGGATCGGACTATTTGGCAGCGCGAATTAATGAGGCGAAAGAGGTACTACTTGGTGACCGATAGTATCCTATCGGTGGCGGTTGCGCGCCCTATGGGCTTATGGCACATAGGCCAGAACAACGGCCATTTGTGGCCCTAAATTGCAAATTTGAACGTTCGAATGACCCAAAAAGTACGAAAAGCGATATTTCCGGTCGGCGGCCTCGGAACCCGATTCCTGCCAGCGACCAAGGCTTTGCCGAAAGAAATGCTTCCGGTTGTAGATAAGCCATTAATACAATATGCGGTTGAAGAAGCGGCTGCTGCCGGCATCGAAGAGTTCATTTTCGTGACGGGACGCGGCAAACACGCCATCGAAGACCATTTCGACGTATCCTATGAGCTCGATCAGACGCTGTCCGATAGGGGTAAATCGGACCTGCTCGATATGATGCAGAGTTGGCTGCCGAAGCCCGGCCAAATCGCCTATACCCGGCAGATGCAGCCGTTGGGACTGGGCCATGCAGTGTGGTGCGCCCGTGATTTCGTGGCCAATGAGCCCTTTGCGGTACTGCTGGCCGACGATCTGGTCATGGCCGACACGCCCTGTTTGAAACAGTTGATCGATATACACGATGAAACCGGCGGCAGCGTGGTCGCGGTCATGGATGTGCCGAGCGAGCATACGGATCGTTACGGAATCTTAGACATTGAGAGCGACGATGGGCGTCTTGCGTCGGTTAAGGGATTGGTGGAAAAGCCGGCCCCGGCGGATGCACCGTCCACCCTGTCGATCATCGGCCGCTACGTCCTGCGTCCGGAGGTCTTCGATCACCTGAATAAGCAGGAGCAGGGGGCAGGCGGTGAAATCCAACTGACCGATGCAATGGCTACGATGATCGGCAATTCGCCGTTTCACGGGCTACGGTTTGATGGCCGCCGGTTCGATTGCGGCGATAAGGTCGGGTTTTTGGAAGCGAATATCGCTTTTGCTCTGGCAAGAAGCGATCTAGGAGAGTCCGTTCAAGAAGTATTGTCGCGATATACGGACGAAAAATAAACGAATAGGGGCGCCGGTGGTTTCCGCGTTTGCGCGCACGGTAACCTCCGCGCTGTTTTCCTCTGTCCAAGGGATTATTTCATGCGAATTGCAATGATTGGTACCGGGTATGTCGGGCTCGTATCCGGCGCGTGTTTCTCGGAGTTTGGGATCGACGTGACCTGCGTCGATATGGATGAGACTAAGATCCAGCGGTTGCAGAACGGTGACGTGCCGATCTACGAGCCGGGCCTCGATGACCTGGTAAAGGTAAATTTTGAAGCCGGCCGACTGACCTTCACGACCGATTTGAAGGCTGCGGTAGGGCCGGCGGATGCCGTGTTCATCGCGGTTGGCACTCCGAGCCGCCGTGGCGACGGCCATGCTGATCTCAGCTTTGTCTACGAGGCGGCCCGGCAGATCGCGGCGGCGCTCGACGGTTACACAGTGATCGTGACGAAATCGACGGTTCCCGTGGGCACCGGCAAAGAAGTCGATCGGATCATTCGCGAAGTCCGGCCCGACGCGGATATCGACGTTGTGTCGAACCCGGAATTCTTGCGCGAAGGTGCGGCGATCGAAGATTTCATGCGGCCTGACCGCGTGGTGATCGGCACAAAGAGTGTGCGGGCCCAGGAGGTTATGCGCGCTCTCTACCGGCCGCTTTCGCTGATCGAGACGCCGATCCTGTTCACCAAGCGGGAAACCGCGGAACTGGTCAAATACGCGACTAACGCTTTCCTGGCGACCAAGATCACCTTCATCAACGAAGTCGCGGACCTGTGCGAGCAGGTGGGCGCGGATGTCCATGACGTGGCGCGCGGTATCGGCCTCGACGGCCGTATCGGGCGTAAGTTCCTGCATCCGGGGCCGGGCTATGGCGGATCTTGCTTCCCCAAGGATACCTTGGCGCTGGTGCGGACGGCGCAGGACGCTGGCGTGCCGATGCGGATCGTCGATTCCGTCGTGACAGTGAATGACGAACGGAAGAAAGCAATGGCGGACCGGATTCTCTCTGCCTGTGCGGGCGACGTGAAAGGCAAGACTGTCGGTATGCTGGGACTTACGTTCAAACCGAATACCGATGATATGCGCGAAAGCCCGAGCATCGACATCATCGCGGCGTTGCAGGCAAAGGGCGCCCGGGTGCGGGTTTATGATCCGGCCGGGATGGAGGAGGCCAAGAAGGTCATTTCCGATGTCGACTGGTGTCCCGATGCCTATGAGGCGATCAAGGGCTCCGACGTGATCGCGTTGGTGACGGAATGGAACGAATTCCGATCCCTGGACCTCGACCGCATCAAGGACCTCATGACCGCGCCTGTGATGGTCGATCTTCGCAATGTTTACGATCCCGATGAGATGATCGGGAAAGGCTTCGACTATCACTCGATCGGCCGTCCGCGGGCGGATGAGGATGTTGAGTTGAAGCAGGAGCGGTCGGCCTGATGTCGGCGGGGCATCAATTCAACGCGACGATCCTGCGCGAATACGATATTCGCGGGATCGTCGGCGAAACGCTCGCCGCCGCCGATGCGCTGGCGCTGGGCCGGACATTCGGCAGCACGATTCGTGATAACGGCGGATCCACAGTGGCGGTCTGCTTCGACGGGCGGCTGAGTTCACCAGAGCTTTCGGATAATCTGATCAAGGGGCTGACCTCGACCGGGATCAATGTCACGCGGATCGGACTGGGTCCGACGCCCATGCTGTATTACGCGGCACGCACGCTCGGCACCGATGGCGGGATCATGGTCACCGGATCGCATAACCCGTCGCATTTCAACGGTTTTAAGATGGTGATGGGCAAGGCTCCGTTCTGGGGAGACGCCATCCAGGCGCTCGGCCAACGGGCTGCCGCCGCCGACTGGCATGCCGGCGAGGGAACTGTCACCGATCTCGATATTTCCGATGAATACATCAATCGGGTCCGGCAGGATTACCGCGCCGAGCGTGGCCTCAAAGTGGCCTGGGACGGTGGAAACGGCGCCGCAGCGGAGATCATGGCACGCCTGACCAAGATGTTGCCCGGCGAACATGTCCTCTTGAATGAAGTGGTCGACGGGACGTTCCCGGCGCATCATCCCGATCCGACGGTGGAAGAGAACTTGGTTCAGTTGCAAGATGCCGTCAAAGCGGAGAATTGCGATCTCGGCGTCGCCTTCGACGGCGACGGCGACCGGATTGGTGTCGTCGACGGCCAGGGCCGCGTGCTCTGGGGCGACCAGATATTGACCGTCCTCGCGCGCGATCTGCTCGAGCGGGTGCCGGGTGCGACTATCATCGCCGACGTTAAGGCGAGTGATGTGCTCTTCGAGGAAGTCGCGCGGCTGGGCGGCAATCCGGTGATGAGCCCAACCGGCCATTCGATCATCAAATCGAAGATGGTCGAGTTGGACGCGGCACTGGCCGGTGAAATGAGCGGCCATATCTTCTTTGGCGACGGCTATTACGGATACGACGACGCGCTATACGCGGCGGTGCGGTTGATCGACATCGTCGCACGGTCGGACATGACCATGTCGGCCATTCGAGATTCGCTGCCGTCGGTGTTAAACACGCCGGAAATCCGGTTGGAAGTTCCCGAGGAAAACAAGTTTCCGCTGGTCGAAGAAATTCGCGAGCGGCTGTTGTCGACCGATCGGGACAATGTTTCCACTCTGGACGGTATACGTGTGAAGACCCCGGACGGATGGTGGCTGCTGCGGGCGTCGAACACGCAGAACGTGCTGGTTATCCGTTGCGAATCGTCGAGTGAGGAAGGGTTGGACCGGGTGAAAGCCACGGTCGCGGGTCATCTTCGCGAAAGCGGCCTAGAGCCGCCGGTGATGTAATCAGGACTTGGTATCGCCCCGTTGGGGCGGTACCGGCACGCAGCTGACGCGACGGCTTTTCAAGCGCCGGCAGGCCTCGGTCGCGGAGTTTTGCGACAATCCCACAAGACGCGCCCGGTAAATCAATTCGTTCCCCAGCTTGGTCGGAAGGATCTGGACGCGCGTGCTGCGGTGCTTCTGCGACAGTTGGCGCACGGCCCGCTTTGCAGCCCGCCGTGCGGGCGCCTGTGCTTTGAAGGCGCCGACCTGGATCGACCATCCGGCCTTGCCGCCGGTGCTTTGCAGCCGGGGCGTGGACGGCTTCCGGAGGGGTTTTGGGATCGACATCGCAAGCGCGGCGGTGGACGGCACGGCAGCCGGTGCCTTCTTCGGCACTTGCGTCGCGACGGGGCCGGTCTTGGGTTTCGATGGCGTCAGCTTCGCGAAGCTGCGGGTGAGCAGGCCTCGCATATGGCTGTTCCGTGCTCGCGCGGACTTACCGCCGAAGACGACGCCGATGATGCGATTCCCGTTGCGGCTCGCGGAAACCACGAGATTGTATCCCGAGGCGCGCGTGTAGCCGGTTTTCATACCGTCTACGCCAGGATAATCGACCAGCAACGAGTTGTGATTCTTATATTTACGGCCTTTGAACTCGAAATGTTTCGTTGAAAAGAGCCGATATTGCTTTGGGAAATCTACAAGCAACCGGCGCGCAAGCTTGGACATATCCCGAGCGGTCGAGAGCTGCCGGCGGTTCGGCAAGCCCGACGCGTTCCGGAAATTCGTCCGCTTCATACCCAGTTCGCGGGCTTTCTTGGTCATAAGCCGCCCGAACTTGCGCTCAGTACCACCGATTGCTTCGGCGATGACGACAGCGACGTCATTGGCGGATTTTGTGATGAGCGCCAAGATGGCGTCGCGCACTGTGATGGTGTCGCCTTTTTTCAGGCCTAGTTTGGACGGGCGGGCGCCTGCCGCGCGCGCTGACACGGTTAATTGTCGGTCCATCGTGAGCTGGCCCGTCCGAACGGCTTCAAAGGCCAGGTAGATCGTCATCATTTTCGTCAGCGACGCGGGATAGTTGCGGGTGTCCGGATTGACCGCGTGAAGGACCTTTCCCGTCTCATAATCGACCACGATCGACGCATAGCGCGCCTGCGCGGCGACCGAGACCAGCGAAACAGCGGCAAAAACTAAGGAAATAAAACCATATCTAACGATATGGCCAATATTTGCTGACTTCCCCATTAAAACAGTCATTTTTTTCCTATTTATCGAATTCAATAGATTCGATTTCGCCAAACCCTAAGGGAACGTAATAAAATTATCGTTAATTGTCTATCGGCCGTTAGCCGATATCTCGCTGATTTCGCAATAAAACTTTAACTGCAACTGGTTAACTCCATATCGTACCGTCTGCAATACTTCCGACGCTAGTAATTCTTCCGATGTAATCCTTTGGTTATTCGTGATGAGGGCTCGTATTCCGCGGAATCCCTTGGGAACCGCAGTGTGTTCGGGCCCGAAGCGCCGCTCCAGTGCGATGCAAAATAAATTATGGTGCAGTGCAACAATATCGTTGACATAGCCCGGAAGTGTCCCATATACAGGTCATGCTGCAGCGCACCATTTTCTTGCAGCCAAGGCGCGGGAAGGCTTCGTATCGATTACGGGCCAGACCGATGGATACGAAAATTGAAGGACGGAGAACTGATATGGCTACTAAAGCGAAAGCCGCTCGCGCTGATTTGAAGCAGGTCGAAGAGGCCGTTGCAGCGGGCAAACAGACAGTCGAACAGGTCGTTAAAGCTTCTACGGAAAATTATGGACAGGCGGTTAGCATGACGAAAGATCAGGTTGAAAAGGCCAGCAAGTCCCTCATGGAGGGCTATGACGAGATGACGTCACTGAGCCAGAAGAATGTTGAAGCCATGGTAAAGGCCGGCAACCTTTGGGCCAAGAGCGCCGAGAGCATCGGCAAAGCCTATTTCAATCTCGCGCAGGTTTCGGCCGAGGCGGGTGTTGAAGCGGCGCAGGCCATGTTCGCCGCGAAGACGTTGAAGGACGTTGTTGACGTTCAGACCGGCTACACCAAGTCGAGCATTGATACGTTCGTGGCCGAAGGCAAGAAGATCAACGATATCACGGTGAAGGCCGCCAATGAGGCGCTTGAGCCGATCCAAGATCAGGTCAACGAGAACATCAAGACGATCCTGAAGCAGCCGGCTGCTTGAGATAGGGAATAGACGAACCAGACACCGGGTTTGTCGACAGCGGCCCTTCGGTTTTTCCGAAGGGCCGTTTTCTATTGGCGCCCTGTCAACTGATGGGCGGGCAACTGACGCGCGGGCAATCGGCAATCGAACAGGGTCAACCGGTTGATTCGATAGAAGCGGCGGCTATGGGCCGACATCTCCCGGCTGCTGACGGTCGTGACGTGAAATCCACTGCGGGCGATCCGGTCGCCATAGTCGCGCCCGCAAATTCGCACATGATAGGGATGGCCGAACGCCTTCATTCGGCCGTCAGTACTGACAATCGCTGGGTCTTCAAAGGTTTGTGGCAGGTTCTCGTCCATTGGCACGAGGATGATGGCATGCCCTCCGGGCCGAAGAACCCGGGCGAATTCGCCCAACGCCGCGTGATCGTCCTGTATGTGTTCCAGGACATGGCAGCACAGGATCAGGTCGAAACTTCCGGCGTCGAAGGCAAGATTGCCGGCGTCCATCGCCATGGCCGCGCTTGGATCATGCAGATCGATGGATGTATAGCGGACGGATCGGCAATTGAGCAGTCGCTGACGGATGCCCACCTCCGGTGCGATATGCAGCACCGACAGGCTTCGTGACGTGACGCCGAGTGCGGTTTCCAGATAGAGCCATAGATATCTGTGCCGTTCCAACGCGCCGCAACCAGGGCACAGGGCCTGGTGCCGCCGTTGGATGCCGAAGGGCAGGAACAGCCGATACCAGCGGCGACAAACTGGGCAATAGCGGCCATGACCCGGCGGTGTGCCGAGCGCAGCCCGTCGCGACATGCGCGTACCGCTGTAGACGTCCTGCGGCGCCGTATCGCCCGCCAGCAGGGACGACATCCGGTCGCCCAGATCGAGCGGAAAATCCAGCGTCTTGCCCTGGCGGAACGGTGGCCGGGGGCTTGCACGATCGGACAAACGCACAAGATTAGGTCGGAGATGCAATTTGACGGATCCTTGAGATTGGGAATCACATTTACGCCGCAGTTCGGCGCTACCTTCCGAAATGTTTCTGAAACACCCTTTTACCAAGTCTTATCTGTCCAATATTATACTGATCTGGTGTAATATTCGGTTTGGCAATGAGTGATCGAGATAACGATAATCCGAACGGCCCGAATTCCGGCGTGGTTACCCAGACCAAGCCGGAAACCAAAAAGCCGTCGATGTATAAAGTTTTGATGCTGAACGACGATTACACGCCGATGGAGTTTGTCGTTCATGTGTTGGAACGGTTTTTCTCGAAAGGCCGCGAAGAAGCGACGACTATTATGCTTCACGTCCATCGCCGTGGGGTCGGGATATGCGGCGTCTTTCCGTATGAGGTCGCTGAAACCAAGGTGACGCAAGTGATGGATCTTGCGACTCAGCACGAGCATCCTCTGCGCTGCACGCTTGAAAAGGACTAGAGACATACATGTTGTCGCGTAACCTAGAACAAAGTCTGCATCGTGCCTTGGCCCACGCCAGCGAGCGTAATCACGAATACGCCACGCTGGAGCATTTGCTCTTGGCATTGACTGAGGATCAGGACGCTGTCGCGGTTCTCCGCGCATGCGGCGTGGATCTCGACAAGCTTAAGCAGGACATCGCCGAATATCTCGACAACGAGTTGGAGATGCTGCTGATCGAGGCGGTCGAGGATCCCAAGCCGACGGCGGGCTTCCAGCGGGTGCTGCAGCGCGCAGCCATTCATGTGCAATCTTCTGGCCGCGAGGAAGTGACCGGGGCCAACGTCGTGGTGGCGATGTTCTCGGAGCGCGAGAGCCACGCCGTGTATTTCCTGCAGGAACAGGACATGACGCGGTTCGACGCGGTCAACTACATTAGTCATGGGATCGCGAAGGTTTCGGGCAAGGGCGAAGCTCGCACCATCGGCGGCGCCGATGAAGATGTTAGCGCCGAAAAGGTCAACAAGCGCGGCAACGAGGCGCTCGACGCCTACTGCGTGAACCTGAACAACAAGGCCGACGAGGGACGGATCGATCCGCTGATCGGACGGACCAAAGAGATCGAGCGCACCATTCAGATTCTCTGCCGGAGGACCAAGAATAACCCGCTTTATGTGGGCGATCCGGGAGTCGGCAAGACGGCGATCGCCGAAGGCCTGGCGCTTCGGATCGTGAAAGGCGAAGTCCCGGAAGTGCTCAAGGACAATACGATCTTCGCGCTCGATATGGGATCGCTGTTGGCCGGAACACGCTATCGCGGCGACTTCGAGGAACGCTTGAAGGCCGTCATGCGAGAGCTTGAAGATCTCGAGGGTGCGATCCTATTTATCGATGAAATTCATACCGTTATTGGCGCGGGTGCAACCAGTGGCGGAGCCATGGACGCGTCCAACCTGCTCAAGCCTGCGTTGCAGAGCGGGTCGCTGCGCTGCGTTGGCTCGACGACCTACAAGGAATACCGAAACCATTTCGAGAAGGACCGCGCGCTGGTGCGCCGCTTCCAGAAGATCGATGTGGCGGAGCCGAGCATCGAGGATACGGTGAAGATCCTGCGGGGCCTCAAACCCTATTACGAAAAACATCATAGCGTTCGCTACACGAACGAGGCGATCCGCTCGGCGGTTGATCTGTCGTCGCGCTATATCAACGACCGAAAGCTGCCCGATAAGGCGATCGACGTGATCGATGAAGCAGGGGCGTCGCAGATGCTGCTGCCGGAATCGAAACGCAAACGGCAGATTGGCCCACGCGACGTGGAGCGTGTGGTTGCCACGATGGCGCGAATTCCGCCGAAGCAGGTATCGAAGGACGATAAGACGGCGCTTGAAAATCTCGAACGCGACTTGAAATTGGTCGTATTTGGCCAGGATTCGGCTATCGAAACTCTGGCGAGTTCGATCAAGCTGTCCCGCGCCGGCCTCCGTGAGCCGGAAAAACCGATTGGCAGTTATCTGTTCTCCGGTCCGACCGGCGTCGGCAAAACCGAGGTGGCGCGGCAACTCGCCATGACGCTCGGGATCGAACTGGTCCGCTTCGACATGTCGGAATACATGGAGCGCCACAGCGTGTCGCGGCTGATCGGCGCGCCGCCGGGCTATGTCGGGTTCGATCAGGGCGGCATGATGACCGACGCGATCGACCAGACGCCGCATTCGGTGCTGCTGTTGGATGAGATCGAGAAGGCGCATCCGGATGTCTTCAACATCCTGCTGCAGATCATGGATTACGGAAAGCTGACCGACCACAACGGAAAGACCATCGATTTCCGGAATGTCGTCCTGATCATGACGACCAATGCTGGCGCGTCCGAATTGGCCAAACCCGCCATTGGATTTGCCCGGGAGGCCCGTGTTGGCGAGGACGAAGAGGCGATCAACCGCACCTTTACGCCGGAATTCCGGAACCGGCTCGATTCGATCATTCCGTTCGCGAGCCTCAAGCCCGAAACCGTGGCGAAGGTCGTCGACAAGTTCGTCATGCAACTCGAGGAGCAGTTGGCGGACCGAAACGTCACGATCGAGCTTTCCAAGGCAACACGCGCGTGGCTGGTCGAGAAGGGCTATGACATGAACTTTGGCGCCCGGCCGCTCGGACGCGTCATCCAGGAGCATATCAAGAAGCCGCTCGCCGAAGAGCTGTTGTTCGGCAAACTTGCAAAGGGCGGATTGGTTATGGTGGATGTTCAAGACCGCAAACCGGTCTTCACGTATCCGGATAAGCCGGGAGATGGGAAGCCGCCGAAGGGTAAGGGCGGGAAGCGCCCCAAGCCTCGGGTTCCCGAGCCGGTGAGCACCTAGCGCCTACGGGCAGTTAGCCTAGGAATTTCGCCTAGGAGGCGCCAGAGCGCCCCTTGCTCTCTTTCAGACCTTTGGTCGTGAACTGTTTCGCGCGCTTAGACCGGCAGCGATGCGACTGCCATGCTGCCCAGAAGCAGCAGAGAGACCGTCACAAAAGCAGAATAAACGACCAGTGGGTGCGTGCGGAACATACCCGCCCGTTTGCCGCGAAGGCGCGGGACGTCGGGAATGATCTTCCGCGTGTAGATTTCAGGCAACGCACGGTCCATCAATTCGCGAGGCAGTTCAGTGGTTTCTTGGTACATCGTTGGTCGCCATTAATCGTTGGTGTTGACGTTAACTGAACTTATGCCACGAGCCGTCAAGTACTTCTGTGATAGGGGTCACTGGGAATCGTTATTTTGGGGCTGAATTCCGCCTTTTTTCGCGGAATCCGATATTTTGGGCCGTCGTCCCCTACGATTCGGCCAAAACCACCCGATTTCTACCGGAATCCTTGGCCCGATAGAGCGCCTGATCGGCGGCGTCGGTCAGATCCGAAACGTTGCCGAATTCCGGAAAAGTCGCGACTCCACAGCTCAAAGTGACTGTGAACTCGCCTTTTTCGTGCTGTTGCTGGATCTTCGAGAAGGCGCGCCGGATATCGTTCAAAATGGTCTCCGACTGGCTTCCCGAGACACCGGCCAGGGCCACCGCGAATTCCTCGCCGCCGGTGCGTCCGATGATATCAGTCGCCCGAAGCCGCTGTTTGAGCAGGCTGGACAGCGTCTTGATCACGCGGTCGCCGGTTGGGTGGCCATAGGTGTCGTTGACGTTCTTAAAATGGTCGAGATCGATGATCGCATAGGCCAGCGGTTGCCCATCACGCTGCATACGGGACATTTCGATGTCCAAGTGCTCTTTCGTGGTCGTGTGGTTCAGCAATCCGGTCAAGCTGTCGCGCAGCATCAGCGAGCGCAGGGACCGGAAGCGGCGGGCCCGCGTATAGACCGCCATGACCAGATGCTCCGGCCGAATCGGCTTGGTCAGGAAGTCGTCGCCGCCGATGGTCATGACATCGAGCTGTTTCAGTAGGTCGTCCTCGGCGGACAGGAATACGATCGGAATCGAGTCGAACGCAGGATCCTGCCGGATCACAGCGGCGAGTTCCTTACCCCGGCATTCCGGCATATACAGGTCCATGATGATCAGTTCCGGCCGGAATTCTGCAAGCACTTCAAAGGTTTTCAGCGGCTCATTGCAGAACACCGTCTCCATTCCGGCCTCGGAAAGGATCGTTTTGTAGTACTTACAAATTCGCGGATCATCATCGATGATCAGCACGCGGAACGGATCGTCTACGGCTTGTTCCGACAAAGGATCGAGCGTATCGACGAGGTCGAGCATGCTCACCGGGCGCATCAACAGCGCCGCGGCGCCGGCGCGCACTGCCGCAAGCCGGGTCGCCATGTTGGGATCCGGTGACAAGAAGATGAGCGGTGGCGGCCGTTTGAATTCCTGGCAGACGTCGCCAATTTGGTCGATTTGCGGCGCAGCTTCGTCGCCGGCGGGCAGACCCACAAGCAACGCGACGGCTCCGGCGTCCAACTCCGCCATGCCGCTGTCGTTTGCATCGCTGCAATGCGTGACCGAGTAGCCGAACTGGCCCAGCTGTGCTGTCAGCTGGTTGGCTTCTCCGTCGTCATCATCGATTAAGACTATATTTTTCATCGTCCCTCATGCCCTATGAGGGTATATCGAGACTTTATTACCCAAGTATTGAGATTGGCGGCCAAATCGCCCGGAAAATGTCGGTTTTTTGCGCCGTATGGGGGTGGGGAATTCCGGGACTAACGCGGTAGTAGGCTATCCGGATTGGGAAAGATCTTGCCGGTAGGGTAAATAGTCTTCGAATTCAACCATTTCGTCGGCCTCTGCTTGCCGCTCGCCCGTCAGGTAATCCGCGACCGCGCGACGGAATCCGCCATCCGGGATCCAATGCGCGCTGTAGGTCCTTACAGGAATATAGCCGCGCTGAAGTTTGTGGGGGCCTTGAGTGCCGGCTTCTACCCGACGTATACCGTGTTTAATCGCGTAATCAATCGCGGCATAGTAGCAGGTCTCGAAATGCAGGAATTTGAATCGGATATCGCAACCCCAATTGCGCCCGAATAAGGCATCACCGCCGCGCAGGTTTAAGGCGCCGGCGATGAGTTGACCTTCGAGATCGGCCATGAAAAGGACCACATCGTCGGCCATCGTTTCCTGTAGGGCGGTAAAGAAGTCACGGGTGAGATACGGGTAGCCCCACTTCCGGTCATACGTGTCGATGTAGAATCGATAGAAGGCGTCCCAATGCTCCGGTTTGATATCGTCGCCCTGCAACCCGCGGACCCGAATGCCTGACTCGGTTACCTTGCGCCGCTCTTTGCGAATATTTTTCCGCTTGCGGCTGTTGAGACTGGCGAGGAATCCGTCAAAATCCTCATACCCTTCGTTATGCCAATGGAACTGATGCCCATGCCGGATCAGAAAATCGGCCGATTCCAAAAAATCGGCATCCTCCTCGGCACAGAAGGTGACATGCAGGGATGAGACTGAAAGCTGGCGTGTTACCTCCGCCAGCCCACCGGCCAGGGCCGACCGAATGGCCGTTCCGCTAAGGCCGTCTGTGTCCGCGTCCGGGTTGTACAGAAGACGCACACCGGATACCGGCGTGAAGGGCACCGCACACTGCAGTTTCGGATAATACTCGCCGCCGGCGCGTTCATAGGCATGGGCCCAGGCATGATCGAAAACATACTCGCCCTGCGAATGGCTTTTCAGGTATAGCGGCGCCGCGCCGATCAGTTGTCCGTTCGCGTTCTCAATGACCAGATGCTGTGGTTGCCAGCCGCTTCGGGCGCTGACGGATCCGCTTTCCTCCAATGCAGCAAGGAATTTATGGCTGAGGAACGGATTGTAGGGCTGACCGGTTCCTGCGAGGCACGCATCCCACTCCGCCGCCGGGACCGATGAAAGTCGGTCGACGATGCGGATTGCTACGGCCTCGCGTCCGTCGGGCATGGTCAAATCCTCTTCCGCCGGTGTGTCATGTACTGGAAGACGCTAGAGAGTCTGATCCACATTCAGGCGATTTCAATGACCGCATCGATTTCTACAGTGGAATTCAGCGGCAACGCGCTTGCGCCAAGCGCAAACCGCGCATGTTTTCCATTGTCGCCGAACACTTCGACAATGAGGTCAGAGGCACCGTTGATGACTTTGGGATGGTCGGTAAAATCCGACGTTGCGTTGACGAATCCGCCGAGTTTGATGAAACGGGAAATCCGATCGAGATCGCCAAGCGCGGATCGCGCCTGCGCGATGATGTTGAGAGCACAAACCCGTGCGGCCGCGATACCATCTTCGAGGGTAGCGTCGTCGCCGACTCTGCCAAGATGCGCAATTTTGCCGTTCCAGAATGGAACTTGTCCGGCAATCCAGAGCTGATTTCCCGTAACGACGAACGGGACATAGTTCGCTGCGGGCGCAGCGGCGTCCGGCAGTTCAATTCCCAACTCCTGCAAGCGTGCATCGATCTTACCGGCCATCCTATGCTCCCTGTTTGGTCTCTCGTTTGCGGTGTAGCCGCGTATCCATGAGCATAGCCGACGCAAGGCGCGGCAGAAAGCGCGGAGCATGCGGCCACAACGGATTACGCCACGGATCGCGCCAATGTCGCGGTACCATCGAGACAAAAAAATGGGGGGTGGTAAAAACCACCCCCCAGTTCACAGGGAGCACCGTGCCAGAGTAGGGACCTACCCGCTATGAACACCCGCTGGTAGCGCCACAAGTGGCACATTTCATACAGGTACCGTTGCGGACGAGGGTAAAGTTGCCGCATTCGCCGCAAGCATCACCCTCGTATCCCAGAGCCTGGGCCTCGCGGATACGATCAAGTGTGGGATCGATCGTCGCAGAGACCGAGGCCTCTACCGCGCCGGAACTTACCGTCGCGGTAGCCGCGGCGACCACCTGGCTCTCCGAAGAGCTGGTCGCCACGTTCGATGCGGTAGCTTTGACGGCTGAATTGCCGTTTCCGCCACCGGATATCACAAACAGGTTAGGCGAGCGTACGTAACCGTTGCTCGCGAGTTTTTGCAGAGTCGCGATCGTATCCGCCGGTTGTTCCGGCAATTCGCCTTCCTTCGATCCAGTGCCGAGACTGTCCGGCAGCATGTCCGAGGGATGCGCATGGGCAAGGTCGTCCCGGCCCATATAGCTGATCGCAACTTCGCGGAAGATATAGTCGAGAACTGACGTCGACATCTTGATGGCTTCATTGCCTTCGACGATGCCGGACGGCTCGAAGCGTGTGAAGGTGAACGCTTCGACGAATTCCTCGAGCGGAACGCCGTATTGCAGTCCGATCGAGATCGCGATCGCGAAATTGTTCATCAGGCTGCGGAAGGCGGCGCCTTCCTTATGCATGTCGATGAACAGCTCGCCGAGTGTGCCGTCCTCATATTCGCCGGTCCGAAGATAGACCTTGTGCCCGCCGACAATGGCTTTCTGCGTATAGCCTTTGCGCCGGTCGGGGAGGCGGTTGCGCGCCGCGGCGCGTGATACGACGCGTTCGACGATACGTTCCGCGATCTTGGGTATGGCGGCTGCAGTCGGTTCGAGTGCGATGTCTTCGGCCAGATCATCGTCGTCCAGCACGACCGCCTGCAACGGCTGGCTCAGCTTCGAGCCGTCGCGATAGAGCGCGTTCGCTTTCAGGCCAAGCCGCCAGGACAGCATGTAGGCGTCTTTGCATTGCTCGACCGTTGCGTTGTTCGGCATGTTGATGGTCTTGGAAATCGCACCGGTGATGAACGGCTGTGCCGCTGCCAGCATATGGATATGGCTATGAGCCGACAGGGAGCGCTTGCCGGTGCGGCCGCATGGATTGGCGCAATCGAAGATCGCCAGATGCTCTTCCGCGAGGTATGGCGCACCTTCCAACGTCATCGCGCCGCAGCAATAGTTGTTCGCGGCGTCGACGTCGTCGGTGGTGAAGCCGAGCGCATCGAGCAGATCGAATTTCAGGTCGTCGAGTCGACTGGCCTCGATCCCGAGCGTGTCGGTGCAGAATTTTTCACCGAGCGTCCACTTGTTGAAGGCGAAGCGGATGTCGAAACAGCTCGCCAGCGCATTTTCCAGCGTGTCGATCGCGTCCGCCGTGAATCCCTTTTCCTTGAGGATGTCGTGGCTGACGCCCGGCGCATCCGCCAGGGTGCCATGCCCGACGGCGTAGTCGGCGATCTCTTCGATTTGGTTCTCGTCATACCCGAGCCGGCCCAACGCTTCCGGGACGGTCCGGTTGATGATCTTGAAGTAGCCGCCGCCGGCCAGCTTCTTGAACTTCACCAAGGCGAAGTCAGGTTCGATGCCGGTGGTGTCGCAATCCATAACAAGCGCGATGGTACCCGTCGGCGCGATTACCGTAGTCTGCGCATTGCGGAACCCGTGTTGGGCACCCAAATCATGCGCTTTGTTCCAAGCCGCGACCGCCGCCTTCGCGATGGCCGGTTCCGGGCATCGGGCATGGTCGAGCGCAACCGGCGCGACCGACAAGCCTTCATATCCCTCGGATTCGCCCTTGGCCGCCTGCCGATGATTGCGGATGACGCGCAACATGGCGTCGGCGTTTTCCGCGTGGTTCGGGAAGGCGCCCATCTCGGATGCCATCTCGGCCGAGGTCGCATAGGTCACGCCGGTCATCAGCGCGGTGATGGCGCCACATAGAGCGCGCGCTTCGTCGCTGTCATACGACAAGGCCGATGCCATCAGCAGCCCGCCCAGGTTGGCATACCCGAGACCAAGCGTGCGGTACTCATAGGAAAGTTCCGCGATCTGCTTGGATGGGTATTGCGCCATGAGCACGGCGACTTCGAGCGTCATTGTCCAAAGACGGACCGCATGTTCGAACTCTTCGACCTGGAATGCGCCCGACTCGTCGCGGAAATTCATCAAATTTAGCGATGCCAGGTTGCAGGCCGTGTCGTCCAGGAACATGTACTCGGAGCACGGGTTAGAGGCGTTGATCCGGCCGGAAACGGGACAGGTATGCCATTCGTTGATCGTCGTATCGAATTGCACGCCGGGGTCGGCGCAAGCCCAGGCCGAATCCGCGATCTGTTCCCACAAATCCTGCGCCTTGACCGTCTTGCAGACCTCACCGTCGGTTCGGCGTGTCAGGTTCCAGTCGCTATCGGACTCGACCGCTTCGAGGAAATCGTTGGTGATCCGTAGCGAATTGTTCGAATTCTGGCCGGACACCGTCAGATAGGCATCCGAGTCCCAGTCCGTATCATAGGTCTTGAAATCGATCGACGTGTAACCCTGGCCCGCGAACTGGATGACGCGCTGGATATAGTTTTCTGAGACCAAGGCCTTTCGCGCGGCGAGGATCGCTTTCCGAAGATCTTGGTTTTCCTTCGGATCGATTCGCGCAGGACCGTCTAGCGACTCGATCTGGCAGGCCGCCATGACTGCGTTGAGATGCTCGTTGCAAATCTTCGAGCCTGTGACGAGTGCGGCGACTTTCTGTTCTTCGATTGCTTTCCAGCCGATGAACTCTTCGACGTCGGGATGATCGATATCGAGGCAGACCATCTTCGCCGCGCGGCGCGTGGTGCCACCGGACTTGATCGCGCCCGCTGCCCGATCGCCGATCTTCAGAAAACTCATCAGGCCCGATGACCGGCCACCACCGGACAGGGGTTCCTCTGCGCCCCGAATCGACGAGAAGTTGCTCCCGGTGCCCGACCCGTATTTAAACAGGCGCGCTTCACGGACCCACAAGTCCATGATTCCGTTTTCATTCACTAAGTCGTCGTTGACCGACTGAATGAAACAGGCGTGCGGTTGCGGATGTTCGTAGGCCGAATTGGATGCGGTCAATTTGCCGGAGCGATAGTCCACATAATAATGGCCTTGGCCGGGACCATCGATCCCATAGGCCCAATGCAGCCCGGTGTTGAACCACTGCGGCGAATTTGGCGCGGCCATCTGATGCGCGATCATGTAGCGCATCTCGTCATGATAGGCCTGTGCGTCTTCTTCGGTATCGAAATACCCGGCTTTCCAGCCCCAATAGGTCCAAGTGCCGGCCAATCGGTCGAAGACCTGCGTTGCGCGAATCTCACTCCCGAAACGCTCCGCCTCTGGGAATTGCGCCAAGGCTTTTTCGTCCGGCACCCGGCGTTGCAACCAGGAAGGGACACCCTTTTCCTTAACCCGCCGCATCCGTTTCGGCACGCCGGCCTTGCGGAAATACTTTTGCGCCAGAACATCGCACGCCACCGGACTCCAACTGTCAGGCACTTCGATGTTGTCGAGCTTGAACACGACGGACCCGTCTGGGTTCCGAATCTCGCTGTCCGTCCGGCGGAACGTCAGCTCCGCGTACGGTGATTCTTTTGCCTTCGTGAAACGACGCTTAATGCGCATCCACCACGTCTCCTGAATTCTCTGTACTCGTGTCGGACGGGAATATCCGCCGACCCCCACCATTGATGTTGGGAAACGGAGAATCCTTCGTGGAAATATCCGCGTAAGATTAAAAAGTGACCCCCCGGTCTCCCTGCTTCCCGAACCGTCTGCCGAGCGACCCTTGGGCGCCGACGGGACGATTAATCTAAACTTGGGAAGCGGAACGAAATTAGACACAATTTATTGATGTTTGCAATATATTTTGTGGCTACTGTCCGATTCCTTACAATATTTAGCGTTATCAAGTTAAGCATGCGAATTGGGCTAAATAAAACAATGTGTTCGGATTGAGCAGATTTTCGCCTGGTTTTCGGAAGTTTTACGGTCGGCGCAGGGTGCCGGCGCGGACCCGAAACAGTGGCGGCGTTAATGCACGACTCTGGACGGCACCGGCTGCCGGTGCCATATTCCGCAGCGTCACTTATGGCGGGGGTATCGAGGACCGATGACCACTTTAGTCACGCGCGTCATGACCTGGTTGCACGGCGAACGGGTCGGCACTGACAGTTTTGGCAACCAATACTACCACGAGCGGTCAAAGCCGAGCGGCCGCCGACGTCGTCGTTGGGTCGTTTACAATCGCGAAGACGAGGCTAGTCGCGTTCCGCCGGCATGGCATGGCTGGTTGCATCATACGTTCGATGATATTCCGGATGAGAATTCCGGTAAGGCGCCCGCCTGGCAAAAGGGCCATGTGCCGAACCTGACGGGGACCGAGCAAGCTTATCGTCCTCCTGGCCATACGCTCGAAGGGGGACGCCGCGCGCCGGCGACGGGCGACTACGAACCCTGGCAGCCGAATTGAGCGCGGGCGCACAAACATGAACAAACAGACCCTGCATACGTTGGTCGGCGCGGGTGCCCTGCTGGTCGCGGCGTTTGTCTTCGTCATCAGCCATCAGGGCGGACCTCGCGAGGTGACATCCGGGTACCCCATCATCGGCCGGTTCGCGTCGATTGACGGCATCGGAGTCGGGACCAAGGTCTTGTTCACCGGCATCGAGATCGGTCAGGTTTCCAGCTATTCCTACGATCCGGAAGGGCACCGCGCGATCGTCACCTTCATCGTGCAAGATTACATCAAGATACCGTTGGATAGCGTCGCACTTATCGTGTCAGACGGTTTGCTCGGCGCGAAATACGTAAAGATCCAGCCGGGTGGTGAATTAGAGATGATGAAGAGCGGCGACGAATTCGAATACGTGCAGGACGCGATCGCGTTCGAAGAGATTTTGGAGAAGGTCATTCTCAACGCCGAACAGCAGCGTAATAAGAAAAAAGAAGAAGATGCGGAACCGGAGCCGAACCAAGCGTCGATTGAAAATCCGGCGCCTGCATCAGCGGCGCGGACAACATTGATAGAACCGGTACAAATTCGATGAGACGGAATATTATTGAGACCGCGATGGGCGCTATCGTCATTCTGGTGGCCGTCGTCTTCCTTGTTTTTTCATACAACGTCAGCGACCTGCGCCCGGCGGAAGGTTATGACGTGATCGCGAAATTCAATGCGGTCGACGGGTTGGCCGTTGGAAGCGATGTCCGCGTGGCGGGCGTCAAGATCGGAACGGTGGTTGGTCAGACCATCGACCAAGAGGAATACCGCGCGATCGTCCGGATGAAGATCAATCCGGAGATCAAATTGACGAAGGACACGGTCGTTCGCATTTCCAGCGCAGGACTCCTGAGCGGCAAATACGTGAAGCTCGAACCCGGTGGCGCGAAGGAAACGCTTGCCGCAGGCGGCGAGTTGACCAACACGAAAGACGTCATTTCCCTTGAGGAACTGCTGGGGAAGGTGATCTTCCTGGTTACCGGCGAGGACAGTGGCAAGTAGGACGTCTGGGCAGGGCCGCCGCTCGGTGCAGGTGTCGTTCGCAAGCATCCGCCGCGTCCGATCTAAGGATGAATCAGCTGACGAATCCGGTGTATATCGGGCAAGCGGATCAGACCGCCGTTCGGAAACCCACCTCGGGGAATGGTGTTGTGGGTTCGGAAACTGACGACTCGCACAAACGGCCGACGGAGATAGCGTGAAAGTTCGGCGTCTGTTTCAAGTGGCATTGCTCGCGGTGATTCCTGTTGGTATGGCGGTATCGTCGGCCAGTGCGGTCGAGGGCGATACCGTGGTGCTGCAGGGGCTGGATAAGGTAACCGCCCGAGTGTGGACTTTCGATGCGCCGGTCGGACGGGAAGTTCGGTTCGGCACATTGGAAATTCTGCCGCGCTTCTGCAATCGGACGCCGCCGGAAGAACCGCCGGAGAGCACGGCATTTCTCGACATATTTGAAGCGCGTTTCGGTGAGGAGCGCGCCAGCCTATTTCATGGCTGGATGTTCGCATCGAGCCCGGCGTTAAACGGACTCGAACACCCTGTCTACGATGTTTGGGTCATCGACTGCAAAGTGACCCAGACCTTGCCACCGCCTTCCATTACCGAGCCGAGTGGCCAAACACGTTAGGCCGGTTCGCAGAGGGTGAGCTGCCGCCTTATCCCGACAGGATGAGATCCAGAAACTCGGCGTCCGGGTCGGTTACGAAGACCGTTTTCCGATCGATCGCAGCACTCAACAGCTTCTTGTACTCGTTGCGCGGCAATTCTATCGCGCCGAATCGCGACAGGTGCTTGGTGATGAATTGCGTATCGATGAAATCGTAGCCGCCCAGTTTCAAGGACGCCGCCAGATACACGAGCGCGACCTTGCTGGCATCGGTGGTCCGGCTGAACATGCTTTCACCGAAGAAGACGCCGCCTAGCGAGACACCATACAGGCCACCCATGAGGGCGCCGTCGCGCCAGCACTCGACGCTATGGGCGTGTCCCATGCGGTGCAGCGTGCTGTAAAGATCGATGATGTTATCGTTGATCCAGGTTCGCGGTCTGATTCGCGTCGACTCGGCGCAGCCTTCGATGACCGCCTCGAAGTCGCGATCGTATGTGACGGCGAAAGTGCCGCTGCGAATGGTACGGCGTAATCGTCGCGGTACATGGAATTCAGTGAGAGGAATGATGCCGCGCATGCGCGGGTCGACCCAAAACAGCTCAGGGTCATTTCTATCTTCGGCCATGGGAAAAACGCCGACCGCATAGGCCCTGAGCAACATGTCCGGGGTGAGGTCAGGCATTTCCATGCTTTAGTCCTCCGCGGTCTCCTCGAGCCACTCTTCCAGCCAGTGGATGTGGTAATCGCCGTTCAAGAACGTCGGATTCTCCACAAGCCTTTGATGCAGCGGCGTCGTCGTCTCGATACCACCAATCACGAACTCCTCCAACGCGCGGCGCAACCGCATCAGGCATTCGTTGCGTGTCTTGCCGTGAACGATCAGCTTGGCCACGAGACTGTCGTAATGCGGCGGCACTGTATATCCGGAGTATAGCGCAGAATCGACCCGGACTCCGAGCCCTCCCGGCGCATGGAAATCTGTCACCGTGCCGGGCGAAGGCACGAAAGTAACTGGATTTTCCGCGTTGATACGGCATTCGATCGCGTGTCCGGCCAAGATGATATCCGACTGACTCACGTCCAAGTGCCCGCCCGCCGCAATTCGGATCTGTTCCCGTACCAGGTCAACGCCGCTGATCATTTCCGATACGGGATGCTCCACCTGAAGCCGCGTGTTCATTTCGATGAAAAAGAACTCACCGTTCTCGTACAGGAATTCGATCGTACCGGCGCTGCGATAGGCCAGTTTCGATAGGGCGGATGTCACCGTTTCGCCGATCCGGCTCCGCTCCTTGGCGTTGAGCGCTGGGGACGGGGCTTCTTCCAGCACCTTTTGATGGCGGCGCTGGAGCGAGCAATCGCGTTCGCCGAAATGCAGGACGTTGCCGTGACCGTCGCCGAGCACCTGTATTTCAATGTGCCGTGGCTGTCCCAGGAGTTTTTCGATGTAGACCGTGTCGTCGCCGAAGGCGGCGAGCGCTTCCTGCCGGCATGTGGATAGCGCTTCCGGCAGCTCGGCGGCGTTGTTGGCGATCTTCATACCGCGTCCACCGCCGCCCGATGACGCCTTGAGCAGCACGGGAAAGCCGATCTCCTCGGCCACGGCGACCGCCTCGTCGGGAGTGTCCACGGCGCCGTCGGAGCCGGGCACGACGGGCAGGCCGATCTCGCGGGCGGTTTCCTTTGCCTGGACCTTGTCGCCCATCAGGCTGATGTGTTCGGGGCTCGGACCGATGAAGACGAGGTCGTGTTCCTCGACCATTTGGGCGAACTGAGCGTTCTCGGACAGGAAGCCGATGCCGGGATGAACCGCGTCCGCGCCGGTGATTGTCGCCGCGGTGAGAATGGCCGGAATGTTGAGATAACTGTCCTTCGACGGCGGTGGCCCGATGCAAACGGATTCATCTGCAAGTCGGACATGCATTGTGTCCGCATCGGCGGTCGAATGGACGGCGACCGTGCGGATGCCCATTTCGCGGCAAGCGCGGTGGATGCGGAGGGCGATCTCGCCCCGGTTGGCGATGAGGACCTTCTCGAACAAGGCGGCTACCCGATCACGACCAAGGTTTCGCCGAACTCGACGGGTTGCCCGTCTTCGACGGCGACGCGTTTCACGGTGCCGGTGCGCGGCGCGGGGATTTGGTTCATCACCTTCATAGCCTCGACGATCAGCAGGGTCTGCCCTTCTGAAACGGTGTCTCCGACTTTGATGAACGGATCCGCGCCCGGCTGGGATGATAGGTAGACCGTGCCGACCATGGGCGACGGTACGGCGCCTGCTTCATCAGCGGGAGTATCGGCGGGAGCGGGGACTGGCGCGGCTGGTGCAGCGGGCATGGCCGGCGCTGTGACTGCGGCGGTCACCGTCGTGTTTCCCCGTGCGACGCGGATGGACTTATTGCCTTCGCAGACCTCAATCTCCGTCAGGTTCGTTTCGTCGAGCAGCTGACCAAGTTCCCGGATCAGCGTCTTGTCGACCTGAAATTTTGGCATGAAATGTCCTTCTTCGATGATCTCGGGCGTCTCGTGTCGCAGCCCGTTCCTTAGTCATTCGCCAACAGACGTTGGACGGCGTCGAGCGCAAGATCGTATCCCGCCGCACCGAATCCGCAAATGACGCCGCTTGCCGCCGGCGCGATAAAGGAACGGTGACGGAAATCTTCCCGCGCGTAAATGTTTGAGAGATGTAGTTCAATGATCGGCACGTCCAGGATCGATAAAGCGTCGAGCAGTGCCACCGAGGTATGGGTCAAGGCGCCGGCATTGATCACCACCGCGTCCTGCGTGCCGCGTGCCTCTTGAATCCAGGTTACCAGTTCGGCTTCGCTATTGGATTGACGGAAATCTACCGTAAGACCCAGCGTCTTTGCCTTTTGCTTGCATGCGGCGTCGATATCCGCCAGCGTTTCGCGGCCATAGATTTCCGGCTCGCGCACGCCAAGCATGTTCAAGTTGGGGCCGTTGAGAATGAGGACACTTGATGGGTCAGCCACGGGCCGCCACCTGCCGGTACTGTTGAAGACAGGCTATATGTGGGCTCAAATTCGAACAAATGGCAAGTATTAGTATGGTAACAATCGTTAATGGTTGGCAGCCGAACAATACCGTGAAACTGAAACTCAAGGACTCGATAGTATGAAAAGTCCGAACATTGCGCCATTCGGAAGTTGGCGTTCGCCCATCACAGCCGATCGCATCGTCGCCGGCAATGTCGGCTTGGGACAGATTGCCTTGAACCGGGGCTGCGTCTATTGGACCGAATCACGACCGACCGAAGGCGGTCGTGTCGCATTGGTTCGGCGTGATGCCGACGGCGCGGTGGAGGATGTGCTGCCGGCGCCCGTCAGTGTGCGGACTCGGGTTCATGAATACGGCGGGGGGGCCTTTGCGGTTGCCGACGGCACGATTTGGTTCAGCAATGACAAGGACCAGTTGATCTATCGGATGGATGATGGCCAGGCGCCGGTGCCGATCACTCCGGCGGGGTCGTGCCGATATGCGGATCTGGTGGCGGATCCGCAGAATAACCGGCTGCTGGCGGTCTGCGAGGATCATGCGGCGCCTGATGAGCCGGCTAACAGTATCGTCGCCATTGCTGCAGACGGGACCGCGCAGGTCCTCGCCGACGGCAGCGACTTTTATGCCGCGCCGCGTCCGTCGCCGGACGGTAGCCACCTGCTTTGGCTGTCCTGGAACCATCCGAACATGCCGTGGGACGGTTGCGTGCTGACACGCGGAACGCTCGACGGCACTGGTGCGGTTGTGGAAACCGAAATACTTGCCGGCGGGGTGGACGAGGCGTTGTTTCAACCCGAATGGTCGCCGGACGGCGATGTCTATTTCGTCTCTGACCGGTCGGGATGGTGGAATCTCTACCGTTGGGCGGACGACGGTGCGCAGCCGATCAGTCCGATGCAGGCGGAAGTGGGGCTACCGCAGTGGATTTTCAATATGCGCACATATGGATTTGCCGATTCTGGTCAAATCTTTGCCATTCGGACCACCGATGGACTCGCTGAACTGCTCGCGATCTCGGTTGAGAAGGGCACGACCGATGTCATTCCAACGCCGTATGTCGAGATGCATGGTTTGGTCGCCGATGCGCAGCGGACCGTCTTCATTGGCAGCGGGTCGCTGGATGTACCGGTCATTGCCGGGCTCGACGCTGCGGATCGCACCGTCGCGGAGTTGCGGCGTTCCGCGGCCGACATGCCGGACCCCGCAGTCGTATCGGTGGCGCAACCGGCCACCTTTGACAGTGCGAATGGGCGCCCGGCGCACGCGTTCTATTACCCACCGAAGAATGACAGTTTCCTGGGGCCTGACACGGCGTTACCGCCGCTTATCGTGAAGAGCCACGGCGGGCCGACCGGCCAATCTGGATGCGGCTTCAATCTCAAGATTCAGTATTGGACAAGTCGGGGATTCGCCGTTCTGGACGTGAATTACGGTGGCAGCACCGGGTATGGCCGTTCCTATCGCCGCGCGCTTGACGGGGCTTGGGGCGTCGTGGATGTCGAAGACTGTGTGGCGGGCGCCCAATGGCTCGTCGCGCAGGGATTGGCCGATCCCAATCGGCTTGCGATTACGGGCGGGAGTGCTGGCGGCTATACAACACTATGTGCGCTTACGTTTTGTGACGTATTCAAGGCCGGAGCAAGCCATTACGGCATCGGCGACCTGGAAGCGTTGGCGCGTGACACCCATAAATTTGAATCCCGCTATTTAGATCGCCTCATCGGGAAATGGCCGGATGATCGCGCGATCTATGAAGCGCGCTCGCCGTTGCACCATGCCGAGGGACTGAATTGTCCAGTGATCTTCTTCCAAGGTTCCGAGGATAAGGTTGTTCCGCCGAATCAAGCGGAAGGCATGGTCGCGGCGCTGCGCGACAAAGGCATTCCGGTGGCCTATGTTGCCTTTGACGGCGAAGGGCACGGCTTTCGCCAGGCGGAGAATATCCAGCGGGCGCTCGAAGGCGAATTGGCGTTTTACGGGCGTGTGTTTGGCTTCGAGCCCTCGGACCAAATTGAACCTCTCGACATCGATAACCTTCCCTAACATCAGGATACGCGGAGGACCGAAACCAGCATGCGGATTACCGACATCAAGGACCTGACCCTCTCGACCGGCGAGAAGCGGTCGAATGCAATGATGGATTTCAGCGACATGACGACGGGCTTCGTCGCGGTCGTGACGGATGTGGTGCGCGATGGCCGGCCGGTGATTGGATATGGGTTTAGCGGTACGGGACGATATAGTCAGAACGCCATCTGCCGCGATCGAATGATCCCGCGCATCATGGCGGCCGACCCCGATACATTGCAAAACGATGCCGGAGACAATCTCGACCCGTTCCGGGTTTGGGATTGCATGATGCAGAAAGAAAAGCCCGGTGGCCATGGCGACCGGGCCGTCGCCGCGGCAACGCTCGACATGGCGGTGTGGGACGCCGCGGCGAAGATCGCCGGGCAGCCGCTCTACCGGTATCTCGCGGATAACTATGGGAAATCACCGGTTCCGGACCGGGTGCCTGTCTATGTCGGCGGCGGTTACTACGCGCCCGGCCGCGGGTTGCCGGAATTGCAGGACGAAATCCGCGGCCATCTGGACGACGGCTTCGTTGTCGTGAAGATGAAGATCGGCGGCGCGCCGCTGGCCGAGGATTTAAAGCGGCTGGATGCCGTAATGGCGATTGTTCCGTCGGACAACCTTGCGGTCGACGCGAATGGGCGGTTCGATCATACGGCGGCGATGCAATACTCGGACGCGCTTGCGCCGCTCGGGCTCCGATGGTTTGAGGAGCCGGGCTTTCCGCTCGACTTCGATCTGCAAGCCGATATCGCGCGCCACTATGACGGGCCACTCGCGACCGGTGAGAACCTGTTGTCCATGTGGGACGCAAAGAACCTGTTGCGCTACGGCGGCCTGCGTCCCGAAAAGGATTATCTTCAGTTCGATTGCGCTCTGAGCTACGGCATCTGCGAATATATCCGCACGATCGATATGGTCGAGGAGCATGGCTGGTCGCGCCAACGGCTCTATCCGCACGGCGGACACCTGTTGTCGCTGCATATCACTGCCGGACTGGGGTTGGGCGGGACCGAGGCATACCCGCGGACGCATCAGCCGGTCGGCGGGTTTACCGACGGTCTGACAATTGCCGATGGATATGTCGGACTGCCGGATATTCCCGGCCTCGGGTTTGAGGGGAAATCGAACCTGTACGAGACGTTGAAACGTCTCGGTGCCGAACCTGACTAGCTCTGGTTGCGGGCCGCGGCGATCAATTCCTGCATGCGGGTTTTGTCGATCGCGCCGGGAATCAGCTTGTTGCCGATCACGAAACCAGGCGTCCCGTTGATGCCAAGGGTTTGAGCGAGTTGCAGCGTTTCATGCAAATACGCCGTGATCTTCGGGTCTTCCATGTCGCGCTTCAGTTGATCCACGTCGAGGCCAACTTTGGATGCAAGCCGCAGGACTTTTTCCGGGGTCAGCCGGCCGCGGGCGCCCATGATCGCAACGTGATACTGCTGATACTTGCCTTGTTTGTTCGAGGCCATTGCGGCGCGGGCCGCAAACTCCGACGCGGGTCCAAGGATCGGAAGTTCCTTCCAAACAACCTTGACCTGCTTGTCGCTCTCCAACACCTCAAGCACGGTGCTGAGCGTCCGTTTGCAGAAGCCGCACTGGTAGTCGAAGAACTCGACCACCGTCACGTCGCCCTTGCGGTTGCCCGAGATTGGCGTCATCGGGTGCTCGAACAACTTGTCTTTTTGGGCGATGAGCGCCGCGGCCGCCGCTTTTTCTTGCGCGTTGCGTTCCTGCGCCTCGTATTTCTCGAGCGCTTCGATGATCACTTCCGGATGCTCGAGGATATAGGTCCGAATCGCCTTATCGAACGCTTCCTTCTCCATGGCCTTGAAAGTTTCGTCCGCGTTGGCGGGACCAAGGGCGAGAAGTGCGGCTATGAAGGGAACGGCGAAGGCGAGTTTGCGCACAGTTCGATTACTCCACGAGTCGTTGGTCGGCGAGCACGGCACAACTATCTCCTACGCCGCCGTCGCCCGCAAGCTATTGCAGGTGCTCTTTAGCACGACTCACGAAGTGGTGAGCGGTGCCTGGACACCGTGACCGGCATTCGATGCGACTATTTCTTGTCTTTTTTCAAGCGTTTGGCCTGAAGCTCAATATCCTGCGCCCGAATCCATTGCGCGGATCCGTTCGGCAACAGTCGCATTGCGCGTTTTGCGCGCTGAGCGGCGGTGCGAATATCACCCTTGAGCAGCGCCTCTTCTGCAAGAGCATGGGAGACGAGCCCGTGCTTTTGCTGGCGTCCGTACGCCGTGGCGAGTTGCCGCCACGCCCGCGGGATTTCGGACTCGTACCGTATCGCTTCCTTGATGTTGGCGACCGTGGCGTCGAGTTCCTTGGGGTCGTTTACGGCGATCTGCATTTGCGCCAGGCTTAGTCGAATGAGGGCCGCCCACGGGAGAATCTCGATCGCTTTGCGATATGCCGTTGACGCCTCCTGCGTGCGTCCGGCATCCCGCAGAATGTCGCCCCGCATTTCATGCAGGAAAGGGTCTTTGGGCGTTTTTTCGATTAGCGGGTCAAGAATTGCGAGCGCCTTCTGGGTCTCGTTCAATTTCATATACGCCACGGTCCGGGCGTAATTTGCCTCCATGCTGGAATCGGACGCTTTGTACCGCCGCAGCGTATCGACCGGCGGGTTCAGAAATCCCAAGATCTTGCCGCGCATCCGGTTGTGGGCTTCGAGCAGTTCCGGTGCGATGGGGACGTCGGAATATTGCGACCGCTCGATATGGTTTTGGATGAACCGAATTCGATCCTGGGTGAGGGGATGCGAGCGCGTGTATGGGTCGCCACTTGCGCCGTAAATGCCTTCCTCCCGCTTGAGGGTCGTCATGAATTCCAACAATCCTCGCGACGACTGGCCGCTGCCGTCCAGAAACCGGATCGCCGCCTGGTCCGCCGCCTGTTCGTGGCCGCGGGTGTAGGCAAGTATGCTGCGCTGCCCGACCGTAGCGCCGCCCAAAACGGCCGCGCCAATTCCTTCCGGTCGTCCGGCCGCGGCCGCTGCGGCGCCGCCTAGGATCGTCGCAATGATGGATTGGGCGGTTGCCGCTTTAAGACCTTCTTTAATACGTGACAGGTGGCCCCCGGTAATGTGGCCGGTTTCATGCGCGAGCACGCCAATGACCTGGCCCGGATGATCCGCGGTGGTCAACAGTCCAGTATGGATGAAAATGCGCATGCCGCCTGCGACAAATGCGTTCAACCGCGGATCATTGACCAAGTGAATTCGGACCGAGGATGCATCCAAGCCGGCTGCTCGGAACAGTGGCGCTGTGTACACCCGAATGGTATTTTCGATTTCGGTATCACGGATAAGCGCCAAGCCTTGCGCAGTTACGCGGGATGATGACCAAGATGTCGCAAGGGCGGCCAGCAGAATCAGAGCGGAGATTCGCGGCGCGCAACGAAGATTTATTTTGTTACAGATACCTAGCAACGGTCTGATCCCCAAAATGTCACCTCAGATATGTAGTGTTTCAATGTGGTTCAAAAAAGGCGCCCGTATGAATATTGGCGCTGTGTTCGCCTGCTTGCTCTTCCTAAGCGCTTGTGGGGACAGTCGTTTCAGCGACACTTTGGAAACGATCCTGCCCGATCCCAGTGATTACGTCTACGGCGCATTCGTCGCGGACGACTCGCGGGCGGTCGTTGGGGCACGGAACGCTCTGGCCAAGGGCGGCAGCGCCGCAGACGCGGCCGTTGCCTTGTATTTCACCTTGTCGGTAACGATGCCGTCGGTCGCGTCGCTTGGTGGCGGCGGGGTCTGTCTAGTGCACGATCCCAAGACGCAACGAACCGAAATGCTCGACTTCATTGCGCCGGAACCGAAGAGCGGTGTGACCGGCGGGGATCGGCCCACCGCCGTACCGGCGAGTGTCCGTGGTATGGCGGCGTTGCATCGCCGATTCGGACGTTTGCGCTGGTCAGACACGGTGATTCATGCGGAAACGTTGGCGCGCGGCGGTTTTGTCGTATCCAAGGAAACGGCGGGGGACCTGGCGCGCGCGGCACGTCCTCTGTTCGTCGATGAAGGTGCGCGCCGTGTTTTCTCGATGGCGGATGGATCGCCTGTGATCGAGGGAGAGCTGATCAGACAGGTCGAGTTGGGGGCGACGCTCGGCCAGATCAGGGCACGCGGTGCGGGCGCTTTTTATTCCGGACCGCTCGCCAATCGTTTGGTCGAGGGAGTTCGCCAGGTGGGCGGCACCATCACTAACCAGGATTTACGGTCGTACCTGCCACGTTGGCGACCCGCACTGACAGTCCAGTATGGCGAAAACGATCTGCATGTCGCTGGGCCGCCCGTGTTGTCGGGCGCGGTGATCGCGCAGATGTGGCAAATGTTGCTGACGGATCAGCGCTATGAAAAGGCGCCTGCCGAAGAACGGCCGCATCTGCTGGCGGAAGTGGCGCGTCGTGCATTCTCCGATCGGGAAACATGGATCGGTATCAATGGCGACCGCCAGACTCAATCCACGCGCCTGTTGTCGTCCGAGCATGCGCGGCAACTCATGGCGTCTTACGACGCAGGCCGCGCAACGCCGCCGGGCGTACCGCAAACCGGCGCCGCGCTGATATCCGAGAATCCCTCGGGCACTGGCTTCGTGGTCGTCGATGGCCGGGGGCTGGCCGTGGCCTGTACCACGACGCTCTACAATCCCTTCGGTACGGGCCGGCTTGTGCCGGGCGTCGGAATCTTCATGGCGCAGGCCCCGGGGGTCGGGTCGCGCAATCCGTTTTCGCTCAGTCCTGCGATGGTGACCGACCGAGAGGGAAAGATTTTCCGGTTCGCGGCAGCCGGTGTCGCGGGGCAGGCGGTGCCGAGTGTTATTGTTGGCATTGCCGCGCGGACCCTGTTGGAGAAGCAGCCGGCAAAAGAGGCGGTAACGGGACCGCGCCTCCACCCGCTGCCGGGGTCGGATGCAGTTATCGTGGAGGCGGCCGAAACACCCCCACGTGTCGAAACATTGGTGCGCCGGGGCCACGCAATTCTCCGGCGACCCAGTCTTGGTCGGGTTAACGTCATCAATTGCTCCACCGGAATTCCCATTCCATCCCTGTCTAAGGTCAATTGCCGCCCCGTCGCCGACAATCGCGGGTCCGGCACCGGCCTAGAGCTGCTCATTGAACTCGAGTAACGCCGTATGGTTCTGAAGGTCGCGTCACGGGCGGGCATTCCGCCTTTCATGGTGATGGACGTGTTGCGTGACGCGAACGAGCGCGCCGCCGCGCAACAAGCCGTCTATCATCTCGAGCTCGGTCAACCGGGAACCGGCGCACCGGAAGGTGTGCTGGACGCCGCCCGCGCCGCGTTGTCGAGCAACCGCCTGGGATATACCGAAGCGTTCGGCATACCGCCGTTGCGCGAAGCGATTGCCGGACACTACCGCGACTATTACGGCGTGGCGTTGGATGCGGACCGGGTCGTCGTCACGACCGGATCGTCGGGCGGATTTGTCCTCGCGTTTCTGGCGGCGTTCGAGGCCGGCGACCGGGTTGCGCTCGCGTCTCCCGGCTATCCCTGTTACCGCAATATTCTGTCGGCCTTCGGGGTCGAGCCGGTCACGCTGCTGGCCGAGCCGAAAGACCGGTTCCAGCCGACGCCGGCCCTGCTGGACAAGGCGCTGCGCGATGGGCCTATCGACGGTTTGATCGTCGCATCGCCGTCGAACCCGGCCGGCACAATGCTGGACCGCAGGGATTTGTCCGCGCTGGTCGATTACTGCAGGGCGAATGGAATCCGGCTGATTTCCGATGAGATCTATCACGGTATCACCTATGACCGCCGGGCAGATACCGCCGTCGAGTTCGATGACTCGGTTATCATCATCAACAGTTTCTCGAAATATTTTTCGATGACCGGTTGGCGCGTCGGATGGATGGTCGTGCCGCCGGACCTCTCGCGAACGATCGAATGCCTCGCGCAGAATTTCTTTATTTCAGCGCCAACGCTGTCTCAGATTGCAGCGGTCGCCGCTTTCGATTGCGGTGAGGAAAATGAACGGCGGGTGGGCTCCTATCGCGCCAACCGTGACCTTTTGCTTGAAGCGCTGCCGAAGGCCGGCTTTGAAAAATTCGCACCCGCGGACGGCGCTTTCTACGTCTATGTCGATATCGGCGGCCTGACGAATGACAGCGAAGCATTTTGCCGCAAGATACTCGCCGACACCGGGGTCGCCCTCGCGCCCGGGCTGGATTTTGATCCTGATCGCGGCAACCGGTTCCTGCGTATTTCATACGCCGAGACGAATGCCGCGATCGAAGCGGCGGCGACCCTTTTGATCGACCGCGACCGCTAGGAACGATCCTTACGGAACAGCGCCTGCGCGACGTAGTAGCCCGTCGCGTCGAAGGCGGCCTCCGATGCGGCGAAATAGAAATTCCACATCCGCCGGAAGCGCGTATCGTATTTCTGCGGATCCAGAGATTCGCTCCGCGCATTGAACCGGCGCCGCCAATGCCGCAGCGTGTTGGAGTAGTGAAAACTCTCGTGGACGAAGGCGGGGCGTTCAAGCGTCAAGCCAGCGTCTATCCCACTGTCGGTCAATTCTAAGTCCAACGGGATATAGCCGCCCGGAAAAATATAACGGTCGATCCACGGGCTGGTCTTGCCCGGCGTCGGGCGAACGATTGAGTGCACCAGGGCTCGACCGCCCGGCCTGAGCATCCGTTTGATCGCGCCGAAATAGTCGGCGAATTGATGCCGGCCCACATGCTCGAACATCCCGATGCTGACGATGCGGTCGAACCTTTCCGCATTCGCGGCCGCGAAATCCCGGTAGTCCTGCAGCCGATACTGCAGGCGGTTACCGTGGACCACGTTGGCTCTGATGCGCGCGAAATTATACTGCTGTTCGGCGAGGGTAATGCCGGCCACGTCACCCGCATCGGTTTCCTGTACGAGGCGGCGGGTAAGCTCACCCCAACCGCAGCCGACGTCGAGAACCGACATGCCGGGCCGGACATCCAATCGCTCGATGCTCGTCCGTAGTTTGTTGATCTGAGCGTCGCGGAGGCTCTGCGACGGTGTTTCGAAGAAGGCGCAGGAATAGTTCATGCCTTCATCGAGAAATGTCTCATACAGATCGTTGCCGAGGTCGTAGTGGTGCGCGGCATTCTTGCGGCTGCGGGTCGGCCCGTTTTGCCGGTGAGGGTCGAACAACCAGTTCTGTATGGCGGTAATCGCCCGGAACGTATGGCTCTGCAGCTGTGCTTCCTGGTTGATCAGTATTCGCCCGATAAAGGTTGCGAGATCGCCCTGCTGGAGATGCCAGTCGCCGTCCATATATCCTTCACCCACGGCGAGATCGGGCTGGGCAAGTGCGCGCCGCAGGAAGCGGGTGTTGTCGACCCGCATCGCGCAGAAATCCCCATCGCCATCGCCGACCGGAATGCCCGGACTGTTGCGGTAGGAGATTGCGAGATTGCCGGATCGGATCAACGACCGAATCAGGGGAACAAAAAGTCGATATACGAAGGTATCAAAGACCGGGTCCGCCGGCCGATGCTCGGCATCGACGGTATTGTGGAAGTTGGGACCCGGCGGTGCGCTATGCTGTGCCATCGGTATGCTGACCGAATACCGCACCCAGGAATCATGGGTGCCGGTACTCGACTCCCAAGTCTTTCTGATTGGAAAAGGCTAACCGACCCTTTCGGGTCGGTCAAACCTTTGCCGTTGCTTTTTTTGGTCCTAGATAACGAACAGTGACTAGCCGACGACCCGGTTCCACCAGCCAGTTCGTTTCTCACCTGGCTGTTCCGGTTGGACCGGTTGGGACTCCTCCGCGGTATCGGATACCGCTACCGGCTCCGGTGCTCGCTCGGGCGACGGCTGCGGTTCGGGTGCTTTTTCCGGCGTGGCATCGGCGTTGCTTCCAGCAGTATCCGCTTCCGTCATTGGTTTGGCGGTCGAGGCACCGTTGGATGCAGCCTTGTCATCGGATTTCGGCGTTTCCGCGTCGTCCTTCGGCTTCCGGCTTCGGGTCGTGCGGGTGCGCCGTCGCGGCGTCTTCGGTTTGGCGGCAGCTTTCTCGGGCGCGTCACCGTCGGCTGCGGCATCCGTTACCGGATCGGCCGCCGCATCGGCAACCGCTTCATCCGGCTGCGAACTGTCGGAATCCACGGCCGTAGCCTCGCTGGCGGTCGTGTCTGCGTTGCCTTCGGCCGTGTCTTTGGCGCTGGCCGGCCGGCGGCGCGTGCGCCGTCTCCGCGGTTTCGGATTCTCTTCCGCGGGCTGGTCCTCGATCACAGGCTGCTCACTCGATCCGGGATCGTCTGTTGAAGCCTCGATCTCAGCAGCCGGCTCTCCGTCGGAAATGTCGCTGACGGCGGTTTCGGTGTCGCCGCTCTCAGCGGCCTTCGGTCGTCGGTTCCTGCGGCGTCCGCCTCGGCGGCCGCGTTTCCGGCGGCGCGGTTGGCCGTCGCCGTCCTGCTCTGAGGTCTCGGCGGTATCATCTTTTTCTTCTGCTTCGCTCGCGTCGGCCGCTTCCTGCGGCTCCGCAACGGCGTCGCTCTCCGACTCCGACCGGCGTCGCCGGCGCGGTCGCCGTTTGCGTTGTCCTTGCCGATCGCGGTCGTTATCGCGATCCTCCGTCTCAACACGGATGGTCTCGCCGGTACCACCCCGGACGATATCGATGGAGAAGGCCGGAGCCATGATGCTGTTGTCCGCGACGATCATAATCTTGATGCCGTAGCGCAATTCAAGATCATGCAGTTTCGACCGTTTCTGGTTGAGCATGTAGAGTGCGGCTTCACTTGGCATCGAAACGGCCATTTCGGTCGACCGCTTGCGCAATGCCTCTTCCTCGATGGCGCGGAGGATATAGAGCGCGGTCCATTCGACCGACCGGATGTACCCCGAACCGCCGCAATGTGGGCAGAGTTCGCTGGACATTTCCGTCAGGCTTGGACGGAGCCGCTGGCGCGACATTTCGAGCAGGCCGAAATGGCTGATTCGACCGACCTGAATACGTGCCCGGTCAAGCCGCAGCGCTTCCTTCAAGCGGCGCTCCACCGCTTGGTTGTTTCGCGAATCCTCCATATCGATGAAGTCGATCACGATGAGGCCCGCAAGGTCCCGCAGCCGAAGTTGCCGCGAGACTTCATCGGCGGCCTCAAGGTTGGTTTTCTGCGCTGTCTCTTCGATATGGCGTTCTCGCGTCGACCGGCCGGAGTTGACGTCGATCGCCACCAGCGCTTCGGTCTGATGCAGTACGATATAGCCGCCGGACGGCAGTTTCACCTCCGGGCTATGGATGGCGTCGATCTGCCCTTCCACCTGGAAATGCTGGAACATGGGCGTTCCGTCGGTCTTGTGCGGCTGGACGCGCTTGGCGTGGCTCGGCATCAGCGTCCGCATGAAGTCCTTCGCGATGCGATATCCATCGTCGCCTTCGATCAGGACTTCTTCGATTTCCTTCGTGTACATGTCGCGGATCGCGCGCTTGATCAGGTTGGCTTCCTCGTAGATCAAGGCCGGTGCGGTTGAATCGAGCGTATCCGTGCGGATGGTGTCCCAAAGCCGCAGGAGATATTCGGCGTCCCGCTTGATTTCCGCCTTTGTGCGTTCCGATCCGGCGGTCCGCACGATGACCGCCATGCCGTCGGGAATCCCGAGGTCGTCGAGAACCTTTTTCAGCCGCTTGCGGTCGCGCATGTTATTGATCTTGCGGCTAATACCGCCGCCGCGCGCCGTGTTCGGCATCAGGACACAATAGCGGCCCGGCAATGAGAGATACGTGGTGAGGGCGGCGCCCTTGTTGCCACGTTCCTCTTTCACGACCTGTACCAGGATGACCTGGCCGCGCTTGATGACTTCTTGAATCTTGTAGCGTCGGCGGAGTCGGGCCCGGCGGCGTTCGACATCTTCCAAATCGTCGCCGCCAACCGTTTCGAACTGTTCGGTCTCGTCCTGTTCCTCGCCTTCGTCGAGCGCCGCTTCTTCGGCGATCAGCTTCTGGCGATCGGCAACCGGGATTTTGTAATAGTCGGGGTGTATTTCGTTGAAGGCGAGAAAACCGTGCCTGTTGCCTCCATACTCGACAAAGGCCGCCTGAAGCGAGGGTTCGACCCGCGTTACTTTCGCGAGGTAGACATTCCCTTTTAGTTGCTTCTTACTTTCCGAGTCGTAGTCAAACTCCTCGAGCCGATTCCCCTTGAGTACGACTACCCGCGTCTCTTCGGACTGCGAGGCGTCGATAAGCATACGTCGCGTCATTGGTGTTCTCCGGCGCGATTGCCATGAGGGTTGCGCGAACCAACCCTTCGGAATCTGCGCCTATTTGAATTTCGAGAAGCGACAATGGCGTATGCGTCGTCAAACGGTTGGCGGATTCGCCAGCCAGGACGGCGCGGACTCCAAGCGAATGCCTGACGTCAAAGCGCAGGGCGCTATGAGTAGGGTCAAGGGCCGGATTCGCGTCGCGCATTGTCACCTTACTGATCATGCCGGGCGTTACGATGCCGCACGGCGGTGGAAACTGAATAAGCTGTCGTAAGCACTCCTACCCTTTGTCATTCGCATTCGCAACGCCATTCGATTGGATGGTTCGCGCGATGTTTGATTTCGGGTGGCATCCGACCAACAATGCGCCGGATGGGCCATACGGGACAGCGCTTAAACTAAAATAGGCTCACAGGGTCGATACTACAATCCGTTATTCGCCGATTTCTGTTGTTGTTAAAACTAGCAGGAATAAATTGAATTGATGGTAAATGATTATAAAGTATAATTTCGACCACTCGGGCGAAGTCCGCCCAATAGATTTGGCGATTCGTAAGACTTGGCACCCTATTAACTACCGGATGTTAGGCGACTGTGAATAGTATGGCGATTCGGACAGTCCTGGCGATTACGCTTTTGTTGACGAATATCGGTTTCGTCAGCGCAATGGAAGTGACCGATGTCCGGATCGGGGCCCATCCTGACAAGACCCGGCTGGTTGTTGAACTCAGCGAGAAGGTCCCCTACCGCATATTCACGCTGCCGAATCCTTACCGCATGGTTATCGATCTGCCGCAGGTCGAATGGAAAATCGGTGCGAAAACGTCGAGTCGGTCTTCAGGCGTCATATCCAGCTACCGCTTTGGCCTATTCCAGAAAGGCAATAGCCGGCTCGTCGTCGACATGAAATCACCGGCGCAGGTCCTTCGGCATGTCTTGCTGCCGCCATCGGGTAAAAACAAAAATCGCCTGGTGATCGACCTCAAGTCGGTGTCGCCGGCGCTCTTTCAGCGGTCCGAACGGCGCTTCGTCTCGCGGGATTGGGTGGATCCGAAACCACAGGCCGCGATCGTCCGGCCCGCAGTACTGCCGCCGAGCAAACCGGGAAAGAAGGGTTTTCAGGCACACAAGCGCGTGGTCGTGATCGATCCAGGGCATGGTGGTCCGGACCCAGGGGCGATTGGGACGTCCGGGCTGCGCGAGAAGGTGGTGACGCTCCGAATCGCACACACCGTAAAGCGGGTGCTCGAGAAGAGCGGCCGCTACAAAGTGTTCCTGACCCGTAACGAGGACGTCTATGTCCCGTTGCGGAAACGGTTCGAACTGGCCGAAGGGGCACGGGCTGAGCTTTTCCTGTCGTTGCACGCGGATAGCAACCGGGACCGGCGTCTGCGGGGCGTATCGATCTACACCCTGTCGGAGCGCGCCTCGGATAAGGAGGCCGCGGCGCTCGCGGCCAAGGAAAACAGGTCCGATGCGATTGCCGGCATCGATTTGTCCAATCAGTCGGATGCGGTGGCATCCTTCCTGATCGAACTGCGCCAGCGGCAGACGATGAACGAATCGGCTATTTTCAGCGAAATTCTCATAAAAGAGGTCGCCAAAACGTCGCGGCTGTTAAGGAATACGCACCGGTTTGCCGGGTTCGCGGTCCTAAAATCGCCCGATGTACCCTCGATTCTGATGGAATTGGGATATTTGTCGAACCGGCAGGACGAGCGTCTGCTGCGCAAGCGCAAACATTATATCAAGGTGGCGGAGTCTATTTTGCGGGCCGCCGATAAGTATTTTGTGCGTAAAGAACGGTTGAGCCGTTCATAACTTGGCCATATTTAGAGGCTAGCGTCCGTCGCCCGTGGAGGGACGGGTCGATTTGATCAAATTACGCCTGGAAGGCCCATGTCCCGCATAGCGAAAGCGCTCGTTTTCGTCTTTTCGTTCGGTTTCTTCCTGTCGCTCGCCGGTGCGGGGGGAGGGCTGTATCTGCTGTGGCATTACAGCCGGGGACTGCCGGATTATAAGCAACTCGCGAAATACGACCCGCCGACGGTTACCCGTGTGCATGCTGGCGACGGCCGGCTGATCGCCGAGTATGCCGTGGAGCGCCGGGTCTTTGTTCCCGTCCGGGCTATGCCCCGGCATCTCATCAGCGCATTCATCGCGGCGGAAGATAAGAATTTCTACCACCATCCGGGTGTCGATCTGGTCGCTCTTGGACGGGCGGTGGCGACAAACGTGGTCAATATCGTCACCCGGCGGTCCCGCCGTCCGGTCGGTGCGTCGACGATCACCCAACAAGTCGCCAAGAATTTTCTGTTGACGAATGAGGTCAGCTTCGAGCGTAAGATCAAGGAAGCGATCCTCGCGTTCAGGATCGAACGGGCCTTCGAGAAATCGAGAATTCTGGAGCTGTATCTGAATGAGATTTACCTCGGCTACGGTTCCTACGGCGTCGCCGCGGCGTCGCTCAACTACTTCAATAAGTCGCTCGATGAATTGACGATCGCCGAGGCGGCCTATCTGGCGGCATTGCCGAAAGCGCCGAACAACTACCATCCCATCCGACGCTACGATGCGGCCGTGGCCCGGCGAAACTGGGCGGTCGGCCGCATGATGGAAGAGGGATATATCGACCGCTCCACGGCCGAACAGGCCGTCGAAGAGCGTCTCGTCGTTGTGCCGAGATCTGCGACACAGGTCGTCCAGGCCGATTATTATCTCGAGGAGGTGCGCCGCGAGCTTGTCGAACGCTTCGGCGAGCGGGGGCTGTATGAAGGCGGATTGTCCGTTCGCACAACGCTTGATCCAAAGATGCAATCGATTGCGGACCAAGCACTGCGGAAAGGGCTGATCGACTATGATCGCCGGCATGGCTGGCGCGGTCCGCTCGCGAAGATTCCCGCGAACGGAAACTGGGTCGGCTACCTGCGTGAAGTTTCCGTGCCGTCTGGGGCCGGCGACTGGAAGGTTGCGGTGGTATTGAAAGTCACCGACGCTACGGCCGAAATCGGGTTTGACAGCGACATCCAGGGCAAGATTCCGTTGGCGGAGCTGGCCTGGGCACGCGCGGCGCTCAAGGACCAGAAACGCGGGTCCGCCGTACGCCGGGCGACCGACGTGTTGGCGCCGGGTGATGTCGTGCTGGTCGAGGCGGTTTCCCGCAAGCCGAAGGTCAAAGACAAGGGACCGACCGAGTATCCGCCGAACACCTACGCCTTGCGCCAAGTGCCGGAGATCAACGGCGCGATCCTCGCACTCAATCCGCATACCGGACGAATTCTGGCGATGACGGGTGGCTATGACTATGAGACGAGCGAATTCAACAGGGCCGTACAGGCAAAGCGGCAACCCGGGTCGGCATTCAAGCCATTCGTTTATCTGGCGGCATTGGACCGTGGCTATACGCCGTCGACGATTATCCTCGACGCACCGTTCGTCATCGACCAGGGCCCCGGTCTGGGCAAGTGGAAACCGGCCAACTATACGAAGCGCTTTTATGGGCCGAGCCCGATGCGGATCGGCATCGAGCGGTCGCGCAATCTGATGACCGTTCGATTGGCGCAGACCATCGGTATGAAACCGATCGTCGAGACGGCCCAGCAATTCGGCATGTTCGATGTGATGACCGAACAACTGGCAATGGCGCTGGGCGCGGGCGAGACCACACTGCTTCGGCTGACCGCGGCTTACGGCATGTTGGTCAACGGCGGCAAGGCGATCAAGCCGACGCTGATCGACCGGGTCCAGGACCGCAACGGCAAAACGGTGTTCCGGCACGACACGCGTGCCTGTCAGGACTGCACCGTGACGGCCTGGGAAGGGCAGGAGCCGCCGGCGATTCCCGATACGCGCGACCAGATCGCAGACCCGGCGTCGGCCTACCAGATCGTATCCATGCTCGAAGGCGTGGTGAAGCGTGGAACGGGGCGGCGAATCAGTTCGATCGGCAAGCCGCTGGCCGGCAAGACCGGAACGACCAACGACAGCCGTGATACCTGGTTCATCGGCTTTTCGCCTGACCTTGCAGTCGGTGTTTTCGTTGGTTTCGATGCGCCGCGCACCCTCGGCCGGAAAGAAAGCGGATCGACCGTGGCGGCGCCGATCTTCAAGGATTTCATGGCCACGGCGCTGGCCGATCGACCGGCCGTGCCGTTCCGAATTCCGCCCGGCATTCGCCATGTGCGGGTGAACGCGGCGAGTGGATTGCCCGCGCGGGCGGGTGACCGCAACGTTATCACCGAGGCCTACAAGACGGGGACCGAGCCCGACTCGATCACCGAACGCAGGGTTATCGGCGGCGGTGAAGTGCGCGCGGCCACGCCTGGCGAGCGGCCATCCTCCGTATCGCCGGCGCGCGGTCTCTACTAGCCGAAATCCACTTGCCATACATGGTTGCTTCGCTTACATGCAGCGTCCAGGAAGCGCTAACACAGAGCGGAGAAAACCGTGCGCGCCGAAGTTCAGAATCTCGTCGACGAAATCAAGCAGTCGCTCGAACTGCTGAGGAGGCATCTTTGACCTCGATGCAGCAAAACTACGGCTAGAGGAGCTGAACGCCCTCGCCGAGGATCCGGCGCTTTGGGAGAATCCCGACAAGGCGCAGACGATCATGCGCGAACGGACCCGCCTCGAACACGGCATTGGGTCCTATGAGTCGATGGAAACCGGGGTTGCCGAAAATCTCGATATGATCGAGCTGGCCGAAGCCGAGGGCGAGGACGCTATTGCGGCGGAGGCCGAGGCCGCGCTGACCAAGCTGCGCGACAATGCCGCGAAGCTGCAGCTTGAGAGCCTGCTGTCGGGCGAGGCCGATTCCAATGACTGCTATCTGGAAGTCCATGCGGGCGCTGGCGGTACCGAATCTCAGGATTGGGCGCAGATGTTATTGCGGATGTATCTGCGCTGGGCGGAGCAACACGGATACAAACTCGAATACATCGAAGAGTCGCCCGGCGAAGAAGCGGGGCTGAAATCGGCGACGATCAAGGTCACCGGCGACAACGCCTATGGCTGGCTCAAAACCGAAAGCGGTGTCCATCGGCTGGTTCGCATCTCACCGTTCGATGCCGCATCGCGCCGCCATACCAGCTTCGCTTCGATCGGCGTTTATCCGGCAATCGACGATACGATCGAGATCGATATCAACGACGGCGATCTTCGGATCGATACCTATCGCGCCTCGGGTGCGGGCGGCCAGCACGTCAATCGGACTGATAGTGCGGTCCGCATTACGCATCAGCCCACCGGCATCGTCGTGCAATGTCAGAATGACCGGTCACAGCACCGCAACCGTGCGACCGCCATGACGATGTTGAAGGCACGACTGTACGAGCTCGAATTACAACTGCGCGAAGAAAAGGCCCAGGCGGAACATGATGCGAAAACCGACATCGGTTGGGGGCATCAAATCCGGTCCTACGTGCTTCACCCCTATAAGATGGTCAAGGACCTGCGCACCGAGGTCGAAAAGGGCAACGCAGATGCGGTGCTCGACGGCGACCTTGATCCGTTCCTGGAGGCGTCGCTTGCGGCGCGCGTCGCCGGCGCGGTCAGCCCACCGGAAGACGCCTAGCGCCCGGTTGCAAGCGGCGTGTAATAGTCGGCGGTCAGGCCAGCGCGGTCCCGACTGGCCTCGTTGAAGGGTGGCTTCAGCGATCCTCGGAAATACTGCCGAACCAAATCATGGAACGTCGTAACGGGATCAAGGCCAGCCTCGCGGCAGCAATGATCGAACCAGCGGCGGCCGATGGCCACATGGCCGATTTCCTCGTCATGGATAATCTGGAGAATATCTGCGCTCGCGTCGTCGCCGGCCTTACGCAGCCGCGCGGTCATTTGCGGCGTTACATCCAAGCCGCGTGCTTCAAGGACGAGCGGCACGACCGCGAGCCGGGCAGCCAAGTCGTGGGCGGTCGTTTCCGCCGCCTCCCAAAGGCCGTCATGGGCGGGCAGGTCTCCCAAAGCCGCGTCCATCTCCGCAAGCCGGTCGCTCAGCATCAAGAAGTGCATCGCTTCTTCCTCGGCGACGGACACCCAGTCGTCATGGAATTGCCGCGGCAGCCCGGCGGTCGCGCCGAACCGGGCCAGTATATCCCAAGCGAGATCGATCGCATTTAGTTCGATATGGGCGATGGCGTGCAAAAGCGCGATACGTCCAGCCGGTGCGGTATTGATGCGCCGCCGCGGGACCGAGCCTGGGGGCAGCAGAGCCGGCTTTACCGGCCGTGCTGGGCGCGGGGACGGTCTTTCGCTGCCGGTTGCGGCGAGACTGCCCGACCGCCACGCGGCTGCGGTCTCGTGGCTCAGCCGCGCTTTCTCCGTCGGGTCCGCCGTTTGGAGGATCGCACAGGCCGCATCGGTTAGTGAGGCGGCGGTCAATGAGGCGGGAGTGGCGGGTCCGGTCAATTTTCGAGGAGCCATTGCACGCGCTGTTCGCCGATGTCGCAGGGCGGCGTCTCGCGTGGCGCCTTCGGGCCCGCTGCTAGGATGACGCGTTCCTGCGGCTGATGCGGATGTGCGTCGGCGATTTCCAAGATCAGCTTCTTCCGGATTGCCCGCGCGAAGTCGGCAAAGGTGTTGGCGACGACCATGAAGGAACCGGGTCCGCCGATCACGCAGTTGGCGTAGTACAAGTCCAAATTGGGCAGGGCCGGCCATCCAAAGGGACTGGCGCGTTCGTTGACGATGGGCAGGCCGTTGATTGCGACGCGCTGGGCGACGGCACGGTCGCGAAACTTGGTGACGAGGCCGCCCTGGTTGTTCGGCCCGTCGCCGGATACATCGATCACGCGCCGCGTTCCCTCGAAGCCGTTTCCTGGAAACGTCGACAAGGCATGGTCGATGATATTGCTGATCGATGTCCAAAGCGCCGTCTGGATCGGGGCGCGACCGACCGTCGCGGCAAAGGCGCGGGCGCTGGCCTCATCCTCGATCACGGTCCAATTCGCAACCGTCGTCGTGTAATCCTCGCCGGCCCATTCGATATAGGTCATGGCGACGCGTCCCAGAATGCCGCCGCTAATGGCTTTGATGACGGCCGGGTCGGTGAGGGCGGCGACATAGCCGTCGCGCTGTAACCGCGCTTCGTCCGGATCGATGCTGCCGGAAACATCGACGGCCAGGACGAGTTCTAGGTCGACCGGCAGCGGTGTACTTTGGGCGACGGCGGTCACGGTCCAAAAGCCAGCGACGAAAACCGCCAGGGCAATGACCATTTGTAAGAGGGTGCGCAATGCCTGCATGCGGGCGGCCGGTCAGTCCTGGTCTTTTTCGTCGAAATACTGTTCGACAAGACCGTAGATGGCTTCGGCATCGTCCTCGCTGGAAAAGACGAGGTTGCTGCTTTCGCCGGAAATGTTCAGCAGATACCCCCGCTCCGCGCAGACCGTTTCCAGGGCGGCGATGAAGGGCGCGATTAGTTTGTCGTTGAGGTCCTCAGCGGTTTCATGCTCCGCCATTTGCGCGAGGAACTGTTCCTGCAGCTTTTCGGGCATCGACCCGGAGGGTTTTCTAGATTTGCGTCGGGCCATCAGAGTTCCTTCACCGCGGCGAGGACCGCATCGACATGATTGGGAACGCGCACCTTACGCCAAGCCTGGCGGATGATGCCGTTGCCATCGACAAGAAATGTCGATCGCTCAATACCCATATAGGTTCGGCCATACATGCGTTTCTCTTTCCAAACGTCGAAGGCCTCGCAGACGGCGCCGTCCTCGTCCGATGCCAAGCGGAAGTTGAGATCGTATTTTGCCGTGAATTTGTCATGCTTCGCCACGGTGTCTTTCGACACGCCGATCACGTCTACGTTAAGCGCGGAAAAGTCCGGCAAGGCGTCCCGAAAGCCACAGGCTTCCTTCGTGCATCCTGGCGTGTCGTCCTTGGGGTAGAAATACAGTACGAAAGGACGCCCGGCGAGCGCCTGCGACGAGACGTCACCGCCTCCGCTGGCTGGCATTGAAAAGTTCGGAGCCTTATCTCCGACGTCTGCGCTCATGGTGATAATGACTCCTCGTTTTGTGCTTGGTAACGCCGGCGGAATAGCCAGTTAGATGAACTTGCCGCAAGGATTGGCAAGCCCGCCGGATCAAGCCTGATCGGTCTGGCGCTGTGCCGCCTCGGCTGCCGGTTTGTCGATCAATTCCTCGAACCGACGATGCACACTAGCAGCGGTTTCCTCCATTGCGGCGACGAGGGCGTCGAAATCCTCGACGCCGACGGCGCGGACAAGGGCCCTGCGGGGGCCATCCGCCCGAGCTTCATCGTCGAGATTGTCCGTGGTAGTCAACCTCAACACTGTTTGCACGCGATGCCAAAACCGCAATGCATCCCCGACCCCGGTCGCGAAATCCCGGTCGATCAATTTTGCCTCGGCCAGATTATCTATTGCCGTTACCGCGTTGCTGGACAGAATTTCCGGATGGTCGGATGCGTGCCGTAACTGCAGATACTGAACCATGAACTCTGCATCCACGAGACCGCCCCGGCGATGCTTGATGTCCCAGGGCGATTGCCCACGGTGCTCCTTCGCCATGCGGCCCCGCATCTTGGCGACATCGATGACCAGTTGATCTGGATCTCGTGGTCTCGTCAGAATCAACTGAATTTCTTCCTCCAGCCGATGGATTAGATTTGGACAGCCGGCGAAGGCGCGGGCGCGGGTCAGTGCCATGTGTTCCCAGGTCCAGGCGGATTCTGCGTAGTAGCGGCTGAAGGACTCGAACCGGCTTGCCGCTGGACCCTTGCCGCCGGACGGCCGCAGGCGCGTATCGACATCATACAGCCGCCCTTCGCCGGTAAGGGCCTCGATGGCACCTACGACCCTTTGGCTGAGCCGCATGTAATACACGCTTGTCGCAAGCGGTTTGTCACCGTCGGACTCTTCGACATTCTCAGGCACGTCATAAACGAACACGAGGTCCACGTCGGACTCGGGCATAAGTTCGCTGCCGCCGAGTTTGCCAAACGCGATCGCCGCCATCCCGCCGCCCGGCACTGTGCCATGATCGCCGCCCGGACCTGAGAACTCCTCCTCTACGGCTGGCCACAGGTCCGCGATTACGGTTTCAGCGATGGCGGTATAGGTCGGGCCGGCGGCATGACCGTCGGTGACACCTTGGAGTATTTGGACGCCGGTTTGGAATTTCCGGTCGTTGGTCCACCGTCGTGTGATTTCCAAAACATCCTGGAAGTCGTGGGCCTCCGTGAGCGCGGCCTTGAGCTCGCCGTGCAGAGTGTCCAGCTCCGCCAACTGTTCGAAGAAATCAAGCGACAGGACATGGTCGAGCAGCCGTGGATTGCGGCTGAGCCGTTCGGCCAACTTCGGCGCATCGCCCATGATTTCCGCCACAAGATCCAGCAAACTAGGATTGGCGTAGAACAGCGAGAACAGTTGAACCCCGGCGGGCAAACCGCTCAGGAAAGCGTCAAGCCGGGCGATGGCGGCATTCGGGTCTGCCCGCTTGGCAAGGGCCTCGAGCAACCGCGGCATTAACTCGGTCAGGAGTTCGCGGGACCGGACGCTGCGGGTCGCGCGATACCGGCCGTGGTGCCAGCGCCGAATCATCGTTGATATCGACGCACCGTCGCTGAAGCCCATATCTTCGAGCGTCTTGATCGTTTCCGGGTGATCTTCGCTGCCGGTGAAGACGAGCGTTCCGGCACCCCCGAGTTCCGGCGCTTCCTCGAACAGCTCCGCATAGTTCTTTTCGACTAACGTTAGCTGGCGAACAAGGTCTTCGCGAAACGCAGCGGCGTCGGGGTAGCCGGCAAAGACGGCGATGTCTTCGATCTGTTCGTCGGTCTTCGGCAAGGCGTGGGTTTGATGATCGTCGACCATCTGCAAGCGATGCTCCAGCCGGCGGAGATAACAATACGCTTCCTGCATTTCATGCGCAGTCGACTGTTCTATGCGGCCATGATCGGCCAGCGCTTGCAGTGTCTCGCAGAGATCACTTGTGCGCAGCGCCGGGTGTCGGCCGCCCCAGATGAGCTGCTGGGTCTGGGCAAAGAACTCGATCTCGCGGATGCCGCCGCGGCCGAGTTTTACGTTATGTCCGTTGACGGCGATCGTGCCGCCGCCGCGGTAGGAAGTGATCTGCCGCTTGATCGAATGGATATCCTGGATGGCCGCAAAGTCGAGATGCTTGCGCCAGATGAACGGTCGAAGATGCTGTAAGAATGCGTCGCCCGCGCCGATATCGCCGGCACAGGCGCGGGCACGGATCATGGCGGCGCGTTCCCAATTCTGTCCGACGCTCTCGTAATAGGTTTCTGCAGCGGGGATTGGGACTGCCAGTGGGGTGGCGCCAGGGTCTGGCCGCAGACGCAAATCGGTGCGGAACACATAGCCGTCCGCCGTGCGCTCATCCATCACCCGCATGAGAAGCCGGGCCAGCCGAACCATCTCTTGCGGCAGCGCATCCGGGTCGGGGCAATCGAACTTGTCCGGCTCATACAGGATCATGATGTCGATGTCGCTGGAGTAGTTCAGTTCCTGCGCCCCGAGTTTGCCGAGCGCCAGGATTACCAATCCGGATTCCTGTTCGGGCGTATCGCCGGACGGTAACGAAAACACACCATTCGTCGATAGCTGGCGCAGCAATCCCCGGACCGTAAGGTTCAGCGACACATCCGCGAGATCGCTCAACGCACGGGTGACCCGGCCGACCGGCCAGATACCCGCTATATCGGCCAGGGCGATCAGTAGGGCTGCCCTGTTTTTGGCCTGGCGCAGACCCGGCATCAGTTTTTCTGCCGAATTTGCATCCGCCAAATCGGCCTGAAGCTGGTCGATGATCTCTTGGAACACGTCATCCGGACCCCGATGGAGCGCCTCCACGGCGATTTCCGGATTGCGCACCAGCAATTGCCCGAGATAGGGGCTATTCCCGAAAATCGCCTCCAATACAGCCTTGCCGGCCGGATCGGATGCGACGGCTCGCATGGCCTCTCCGGCGTCTGAGGAATCCGCGAATTCCTGCCATCGCTCCATTCCGACGGCGGCGCGCTCCGGATTGGCGGATTTTGGGAGGTTTTCGGCCTTGATCGGGATCATATTAGTCTCTGAAATTCTTCGGAAATCCTAGGATATTTGGCTAACTCCACTATATTAGGTCAATAGTGTAAGCGGAGCCGGGGGATCCTTGCGCAGTATATGCATACGTGTGGCACAGATTGCTGTCACCGTCATTCTGAGCGTTACGATTCTCGTCAGTCTCGGGTTGTGGCGCCTGTCCCAGGGACCGGTCTCGCTTAACTTTCTCGCCCCTGCATTGGAGCGTAGCTTCGCCGTACGGGATACGTCCTTTGCGGTCGAAGTCGATGATACGTCATTGGTCTGGGGCGGATGGAAACGGGTCATCGATATCCGCAGCCGGAATGTGCGTGTCTTTGCGGCGGACGGCAATTTGGCGGCGGTGCTGCCGGATGTCTCGATCGGTCTTTCCTTTACCGGCCTCTTGCGCGGCGATCTCGCCGTGTCTCGCCTGGACGTGTTCGGCGTCCGGGCCATCATTGAGCGGTTTCCGGACGGACGGTTCGGATTCCAGATGCCCACGGATCCGGCGGGCAAAGAAAAGCGCCAGGGCGCGTTGGTCGACGCGGCGGAGGACTTCCTGCGACCCATGCGCGAACGGACAGGGCCGTTTCGATATCTCCAGCGGTTCTCGGTGCTCGAGGGCCGGTTCCAGTTCATCGATCGCTTGACCGGCGAGATTTGGGCGATCCCGCAAGCCGAAATCGTAACGGAATTTCTGCGTGATGCGATTGAGACACGGCTGGCGTTGGGGGTCGATGCCGATGGCCAACGGATGCAGTTGCTCGCCACTATCCTGCATGACCGGCGCAGTCGCAGAATCGGGGGACGCGTCGATTTCAACCGGTTGGAACCTTCGGTTATTGCGCGAGCCTTCCCTTATCTGAATCAACTCGCGGACATTCGCGCCCCGTTTTCAGGGAACGTAAATTTCGAAATAGCACATGGTTGGCAGCTTCTCGGTTTGCGCCTGCAATTGGTCAGCGACTTTGGGCAAGCGACCTTTGCAATGGCCTATCCGTCCGGCAGCGAGATGGTCCAGGTCAGCGCCCGGATGAACGACATTCGCTTGGCGAGCCTGGCTCGCGCGACGCCGGCGTTGTCGCCCCTTGCGGGACTGGATATTCCGGTCAGCGGCGTGCTCGAAGGGGTCGCCGATCCCGCCGGCCGATTCAAGCTCACCAAGGTCGATCTCACGAGCGGCGGGGGGCAGGTGGATTTGCCGGGCGTCTTTCCGCAAGCCATGAAGATTGCAGGGGCGCGATTATCGGCGGACATCGATGCGACGACCTCGACCGCCATGGTTCGGGATTTTTCCGTCGATTTCGGCGGAACTAAGGTTTCGACGTCAGGGCGTATCCGGCGCGACGATACAGGCTACACGATGGCCGTCGACGCCAAGGTCGCCGCATTACCGTTGAGCGATCTGGCGAAGTATTGGCCGCCGGGAATGGGCGTCAGCGCGCGGCAGTGGGTCATCAGCAATATCGTCGAAGGGACAGTGAGCGAAGGGACGGTGTCGCTGGCCTTGAATATGCCGGTTGAAAATGACCGGGCTTCGGTACAGGTCGAGTCGATCGATGGCACGCTGCAATACCAGGATTTATCGATCAAGTACTGGGAGCCGCTTCCCAAAGTCGCCGGTGTCGGTGGGACGGCAACGTTTAATGCCCAGGGGTTCAAGTTCGCCGTGAGCAGCGGGCGGCTGCAAGATCTCGCGGTGGAGAAAGCCTCGGTTGATATCACCGGTCTCGATGCGGAGGATCAGGCGATTTCGATCGATGCCGCCTTGCGAGGTTCGGCGCGAACGTTGGCGCAAATTCTGGACCGTAAGCCGCTTGGCTACGTCTCGGAGATCGGTATTAGCCCGGCCGCAATTACCGGCGAAGCGGTGGTTCGCACGAAGTTTGAATTCCCGTTGATTACCGGTCTAGACGCCAAGAGCATCAAATTTTCCGCGTCAGCAGGGCTCGGTAAATTGGCGGTTTCGCCCGCACCGTTCGGATTGACGCCACGCGACGGTGACATTCGTCTAAAGGTGAATAACGCAGGGCTTAGCGCGACCGGAACGATGCGGCTGTTAGCGAGCCCAGCCACTGTTGATTGGCGTGAGGATTTCAGGAAAGACGCGAAAGTGCGGACCAATCTGGTTGTCTCCGGACGGCTGCCGGATTTGTCGCGGCCTGGTTTCGGGGTGCCGCCGACGAAAATGATCAAAGGTCCATCCGACGTAAACGTGGTTGTCACGGCGCGATCGGATGGCAGTACGGAAATCCTGGCGGGTTTCGAATTGGTCGATGCAGCATTGGATATGAAGGAAGTCGGCTGGACCAAGCCGATTGGCGTCCCGGGTACCGCGAATGTTGTTGTCACCTTGGATGAGCAAGGTGTGCGCGCCGTCGATAAATTCAGCGTCGACGCTGGGTCGTCGAAGCTTCTGGGGTCGGCCAAGCCGCGCGCCAAAGACCGGGCCACGTGGCGGATCGATATTGAACAGTTCGAAAATGCCGGCAGTGATCTGGCCGGCCGTGTCGACATTGGTCCGGGCGGGGCGATTTCCGCAACGGTGTCGGGACGCCGTTTTGATATCGGTCCCATACTGGACGCCGAAGAGAAGGGCGCACAGCCATCTGCCGAAACCGCCGGTGAGTCTGTCCGACTGAATGCCCGTTTCGATGAACTGCGCTGGGGGCCGGATCGGAAGCTGCACCAGGCGAATTTATTGCTGCATCGTCAGCGGGGCGTTGTCCGCGGCTTGGTTCTCGATGGCCTATTGGGGAAACAGGCGAAGCTCGATATCAAGTTTCTCCCAGGGCCCGACGGCCAGATCCTGCGGATCGTTGCGGACGATTTCGGCGAGGTCCTGTCGATGTCACCGACGAAGAGTCGCGTGGTGGGAGGCACCCTGTTGATCCGGGGTATTCGTCCATCGCCGGATGCGCCGATAGAAGGGGACTTCATCGCGTCGAAGTTCAAGCTGTCGAAGGCGCCGACGCTCGCCAAGGTCCTGCAGGTCGCATCGCTTACCGGCATCGGCGGGGCCATGTCGAACAAGGGGCTGAAGTTTGACGCCTTCGAAGGGAAATTCGTTTATCGCGACAATCGCGTGACGTTCTCCAAGGCCAGCGCCCATGGCTCGTCGATCGGCGTGACCGTCAACGGGATTTTGGATATGGAGGCCGATACGGCGAATCTGGGCGGCACGCTGGTGCCGGCCTATTCGTTCAATCGTGCCATCGGCAAAATCCCGGTGATCGGGTCTTTGCTGACCGGCGGCGAGAACGAAGGCGTGTTCGCCGCGACCTACCGGGTGGCAGGGCCGCTCGAAAATCCCAAAATTTCGGTCAACCCGCTCTCGGCGTTGGCGCCGGGTTTCCTGCGCAACTTGTTCGGGCTGGGCGCGGGCAAGCCGCAGAGCGAAACACCTGCCAATTAACGCACGGAGCCTTATTCAGCTAGGCCGGACCAACGCGTGGCGCTTTTTGCCGGCGGACAGTTTGATGACGCCCTGATCGTTTATATCGGCGAGGGACACAGTCTGACTCTCGTCGTCGATCTTCTCGTCGTTGATCCGGGCGCCACCGCCACGGATCAGTCGCCGGGCCTCGCCGTTACTTTGGCTTAGGCCTGCGCGCGCCATCAGGACGAAGGCGGGGATACCCTCTTCCAATTCGCTTTTGGGGACATCGACGCTGGGCAGGTCCGCCCCGAAGTTGCCGTCGACAAAGGTCTTGCGCGCGGTCTCGGCTGCCGTGGCCGCCGCATCGTCGCCACGGCAAAGCCGGGTCGCCTCGTTTGCGAGAATGATCTTGGCGTCGTTGATCTCGGCGCCTTCGAGCGCCTCGAGCCGCGTGATCTCGTCAATCGGCAATTCCGTGAACAAGCGCAGAAAGCGGCCAACGTCGGCGTCTTCCGTGTTGCGCCAGTATTGCCAATAGTCATAAGCCGGCAGACGATCCTCGTTCAGCCAGACGGCGCCGCTCGCGGTCTTGCCCATCTTGGCGCCGCTGGCCGTCGTCATCAGCGGCGTGGTCAACCCGTACAGCTCCATCTGCGCCGAGCGGCGTCCGAGATCGACGCCATTCACGATGTTGCCCCATTGGTCGGACCCGCCCATCTGCAAGCGGCATTTGTACCGGCGGCCGAGTTCGACGAAATCATAGGCCTGCAGCACCATGTAGTTGAATTCCAGGAAGCTCAGAGGCTGCTCGCGCTCCAGGCGAAGTTTGACGGAATCGAAGGACAGCATCCGGTTGACCGAGAAGTGGCGGCCGTATTCGCGCAGGAATTCGATATAGGCCAACTCGTCGAGCCATTCGGCGTTGTTCACCGTGATCGCGTCAGTCGGCCCGTCCCCGAAGGTCAAAAATTTCTCGAAGACGCCCTTTATGCCGTCGATGTTGCGGTTGATGTCCGCTTCGGTGAGCAATTGCCGCTGTTCGTCCTTGCCGGATGGATCGCCAATTTTTGTGGTGCCCCCGCCCATCAGCACGATCGGCTTGTGTCCGGTCCGCTGCAACAGGCGCAGCAGCATGATCGGGACCAGGCTGCCCACATGGAGGGAATCTGCGGTGGCATCGAAGCCGATATAGGCCGAAACCGGACCCTCGGCACAGAGCTTGTCGAGGGCTTCCGAATCGGTGCATTGATGCAGGAATCCCCGCTCGCCGACGGCGTTAAGGAAATCCGAACAAAGCGCGGTCATGGTTCTGTCTAGCCTTGCGGAAAGGGCGGATCGTTTAGCACAATCGGTAGCGGCGAACAATGACATCGACCGGCGCGGCAATGTCCCAAAAATCTGTCTTGGCCTTGGGCCTGATGAGCGGCACGTCGCTGGACGGTATCGACGCCGCCTTGCTCGAAACCGATGGCGTCAGCGTGGTCACCCCGATCGGCGCCCTGACCGAGCCCTATGAAGCTGCGTTGCAGGAGCGCTTGCGCGCCTGTCTCGGCCGGAAATCTAGCGATTCCGAGACCGACGGGGTTGAACAGGACATGACCCTGGCCCATGCCGGCGTGGTCGAAACCTTGCTGCGGATCAGTGGCCGGTCGGCGTCTGATGTGCATGTCGTCGGGTTTCATGGTCATACCCTGTTGCATCGGCCCGAGCGCCAATGGACCTGGCAATTGGGGGATGCGGCCTTGCTGGCATCGCGGATTGGGATCGATGTGGTCGGCGACTTTCGAAGCGCCGACGTGCAAGCGGGCGGGCAGGGCGCGCCCTTGGCACCCGCCTTCCACGCCGCGTTGGCCGCTGCCATGGATAAACCCGTCGCCGTGTTGAATCTGGGCGGCGTCGGCAATGTGACATGGGTTGGACCGGGCAGCGGACAAGACGGGGCGCTTGTCGCCTTCGATACGGGGCCGGGCAACGCTCTAATCGACGATTGGATGCGCCGCACGACCGGCAAGGGGTTCGACCAGGACGGTCGGGCGGCAGCAGCCGGAACTATCGATCAAGCCGCTTTGGCGGCTTTGCTGGCACACCCATATTTTACCGCGCCGCCGCCGAAATCACTCGACCGCGATGATTTCGACATGGGGGCCGTTGACGGCCTCACGGCGGAAGACGGGGCCGCGACACTGACCGCCTTTACCGTCACCGCCGTCGCCCGTGCGGCCGACTTGCTGCCGGCGCCGCCGGTCCGCTGGCTTGTCACCGGCGGCGGGCGGCATAACCCGACGTTGATGGCCATGCTGTCGCATGCGCTGAGCGTCCCCGTCGTGCCGGTCGAGAACGCCGGCTGGGACGGTGACGCGTTGGAAGCGCAGGCATTCGCCTATCTCGCCGTCCGGTCAGTGCGGGGGTTGCCGCTAAGCTGGCCGGGTACGACGGGCGTTCCTCAGCCGCAAACCGGCGGCCGGCTTTTTACCGCTTAACTGGCGGCCGATTGGTTCTCGTCGGGGGACAGGGCGTTGTCCAGATAGGCAGTCACCGCCGCGTCCATTTCCTCAAGCTGACCCGTGAAGAAATGATTAGCCTTCGGGACCGTCTCGTGATCGATGGCGATCCCGCGTTGCTGGCGCAATTTCTCGACGAGCTTCGTCACCGAATCCGCCGGGACGATCTCGTCTTCGGAACCGGTCACCATGAGACCCGACGCGGGGCAGGGCGCCAGGAAACTGAAGTCGTACATATTTGCGGGCGGCGCGATCGAGATGAAGCCGTCGATCTCCGGCCGCCGCATCAGCAATTGCATGCCGATCCATGCCCCGAAGGAAAATCCGCCGATCCAGCAGCCGCGGGAGTTCTGATTGAAGCTTTGCATCCAATCCAGCGCCGTTGCCGCATCGGAAAGTTCGCCTTCGCCGCGGGCGAAGGTTCCTTGCGATCGGCCGACACCCCGGAAATTAAAGCGCAGGCAAGAAAAACCACGCCGCACGAAGTTCTGGTAGATCGTATAGACCACCTTGTTATTCATCGTGCCACCATGTTGCGGGTGGGGATGAAGGAACAAGGCGATCGGTGCGTTGACTTCCTGGCTGTGGTGATAACGGCCTTCGAGCCGGCCCTCTGGCCCGTTGATGATCACTTCTGGCATGATGGGGTTACCGTTTATCCTTACTCGTTTGCGTCGGGTTAGGGCTGATCGAACCCGACATTTGCGTTCGTCGGTCAGTGGTGCGAATTGAGCGAATAAATTTGCGGCCTCTTGAATTCTTGACCACTGCACTAGGTCATTCTATATCCACATCGACACATAAACCGGTGAATGACATGCCTAAAGCCCTCAGGGCATGCCGGTCGGGTAGCGCTTAATAAACCGCGAATCCGTTTGAAAATAAAGATTAGGCATTTTTTACCATGTTCAAGATGTTGCGCGACGAGATTGACGCGATCATGCAACGGGATCCGGCCGCCCGCTCGCGGCTTGAGGTGGCGCTTTGCTATTCCGGTTTCCACGCTATCGTGCTGCACCGATTGTCCCACGCCGCGTGGGGAAAAGAATGGCGGGTTTTCGCCCGTGCCCTCTCGCAATTCAATCGTTTTCTGACGGGGATCGAAATTCACCCGGCGGTTCGAATTGGTGACCGGTTCTTCATCGATCACGGGATGGGCGTGGTTATCGGCGAGACCGCGGAGATCGGCGACGACGTCACGTTGTATCACGATGTGACATTGGGCGGCGTCGCGCCGTCGGTGGACGCTGACAGCCAACGCGACCGTAAGCGCCATCCGACGCTGGAGGACCGCGTGATCGTCGGTTCCGGCGCACAGATTTTAGGACCCATCACCGTTGGCGCCTGTGCCCGCGTTGGGGCGAATGCGGTGGTCACGAAGGACATCATGCCGGGCATGACCGTCGTCGGCATTCCGGGGCGCGTGGTTCAGTCGCGTGCCAAGGGCGAAGATAGTCCGTTCTCGCCTTATGGAACGCCATTGGGCGACGTGCCGGATCCGGTAGCGCGCGCCATTGATGGGCTGATGGAGCATGTCTCGGTGCTGCAGGCGCGCATCGACGAGCTTGAGACGCAGGTAAAGGAAAAATCACCGTCGGTTGGGGCCGGCGGTTTTGAAGGTGAAGAAGGATCCGGGGAAGCCCCCAAGCTCGGATCGAACTAGACCGAACTAGGCAGCGGACCCGCGAAAATCCGCGCCAAGCGACGAACACTGGGAAAATGGCTTTACAAAAATAAGCGAGGCGGCAGTGCGACTGAGTACAAAAGGCCGATATGCGGTCATGGCGATGGTGGATCTTGCCAAACACGGCGACGGCGATCCCATGGCGTTATCGGAGATCGCGGTGCGGCAGGAGATTTCGCTTTCCTATCTGGAACAATTATTTGCGAAGCTGCGGCGGGCCGGATTGGTCAGCAGCGTCCGAGGGCCCGGTGGCGGCTACGTCTTGTCACGAACGGCGGAAGAAACCCGGCTTGCGGATATCATCGTGGCCGTGGACGAACCCATCCGCGCGACGCGATGCGTGCCCGGATCCCCGGTGGGATGCACCGGCGACAAGGTGCGATGTGTCACGCATGACCTATGGGAAGAATTGGGTAATTTAATTCATCTGTTTTTCAGCTCAATTTCGCTCGCCGATGTTGTCGACCGCCGTATCCTCGGTCAAAGCGGCGTCATTCACCAATCGAACCAAGTCGCTGCCGCAGAGTAGCGCGTCCGGTTCGATGGTGACCTAGATATCTGCGGTTTCGGTTCATGGTTTATCTCGATCACAACGCTTCGGTTCCGATGAGCGCTTCCGTCATTGAAGCGATGGTGGAGGCTGCGCGGCAGGGTGGAAACCCGTCGTCGGTGCATGACTATGGCCGGCGCGCACGGGCCCGGATTGAGGCCGCGCGCAAGGACGTCGCCACAATGGTTGGGGCGGCGGCAAGCCAAGTGGTTTTCACCAGCGGGGCGACGGAAGCGAATGTCATGGCGCTGCGCGCCTGTAGCCGCGACCGTGTTTTCGTGTCCGCCACCGAACACGTGTCGGTTCTGGACGCTCATCCGACAGCAGTGGCGATCCCGGTTGACGCGGACGGCGTGGTCCAGCCGCCAGTAGTCCAGGCTGCGCTGACAGCGGACAGGGTGGATGCCGGCGATGCTATTGTTTCCGTCATGCTGGCCAACAACGAAACCGGCGTGATCCAGCCTATCGCGGAGATTGCAGCCATGGTGCACGCGGCCGGTGCGTTGATGCATTGCGATGCGGTCCAGGCGCCGGGCCGGTTGCCGGTGGACATGGCGGCGCTTGGGGTCGATCTGATGACGGTCTCTGCCCACAAGGCCGGTGGCCCGGCGGGGGTCGGCGCGTTGATCCTGCGCGACGCGTCGCTGCTACGTCCCGACACGAAGGGCGGCGGTCAGGAGAAGGGCCTGCGGGGCGGCACCGAGAATATCACGGGGATCGCCGGGTTTGGCGCGGCCGCGAAACTGGCGGCAGCATTCAATGGTGCGGACGAGATCGCCCGGCGGCGCGACAGGATCGAGGCAGAGGTGTTGCAGGAAGTCCCCGACGCTGTCGTCTTTGGTAGCGATGTACCGCGGCTTCCCAATACCAGTTGCATGGCCATACCCGGCATCGGCGCGGAGACGCAGGTCATGGCGCTGGACCTTGCCGGCTACGCCGTTAGTGCTGGTTCGGCCTGTTCGTCCGGCAAGGTGAAAACCAGCCATGTGTTGCTGGCGATGGGGGCGGACGACGATGTTGCGCGCTGTGCTATTCGCATCAGTCTCGGTCCGGAAACCAGCGATGCCGATATCGACGGTTTCATCACCGCCTGGATTGACCTTATTCATCGTTTGCGACGGAGTGCCGCTTGATGCCGGATAGCAATACCGATATGCCCGACAAGAAAATGCCGATTTATCTGGATTATCAGGCGACGACGCCGACGGACGAACGGGTTGTGGCGGCGATGCTGCCCTGGTTCAATGAGAAGTTCGGCAACCCGCACTCGGGTGACCACCGCCACGGCTGGGTCTCGGAAGAGGCCGTTGAGCGTGCGCGGGGACAGGTCGCCTCGATCATTGGCGCGAAGCCGAAAGAGATCATCTTCACCTCGGGCGCGACCGAATCCAATAATTTATCGATCAAGGGCGTCGCGCATGCGGCAGACCCGTCGCGCCGCCATATCGTGACCCTGGCGACCGAACACAAATGCGTTCTTCAGAGTTGCAAACGGCTGGAAGAGGAAGGCTTCGACCTCACGATCCTCGGCGTCCGGCCGGATGGGCTTGTCGACCTTGATGCTCTGGCCGACGTCCTGACCGAGCGTACGTTGCTGGTATCCGTCATGGCGGTAAATAATGAAATTGGCGTGATTCAGCCGCTTGCCGAGATCGGCGCGCTATGCCGCGAACGCGGTATTTATCTTCATACCGATGCGGCACAGGCTGTCGGCAAGATTCCGCTCGACGTCAACGCGATGAACATCGACCTGATGAGCATCACCGCCCATAAATTCTACGGCCCGAAGGGCGTCGGCGCTTTGTACATCCGCCGCCGTCCGAAGGTCGCCCTGCGCGCGGAACAAGACGGCGGTGGGCAGGAGCGCGGGCTGCGGTCCGGGACCGTGCCGACGCCGCTGGTCGTCGGCTTCGGTGAGGCCTGCGCCATTGCCGAACGTGAAATGCCGACGGAGGCCACGCGGCTGGCGGATTTGCGCGATCGAATTTTGGGCCGGCTTCGGGAAGCGCTTCCGACGATGCATGTGCACGGCGACCTCGATCGCCGCATTCCGGGAAACCTGAATTTGTCCTTCGCCAATATCGATGGGCAGGATCTGATGATGCGGCTGGACGGATTGTCGGTGTCGACCGGCTCGGCCTGTTCGTCGGCGATCGTCGAGCCGTCGCATGTCCTGCAGGCGCTCGATCCCGACCCGGCCTTGCTGCATAACTCTCTTCGGATCGGTCTGGGGCGCTATACGACGCAAGAGGAGATCGACCGCGCGGCGGACGACATTGTCGCGGCCGTAAGTAGTCTGCAGTCGGCCAGTCAAATCTACGAGAAAGCGTGAGGCGGACCCCAGCGTGCCGAAAGTGACATTTATTCAGCGCGGCGGCGTCCGCAAGGAAGTGGACGCGCCCGACGGGTTCAGTCTACTGGACATCGCCCATCGCAACGACATCGATATCGAGGGCGCTTGCGAAGGGTCGATGGCGTGCTCTACCTGCCATATCGTGGTCGAGGGGGACTGGTTCGGCCGGCTGAAGCCGCCGAGCGAGGAAGAGGAAGACATGCTCGATCTTGCCTTCGGGCTGACTCGGACTTCGCGTCTCGGCTGCCAGATCGTGATGTCGGACGAGTTGGATGGATTGACCGTTCGATTGCCGGATACGACGCGCAATCTGCTGCTCGAAGAATAAGCGAGGACATCGCCGCCTATGCCGTCTCTGTTCGACAGCCTCAAGTCCGCCAGCGCCGGCGAGTGGACGGACTATACGCGGCATGACTTCGTCCGGCAGTTGGCGGATGGCAGTCTGCCGGAAGCGGCCTTCCGGCATTACCTGCAACAGGACTATCTGTTCCTCATTCACTTCGCCCGTGCCTATGCGCTGGCCGGGTATAAATCCGAAACCCTGGCCGAGCTGCGGTCGGCGGCCGCGACGATGTCGGCGCTTGTCGATACCGAGATGAAGCTGCATGTCGCCTATTGCGCCGAGTGGGGCCTGAGCGAGACGGATATGGAGGCGTTGCCGGAAGACAAGGCGACCGTCGCCTATACCCGCTTTGTGCTGGAACGGGGATCGGCAGGTGATCTGCTCGACCTGCAGGTAGCTCTGGCGCCTTGTGTCGTCGGCTACGGCGAGATCGGGCGGGCCTTGGCCGACGATCCGGCAACCAAGCGTGACGGCAACCCCTACGCCGACTGGATCGCGATGTATGCGGGCGAAGAGTATCAAGAGGTGACCGTCGAGGCAGTATCGACGCTTGATGCGCTCATGACCCGGCGCGGCGGTCCGGGCCGCATGCCCGGCCTGACCGAAACCTTCCGGATGGCGACCGTGTTGGAAGCCGACTTCTGGCAGATGGGGCTGGATGCCGCCTAGCGATGCGATGCCGGACTAATTCGAGGATGGTTCAATGACCGGCCGCAAGCTCCGGGTTGCCGTCGTCGGTGCAGGATTTTTCGCACAGTTCCACCACGAGGCCTGGTCCCGGCTCGACCGGGCCGATCTGGTGGGGGTCTGCGATCTCGATCGGACCCGCGCCGATGCCGCCGCGGTGGCGTCCGGAACCCAAGGATTCGACGACCTGGATGCCATGCTCGATGCGACCCAAGCGGATGTGGTCGATATCGCCACGCCGCCGGAGACCCATCTCGCGCTCGTCGCGGCCGTTGCGAAACGGGGCTTGCCGGTGATTTGCCAGAAGCCGCTTGCGCCGGCCTTGGACGAGGCCCGGGCGATTGCGGCGGCGGCATCGACGGCCGGCGTCACGCTGGCGGTGCATGAGAATTTTCGCTTCCAGCCGTGGTTCCGCGAAGCCCGGCGGCTGATCGATGCGGGACAGTTGGGCGATCTGCATGGGATCACCTTTCGGATGCGGCCCGGCGACGGGCAGGGGCCGGACGCCTATCTGGATCGTCAGCCTTACTTTCAGACGATGGAGCGATTCCTGGTCCATGAAACGGCGATCCACTTTGTCGACACCTTCCGCTTCCTGATGGGCGAGATTGCCAGCGTCTACGCGGACCTGCGGCGGCTAAATCCGGCGATCGCCGGGGAAGATGCGGGCACCATCGTGTTCCGATTCGCCGGCGGACAGTCGGGCGTCTATGACGCCAATCGGCTGAACGATCACGTGTCCGACAATCCCCGGCGCACCATGGGTGAAATGTGGCTCGAAGGGTCCCACGGCGTGTTGCGGCTCGAGGGCAGCGGCCGCCTGTGGTGGAAGCCCCATGGCGGGGACGAGGCCGAGCATCTGTATGTGTGGGAGGACCGCAGTTTCGGCGGCGATTGCGTCCACGCGACCCAGGCCCATATCGCGGCTCATCTGCTGGACGGCTCGCCCTTGGAAATCGGGGCTGACGCTTATCTGCGCAATGTCGAGATCGAGGAAGCGATCTACCGCTCGGCCGCGGAACGGCGCGCAGTCGACCTTTGATGCGCGCCGTTTGAGCCGCGCATTGCGTTTCCCGCGCCGAGCCCTATATTTCCGCCATGAACAGCCTGAACATAGACAAGAAGCCGGCAGACACCCGTATCGTGGTGGCCATGTCCGGCGGCGTCGATTCGTCGGTGACGGCGGCGCTGCTGGTGGAGGCCGGCTATGAGGTGGTGGGCGTCACGCTCCAGCTCTATGACCATGGCGAGGCGGTGGCGCGGAAGGGTGCGTGCTGTGCCGGGCAGGACATCCACGATGCCCGCAACGTGGCCGCGACGCTGGACATCCCCCACTATGTGCTCGACTACGAAAGCCGGTTCCGGGAGGCGGTGATCGACGATTTCGCCGACGCCTATATCCGGGGCGAAACGCCGATTCCCTGCGTCCGCTGCAATCAGACGGTCAAGTTCCGGGATCTCTTGAGCACGGCGCATGATCTCGGAGCCGAGGCTCTGGCGACGGGGCATTATGTGAAGCGCGTGACCGGCGCCGCCGGGGCCGAATTGCACCGCGCCGCCGACTATGGGCGCGACCAAAGCTATTTCCTGTTCGCCACTACGCAGGCGCAGCTCGACTTTCTGCGGTTCCCGCTGGGTGGCATGCCAAAGACCGAGACCCGCGAAGCGGCGGCCCGGTTCGACCTGCCGGTGGCCGACAAGCCCGACAGTCAGGATATCTGCTTCGTGCCCAACGGCTCCTATGCCCAGGTGGTGGAGAAGCTGCGGCCGGAAGCCGTGATCCCCGGTGACATCGTCGATACCGATGGCCGGATCATCGGGCATCATGAGGGCATCATCCATTACACGGTAGGGCAGCGCCGCGGGCTCGGCATCGGCGGCCGCGACCCGGAGTCCGACCCGCTCTATGTCATCCGCCTGGACGCGGCGGCCCATCGCGTCGTGGTGGGCCCGAAGGCTGCACTCGGGCGTGAGCGGTTGCGGCTCTCGAACCTCAATTGGCTCGGCGGCGATGCACCGGTCGATGCCGGCGATGGACTGGCGGTCAAGATAAGGTCCACGATGGAGCCGGTGCCCGCGACCGTCATCCGGTCCCCCGATGGTGGTGCGGAGGTCGTGTTCCAGGATCTTCAATTCGGCGTTTCGCCGGGCCAGGCCTGCGTGATCTATGCCGGCGACCGGGTCCTCGGCGGCGGCTGGATCGAGCGTGAGACTGCCGAACTGGCCGCCTGAACTCGCCAAGTGCGGCAATAGACGTTTTCTGTATTTCATCCACCCCGTACTATCATTGATCTCCGGCGTTTCCACCGGCGAAAGAAGGCCAAGTGAATAGGCCGTTCAATTGAGGGGAGAATACGGTGACCATTGTCGCATCACTGAAGACGGACCCGTATTGGTGGGAAGCCGCTCCGCCCACCGACATGCCCGAAACAGACGTCGCCGAGACCTGTGACGTCGCTATCGTCGGCGCAGGGTATACAGGATTGTCGGCGGCGCTGGTGCTGGCGCGGGCCGGCCGCTCGGTGCAGGTCTTCGACAGCCTGCGCGCGGGCGAGGGGGCCTCGACCCGGAACGGTGGCATCGCCAGCGGCAATATCCGCATGGGCTTCGGCACGCTGATCGAGCGGTTTGGGCTGGAGCGTGCCAAGAGCATCTATGCCGAAGGTAAGCTGGCGCGGGAGCGGCTGTCCGCTTTTCTTGAGGACGAGAACATTGCCTGTGATCAGCAAATGGTCGGCCGCTTCGCCGGGGCGGTCGCACCGAAGCATTTCGAGGCGATGCGGCGCGAGGCAGACCTGCTGAACAAGCATGTCGATCTCGGCGTTTCGGTGATCGCCCGCAAGGACCAGCATTCGGAACTCGGCACGGACTACTATCACGGCGGCGTCGTCCGCCCCGATATCGGCGGACTGCATCCGGGCAAGTTCCACGCGGGACTGTTCGGCCGGGCAAGCGATGCTGGGGCCACGGTCCACACGAGTACCGCCGTGCAGGGCGTGCAGCGCGACGGCGACGGCTACACCGTGCGGACCGCGCGCGGCACGGTACGGGCGAACGACGTGTTGATCGGGACCAACGGCTATACGGATAAGGCGAATGCCTGGCTGCAGCGGCGGCTGGTGCCGGTGCCGAGCCGCATCATCGTGACGGAACCGATCGGTGTCGACGTTATGGCGCGGCTTATGCCGAAGCGGCGCATGCTCGTGGAGAGCCGGCGCGTCGGCTATTACTACCGCCCCACGCCCGATGGCACGCGCATCCTGTTCGGCGGGCGGGAAGGCGCGGCGAATGCTAGCCCGGAGGAGGTGGTGCGCATCCACATGGGCCGCTTGGTCGAGATATTCCCCGAATTGGCGGATATTCAGGCAGCGTTTTCCTGGAGCGGCTTCGTCGCCTATTCCCGCGACTACATGCCCCGGCTGTTCAGCCATGACGGCATGCATTACGCGGTCGGGTATTGCGGCTCGGGCGTTGTCTGGGCGTGGTGGACCGGCCGGCACGCGGCATTCCAGATCCTGGGGCAGGGCGAGACCGAGTCCGCCTTTCTCTGCGATCCGCCGAAAGCCATCCCGCTTTATGCCGGCAAGCCCTGGTTCCTGCCCGCCATGATGAAGTGGTTCGGCTTCCAGGACCGCATGGACCAGCGCCCAGGCCGTTAGGACGCTAAGCGCTTGTTGGGCCTGGCAAAGACCTTTCGTATGCTTGACAGGCCCCGGCAGCGGGTTTATGTGCATGCCGCATAGGTCTATCGGCCTCGCGTGGCGGAGTAGCTCAGTTGGTTAGAGCAGCGGAATCATAATCCGCGTGTCGGCAGTTCGAGTCTGCCCTCCGCTACCAAAATTCCCGCACCTTTTCGATCTTAATCCATGCCCGGGCATTATTCGCACGCAGCGAAATACTATCCAGGGTCTATATTCCTTTACTGTTTTGAAATGATTTATTGTAAAAGTGAGGCACTACAAGCTATTAGCCGAGGGGCGGAACGGCCATGAGCAATCTGGAACGGGCTTTTGCGCGCGTGCATATTATGCAAAAGGGAATATGCAATCGGAAGATGTATTTTTCCTTGATTGCCTCTCATGTCGATGGGCCTGCTTTTTCTCCGGCGGCCCTGCCTGCAGCAGCACGGTGACCTGACATGGCGAGTGAAGCAGAACCCCGGATCGGCGATACTCTCTTTCTTGTGCGGGTACGCGGCCGTCTCGATCGTCTCACCCTTAAACGCCGCGATTTGTTTTTGCAGCATCTCGGGACTGCGGTCGCCGAGTTTTGCAAGCAGATTGGGGCGGTAGGGCTCGATTGGCGTGCCGTCAAAATACGGCTTGGGGACGATGGGTGGCAGACCGCCGTCGTCTTTACCAAGCATATGTATGAGACCCGTGAGGCGGATGGCGACGAGTTTTCGGCGATACCCTGGCGGCTTATCACGATTTCCATGTGTCCGGTGCGCCGGGCCACCGATGCGTCCAGAGATCAGTTGGCGTGGCTCGATCAGTTGATCGAGGAGGCGCAACGGCACTGCGTGCTGCTCAAGGAAATGAAGAAAACCGCGTCAGCCTAGCCGCCGCATCGCCGCCGCCGCCCTGTTGTCTAGAATTATCCTATAGAGGTAACCCTCTCCCTTCGAGCGGTTTTATGGCCTCCGGCAAAGGCGTAGCCTACAAGCTTCGCCAGCTTGTAGAGGCCTGAAGGTGTCTGACCACCACGACCAAATAACGATCGGTGATGTTGTTCGCCGGCACGCTGCGGCGTCGCCGGATGCGCCGGCGTTGGTTGCGGAGGGGAGGCTGCCGCTCTCATATGCTGCGCTGGTGGCGCTGATGGATCAGTTCCAACAAGGCCTCAACGGCATGGGATTGGGCCGGCAGGATCGGATCGCAATCGTCCACCCCAGCAACTCGGCGATGGCCTCCATTGTTATGGGCGTTTGGAGCTGTGCGACCGCGGCGCCGATGAATCCCGATTTCACGGTCGGCGAGTTCACCATCCATATGCGGGACCTAGGCGTGAAGGCGGTAATTGTCGCGGCGGATGCCGGTACGCCCGCGCGCTCGGCTGCAGCGTATCTCGGGCTGCCGGTGATCGAAGTTGAGTCTCTGGAAGACCAAGCTGCTGGCATGGTTGACATTCGGCCGGGGCCGCCGGGGATAGCCGCGCAACCGGGCAGGGCTCAGCCGCTCGACCTGGCTTTGGTTTTGACCACGTCGGGAACGACGTCGCGCAGCAAAATCGTCCCGGTCCGTCACCGCCAGCTCAGCGCGACGTCTGATTACTCCGCGCGGTTGTTTGAACTGACCGCCGAAGACCGGTGCCTGAACCTCATGCCGCTTTTTCATGCACACGGCTTGTACAGTTCGCTGGCCGGGACCTTCATTTCCGGTAGCAGCCTTATCAATTTGCCGGACTTCTCGTCCGATTCCTTCTTCCGAATGCTGGTGACGCTGCGGCCGACCTGGTATTCCGGAAGCTACACCTTCCATCACACGATTTGTGCGCAGGCGCCCAACTTCAAGACTGAAATTGAGCAATCGAATTTGCGGTTCTCGCGAACGGCGTCCGGGCATCTGGATTCGGAAATTGTCGATGAACTCGAGGCGGTGTTGGGCGTACCGGTCCTCCAGACCTATTCCATGACGGAAACCGGCCGCATTTCGGGTAGCCCGCAGCCGCCGAAGATACGCAAGCGGGGCACGGTCGGTTTATGCGCTGGCGGCGAGATCGCGTTTATCGATCCGACCGGCAGTTTCCTGCCTGTGGGTGAGCGCGGCGAGATCGTAGCGCGCGGTCCGCACGTCTTCGAAGGGTATGAGAACGATCCTGAGGCCAATGCGGCGGCCTTTATCGACGGATGGTTCCGTACCGGCGACGAAGGATTCCTTGATGATGACGGGTATCTGACACTTACCGGCCGGATCAAGGAATTCATCAACCGGGGCGGGGAAAAATTTGCGCCGGCGGAAATTGAGGAAGCGCTGATGCGCCATCCCGATGTAGTCACCGCCGTGGCGTTCCCAGTACCGCATGTAACCTTGGGACAGGACGTTGCCGCCGCAGTCATCCCGGCACAGGGCGCTGCGTTGACCGACGAAGTCATGACCGCCTACCTGCGCGGCCGGATCTCGAATTTCAAGATGCCCCGGCGCTATGTCTTCGTCGACGATATTCCCAAGGGCCCGACCGGCAAATTCGAACGCTTAAAGCTGGCGGCGGCGTTCGGGCTCGTCCGGGAGGGGCCTGGGCCGGAAACGGCGGCAGGCGCAGCGGAACGATGGGCAACGCCCTTGGAAGTAAAGCTCCAACAGCTGTGGGCGGAGACGTTGGGGCTCGGTACCGTGGGCTTGGACGATGATTTCTTCATGCTCGGCGGCGACTCGCTTCAGGCGGTCGATCTATTTCTTCGGATCGAACAGGAACTCGATCGTAAGCTGCCGCGCTCGGTTCTGTTCGAAGCCGCGACGGTCGCCAAGATGGCGCATCACATCGACGGAATGATACCGCCGCAATGCGTCGTTCCTATTCAAGAGGGCTGGGGCCGGCCGCCGTTCTTCTGCATCCATGACGGCAATGGGCAGGTGCTGAACTACCGCGAATTGGCGCGGCACCTGGGCGAGGAGCAGCCGTTCTACGGAATTCAGAGTTTGGGCTTGGATGGCGAGGATGTGCCTTTCGTCAGGATCAATGAGATGGCGGCGCATTATGTTCGTGAAATTCGGAAGGTTCAGCCGGTCGGCCCGTTTTACCTTAGCGGCTATTCCTTCGGTGGCCGGGTGGCCTACGTGATGGCGCAGCAACTGCTGGCGGAGGGGGAAGAAGTTGCCTTCCTCGGATTGATCGACAGCTATTGCCATACTGGTCAACGGCGTATCGGCCCGGACCAATGGATGGCCCGGCATATGGAACGTCTGCGTGCGCTCCGCGCGAGCCAGGTTCCCGCCTATCTCGGGATGCGGGTTCGGAACAGCGTGGAGATGGCCATCATGGCGGCGCGCCTTCGGCTGTTTTCCGCCGCGTGGGCACGCTACGAGGGGCGAGGACGCGAAATTCCCCGCTTCCTGCGCCGACCTGTCGAAGCGAATGACATGATTCGCCGTGACTACAAGGCGCAGCCCTATGACGGTGCGGCGACGCTTTTCAAGGCGGAGCTATATGCATGGAACCATCCCAATGCACATGACGGCTGGATTGATCTGGTCAAAGGTGGATTGGAGATCAGGCCGATTCCGGGGCGGCATTTCGAGATCGTGAAGCCGCCGCATGTGGAAGTGTTGGCGCGCGAGCTATCCGACTGTCTGGAACGAGCCCAGGCAAACGCTATGGACAGTATAGTGGCCTTCGATAAGGCGTCCTGACGGATTATGTTGCCGACGGTCAGCCGGTCTTGTTCGCTTTCGCCATCTCCTGATCTATCAACGCGGCCGCCGCCGTCTTCGCGACCTCGGCAGCGCGCCGACCTGTTTCCGAAACTTGCGCCGTGACGATGGCGCCTTCGAGGAGGAGCGCCAGTTCCTCCGCGAGGGTCGCCGGGTCCGGGGCGCGCATCTCCCGGCACAGGTCCTCGATAAAGCGGCGCATCAAGGTTTTGAATTCCTTGCAGACCTGACGGATCGCCGTGTCCGCCGCCGAATACTCGCCGATCGCATTGATATACATGCAGCCGTAGAAGTTGTTCTCCTCGAACCAGTCCGCGGCAACGTCGAACACGGCAAGCGCGCGGTCGCGTGGCGTGTCGGCGGATTGCTCGACCTGCCGCATGAATCCATTGCGGAACAACCCGTCATATTTCTTGAGGGCGGCCAGGATCAGTTCTTCCTTCGACCGGAAGTGACGATAGAGCGTCTTCTTCGAGACGCCGGACGTGGCCAGGATCGTATCGATTCCGGTGGCGTGATAACCGCGTTCCAAGAACAGATCGATTGCCGTGTCGATCAACTGTTCGCGCCGTTGGGATTGGACCATGTTTCGCTTCTCGATCAGAGACAGATTGGTATCTTATTTAGTCTAGGTATTTCTCCGATACAATAACTTTTAAGGGAATAATATTGCGAATATCCGACTGTATCACAAAAATTTGAGGATATAGGGCGCTCATCGATATTGAAATAGGAGACAGTTCTGTTTACCTATTGAGCATTGAAGGAGACAGACCGGTCTCCTTTTTAACACTCAATCCAAGGAGAACAGAAATGTCCCGTATTCCCCCCGTCGATCACGCCACCGCATCAGGCGAAACCAAAGACCTATTGGACGGCGTTAAGGGCGCGCTCGGCGTCGTGCCAAACATCTTCGCGACGATGGTGCAGTCCCCGAAGGTGCTTGAAGGCTTCCTGGCGTTGAATACCGCCCTTGGCCAGGGCCATCTTTCCGCACAGCTGCGCGAACAAATCGCTTTGACGGTTGCCGGTGCAAATGGGTGCGATTACTGCGCGTCCGCGCATACGGCGATCGGCAAAGGCGCGGGTCTCGGTGAACAGGATCTTTCCAACAGCCTGCGCGGTCAGTCCGGTGATGCAAAGACCCAGGCGGCTCTGACCTTCGCCGCGACCGTTGTGGCGCAACGTGGCCGTGTCGGTGACGCGGAGGTTCATGCGCTGCGTGCGGCCGGCTATGCCGACGCCGAGATCATCGAAATCGTGACTCATATCGGCGTCAATCTGTTCACCAACTACTTCAACCACATCGTCGATACCGAGATCGACTTTCCCGCTGTGCAGGCAGGTGCCACGGCGCAAGCGGCCTGACGATGCGTATATCGGGCCGGCTGTGCGTTTCGCCGCCGGTCCGGTTCCGCTTGCTTATTCGACATTCGCTTAAGGACCTTTCGACATGCGCAAAATGAATTTCCTGACCCTCGTGGTCTTCACCGGCATCCTGGTTGCGACCGGCGCAGCCATTGCCCAGATGACGGATAAATCCTTCGCCCGCGGCGTCGTTTCCGCCGACGGCGCAATCCGTCTGCCTTCGAACTTTCGGACTGACTACGTCATGCTCGGCGCATGGTCCGTGGCCGGTGATGCGGACACTGGCGGCGCCGTTGGCCTGCACGTCGTCTATGCCCCACGCAGCGCGGTGGAGGGTTATCGCAAGACCGGTAAGTTTCCCGACGGCACCGTCTTGGTGAAGGAATTGTTCAAAGGCAAAACCGAGACGCTTACGACGGGTGAGGCGACCAGCGCCGCCGGTCCGGCCGGGCACTTTGTCATGGTCAAGGATACCAAGGGCCGGTTCCCCGGTAACCCGTTATGGGGCGACGGCTGGGGCTGGGCCTTTTTCAAGCCCGGCGAGACGACCAAGACCGCGACCAAGGACTACAAGGGCGAATGCCTTGCCTGTCACGAACCGGTTCGGTCCACGGACCTAGTCTACGACTACGCCTATCCGATCCTGAAGAAGTAAGGATGGGCCTGTGCCGCGCGGCTTCCCCTGCCGCGCGGCATCTTTCTTTGCCAGCCGTCTACTAGGAATTAGGCGGGCTTTTCAGGCATCAGCGCGTCGTCGAGTTCCGTTGCCCGGCGATAAGCATCGCGGTCGGTGACCCGCGCCCAATAGGCCTCGAAGGCGGGGCATTTCTCGATGGATCCGAACTGCATGCCCCAGCCGACATGGGCGCCGATATACACGTCGGCGGCGGTGAAGGTATCCCCGGTGATGAACCCGTCGCCGGTCAGCGCCGCTTCGAGCGTCGATTGCGTCGTCTCGAAGGTGCCGTAGCCGGACATCTTCTGGGCGTCGCCTTCGGGTATGAACCCCATCGCATTGTTCGTTGCGGCGGCTTCCAGCGGACCGGCAGCGAAGAACAGCCAGCGATAATACGGGCCGCGTGCATCAAGGGGTGGGGCCAAACCGGCGTCGGGATACATGTCGGCTAGATAGGCGCAGATCGCGGCGCATTCGGTAACGACGGTATCGCCATCGCAAAGGGTCGGCACCTTGCCCATCGGATTGAGGGCAAGGTAGTCGGGCGATTTCATCGCGTCGCCATAGTCCACTACCTCGACGCGATACGACGCGCCGACTTCTTCCAGCATCCATCGCGCAATGCGTCCGCGCGACATGGGATTCGTGTAGAGGATGATTTCGTCCGGCATGATTTGCGCCCTAGATTGATGAATGGGTGTCCCCGACAATAGCGTGGGGGCATGTCCTTTATGAGATGTATTTTCGCCTGCATGCACTGTAGCCGCGCTTGCGACGGATGCTTGTCGTCGGCAGAGTCCGATTAGTCGGCGAATTCGATCTCCACGCGCGCATGATCACCGAAATGCGCAACGACCTGCGACCCGCTCTGGACCGGAAACATGCCGGTGCAGGAGCCGGTGCTGATCGTTTCCCCCGACAGGAGGCTCATGCCGCGGCCCCGCAAGGTTTCTGCAAGCCAGTGCAGCGGTGTGATTGGGTCGCTCATGACGTCATGTCCCGTTCCGCGGCGCCGCTCTTGCCCATCGACATCTAAGCGCACCGTCAGATCGGACAGACCCTCCCGCCAACTTGCGATTTCATGCCCGAACACATACCGGCCCGACGCCGCACCGTCCGCCAAAATGGCGGGCAGCGGGGGCAGGGCGCGGGTCGGGAAGCGGCATTCCGCGACTTCGATGCCGGCATGAACCGTCCCGATTGCGGCCTGAACGTCATCGAGTGACCAGGATTCGCCCCGCGCTGGCAGATCCTCGGCAAGCGTTACGAAGAACTCGCATTCAACGAGAGGGTCGAGCAGCTCACGGTGTTGCAGTGTGCAGGGCGAGGTATGCGCGAATTGGCGAAACGTTCGGCCGTAGATCGGCTCGTCGATGCGGAGCTTGTCCCGGACCGCCTGTGTCGTGCCGGCGATTTTCCAGCCGAGTGGTTCCCACCCCAGCCGGTCGGCGACATCGGCCGCCGCCGCATATCCGTCCGCGTTTGAAGCGGGAACAAGCCCATCCGGGAGCGCGCCGATCTGCGACGCGTGCCTCCTCGCGTCAATCAGCAGCGCGGCGAGGTCCTGCCCGCCGAAACGGTCGTTCATAAAGACGTCCGTGTGCCTCTGGGTTGCCCGCGCCTGCCCACTACAGCCAGGTCGCCTTGCTGCCCAACAGCGTCACGGTGATATGGCCCATCGTCGTATCGGCCTTGGCGCCGTGCCAGTGTTTCTCGCCGGCCTTGATATGCACGACGTCACCGGGATTTATCTCGATTTCCTCGTTCTCGTTCGCCACCATGCCGGAGCCGTGGGTCACCACCAGAATCTGGTCGCAATCGTGGATATGCCAGCCGGTCGTCGATCCCAGGCTGAAATTGACGACGCTGCAGCTATAGTTCTCGGAGTCTCCGGAAGGGATGATCGTCTGGCGCGACCGGGTGACCTTGCCGCCGCTCCAGCCGGCGATCGGTGTGGCTTCGCCGAGATCTTCTTCCGGAATGTCGTTCAGTGTGACCACTTTCATGGCGATCTCCTCTCTTTGGTTGGGTATTGCGCCGGGAATTGTCTGCAGGTCATTCTCGCCTCTTCTTGTTAATCTTATCGATCAGCGGCGCGTCGTCGACATCTAGCTTTTCTAATACAGCCAAATCGGACTTGCCGTCGTAACGGCAGTGATAGCTGTAAACCTTCGAAACGCCTGCAATATCCGTCATCGACACTCTGCCCTCGACGATGGATGTCTGCGTTTCCGCGTCGGCTCTCTGCCGTGTGCCGATCTTGAAGCTGACGTCGTCGGGCCGTTCGGACTTTTCGCGGACCTGTTCGCGGCAGGCCTCGACGGCGTTGGCTTCGAGGCGATAGCGATCCCGCGTCCCTTCGTCGAAATGCGACTTAATGAAGTAGGGCACGGTCACCACAAGCGCGACCAGCCAGAGAATTTTCTTACTCATGCGAGCTGCGGTTCCGGGCCGTCAGAGTTTCTCGCGGATGCCGGCGGTCCACTGCCGTGCCGATGCCGACAAAAAGGCGATGTCGGTCTGCGTCGTCAGGAACTGTGCGCCGCGCCGAACGATCGCCGCTTGCCGTTCGATATCACGGTTGCCGCCGCATCCGGCGAATTTGCCGTGCGCCTTCGCCGCGTCGATGACGCGGTTTTGGGCATCGATAATCTCGGGATCGTCGAACTGACCGGGCTTGCCCATGTCCAACAGCAAGTCGTTGGAGCCGACGTGGAGGACATCGACGCCGTCGACCGCCGCAATGGCGTCGGAATTCTCGACACCTTCGATCGTTTCGATCATGCAGACGATCAACGTGCTGGCGTTGAGTTGTGCGACCATGTCACCGACCGGGACGGCGCGGTAGTCGAATTGCGGCATGCTGCCACCGGCGGAACGCTTTCCGACCGGCGGGAACTTGCAGGTATTGACGGCCCGGCGGGCTTCTTCGGCCGTGTTCACGTCGGGAAAGACGATTCCGTTGACGCCGTTGTCCAGCAGCATGGACACGTCGGGATCATCGACGCTGCGCACGCGGACCAGCGGGGCGATGCCGAGCGCCAATGCGGCGTTCGCGATGTGGGCGATTGTCTCGAGGTCGAAAATGCCGTGCTGGGCATCGATGAAAATGAAATCATGGCCGGTCGACTTGGCGATCCGGGCGATATCGGCGGACCGCCCCAACCGGACATTCATGCCGAGCGCGGCATCGCCCGATCGCATACGGTCCAGGACGGGATTGGTTAGTTCAGGATGCGTATCGTCGGGCAAAGCGCTATCCCCCATGCGGTTGTTGGCCATGTGCCGGCGTCTTGATCGACAGTGTATCGTGTTTTCCTCTCCCAACTGAAATAACGTAGGGTATGGTATGTCGGGACGGCGGCCGATTGACCGGCCGTCAGGACCCATCCACGGCGCAACCGCGCCGACTGATCAGAAATTGTAGCGATGAGCGCGACCAGCGCAGAACAGGACGGGGCGGACCTATCGCCGCGCCAACGGTTCTTGGTAGGGCTTGCCATCATGCCGGCGGGCGCGATGCAGGCGACCGATACCTTCGCCACCAGCATCGCCATGCCGACGATGATGGGGGCGCTGTCGGCGACGATTACCGAGATATCCTGGGTCATCACCGCCTATCTGGTTGCTTCCGCCATGTTCACGCCGCTCTATGCCTGGCTAAGCCGGCGGGTGGGGCGGCGGCGCTTGTTCATCGTGGTCATCATCGGTTTCATGGTGGCGTCGCTGTTTGTCTCGCAGTCCGAGACATTGACGGAGCTTGTCATCCTTCGCTTCGTCCAGGGATTTTTCGGCGCAGGCTTAAATCCGCTCACCTTCCAGATGGTCCTGGCGACCTTTCCCAAGAAACATCACGGCCCTGCCTTTGGGTGGTTGCAGACAGGGCGGATGAGCGCGGTTCTCGTCGGACCGGTGATCGGCGGTTTGTTGACGGAATTGGTCGGTTGGCGTTCGGTCTACCTGATGAATTTGCCGCTGGGCGCTGCTGCGCTGTTCATGATCCTCCGTGTCGTCCCGAAGGACGCGCCGGAGAAACCGCAGCGGTTCGATTTCTTCGGCTTTTTCGCTCTCAGCATTGCGATTGCCAGCACGCAATTAATGCTCGATCAGGGCCAGAAGCGAGATTGGTTCGATTCCCAGGTGATTATCACCTACTGCATTATTGCGGGCGGCGCTTTCTACGTGTTTGCAATACATTGCACGACGGCGTTACGGCCGTACCTGAATCCACGGGTCTTCCGGAACCGGGAGTTTGTGATCTGTCTGGTGATCGATTTCTTCGTCAGTTTCATCTTCTTCGGATACATGGCGCTATTGCCGCCATTGCTGCAGCGGCAGCTGGGGTTTCCCGTCGTCGAAACGGGCTTCGTGCTGATGTACCGTGGCTTCGGCACGATGATTGCGGCCCTGCTGGCTGGCTTTCTGCTGATCCGGTTCAACCCACGGCCGTTGATCATGTTCGGCTTGCTAGGGGTCACCGGATCCACCTGGATTTTGTCGAACCTGACGCCGGCGACTGATGTCACTCCAATCATCGTCGCCATTATGTTGCAGGGGATCGGCATCGGCTTCATGTCCACGCCGACGGAGACGGCGGCCTTTCAAACCATGCCACCGTCGCTGCGCCCGGATGCCGCGAGCGTCATGACCGCGGTCCGCCGGATCGCGGCCGGTATCGGCGTGGCGCTGCTGATCGCCCAACTGGTCAACAGCACGCAACGGGCGCGGGCGGGTCTGACCGAGAATGTGAGCCACTACAACGAACGCCTGAAACATCTTCCGCTGCCTGACAACTGGACCATGGACAGTATCGACGGCATGGTGACGCTGAATCGGGTGATCGAAAAGCAGGCGGAATTCATTGCGTATCTGCACGATTTCCAAATCATGACCATCTTTACGCTCTGCATATTCCCGCTGCTGCTGTTGATGCGGACGCGGCCGATGCAGCAACAGGATTAACGCAAGGACAGGCATCGGTTCCGGCTATTTTGCCCGTGTGATAGGCTGAATTCGGTGATCTTACCGACGCCTCAGGGAATCGTCCCGTGACCGAGCGCATAACAGCCATCGATATCAGCAGTGAAATGGCGGAAGGTTTCGTTCTGCCGCCGGGCGGCATTCCTGTCGATGTTTTGTCGGAGCTATCGCTGCCGGACACGGGTCTTCGGTTTCATCCGCGCCAGACCGGTCCGCGCTTCGATGACGCGGTGCTGCCGGTTATCAGTTCCGTGCACCTTTCCTGTGGGCTGCATTCCGGTGACCCCGTGTTGATGCAGCGGTTGCTGCCGCAACTGGTAGAGCGGGAGATACAACTCGGCGCGCATCCCTCCTATCCCGACGTGTTCAACTTCGGACAGGCACGCATCGATCTGTCGCATGACGAGCTGGTGGCCGTGCTGCTGTATCAATTCGGTGCGTTGCAGGGCGTGCTGCGCCAGGTCGATAAGACAATCCGTCACGTCAAATGCCATGGGGCGCTGTCGTTCGACGTCGCATATGAACAATGGGCCTGTGACGCGATGGCCGAGGCAATTCGGCTGTTCGACCCATCGATGATCTTGGTCTTGATGGCTGGATCGCCGAGCGTAGCCTGGTCTCAGGCCGCGGGCATCAAGGTGATCGAAGAAGGATTTCTGGATCGGCGGTATGGACCGGATGGGCGGCTCGTATCGCGGCATGATCCCCGGGCGCTGCATGAGACTCCGGAGGACGCAGCCGGTCAGCTGATCGACTTCGTGAAACACGGGCGTGTGACGGCGGTCGATGGCTCCCATGTTGCGCTCCGTCCGCGGACCTTTTGCCTGCACAGCGATACCCCCGCGGCGGGAGCCTTTGCCGCCGCTATCCGCAACGCTGTCGAGCGGGAGGGCCTGACGATCCGGCCATTGTCGGACTTGATCGCCGAGGACCAGCCGCAATCCTGAGACTGACGTCGAAATGATCGAGCTTTAAGCGTCTGGCCAGGCCGATCACCTTGAGCGGCTCATGCTCGGCCGAACCGAGTCGGTTGATTATTGGCGCGTGGACTGCGGCCGCGGCCACCGATGTCAGGTTTGCGACTGCCTCAATACTTCTTCCCACGGCTGAGCAAAGCCCATCAGGTCAACAATTTGGCCCGTCTTTGAATTGTCACGACAAATGCGCGTTTATTCCGCTGAAACCGGCTTGCCGTCCTCGTGTTGACCTGTAACTCTTGTTGAAGAAACAGGACGCGGAACAATCCGCGACGAGACCGGCGTTGGGGGAGGGGTTCATGGCAGAGACCATTGATCTGGCGATCGGCGATGTGCAAACGACGGCGTTGACCGCTTTGCCGACCATCGGAGACTCCGTTCCGGGAGTCGTGATTACCTTCCATCGTGGCGGCTTGGACAAGTTCACTGCTTGGCTGGTCGACGATTTGGCTGCGAACGGATATGCCGCGATCGCACCGAACCATTATCACGCGCTGCCCGAGGGTGTCAGCCTCGACGACCGCCGGGACTATCTCACCGACGAGCAGATGGCGCTGGATATCGAAACATCGGCGGATTGGCTCGCGGCGCAGGGACGGGTGGATGCCGACCGTCTCGGATTGATCGGCCATTGCATGGGCGGACGGACGACTCTGGTCGGGCTTGCGTCCTTTCCGGAGCGCTGGCGCTGTGGCTGCGACTGGTATGGCGGGCGCCTCTTCAGCACGATGGGCAACGTGCCGTCGCCGGCGGACCGGATCGGCGACATTGCCTGTCCGGTGGCAGGATTTTTCGGCAATGACGACATGGACCCGTCCCCCGATGACGTGAACCGGCTCGATGCGCTTCTGACGGGGCATGGTATCCAGCATGAGTTCCACCGCTACGACGATGCGGGGCACGCCTTTATGAATTTCGACTCGGAAAATCACCGCGCGACCCCGGCGCAGGATTCTTGGATCAAGGCCCTGGATTTCTTGGGACGTCATTTGAAGTAGGGGCAGAAGGACCGGTCGGTCGTGCAATTCTCGCTATTCATCAATCCAGAACACCCGCCGGGCGACGCCTTCGATCGCCGCTTCGCGGAGCACCGCGAACAAGTGCGGGTTGCCCGGCAGGCCGGGTTCGACGGGATCGCGGTTGGGCATCACCTGTCCTTCGGGTCCGCGGCATGGTTTCCTCCGTTGGAAACGCTCATGGGGCTCGCTGCCGAGGCCGAAGGCATGTCGTTGGCGACCTGCATGCTGGTGCTGCCGTTGTTTCATCCATTGCATGTCGCCCAACAGGCGGCGTTGTTGGATATCATGTCCGGCGGACGGCTCGTTCTTGGCGTTGCACCCGGTTGGCAGGAAGACGAGTTCAACGTCCTGGGCGTGAATCACAAGACGCGGATTGGCCGGTTCGTCGAGGCGCTCACCATCGTCCAACGCCTCTTCGCCGAGGATGGGGTCACCGTTGACGGAAAACATTTCCAGATCGAAGACCTGACACTGGCGCTCAAACCATTGCAACGTCCGCGGCCGCCCATGTGGTATGGCGGCAGCGTCACGCGCGCGGTGGAGCGGGTTGCCCGTCTGGCCGACACCGGCCTGGGCGATAGCTGGGTGGCGTCGTCGCACCTGACCGAGGATGTCATCACGGAGCAGGCGACGGTTTTCCGCGAGACACTGGCCGAACAAGGCAAAGCGATGCCGGAAACCTTTCCGCTGCTGCGCAATGTCGTCGTCGCGCCCGATCGGCAAACGGCTTTGCGCGACGCGGGCCCGTTCCTGGAAGCGAGCTACCGGGTATTCGGCCAATGGGGGCTCTTCACCGATGTCGTTGGCGCTGGAAAGGCGCAACTCGACCTCGAGGAGTTGGTCGCCGGCCGGGTTGTCATCGGGTCGCCGGAGGAGTGCGCCGAGGAACTTGTCACGCTTGCCCGCAACACAGGATATTCACGACTGATCGCCCGTGTGCAATGGATGGGCATGGATCAGAATCTGGTGCTTCGGACCATCGAATTGCTGGCAGACCGCGTGTTGCCGCTAATGCGAAAAGAACTCGGCTAATCAGCGGCTTCGAGTCGGTTTCTTATACGCCGTCGAGGCGGCCGACGGCTCTCACTCGGGCTTTTCGAGTTTCGCTTCCTTGGCCGCCAGCGAACCGTCGGGCGGATAGTCCAGCCGGTCCGCCATCTCTTCTTTCTGCTCCGGCGTGTAGTCCGGAAAAGGCAGCGTATCGTCCTCGCGCCAACGCTGTACTTCCGCCGCCGCGGCCTTGCCCTTGTCGGTGTCGAGGCCGCCGTCGCGTGACAGATAGGCGGTTTGTGACGGGAAGGCGAAGTCGGTTCCCGCTTCCTTGATGGTGTCGATGACGCGCAGGAGGATGTCCTCGCGAATTGCCGAGAATTCGGGGAAGAGGCGCGTGTCCGCAAAGGCGAAAATTTCGAAATCAAGCGAATAGGCGCCGAATCCGATGAACCGCACGCGCAGCGGCACGGGCAGAATCCGAGGATGCGCGATCAGAAGCTCACGCACCTTGGCCAGGACATAGCGCAACTGTTCGGGCGTGGTTTCGTAGCGCAGGCCGATCGTGGTGCGCAGCATCATGCGGTCCCGCTGCGTGAAGTTCACCAGGCTCATCTTGGCGAACTCGGCGTTCGGCACGGTGATCAGTTTCCGGTCGATCGACCGGATACGCGTGGATCGCAGGCCGATATTCTCGACCCGCCCCCGAAGGCTGCCGAACTCGCAGAGATCGCCGACACGGACCGGCCGGTCGCTATACAGCATGATCCCGCCGATCAGGTTTTCGATCGTGGGCTGGGCGGCCAGCGCCAGCGCCAGACCGCCGACGCCAAGACCGGCGAGCAGCGGCAGGACGGGTATGCCGAGACGTTCCGCTCCGAAAAAGACCATCGTGACTGCTACGGCGCTGCTGAGAACCCGGAACAGCACGCGCAGCATGTTGGCGTCGATACTGTTGGAGTCGATCCGTGGTGAACTTATGATCGCTTCCGCGATACCGATGCCGACAACCACGGCGAGCCAGGCAGAGGTGAGATAGAACAGGGCCACCAGCACGAAGACGACCGTGTCGGCGACCTGGCCCGTGACGTTCACCACATCGATCGACAGATAGCGGACCAGCAGCAGGCTGAGCATGATAATGGACGGCAGGAGCAAGCGGCGCCACGCGCGTTTCTGCAGGGATTCCGGGATCGGCCAGCGCGCGCAGAGGGCTTGGAAAACGCAGGGTAGGAAAATGCCGATCACGACGGATATGGCCAGACCGACCCACTGCCACAGCGTGGGGCCGTGGAACGGCGTCCGCGCCCATTCCGGCAACTCCCAGAGCCAGTGAAGCCATTTCGGCGGCAACAGTTTTCCGGGCGTCGTGATGTAAAATTCGTAGAAGCCTTCGGTCGTTTTCGTTTGGTACGGCAGCTTGCGGACCTTGCGGTAAAAATCGTCGACGCGGGCCACCGTATCGATACTGAACAAGAACTCGCCGCCGCGAGCACCTTCGGCGACCTTCGCGATAACGATTTCCGTACCGGGCAACCGCCATTGTTGGGTCTCGTCGGTCTTTGCGGCGGGTTTGTCGGGGACCGCGGCGGAGGCGGGCAGGTTGATCCGATCCAGCACTTCCTTGAGCAGCAGCACCTTTTCCAGGCCGATATCCTGTACAGCCGTCGGCGGGACATCGCTGAGGTCGAGGGTGCGGATGGCGCGGGCCAACGCGTCCTCGGCCTGCTGAACCTGCTTTTCCACCGCTTCGGTCGCGAAAAGGCCGGGCTCAGTCATATGCGCGAATTGCGCGGATTGGAGGATATTGAAAGCCTCCGTGATGCTTTCCATGAATGTTTGGAGTGTCGCTTGCGGGCTGGTCGTATCCGCCGGACGCAACGGATTGTCGCCGGGCGCGGCGAATGCCGGTGCCGCTAGCAGCAGGAATGCCGCGAGCAAAAGCCGAAAGGGATTCAAGGGAAAAGGACTCCGTCGGCGCGGGACCGCACGCTGCGGCAAAATTTTTGTGAAAGGGTGTGATTGGCCAAAACCGGCTGCCTGCGTCTTGATTTGTCTTGCCATCCGTTCGTGCCGACTCCTAGTGCATGAACAACCGCGAAGGAAGGGTACCATGAGCAGCGATTTAACATGTTTCGATCGGCCACGCCGATGTTTCAGTACTTGTATCGGTCGAAAATCCCGGTTACCGAACAATTATTACAGGCGGCGACCGGCATCACCTGCCAAAGTATCCTCACAACTTCGTGAGTGTTTTCTGTACAATTACGCCAGGGTGACGGGATAGCCGGCATCGTCGGTGACCCCTGAGGTTTGACCGCTTCGGCAATGCCGGGCTGCGGCCTCGACGTTGACCCTTGGCGCTACGGAAGAGCGAACGGAACTATGAACATTGTTTTCATTTGCGATCCTGAGCGGTATCCGCATGCCGATAATGACATTCCCGTATGCTATAAGGCCGCGGCGCGCGATCCCAAGATCGATCTTTTTCATCTGCCCGTTGCCAACGTAACCGGGGCCGATCAGGTCGAAGTCGTCCCGGTCGCGACCGGCGAATTATCCCATGAGGCATTCCTCAATCTGAACGCGGCGCCCCGGCGAATGATGCCGGTTACCGATGTAGACGTGATGTTCTGCCGGACGCTGAAGCCGTTTCCGGAAGGACATCTTGATCGGCTGGGGCGGTGGATCGGGAAGACCAAATTTCTCAACAATCCGCTTAACAAGAAAATTCAGATTTCCGCGGGTTTCCTGAGCGGACTGGCGCCGGATTTCACACCCGAAACGATCGTGACCGGAGACGCTTCCGAACTCGACGCGTATCTTGCCCGGCACGAGACGGTGGTGGCGAAACGGCCGAACAGCACGAACGGTCTGGGCGTCTATAAAATTTGGCGCGACGGCGGCGCCTATTGGACGGATCACGTCCACGAGGGCGCGCATGAATTCCCCGATGCGCGGGCGATGCTGGATTATGTGTGCGGCGACTGGGATGCAGTCGAACTCGTACGGTTTTTGCCCCGGGTTACGGCCGGGGATAAGCGCGTGGTCGTGGTCGATGGAGAAATCTACGGCGCGTATATTCGCCGGTCGGCAAGTGGGCATTGGGTGCACAATGTGAGTTCGTCGGACAGCATGTGTTATCCCGCTGAAGTCAGCGATTTCGAACGGCAAGCGGTGGCCGAAACGGTACCGCTCTATCGCGACTACGGATTTTACACACTCGGGTACGATTTTTTGATGAATGACGATGGCCGATGGCTTATCAGTGAGATCAATGTCGGCAACATTGGCGGCATCGCGCGTCTGGAACAGCTGACAGGTGACTCATTCATGGACCGATTTCTGGACTGGATGGTTAGGTTCGGGGAACGCCCGGCCTGCGAAACCGCCACTCTCGGGCTAAGGAAAAGCGGCCTCGGTTGAGGTTGGCCGGCCCGGTTCGACGCATCCAATGAAACAAATCGCCGTATTCTTCGAACACCCTGGTGTGTTGGACTATCCGTTCGACAGCGCTCGATATCTCAACAGTCACCGCGAACTCGGCGCCGAGATCGAGGCGCTCGGCTGTGAATACCGTATCGTCCGGCACCTGGACACCTATGAGGGGAACGGTCGTTTCGCAAAGAGCTGGCGGTTCCAGGACGGTTGCGTCGTGGATAACGGCCCGCTGCAAGCGGATGTCGTTTTCGACAAAGGATGTTTTACACCGGACGATTTCGACCCGGTCTTCAACTGCCGCGCGGTCAATCGTATTTGCACCGACAAGTGGGAAACCTACGGTATATTCGAGGCGCAGTCGCCGTTTTCCATCCTGGTACAGTCAAAGACCGACCTCGCGGACGCTTTGGCGCGCATTCCAACCGATTTCAAGGTCATCAAACCGGTGTCCGGCTTGCAGGGCGAGGGTGTGCGGATCGGGACGCCGGACGATCTCAGGGCGAACGGCATCGACATGCCTGTCATCGTTCAGGAGTTTCTCGATAGCAGTGGCGGCATCTCGGGCATCGTCGAGGGTGTGCACGATTTCCGCATTACCCTGCTGAACGGCGACGTGATTTGCGCCCTCGTTCGCAAACCGCCGCCGGGACAACTCGTGGCGGCGATTTCACGCGGGGCGACGATGTCGGTCATCGAGCGATCGACGGTCCCCCAATCCTTGTTGGACATGGCAATGCTCGTCGACCGGCAGTTCGAGGGCTACGGCCAGCGTCTGTATTCGGTCGATATGGCCATGACGCCGGACGGACCGCGGATTATCGAACTGAATTCCCGCGTCGCACTCCGCGAGAACAAGACCCATCCCGATTTTCAGCGCCTGAAGCAATTGCTGGCACGTGTCCTTGTCGGTCTGGCAACCGACGTATAGGCTATTCCGCAACATTCTGCGGTTCAGTGGGAATTCCGGTAAGGTGTGGTTAACCGGACGGCGAACAAACTTGTCTGTCTGAGTCGAGACCACGCATCCTAGGAAACCTGTTTGCGCACAGAGACGATCGACGACCTGTTCGCCCGTTATGGGCCGTCCTACCGGATATTCGTAACCGCCGGGGCGATGGTCGCTTCCTTCACCATGGTGTTGAGCGGGACGATCGTGAATGTCGCGGTGCCCGAAGTGATGGGTGCCTTCGGTGTCGGGCAAGACGAAGCGCAGCTCTTGGCGACGGCGTTTATCGCCACTATGACGGCGAGCCAGCTTCTGAACGCGTGGTTCGTTTCCGCCTTCGGGCCGCGCCTGACCTTCATGATCGTACTGGTGATATTCACGGTCGGATCGCTGATCGCGGGCTTCGGACCGAATCTCGATATCATCGTCGTCGGGCGAATATTACAGGGCTTCGCCGCCGGGGTGATCCAGCCGTTGGCCATGGTAACGGTGGTGCAGGTCTTTCCCGGCAATCGGCGCGGCGTGGCGGTCGGTATTTTCGGTGTCGGGCTGATGCTGGCTGTCGGTGCCGGGCCCGTCGTCGGCGGTATCGCCATCGATACGTTGACGTGGCGCGCGATCTTCTTCATCACGCTGCCGTTGGTTCTCCTGGCGATGTTCCTCGGCAGCATATTCATGCCAAATCCAAAACGGGAGGCACGCCGAGAACCATTCGACTGGACCAGCTATATTCTGCTGTGTACGGCGTTGTTCTGTGTCATCTCGGCGGTCACGAACGGCCAGCGTGACGGCTGGACGTCAAACGAAATCCTGACACGGTTTGCTATCGGTCTTGCCGCGACCGCCGGTTTCGTGCGCATGCAGATGCGGGATGGGCCGCGGTTGCTCGACTTCACGCTGCTCAAGAACCCGCAATTCGCCTCCGCGGTGGTCGTTGGATTTGTTTTCGGCATGGGCAATTTTGCGATGACCTATGCGATCCCGGTCTTCACACAGATCGTGCAGGGATACACGGCGTCGCAGGCCGGCTTGGTCCTGTTGCCCGCGAGCCTGATCTTGGTTGTCCTGTTCCCACTTGCCGGCCGCTTGTCGGATCACGTGCCGGCGCAGTTTCCGATCATGGGCGGGTTGATCCTGTTCGCTGCCGGCGTGGCGCTCCTCGCGACCGCCGATGTCAATAGCACGTTCTGGACCGTTGCCATGTTCGCGATCGTCGCGCGGATTGGTATGGGATTCATCAATCCGTCGCTGATGGCGTCGGCGCTGAATGCCCTGCCGCCCGAACGCCTGAACCAGAGTTCCGGTACTATCAACTTCTTCCGGCAACTGGGCGGGGCCTGTGGCATCAACGTGTTGGTCGTGTTCCTTGAAATTCGGACACAGTTCCATAACGAGAACCTAGCCGCGACGCAGACCTCGGCGAACGCGGCGACCCGCGAACTGCTGGAGCAGGTGAAACACATTCTCTCGGCCGATGGCATTCCTGCCGCCATGCTCGACCGGATGGCGTTGGATCATCTCGGCGCGATGATCGAAGCGCAGGCGAATACGATGGGATTCCAGGATGCGTTCTGGCTGATCGCCGGAGTCTTCATCGCCGCGCTCATACCTGCCTGGATTCTCGGCCGCGCCGAGAAGAAACCGGTGCGCACGTCGGGCCGTCCGGCGCCGCAGGCGGGTAATTAGCGGCGTTACGGGCGCGTGGCCTTTTTCAGATACTCGATAAGCGTGGCGCGGTCCGGCGCCTCATAACGTCCGTGGACGAAGAGATAGTTATCGATCTCCTTATCCGTCCAGACAGGATCCGCCTTTTTCCAGACCATGCGATAGGGAAATCCCTCGACAGCTCCGTAACGGCGGTCGAATAGACCTTCCAAGTGTGGTCCGCGCTTGGCGGGCGCATCCGCCTTGAGCGTGTGACACGCCGCGCAGTCGTTTTCGAACAGGGCGCGGCCTGCGATCTCAGCGTTGGCGGACCCGATGACGGTCAAAAGTGTCAGGATTGATATTGTGGCGCGGAGCCCGAATACGATCATATCTCGCCGACCTTTGTCAGTATCGATTCTTAAGAAAATATCGGTCGAATGGCGGGCTTATGCCCTGATGTGGATCAAGGTCTTCGAGGGTGATGTCTCAGATGAGCCACGGCGCGAGGAATGTCGATAACAGCCGGGCGTCATCCCGGTCCGCGTCCACGTACCAGCCTTCGCGGTGGGTCGAGTTCATGGTGCCCAGCACGGTGTCACCACGCCGGACGGGAACGTTGATGATCGAGCCGAGGCCGAGTGCAATGATCTTCTCATGGTCGTCGAAGGCACTGCGGATCGCGTCGTTGTCCCGGCCGAGGAAGATTTCGCCGTCGCGCAGGATCAGGTCCGACCAGGGCGTCCCGCCTTTCTGCTTCCGGCCGCCAACGGGGTATGCCGCCGGGTCGGAGCTATAGACGCGCTCGAGTTCCATGCTGTCCGGGTAGAAGCGCGAAATCGTGAACAGCCGGTGACCGATGGTCCGGGCAACGACGCCGTCGAGAACCGCGCAAAACGCCGATGCCTCCTCGGCCGCAAGGCTGGCTTCCGCCAACTGAAAACAATCGTCGATGGAAAGCGGTTTTTTGGGCAGGTCGCTGCCGGGTGTGTCGGACATGGGGCGAGGCTTCTGACGGTGGTTTAGGGGTGATTTGGAAGCCGCGACCCTAGCACCCGCCGGTGAGGGCGGGAAGGTCCGGGCGGTCCGGGGCGTGGGTTAATATTTTGTCTTTTGACGCGGCCCGGGGCGTACCCTAAACAAGGCGCGTTATGATCGAATTCAGACTGCACGAGAGGCACTGACCGGTGGCGTCCACTGATTCAACAACCGTTGCCGTGCCGCAGCCGGGTTTGACGATCGGACATTTCGCCCTGCTGCTTCTCGTTTGCCTTTGTCTTTTCCTGCCGGGGTTTGCCGAACTGCCGTTGACCGACCGGGATGAAGCGCGGTTCGCGCAAGCGTCCCGCCAGATGATGGACTCTGGCGACGTGGTGAACATCACCTTCCAGGATCAGGCGCGCCACAAGAAGCCCGTAGGGATTTACTGGCTGCAATCGGCAAGCGCGTATCTGTTCGGCAGCGATGGTGAGGCCGCGGCATGGCCATACCGATTGCCCTCGCTGATCGGTGCGATCGTTGCCGTCTTCGGAACCGCCTATGTCGGGACTCTGTTTTTCGGCCAACTGGTCGGCATGTCCGCTGCAATCCTGCTGGCGGGAACGTTGCTGTTGGGTGTAGAAGCACGGCTGGCAAAGACCGATGCGGTGTTGCTGGCGACCATCGTGGTCGCGCAGGCCGCGTTGGCAAAAATGTATGTTTTGAAGAGCCAAGCCCAGTCCGGAAGCTGGCCGGCGGTCTTTGCCTTCTGGCTGGCCGTTGGGGCGAGCATCCTGATCAAGGGTCCGATCATCTTCATGATCTGCGGTTTGACGATCCTGTATCTGGTTGCCGTGGAACGGGAGATCCGATGGCTCGGCATGCTGCGGCCGATTGCCGGTGTGCTGATCGCCGCCATCGTGGTCCTGCCGTGGTTCGTCGCGATCACCATTGAAACCGATGGGGCTTTCTTCAAGACATCGCTCGGCGGCGACTTCCTGGCCAAGATCGGTAAGGGACAGGAATCGCACGGCGCGCCGCCCGGGTTCTATTTCATTGCGTTCTGGCCGACCTTCTGGCCGTTCTCCGTGGTTGCGGCGCTCGCCGTACCGTGGATCTGGAGCCGCCGCCAGGAACCGCAGGTCCGGTTTTGCCTCGCCTGGCTTCTGCCAAGCTGGATCGTACTCGAATTGGTGGCGACGAAACTGCCGCATTATATCCTGCCGGTCTATCCGGCCCTGGCCATACTGACGGCGGCGGCGTGGCGTGATGCGTTCGCCGGTGGCGGGCTTCGGCTGCGCAAGGCGTCGGCCTTCGTCGCGCTGGTCGGGTTCGCGATTTGCGGTGTCATCCTGGCCGGGTTGTTTGCCGTCGGGACCGCGTTTCTGCAATCCGCAGTCAACGTCGCGGGCCTCATCTTGGCAGCCGTGACACTGGGATTGCTGATCTACATGGTCCTGTGGTGGCGTGGGAAGGCGGACCATGCGTTTACGCCCATGGTGGCGTTGTTTGCCGGCGCGCTGGTCTTCAACGGCATTCTGTTTCATTTCTTTCTGCCGTCTCTCGATACCATCTGGCTCAGCAAGCGCAGCGCCGCGGCCTATGCGGCGACACGCATCTGCCCCACTACGCGGCTCGCGTCGGCAGGGTTCACGGAGCCGAGCCTCGTCTTCCTTACGGGCACGAACACCCGTCTCGGGAATGCCGAGATGGTGGCGAAACATTTGTTGGCCGATCCGGCCTGTGCAATGGGGCTGGTGGATCAGAAAGCCGAGAAGAGACTCTTGGCGGCGCTAAAGAAAGTGGGCAAGACACCGGAAGCCGTGCGAAAACTGAGCGGCGTGAATTATGCGAAAGGCAAGCGGCTTACCTTGACGTTTTATCGGCTCCCGAAGGGGGGGTGAGGCGGCCATCGAATGACAATGCAGTCCTCGACGCAAAGATCGGTTTGGGCCGACATGACGCAGGCGCTGAGTTGGCGCGATTGGCGGGTATTGTCCACCGTTGCGGTCATTGCCGTCTTGATGGTCACTGTGGATGGGCCGTTGTCGTCTTTAATGCGGTCGATCGACGGCGATGCGCGCCGGGTCATTGATATCCTGGCCTCATCCGGCAACTCGAAATACTCGCTTGTCCCGACCGGCGTCGCTGCGATCCTATTCATGGTGCTGTATTTTCTCGACGCCTCGACACGGCGCGCGCGGTACTATGCATGGCTGGCCGGTGCGTCCGGTTTCGTCTTCGCGTCCATCGCTGTATCCGGCATCGCCACCAATATCGTGAAGATACTATTGGGGCGGGCGCGGCCCCATGCGGCCGAGACCCTGTCCTGGCCCGTATTCCAGCCGATCGCGCCCAGCGGGGATTACCATTCCTTTCCCTCGGGCCATGCCAACACGCTTTTTTGCATCGCGATCGCGGTTGGGTTTTTTGCACCGCGCTTGCGCATCCCGCTGCTGATCGCGGCGGCGGTATTGGCGTTTGGGCGGGTTCTTCAGTTCAAGCATTTCATCAGCGACTCTGTCGGCGGCGCGCTCTTGGCAGCCCTCACGACCATCTGGCTAAGGCAACTATTCGCCCGAGGGAATGTGGTGTTTACGGAATTGCCGAGCGGGCGTATCGGGTTTACCGCGCCCGGCCGCATCCTGCTGAACTGGAATAAGGCGCGGTCAGACCGATAGCGCCTGCGGCTGATCGCCGTTCTGCCCACTGTCTGATTTCTAGGAGATAATAGGGCCGGTCTTCGGCCATAAACTCAGAACGGGCCGCTGCCCAGCCGGAGTATCTGATCGAAGGCCTTGTCGCGCGACCAGTCTGGATAGACCGCTAGCACCGCCTGAATGGCAGCGCTTGTCGCGACATCATAGGTCGCACCGGTCTCGTCAGCTTCCCGATAAGCGCGATGAATTATACGCGACAGATCTACGTCTGCCACATCGTCCATTCGCAGTAACATATCCACCACCCTGCCTGGAATCGCCTCCAGGCCATGAATTGTTCCTGAAATTGAAGTTTACTCGAAACCACTGGCGCTTTGTATGACGCAAGCGAGACCTTCTTTAGGATAGAAGGCCCATTGTGATCTTTTCATCACAAGCGTTTCGAGTTTCCAGGCCCGGTTTGTTGTTTTTCTAGACAAACCGCACTGTTCCGGAATCGGACTAGCCATTTTGAGTAACCCAAAAGTTCCATTTCGCCATTTCCTCCCTCCAAATGGATAGTCCGAATAGCCGGAGGAACTGGGTCCTTAGTCGGGTTAACGTGGCGGTGTTATCCAGCTCATGTTGAAACGAGGCTGGAACACGGGACAGGGTATCTCCGATGAACAGCGAACTCGCGCGGCTTTCTGAACCAGAGGTCAGCCCTTATCTGCGACGGCCGATTCGGACTTTTGCCGAGGCCTGCCGAGACGTCACCGCCAAACGCCAAGCGATCCGTGAAGCGCGGGCCGCAAATTCGAATGCGCCGATCCATGCCGTCGATCCGGTCAAGACACTGCGGCGTGGGGTCGGCCAGCCGGCGTAAGACTGTATCCGCGACAGGATGCAATGCGGCGGCTATAGTTCGCTTTATGGTTCATGACTCGTCATTCCATCTCCACAATATTCGCATCGACGCCGACCAGACCGTGGGAATCACGGTGCGGGATGGCGTCATTACGGACGTCTCGGCCGGCCAGACCGTCGCGTCGGATGAGCTTGCTAGCATCGACGGGGCGAACGGCCTGATATTGCCGGCTTTGGTCGATGGGCACATGCATGTGGACAAGACGCTGTTCGGACAGCCTTGGTTGCCATATCCGGCCGGACCGGACCGCGAAAGCCGGATCGAGACGGAAAAGCAACTGCGCAATCGATTTCCCGCGCCAGTCGAAGATCGGGCAGCGGCGCTGCTGCGCCAGGTAATCACGACGGGGACCGGGGCGTTACGAACCCATGTAGATATCGATCTCCCGATCGGCTTGGCCCATCTGCATGCAATTCTTGCGTTGCGCGATCGTTTCAAGGCCTTCCTTGATATCCAGATCGTCGCCTTTCCACAAAGCGGTATTGCCCGGAGCCCGGGGATGGCGGACCTGCTCGATGCCGCCGTCGCTGAAGGCGCGGATCTCGTTGGCGGGATCGATCCTATCGCCTTCGACGAGGATTTGACGGCGCATTACGACGTAATATTCGGGATTGCCGAGCGCCACGGTGTTGGCATCGACATTCACCTTCATGACGCGGGTCCGACCGGCGTGAAGGAACTGGACGGTTTGATCGAGCGAACCCGTGCTGCCGGCCTTGAGGGACAGGTAACGGCAAGCCATGCCTTTTGCGTGGGCGGCTGCGATGAGGCGACTTTCGAACGCTTGGCCGCCGCACTAGCTGAGACGAAGATTTCGATCGCGACGCATGGCGGCGGCGCGTCACCGTTGCCGCCCGTGAAGAAATTGCGTGATCGGGGCGTTTCGATATTCGCGGGCAACGACAATATTCGCGACACCTGGACGCCCTACGGCAACGGCGACATGTTGGAGCGCGCGATGTTGACGGCGTGGCGGTCCGGCTTCCGCACCGACGAGGATATGGAAATCGCATTGGATTTGGCGAGCGGGGCCGGGGCCAAGGAACTCGGCCTTGCCGGGCACGGTCTCGATGTGGGGTGCGCCGCGGACTTCTTTGTTGTCGATGCCGATACGCCCGCGCATGCCGTTGCGGATCGGCCGGTCCGCCGAATGGTGTTCAAGCGCGGGCGGCTCGTGGCACGGGACGGGGCGTTGACCGCGCAGGCAGAGGCGGAACTTCGCTAGCCGTCAATCAGCGCCAGGACTTGGTCCACCATTTGCGGTGCGACGCCCAGGTAGTTTGCCGGGTCGAGCATGGCGTCGATCTCTGTTTCTGATAGATGACTGCTGATCTGCGGGTCGGCGAGCAGAACGTCCCGCAACGTGGTGCTGCCGTCGGCGCAGCGCGCGCAGGCTTCGTATACGACGTCATGCGCCTGGTTGCGGCCGATATGCGGCGCCAACCCCATCATCACGGCTTCCGACATGATCAGACCATGGAGCATGTCGAGATTGGCGCGCATGCGGGCTTCGTCTACGACGAGGCCGTCGAGGATCGACAAGGCGTTCTCTATCGCGCCACCGGCGATGACGAAGGCTTCCGGCAGGATGGACCATTCCAGATGCATCCCGCCGATGCTGCGTTCGTGATCCTGAACCATCGTGTCGAGGGCGAGTGAGACCTTCTCGCGCAGCATTCGGCCCGCGGCGACCAACGGTTGGCACAGGATGGGATTACGCTTCTGCGGCAAGGTGCTGCTGGCGCCGCGTCCGGTGACGAAGGGTTCGCCGACCTCACCGACTTCGGTCGACATCAAGGTTCCGATTTCCTGGCCGATCTTGGCCAAAGTCGCGCCGACGAGTCCCAGAAGTGCCGTCGTTTCAGTCCATGAATCGCGCGAGACATGCCAGGTGATCGGTGCTTCGGCGAGGCTCAGCTCCTTCATCGTTTCGCGCAACACGTCGAGCCCTTGGTCGCCCAGCGTCGCGTTCGTCCCGACCGCGCCGGCGATCTGTCCGACCGCCGCGCGCGGGCGGATTTCAACGAGGCGCTGGCGATGGCGGTGAACCTCGGCCAGCCAGATCGCGACCTTGTAGCCAAAGGTGATGGGCGCGGCCTGCTGCCGCATCGTGCGGCCCGCCATGATCGTATTCCGGTGTTTCCGGGCAAGGGCGGCAAGAACGGTTTCAAGTTCACCCAGCATCGCGTCCAACAGATCGAGCCCATCGCGTATCTGGAGCGCCATGCCGGTGTCGATCACGTCCTGCGTGGTGCTACCCCAGTGCACGTAGCGCGCCGTCTCTGGGCTCACCGCCTTCGCGAGTTGATGGACAATGGGCAGGATCGGAAATCCCACCTTGTCGAACTCCTCTTTCATCGCCGGGATATCGATGAACTCGACTTTCGCCTTTTCGCTGATCTCCGCGGCCGCTTCCTTGGGAATGATCCCTAATCGGGCTTGCGCGCGGGCAAGCCCGGCTTCGAAGTCGAGCCAGCCCTGAAAGCGGGCTTCATCGTTGAACAACGCATGCATGCGCGCCGCGCCGTACATGTCCTTGTAATAGACGGAGTCGATGATCGATGTGGCCATGACGCGATGTCCTTGACGGTTGGTGGAGATGTTGCTCCGGCGGCGCGCTCAGGTCAGGAGAAAGTCCGCGCCGGTCTCTTTCGCGATTTCCTGAATACGATCCCGCAGGCCGGGTGGCACCGGAATGCCGGCGGATTCTCGTTCGGCCTCGATCTTGTCTTCCGGTTCTCCGGCGACCATGACGGGCTGTGCCGGATCGGCCGGTGTCGTCGCGTGCAGGTCGTCGATCAGTTCGTCCACCGTGTCTTCGAAAGCGCCGTCCGGCCGGTAGATGGTCGGATTGATGCAGAGGAAGAAGTGACCGAGGTTCATCGTGCCGGGGTCGCGGGTACCATGATCCGGGCGGGTGACGACGCTAGCACCTGACAAGGCGGTCGACAGGATTTCGACCATCGCGCCGAGACCGTAGCCCTTGTGACTGCCGAGTTCGGAAAGGCCACCGAGCGGCGTCATCAAACCGCCATCCCAGTGGGTTGCGGAATCGGTGGTCGGTTGCCCGGTTTTGTCCAAGGCCCAGCCAAGCGGCAGCGGCTGTTTCTCGACAGCCTTATTGCGAATCTTGCCGCCGGCGACAGTCGAGGTCGCCATGTCCAGGTTGAACGGCTTGTGCCGTTTCGCCGGTGCCGTAAAGGCGATGGGATTGGTGCCAAGCTGCGCCTGCGCGGCATAGGTTGGCACGACCTTCGGCCCTGACGTGTTGGTCATCGCCATCGCGACCAGCCCTTCGCGGGCGGCCATTCGCGTGTAGTAGCCTGCCGCGCCGTAATGCGCAGAATTGCGCACCGACACCGTCGCCATGCCGTTTTGCTTCGTCTTGCCGATCGCCAATTCCATCGCCCGGACCGAGGCGACATAGCCGAGCCCGCCGCCGGCATCGACGAGTGCCGTGACCGGAGTCTCGCGGACGACGGTATATGTCGCATCCAGCGTGATGATCTTGCGCTTCCATCGGCTGAAATAGTTCGGCACGCAGGAAATGCCATGCGTGTCGATGCCACGCTTGTCGGCGTCGACCATAACGTTTGCCGTGATCTCGACATCGTCCTCCGGCATGCCGAAGGACCGCAGGCAGGACGCTATTTGATCGCGCACACAGGCGACCGGGAACCGTTTTACAGTGCTGTCATCATTGGCCATGGCGTTAATCCAGGAAGAATTCGGCGTTGGAGTTCTTGGCGATGTCGCGGATCTTCCCGCGCAGCCCCGGCGGCACCGGGATGCCGGTATCCTCGCGCATGGCGCGGATGATGTTTTCTGGCTCACCGGCCACCATGACCGGTTGGTCCGGATCGACCGGCGTCGTCGCGTGTAGGGCGTCGATCAGTTCGTCGACCGTTTCCTCAAAGGCGCCCTCGGGCCGGAAAGCCGTTGGATCGATGGCAAGGAAGAAGTGCCCGATATCCATCGTGCCCGGCCGCCGGTATCCGTGCTCGGGATGAGTCACCAGACTGGCACCCGAAAAACCCGCCGATAGAATCTCGACCATCGCGCCCAGGCCGTAGCCTTTGTGGCTGCCCAGTTCGCGGGTGCCGCCCAATGGCGTCTGGGTCCCGGCGCGGTCGAAATAGAGGCTCGAGTCCGAGGTTGGGCGACCGTCGGGGCCATTGGCCCAACCCTCGGGGAGGGGCAGGCCTTCGTTCGCCTTGTTGCGTATCTTGCCGGCAGCCACTGTCGTCGTCGCCATATCGAGATTGAACGGCGCGTTGCGTTTAGCTGGCGCGGTGAAGGCGATGGGATTTGTAGAAAGCTTTGCGTCGCGGCCGAAGGTGGGCGCGGTGCGGGGGCCGGAGCCATTGGTCGTTGCCATGCCGACCAATCCTTCCGCCGCTATCATGCGGGTGTAGTAGCCGGTTGCGCCGAAATGGTTGGAGTTGCAGACCGCGACACCGGCCATGCCCATTTCCTTGGCCTTTTTGATGGCGATCTTGGTGGCCTGGATGGAGGGGACATAACCGAGGCCGCCGCCGGCATCGACCAGCGCGGAGACCGGCGTCTCGCGCACCACCTCGACTTTGGCGTCCATCGTGATGATGCCATCGCGGCGGCGCGAGTCATATGTTGTCAGCATCGAAAGGCCGTGCGTGTCGATCCCGCACTTATCGGCGTCGACCATGACATTGGCCGTGATCTCGACCTGATCGGCGGGCATGCCCCATGCGGTGAGGCAGGACGCGATCTGATTGCGCAACGCGTCGGCCGGGAAATGCTTGATGTCCTCGTCTGCGGTCCCATCGCTCATGGGGCTTCTCTCCGATTGATTTTGTTATGCGGACGGTCCGGTTGGCCCGCCATGCGCTGGCCCGAATGCGTTTGGTTCGGGTTCATTGATGACCATTCAGATGTATCGGGAATCGCGATTTCAGGCAAATTCCGGGCGTTGATTCGGGGAAACACGTCCTCCGTGTTAGAGTTTTGAGTCTCGCAATAATAATAAGAACAAGAAGCGCCCTGTGTGCGATTGCCGTTGGCCGTCTGCGCGCAGGCAGATCGCCAATGCACAACGTCAAAGGGAGGACTTCCAATGTTACCGAAATCTATCCTGAACGGCGTAGCGGGTTTGATCGCACTGTCCGCTACAATCGTTCTAGGTGTTGCCGTTACCAACACCGATGCCAAGGCCGCCAATTTCGAAGGGAAGCGAATTCAGATTATCGTTCCTTTCAATGAGGGCGGTGGAACAGATAGTTACAGCCGCTTCCTGCAGCAATACATGCAGAAGTATCTGCCCGGCAATCCGAGAATCCTGGTCATCAACAAGCCAGGAGCGGGTGGTATTCTTGGTACCAACCATTTTCAGCAACGTGCGACGAAGGACGGCACGTGGGTTATGGCCATATCGACGTCGGTTATGGCGAATTACATGCTGGGCGATCCACGGATCAAGTTCGATCTCAAGGATTACATCCCGATCATCCTGTCGCCGCGCAGCAGTCTGGTCTATGTGCGCAAGGATCTCGGCCTTCAGAAGATCAAGACGCTGAAGGGCAAGATGCAGAAGCTGCGGTCGACTCCGGTCGAGAAACTCGTGTTTGGCGGCAAGACACCGACATCGGCGGGGCTGCAGTACCGGCTTGGCCTGAGCCTGCTTGGCGTCGAGGTCAAGAGCGTTTGGGGTATGAAGGGGAACGGCCCGATGGCGTTGGCCTTCGAACGGGGCGAGTTCCTGGTCAATTACGACAACTCTCTGTCCTTCTTGAACAACCGGCAGAAGTTGTTGGAGGACGGCATTGCGGTTCCGATTTATACGCTGGGTATCGTGGACGGCAAGGGTAAGGCGCAGCGTGATCCGACATGGCCGGACGTGCCGAGCTATTTCGAGGCGTATGAAGCGCTTCACGGCAAGAAGCCTTCGGGACCCGGATTCGAGGCCTGGCTTGCGCTCATGCAGATGAGTTCCGGTATGAACAAGTCCTGGAACCTGCCTGCCGGTACGCCGAAGGATATCGTCGAGGCATGGCGCACGGCGGCCCGCAAAATGCTCAAGGATCCTGATTTCGTGAAGAAGCGCGATAAAATTCTGGGCAAGTATCCGCAAACCATCGGCGACGAGGCAGTCGCTATCCGTGATACGGCGCTGACTCTATCGCCGAAAGCGCGGGGGTTTCTCGAGCAGTACGTGAAGGTACGCTACGGCATCACTTTGGGTAAATAGCCCGCCGATTTCGTGAGGTAGGGTACATTGCTTGGCAAGGCTCCGGGGCGGTCGTCTCCGGAGCCTTGCTCTTTATTTTGCCGCGAGGAGGTAAAAATTTTACAATCATGTCGTGTAAATTGCGGCAAATTGGCCCGCTCGCATTCCAGTCCCGACGGATAGCATGTTAAGATGAATTACGACCCATTCGGTCGAAGACCCATCAAGATCACCAAGCGAATACAGAGGAATTTCCATCCATGCCCTATACGTTAGACGAGTTTTCCGCCGACTGCCGCGAAGCGTTGAAGGCGGATTCCGGCCCGGCCGGACAAGAGCAGGTACGCCAGATCGTTGAGAAAGCGCTGAGGGACAAAGAATTCGTCGCCACGCATCTGCGCGACGATGTCGAGGCCGAGCGCAACATCATTTATGAAGACCCGGATCTGGGTTTTTGCATCTGTGCGCATGTCTACAATGGAGCCAAGAAAGGCTTCCCGCACGATCACGGTCCGACCTGGGCGATCTACGGCCAGGCCATCGGCGAGACCGAGATGACCGACTGGAAGGTGGTCACCCCGGCAGATGGCGAAAAGGCAGCGAAGGTCGAACTTGCGAAGACCTACAACCTTCAGCCCGGCGACGCGCATCTTTATCCGGCCGGCGCGATCCATGCGCCATATCGGGATGGACCGACGCGTCTGATCCGGATCGAAGGCGTCAATACCGACAATCTGACCCGTACTCGGATCGAGCCTGTTTAACGGCCGGTAACGGCGCGCGATAACCGACGCGCCTGCGGGAACCAACTTCCAGGGAGGACTTCGCCGTGGGCGACACCATTTCGCGTTTCAGCGCACAGGATGTGAAAGCACGGATCAAGGATGGCGGCGAATTCGCCATTCTTGACGCCCGCGAGGAATTGACGTTCGGCAAGCGTCATCTGCTGCTCGCATCCTGCGTGCCGCTCAGCCGGTTAGAGGTGAGAGTGGGCGACCTCGTGCCGCGCCGCGACACGCCGGTCGTGTGGTGCGACGATGGCGAAGGGATCGCGGAGGCGGCCGCTGCCCGCATGGCCGCGTTGGGATATGAGGACGTATCGGTTCTGGACGGTGGCATTGCCGCCTGGGAAGCGGCGGGGTATCGCATCTATAGCGGCGTCCACGTGCCGAGCAAGGCCTTTGCGGAAGTGGTCGAGCACGAAGCGGGCACTCCCTACATCGATGCGGAAGAGCTCAAGTCGCTGATCGACAGCAAGGCCGATATCGCGATTTACGACAGCCGGTCCTACGAGGAGTACAACAACAACAGCATCCCGACCGCGATCAGCGTTCCGGGCGCCGAACTCGTCTATCGTTATACCGACCTGACGCCGTCGCCCGAGACCATGGTGATCGTCAATTGCGGTGGCCGCACGCGTAGCATCATCGGGGCACAGTCCCTGATCAACGCCGGTTTCAAGAATAAGATCGTTTCGCTGAAGGATGGCACGATGGCCTGGCATCTCGCCGGCTTCGATGTGGTGAACGGCGCCACGCAAACGCCGCCGGACGTGTCCGATAAGGGGTTCGACGCCGCGATGAGCGGGGCGGCGAAGGTTGCCTCCCTATGCGACATTCCGAAGATCGACGCCGCGACGCTCGACGCATGGCGCGGCGAAGTGGATACCAAGACCTTGTATGTCCTGGATGTTCGGACGCCGGAAGAATACGAAGCCGGTCATCTGCCCGATGTTCGGTCTGCGCCGGGCGGACAACTAGTGCAGGAGACGGACAATCACATCGCGGTATGGGGTGCACGGGTCGTGCTGGTCGACGACAACGGCGTCCGCGCCACGATGACCGCATCCTGGTTGAAGCAGATGGGGTGGATGGACGTTGCCACCCTGACGATCGACAGCATCGGCGGCGCATTGGAGACCGGGTCGTACCGCCCCGCGGCGCTCGGGTTCGATCCGTCGACGATAAAAACAATCGATGCCGCCGATTTGAAGGCGCAGCTCGCCGCCGATGGCACCGTCGTCGTGGATTTCGACGACAGCAGGACCTATCGCGCGGGGCATATCCCCGGCGCCTGTTTCTCGACCCGCGGCCGTCTCTCGGCGGCATTGTCAAAGCTACCGAAGGCCGACGCGCTGGTGTTCACCTCGTCCGACGGCGTATTGGCCGGTCTTGCGGCCGCCGATGCAGCGCAAATGACGGAAATTCCGGTCCAAGTCCTTTCCGGCGGCACCGACGCCTGGGTCGATGCCGGGAATCCGCTCGAAGAGGGACCGGCGCACATGGCGGATGAGGCCGACGATGTTTGGTTGTCGGCGCGCGAACTGGGTAAGAATCGCGAAGAAGCGATGCTCGAATATCTGGCCTGGGAAATCGATCTGGTGAACCAGATGGCGACCGATGACGATCACCGGTTCCAGGTCGTAACCGGGTAAAGCCGCGGCGCTAGCCGGCCCACTCGACGCGGCGGCAGTTTCGCGGAACAATACCGCCGAATTCACTACGATCCGATACCGGTCGGTTCCGGCCGGGAATTTCCGAATGGGAGTCTGACAGCATGGGCATTCTCGCGCCGCGAATGAACCGATTCAAACCCTCGCCAAGCCAAATCGCGTCCGCGCGGGTGCGTGAGCTTCAGGCCGAGGGACGCACGATCATCAAGCTTACCGCCGGTGAGCCGGACTTCGCGACGCCGGATCATGCCAAACAGGCGGTGATCGATCTGATGGACCGGAACGAAATCTGGTACGCGCCGATCAACGGAACCCAGCAGATGCGCGAAGCGGCGCAGCTCAAATTCAAGCGCGATCACGGTCTCCACTATGACCTGGATCAGATCACGGCGAGTGCGGGAACCAAACAGATCTTGTTCAACGCGCTGATGGCGACCGTCGGTCCGGGCGACGAGGCGATCATCCCTGCACCGCATTGGGCATCCTATCCCGACATGGTCCAATTGGCGGGCGGGACGCCGGTGATCGTGAGCTGCGGGCAGAACAACCAATTCAAGATGCGTCCCGAGCAGCTTGAAGAAGCGATCACGGAAAAGACGAAGTGGCTGATCTTCTGCTCGCCGAGCAATCCGACCGGGGCGACTTACTCACCCGCCGAAATGAGGGCGCTTGCCGACGTGCTGTTGAAGCACCCGCATGTCCATATCCTGACCGACGACGTCTATGAGCATCTGATTTATGACGGGCGGGAATTCTCGACCTTCGCGCAGGTCGAACCGAAGCTCTATGACCGCACGATAACGTGCAACGGGATTTCGAAGGCATATTCGATGACCGGATGGCGGCTTGGGTTCGCCGGCGGGCCGAAGGAGATCATCGACGCCATGGCGAAGCTCCAGTCGCAAAGCGCGTCCGGCGTCAGCGCCGTGGCCCAGGCCGCGGGCATTGCCGCCATTACCGGGCCGCAGGAGATCGTGCGCGAGCATACCGCAAACCTGCAGCGCCGCCGGGACCTGATGTTTGAGAAATTAAGTGCGGCCGACGGATTGAGCTGCGACTTACCGGAAGGCGCGATGTACATCTTCTGTTGCTGCGCCGGCGCGATTGGCAAACGCGCGCCGGACGGACGTGTCATCGAGAACGATACCGACTTCGCGCTGTATCTGTTGGATTCGGTTGGGGTCGCCGTTGTTCAAGGCGTCGCTTACGGATTGTCGCCGTACTTCCGGGCCAGCTTTGTGGCCCCTGAAGAAGACATCATTAAAGGCGGCGATCTGATCCAGGAGGCCTGTGCGGCGTTGACCTGATCCTGCCGCCGAGCGCAAAGTTTGGTGATTTAAGTACTCCGACTAAATTTCTGTCCTGATTACCTGAATTGATTAAGTCATAAGGGTGGAAATACTATTAGTTACATTAGTGCCGAATAGAAACTGTTTTGCAGTTCTACTGTAAAATACAATTCTATTAATCGATTCGTAGTATGGTTCATTAATCACCGGACATATGCATCAGCGCCCGAAACTGTTCTTTGCGTTCGTGATGCGGGCAAATGGCGTAACGGGGATCCATACGTCGATGCATGCCGCGTTGAAGGGTATCCGGGATCTCGGCGTCGATGGGGAGATCGTCACGCCGTTCGATGCTTCGCCGATTAAATATCTTCCGGTGTTCGGAATGCGCAAGCTGATCACGCCATTCAGCCGCGCGGCCGGCGTGTGGTGGCATCGGCGTTTTCATGGCCCGATACTTGAGCAGGTCCTGCGACAGAAGCTCGGCGCTCCCGGCGATGCGATCATTTATGCGCAGTGTCCCGTTTCCGCTAAAGCGGCTTTGAGTATCCGCGATCCGTTGCGCCACAAAGTCTATCTGGCGGTCCATTTCAACCATTCCCAAGCCGATGAATGGCGGGATCAGGGATACATTGCCGAAGGTGGTCGGGTTTGGGCCGGAATCCGGGCGATGGAGCAGGAGGTCTTACCGGCTGTCGACGGCCTCCTGTATGTCTCGTCCTACATGCGAGACTATCTTGAAAAGCGATTTCCCAGTTTGGCGTCGAAGCCGTCAATTGTCGGCGTGAATTTTTTGGACATGTCGACGCAGGATGCATCACACGGCGAGAAGACGGGTGATCTGGTTACCGTCGGGTCACTCGAGCCGCGGAAGAACCAAGCCTATATTCTTCACGTCCTCGGCGAGGCCAAACAGCGAGGCCATCGTTACACCCTCACGATCGTTGGCGATGGACCCGACAGGGGGCATCTCGATCGGTTGGCGGTTCATCTCGGCATCGAAGATCAGGTCACCTTCGTGGGCGTGTCGAACACTGTCTTCGACCATCTCGCGTCCCATCGTGTCTTGGTACATGCCGCAAAAATGGAATCATTCGGCCTCGTCGTGGTGGAAGCGATGGCGCACGGCCTGCCGGTTGTCGCCGCACCGGTCGGCGGCATCACCGAGTTGTTCGCCGATGGGGGCGAGGGATTGCATTGGCCGCTGAATGACGTGATGGCCGGGGCCGATACGCTCATCCGTATCATGGAAGACCGGGACCTGCAGCGCCGCATGGGCATCGCGGCGCAACAGCGCTTTGCGACGCAGTTTCATGCGACGAAGGTGTTGCCGCAGCTCCGCGACTTTCTTCTGGATGGGATGGAGGCCTGAATGGGCGCGAAGGTTCTGGTCTTCGGTGTCGATGCGATGGAGTTGTCGCTCGTCGACGCCTGGATCGACGATGGATCCTTGCCCAACTTGGCATCATTACGGGAACAAGGTCTTTTTGGCGTTGTCCGAAATCCACCGCGACGGTTTAGCGGCGCGTCCTGGCCGAATTTCTATACGGCGGTCGGTCCCCATCGCCATGGGCAATATCTCCGGACCCGATTCAACCCCGAGGACTATCGCTATCACGGATACCGCCCGGATCATGATCGCATGCCGGCCTTCTGGACCGATGCTGCCTGGCGGGAGAAGCGCATCGCGGTCATCAACATGCCTTACGCGCCCGTCCATGAGGGTCTCAATGGAATGCAGGTGACGGAGTGGGGCGTCCATGATTATCACCACCGCACCATCCGAACCTGGCCCGCGTCGCTTGCTGACGACGTCCTCTCGAAATACGGCGGTGATCCTGTCGGACTGTGCGAGATCGACGATCGCACACCAGCCGAGTTTCAGGCCTTTCGGGAAAACCTACTGAAACGGGTGCGCGCCAAGCGCGACATGCTCTGCCATTACCTGCGATCGGATCATTGGGACCTGTTCGTCTCGGTCATGGATGAGACGCATTGCGTCGGCCATCAGACATGGCATCTTCATGATCCGTCGCATCCGCGGCATGACTCGGACATCGCCGCCGCGATGGGCGATCCAATGAAGGATGTCTATCGGGAAATCGATGCCGCGTTTGGCGCGATCCGCGATTGCGTCGATGAAGATTGCACCATCCTCTTCGTCTCGACCCACGGAATGGGCCCGACCAGCGATGGCAACCTGGTATTCGACGACATCTTGCGCCGGATCGAGGGAATAGACGTTGGCGGAGGACCACAGGCGATCTCGGCGATCAAGCGCGTGCAGGCCGCGATGCCCGCGTGGCTGCGGGACTTGCTGCAGCCCATCAAGGAACGCATTTCGTTGAAGGTCACCGAGGAGCTTCGCAAGGGCGATCGCGCCAAGCGGCGATACTTCTCGATCCCGACACAAGACCCCGCCGCCGGCGTGCGGTTCAATCTGGCCGGACGCGAAAACCATGGATTGGTGGAGCCCGGCGAGCAATACGATGCGGTCGTCGAGCATCTCAGCCGGGAACTGCATGCGCTGACAGACGGCCGGACCGGCAAGCCGTTGGTGGAGAGGATCATTCGGCAGGAAGATCTGGACCTGACCGGCTATGACGGCAATCCACCGGACCTGATCGTGCAATGGGCCGTTATGGACCCGCCGTGGATTCAGTCGCCGACGCTGGGCCGCATCGACCCGATTTACAACAATCGTGCCGGCGACCATCGGATGCTGGGATTCATGATGGCGGCCGGCCCGACCGTTCGCCCCGGCCAGTTGGATCACACCGTCGCGCTGGAAGATTTCGCCTCGACAATCGCTGGCCTCCTTGGTCTTGATGTTGCCGAGACCGATGGCGCGCCGATCCAGTCGATTTCGCCGGGCGGCCGGGAAAACTAACAACGCCAAATTTGTATCCAGCGTCTATTGCAATGCCCGGCGTCAACTTGCCACGTGTTTGCTTTAGGGGCAGATTTGGGGCGTTTGGAGGCGCTAAACGCCCATCGCTTTCCGTCAATCACCGCAAAAGGATCCATCGCCATGCCAGCCGAATTCGCCGAAGAAGAGCGGATGCTGATCGACCTCGTCGAGAAGTTCGTCGAGAACGAATTGATGCCTTTGGAGAAGGCCGTTATGGCGCGTGAAGCGGCCGGCGAGCCCTGGTCGCTGGTGCCCGAAGAGGAAGGGCCGTTGCTGGCAAAGTGTAAGGAGCTTGGCCTGTGGGCGCTCGACGCGCCGGAGGAAGCGGGCGGCATGGCACTGCCGTCGACGGTCATGCTGGCGTTGCAGGAGCGGTTGAAGCGCACGGTGACGCCATTTATCTTCCCGCCGGACTCGCCGAACCTCCACATGCTCGAGGCCGTGGCGTCGCCGGAGCAGAAGAAGAAATATATGGAGCCGTATGCCCAGGGCGAGATGAAATCCTGTATCGGCATATCCGAGCCCGGCGCCGGCGGCGATCCGGCGCAGATGAAGACGCGGGCGATCCGCGACGGGGACGAGTGGGTCATCAACGGCCGAAAGATATGGGTCTCCAACGTGCCCAAGGCCGATTTCATCATCCTGATGGCGGTGACCGATCCGGACAAGGGCGCGCGCGGCGGCATTACGGCCTTTATCCTGGAGAAAGGCACGCCGGGCTTCACGATCGAGCGCGAGATCCCGATGTTGGGCGGCTCCCGAACCTATGAGTTGGTTCTGGACGATGTTCGCCTCAAAGACAGTCAGGTCCTGGGCGAGGTTGGGCAGGGGTTCGCACCGATGCAGAAGCGACTGACCGTCCGGCGGCTGGAAATCGGTGCGATGGGCGTCGGCATGGCGTCCCGCGCGCTTGAGATGATGTGCGAACACACGCAGCAGCGCGAGACATTCGGTACGCTTCTGTCCGACCGCCAGGCGATCCAATGGTGGATCGCCGATGCGGCCACCAAGATTCACGCGACGCGGTTGATGGTGCAGGACGCCGCGGAGAAACAGGATCGGGGCGAGGACGTGCGCACGGAAGCGTCGATGATCAAGGTCTTCGCCACGGAAATGGCGACCGAGGTGCTGGATCATGCGATGCAGAGCTTCGGCGCCATGGGCATGACCCGCGAACTTCCCTTCGCCATCATGTCGCAGCGCTTGCGCCTTTCCCGAATCTACGAGGGACCGACCGAGGTGCATCGCATGGTAATCGCGCGCCGCACGCTTCGGAAATACGGCTAGGCCGCAACGGACGATTGGAAACACGATGAGCCGACAGGCATTCAGGGCAGCCGGATATCCGTGGCGCTTGTATTGCGGGCCGCAGGTCATCGAGCAGCGGCTGAACGAAGCGATGGATCGAACCGGCGCCAAACGGGCCATGGTTATCTGTTCGCCGTCGATCAACCGGCGAACCAATACCGTGCAACGCATCGAGGCGGCGTTGGGCGACCGCTTTGCCGGCGTGTTCGACGGGATCGAGAAAGACTCGACCTTTGCATCGGTCGATGCTGCACGGCAGGCCGCCGTGGACGCGAAGGCGGACCTGTTGATCGCGGCCGGCGGTGGCAGTGTCATCGTGGCGGTGCGCGCCGTGGCGATCTTCCTGGCGGAGGCGGGCGATCCCTTCGAGATCATGACGCAATACCCGGAAGGGAAACCGGCCTACAGCCCGCGCCTCATGGCGCCGAAGCCACCGATCATCAATATCCCGACCACGCCGACCAGCGCGATGAACCGGGCCGGGACTGGACTGAAGAACCCCGATCTGGATCAACGGATGGAGTATTTCGATCCCAAGACCCGGCCGAACGCGATCTTTCTCGACGATGAAGTATTGCTCACTGCGCCGAAGGATGTCGTTCGCTCGACGGCAACAACGGTCTTCGCCAGCACGGTCAGCGCCTTGTCGCAGAAGGGCCTGAATCCGTTGGTGGCGGGTGATCGGGACAACGCTTTCCGGCTGGCGCACGGGGCCTACCTGCGCCTGATGGATAATCTCGATGATCCGGCGCTGCGCACCGATCTATGCTTGGCGGCATTCCTGCAGAACCGCGCCGAAGACGACGGACGCGGCCGGTTTCATGGCGGCCCGTTTTCGGGGAACTATGCGGTATCGACGGCGCTGCACATCCGCTATCCCACCGTCGGGCAGGGTGAATCGACCTCGGTCGTGCACGCCCCTGCAATGCGGCTCGCCGAAGATGTCGACCTACAGGCGGCGCGTCAGGTCGCCGAAGGGATCGGCGTGTGGTCCGATGGGATGGATGCGGGGCAGGCGACCGGTGCGGTTGCCGACGCTGTCGAGGATATCTATGAGCGGACCGGCGTGCCGACGCAGCTTCGCCAACTCGACATACCGAAGGACGACTTGATCAACATCGCCAGGGAAACCGTGAAGAATTTCAATGCCAATGCGGGTGCACGCTCCGAGGAGCAACAAATCCAGGACTCGCTCCGGTTGCTGGAAGCTGCCTGGTAAGGCCTAGCGCGGCGTATCGCCCTGGATGATGATTCGGTAGAGCAGCCGAAGTTCTTCAAAATCGTAGTCGGCGTTCGCCTTATGGATGCAACACCGATTGTCCCAGATGACCATGTCGCCGGCGCGCCAGCGATGGGTGTAGACGAATTCGGGTTGCGTCGCATGCGCTACGATCCGTTCGATCAATTCGGCGCAATGTTCCGGCGTCATGCCGCGGAACCGGCGTACGCGCAGCGGGTTCAGATAGATCGACTTGCGGCCGTTTTCCGGGTGCGTGCGGATCAGCGGGTGGACCACGCCGTCCGACGCATCGTCTTCGCCGGCGGCGATCCGTTCCGTCAGGTTCGGTGGCACGCGGCTCTCCGTATAGGCATGCACCGCTTCCAGCGCATCCACTTCGGTGCGCAGCGGTGCGGGTAGGGCGTCATAGGCTGCGCCCATATGCGCCCATTCCGTGTCGCCCCCTTTCGTTGGCAGTGAAACGGCATAGAGCGCCGTCGCCTTGGGCGGTTCCGGTTGAAAGGAATGGTCCGTATGCCAGCTTACGCCGCGGACATTGATCTTGCCCTCTTTGGTCTTTTCCTGGTTCGAGATCGTCGCCACGTCGGGGCATTCCGGCAGATTGAATTGCTTTAAGTGCTGCCGCAGCGGTTCGCCGAACAGGCGGGTCGCGTTGAGGAAAGCCGGAGCATCGAGTTTCTGGTCCCGGATTGCGAGGACCGAGTGGTCGACGAAGGCTTGCCGCAGCGCGTCCGCCGCCTCCGGCGGAAAGGGTTGCGACAGATCGATTCCGCTGATCTCAGCGCCGATATGATCGGTTTGCTTTGAAATAGAGAACATATAGGTGGGGCTCCCAAGACCGGCAGGTTCTGTACACCGGCCTTTGCCCATAATAACGCCGTAGCCAATACGTGCGCCAATCGGCAAGGTCCGCCGGATGCGGTAGACTAGGCCGAGACACCAACCTTGGGAGCAACGACACATGATATTGGTAGGCCGCAATCTTTCGCCCTTCGTGCGGCGGAGCGCGATCGTTTTGAAGACATTGGGATTGGACTTTGAATCGAAAGGGCTTTCGACGGCGGATGACAACGATGAAATTCTGAAGATCAATCCGGTCGGACGTGTACCGTCGCTGATCCTGGATGATGGCGAGACCGTCGTCGACAGTCAGGCGATCATCGATCATGCCCTCGAAGTAGGCGATCCCGACAACCAGCTTCTGGCACAATCGGGCGCCGAGCGCCGTGCCGTGCTGAGGGTTTCCGCCATCGCCCAGGGCGCAATGGAGAAGGCGGTGGCGTCCAGTTACGAGCGGAACCGCCGCCCCAAGGAGAAAGTGTACAAGGGCTGGGTCGAAAAGGTCGATGCCCAGAACGCGTCGGCGTTGGCGTCGCTTGAGGCGATGGTCAAGGCCGGCGGTGACTGGATCCATGGCGGTCACATGACGCTGGCCGATATCAACGCTGTCGTCGCGCATGATTTCGTCAGCATCGCCGAACCCTATCTCGTCAAGGACGACGCGTTTCCGGCATTGGCGGCGCTGTCGGCGCGATGCAATGAATTGCCGGCCTTCGCGGAGACGCGATGGAAGGGTTGATGCGGCCCCGCGCGATCGGCGCCAATTGCCGGGTTGGGTGCGCGGTGCTAGCCTGAAACCGATTTTCGCGACCTTCAAGATCGATGCCGCTGCGCCCCCGGCTCGGCACCGCGCCGATTCACCCTTTCACGGAGATGACCACAGAGATGACCAAGGACGACACGGATAACGGCATTATCGCGGTCGTGAAACGCGATTGCCCGACCTGTGAATTGGTGGAGCCGGTCTTGAAGCGGCTGGAAGAGGCGGGGACCTTGGTGCGCGTTTATTCGCAAGATGACCCCACATTTCCCGAAGGCATTGCGACCGTCCAGGACGACCGGTCGCTCGAGCAGTCCTTTCACCTCGATATCGAGTTCGTGCCGACGCTGATCCGGATGGAAGACAACCGGCAGGCAGGCCGTGTGTTCGGCTGGAACCGGGAGGAATGGGAAAGTTTCACCGGTATTCAGGGCATCGGCGAAGGGCTGCCGGAAAACCAGCCCGGCTGCGGATCGAAATCCGTTGAGCCCGGCGTCCCGGAGCAACTGCAGGCGCGCTACGGCGAGGTGCCGTTCAAATCGCGCAAGATCGAATATTCCGATTGGGATGACGTTGTCGAGCAGGCATTCGACCGGGGCTGGACCGATGGCTTGCCGGTCGTGCCGCCGACCGATGCTCGCATCTTGCGCATGCTGACCGGCACCAATCGGGCGCCGGACGAGGTGGTCGGAATCATGCCGCCGGACATGAAAGAGTGCACGGTCGAGAAGATCGCCGTGAATGCGGTCATGGCGGGCGCGCGGCCGGAATACATGCCGGTAATCCTGGCGGTCGTCGAAGCCGCGCTGAAACCGATGTTCACGCTGCACGGTGTCCTGTGTACGCTCAATTTCTCCGGCCCGGTCATCGTCGTCAACGGACCGGTCACCAAATCGATCGGCATGAACTGGGGCGGCAACTGCCTGGGGCAGGGCAACCGTGCCAACGCCACCATCGGTCGGACGCTGCAACTGCTTGTCCGGAATGTGGGCGGCGGCCGGCCCGGTGAGATCGACCGCGCCGTCTTCGGCAATCCCGGCAAATACACCTATTGCTTCGCCGAGGACGAGACAGACCCGGATTGGGAACCGTTGCATGTATCGCGCGGTTGCACCGCCGGATCGAATGCCGTGACGTTGCATCACGGTCATGGCGTGACGGGCTTTTCGGACTCCGCCGCCCGTTCTGCTGATGAACTGGCGCGGTCGCTGTCCCTTATGCTCGTGAACGAAATGCATCCCAAGAAGACGCAATGCGCCAATGTCATTGTCGCAATCTCGCCGGAGCACTACCGCATCTACAAGGATGACGGCTGGGGCCGGAAGGAGATCGAGGAGGCATTGCATCATTACACGACGCGCCCCGGTAAGGACCTGATCAAGGGCGCTCAAGGTATCGGCGAGGGGATCGATCCGGATCTTGCGGAAGAGATGGTGCCCAAATTCTGGCGCGATCACGGTATACTGCTGATGCGCGCGGGCGGCCCCGGGGGCCTGCAAACCGCGATTATCGGCGGATGGAGCGGCGGCCGGAACCATGATGAGATCCAGCCTGTCACGCATCAATTCTAGGAACGGTATCCGACCTAACACCGAAAAGGAGGAATGTCCGACATGAAATTCGTTCGAGACCCGACCAGCGAAGCGTCCGCGACCAAGCGGCCGCCCAAGGCATTGCCCGACGACATTACGGGCAAGACGATCGCGTTGCTGGATATCTCCAAGGAGCGCAGCGACGAATTCCTCGATCATCTCGAGGTCAAATTCTCGGAAGCCGGTTTCCCGGTGAAACGCTACCGCAAGCCGAGCAATTCCAAGAATGCAACGCCTGAATTGATCCAGGCGATTGTCCAGGAAGCGGATATCGTCGTCGAAAGCCTCGCCGATTGAGGCTCGTGCACGTCGTGCAGTCTGCATGACATGAATGCACTCGACAATTTGGGCGTTCCCGGATTGATGGTCGCGACGACGGAGTTCAAGGTCGCGGCGACGTCGCAGTCGAAGTCTCTCGGTTTCGAGCCGCATATCGTATGGGTCGAACATCCGATCCAGAACCGGACAGCGGACGAATTGCGCGATATCGCCTATGACGCCTTCACGCCGATCATGGAGACGCTGCAAAACGGCGCCTGACCGTCGATGCACGGTAGATGATCCGATTTAATTAGCGGGGCAATTAGCGGGCTATCGCTCGCCGATTGGGCTAGTATTGCCCGTGTTGTTTTCGACGGGGTGTGACTGGCCGAGGCAATTCGGCCGGATCGGTTCAATCTGATCGAGGGAAGGTCGCGACATGGCGTTTTTGTTCGACGAATTGGCGATTTTCGTCATCGTCTTTCTATTCCTAGCGGTTCTCATCATCTTCATGGGCGTGAAGACGGTGCCGCAGGGTGAGGAATTCACGGTCGAGCGCTTCGGCCGTTACACCAAAACGCTGGTCCCCGGATTGAATCTGATCCTACCGTTTGTCGACCGGGTCCGGGCCCGAATGAACATGCGCGAACAGGTGCTCGACGTCCAAAGCCAGGAGGTCATCACCAAAGACAACGCCATGGTGACGGCGGACGGCGTCGTTTTCTTTCAGATCATCGATGCGGCCAAGGCGGCCTATGAGGTGAATGACCTGGAGCGCGCCATCCTGAACCTGACGATGACCAATATTCGGACGGTGATGGGCTCGATGGACCTCGACATGGTTCTGTCCGAGCGCGACTCAATCAACGCGGACCTCTTGAGGGTCGTTGACGAGGCGACCAACCCGTGGGGCGTCAAGGTAACGCGTATCGAGATCAAGGATATCGCGCCGCCGCTCGACCTGGTGGAAGCGATGGCCCGTCAGATGAAGGCCGAACGCGAGAAGCGCGCGAATATTCTGGATGCCGAAGGCGAACGGCAGGCTGATATTCTGCGCGCGGAAGGCCGCAAGCAGTCGGCAATCCTGGAAGCCGAAGGGCGGAAAGAAGCCGCGTTCCGCGACGCCGAGGCCCGAGAGCGCGAGGCCGAGGCGGAAGGCAAGGCGACGGCCATGGTCTCCGAAGCGATCTCGAAGGGCAATGTGCAGGCGCTGAACTATTTCGTCGCCCAGAAATATGTCCAGGCACTTGGGCAGTTCGCGGATTCGCCGAACCAGAAGACCTTCTTCCTGCCAATGGAAGCGACCGGGATACTCGGCGCAATCGGCGGCATTACGGAAATTGCCAAGGAAGCCTTCAAGAAGCCGGACGGCGAGCCCGACAACGCCGATGCCCGCGGGTCGTGGGATCGGACGTAGCGCAATGGATGCAGTCTTTCAGTTTTCCGACGATATCCGTTTTTGGCATTGGTGGATTTTCGGCATTCTGCTGGTCGGTCTCGAGATCGTTGTGCCCGGCTCGTTTTTCCTGTGGATGGGCGTCGCAGCCGGGGTTGTCGGGCTGATACTGCTGGTTGCGCCGGATTTTGCTTGGCAGGGTCAAATTCTGACCTTTGCCGTCTGTTCGATGGTTGCCGTGGTGGGCTGGCGTTTGTGGCTGCGCAAGCACCCTATCCAAACTCAGGACGCCACTCTTAACATTCGCGGCGCACGATACAGCGGTCGCGTGTTGACCTTGAGCGAGCCGCTGGTCAATGGCATCGGCAAGGTCAGGTTGGACGATAGCTTGTGGCGCGTGTCGACCGGTGACGCCACGGCTTTACCCGAAGGTGCGCGTGTCCGGGTCATCGGTGTGGATGGGGCGACATTGATCGTCGAAGACCTGCAGGAAGAGACGGCATAGCCGTCAATCCACTGACAACGACGAATTATTGAGGGGTTAGGCTGACTCGGGGCCGGCCGCTGGTGCGATTGCGCGGCGATAGAGATGCCAGGAGGCGTGCCCGAGAACCGGCAGGATCACGAGCAGTCCAACCAGGCCGGAGAGCAGGGACAAGGCGATCAGGCCGGCGATCGTGATGCACCACAGGATCATCGGGACCTTGTTCTGCAGGACGACTTTCACGCTGGTGATCATCGCGGTGACGAAATCGACTTCGCGATCGAACAGCATCGGATAGGACGTCACCGAGAAGGAAAATACGGAAAAGGCGATCACTGCGCCCACGCTGTTGCCGATCAGCAGGAACAGCAGGCCCATCGGCGTGGTGAAGATGACCTTCAGCAGTTCCGGGGCGCTGAGCGACGACAGCCCAAGGAAGCCGAAGAACAGTAGCGCGGCAATATCCATCCAGATGAAAAGCGAAAAGCCTGCGACCAACGCCATCCAGCCCAAGTCGCTGCTCGCCGCACCCCGAACCGATCCAAAAATTTGGCCCCACGACAGTGGCTCGTTCCGTTCGAGGCATCGGCTGATGGCGTAAAAGGCGGCTGCGATAAACGGCGCAATCAACGCGAAGCCTGCCGCCAGCGGATAGACTAGATAGGGTAAGTCGAACTGCACGAGGAGCAGGATGAGAATCCACCCGCCCGCCGTATAGACCCCGCTGACCGCAAGGGCATAAAGCGGGGCGGCCCGAAAATCACGCAGGCCCGCCGCCAGGATTTCAAGGATGTCACTCTTTGTGAGGGGGAGGATGACCGGTGCGGCAGGAATGTTCTCGCCGGCGGTTTGACCGGCCTTTGCAGGCTCATTCATGTTTCCCTCCCAGTCGTAGACACGCACCAATGTATCGGTTTAAGGACCGACTTATCAGAAGCCCGGTTCCGTCCACGCGAAATCGGGCCAGATGTCAGGTTAACGGGAAGCTGGCAAGTCGCGCTGATCTAGATCAGTTTGCGCAAAATTTTCGAATCAAATTCGGAAACGCCGGAAGTGACCTCGAACAAGAGACAAATTCCGCGCATTACGCCAACGTGATCGAAACCGATCCCAGGCCGGGAATTTGGTGATCGACCCGGTCGCCTTTCGCCATCCAGTGTGTCGGGATTACCGACCCTAGCGTGACGAAATCATTCGCTTTTAGGTGACGGCTTTGTTCGGATAGCCGGTTGGCGAGCCACGCTAGCGCTTCCAGCGGGTGCCCCATGATCAGCGATCCTTTCCCGCATCCAAGCGCATCACCGTTCAGGGTGACGGTCGCTTCCGCTTCGGCAAGATCGAGATCCTGCCAATTCTCGACGGGGTCGCCGAGAACAACGGCGGCGTTGAAGAAGTTGTCGGCGACCATGGTGGGCGTGTCGAGGTCGCGGTAGTCACGGTATCGGGCATCCACCAACTCGATCGAGATCATCACGGCGCCGACCGCGTCGCGTACGCTGTCACGGGTATAGGGTGCCCCGCCGGCGGGCAAATCCGCTGTCAGGGAGACCGCGATCTCGGTCTCGACGCCGGGTTCCACGAAATCGGCATGGGTCAGCGCTGCGTGATGCTGATGGACCGTCGGCGCCAATACCCTGCCGAAGGCCGGTTCGTGGATGTTCATGTATTCCTGCATGACCGGTGTGGTGCAGCCGATCTTGTAGCCGACAGGATTGCCCAAACCCTTTGTTGCGAGAAGGTCGTTGCAGCGTTCCTGCACGATATAGGCGTCGGGCAAGTCCGTTGGACGAATTTCTTCGTCCAACGTGTCCAGCCGTGTTCGGTTCAGCCGGTTGTCGGCGATGATCGCCGCCGCCCGGTCGATGGCATCTGGGGTCATGATATCCTCGCGTTCGACTAGAACTGATTTATCACGCCACCGTTGATCTGCAGCATCTGACCGTTGATGAAGCCCCCCTGATCCGAAACCAGCAGGTCGACCAACGCGCCGATGTCGTCGGCATTGCCGAGCCGGCCGACGGGGTTGGCTTCGAGCAGCTTCTGGAAGCGCGGCTCGGAGATGTCCCGGTCTTCGTCTGGGAAGGTGCCCGGCGAAATGATGTTGCAGGTCACGCCTTGGCGGCCGAATTCCTTGGACAGGGATTTCGTCAAACCCCAAAGCGCGTGTTTCGATACGCTGACCGCCGACTTCCCCGCGTAGCCCTGCTGCGCATTCATGCCGGTGAATGAGATGATGCGGCCCCAGCCTTTCTCCAGCATGCCCGGAACGCAGGCGCGGGCGAGATGGAAGGCGGAGTAGAAGTTGATGTTCATGATCCGGTTCCACTCTTCCTCGGTCGTCTTGAGGAAGTCGCCGTTCGGCCGCACTGCCGCATTTGCGACCAGCACGTCGACGCTGCCGAATTTATCGATGGCGGATTTGGCCATCGCCTGGACCTTGTCGCGGTCGCCGACGTTGCACATCTCGATCATCGCTTCGGCGCCGAGATCGCTAATCTTCGCCGTCACCTCTTCGCAGGCTGCCCGGTCGCTCGAGCCGTTCAGGACGATGTTGTACCCGGCTTTTGCGAGATGGAGGGCAATGCCCCGGCCGATATTCTTGCCCGATCCGGTGATCAGCGCGGTTCGTTTTTCTTGAGCCATGTTTGTGTCCTTTGTGGAGTGCGGTTTCTTGACGGACGGTGCCGATCCGCCTGCGGTACCATCGGGGCGGGTCGTTGCCAACGGCAATGTCATTTTAGCAGAACCGATTGGCCGGGCGGAAATGACGTCGGTGTAGCGTGGTGGTTTGCCGGGCTTCGGAGCCAGCCCCTATACTCTGCGTAGGTTCCTTTCCCGATTCGCGAGACCCAATCATGGCCGACGACATCGATCCGATCCGTCTCGAACTCATCAAGAATTCTCTGGTGATGATCTCGGACAACCTGATGGTGTCGGTGCTGCGCACGTCGCGCTCGACCCTGGTCAAGGCGAATATGGATTTTTCCGCGTCGATCTGCGACGCGGCGGGCAACATGGTGGGGCAGGGGCTGGCGCTGCCGGGTCATTTGGGTGCCACGATGCCGGCGTTGCGGGGCTGTCTCGATTACTTCGAAGACGATTTCGAGCCGGGGGACATCTTCGCGAATAACGACCCGTATGCGGGGGGCAGTCACCTCAACGACATTTTCATGTTCAAGCCGGTTTTCCGAGATGGCCAGTGCATCTGTTTCCTCGGACTGATTCTGCATCATACGGACTTGGGTGGCCGCGTGGCGGGCGGTCAGGCGGCGGACAGCGACGAGATTTTCCAGGAAGGTCTACGCATTCCGCCGAGCAAGATCTATCAAGCCGGCAAACCGAACGACACGCTGATGCGCATCATCGAGCACAACACCCGCGTGCCGGATACGGTGTTGGGCGACGTGCGGGCACAGATCGCCGCCTTGAACGCGGGTGCTATCGAAATCGAGAAACTCGTCGACCTCTACGGTGTTACCGAACTGAAGAAATACATGAGCGAGTTGGTCGATTACACCGAACGGCTCGTGCGCAGCTACATCCGCGACCTGCCCGATGGCGAAGCCGAGTTCACGGATTGGAATGACGACGACGGCGTCGGGGGTGGTCCGGTCAAGCTGCACGTCAAACTGACGGTCAAGGGCGATGAGATCGTCGCGGATTTCACGGGCACATCGCCGCAAATGGGCGGTGCGCTGCATACCAATTACTGGTTCACCGCGTCGCTGACCTATGCCGCGCTGCGCGCCGTCATGCCGCCGGATACGCCCAACAATGCGGGCTTCTATCGACCGATCACGGTGATCGCGCCGGAGGGCAGCTGGGTCAATCCGCGTTTCCCGGCGGCGTTGGGCGCGCGCGGGCAGGGCGGCTATCGCGTCCGCACGCTGGTTTCGGGCGCGATCGCCAAGCTGATGCCGGGCCGCATGCCCGCCTGTCCCGGCGGCAACGAATTCGGTCTGTCGGTCACCGGATTGACGCCGGAGCGGCGGCGCTTCCTGCATGTCGAGTTTCATAACGTGACGGGGCGGGGCGGCGGCCCGGATGCGGATGGCCAGGACGGCGGGCCCTATTGGCTCGGCAACCTGTCCAATACGCCGGTTGAGGTCATCGAGGCTGAGAATCCGCTGCTGATCGAGGAATACGGGTTCCTGCCCAACACCGGCGGCCCCGGAAAATATCGCGGCGGGCTGGGTGTCGTGCGGCAATACCGGCTGTTGAACGAGACGGCAATCGTGCAGCAGCGCGCGGACCGGCATATCTATCCGTGTTGGGGTTTGTTCGGTGGCAAGCCGGGGGCGCTCTCCAAGTCCTATTTCGTGAAGGACGGCGTGCGTAAGGCATCTCCGGCAAAATTCGTGCGGTCGATGGTGAAAGACGAGATCTTCCGGTCGGAGATGGCCGGCTCCGGCGGATACGGCGATCCGTTCGAGCGGGACGCGGACGCGGTGGCGGAAGACGTGCGCCAGGATAAGATGTCGTTGGCGCATGCGGAGGAAGAATACGGCGTCGTCATCGATCCGGTGACCTTCGCGGTGGATCTGGAACGAACGGTGGAACGGCGCGCGGCAGGCGGGGGTGCCACGCAATGACCCGCTATCGTCTCGGCATCGATATCGGCGGCACCTTCACGGATATCGTCCTGCTCGGTGAGGACGGCGTCGTCCATACCAAGAAGATCCTCTCGACGCCCGACGATTACAGCCGGGCCATCGAGGAGGGTACGCGTGCGCTTCTTGCCGAAACGGATATCGCGGCCGACGCCATTTCCGAGGTGTCGCATGGCACGACGGTTGCCACCAACGCCATCATCGAACGGAAAGGCGTGCGTGTCGCCCTGGTCACCACGCAGGGGTTTCGCGACGTTCTGGAGATCGCCCGCTATCGGGCGCCGCAACTGTATGATGTGTTCTTTCGCAAACCGGAGCCATTGGTCGAACGGCGGCTGCGGTTTCAGGTGCCCGAGCGGATGGCTGCCAGCGGCGAGGTTGTGACGCCGCTGGATGCGGAGGCAGTCCATGCCATCGCCGATCAATGTGTCGCGGAGGATGTCGCCGCGGTCGCTATCTGCTTCATCAACGCCTATGCGAATGGCGCGCATGAGGAGGAAGCGGCCGCGCTGTTCCGTGCGCGCCATCCCGACCTGCCGGTAACCGTGTCGAGCGAGCTGGTACCGCAGATCCAGGAATACGAACGGACCAGTACGACGGTCGTGAACGCCTATATTCGCCCGGTCATCGAGCGGTATGCTCGGAAACTGGAGGAACGGCTCAAAGCCATCGGCATCGCGGTGCCGCTGAACATCATGCAGTCCAACGGCGGCATCCTGCCGGCGGAACTGGCGGCGCGCAAACCCATCTTCATCATCGAATCCGGACCGGCGGCGGGCGTGGTCGGCGCGCAGCGGCTCGGCGACCGGCTCGGCCTGGGCGATACCATTGTCTTCGACATGGGCGGCACCACGGCGAAGGCGTCGATCATCGTTGGCGGTGAATACGGAACGGCGCCGGAAACCGAAGTGGGGGGCGGCGCGGCGTTGGGGCACCGCATGATCCGGGGGGGCGGTTACGTGGTCCAGGCCCCGACCATCGATATCGCCGAAGTCGGCGCAGGCGGCGGCAGTATCGCCTGGGTCGATGCAGGCGGCGGCATCCAGGTCGGCCCGCACAGTGCCGGCGCGGTGCCGGGTCCGGTCTGCTACGGCCAGGGAGGAACGGAGCCGACGGTCACCGACGCCAATCTGCTGTTGGGGTATCTGAATCCGGACGTATTGGTCGGTGGTGACCTGACGCTCGACCGGCAAGGGGCGGAGCAGGCGGTTATCGAGATTGGTGAAGCGCTGGGTCAGTCCACGACGGACACGGCCTATGGCATTCATCTCATCGCGAACGCACGCATGATGCGGGCATTGAGTGCTGTGTCTTCGGAGCGCGGGCTCGATCCGGCGGGTTTCGCCGCTTTCGCCTTCGGCGGGAACGGCGGCGTGCATGTGTGCGGTCTGGCGGACTCGCTCGGCTTGCCTGAAGTCGTTGTGCCCCCAGCGGCGGGTTTGTTCAGCGCGCTCGGCCTCATCTTCGCCGACGTCGAGCATCAGTGCATCCGCGCCTACTATCAGCCGGTCGACATGCTGGACCTGAACGATTTGAACGCGACCTTCGAGACGTTGCAGCGCGAGGCAACCGGCCTCCTGTCGGCCGACGGCTATCCGTCTTCCCGTCAGGATGTGACCTATTCGGTAGACGTGAAGTATATCGGGCAGAATGCGGCGCTCGCGGTTGCCGTGGAACGCCTGCCGATCAGCGCGGACGACCTGACCGCCTTGTCCGAAGTGTTTTCCGAGGCGCATGACAAGACATTCGGATACCGGTCCGATGCGGAACGTCTGCAATTGGTATCGCTCAAGGTCGTGGGGCGTGGCGTGCCGGATGCGCCGCGCCTACCCGATGAAGTTCGCGTCGGGAGTGGTTATGTTCCGACGATGGATAATCGCCGGGCGTATTTCGGACCGGAGCATGGATGGATAGAGACGCCGGTGTTACGCCGTGCAGATTTAGATGATACGCGGCGGCCCGGTCCTTTGATCGTCGAGGAATACGACACGACCACGGTCGTACGCCCGGGATGGGCCGCGTCCCGCGATAGTTGGAATAACATTCGGCTAACCAGCGGCGCCGACTGACCGTCCCGGCAGATGCCTACTCTTTCAACAAGAGGTCCGTCAGGGCATCCGGCATGCTGAGCATGGGGTAGTGCCCGGTATCGAGCTGGTGCCATGTCGCATTCAGTGTCTCGGCTGTCCGCCGTTGATGTGCCTCGCCTGGATTTACGGCCTGCGGGCAGAAAATGACGGACGCTTTCCAGTCTTGGTCCCAGAAATCCTCCAGCACGACGGGCTGCTCGAAGACCGCAATGGGGTGGAGGGTCGACCGGTCGGCGGCCCAATCCGCGAGAGCGGGTTCGAGGCCTCCTAGCAATTTTTCCCGGCGTTCCTCGCGCGTCGGGCCGGTCGCCGCGTCGTTTTCAATGCTGTTGGGGCCCTTGACGATGTCGCGGATCTTTTCGCCATGCATCAGCGCGAGTGCGTCCACGAAGACGAGGCGTGCGATACGGTCCCTTGCGAGCGCCGCCGTTTTTGCCGCGACCATCCCGCCGGCGGAGGTGCCGACCAGGACCACGTCGTTCAGGTCTTCCGACCACAGAAAACCGGCTACTTCCTCTGCCTGCGTCTCGTTGGTGATGCCTGGGCGAGCCTGTGCCGCCCGCTCGCCGCATCCGTCGAGGGTCGGTGCAAAGACCGTATGGCCTTGTTCCCGCAATCGGGTGGCGACCAGCTTCCAAATCCAACCGCCCTGATAGGCGCCGTGCAGCAATACGAATGTGGTCACAGCTATTTCCTTTAATGATCTTGTTTTGTTATGGGACCGGTTATCGAATCCGGCTGTAGTCCATCGGCCGCATTAACACGCTCTCCACCCGGTCGGTGGTTTCGAGCCACTCGTTCTTGACGAGCCGCGCCAGGTCCGCATCTTGCTCCTGCGCCTCCCGCCACCGCTGCCAGGACGCCATATCCGGGAACTGTCGAATTTCGACACTGCGATGCGACCCAGTATTGGTCGTGCCCGGACCGATGACCGTATCGAAGAAGGCGATGAGCGATCCGCCCTCGCGCTCCAGCGCCGGGACGACCTTGTCGAAATACACCGCATGATGGTCGGCGGCGCGATTCGGCCGCAAGTAGAGGATACGTTGCTCGATGAAACAACGCGGTTGGCCGCGCACGTCGTCGATGGCGGGCCACGTCCCCGGAAACTCCGGTGATCCGTCGGCAAGCTTGAGTATCGTCGTGTCCACGAAATCAAGGGTGGGGTAGAGGCCTTCGGATTGCCCCTTGAGCAGCTTTGCGTCCTGGCTGGCCCGCGCCCGATGCTGTTCCCAGGTCGCGAGGCTTTCATGCTCACGCAATTGCCAGAGGGCGCAGCCGGCCTCCGCACCGATCCAAATTTCCCACGCGCCGACCAATGTCGATCCGTGGTCGTCCAATGCAGTCAGCGCCACGCTCTGAAAATGCTCATGGCGCTGTTCAAGACGGCCCCCTCGGGCGACGACCAAACGGTGTTGATAGATCAAAGCTCCGCCCCTTCAATTTCTTAGCGTTGTGTCGATGCTACCACGGGTCCCGTAAGGCTGCGAAAACGGTCCGGGTTTCATGGATGGGCTGGTTGTGCGTTAGAGTATTGAAGCTGTCGGATGCCGGGTTGCCGCCAATCAGAAACACAGGAGTTGGTTTGACATGATCAAGCGCTTCTCGTCGCTCTATGCCGGTCACGTCGATTTTGAGGAATCGGGCCAGAACGCGGACCCGGTCAATGACCGGCGGTATCCGAACGAACACTTGGCGACCGTGTTCGACAAGAGCGAGGCGTTGGCCCGCTGCATGGACGAGCTCGGCTATCACACCTTGTGGTTTGCCGAGCATCATTTCCAGCACGAGGGCTATGAGGTCATTCCCAACATTCCGATGCTGGGCGTGCATCTCTCGCATATCACCGAAACGCTGCGCTTCGGCTGCGGCTTCAACATCACGCCGATGTGGCATCCGTTGCGCCTGGCGGAGGACTTTGCCGTCGCCGACATCCTGAGCAAGGGGCGGGTCACCTTCGGCGTCGGGCGGGGCTATCACACCCGCGAGGTGGAGACGCTGGGCGGGCCATTGCTTGATGCGGAGGCGAACCGGGATATCTTCGAGGAGCAGGTGGATATCCTCTTCAAGGCCTTCCACGAGGAGTCGTTCTCGCACAAGGGCAAGTACTACACGCTCCCGCCCGAGGTGCCGTATCGCGGCTATGACCTGAAGGAGATCAGCCTGGTGCCGCGGCCGCTACGGACGCCGGTCGAGTGCTGGCAGCCGGTAGTCAGCGCGCAGGACCGGGGCCTCGACTTCATGATGAAGCACGGGATCAAGGGCATCATCGGCGGCGGTTCGGCCTTGATGGCGGATAAGTCGATCCATGCCTTCCAGGCGGCGCATCAGCGCGCCGGTATCGACGCCAAACTCGGCGAGAACCTGTGTTTCGGCATCTCCTTCCATCTGGCGCCGACGCATGAGCAGGCGATCCGCGAGGCGCAGCCGTATTACGAGGAACACGCCAAAATGTTCGGCCCGCTCGGCTTTCTCGGTCCGTTGAAGAAACTGCAAATCGAGGCGCTCGGCCGGCGCGGCGGGATCGACGAGGCTGGTATCCCGACGCTGGAAGACGCCTGTGCGAACGGCGCGTGGTATTGCGGGCCGCCGGAAGGTTTCGTCGAGTTCCTGCAGCAGGTCGGCGAGAAGTATCCCGGCGTCGAAGACGTGAACGTGCAATCCGCGATGGGAACGCCCGAAGCCGTCATGATCGAACAACTCGAATGGTTCGCCCGCGACGTGATGTCCAAGGTGAAACCGGCCCAGGCTGCCGCCTAACCGTTTCAGACGCGCGGCGAAGACGTTACTTCGTCAGCGTTTCCCAATCGTATAGCGGCGGTTCCTTATCCTTAAACCGGCGGACGGCCTCGCGGTGGAAGTCCGTGTCTCGCACCAGGCTTTGCCCCATGGCTTCCATCTCCATCAGGGTCCGGAAGTCCTGATTGAAGGACTGGTTCAGGATGTTCTTGGAGACGCCGATGGCGGTCGTCGAGGCTTGGCAGAGGCGACCGGCCAGCTCTCGCGCTTCCTCCATGGCGGTGTCCTGGCCCACCGTGTCGAGGATCATGCCGAGTTGCTTCGCTTCCTCGCCGTAGACCCGGCGGCCGGTATAGATCATCTCGCGCGCCCGCTGCAGACCGACCAGCCGGGGCAGGATGTAAAATCCGGCCCAATCCGGCACGAGGCCGATTTTTGCAAAGGCCTGCGTGAAGAAGCCGCGCGGCGTGGCGAGGACGAAGTCGGCAAGCAGTGCCAGGTTACAGCCGGCGCCGGCGGCGGCGCCGTCGACGAGGCTGATGACCGGAACTTCCACATGCAGGATGTCGTAGATCAAATTATGGCCGAGGCGCATGCGCTTGCGCTGGTCGATCCCCGTTACCGCCTTGCTGCCCATGTTCTTGACGTCGCCGCCGGCGCAGAACGCGCCCTCGGCGCCGGTCAGGATGACCGCCTTCACATCTTCGCCCGCCGACTCCTTGATGATGTCGAACGCTTTTTTCAAATCCTCCCGCATTTCCAGGCTGAGGGCGTTTCGGGCTTCGGGGCGGTTCAAGGTGACCGTTGCGATATGGTCTTTCACCTCGAACAGGATGTGCTGGTAGGTCATGGGGGCAATCTCACCTTATATTATCTGCGCCAAACGGTGGTACTGGTCGCCACAGTGTAGACGACATTTCCGGCGACGTTAATTCGGCGGAAAACCGCCCGTTACAAGGCGATCAGTCAAGAATTCGATCGTCGCGATTGGCAATATCGCCGATGATGGTAAGGTCTTGGATCGGTGCCGCGTCGCCGATTCTCACCGCCGACCATTCCTCAACTGGAAGAGTGATGACCATGAACGCCGACGAGATCGAACATCTGTTTCGGGGCAGCGGTACGCCGCCCAGCAAAGTCCTGCCGGGGGAACCGCCGTTTTCGACCCGGCCCGAACTCAGCGGCACCTTCGGCATGGTCGCGTCCACGCATTGGCTGGGCACCGCCGCGGGCATGGCAATCCTTGAAAAGGGCGGCAACGCCTTTGATGCGGCAATCGCAACCGGCTTCACGCTGCAGGTCGTGGAACCCACCATGGCCGGGCCGGGCGGCGACGTGCCGATTATTCTGTACGACGCGAAGACCGACAGTGTGAGGTCGATCTGCGGGCAAGGCGTGGCCCCGGCGGCTGCAACGGTTGCGGCGTATCGTGATCTGGGGCTCGACATTATGCCGGGGGCCGGTTTGCTGCCATTGGTCGTGCCGGGCGCTTTCGACGCGTTCATGTTGATGCTGCGTGATTGGGGCAGCCTGCGGGTGCGCGACGTGCTCGAGCCTGCCATCGGTCACGCGCGCAACGGATATCCGATGGCCGCGCGCGTGGTCGCGACCATCGACGATCTGAAGGACTTGTTCGTCGAGCATTGGCCAAGCTCGGCCGCGGTTTATTGCCCGGACGGCAACGTGCCGAAGCCGAACCAGCTTTTCGCCAATCCGGTGTTGGCCGACACCTTCGAACGGATCGTGCGGGAGGCCGAGGCTGTGGGTGGCGATCGTGAGCAGCAGATCGAAGCCGCGCGCAACGCGTTCTATCGCGGCTTCGTTGCCGACAGCATCGACAGTTTCTGCCGCGACAATGAATTTCTCGATACGTCGGGCCGCGAGCATGCGGGATTCCTCTGCGGCGACGATCTAGCGTCCTGGTCGGCGAGCGTCGAAGCACCGCTGTCGCTCGACTATGGCGACTACACCGTCTTCAAATGCGGGCCCTGGAGCCAGGGACCGGTTTTCCTGCAACAACTGGCATTGCTGCGCGGGTTCGATCTCGATGCCATGGATACAAACGGCGCCGAGTTCGTTCACTTGGTCGCCGAATGCACCAAACTCGCCTTCGCTGACCGCGAGAAATTCTATGGCGATCCGGATTTCGTCGATGTGCCGGTCGAGACATTGCTGTCCGAAGACTACAACACGATGCGGCGCGCCCTGATCGGCGACATGGCGTCGGACGCGATCCGGCCGGGTGTCATTCCCGGTCACGGCGGTCCGGTGGTTTATGGGCTCGCGGACGGGCGGCGGGTCTCCCTGGCCGACGACGGAACGCCCTCGTTGTTGGACGACCCGGTACCCGCGGTGTCGATTGCGACCGGCGATACGGTGCATCTGGACGTTGCCGACCGGTTCGGGAATATGGTCTCGGTCACGCCGAGCGGGGGTTGGCTGCGCAGTTCGCCGACGATTCCCGATCTCGGGTTCGCGCTGTCCAACCGTGGGCAGATCTTCACGCTGGAGGAGGACACGCCGGGCGGTCTTGCGCCGGGCAAACGCCCTCGCACCACATTGAGCCCAGGCTTCGCGATGCGGGACGGTAAACCTTATATGGCATTTGGCACGCCGGGCGCCGATCGGCAGGATCAATGGGCGTTGCAGTTCTTTTTGCGTCATGTGCATCACGACAAGAATTTGCAGGAAGCGGTCGATGCGCCAATGTTCAACACCTCGCATTTCCCGAATTCGTTTTATCCGAAGCGCGCCGAGTTATGTTCGCTGGCGGTCGAGGGCCGTTTCTCCGACGCTGTGGTCGAGGATCTTGGCCGGCGCGGGCACGAAGTGTCCGCCGGCGATGACTGGTCGCAGGGCCGGATGTGCGTCGTTGCGCGCAATGGAGATTTACTGAAGTCCGCGGCGACCGCGCGTTTCATGCAGGGATACGCATTCGGCCGCTGACCCGGTTTTCTTGAATCAACCGTCTGCGACAGGGCCGATCATGTCCCGGAAATGTTGGAACGAGCCCAGCCAGAACCACGCGATCTTTCCTTCGTCGACCTGCGCGCCGACCGCCCGGTGTTGCATGCCCACACGAAATGAGAAGATCGGTTTGGTTGGATGGATCTGTTTGAACCGTAGGCTCGGGTGATTGGGGTTTTCTTTCCAGAGTGTGTAATTGCTTTCCGCAAGCTTGCGGACATCGGCGGGGAGATCGTCGAAATTCCGCCAGTAAGAGTCTTCGCGTAGGAAGGCGTCGTGACTGAGCGACATAGACCCGACCGACAACGGTCGGCGCAATTTCCTGTATAGCGTCGTCGCGCGTGCGGCCTCCCGCTCAAACCACGACCGCGCCTCCGGCGATGCGATGAGCTTGTCCCATTCGGTTTTGTCTTCGACCCGCGCAAGGATTTCCCACGCGATCCTATCGCGGTCTTCCGAGGGAAGGGTCTTCAGGGCCTCGAAGGCTTGTTCCAGCAGTTTCACGGTGGGCGCCTTTCCTGTGTCGAACCTTTCCCGGCAAAGGTTCCGGCGATCGCGATTCCAGTCGGCGACGATAACCGGTTCTATCCCAGCCACGCCGTATCGGCAATTGCACCCTAGTGCCACTGATTTGACGTGGGTTGCTGAAAGACGCATTATTCAATTACTAACCTTGCGCAATTAATAGAGCGTGCCGGAAATGTTAGGCGGCAGTCCGAAAGAACTTCGACCGAGGAATCGCGCACTTGTCCTGCGTGAAGTGTTGAAGTCCGGCTCTATCTCCCGAACGAAACTAGCAGCTGAGACCGGCCTTTCCGGCACCGCGATCACGCGCATTACACGCGAGCTGATCGATCTGCGGCTATTGGAAGAGAGTGAAAAGACGCCACGCGAAGGCGTGCCGGGCCGAAAGCGCACGCAATTGACGCTGACGTCGGGAGGCCCCTTCGTCATCGGTATCGGCATACAAGCGACCGATGCGTCGCTCGTTCTGGCGAATCTAAGGGGAGAAATCTGGCATCGGCTGACCATTCCACCGGAGATCATTGCCGATTTCGAACAGCGGGCCGTTGAAATTTTGCTGCTTGCCGACGACCTGCTCCGGAAATTTGCCATTACGTTGGAGGAGATCGCCGGTATCGGCGTCGCTGTCGCGGGTGCGGTCGATCCCGAGCGTGGATTTGTCGCCTCCGCGCCGCCGCTCGGGTGGTCGAACGTACCCGTTCAGTCAATTCTGTCCCGGCATTTTGACCGGCCGATCTCGGTGGAGAACTTGAACAATGCGCTCATTGCTGCGGAACATCAGTTCGGCGTAGGGCAGGACCGGTCCAATCTCATGCTGTTCCGTGTTTCGTATAGTATCGGCGCCGCCTTTATCGTCGAACGGAACGTGGTGCGAGGGATGTCCTTCGGCGCGGGCCAGGTCGGCCATATGCCTGTCGCTGGCGCATCCGACCTGTGTAGCTGTGGGGCGCACGGGTGTTTCAATACAGTCGCTTCCGGACTGGCGGTGCTCGCCGATTATCTCGATGAACCGTATCATCAGGTCGCAGCCGCGGACGCCGGAACAAACACCAGCAAGTTTCTCAAAATGCTCGAAGACTCATGCGCCGGTAACACGCGTGCGCAACGCGCCTTGTTCAGGGTGGGAGAGCAGTTAGGCGAGATCCTCAAGTCTTTCACCATGGCATTTCAACCGGAACTGATCCTGTTGTCAGGGCAGGTCGGCCGGAATCCGCACTTCATCGATGGCGTCCGCTCGGCAACTGATGCGGAGACGCGAGACGGTGGATTGCGGTTCGACCGGGTGGCCGTTACGTCGATGAGCGTGGCGCAGGGCGCCGTATCGCAGGCGCTTTCGCGGTTCGTTTTCTCCGAGGATCTCGCAATCAGGTCAATGCCTCGGATGCGGTCGGTGGATGATTCCAAAACACCCAAAAGCATGGCAGCCGGGCGGTAGGGGACGATGGGAACTCACACCTCAAACGATAGGCCCGAGTCGACGAGCCGCCGGGCAACCGACCGTCGAAGGAGACATTCTTTATGAGTCAAGACGAGCGGCAGGGATGGAACAAGCATCGCGGCTGGTTGAAACATGGTGCTTTGGCATGCGCCGTCGTCTTCGTGCTCAACCTCTTGCTTGGAAAAGCAGGGATCGTATTCGGTTGGAAACTGAGTTTTCTTTTCGACGGGGCGTCGGAATTTGTTCTGCTCTTGGCCACCGTCACGCTGTTCGTTGTCTACACGCTGCTACTCGAATGGGAACGCGACACCAAAAAAACGAAATTAGATATCTAGGAGGAGGAATCAAATGTCGGAGAATTCACAGGACACGAAACACATAGAAGACACGAAAGAGTTCGTGGAACGCCGCCGGTTCTTGGACCTGACCAAGACGTTCGGCATCACGACGGCCTTTGTCGCCGGAGGTGCCGGCGTTCTCGCATCGGGCGACGCGGCGGCGCAGACCGCGAAGGAGGAACGCGAGCGCAAGAAACGCGCGAAGATCACGATGACCATCGGCACCGCATACATCGCCGGTGCATCTCGGTCCTATCCGATGATGCAGTTGGATTTGAAGGAAAACATCCAGAACATGACGAACGGCGAGATTTACGTAAACCTCGCGCTGGGTAAGAAGCTCGGTGCCGGTGCGAAGCTCGCCAAGAAGGTCCAGGAAGGGATCATCCAGGTCGGCCATCATTCGATTTCGAACTTCGCCCCCTTTGCACCGGATGTGGATCTGATCAACATTCCGTATTGGTGCGCGGAGAATCAGAAGTTCGTCAATCTCGTGACGTCGAAGATCTGGAAGAACGTGGTCCTGCCGAAAGTCGCGGCGAAAGGCTTCAAGGTACTGTCCTACAATTCAACGTCGGCGCGGACATTCGCGGTGCGAAAGGGGTTCAAGCCCATCCTGTCGCCCGACGATATTAAGGGCGTGAAGTTCCGCGTACCGGGATCGAAGATGCTGCGCCAATTCTATCGGATGCTCGGTGCGAACCCTACGCCGATCGCCTGGGGCGAAACGCCGTCGGCAATCAAGCAAGGCGTTGCCGATGCGTTGGATCCGGTGCTCAACGGGCTCTACACCTTCGGTTTCAAGGATATCCTGTCGCATGTGACGTTGGCCCGCACCGTTCACGGCGGCCAAGTCTATAGCTGTAATCTCGAATGGTTCAATGGCTTGCCGAAGCATCTTCAGGAGCAGCTGGATTTCGCGGGCGAGGTCATGTTCCGCCAGAATCTTGCGAAAGTTCCGGCGGCCTTCGCCTACTCCGCCAGCGAGATGCGTGCTGCAGGTGTGACGATCCACGATCTCAAGAAAGACCAGCATGCGGCCTTTAAGGAACTCGGTGGATATCAGCGCAAGGAATGGGATCCGATCAAGAAGGAACTTGCCGGGTCGATCTCGAACTTCGACAAGATGCTCGAAGCCGCCAACACGCCGGGCGATTACTACGTGCACAACGTGTAGCTAAGGAAGGGGCCGGAGGGTGTGACCTCCGGCCCCGACTGATCGCCGGCATCGGACCGGTCTGGGAAGTGGGGGGATTCGATGAAAAAGATCATTGCCTATCTCGATGAGAACGGAGAGCGCTGGATGCTGCTCGCGCTCTACGGCTATATCGTCACGGTCGTATTCGTCGAGGTGATCCGTCGCTTCGTTCTGCAATACTCGTCGTATTGGGGAGAGGAAACCGCCCGCTACGCTTTCATCTATCTGGTCTGGATCGGCGCCGCCGCAGCGGTGAAGGACCGTGCCCATCTGCGGATCGACATCATCTTTACGATCCTGCCGGACCGGTGGACCGTCTATGTCTATCTGATCGGCGATATCCTCACCGTCGTATTTGCCTGCTTTGCATTGTATTGGTCGCTCGGGAATTTGGGTGTCACGATCAAGTTCGACGCCCTGACCCATGGCCTGCGGATCAATCAGGCTTGGTTCATCTTTGCAGTGCCGTTCGGCTTCTCGCTGATTCTGATTCGGCTCATACAATCGATCCGGGAGGACATCGCCAATATCATCGCCGGGCGTGAGATGCGTCCGGGCCGGAAGCTGTTCGAGTAGGCGGCGATGTATCAGCTGTATCAACAACCCGGCTCTTCCTTCGAAATGAGTTGGGACGTCGGCGGGCCGCTCCTGCTTATCCTCGTCTTACTCGGGTTCGGGCTTCCCATGTGGACGTCGATGGGGATCGGCGTCGTATTCCTGCTTTTCCTGACCGAAACGTTGCCGCTCGATATGATCGGCCAGTCGCTGTTCGAGGGAATGGACGCATTCGCGTTGATCGCGGTCCCCTTGTTCATCCTGACCGGGGATGTCCTGGTGCGGACAGGTCTTTCGGACAGGCTGCTGGATATCGCCGAAGCGACGGCCGGCAGCTTCCGGTCCGGGTTCGGGTCATCTACGGTGTTGGGGTGTGGCTTCTTCTCCTGCATCTCCGGGTCCGACGCGGCCGGTTGCGCGGCGCTCGGCCGGATGACGGTCGACCGGCTCGAGGAGAGCGGCTACCCGCGATCCTATGCCGCCGCGCTTGTAGCGTCGGGGTCGTGCACCGGCATCCTTATCCCGCCGTCCATATCCTACATTGTGATCGGTTTGGTTCTAGGCATCTCGGCCTCGACATTGTTCGTTGCGGCGGTGATCCCGGGTGTCATGATCCTCGCGTCGATCATGGTCACCAACATCGTTCTGAATAGAGTTAAGGGATTTGAGAATTCCACATCCGTATTCTCCTTCCCGAATTGGTTGAAGGCGGTATGGGACGGGCGCTTCGCCTTGCTGGTCCCCTTCATAATTCTCGGTGGCATCTATACCGGCATCTTCACGCCGACCGAGGCAGCCGCGGTTGCCGTGGTCACGACGATTGTTATCGGGCTGTTTCAGGGCACGCTGAAGCTCAGCGATTTCCCCGACATGCTGGTGAGTTCGGCCAAGGTGAACGGCGTCATCATGCCGACGGTCGCGTTGTCGTTGCCGTTGGCGGAGGCGCTAGGCTCGCTGTCTTTCCCGCAGTTCGTGATCGAGAACGTCCTATCGATCACCGACGATCCGACAATGATCATTCTCTTGATGCTGGTAATTCTGGTTCTTGCGGGCTGCGTGATGGAGGCCGTCCCGAACATCGTTTTGATCTCTCCCGTTTTGCTGCCTCTCGCGCGCGAGATCGGCATGGACGATATTCATTTCTGTATCGTTATGGTGACGGCGCTCGGCATCGGTTTCGTGACGCCGCCGATCGGCCTGAATCTATTCGTGATCTCCGGTGTGACGGGGGAACCCATATTGCGCGTGGCGCGGCAGGCGTTTCCTTATGTCATTTCGATGAGCGCTGTCGCTTTGGTATTGGCGTTCGTGCCTGAGTTCTCTCTCGTTCTCCTCCCGAAGTAAGGAATCAGCACAGGTCTTCGACGTTCGTATCAATCGTCTTTATGAGTGCCGGAATTGCTGAAATTTGCCCAACCACGGAATGAAAAATGACCGACCAATATGACTTCATCATCATCGGCGCCGGCACGTCCGGTTGCGTCCTCGCGAACCGGTTAAGCGCCGAGAGCCGCTATCGGGTTCTCCTGTTGGAGGCCGGCGGCGAGGATGCCCATCCGTGGGTTCGCATGCCGCTCGGTGTCGGCAAGATGCTGATGAATCCGAAATTCGTTTGGCCCTTCAGCACGAGCAAGGAAAATGAACTGAAGGACCAGGAAGTTTATTGGCCGCGCGGCCGCATGATCGGCGGATCGAGTTCGGTCAACGGGATGATCTATGCCCGCGGCGGGGCGCATCGCTACGACGATTGGCGCGACGGCAACAATCCGGGTTGGGGCTTCGACGACCTGCTGCCGTATTTCAAGAAGATCGAGGATCGCCCCGGTGGCGACCCGGACTGGCGCGGTCAGGGCGGGCCGCTCACGGTAAGCGACGGGGCGTATCGCGATCCGCTGTCGGTGGCCTTCAAGGATGCCTGTGTCGAAGCCGGTACATTCGAGAACCCAGACTATAACGGGGAACGGTTCGAAGGGGTGGGCTGGCTCCAGTATTCCATTCGGAACGGCCGCCGCTGGTCGGCGGCAAACGCCTACCTGCATCCCGTTCGGTCGCGACCCAACTTGGAGATCATCGTTCAGGCGCCGGTCAGCCGGCTATTGTTCGAGGGCAATCGCGCCACGGGCGTCGCCTATACGAAGGACGGCGAGGAGCGCATCGCGGAAGCCCGGCACGAAGTCATATTGTCGGCGGGGCCGATCGTCACGCCCAAGCTGCTGGAACTGTCGGGCGTTGGCAATGGCGACGTCCTGCGCCCGCTTGGCATCGACGTGTTGCACCATCTGCCGGGCGTCGGCGAGCACCTTCAGGACCACCTGCAAAATCGCATCACGTACGAAACCACCATGCACGGCACGGTCAACGACATCCTTAACAGCAAGGTGAAGGGGGCGATGGCGATGCTGCGCTACCTCGCGTTCCGGGATGGATTGATGGCGACGTCGTCGACGACGGTTCACGCGATCATGCGAAGCGGGGATGACGTCGCCCATCCGGACCTCAAGATCCAACTCGCGCTGGTTTCAGGGAAAGACCGCTACGCGCGCAGCAAGGAACTCGGCGTCGACCCATTCTCCGGATTCAATCTTGGCCTTTTCCAGATTTATCCGGAGTCCCGTGGTTCGCTGCATATAGCGTCGACCGATCCCAGTGATCCGCCGGTCATCAAGGCGAACTATCTGACGCATTCGACGGATATCGACACGGTCCTGCGGGGCATGCGGCTGGTCCGGAAGATCGCCGAGCAACCCGCGCTGGCGCCTTTTATCGTGCGCGAGGTTCGGCCGGGGCCGGACGTGACGCGCGACGACGACATGCTCGATTACGTGCGGGAGACCGGGCAGACGTCATTCCATCCAATCGGAACCTGCCGGATGGGTCGAGGACCGGACGATGTCGTCGATCCCGACTTGCGCGTGCACGGCCTTGAAAATTTACGCGTCGTCGACTCGTCGATCATGCCCAATATGCCGTCTTCGAATACGAATGCCCCGTCCTTCGTGATCGGGGAGATGGGCGCAGACCTTATCCTGAAGACGGCATCCGTTTGAGGCGGCCGGTATGGCTCGGCAAGACGTCGGGCCGCATGCTAGGTTTGCCGTATCACTACGATGCGAGGATGACGTGACGACCGTAAATCTGCCCTTGCCGGACATGCCCGCCGTTGACTTCGGCGACGAAGAAGCCGAGATGGCTCGTTACAAGGAAGAAGGCACCGCCTGCGCGCTTGCCATGGACAACCGCGGACCCATCGTGCTCGACGAGGACGGCAAGCTCGATCCTGCGATCCTGGATGCATACTGGCACTACGGTTTTTATATCTTCGAGAATGTGATCGGCGCGGAAGAACGTGCGGACTTGGAACGCGATGTGGCTGACGTTCTGGAGCGGGTACCCGTTGCTCCGGATGCCAAGGTCGACAAACACGGCCGCCCTGCGTTGGGCGTGGATCTGAAGGGGCGGACGGTCCGTTTGACCAAGCCGCTGGCCGATCCGCTCGGCGGGAGCGACCAGAGTTATGGCCGTCACCAAGTGAAGATGAACGAGCCGGACGCACCGGAGGGCGCGCCCGACTATGTTCTTCAGGTCCTGTTGGGCTCCCTGCAACATTCCGAGGCCTGTCTTCGCCTCTATGCCCATCCGAAATTGTTGGCGGTGGCGGAAGCGGTCAACGGACCGGACTTCACGCCATTCAACGAAGGCCTGTGGGTCAAGCATCCGCGGCTCGGCGGGTCGGTATCCTGGCATCAGGACGGGTGGACGCATTGGGAAAGCCCAGACCTGGACGCGGGCACGCATGGATTTAATTTCATGGCGCAGCTTTACGGCTGCGATGCGGCGAACGGCCTTTGGGTGGTTCCCGGCACGCATCGCCAAGGGAAGGTCGACATCGCGGCGATGATGGGCGACGAAGGATCGGACCGGCTGCCTGGCGCGGTGCCATATATCTGCGGTCCCGGCGACGTCGCCATCACCAACCGCCAAATCGTTCACGGCTCCTTCGCGAACACCAGTCCGAATGTCCGGGTGACCTTAAACGCGGGCTTCCACCGCCGGAAATCGGTCTATGGGATCGAGAGCGGTGGCGTCCACAATCCGGTCTCGTTCTACGACGATGAGTATATTACTCACCGCGCCCGGTTGCTTATGTACGGTATTGACGCGCGGCAGAAGCGTTTCCCGGAGGAGGCGCCGTATGTCTACGCGCCGCTTGCAGGCCGGGCGGACGCGTATCATTGGGATGCGGCGGCGAAGGCCGATATCAAGGACTATAACCTCCAAGATATCGGCATTTGATACAGCTAATCTTCTAGTCGGTCGCGGGCGGTAGTGCACAGACCTTTTCGTAAGCATAACGCTCGTTCAGCAGCCCGTTGTATTCGTAGATATCGAGCGTCACCTCGTAGGCTTCCTGCGTGATCTCGGCGTGCGGCGTCCAACACCCCAGTTTCTGATAGGTGCCGATACAGTCGGCGAGTACCGCTTCGTCGATCTTCGGGAAGTAGGGCTTCTCCGCCTTGGCGATCTCGGCGGCGGGCGTTTCGTTCATATAGGCGCGGGTTTTCCGGTAGCCGCGCATGAAGGCTTTCGCCATATCCGTTTCCAACCAGGACGGTAACGCGGCCAGGCTGGAGAATCCGCAGGGGCCGATCTGTGGGCCGACCTGTGCCACCACATGGCCGACGCCATCGGCTTCCAACTGTTGCGGGAAGGGGCCTTGCTGCTGGACGTATGCGCCCTGGCCGTCGCGAAAGGCCTTGTCGATGTCGGCGGCGCCGCCGGGCGTGATCGCATTGATCTTATCGAAGTCGATCCCGGCCTTGTGACAGGCATATTTGAACATCATTAGAGGCTGTCCGCCGCCGAAGATGACGACGTCGCTGCCTTCCAGCTTGTCCCAGGTGAAATCGGAATCGGCATCACGCCCGGTCAGGAAGAAGCCGTCCATCTCGTTCACCTGCGCGAAGTGAACGGTCGCCGGAGTCTTGCCTGCGTCGAGCGTCGTGAACCCTTGGCTCAGCGCCGACTGCACCACATGGGCCGTGCCGTTCTCCAACGCGTCAAGCGCAGAGGTGCCCGGCTCGGCAACCGACCAGTCGGGGTCGAGGCCTTCGGCTTTCAGGAAGCCCCCCGACATTGTCGAGATCAGCGGCGAGTAGAAGGCCGAAAACAACGTGAACTGAATATTGATTTTTTCCAACGCGATTCACCCCTGTTTTTGAGTTATGGCGTCACTCTAGCGACATTCCCGCCGGATAAACAATCGGACCGCAGTGCGGCGGTCGGTGGCGTGCAGTTGTCAGTCGATCGGCGGACGGCGATCCTTCCAGTCGGTCGCGTCCTCGTAAGCCTGCGCGACGCGATACAGCATTGCCTCCTGGAACGGCGCGCCGGCGATCTGCATGGCCAGCGGCATTCCGTCCGACGAGAAGCCGGTGGGCACGGCGACGGCCGGGCTTCCCGTGACATTGAAGACGGCGCGCGCTTGCCGCGGGTAGGTGCGGTCGACCTTTGCGTCGTCGTCGATCTCGCATGCCGGCTCCATGCTGCTGACGGTGACGACGGCATCTAGGCCGCTCATTGCGGCATAGAAGTGGTCGATCAGCTTGCGCTTCATGCGGGTGGCGTTGACGTAGTCGGCTGCGCGGATGAAGGCACCGCCGAGCAGGCGTCCGCGCGTGCGGTCGCCGTAGTCTTCCGGCCGCTCCTGCAGCCACTTTTCGTGGATCGCGTAGGCCTCGCTGAGCAGGATCGTCCGGTTGCAGGCCGCATAGACCTGCAAGGGTTCGACCTGAATTTCGCGCACCTCTGCCCCCAGCCCCTCGAGCACGCCGGCTGCATCCTCGATGCTTTGCGCCATCTCGGGGTCGGCCTGTTCGTCCTTGTTGTAGAAATGCCGGATGATGCCGATCTTGAGGCCCTTCACGCCGTCGTCGATCCCGTCGGTGTAGTCGGGCACGTCGACATCGGCGCTGCCCGGATCGCGCGGATCGTGCCCCGCGATCACATTCAGCAGGAGGGCATTGTCCCGTACCGTGCGGGTCATCGGGCCGATATGATCGAGCGAGAAGGAGAGGGGCAGCACACCGCGGCGGCTGGTTCGCCCATAGGTCGCCTTCATGCCGACGATACCACACATGGAGGCCGGGTTGCGCACCGAGCCGCCGGTATCCGTGCCGAGTGCCGCCGGCAGCATGCCAGACGAGACGGCCGCGCCCGACCCGCTCGACGAGCCGCCGGGGTGATGGTTTCGGTTCCATGGATTGCGCGCCGGCGGCCAGGGCAGATCGAAACACGGCCCGCCGATGGCGAATTCATGCGTCGACATCTTGCCCATGAGGACACCGCCTGCCGCCCGAAGTTTCGCGGCGACCGGCGCATCGTTTTTGGCAATGTTGCCTTCCAGAATTTTCGAGTGGCCCGTGGTCGGCAGGCCCTCATGGTCGATGATATCCTTGAGGCCATAGGGCATGCCGTGCATCGGCCCGCGCCAGCCGCCCTTCTGAATCTCATCCTCGGCGCGTTTCGCATCGGCCAATGCGATGTCGGGCGTGAGTTTGAGAAAGGCATCCAGTTTGCTGTCTAGCGTGCCGATCCGATCCAGCAGTGCCTGGGTGTATTCAACCGGCGACAGCTTCTTGTCGCGGAGCAGCGCCGACGCTTCGGAGAGGGAGAGGTAATGGAGATCGGTCATGACTATCCCTCCGTCGCGCGAAAGACGTGGCTGGGTTCGTCGGCAACTTCTAGCTCGATCGTGAGCTGTTGCTTGCGCTGCGCCGCCGACTGCGTGGCCTTTGCCAACTGCGCGAGATGCTTGTCCGTCAGCTTGGTGAGGCCGATGGCCTCGGCCCGTTGCTTGATGTCGGAGGAATCGGTGGTCATGGGAGCCTCCCGTTGTGAGAATGTGATTATGCGGCCAAACGGTTCAACGAGTCGATTACGGCATCCGTCATTTGCGTTGTCGAGATGGTTTGCGTGGCGTCGCCTTTGATATCCGCCGTTCTGTTGCCGCCTGCAACCGCATTGCGGACCGCCGATTCCAGCAGTTCCGCCTCGGCTTCGGCGTCGAAGGAATGGCGCAGGGACATCGCGAAACTCAGGATCGCCGCCAGCGGATTGGCGATGTCGTTACCGGCAATGTCCGGTGCGGCGCCGTGCACCGGCTCGTAGAATGCATTGCGGCGGCCGCTCTCGTCCTCCTCGCTCAACGATGCGGACGGGAGCATGCCGAGTGATCCGGTCAGCATGGCGGCGGCGTCGGACAGGATATCGCCGAACATATTGCCGGTGACGATAACGTCGAACTGTTTCGGGTTGCGGATTAGTTCCATCGCTCCCGCATCGACGATCAGTTCTTTGAAGTCGACATCGGAATACTCGGCTTGGTGGAGTTTACGGACTTCGGCGCGCCACAGCTTGCTGGTTTCCAGCACATTCGACTTTTCGATGGAGCACAGTTGGTTGCGGCGGCCGCGCGCCAGTTCAAAGGACAACCGGGCCACACGTTGGATTTCCGGCGTGGTGTATTGCATCGTATTGAAGCCACGCTGGATGCCGTTGCCGAGATCCTCGATGCCGCGCGGCTCGCCAAAATAAATACCGCTGCTTAATTCGCGGACGATGATCAGGTCGACGCCGCGCACCACCTCGGGCTTGAGCGAGCTGGCATCGAGCAGTTCATCGAAGGCAACGGCCGGGCGAATATTGGCGAATAGGCCGAGCTTCTTGCGCAGCGCCAGCAAACCGTCCTCTCGCCGCACCTCGATCGGAATGTCTTCGTACCCGTCACCGCCGATCGCACCGAACAGGATCGCATCCGCCTTGCGCGCCTTGTCCAGCGTGTTGTCCGGCGTCATCGCGCCGACGTCGTGATAAGCGGCGACGCCGAGTTGCCCATGGGTGATGTGGAAGGTCACTTTGCGGTTCGTCTCGAACCATTCAATGACGCGCGAAGTTTCCCGGATCACCTCCGGTCCGATCCCGTCGCCGGGGATAATCAGCAGATTCGGTTTATTGTCCGCCATTGTTGATCGCGTCTCCGTTGCCTAGCCGAACGTCGCGGTTGCGAGCGTGCCCAGGTTGCCTTCCGGCGTGACCGACCAAAGCTCGGCAGTGTCGCCTTCCGCGCCCGGCTTGCCGGCGACCTTGAACGGAGCAATGTCGAACAGCGGTGCGCGGGCTTGGAACCGGAAGCCGGTGAGCGTCTTGCCCGGATTGTTGTCCAATGCCAGTTCGAGCAGCAATCCTGCGGTCAACGGGCCATGCACGATCAGGCCCGGATACCCCTCGACCTCGGTTACATACTTGCGGTCATAGTGAATGCGGTGGCCGTTGAAGGTGATGGCTGAATAACGGAACAGCATGACCGGGTCAGGCGTTATCTCTTTGACCCATGTGTGATCATCCGGTGCCGAGTTGGTCTTGCCGCTGTTGCCGCCCTTGGCGTCCGCCGGCGGGTTGTCGCGATAGACGATGTCGTGCTCCTCCTCAAGCGCCAGCCCGTTCTCGCCGTGGAACTCGTTCTTCACCGTGCAGAACACCAACGTACCGGTGCGGCCTTCCTTGATCGTCACGTTGGCAATGCTGGCTTCACGGCGCATCTTCTCGCCGATAATCAGATCCTTGTGATAGGTCGTCCGCGCGCCCGCGAACATGCGGCGGGGCAGGGGAACCGGCGGCATGAATCCGCCGCGCGCGGGATGCCCGTCGGGGCCGACCTGCGAGGCCGGGGCCACCGGCTTGAAGAAAAACCAATGCCCCATGGGGCCGACTGGATCACCTTCCTTCGGCGTGTCGGGTTTGTCCAGCAAGGCAGCATAGCCGTGGATCGGCAGCACGGAGGCGCGATCCTCAAAGGTTTCGGTATTGCCGATCCAATCTTTTAGTTTCTCAAGGTCCTGGGGCATTTCCTGTTCTCTTTCTTGATCTTGGTTTTCGACTACGTCGCGCCGCGCGCATCGACCGGCCAGATATCGACCAGCATATCGCCACGGACCATATGATAGAAATCGTAGAGGTTGACGGTCGGGTCGCAATGCGGCGTCAGGCATTCCAACATGGTCCCCACCGGCAGATCCGAAAGCCCGTCGGGCAGCACCACAGCACCATGCTCGTCGCCTTTGAACATATAAGTCGATCCGTCCGGCGCACCGCGGGCGATGACGGGGAGCGGGCCGTCGGTCGCGAAGCGTTTGAGGCCACCGTCGGTGATGGCGAGACCATCGCCGTTTGAGCTGATAACGGTGGCGGCCACAAACAGAGAAGATTCGAAGGGACGGTCGGCTGATTCCCGAAGCGGGCACGCGTTGTATTGCACATCGGTGAAGATGTAGCTGCCGCATTGCATCTCGGTGTAGTTGCCGCGCAGCGCGTCAATCTCGTGAGTGCCGGTACCTGCGCCCGAGACGATCGGCGGCAGGATGCCGTCGCGGTCGAGCAGATCGGTGAAGACCGCGAGCGGCTCGGCACATTGGTCCGCGGTCCTGCGCCGATCGGCATAGGCCTCGATATGCTGCACATGACCTGCATAGGCATGGATGCCGGCGAAGGTGAGGCTGTTCGACTGCGCGACCTGGCGCGCTACGGTATGCGCCGCTTCGGGTGTTCGGGCCCCGGTGCGTAGCGTGCCGATGTCGAGCTCGACAAACACGTCGAGCGGTTTGCCGGATGCGCCCGCCGCGTTGGAGAGCGTATCGATGATCGTCGCGTTGTCCGCCACCGTCTTGAAGCCGTCGGCACGCTCGTTCAGAGCGATCAGCCGCTCGATTTTTGCGGCGCCAGCGACCGGCGAGGTGAGAAGCACGCCAGGGATACCGGCATCGGCCAAGGCTTCGGCTTCGCTCAAGGTGGCGGCGCAGACACCGACCGCACCCGCCTCGATCTGCAGTTTCGCGATCCGCACGGATTTGTGGGATTTGGCGTGTGGCCGGAGCGCGACGCCATGCTGCCGGCAGTGCGCCGCCATGGCAGCGATGTTCCGCTCCATCGCGTCGAGGTCGACGATGAGAGCCGGTGTCGTCAGGGACTGGCGTGAATTGGGTTTGCCGATGAGCGGTTCGTTCGGGCCGAGGCTGGGCATGGCGTACTCCGTGTTTCACGGGAGTATATCGCAGCCCTGACACGGCGACAGCGGGGTGCATAAAAAAGGCGGGGCCGAAGCCCCGCCAGTCGTCCGGACCGAAGGGGATCGGTCCGTTAGATGATTTTCCAGCTACCGTCCGGCTGGCGGCATGCCTGGCCGTAGCCTTCCTGCTTGCGGCCGCCGACGGTGATTTCCTGTTGATACTCGCGGCAGTAGGCGCCGGATTCGGAATGCACCCCTTCGCGGGTCGGGGTCACGGCGCCGTAGTTGCCCGATTCCGGGTTGCTCCAGGTGACGGTCTCACCGATCGGCGCCGCGGATGCTTTGTAGGTCGCCTTCTGCAGATACGCCTGATCCGCGCGATCGAGCGAGCTGCCGATCTCGTTGCCGAGCAGTCCGCCGGCGACGACACCGATGGCGGTGGCGGCGAGTTTGCCGCTGCCCGAACCGAACTGCGATCCGAGCAGTCCGCCGAGACCGGCGCCGAGCAGGGCGCCGCCGGCTTGCTTCTGGCCGTAGTGCTGGCAGGCGCCGAGCGATACGGCAACGAGCGCGACGAGTGCGAGTTTCTTCAGGGTCATTGTTTAACTCCTTTCGATCGTCCTAGACGCGCGGTGCCGAAGCGACCTAAACCGATCCGCGTCTACTTGGTTGTACAAGTAATAAGTCCGGATATACTTTTATTGTTTTAGTAGTAGTGAATAATATGGCGGCTTCCTTTGACGATATAGCTGTCGCCATAGCGGTCGTAACACATGGTTCCGCCAAACTTTACTTTGCGGCCGTAGCGATCGTAGCCAAGGCGGCTCACCGGGTGGCAGCTGTTGTGCCGGTAGTGGCGCACGCGCTTGTGTTGCCGGTAGCCGTGCGGCGCCCATGACCCGTGGCCGGGAAACCCGAAGACAAAGTTGTAGATCGGCTTGCCGTGCTTGTAGCCATGGCTGGGCCGATGCTGCTTGCGGCCGTGCTTGTAGCCTTTGTCATATCCATTCTTGTGGCCGTGCTTGTATGCATGCTTCTTCACATGCCTGCCGTGGCCGCGGCCTTCGCGATATGCGTGTTTC
>JAJFJD010000005.1 GCA_021774335.1 Alphaproteobacteria bacterium
CCACCACTCAAAATTCTATTTAATATGATCATGTTATGTCGTTTTCGACTTGCCCGAATTTCCGCGGCGTTGCGGCGACATCGACGCTCATTCGTAGGTCCAGAGACTCGCAATATTGCCGTCTCCGGTCAGAATTTCGGATAAGTCTCTGTCGGCCAATTCCAGTAGCCAACACTTTTCGGGAGATGGTTGTGGGGTTTCAGGTGAACCCGAGCAGACCACGCTGCGCCTGCCAGTCGTAGGGCAGGGTGTGGATCCTCTTCAAGCGGTAGGCGGTGAGGTCCACGGGATGGCGCCCATCGAGGATCGCCTCGACGATGTCGGGAGCCAGGAATGCTAAGCGGAGGATCCGGCTAACGTCTCCCTTATCCACACCGACATTTTCAGCGAGTTGCTTGACGCTACGAGCCTTGCCGGTCTTGAGGTCGGCGAACCATCGATGAGCCGATGTGACGGCTTTGATCAACGCTGGATCGGGCTAGCCGGGCCGTTAGGCTCCTGCCTGCGCGTGCAAAGCTCGGACGCTTCATTCTCGTTTGTAACCCCGAACGCCCAAAATTCCGTTCTTAGGTGTAGGCGGCAAATTGGGTTTGCCGACGGACTTCACAGCAGATGCGAGAATCCTGATGTTGTTTAGGTACATATTGGCTATCGCCTTATTAGTGTCCGGCGTGTTCTTTGAAGTGTCGTCAGGCTATGCCGACAGTTGCGATCCAGATTGCAAGTCAATCACGCTCTCGACGAAAGGCGTTGAACTCGTTGGAGTGGTTGGAGATGTCTCAGTGCGCGTGCATGACGCACCGAGCACTATCGTCACGCTTGTCGGCAACGGTTCATTGCACCGGTATTTCGAAATTCACCAAAGTAAAGAATTGATCACGATACAACAAAAATCGGAATATTATGGAAGATATCTAAATACAAATGGAAGTGTTTCTATAATAGCCGGCAGATACTATACAAATACTGTCGTAATCGGCAATGAAGTGATGGTCTCTGGGGCAGCGAAGAGTGCGGATTGGAAACTCTCCATCGTCGTGCCAAAGCGGCAACCAATTAAGATCCGAGGTGCTGTCTCGTCGGTTTCGATTGGCGATACGGAAGGTCCGGTCGATGCTGAAATTGCTGGTGCAGGGCGAGTGATCGTAGGTCGCATTGGATCGTCCCGATTCGGTTCGGCCGGATCGGCGGTCTTTGAGGTCGATGCCGTGGAAGGCGATTTGCACGTCCATATGGTTGGTGGCGGCAAGATGATTGTGCGCGACGGGGAGATTGAGAGGCTTCGCGTCGCTTTGCAGGGCGCAGGTCACGCGGAAATCGGTGGCACGGTAGAGGAAGCGAACCTATCGATTGTTGGTGCCGGATCCGTCAAGATCGACAGGATAAAAAGAAGACCTGTGATCTCGTTGCTCGGTGCCGGTGACGTTGACTACACGCTGGCAAAATAGTGACAAGCCTCTCCCGTCGGATTCCAGATAATTGCTCTAGGCGGGATCTGTCGCGGAATTAGTATTGCAATCTTTATTGGACGCTCTTGCCTGGACCTCCTATCGTGACCCGTGATAGGCGCGAAGGTGGATGTATGAACGACTTAAGCAGGCTGGGATATGGGCTGCTTGCTCTTTTGATTGCCTTTGCGGCTTGTGCATTCGATTCCAATGCGCGACCCGCGAAGACGGACCCGGACAATTTTGTCTTCGTCGGGGGAGTAGCATCCAAGGAAATTGTGGCGATTGATACGCGGACAGACAGGATTTTAGCGCGCTATTCCGTACCGAAGGCCGTTCGCTTATTGCTGGTTGCCCGCGACCAACGCCAACTCGTCGTGGTGACTGGGTCGCCTGGGCAAATCCATTTTCTCAATATCGATACCGCGGATTTCGTTGGCTCTGTGGCACCGGGATTTCATGTCACAGCGATTCAACTCGCGCCGGACGGCAAGCGATTGGCGGTATCCGGCACCGATCAGATTGTGATCCTTAACCTAGTCACCTTGACAGTCGAACGTGAACTCAAACTCGACAGCACTCCTGCGTCAATCCTCTTCGATAAATCGGGAAAATTCCTGTTGATCGGTGATGCGGAGCGCGGGCGCATATACCGAGCAAATGTGCAGAACGGAAGTGAAATTCTAGAGATAGACATAGGCGAACGGGCCGGGGTGGAAAATCCGGTAATACACTTGGCCCGAACGCCGGGTGGCAGCACCGGGCTAATTTTGCATGGAGCGCGAGGTGCCAGCGTTCTCGACCTCAAAACGAACTCAATAGCAAGACACCTCGACCTGCCCGGTCGACATGACCGGACCTATCCGACCGGCAACAGCCAATACTTCCTTATCCCTAATGTTGGCGATGGGACGGTATCCATCGTCTCAACCTGGACTCACAAGGAAAGCGTACGTCTGAATGTGGGGAGAGAGGTGATGGCGCTGAATACGGTCCTTGCGGATACTATTTTGATAGTTTTCAGTCGTGGTTCGGCGACTGCCGCAGTTTTTGATTTGAACTATCGGCGACGGTTGAGGGATATTTCACTCCCGGGAAATCCGACGGCAACGGCAACCGGTCCTAATGGCGACAAGGTTTATGTGGCGATTGGAGATTCGAGAGCTGTCGCCACCATAAATGTGCATAGTCTTCGAGTTGCCAATACTCTGGAAAACATTGGGTTCACGCCGGATATAATCGCCAACAGCGGACGGCTAAGTTACTGCCACTGATACCTGGCCGCCCAAGAACTGGTTCGGGCCGCGCAGACGATCCAGAAATTTGAAATTCTTTAACCCCACTTTTCCCTTCTGCTCGTTCTATTGCTTAGAGACGTTTCAGCAGGAGACGAAAAATGAGTGCGATGACCTTTGAAGAGTGGCGTGAATACAAAATCAAGGTGATGGGCGATATGCCAGTTTGGTTTGAAAATCATGCCGATTGCCAGCGCCGGTACACGGAATACTTCAACGCGTTTGACGGCAACTGCTCTTCCGCCAATCCCTTGGATTATCGCCTGGCAATCATCGCCGAAGATACGTCGAGCGCTCTGGTCGCGCATGCCGCACAAGTGCGACCGATAGAAATTCCCGGACCGGCGGTTCAGCGCGGCATAACGGATTTGCTAGCACCGTTGGTAGCCCTCATCGCGTCGGCTTTCCAGGAAACCGCGCGGGCATCTGGTCGCCGTGCCGCTCTTGTAGGCCGTTAGTCCAACATCCGCTGTTCTTTGCCCGGGCGGGATCGGTTGGAATAACGTTCTCGCTTCCGTTCTAGGCGCGACGCCTCCGCCGGCATCCTTCCAATCCCCCTTTACTTGACCCGTGCCGCTGAGGCTCCGGATCGTTCCGGAGCACTCTCATATTCGCCAGGTGGCGCGTTCGTTTGTGGCCGTCGGGAAACTAACCAAATCCACAAAAATTTAACCCCCGACCACCGGTTTCAACGTTCGAATAGGTGAGCGCACATGACGGCGCGACTGTAACCCACCGCCAGTGATTGAGATCAAAAATGCGATTTGTAACCGGCATGTTCCTAGCCATCTTGTTCACGGATTTGAGTGCCAGCATGATGCATGTCGGTTTTTCCGACGGCTTCGAGCCGCCGCAGGGTATCCGTCGGATGATCGACACATTAGACAATAACGCCCGTAGCGCGGTGTGCCGCACCGTCGAAGGCACGCAACGTCACCACGCCACGTCGCAGGCAGCTTAATCCGCAAATCGGATTGAGAATGTGTGGTCAGATACCGACCAACTCAGCGAATTTGAACAAAGAGTTTGGGCGATGCCGGGTGGCATGGATTTGTCGGCGTTGCGGTTCGCAAATATGGTATCCGCTAACGACGGTAATCTGGCGAACATAAGAAAAGAGGGCTCCCGATGATGCGACTCCGGCTGGTCTTGTTAATGCTTGCTACATTTTGCGCCGCTCCCCTCACCGCATTGGCTGCAAACACTGGGACGATTACGTACGCAACAGGCAATTGTTTTGTCATCCGGACCGCGAACGGGGTTGCGTTGTTTGAACGGTCGGGTGGCGGTCTAGGAAAACTCGACCAAAAAGTGAAGGGTGTCCTTGACGATTTCGGGTATCAACAATTGCGTGACGTTAGCGGCAAAGATTTGATGGTTGGCTTTGTACAGGAGTACGGCGTTAAGAAAGAAGACAAGATATCCGCATTCAAAAAATCGTGCCGGTAAGTAACTTAAGTAGCGCTTTGTATGAACTTTTTTGTCTGCCCCACCCCAGACTTGCGTGAAATCGTTGCGTGAAGTCCAATACATACTGTGGACGGGTCGTGATACCGTCACGGACAGAACAAAAAACTATGGGGAGCTGACAAGATGTGGAAGCCTATTCTTGCGGCGTTTATGGGTACCTGCCTTTTCGGTCAATTAGCACTGGCTGAAGGAACGCCGATATCGAAGAAGGCGCAGGCGTATATCGTTTGGCCTAAGGACGGCATGGTCATCCACGGCGGTAAATTGTGGGTCCGAATGGGGTTGAAGAATGCCGGAATTGCCCCGGCCGGCGTTGAGAAGTCGAACACCGGACATCACCATTTAATTGTCGATTCGGACCTGCCGCCGCTGGATCAAGAAATACCGGCCGACAAAAACCATCTCCACTTCGGCGCAGGGCAAACCGAAGTACGCCTCGAACTGCCGCCGGGCGAGCACACGCTACAGCTTCTGTTCGCTGACTCCGGCCATACTCCGCACAACCCTCCGGTCTATTCGGAAAAAATAAGAATAACGGTGCCGTAGCGCTGCCGCCGCACGCGTGTCCAGATTTTCCGACGATTGACGTACTTTAAGGGGAGTAAGAAGAATGCGAGTAGCAATTTTCGTATGTTTACTGATGGCCGCCGTTGTTTTGGGATTGGTATCAACCGCGCCCTCTTATGCGGGGGACACTCCGGCATCCAAGAAATCCTACATCTACATCGGATGGCCGAATGACGGTGAGGTAATTCGTTCGCGCCGTTTCCGCGTTTGGTTCGGACTCCGCAATATGGGAATAGCACCTGCCGGTATTGAGAAATCGAACACCGGGCATCATCACCTCATTGTGGATGCCCCACTGCCGCCGTTCGATCAGGAGATTCCGGCCGACAAGAACCACCTGCATTTCGGAGCCGGTCAATCCCAAGCAGTAATCGAATTGCCGCCTGGCCGGCATACACTGCAACTTTTGATGGGCGATCACGAGCATATACCGCACAATCCACCGGTGTATTCGCGAAAAATTACGATCACCGTCAAATAGTCGGTGTTCGAGACCGAATTGTCTGGACAGAGTGGAGCGGGTTTGGTTCGAAAAGTTCTGATGACCGCGAATAAATTCGTGACGCCGGCGTCGATGATGTCGTGGCTACTGCGTGGATATGAATATTGGGTCCAGCAATGCGGGCTAATTCGGATGGCGTGCCCTGGTATAATTGCGCGATCAATGATTTAGGATATACTTTACAATAATGGGAGTTGGGCGACAGGCTTAACGGCTGCGTGGGATTTGGCCACATTGTATGGTTGTGTGGCGCAGTTTGTAGAATAAGAAGCAAAACACCTTGGGCCTGTCTTTAATGGGGAGCATGTCTGCTACGCAGACTTGATCGTTAATATGGTAGGCCGAACGAAAAAAATACAATTAGGTTTATCAACCGACACACGGCTTGGCTCTACGCTATTGGAGTGCTGTCGCATGCTGCAATTGAGGCGGTTCGGTCGTTTCGCCTGCCTTGCGGCGGCGAGCGTTTTTTTCGGCACGGTAACTCAGGCCGCTGTCGATAAATCCAAGGCTGCATCGGCAGCCAATACCAACGCACGACATGCTCTTGTAATTGGTAACGCAGCGTATTCAACGGGTTCTCTGGCGTCGGCAGGGGCAAACGCGCGCGCATTGTCCAAGAGGCTGCGCGCGTTGGGATTCAAGGTAGACCTGAATGAGGATGTTACGGCGGAGTCCTTCCGCCGCGCGTTGGCTGTGTTTGCTGAAAAGGTCGGGCGTGACAGCATTGCACTAGTCTATTTTGCGGGACATGTCGTTCGGTCGCAGAACGAGCAGCTGCTCTTGCCAATTGACCTGGAACTTGATGTCGAAAAACGTCGCGTGCGCAACGCCATGGCCGTGAACACACTCTTCTCGACGCTCGCTCGCCGAAATAAGGCAGGCGCCAATATCGTCATCATCGATAGCGCGCCGTATCCCACCGAGCAAAAATATCGCGGGTTGCGGATCGAAACGGCGCCCGTTAAGGCACCGGCGAATTTCCTCATCGCGGACTCGAATGGAATGCTTCCGCGGGCAGCTGCTAAATCTGAATTATCGCTTTATACTCAGCAGTTTATCGAGGCAGTCAGTACGCCTAGTCAGTCCGCAGAGGCAGTATTTCAGTCCGTTAACGCGGCTGTTAGCGCCCAAACTGATGGTAAATACTTACCCTGGCATAGGTCCACATTGTCACAGGATGTGTTTTTGTCTCAGCCGTTCAGGGCTGCTGTTCCCAACCGGCACGGGAAGAGCGATGAAAGTATGATCCGTGGCATTCGGTTGACGGAGAAGGAAATACCGAAATCACCTGCTGCCGAACAATCTGTTCGAGGTAGGGCAACCGCACAGGCAACAAAAAGCACCGCCGAATTCGAAACGACCCTTTGGAGCATGATCCAGGACAGTAAGGATCCAGCGGACTTCGAAGCATATTTGGAAGTTTTTCCGAATGGCCAATTCCAAAAACAGGCGCAGAAAAAAATTGCCGTGCTGCGTACGCCAAGTGTGGCAAAGCCTGCTAAGCCGAAGCGGCCAGTCATTAAGATTGAATCCATGCGTGCTGAATTTCAGTTTGCGTATGCGGGCAAAATTCGAAAACGACCTGATAAGTCGGCGCCGGTTTTGGATCGGGCTCGTAAGGGAGACCGGATCAAGGTAACGGGGCGCGTGGTAGGATCGGATTGGCTGCAGGTCAGCACGCGGCAGGGTACCGTTGCATATGTCTCTTCTCGGATTTTGCGCAAGCCGCAACCGGAACGACAGCCTCCGCGCAAGGCCACGCCGCCAGTGGCGAAGCCAAAGGTCGCCGTAATTCCGCCACGCGTTTTGGGAGCGGCCGAATCGCAAAGTAAGGTTTTCCGGGATTGCGCCGAATGTCCGGAAATGGTCCAGATTCCTCCAGGGTCATTTCGCATGGGATACGATGGCGGTGATCCTTCGGAACGCCCCGCGCGAACGGTTCGCATCGGAAACCGCATCGCTGTTTCGAAGTTCGAAGTGACAATCGGGCAATGGAATGCCTGCGTCGCCGCAAAAGATTGCACATATCGGCCGCGGACCAAGAACGCTCCGGCGGCGTCACCGGTTTTCAAGCTGAGCTGGCAGGATGCACAATCTTATATCAAGTGGCTTCGACGGGTTACAGGCAAGCCATACCGCTTGCTGAGTGAGGCCGAATGGGAATATGCCGCTCGGGGCGGCACCTACAGGAAATACTGGTGGGGTAAATCTATGAAGGCCGGTTTCGCCGATTGTAAGGGTTGTGGCGGAACGTGGAGTTATAAGTTTCCGGCACCCGCCGAAAAGGTCCCCGCCAATCAATTCGGCCTGCATGGAATGAATGGAGGTGTTTGGGAATGGACTCAGGATTGCTGGAATCCAAATCATAATTCTTCGCCGACCGACGGTTCAGCCGTAACGCGTGGAGATTGCAGCGCTCGTGTACTGCGTGGTGGCTCCTGGCGTAACGATGCGGGATATGCGCACGCCTCAAGCCGCCTGCGATATGATTTTAACGTCCGGTATTCAACCAACGGGTTCCGGGTCGCCCGGGATATGCAGTAAGGCTGATTGGACAGGCAAGTATCCAGCCAAACGGCGGTTGTCGTATGGGGGGCAGGATGGATAGGCAGCGGATGAACCGACAAAGAATTGCAGGTTTCGGCATCAGTTGCCGTTCGATCGGCGACCCTTGGGCGTCATGAACCATCCGATTTCGGCAAGTGCTTCCCGTCAGGTCGGCAATGGCATCGTTCTGTTGGCACGGTTCCTCCGTGCGACGTTTGCCGCCCTTCCCCTAGCCGTATTTATACTTGCTGCTTCAGTTTGGGACGTGGATGCGGCGGAACGGCGTGTTGCCCTGATCGTTGGGAACGGCGCCTACACCCAAACGCCATTGCTCAATACGATCAATGATGCTCGCGCAATGACCAAGACGCTCGGTCGGCTTGGCTTTGAAGTAACCACGAAACTGAATGTCTCCCAGCGAGAGATGCATCGCGCAATCGTGAATTTTGGTCGTGAATTGGAGAAGGGTGGGATCGGCCTTTTTTACTACGCTGGGCATGCAGTCCAAATTCGCGGCAAAAACTTCATGATCCCGATCGGCGCGTCGATCAGTGTCGAAGATCATGTCGAACCAGAATCAGTCGACCTCAACAAGGTGTTTGCGCGTATGGGCGGTGCGCGGAACAAGCTGAACATTGTCGTGCTGGATGCGTGTCGCGACAATCCGTTTGGGGATTCCTTCCGATTCTATTCCGAGGGCCTGGCGCAAGCCCGCGCTCCTGCGAATACGTTCGTATCTTACGCGGCGGCACCCGGCGAGGTCGCGTCTGACGGGACGGGTGAGAACAGTTTTTACACCGGTTCGCTCGTCCAGGAATTGGTCAAAGAAGGGAACACGATCGAAGAGACCTTTAAGCGGGTCCGTGCTTCGGTTATGGCGCAAACCAACAAATCTCAGGTCCCATGGACGGCATCCTCGATCACCCAGGATTTCTACTTCAATCCGAAACCAGTCAAGAAGGTGGAAAACAAGGGTGATGAAATTTCCAGAGCCATCGACCGTGAGGTGGTCTTTTGGCAATCGATCAGTGAAAGCACGCGGATCGGTGATTTCGAGGCATATCTCCGCCAATTTCCTGAGGGCACCTTTGCCGGATTGGCGCGTGTACGGCTGTCCGAACTCAAACCGAAAAAGCTAGATCGGAAGAACGCCAAAAAGCGCCAATCGCCTCTGGAAGAGGCACGGACCGACCCCGAGTTATCCGGCGTCATCGACCGAGCGATGGAGGATGCGAAAACGCGCGGCGACGATTATGCGGGCCAAATAGCTGCGGCGGTGGAAGCGCTGAATTCCAAAAGGCGGGAATTCGAAGAGAACGAACGAAAAGCGGAAAAGGCTCGGCGTCAGGTCGCCGCAGCGATCCGGGAAAAAGCAAATAAACAGTATGAGAAACGTATCGCGGAAGCCGAAATTGCGGCTGTGGAAGCCGAGAAAGCTCAGAACCTAGAGGCTTCGAAGAAAGCCGAGGCCGCTCGTACAAGCGCTATCGCGGCGGCGCAGTCGGCCGCCCGGAAAACATCCGACGACCTTCTCAAGACGGCGCAACAACAGGCGGAGAAGAAAGCCCGACAAATGCGAGAGGAGGCGGAAAAGACCGCAGCCAACCAGCAGCAGATAGCACTTGCAACTGCTGATGAACAGGCGACCGCAATGTTTAAGCAGTCGATGGCGGCTGCGACCAAACGCGCTGAATTAATGCGCCAGCGGATAATCGAGGCGGCGCGGAAGAAGGCCGAGACCGTGCGGGCAAAGATGATCCGCGACGCAAAGCGCGATGCGGAAGACAAGCGTGCCACTGTGATTGCAAAGATCTCTGCGCAGGCGGAGCAAGAGCGGCAGAAAGTCGTTGTGGCGGTGACCAAACAGGTCAAAGCCGCAGAGGGCAAACTGGTGGGAGACGCGAAGAAGCGAGCGGACAAGGCGTACGAAGAGGCCATCAAGCGCAGCAGACTTGAAGCGGAACAGTTGCGCTTACGCAGTGTTGCCGGAGCGTTGCGCGCGGCGGAGGCGGAGCGCAACAAGCAGATTGCAAATCTGAAGGCATCGGTAGGACCCAGTAAGTCGGCCTTGAAACCTGTTATGTCGCAACCGGTCCAGGATCTGCTCAAGAAAGTATCGCCGGCCTTGCGCCCTAAGGTGGAAGCCGCCGCTATGGAGGCACGGCGCAAGGGGGCGGACAGCAGAGGAGAAATCCGGGCTGCATGGGCTGCGATAAAGAAACATCGAGACAATAAAACTAATAAGACGCCGGGATCGCTGAAATCGGCCACTATCGATCCGCCGAAAGACAGCGTGATGAGAGACGATGTTCAGAAGATTGTCGACCAAGCGGTTCGCCGCGCCGGCACTAGCGGCAAAGATCACCAAAGTCAGGTGCGCGCGGCGTTGGAGGCAGTTAAGGAGTATCGCGCTAAGGAAGCCGAGAAAAAAAGCCCGATTGGGTCTATCTTGGGAAAATGGCGCAAGAACCCTGAACTCAGCCGCATAATCGATGACGCCATGGCCGGTGCGAAGTCCAGAGGTGAGGACTATTCGGGTCAAGTGCGCGCGGCTCTTGACGCGATTAAGGAATATCGAACCAAGCCCAAGCGGTCTGGCGGTAAGTGACCGCAAGTCGGAATGGGGACAAGAAGGTCATCTGCCGAAATAATATATGGCCTTGGATGCACCATTTAAGGGATTCTAGCCTGAGGTGCCAAGGCTTTGTTATTAAATGGTTTAATTGCAATTTGTAGAGGGAGTTTGCTTTACTGTTTGGTACTGCAGTTCAGAGTCAAAAAAATGAAAAAAAATGACCTCCATTTAACCCCCACCATGCCAAAGCTACGTTCTTATGTCTGAAAGCGTTGTGCAGGACGCGGCATCCGACGAGTCGCTCATGGCTCAATACGTTACGGGTGATGACAAGGCTTTCGAGGTGGTCTACCGCCGACACCGCGCTGGGGTAAGACGTTTTTGCGCCCGGCAATGCGGATCCGAGGCGACAGGTCAGGAACTAGCACAGGAGGTTTGGTTCAGGGTTATTCGAGCGGTCCAGAACGGCAATTACAGTTCTGACGGCAGGTTTGCGCCGTATCTCTATCGCATCGCGCGAAATCACTTGATCGATTGGTATCGGAAAACCGGTTCTTATCGCGAAATTGAGATGGATGAGTCTGCTGAGAATGAAGCCGAGATGTCAACTCTCGAAATCTCCGGCGCCCGCAATCCGGAACAAACGGTGAGCGAGCGAGAGGAATTACGGAACGTAATGTCAATTATTGAGAAATTACCCGAAGAGCAACGATCGACGCTCATGATGTATTTGGAAGCCGAAATGACATATGAGGAAATTGCCGTGGCGACGGGCACGAACCGGGAAACCGTCAAGAGTCGTCTCCGCTATGCCAGGCAAACGCTGCGAAAGCGCGTCCTCGGTAACGACGACTGAACTTTATAAGTCCTGTGACAGGACATTGGATAAAGACATGGTACGCGAAACAGACGATCTAACAGAGGCCGACCGTCAGGTCATGCGGCTTTACGAGGAGGAGGCGTCCCCCATTGAGTGGGATGCGTCCGACGAAGCGGTTATGGCGTTTGCCCGCGAGATCCATGCCGAGACGGACGACGAGGCCGAGGATAGTGACGCGTCCGAACAGAACAGTGCCCATACCAGTACGGTCGTCCCGTTCGCGCCACGGGAGAAATCCCGATTCCATCAGGTCATTCATTCGCCGGCTATGGGGTTCTCGCTGGCTGCCTGTCTCATGATTGGGGTGTTTGCGGGACAAGGGTTGAACCCGTATATCGACTTGGGTGTTTCGTCGGGCTATCAGGATGTCGTGCAGGACAATAAGCGTCTTCAGAAAGAGCTGAACCAGACACGGACACAATTGACGCGGTCGTTGAACCCGTCCGGGGGGGCGCCGAACCTGGCGACTTCGTCGGTACTGCAGGTTTCCCAGGCTCTTAGCGGGTTCGATTGTTCGACGCTGACAGCGTCAATGTCCAAGGATCTAAAGGTTGTCATCTCGGGGCATGTCTCCAGCAAAGGCGATTTGCAGCATCTTGGCGAACGTTTGGCCCAGCTTGGAAGCGCCGGTGCAATCGTAAACGACGCGAAGGTCGCTGGTTGGCCAGCCTGCGAAACCTTGGAAATTCTGCATCACAAGGTGGGTGCACAGTCTGATTTGTCGACGTTGCCGTTCATCCGGCCATTTCAGCATGGCCTTCAATACTCGGTGTCAGAAAAGCTGGTCGTCGAAGCGACGGCGACAAGCCGTTACGACGGCTACCTTTACGTGGATTTCATACAGCAGGACGGAACCGTAGTGCATATGCTGCCGGGTGCGGACCGCAAGGACAACGTGGTTAAGGCGGGGGAACGAGTCCTGCTGGGTAATGGGCGACAGGAATATACGATTGCGCCACCGTTTGGCCGGGAAATGTTGGTCGTAACGTCCTCGCCGAAACCGTTGTTTGACAAGACCCGGCCGCAGGTTGAGAAAGCCAAGGAATACCTTGCCGCGCTGCGTGGTGCGCTTGCAGCGGCAGACGCACAGGGCAGCGCCGAGCGAATTGTTAGCAACTACGCGTTCATAACGACTGGCCCCTAAGCTCAACGGGTGTAGCGCCCGCGGTCAACTAGATAGGTAGGCGCGCTCTATGCAGATGGGTGCGCCTTCTTCTTTGGTGCGGGTTGCGGCGTTGGCCGCTGCCAATCTCTTGTGCATCGAACATCGAAAAATTTTTGGCCTGGTTAACCCCTGACGGCGATTTCCTTCGTTCTTATATACAAGCGCAAGGAAACATCGGATCAAACAACAGACACATCATTGTAGATTTGGATCTCAGATTGCCCCGGGCGCCTAAATTGCCACACAACTCCCTAACCTCCCATATCTTCTCATAAGCCCCCTCCCCAGGGGGCTTCTTTTTGAGCGGCCCGTAAGGGCATCTGAGTGCCAAGCAAAGCAGCATCGCAACGCTCGGCATTGGAACGAGCATATTCAGCGAGATTGCAATTTCATAAATTCCAGAGCTAAACCGAATGTTTCATTCGCTCGTCGTATCGGGCACATTTCTGTCTTCGGTCTTCTTGAATTTGGCATCGGTATGGATGCTTGTGACCCGAAACGTCGTGCCTTCGTTTAGCAGTAAGAATTCGCTCTCGAAATCTCGTTTGTCGGCACTTTCCTGAAGTGTCTCGCTAGACAGGAGGCTATATCGGCTGGTTACCCTGATCCGCGCCCCGTTGTCCTTGTCGATGCTCTTAATGCGAAGGTCGTCAAAATAGCAGAAATACCGATTGCCCCAGCAATTATCACTGCCAACGTTGATCATGAAGTCGACGATGGCATTCCTAATTGCTTCACGATTGAGCGGCGGGTCGGCCGGAGCCATTGCAGGGCTCGTTGTATATGCGGCCGATTCTTCAGAGGGTTTGGAATTCGAAGACCGGTGTGATGCCCGGTTGGCATGTTTCTTTGCGCCCATCGCACGCTTTCCAGCGCCGATCAAGGCGCTTGCCTGATCGAATGTGAGATATCCGGTTTCAGTAGCGCCCGTCGCGATTTGGTAGGTCTGTATAGCGCGCCGTGTCCTTGCGCCTATCGCACCATCGGGCTGCCCAGCATCGGCCCCGAGGACATTTAGTCCGTGTTGGATCAAGACACGTTCAAGATGCGATAGTCGCAATCGTTCCTCGATCGCCTTTGAATTGAGAGTTTTTGGCGTCACAGCAGGGGCGGCACGTAGAACGGACGCCCGCCGGCGCGCTTCCGCAGCGAAGGAACCTGAGGGATACATCTCGAGATACGCTTCGTAATCGGCAGCAATATTCTTTTTCCGCACGAGATCCCAAAGTTCGATTTCAAACTGTGACGAATGACGCCAGTTTTGCGCCAGTGCGTCGGCGTTACGGGAGGATTCTGATATCGATGGTGCCGTCGATCCGTTTCCGTTCACCCGGACGCCGCGTTCGTTGGGCGGCGGGTTATTCTGTGCGTGGAAAATCGTTTGGCACCGATCCGTTGGATGAGTAGCGCGCGTCTGATGAACATCGCTTGCGGGCGGTACGTCGGAAAATCCAACTCCTCCGAACTCGGAGATCAAGAGCCCGACAACTATAAGGTGAATACGCGTCATCGAAGAATGATGACAGCGATCGCTTGAATTGCAAATTAACTGACTCTACCGACAGCAAAGCTGCGGCGCGATGCCATAGGCTCCGGATTTGATGTTGTGGGCTGCTTATGCGGCTGCGCCCCCGCAATTTGATTGGGGGGACGTACCGTATCGAATTGCGGGGGCGTGAGAGCGGGAGAAGGTTTGACCGTGCTGGTCGCTTGTGCCTCAGTTCTGGATGATACGAAATTGTACGCGGCGATTTTCGGCGGCATGCGGATCCCGTTTCGGGAGCGGCTCGGCTTCGCCTTTTCCAACCGGGACCAGGCGTGAGGAATTGATCGCCATCGACACCAAGAATTCCCGCACGGCATAGGCTCGCTTCTTCGAGAGCTGCAGGTTCAGGCTGGTACCACCCGACGCATCCGTGTGGCCTTCCACTACAAACTTGCAGAAGCTGAGTGCATCGCTCTTCATCGCCAGAGCCATTTGGCGCAAATTCTTGTAGGCGGCCGACTCCAAGATCGCGGAATTCAGTGCGAAGGTAATCGGCAGCGCAACCTGTGATCCGTTCTTCGGGCATTTGCCGGCCTGGCGCGACGCTCGGTCGGCTGGTTTGGATGCAACTGAAGCATAGACTTTGGCAGCTGCCTTAGCCGTGGATTTCGATCGCTTCTGGACCGGTGCTGCGGATTTGATTTCAATGCGCCGTTCGCTGTGGATTCGAATTCCCCGCGTCCGCGGCACACTTTTCGACTGCCGGCATTTGACGGGGTCGTCGCTCGTCGCGCAATCGCCGATGAAATGGCTAATGATGTCGTGCGCCGATACATCTTTTCCATGATAGGAGTAAATGGCATTTTCATTGGCCTGGGCGATTGACTGTAGGCACATAGTGATGGCGATGCTGCCAACCGTCGTCTTCAGAATTTTCAGGTATCGCTGTTCCATCGGATTTCTCCCTCTCTTGCTCTATCAAGTCTGTGAGTAAACTCTCACATACTCATAAACGTTGAGAATCAAGGGAGGGGGTCAACGGCAGGCAAAAAAAGTAATATTTTGGAATCCTGCGGCGGAACTACTGCGAAGCCGCGTCCGCGCGAAAGGAGCCTGCCGGCCCACAACATGTAGAGGCAATAGTAGTCTGGTTCGATTGAAACAGCCGTGATGCGGCGTAGCGCGGTTTGATCCTCAAAATTGAGCCGTTTTGCCACACCTTTTTCTATGATGCTGTTGAGGCTATTGATTTATGGGCTTTATCAGGCAAGTCGATTCGCCGTTCAACGGTACGACAAAGACTTCGCCGCGCTTCGCATCCCGGCCTTTGAATCCAAGATTGTCCCGTGCAATCAATTTCTGCAGGCGAATATCGAAAATGCCCTTCTCGTCTATGATCTTGACGCCATGTTGCCAGCATTGGACCCAGTTCGATGTATCCAGGCTCACGCGTTCTTTCTGCGTAGCCTTGGTTTTTGCTCCAACGGTCGATTTCGGCGGTTTCTTGCCATTGGTCACGGTGATCTCACCGTGACCTTTGGGGGCGGCAAAACCGAGCACCAGCAGTGTGATAAGCCCAATCCCCAAGAATTTCATAGATTTAGTAAGCATCGATCCATCTCCTGTTTAGGCTATTCACTATTTGCCAACCCGGATGGGCAGGCGCGCTTGCACCAGTCCCTTTGAGTCTGCCCGTTTGAAGGTTGCGACAAGTTCGTCGATCGAGCGGACCGGCAGCGGCGTCAGATCTTGGGCCTTGAGATTGCCAGGCAACATCAAGCCGACCTCCTTGTAGGACGCCACACAGACGATCTCTTCCTTCGCGCCGGGTTTGTCGAATACGATATCGAACTTCGAGTCTTTCGACGGGATGGCGACGGCTTTCCCGGCAATGGTGTAGGGGTCCGGTTGGAAACGGTTGGGGAAGATCCGCGCGATGTTTCCGCCGTCGTCACGGTAGTAGCAATAGACGAAGGCATCCTGCGACGATGTGACGTTGACCTTGAGTAGGTCCTTAACCTTGTAAACTGGCGACTTGCCTTTCGGCGTTACCAGGTTTAGCGCCAGCGGCACCGGAGCAGCGTCTTTCTCCGCTACAGGTTTTGCTGGTGCGGGCTTCTGTCCCAATGCGAGGTCCGAGTTGATTAGCGACTGGTACAATTGGAAATCAATCCTGTTGCTTGCGATCAACCCGCTGGCTGCCCGATATCGCGACGTCGCCGCTTTTGTCGACCTGTCGTGATCGCCGTTGATAGCACCGTTGTAGTAGCCTTTGCTGGCCAACGCTCGCTGCGTAAATACAACACGCTCTTCCGGCGACATTGCCTCGAACCAGGATCTCGCCTCCGCCAGCATTTCCGGGTTCGTATGTTCGATGTTCAGGCAGCGCCAATAGGGAACATTGGTAAGTTTACCGACAATCTCGATGGCGCTCAGTTCGATCAATGACCGGACTGCCGCATGCATGCCTTCGCTCTTGTTCATCGACAAGTTGAAGGAGATGCCGGCCTTGCCGATCTTGGCGCCGACATCGCCGCCGACACCCTTACGGCTGACCGCAATCGAGTTGTTGGCAGAAATACCTGGCATGATTTGGCGCGACGCCAGATATCCCAGATTCATATCGACTGACACGACGGAAACCACGAGATCCTTAGAAGCGCCAATATCTGCGCCCGCGATTGAGAGTCCGCCGCCGACATTATTGGCGATGACGCCTGAATCGAGCTGCGTTATGGCGCCGCGAATGTAATAGCTTGGCGTAACGAACTTCTTGCTAATCCCAGCCAATCGCTGCAGTTGTGCGACGTCTGTTTGCGTTTGATCGAAATCGACGAACGCGAATGCGCGGCTCTTTACCGACATACGAGAAATCGCTGAAATCAACATGTCTTTCGTGCCAGCTTTCACTTCGCTGGTTGCGTCAGGGATACCGGCGCTCGTGATCACTACATTTTTCAAGCCAAAGGCCAGGAACAAATTGTCCATGCACTGCAACGCCGGTGTGAAACTCGTGATATTTCGCACGGGTACCGTGGCGGGTTTCGCAGTCCTGTAAGCGGTTTCCGGTTCCCAACTTGCGCATGCGGAACAAAGCAGCATGGAGGCTGCAGCCGCTAGCTTTTTGATGCTTTTGTGTCTCATTTTCTTGCTCCTATGCACAAGCCGGAGGGCTACTCAGCCCGGGCCTTGGTCAGCACTTCCCGCCGACGTTGATAATATCCCGCGCGACGATGATGATTTCGCGCGCCGGGCGTTTGGATAGGTTGTTTTGACCGATATTCAGGTTTCCGCAGCCTTTATTGGTGATGCGGCCGTTCTCTCCGAATTTGGAGGTCTTATCCGCCCGGCCGCTGGCGATCACGGAGTTTACTTTTGCCTGTGATCCCGGGTCCAAATGTGGGCGCTGATTATATTCTTTAGCCGATACAGTGACCCCATTTGCGAGTATACCAATTACCGAGATCGCGGTTAGAATTATGAGCGATTTCATTGTTTTGTCCGATCTTTCATCGTGTTTATGGATGCGATGATGAAGACAGTCCTTCGACAATGCCGCCTCGCTTGGGTTGGCCGGCTGAATGTTAAGTCTTCGCATCATCGGTGTTGTGTCCAATTGACGTCAATGCCTGTGCCGCTGGTCTAGCAGTGGTTGCCATATCCAATTGACACGCAAGAATTGCCGCCGAGGCCAAGGAAGCCGGATGCTTTGTTAACGACTTTCCGGACCACGATTGTCTGTTTGACGCTACCCGGTGTGTTGATGTTCCGAAGTGCACCGACGTAGGTCTTGGCTTTGCTGCCGATGCCCTTGGCCAAGTTCACCGCCTCGCCGACAACAACAACATTCTTGACCGAACCGCCGACCTTGACGTTGTCACCGACGGTGCCGATCGATTGTGTGGCTTTAGAGCCGATGCCGGAAGCCTTGTTGGTCGCGTTTCCAACGACAGATACGTTGACCAGGTTGCCGCCAACTTCAACGTTGCCGGCAAAGCTGGGGCTGGCAGCAACGAGAACGGCTAGGATGCTGGCCGTCAATATTCTGCTTTTTAATGTCATTGTTTCATTTCCTTTGCGTTCTTTGTGCGACCTGAATTGGAGGTCTCTCTACTACAAACGGGCGGCATGCCGGGATGGGGTCAAACAAATCGAAATAAATTGGCGTCGAGCCTGTTTGTGGTTGAGAGAACCGATGGGCCGGCCGATGAACGGATCAGAATCCTTCAATGTGAAAACGGACCCGGGCGTATTTCGACCGGGTCCGTTTCGAGCCGATAGTTCATTTCGGCTGGTTGAGGTTTGTTTGATGGAGTTAGCACTTCTTGCCGATGGAGCCGACTTCCTGGCATGCCTCGGCGAGAAAGCCCGCCGTGTTTGTGGCTGCGCCGGTTACCACACCGACGTTCAACAGGTTGCCACCAACCTTTACGTTGCTGTCGCCGCTGATGACGCCGATACCCTGGTCGGCCTTGGCGAGGAAGCCCGCCGTGTTGGTCGCCGCGCCGGTCACGACACCGACGTTCAGTGCGTTCCCGCCGATCTCGATGTCACCGGCGAATGCGGTGCTGGTGGCCATCAGGGCGAAAACGGCTGCGGCGGCGAGGGATTTGATCTTGGTGGTCATGGTCTCTGTCTCCTGAAGTTTGTGATCCGAGTGAAGCGCTGTTCGCTTCCCTTATCTCTACAAACGGAGACCGGCGGCATGAGGGGTTAGACGGCGGGAAATTTTTCTCGGTACTGAAGATTTCTTGGGGCTTAGTTTGACCCTCGGCGCAACGACACTTTGGTAAAGGTCATAAGCGACAGTTGGGCTTGGCCGCTGGGATGTCCGTTCCTGGGTGTAAAGCAGACCCAGCTAAAGAGCACCAAGATGTCCGCTAATAGCCAAAAGGCGACTATTTGACTTTCGCCGAATTGTCAGTCGATGTACGGCCCATGACGCTAGAATTGGCAACTGACAGATAACCGGCATGCATGACTGGTACGGCTTCGCGATTTGGCTTGGCGTTTTGTTCATTGTGCTGCCGGCCCTAGCCGGAGGTGCAATTGGTTTTGCTCTCTATCGCCGAAAGCTCCGGGGCGGGGGAGCGAGCCTACAGGGCATAATTGGCGGCGCTGTTATAGGAGCCGCCGCTGGAGGAGGGTTAGCTGTGCTCCTGTTTGCATATTAAGGTCCTGAAGCAATCGTCCTCAGTCCGCCCTGCTATCGTTAGGGTCTCTCCTCGAATTAGGGTATAACCAGCCCCTTCAAAATGCTGACCAACACCGCACAGGGACCGGCCTTGTACTACGAGAAACTGTCGAAGGAGCTTGAAGCGCTTTTCGGAGCGCCGGTCACGGTCAATGCTGAGAGCATCACCATTGGCGATAGGACATGCTCCATCGTCGATGACGTAATCATATTGACCGATATTGATTCAGCAGAGCCAGACAAGAAACAGGTTATCGATTCCTTCGGCAGAGAGTGGGAGAGCTTTTCCGACCGCAAGCCAGAACACGAGAAGGAATTTCACGACTACTTCGATCTAATCGACCTTCAAGCTCTTGAGGGGAAGACCTGTGCAGACTTCGGATGTGGCATGGGCAGGTGGTCTCAAATTCTTCTAGAGAAGGTCCAACTCCAAACCTTGGTCGCAGTGGACTACTCGGATGCAATCTTCGTTGCCCGTAATAATCTGCGTGATCACCCAAACATAATTTTCATCAAGGCCGATCTCGAAACGATTTCGTTTACGTCGGATGCCCTCGACTTCTCGTATTGCCTTGGTGTACTGCATCACATCCCTAGTGGGGTCGAGACAGCGGCAAAGAATATTGCTAGCTGCTCAAAGGAACACCTCTGCTACCTCTACTATGACTTTGAGAATCGAGGGGTTGCATTCAGGACGCTATTCAAGCTGGCCGATCTAATTCGTGTGGTCACTGCTCAGATAAACTCAGAAGCGCTGCGGGTGTTTCTGTCGCACGTATTGACGATTTTCGCGTACTACCCGTTCGTGTTGATTGCCGGTCTCATGAAACGATTGGGCCTCAACAACTCGATGGTTCCGTTGTTCTACTACGCCGGCTGTAGCTACGAGCGCATCCGGCAAGATGCTTATGATCGCTTCTTCACGCCTGTGGAACTTCGGTTTAGTCGGCAACGGATCAACAACATATTCCGACGCCTCTACAGCAATGTGACTATCTCAGAGAACTTGCCGTATTGGCACTTTCTTTGCCGTTAGTGGCAACTGTTGTGCCACCCGGTAGATTCGCTTCAGTGACTTTGATCGCGTCTATGATCAACTCATTCAAAGCCTTGTCGTGAATTTTCCCATACGCAGCCAGCACGCAAATTGGATCTAGAGAGTCTGTCCGGTAGATTTCTATAGATGGTCGATTCTCTTCGAATAATCGAATTGTCTTCGGCTTAATTTCGTCACGTGGCAAAATGAAGTAGGAGACGATGTTCTTGTTTTCATCGTCCATGAGGGCGACAGCGACAATATCGATCTTTGATCTGCGCGTCGGACAAATTTGCCAATATTTTTTGCCTGACTTAATTGCGTGCTGTTGAGTAACCATAAAATTAATCGTGATGCTTCCCTCAATTATTATTGAGGTGTGACGCTTTGTTATGACCGCATGTTGACCATTTCGCCGAATTTTCTCCGCTGTAGTCTTGGTAATCGCCAATCGCAATTCGTGAAGGGTATGTTGAGTATCCGGGTTCCAATACGCTCGAGGGGATTGGTAACCGACTAACTTATAGGCGCGAAGCAGTCCGCCAAATCGTTGTCCATAGGTGGTGACGCTGGGGATTCGAGGATCTGTTTGGATGAGTTTCCAGTCCAAATACTGGTGCTCTGACAGCAATACTCTAAGGCCATCGAGCATTTCGTCATCTGTTGAAAAAGCCCTTTGTTTAGGAAAAGCGTTTTGGACACGCTCAAAGAGTTCTTTGCTAACGATCGCTTTGCAAACGCCATCGACGCGAACCCAGGCGCTCGGATCATTTATTACCCGAGCGCCACCAAGTTTTTGTGATTTCTTATTCCAAATTTTATTACCGATGTAGATCTCGTTACGGAGCATTTTCCCGAGTAAATTATTCCCCCATTTCCTTCGCTTTGCCGCTGGGAGCTTGCTCCTTTGCAGACTACGGTCAATGCTGCCAAGTGATTTACCCGAGGCAAATTCTTCGAAAACCCAACGTACAAGTTTGATCTCGTCACTCGGGCCTGGAACAAAGATCGTTCTGTCTGTTGCAAGAGCTTTCGCTTCGCCAGCTTCCATAAGTGTTTTGCGAGTGCCATCAGGTCCGACGATCAGTCTCCGAAACCCAAAGTTTGTTGTTCCGTTTGTATGGAATCCTTCTCTCGATGCACGCTGCTGTCCGCGGAAAACTCGGCTGGAGAGGTCGCGGCTATATTCCGCTGCCATCAAACGCTTCATGTTTTTGACTAACGTTGCCGTTGGGCTTCCGTCATTATCAAATTGCTCTCCGCAGTACTCCACATGAATACCGGATTGACGGCATAGAAATTCGTAGTGTGCACTCTCATCAGTGTCTTGGAAGCGGCCCCAACGACTGACGTCGAAGACGAGGATAATTGAGAAATCAGCAGCGTTAGACATCACGTCCTGGAGTAGCTGCTTGAGTGCGTCTCGCTTCGCGAGGCTCAAGCCGCTCTTGCCTTGATCGGCGTATGTCCGGACGATTTCAATGCCGTACCGTTCAGCATACTCATTCAACGCGTTTATTTGGTTCTGAATCGCGTATCGTTGGTGCTCAGTGGAAACTCGTACGTATTGGGCTGCGCGTCTCAGATCGGTTCCCGTGGACCGAGCTTCGTCCGAAATTATCGACTCCATTGCTTGCAATCCCGTGTAGCGAAAGCAGTAACGCAAGGTTGCAAATCACAGTCTGAAAACCGTACGGGGAATGATATGAGGGTACAAGGAATATGGGGGATGCAGAATGTCGGGAATAGAACACTCGGTGATCACGGTTCGGGAAACGTTGAGTGTGGACGTAATCGATGAGAAGGGGATTGCCGTCATGTTTCTAAGTGCTGACGACACTGAATATATCGTTCAACTGCCTTTCGATGAAGCTAGCGGCCTAGCCGAGATGATCACCATTGCGCTGACGAGAGTGCAACCACAGCGCACGTAGACACAATCCAATTGGATGCCCGAGCCGCAACATCTGCTTTGGGTCAGCAGCGGACATTGTGCGCATTCGCTCAGATGTCCGCTATCGAGGGTAAAGCGGACCGAAACCAAAAGAAAGAAGACATCGCTGGAGTATCCAAATCCGACGGAAGATTAAGGCCGTTTTTCGTTGCGACTAAGTCCCTGTTCCTCTGATTCATTTCCCTGTTCTCCTGCAAAACCTCCCTGTTTTGCCCTTTAGGGAACCCAAAATTTCGTTACCGAAAACCAATGACTTATGTGGCGCGCAGATACGTCATGGTTGCCGAATCCGCCTAAAATCCCTGTATATTCCCTAAGCAACAGGGAAACCGGCAGAGACTGGTTCGCCCCAGACTCCGTGCTCCACCACTATTCTCTATTTAATATCAATCTATTATAATGGACGTGCCGGCGCCGGTACGCCCGACGCGACTGCGTATGCTCTTGGTGGAAAACAGCGCCTGCCACCGTGGCGCAATCGGCGGTTGGCGAGTAGGATTCCGCGAAACAAGTCATCCGGAAGAGTCGACTTCCGTTTTGCAGACAACAGCCGGCACGTGGATGGTTTAATCCAACGCGCGCCATAAACCGTGGGAGCACATCATGGATTCGTTGATTGGGATATGGCGCCTCGTCGAGGGCAAGGCCTGGGACGAAGATGGGAACAGCCTTTCGCCGCCGTATGGCGCGTGTCCGATGGGACAGATTGTCTTTACCGCTGAGGGCCGGATGCTGGCTGCCTTGTGCAACGGCGATACGGACGTCGGAAATGAAACTGACCGTGGCTACAGTTCGTACGGGGGCGTCTGTACCTTACGCGGCACCACCCTGACCACCGACGTCGATATTGCTTCCGATACCCGGCGGATTGGCGGCCAGCAAGTTCGGGAAGCGTTTCTCGACGGCGACCGACTGCTGCTGCGGCCGCCGCTGCGGGCCTATAACGGAACGAAACAGCAGCGCGAGCTTCTGTGGCAGCGAATCTGGCGTCCATCGGACGATGGCGACCAGGGATCAAATGATCGGCAAAAATAATCGTTCCTTGCGATAGCGGGATCGTTGGCTTGTCTCGCAAGATCCACCTTCACCTTTGCTTCGGCAACAGGTACGTCGGTATCTGATTCTACGTCCTGCCCGACAGCGCACGCTCCTCTTCTTCGGCAGCTGCGATTGCCCTCTGCAGTGCGTCGCTCAGCGCCTTGGCGGAGTCGAGCGATAGTTCGACCGCGGCCCGCGCCTCGGCGCCGAGCGAGCGATTCACGAAATCGATGGTGATGGCGTCATCAAACAGGGCGTGGTGCGGATGGTCGTAGGACACCACCGAATGGGTGAGCGCAAACCATCCGTCACCGCCTTTGCCGGCGCCGTCCGCGTCGACGATTTCAACGATCGAGGTGCACATCCCGGCGGCTATTCGGCGATGTGTTTTTGCAGGAACGCGAAGACCTTTTGCCAGCCATCGAGCGCCTGCTCGATGCGGTACATGGGCCGGTCGTAATAGAAAAATCCGTGCCCGGCGCCGTCGTATCGGTGGAACTCGTAGTCTTTGTCGTGCTTCTTGAGTTCGGCCTCGTGTTGATCCACCTGTTCCGGAGTCGGCGAACGGTCCTCGTTACCGAAGAGGCCGAGTAACGGGCAGGAAAGGTCTTTGGTAAACTCGATCGGCGCTTTCGGCTGCTTGTCCGTCAGCTCCTCCTCACTCATCACCACGCGGCCGCCCCACAACTCGACCACGGCGTCGATGCTCTTGGTGTGGCAGGCAAAGAGGAACGCCTGCCGCCCGCCCGAGCAAGACCCGATCACGCCGACCTTGCCGTTGTGATACGGCTGCGCGCGCAGCCATGCCACCGCGCCCTCGGTGTCGCCGATGACCTGTGCGTCGGGAACGCCACCCTCGGCGCGTACCTTGGCGGCGATATCGTCGGATTTACCTTCGCCCGCGCGGTGATAGAGGTTGTGGCTAACCGCGGCATAGCCGTGATGGGCAAACTTGCGGGTTGCCTCGCGGTAAAATTCGTCCCAGCCGGGCGCGTGATGAATCAGAACGATGCCCGGAAAGGGGCCCGGGCCCAACGGCCTCGCGACATAGGCCGAGATTGGCTCATTCTTGTCGCCGTTGATCGATACGGTCTCCGCAATCATCCCTTCGTATGCCATCGTCGCTACCTCATAGATAAATAAAGTGTATGGGTTCCGCCGCCGTTCGAGCAGCGTGCGGTCCTCAAGCGTAACACGCCGGCTGTCGTGCGGCGTAACCGCGCCAGCGGGGCTCAAGCATACCTGGTCTGTCCTGTGTCGAATTTTCGAGTAGAGTGACTAGGTGGATAGGGAGGATCTATCATGCAGCTTGACGTGACAGCGTTGACACCGGGCTTTTGCGCCGAGATCGACGGTGTGGATATAAGCAAACCAATCGCGCCGGAAGTCCGTAAGGAAATCCGGGATGCGTTCGACGCCTACTCCGTCCTAGTGTTCCATGACCAGCCGATGGACGATGACACGCAGGTTGCCTTCAGCCGCTATTTTGGAAGCGCCGAGATCGGCGGCGGCGCCAATCCCGCCGTCGGAACACCGTTTTCTCGTCAGTCCAACCTGGACATCAAGACCGGCGAGATCATCCCGTCCGATGACCGGCGCATGCACTATCAGAAAGGCAATATGCTTTGGCATATGGATAGTTCGTTCAAGGCGGACTCGTCCTTGTGTTCGATTTTGACCGCGCGCGAGGTGCCGCCGGAAGGCGGCAACACCGAGTTCGCGTCCACGCGGTTGGCCTATGAGAGTTTGACCGAGGACGAGAAGGAGAAACTCGAGGTATTGGAGGTCGATCACGACATTCGATTTTCGCGTGGTCTGACCGGTTACAAATATGACGAGGCGGCGGGGAAAGGGTTCATCACCGCGCGGCATAAACTTGTGCGCACCAATCCGGGAAACGGCCGGAAATCGCTTCTTATCGGCGTCCATGCGATGGCGATCGTTGGATGGGACGAGGGGGAGAGCCGGGCGCTGCTGGACGACTTGGCCGCCCGTGCCGAGAACGTCATTTACAGTCATAAATGGCGCAACGACGATGTCGTCGTGTGGGACAATCAGGCGGCGGTCCATCGCGCGACCCCCTTTGACAACACACGGTATCGCCGATTGATGCAGCGAACGACGATTGCGCTCGAAGGTGCCTGGCCGGCAATGGATTAGTCCGTTGCTGCCTAAGAAAAATCCGCTTTAGCTCACACGGCCAAACATCGGCATCGACCTACACTTCGTCCCATTTCACTGGACCGGTATTTTTGCTGTATCCTTTGGAGCAGTCACCGACGGCTAGGAGGGGATTAAGATATGCAGACCGTGGCAACCAGCGAAGCAGAATACAAGAAGGTTCAACGCGAAGGCGGCGTTGGCGCGCGGCGGAGCTATATCGGCACACCTGGGTCGATGGCCGAAGGGGCGCAGGCTTTCCTCGTCGAGCGGCCCTATCCCAATCCGGTTGTTGCGCCGCATTTCCACGACATCGACCAGTTTCAGGTGATCGTCGCCGGCGACGGCCGCATGGGCAAGAAGGAGGTCAAGCCGATCACCTTCCAATACGCCGACGCCTTTACGCCCTATGGCCCCATCGTCGGACGTGACGACGGCATCAGCTTCTTCACCCTGCGCGCGGTCGCCAGCGGTGGTTACTTTCCGATGCCGGGCTCAAAACATGAGATGCCTGGCCGTGCCGGACGCAACATCGCCGGCGCTTTCGATATCGAGCGCGAACCGTTGCCGGCGGGAGAAGTCGCTCGCGAACCGTTGATGGAGCCGGAAGCGGACGGGGTTTATGCCGAAGGCCTGCGTCTCGGCGCAAAGGCGACGGCGAAGGGCCTCGATACGAACGCCGGATGCCAGTTCTATCTTGTTTGTGCCGGATCGCTGGTCCAGGACAGCAAGACAATGCCGCCGAAATCCCTGATCCATGTGGAGCCGGGGGAGACGGCACCGAACCTGCAAGCGGGACCGGATGGCGCCTGCGTGTTGGCCCTGCGCTTTCCGTCACCGTCTGACCGCCCGGGTTCGGACCCACGCAAGCTTGGGGGCCGGAGCGAAGCCGATTATCACATGCGCCCGGACATTGTTGACGGCGCACGCTGAGCTCCCGGCTCCACCACTTCTTTCTATGTTGTAACAGTATCGTATGCGTTGGGAGCCGCGTTGAGGGTATAGCGCCCGCGGGCTTTAAGTCGCGAGGCTTTGTGCACGTAGGCGTCCTTCGCGGTCGGCTGTCTTGAGCGCCCAGAGGACGGTTTCCGGCTTCACATCGGCCGGCTCGTTGTGGATAGTCTCGCCCGGCGCGCAGGCGGTGCGTGCGACCAGCTCCAGGTCGGCATCGGATACGTTTGCGAGGCCGATGTCGTCCAGAGTTGTGGGCAGGCCGACCGATTCGCAAAATCCGTAAACCTCGTCGATCATGTCCTTCCGCTTGTCTGTCAGGAAGAGTGCGGCAAGCACGCCGATCGCGACCTTCTCACCATGCCAGAATGCATGTGTGTCGCGCAGGCTGGTCAGGCCGTTATGGATGGCGTGACACGCGGCGAGTCCGCCGCTCTCGAATCCGAGACCGGAGAGGAGGGTGTTCGCTTCGACCACATGGTCGAGCGCCGGGGTAACGCTTTGTGTTTCCACGGCTGTTTTTGCCAGAGGCCCGTACTCGAGGAGCGTATCGTAACAGAGGCGCGCCAGAGCGTAGGCTGTCATGGTCCCCGGGCGGCCGGTCATGTTGGCGGCTCTGCGAATCCGGCAGGAATCGGCTTCGAACCACGTTGCCAGGGCATCTCCCATCCCGGCGACCAGAAAGCGGACCGGCGCTTTGGCCACCAGCGCGGTATCGACGATCACGACGTCCGGGTTGCGCGGCAGGACGAGGTAGCGCTCGAACGCGCCGTCATCGGTATAGATGACCGATAGGGCGCTGCAGGGTGCATCGGTCGACGCGATCGTCGGGACGATGACGACCGGGAGTTTGAGTTCGAAAGCAACGGCCTTTGCGGTATCGAGCGTCTTGCCGCCGCCCACGCCGACGACGGTGTCGCAATCGCCCGACTTCGCGCTTTGAATGATTCGGTCGATCTCACGCTGGGAGCATTCACCACCGAAGGTTTCGAAAACGGACCCGAGAGCATTTGTGAAACCGGCTTCCAAATCGGTGTCCAACGCATCACGGACATTCGGGTCTTCCAGCACGAGTGGCCGCGTGCCCAATCGTTCGCATTCCTCGCCAAGCACGGAGAGTGCGTGCGCGCCTTGTACATATCTGCCGGGAAAGATCGCCGTTGTTAACATGGTCATCGCTCCTTGTTGGTGTTGGAGAGGGATTGGCCGAAAGCAACGAGAACGATCGAAATCAGGCGTGCATCATGCCTCGCCTGGCTGGGGTATCGTTGATATGCGTCAAGGTTGCGCGGAAATTTCGCCTAAGAAGGCGGCGGGGCGCTCCGGCCCGCGACGGGTGTCTGGGTCTTGGGCGTCTTATTGCAAATCCCTGTCGGTAATCTTCCGTGCATCACGATAGTGAACCCCACGCGGCTCGGCTAACATGGTCCGGCTCGCTGGATCTCACACCAAACACGGACGGATACTTCCACATGATCGACTTCATCGGACAGCCGGAGCCGGATTCAATCAGACCCTTTAGCCGTGCGACCCGCGCCGCCGGCCTGATATTCGTTTCCGGGCATTCAGCACCGCACGATCCCGCGAAGGGTATCGAGCGCGGCGCGACCGCAGGCGAGCAGGTTCGAAACTCGCTCACCTTCATTGACCAGATACTGCGCGAGCAAGGCAGCTCGCTCCAGCGCGTCGTGCAGGTCACGATGTTGATTACGGACCCGGCGAATTATGCGGCCTGCAACGAAGAGTATGTGAAGCACTTTCCGGACGGGCTGCCGGCGCGCCACACGGCGCGTTTCGGCGTCCCAACGGAAGCAATGGTCGGATTCTCTTGTATTGCGCTGGCCGCTGACTGACACCGTCGATTTGGATACGCAAAACCGGAAGCCGTGCACTTGGCCGACACTCTGGCGCGCGATACCGCGCATCTTCGTCTCTTCGATGCCTTGGGCTGCGGCTTATGACGGGATCAAAAGTTCGATACGCGGACGGAGCATTCCTGGGTCGTGCTGAAAGTCGGAATAAAGGCGGAATGCTTGCCGGGACCGCCCGCGACGAGAATCTGGATCCTCTCGGGTGACGCGGACAGATAAAGATGATCATTCACGAGCCTGTTGCCCCGTTCCCCCGCATACAGCAACTGCTCGGATGCCACACGGGAATAGTGGATCTTGGAATCTTCGTAGAGCTTCTGTTGGATGTCCGGGATCGACCAGCCGTCCCGATCAATCGTCTGCGCATGCTCTGGCCCAAGCGCGATCACATACGGACACGAGCCGCGGATAACATTCACGCCGGTCTGCGAAATCGTGCCTGCGATCGTCGTCAAGATAGCGTCACCGGACGTACTGGCATGATCGTTGAGGTTATGCGGAGGTTCGCAAGCAAGCATCGTTACGACACTGTCCGTAGCATCAAACCCCCGGCGCACGTGATAGGGTTCCCATGGGCTATCTTCCTCGTTCTCACCGAAACAAAAGCTGTATTTTGCCGGCGATCCTTGGGTCGCCCGGTCCATCTCGCCCGGCGTCGCGCCGCCGATATTCATCAGTGTTAGTTGGAGGGCGCGCCCGATTGTTGCATTGGCCCTTGCCCCCTGACCGAAACAGTTGCTGCCGCAATTAATATCCAGAGTCTTCCGCAGCGGCCCGCTGACAATCATCATCGGCGCGCAGGAATGCGTCGTCGCCAGTGTTCCATGCAGATTGTAGTCCGGCTGAAGGACGGCACGCACGGCCGCCACGATGACGGGAAGATACTCGGCCCGGCACCCCGCCATAACCGCATTCGCCGCGATACCTCGAATCGTCGGAATAACCTGGCGCGGCGACATGGGCGGGAACGGCTCATTGTCGCCACGGCAGATTTCGGCAAATCGTTCGACCACACTCTCGGTCGGCATGATCAGGGGCAAGCCATCGCTCCAACCCTGTTCAATCGCAAAATCATTCCATTGCGCGGGATCGAGGTCGCCGACCTCGATCACCTCGTTTTCAGTTTGGTCTGTCATCGTTAGATGATCGCTTTCCGTCTAGCCACCGTAATTACGCGACGGTTTCTTTCGGTGCCGCCGACGCCACGTCGATGCGTAAACTAATAATACGCGATGGCGACATTGTCCCCAAAACGCCTCCAGCGGGATGTCGGATTAGGACGACAAAGCGGACGTCGTCTGGCGGGGCCGGGAAATTCTGCTGTTGGCCATCAAGGGACGTCCACGCCGCCGAGCTCTTCCTCAACCAATCGCCTTAACCAATCGCCGACCGGCTCTTGATTCTTGGCCGCGGCGAGTTCAATTTTTTCCATCATGGTTTTTGAAACTCGCAGATCGATTGGGACGGTATCGTGCCCGACCGGCGGTGGAGCACCGAATAGCTGTTCGATCTGCTTAATATGGTCATGATCCTCCAACCATCGGCATGCTTCGGCCGCCGTCAGGGGAATAATTTCTGTCCCACGAGCCGGTTTCCCTCCTCGGAGAATGGCAGAATAAAAAGACTCCACGCCTCCTTCGGCCGCCAGAAACAAAACCCCATTATCGTTACGAAAGAGGGCCTCTTTGTAGTCCTCTTCATCGCTTGCCCCGTCGTAGCGGCTTTCGGCAATAAGCTTTGCCTGTTCAGTATTATAGAGATGCCCGCCGACGACTCGCTTTACCTTCACTTGCTCCTACTCCTAATTTTCCTATGCCCCACATCTTATTCTTCAGGAGCTACTGCCGATTGGAAAACAGGCTCACCGGCTAACCAGCGCTCGCCCGCGTCTGGTTGATCGAGAGCGATATGTAGCGCGGCAATCAACTCGAGAAAATCGGACGAAAGACCTTCTTCTTTCAATCCGGACGACAACCCCTCCAAAACATCAGAATAGATGTTCTTTTGAGCACTATCATGAGGGATCAGCCTCCAACTCCTAGGGTAGTTCAAATCCTGTGCACAAATTGCCCAGTTGTAAGAGTTATAGCCGCGGCAAACGAGCGGACGTGCTGGGTACACAGAGCACTGTCCATCCGAAAGAAGAGGACAGAGCACGCGCGCGAAAAGCCGCTCGTAGGAGTTCATGCCTCGCGTTTGGAGCTCCGCCTCGTGAACCCGTGCCTTTAAGGCTTCCATCTCTTCTGGTGAAAAATTTTCGTTTACGTATGAAACAAGACTGAGCAGCTCCGGTACAGAAATCTCAACTTGGAGATGGCAACAGTAGTTGCACCCTGCTCGGCATGCCGCCGGTTTTGACGCACCTTTAACGCGCCGCACCGCAGCCAAAACGCCACCGGCCAGCGAAACTGAGCTAGCAAAAATATTATTGAGGGTTTCGATCGTATATCCGCGCCGTAACGCCTTTATGACCAGGCGTCGCGCGGCATCTGCAATTTTTTCTTCCGGGTCTTCATGAATGTGATTCTGCGAAGTGCTCGTTTTCTCAGCCATACGATTTTTCCTTGCGATTCTTCAACAAGCGAACGCAGACGAGTAAAGACGACACTCCAACATTGATCACCAAACAAACAAAGGGCCGGCACACTCAGACCGGCCCTCAATCTTAGTATATTTTGTTGTTATTTTTTCACGGCTCTCTTTTTTCTCACCGGACGCTTCTTCACAGGGCGCTTTTTAACGGGGCGCTTCTTCACGGGTCTCTTTTTCGTGGCTTTCTTCTTCGTGGCTTTCTTTTTCGATGGGCTCGCGGCTGCCGTTGAGAACAGCAAACCGTCCTTTGTAAGCGAAGCCATAAGCGGCGCTGCAAACGCTACGCCGGTTACCAAGCCTGTAAGAAGCTTACGCCGCGTATCGTCGACGTTCTTCGAGAGCTCCGGATGAAGGGTATTCTTCTGATTATCTTTTGGCATAGATCATCTCCCATTCCCCAATATTCGGGAATCCTATGCCATATTCAGATACCTTACACGGGAGCAATGGTTGTGCCACTTAATGTAACACAACCACCATTGGCGTGATTCTCGCCATTACAATGAACCGACCGAGCCGACGATATGAAACAGACACCACGTTCATGTATCGGTGGCTAAAAAGTTCTTCGGCCTATTTTGTCCCGAAAATTACGAATTCTTCTTCGACGAATTCATCGACCGCATCGCGCACGTCTTGCTCCGGTGGCTCTGACAAATCAAATTGCTTTTGCAAAAGTTCGGCGATTGTCTCGATCGAATTTTGCCCATCGCACAATGTCAGTACCAAACCGGCAGTGTGGTTTAGGTAATGCACCCTGCCTCGACAATTGTCGTTTACGACCAAACCTTCCTCTACGGAGGAAATCTCTAATCCATCAACCTGCTTTGGAAAGCTGGGCATCGGTCCAATCATGCTCCGTAAATATACATTTTAGTCGGAAGGATTATCCCCGAACGCAATAAAACGGCAAAATTGGTGGGAGCCGCCTCACGCTCGACGTACCAGAATAACGCCGATAAACACACAGAACGTCAGCCCCGCGCCCCTAATATGGCCGGCGCGATTAATTGGGTTTCCCGCCATTCTTTCCGCCACGCCCAAACTGCCGCGGCACTGCCACCAACAAATGCCGGCAGGACGCAATCGCGATCATGGCTCGGCCTAGACGCCGCCTTAAAGCGTTTCGGTGCAGACATAGTCCGCAAGCCGCGCCATGAATTCCTCGCCCTTGCGAACCTGGTCGAGGGTGATGAACTCGTTCGGTTTGTGCGCCTGGGCGATGTCACCGGGGCCGCAGACCACCGTGGGGATGCCGACGCGCTTTTGAAATAAGCCGGCTTCCGTGCCGAAACCGACCTTGCCATGCTTGTTCTGTCCAGCGAGCCGCTTGACGAAGGCGACGACGGGTTCGTCTGGGTCGGTGTCGAGGGCCAAATTAGGGGGCGTTTCCTCGAACTCGAACCCGGCATCCGGGGCGACGGACTTCATCTCGGGCTCGATCACGTCGCGGGCATGGCGTCGGATCTCGTCGAATAGAACCTCGGGGTCGACCGCCGGGAGGTGCCGGATCTCCATGTTGAAGCTGCAGCTCTTCGGCACGATGTTGGGTGCCGTTCCGCCGCTAATCAAACCAACCTGCATGGTCGTGAAGGGCACATCGCAGTCTTCATCGAAGGGGCCTTCCTTCTGCCACTTCCGGGCCAGCTCCTGCATGAAGGTGATCAGGCGCGCGGCATATTCGATCGCGTTGACGCCTTCATGCGTCAGGCTCGAATGCGCCTCATGGCCATGGACATGAACGCGAACCTTCTTCTTTCCCTTGTGACCGATGATTACGCCGAGGCTTGTCGGTTCGCCGACGATGCACATGGCGGGCTTTACCGGCATTTCCCGCATCACCTCGACCAGACGCTTTGCGCCGAGATGGCCTACCTCCTCGTCGTAGGAGAAGGCGAAATGCAGCGGTGTCTTGAGTCCGCGGTCGAGAAGTTGGGGGACGAAGGCCAGCGCGATCGCAATGAAACTTTTCATGTCCGCACTGCCGCGGCCGAAGATTTTGCCGTCCTTGACCATCGCTTCGAAGGGATCGCTGTCCCATGCCTGGCCGTCGACCGGCACCACGTCGGTGTGGCCGGACAGGCAGATGCCGGCCCGGTCCGTCGGCCCTACGGTTGCGTATAGATTTGCCTTCCGCCCTTCCTCGTCGTGCACCAGGCGGGTGTCGATCCCAAACTCGGCAAGATACTGTTGCACGTAGTCGATCAGCTCAAGATTCGATTCCCGGCTAGTGGTATCGAACCCGATGAGCTTTTGGATAATCGGCAGGCTGATTGGATTGTTGGTCACCGCAATGCTTTCTGTTGTGGGCCGCTTCAGAATTGTCTGGTAATGCCGGCTACTTGCCCGGAATGCGCCAGGACGCTTCCGCGTGCTCGATCGTCGCCACGTCCAGCACGACGCCGGTCGGATCGCGGTATTTGCGTTCATATTTCGGGCCCTTGCCCACGCTCTTGACCTGGCCATGGTATTCGCCGCCGGCGTCTTCAACGGACTCGCATGTTTCGTCCATATCGTCGACGAGGAACCCAAGATGATGGATACCGACGAAATCGGCACCCCGCGCATCGGGCGCGTTGTCGTTGACCCGAAGATTGAGCAGCGCGAGGCTTACGGTGCCGTCCGACATCATGACTCCGAATTTGGACTCCCGGACCCGTTTCATATCGAAGGCCTGTTCGTAGAATTTCGCTGCCGCGTCCGGATCGTCAACACTAAGCGCGACGTGACGAAGTTTGGCCATTTCGGATGCTCCTCTGAAAATTGCTGTCTCCGTATCGTGCCAAATTATGGCGCGGGGCACTAGCGCGCGCCGTTGGCGCGTATTTCGAAGGCATCGCTTAACGGGGCGAAGCCGCCGTACTAAACTGCCCTGGGACCAAACCAAATGCCTTCCTCGTTGAAATGACCTGGGTCGAAGAGAGAATGTCCGCGCCCAAAACCATGTTCGCCAAAATTTGGGATCGCAATGTGGTGGCCGCTGTCGATGACGAGGTCCTGCTCTATATTGATCGCTGCCTGATCGAGGAAGGGTCGGTTCATGCGTTCCGGGCGTTGAAGGAAAGGGGCTTGAAGGTTTGGCGCCCGGCGCAGTTCACGTCCTGCGCCGACCACTATGTGCCGACCGGTGACCGCACGGGGGGCGTCGCGGCAATCGAAGGCACGGAAATCCGCGCGATGGTCGAGGCGATCGAGGCCAACAGCGAAACGAACGGTATCCGTCATTTCGGCATGGATGATCCTGCGCAGGGGATCGTTCATATCGTCGGCCCGGAACAAGGAATTTCGCAGCCGGGGCTGATCATGACCGGGAACGATTCCCACGCCTCGACCCACGGTGCGCTCGGGGCGTTGTCCTTCGGGATCGGCTGGTCCGAGCTTACCCACGTGATGGCGACGCAGACGCTGTGGCAACGCCGGCCGAAGGCTATGCGTATCGCCATCGATGGTGTCTTGCCCTTCGGCGTGACATCGAAGGACGTAATCATCGCAATTATCGCCGAAATCGGCATCGGCGGCGCCACCGGACATGTCATCGAATACGCCGGATCGGCGGTTCGCGCGATGACGGTCGAGCAGCGGCTGACGCTGTGCAACATGTCGATCGAAGCCGGCGGGCGAGCGGGCATGGTGGCCCCGGACGGCACGACCTTCGACTATTTATCGGGGCGGCCTTATGCGCCCAAAGCGGCACTATGGGACCGTGCGGTTGCGGATTGGAAGACCTTGCCGTCCGATCCGGAGGCCGCCTTCGACACGGAAATCTCGATCGACGCAGCACACATCGCGCCGATGGTGACCTGGGGCACGAATCCGGAGCAGGCAGCCCCGGTGACGGAGCGCGTGCCCGATCCGGCGGAGGCCCCCGATTTGGACAGCCGCCGCACCATCATCGATGCGTTGGACTACATGGACCTGAAACCCGGGATGCCTTTGACCGATATCCCGATTGACCGCGTCTTCATCGGCTCTTGCACCAATGCGCGAATAGAGGATTTGCGGGCGGCCGCCGAGGTTGCGGCACAAGGCCGTGCCGTGATTCCGGTTTGGGTCGTCCCAGGGTCTCAGCTCGTGAAACGGCAGGCTGAGGCCGAAGGGCTCGACAAGATATTTCGGCTGGCCGGATTCGAATGGCGGGAGCCGGGTTGCTCGCTGTGCACCGCGATCAACGGCGATATCCTGGCACCGGGCGAGCGCTGTGCGTCGACATCCAATCGGAACTTCAAGGGTCGCCAGGGGCCGAACGGCCGCACCCATTTGATGAGCCCGGCGATGGCCGCCGCCGCGGCACTGACCGGCACCATTGCCGACGTCCGTGCATTGGCGAGAGGAAGCTGAATGAAAACTCGCTTTCAATCTTTTTCCGGCATCGCCGCGCCCCTCCCGGTCGCGAATGTCGATACCAATCAACTGTGCCCGACCCGGTTCAACAAGCGGCCACACGGGCCCGAATTTGCTGAGATATTGTTTCATGATTTGCGGTTCGAACTGGACGGTACGGAGAAAACAGACTTCGTTCTAAATCAGGATCCATACCGGAAGGCACGAATCCTCGTTGCCGGTCGAAACTTCGGATGTGGCTCGTCGCGGGAGTCAGCAGTCATCGGGCTGTCCTATTTCGGTATCCGCTGTGTGATCGCGCCGAGTTTCGGTGACATTTTCTTCAATAACTGCTTCCGCCACAGTGTGTTGCCGGTTCGCCTGCCGGCGGCTGTCGTCGATGCGATACTCCGGCAGCTCCAAACTACGGACGGCGCTCAAATCGCCGTCGATCTTGAGAAGCAAGCTGTGACGGCGCCCGACGGCGAGACCCATGCCTTTGAGATCCACCCCCTGCGCAAGCGGTTCCTGGCGGAGGGCATCGACGAGATTGATGTCACGCTCGAGTATCGGACTAGGATCGAATCCTTTGAGGCCGAGCGGCGACGCACCATGCCTTGGGTCCAGCCGCGGCGTCTAGGAGGGGAGGTCTCGTGAAGTTTGATATCGTCATCATCGGTGGAGGCATCATTGGATCCGCCGCGGCCTATTTTCTCGGAAAGGACGGACGGGCCGGCGACATTGCGGTCATTGAACCCGATCCGACCTATACGGTTGCAACGACACCCCAAGGCGCCGGCGGCGTGCGGCAGCTGTTCAGCGTGCCCGAAAATATCGCGATGTCGCAATTTAGCTTGGGATTCTATGAAAATTTCGACGGCGAGATGACCTTTCCGGACTATCAACCCGACATCGGGTTCCGGCGACAGGGCTATCTCTTCGTCGTTGGTAAAACCGGTGCGGTAACGCTTGAGGAAAATCACAAACGCCAAACGACGATGGGCGCCCGCGCGGAACTCATGGATGTTGCCGTGCTCGGAGAAAAATTTCCGTCGCTCGGCGTCAGCGATGTGGCGCTTGGCTGTTACTCGCCCGATGACGGGTGGATCGATCCTTATTCCGCCCTGCAAGGATTCCGGCGCAACGCGGAGCACCATGGCGTCACCTATATAAAAAGCCGGGTCGCGTCATTGGGTGTGACTGGACGTGCCGTAACCACAGCCACGCTTGAAGATGGCCGAACGATAGAGGGTGCGTTTTTCCTGAACACGGCCGGACCCTGGTGCACGGAAATCGCGGCGATGGTCGAGGCGGAGCTTCCGATCAAACCGATGTGCCGCGCTCAGCATTACTGGCTGTGCGATTCGGATGTGGAACCGCTGCCGTTGGTGAAGGACGAAACCGGCATGTTCTTTCGGCCGGAAGGCGCGGGCTTCGCGGGCGGCTGTCCGACCTTCGACATCGAACCAGGATTCGTGCAGGACGTGGACCGGGGTTTCTTTGCGAATTATTTCGAGGAAACGGTCTGGCCGTTGATCGCGAACCGGGTGCCGAAATTCGAAAGCATCAAGCTGGAACGCACCTGGGGCGGTCACTACGCCCAAAACATGTTCGACGGAAACATGATCATCGGGACTTTCTCGTCGCGTATCGACAACATCGTCACGGCATGCGGCTTTTCCGGCCACGGCATCATGCATGCGCCGGCGGTTGGACGCGCGTTGTGCGAACTGGTTCTCGATGGCGACTATCAGACACTCGACTTGGCCGCGCTTGGGATCGAGCGTGTTTGGCAGGACGAGCCTTACGCCGAATCCGGCATCAAATAGGCGGCGGGAAAACTCAGATGGACCGTATCGACTGCAACGTCGTCGTTGTTGGGGCCGGGATCACCGGAATATCGGCCGCCTACTATTTGTGCGTGGCGCACCAGGTTCGCGACGTTGTCTTGATCGATCCGAATCCGCCGATGAGTTTCACGTCGGCTCAATCCGGGGAGAACTACCGCAACTGGTGGCCGCATCCGGTCATGACGGCATTTACTGACGACAGCATCGACCTGATGGAGCAGGTGGCGCGGGACAGCGACAACCGGCTGACCATGACCCGGCGCGGCTATGCCCTGGCGACGCGTGAAAATCCGGATGCGTTGATCGAGGAACTGCATCGCGGATATGGCGCAAATTCGGACTCCTCGATTCGGATCCACGCCGGTGACACGTCAGAATCCTATCACTTCGACCCATCGGCCGGTTGGGAGGGCTCGCCGGATGGCGTCGATGTCCTCCGCGACCAAGACCTCATCCGCCGAACTTTCCCAACCTATGCCGATGATGTTTCGACGGTGATTCACATCCGGCGAGCCGGCGACATCAGCGGGCAGCAGTTGGGGCAATACATGCTGGAACGTCTGCGCGAATCGGGCGGGCGGCTGATCACCGGCAGCGTGGCTTCGGTAGACTCTTCGGACGCCTTCCTTCTCGACGTGTCTGGGCATGATGAAATCCGTCAAATCCGGTGTGAAAAGATCGTCAACGCGGCCGGACCCTTCGCGGGCGGGGTCGCCGAGATGGTTGGCGTCACGCTTCCGGTCACGAATGTGTTCCAGCAAAAGATTGCGTTCGAGGATCGGGCCGGCGTCATTCCGCGCGCGATGCCGTTTTCCATCGATCTCGACGCGCAGATTATCGATTGGTCGGATGAGGAAACCGGGCTGCTGCGCCAGGATCCGGAAACCGCCTGGCTTACCGAACGCATGCCCGGCGCCATCCATTGCCGCCCCGATGGCGGCGAGCACGGGCGCTGGATCAAACTGGGGTGGGCGTATGAGCAAAACCCCACCGCAGTCCAGTGGGAGCCGCAGGTCGACGATCATTTTCCGGAAATCGTTCTGCGCGGCGCATCCCGTTTGATCCCGAGGCTCAAGACCTACTACGGCGCGCTGCCCCGGCAGATGACGCATTACGGCGGCTACTACACGATGACGGATGAGAATTGGCCGCTGATCGGACCGATGGGCGTCGAGGGAAGCTATGTCGTCGGCGCACTGTCGGGCTTCGGGACGATGGCCGCCTGCGCGGCGGGCAGTCTGTGCGCCAAATGGGTGGTTGGCGATGACCTGCCCGACTATGCCGCCGATCTCAGTCTTGCGCGGTACGAAAATGCGCCTTTGTTGGCGGCCCTCGCCGAGATGCAAAGCAAGGGTGTCTTGTAGAGTCCGAATATCCGCACGCTGTAACCGGTCTATCCACCAGCGGGTTTGATAGGAAAATACTATCAAAACCGCTGGTTAATTTGCTCGCAGAAATCGTCCCGCCTCACCACATACATGCAATGTCAAACCATCAGGTGGTCATGCCTCTGCCGCATGCGGGACGGATGAATGCAACGCTTTAAAAATATTCTGATGCTTTACAACCAAAGCGTCGGAGACGATGCCGCCTTGGACCGGGCAACCGCCTTGGCGAAACGCAACGGCGCACGCTTGACCGTGCTCGAGGTGATCGAGCGGATGCCGAGCCTGGCGGCGGCGCCGTTTGGGTCATCGGCCTCCGAACAGCGCGATCTGCATGGCCGCTATTTCGATGAGCGGCGGGCACTGATCGAACGGTTGGTCGATCCGTTGCGGCAGGAGGGCGTCGAAGTGGATGGGGCTGTCGCCCAAGGCAAGGTCTTCCTGGCGATCGTCCGGGCCGTCCTGCGCGACGGTTTCGACCTTGTGGTCATGACGGCGGACAGCCTGCGCGGGCTACGATCGATCACGTTCGGCAGCAATTCGATGCACGTGATGCGCAAATGCCCGTGCCCGGTCTGGGTCATGAAGCCAAAGGCGGAACGACGTTTCCATCGAATCCTCGCCGCGGTTGATCCGGGCCCATCCGACGCTCCGCTCAACCCTCTGGACGTGAAGATCCTCGAGATGGCGAGTTCGCTTGCGCGCATGGAGGATTGCCACCTCGATATCGCAAATGCATGGGATTATATCGGCACCGATCTCGATACCAGCCGGTCCGAAATCGACGACACGATCCGCGATCGGCTGGTTACCGTAAACATGGCGGAGCGCAAGGCGGCAGTCGACCGTCTTCTGGGCGAAGTGGATTTGGGCGGACTGTCCTTCGACGTTCATTTGCCTCGCGGCAACCCCAGCCTGCTCATTCCGGAGTTGGTAGCCGAGCACGCCGTCGATCTTATCGTCATGGGAACGGCGACACGCTCCGGCATCGCCGGCTTCCTCATTGGCACCACGGCCGAAGACGTCCTTCGGCAGGTGGATTGCTCGGTGCTGACGCTAAAGCCCAATGGCTTCGTCTCGCCGGTTGCGCTGGAGGGATAAGGAGGGGACTCTTCCCTATCCCTCCGCGCGGCCAGGGCGTGTCGGATCGCCCCTACGCCGCCGTCGCTTCAACCGGCAGCGCTCCGGCTCCGCGTATAGCGGCGAGGCATGCGGAGACGGACTCTGTAATGGCTTCAATATTCCTGGATTGCGTCGCAAAGCGCGGAACCAGGATACATCCCTTCTGTCGAGAACCGTGCCAGGACGGGTGCTTTAGTCCTAGAAGTATGACGTCGAGGTGTTGATCGTTCCAATTCGAATTTGGCAACGGTTTGATAGGAAAAACCAATCACAGAGCCGATAGGTCTTTTCTATCAATCCATCCCGTCCAAACGATTTGTCTGTGCCTCGTGGCGCCCCACCTGAGAAAGGGCCGGTTGGTTTTTTGCCGGTACGGCAATTAAGATTGGGGGCCAGGGAATGGATGCAACAAGAACAGAGTCGGGTACGGTGGTCGGGGTTTCGCTCGCCGCCAACGGAAGCGATGATGCCGCGGCGCTGGTTCTGCCCCCGATCCGGCCGATGCATCAGGACATCGCGCCGCATGTCGAAGCCTGGGAAAATTTCGTGGCGCTCACCAAGTGGTCGACCATCGGAATCATCGTGATCTTGGGGATGCTCGCCCTGTTCCTGCTGTAACGTAGTTTCTCCGTCACCCCATCACGGTGACGCCGGTGACGCGGTCCTTGAGGATTCGCCGGATCAATGACGCCAGCGTCAGGTAGTCGGCCTGGCTCGGGCTGTTCTTGCGCCAGATCATCCCCACCATGCGGTTTGGCGGATGCGACCGCATCTGCCGCGCGACCACCTGATCGTCCTCAAGAATCTCGGCATGGACATACAGCGACGGGAAGAAGGACAGGCCCATTCCCATGGCAACCATCTGCCGTAAGGTGTCGAGGCTCGTGCCTTCATAGTCCAATGAAAGCGTCGCGCCGTATTGCTCGCAGAGATGGCTCACCTGATCGTGTAGGCGGTGGCCGCGTTCGAGGGACAGGACCGTTTCACCCTTGAGGTCGGAGCGGTCCGCGAAATCCTTGTCCGCCAGCCGGTGATCCGCCGGGGCCGCGATCCAAAGTGGTTCGCGGAACAATCGCGTTGTCTGCAGGTCGCCGTTCCGTACCGGCAGGGCGAACAACAGCAGGTCAAGCTGTCCTTCCTCCAAGCCGTACATTAACGCCGTCGGCATGCCCTCCCGGACATAGAGTTTGAGGTCCGGATAGTTATCGTGCAATTCCGGCAGGATATGCGGGAACAGGTAGGGGCCGAGCGTCGGCAGCACGCCGAGCCGGATCGTGCCGCCCAGCGGCTGCTGGCCATGTTTGGCGACCTCGGTAATGCGCTGGACATCGCGAAGGACCGTGCGCGCTAGCGTCGCAATCTCCTTGCCGACCGGCGTCAGCACGACACGCGCGCGGCTGCGTTCGACCAATTGCACGCCCAGCCGCGATTCCAATTCCCGCAACTGTCCGCTCAGAGTTGGTTGCGTGACATGCGTCATCTCGGCCGCGCGCCTGAAATGCAGCGTGTCGGCGATGGCGACGAGGTAGCGCAACTGTTTGACGGTCGGCATCTGGCGTCCTCTCGAACTCAATATTGGCTGGTCGGGGTTTTCTATCAAACATCCTATTTAAATCGATTAGGCCAATCAAAAGTCAAACCCCAAGTCTCTATTAATGAAACCACCATGACCTGGAGGAGCGAGAGATGACGACAATCGCCATAGCGCCGATCGGTTCCTCGGCCCATTGGTTGGGGCCGGCTCCATGGTATCGCCGCCGACCTAGCTCGGAGGATTCACGCCAAGCACCGCGGTCAGCGTCCGGGCGCGTTGGGCTGCGCGTTCCTATCGACACGATGCGCGGCTCCAAAGTGGACGTTCACGTGTGATCGGCGGCATGCATCGATCCGGTGTTGGGAATTGGCAGGCCGAAGATGGATAGAGAAAACCTATCAACGACAAGGCGCGTATCGATTGGGACCATGACGGGGAAATCCTCATATCTGGCGGTAGTCGCCTGAAGAAAATTGGGAAATACGAAGACCCGATAGTAGAGAAAAAAGTTCGGTGCGAGTTCGCCGGGCAGGATGGAGCAAGTCATGATGTACCGATCCGACCCTTACGCTTCGTCGCCGGGCGGTGTCCGGTCGATGCGGACCGACCCGACCTCGATGGACCGTGCTAATCAGGTCACCCGATCGGTTGTCGTGCTGCCTGGCGACGGTGTTGGTCCGGAACTCATGCAAGCGGTGATGTGCGTGATCGACGAGGCTGGTGCCTCGGTCGATTGGCAGATTTGCGATGCCGGCGCCACCGTGTTCCGTGACGGCATCGCATCCGGCGTCCCGGATGAAACCCTGGACGCCGTCGAAAGCGCGGGCGTGGTCCTGAAGGGTCCGCTCGAAACGCCGGTCGGATACGGAGAGAAGAGCGCGAACGTCACGCTGCGCAAGCTATTCGAGCTTTACGCCAACATCCGTCCCATCCGAGCTTTGCCGGGAATCGCGACACCCTATAGTGGGCGCGACATCGACTTCGTGGTCGTTCGCGAAAATGTAGAGGATCTCTACGCCGGCATCGAACATATGCAAACGCCGGATGTGGCGCAGTGCCTCAAGCTGATCTCCCGAAAGGGCAGTGAGAAGATCGCACGGCTTGCTTTCGCCCTGGCGCGGGCCGAAGACCGGCACAAGGTCGAATGCGCGACCAAGGCGAACATCCTGAAATTGACCGAAGGACTTTTCAAATCGACCTTCGAATCGGTCGCGGCCGATCATACCCAATTCGAATCCGGTCATCTGATGGTCGATACCTGCGCCCACAAGATGGTGGTCGCGCCTGAAGACTTCGATGTTCTCGTGACCACCAACATGAATGGCGACATCCTGAGTAACCTTGCCGCGGGTCTGGTCGGCGGCCTCGGCCTTGCGCCGAGCGCGAACCTTGGGCGCGATGTCGCGATTTTCGAGGCGGTTCACGGATCGGCACCCGATATTGCCGGGCAAGGTCTCGCCAATCCCACCGCGCTGCTTCTGTCCGCCGTTCTGATGATGCGTCATATCGGGCAACACGAGGTGGCCGATGTCGTGGAGAATGCATTGTATCGCACTCTGGAAGACGGGACGCATCTCACCGCGGATATTGCGCGCGACGCCGACCCGGTCGGCACGGATGTCTTCGCCGGCGCGGTGCTCGATAACTTTGGGCGGTCCGCCCGGCAATTGGAGAACCGGACGTATAGCCCATTGCGGATGCCGGATGTCGTGCACGGGCCGTTGGGCGAGGTATCCCGCGACTTGACCGGCGTCGATGTCTTCGTCGAGTGGAAGGGGAACGCGGACGCCTTGGGGCAAAGCCTGGAGACGGCGATTTTCGCATCGGGCTTCCGGCTTTCAATGATTTCCAACCGCGGCACCAAGGTTTATCCCGGCCGGATCGGATACACGGAAACCGTGAACCATTGGCGTTGCCGGTTCGCCTGGACCGAGCGCGATTGGTCCTGTGTCGATGCCGAAATCCTCGGCCTCCTCAACCGCATCGGCGAAATCCATCGTTGGATGCATGTGGAAAAGCTACAGCATTTTGACGGAACGCCCGGTTTCACGTTGGCACAAGGGGAGACCTAATGAGCGCGACCGTCACGATGAGATTCGACCGGGACCGTTGGCCTGCTATCGTCCGGCGTTACGAACGCCTGATCCAGACGCACCGGCAACTCGAAGACCGGATCGGGCGCGAGTCGGTCGGCCCCGCCGTCAACGCCTTTGCGATGCAGGAGATGAAGCGGCGCAAGCTGCGGACCAAGGATTCGATTGCCGCAATCGAGCGCTTAATCGATCAGGCTGGTTCAGAAGGCGTGTTGAAGGCGCGTACTCTATAACAGACGTGCACCTTATTTGTAGGCGTCCGCCTTGATGCATGGCGGGCGCTGACGGCTTTCCGTCCTGTGTGCGCTGCGTGGCTCTGCTATAAAGTCGGCAGGACACCCGGAGAGTTGCCCTGAACAATATCCCAGTATCGATGGCCGGCCCGGCCCGCGATTGCGAAGACCGTGGCGGGCGGGTCCGTTGCCGAATGACCACGAGCGCGCGATGACCGAGGACGCAACCTCCGCTCGGTCTGGCTCGCGCGCGGCGCTAGGACTTTTCATCGTCGGTCTCGGGACGCTGACGGCGCCGCTCGATTCCTCGGTTAATATCGCGTTTCCGGCGATCACGCGCGCTTTCGGGGTGCCGCTCGAGGACATGCAATGGGTCGTCATCTGCTATGTGTTGATCTATTCGAGCCTGACCCTGGTGTTCGGCAAGATGGGCGACTTGGTCGGCCACCGGCGCATCTTCGGTATCGGATTGTTCGTGTCGGCAATTGCCTTCGCATTTTGCGGTGCGGCCGATACGTTCGTCGAATTGCTGTTGGCCCGTGCGCTGCAAGGTGTCGGCTCGGCGCTGGTGATCAGCTGTGGGCCGGCATTGGCGACGATGCTCTTCGCGGAGTCATTTCGCGCCCGCGCGCTTGGCATCTATACGATGGCATTCGGCCTCGGCGGGGTGATCGGGCCGTCGCTCGGCGGGTTGTTGATCGCGGAGTGGGGTTGGTCGGCGGTCTTCTGGTTTCGGGTTCCGTTGGCCGCGGTGACGCTGATGCTGCTCTTCCTGTTGCCGCGGGCGCAACCGGGGGCGGGTTCCCGGTCCTTCGACATCGCTGGCGCAGCATTGCTGGTGGTCGGCCTCAGCACCTTTCTGCTTGCCATCAATCAGGCCCGGCATGTCGGTGCCGGGGAGCCCGTGGTGCCGGTCTTGCTTGGCCTTGCCGCGGTGGGTTGCTTTGCGGGTTTCTTCTGGCAGCAACGGCGTTCGCCTGAACCGATCCTGCATCCGAAATGGTTCCGGAACGCGGCGTTCACGGTCGTCAACGTGACGAATGTCATGGTCAACATGGTTGGCTTCGCCGTGATGTTCCTGGTGCCCTTCTATCTCGACCGGATGACCGACCTGTCCTTGGTGACGGCGGGTGCGGTGCTGGCAATGAGCCCCGCCGGCATGGTGCTTGCCGGACCGACTGGCGGCTGGCTGCTTGACCGTATCGCCGCGCCGCGGTTGGCATTTGTCGGGGCGGTTTTGGTCGGAGTGGGATTGCTCGCCATTGGCCAATGGGGGACGACGACATTGATTGTAGTGATGGTCGCTGGCTTGGCGACGGTCGGGATCGGCTTCGGATTTTTCCAAGTCGCTTATATGGAAATTGTTGCCGCGACCCTGCCGCTGCGCGAGCGCGGGGTCGCCGGCAGTCTCGCCATGGTAACGCGAACGATCGGCGTCGTCAGTGGCGCGACGGGCCTGGCCTTGGCCTTTACCGGCTTTACCCCGGTCGGCGCCGGGACGACAGGGGCGGACTTCCTGGCGCCGTTCGCGACGACTCTAACGGCGGCAGGCGCGCTGCTGCTTGTTTTCCTCGCCGTGACGCTGTTGCGGCCGCGCATCTGGTTCGCCGCATCCTGGCGTTCTTCGGATTCCTCGCGCTGACAGGGCCAATCCTGCCAATTGGATCTGAATTCATTTAGGTTTTTTGATCGACATCAAAGCGTGCCGCCGGCGGATGTGCCTATGGTTGCCCATAGAATGGGAGGAAACCATGCCGCTCAAGGAATCCAACGCCCAAAAATATCATGATGCCGCCTGTGCCTACTGCCCGTCGACCGTGCGTGCGTGCCGGCAAGGCGAGTCCGCGAAACGCGGCCCCGGCTACTGCCCCTCCAAGGTCGCGCAGGACGCCATCGATACCGCCGCAGAGAAATACGCAGATCCGTTTACCCGCCAAATCGCTCAGGAATCCGCGCGCGTCGAAAGCGAGGGATACTGTCGCTGGACCCGGGTCGAAGAAGTCTGCCAATTCGCGAAGAAGATGGGCTTCAAAAAAATCGGGATCGCGACCTGTATTAGTTTCGTCGATCAGGCGCGTGTCCTGACGGGAATCCTCGAAAGCCATGGCTTCGAAGTGGCATCCGCCGCCTGCAAGAACGGGAGTGTCGGGAAAGAGGAGATCGGCCTGAAGGATTCCGAGAAAATCCGGCCCGGCGGGCATGAATCCATGTGCAACCCGGTGTCCCAGGCGGAATTGCTGAACGAGGCCGGCTGCGAGTTCAATGTGGTGCTCGGGTTGTGCGTCGGTCACGACAGTTTGTTCTTCCAGCATTCGGACGGGCTCGTCACCACGCTCGTCGCGAAAGATCGCGTGCTTGCGCATAATCCGGTTGGCGCCTTGATGCTGGCGGATTCGTATTACGACCGCGTTTGGGGGCCGGACCGCCCGGAGAAACCGCACAAGCTTCCGAAAGAAGGACGCAAAGACACACGCTGAGCGGAACCGTCCGTTCGGGAAAAGGAGAGCGAATGCCGGAACAGCAATTGGGAGGAGGCGCGCTCAAAGCGCTGGCGGAACGGCTCACTGCCTTGCTGAGTTTGCGCACATTGCCGATCGGCATGAAGCTGTTCGACGATCAGGCTGAAATGGAAGCCGTGCCCCGTTTGCGGCGGCCCAAGGCCGGCGTTCGGCACACGATGTGTCAGCTCGTGACGCATAGCCGCGTGGCCGGGTTGACCCTTGGGATCACGGCCGAAAATCTTCAATCCGATAGCAACTGCGCCGGTGTGCCCGGCCTGTGCCAGCCGTCGCCGCAATACTTGTCCGGCGAACGCTTTACGGGCGTGTGGTTCGAAAATCAAGAGGCTGCGCGCCAGCATCAGGCGCAGATGACCCGGGTGCCGCCGGACCGTTTTGCCGGTGTTGTCATTTCACCTTTGCGGGCGGCTCGGCTCGATCCGCCGGACATCGCACTGTTCTATGCGACGCCAGGTCAGATGATCCTGTTCATCAACGGCCTGCAATGGAAAACCTACCGGCGGTACGACTTTACGATCACCGGCGAGACGGCGTGCTCCGATTCATGGGGCCGCGCGCTTGCGACCCGGGAGACCAGCTTGTCGATTCCGTGCTTCGCTGAGCGGCGATACGGTGGCGTGGCGGACGATGAACTGCTCATGGCGCTGCCGCCGGAGGAGTTGGCCCGGGGTATCGAGGGGATGGAGGGGCTCAGCCGCTCCGGCATACGCTATCCGATCATGCCGTACGGGCCGCAGGCCGACCCTGCCGATGGCATGGCCGTGAGTTATGGAGACCAGTAGGTCTGGTGACCCTGTGACACCGACATCCGGCACCGTCGCATAGCACGTTAATTTGGGAGGATCGATATGGGAAAAAACCTTATCACCGGATCGTTTGTCGCGCTGATCACGCCGATGAACAACGACTACTCGATCGACATGGGTGGATTCGACACCCTCTTGGATTTTCAGCGCGACGCCGGCACGTCGGCCGTCCTCATCATGGGGTCGTCGGGCGAAGTGTCGATGCTGACCCCAGAGGAACGGCATCGCATCGTGGCGGAAACCATGCCGATGAGAAAAGGAACCATGGAGCACTGGTATGGCTGCACCGGGTCGACCACCGAGGCGACGATCGACTATGTCACCCAGGCCGCGGGGGAGGGCGCAGACGGTGCGGTCATCGCGGCACCTGCCTATATCTGTGCCTCGACGAAGGATATTGTCCGCTTCTTCCTCGATGTTGCCGACGCATCGCCGATCCCGATTGGCATCTACAACAATCCGCCGCGGGTCCAGACCGATCTTTCCGCCGAGGAGATCCTGGAAATCGCCGCGCATCCCAACGTGAGGGTGAACAAGGAATCGACCGGCCGTGTCGGGCAGGTCGGAAAGGTCTGCGCCGCCAACCCGGACATTTCGATCATGTGCTGCTGTTCGCCCAATCTCGGCCTTGTCGTGCCGACCATGGCGCTGGGCGGGCACGGCACCGCCAACATGACCGGCAACATCATCCCGCGGGAGATGGTCGAGATTTCGACGCCCTGGGACGACCCGGCACAGTCGGCGCGGTTCCGGGAGGCGTATCTGAAAAACCTGCCGATGCTGCATTTCGCCTATTCGGCGATCAATCCGGTGCCTGCAAAATCGCTCCTCGCAGCGGTCGGCATGCCGGCCGGTCCGCTGCGGCGTCCACTCGCGGCGCTCTCCGGCGAGCATCTCGCGCAGGGGCTGCGACTGGTCTGCGAGCTGGGGCTTGAGGAAAAATACGGATACCGCGTGCCGGATTCCCTGATGCTGGCGGCTGAATAGCCTTTCGGTTCGACGATTCGCTCCGTTTGCGCGCCGGATTTTTCCGCCGGCGCGTCCGCCCGTGTTTGTCGCAGGACCTGAATAGCGGGACAATGCCGAAGCGCGGCTTCGCGGCGGCGGCAATCTTAGGGCACGGGAGGACACCGACTTGGCTATCGAATACGAGAAACGCGACGGCGTCGCGTACATCACGATCAACAATATCGACAAGGCGAACATACTCGACAAGGCGACGTCGGATGACATCTCGGCCGCCTGGATCGATCTTTGGGAAGACCGGGACATCCGTTGCGGTATCGTGACGGGCGCCGGCGACCGGCACTTCTGCGGCGGCCATAACCTCGCGCCGCGCCCCGACCTCACCGACGACGACCGCGAGTATCTGCGGACCAACCGCATATACTGGCCGCTGGCGGGCACCGTGCACGGCCAGCAGACCGGCGTCGATGGCCGGATGGGTGATCACTATCCGCGGGTGTGGAAACCGATCATCGCGGCGGTAAACGGCTGGGCGGCGGGTGCGGGCCTATACCTGCTGCTGGCATCGACCGATATTCGGATCGCCAGCGCCGAACACGCACGGTTCAAGTTCGCCCTGTTGACGCAGGGCTGGCTTGGCCATGGTCCAGGGGCCAGCCTGCTGATCCAGCAACTCCGCTACATCGACGCGATGAAGGTCCTTCTGACCGACGAGCCGTTCGACGCAGAGGAAGCCTTGCGCATCGGATTGATCAACGAAGTGGCCCCCCATGCCGAGTTGATGGAACGGGCGGAGAGGATGGCCCGCCACATCGTGAAGATGCCCCCCGTCGCCGTTCGGATGATGAAGGAATTCGTCGTCCGTTTCGGCAACCTGCCGACCGATCAAGCCTGGCATGTTCAGAACCTGATCAACTCGATGCTGATTCAGACCACCGTCGACGGTGAGGAGGGCCGAGAGGCGTTCAATGAAAAACGGCCGCCCAACTTTACCGGTGCGTTGCGGCGGCGCGGCGAGGCGTGGGACGAATTGTCGGAAGAAGAAGCGAAACGCCTCGACGAGGCCTATCGCAGCGGCGAATTCTGAGCCTGCAGGTTTCAGCCGAGGGCGCCGGCGCGCCGCAGGTCGGCAATCCGGTCGTCCGGCAGTCCAAGCACGTCCCGCAAGACATCGTCGGTATCGGCCCCGAGCGCCGGGGCCAAGCCGGTCTTCCGGCCGAAACTCGTCTGCCACGGCAAACCGGGCAGAACGCCGGTTTCGTAGGTGTCCCAGAAATCGCGATCGTTGAGATGCGGGTCGTCAATAAGGTCGCGTGACGTTGCGAGCGCGGCGGCCGGAACACCCGCCTCCGTCAAAGCGGCGGCGGCCTTTTGTGCAGGTAATGGGCGAGCCCATTCGGCAAGGGCGTCGTCGATGGCGTCGCGCGCAGCCAGCCGAACCTGCAGACCGTAGTCTGCCATCGAGGAAAGCGCCGGCACGACCGCGCAGAGGTTCTGCCATTCCTTTTCCTGGATCACCGCGACGGCGATCCAGTCGTCTTCGCCAGCACAGCGATACGCATTATGCGGTGCGGCCTGCGGGGTGAAGTTTCCGGCCGATTGCGGCGGCGCGCCGAGCTGTGTCGCCAGCAGTGGCTGCGCCATGGTCCAGAGCATGGCCTCGATCATTGAGAAGTCGATCCGAACGCCGCGTCCGCCGTTGCTCTTCCGCCAGAGCGCGGCGGCCACGACGAAGGGCAGCATGAGGCCGCACATGGGGTCGAGCCACGCAAAGCCGATGCGCGGCGGGTTCTCCGGATGACGGTTAAGGCCGGCGAATCCGGCATAGCATTGCAGCAGTGTTCCATAGGCGACCGCGCCCGATTCCGGACCGGTCCGTCCGAGCCCCGAGGCCGAGAGGTAGACAAGGTCCGGATTCGCCGCCTGCAAATCCGTTGCACCGAGGCCAAGCCGCTCCATCACGCCGGTCGCGAAATTCTCGATCAACACGTCGGATTGCGCGGCGAGGGCCGTCGCGATCTCGACTGCATCCGGATTCTTCAGGTTGAGGACGATGCCTTTCTTTGCCTGGCCCAATACCGTGTGCAGTTCCGAGGTGCGGCCGGGATCTCCCCGGCCCGGCGCCTCGACCTTGATGACCTCCGCGCCCATGGCGGCGAGATGCCGTGTCGCGGTCGGCCCGGCGATGACCCAACTGAAGTCCAGGACCCGGATGCCCGACAACGGCAGTGGGCCCGACGGTGAAGACGGCTCGGGAGGCGTTGCCGCTTCGTCGCAATAGGCAAGCTTGAATGGTGCAGACGGTGTTTTCACCGTCTGGCCACCGAGGTCGAGCGGCGCATAAAAGTCGCGGTGTGCGAGCTGCGGCGAATCGAGTTGCTCGGCCGGTTCGCGCAGTGGAAAGCTCGGCACATGCGCCGCTTGCGCGGTGTCGGCGATCCACTGCTTGTCGTGGCGGCGGCTCCATTCAGACATGTGGGCGTGCAGTGCGTCCCAGTTTTCGACGCGGTCCGGTTTCGTGGCGAAGCGCGGGTCGCCGCCCCAGTCTGGGTTGCCCATCGCCTCGAGCCAGGCCGCCCATTGGCGATCCTCGCGCGGCGAAATAGCCGTGTAGCCATCCTTGGCGGGAAGGATCGTGACCGTCGCCCCGTTGCCGTCTCTCACGCGTTTGCGGGACCAGCTATTCCCGGTGAGGCCCGCGCGCGCCAGTTCAGTAATCGCCAGCGTTGCGAGCACTTCCTGGATTGAGATGTCGACCGTCGCGTCGCCACCGGGGAACAGGACTGCATGCATGCCGGCACAGGCCGCGGCGACGCCGCCGAGAAATGCCGACTGCTCCCCGACTGGATGCATCGGCGGTTCGGCCAGGTCGGTCACCTGCCCGGTCAACAGGCGCGCCATGCCGCTGGCGTAGAAAAGCGTCAGGTCGGCGGCCGGGTCGCCGGCGCGGGGGCCGGCCTGTCCGAAATTCGAGATCAGAACGATCGCCGCGGTCTTATTCGTATCGCGCAGACTGTCGGTGTCGCGGCCCTGGTCGCGGAGATCGCCGGGCGCGCCTTCGCACACGATCAGGTCGGCTGCGGTAATTGCCGAGTTTGCTGCCGCCTCATCATCGGCGGTCGGTTTCCCGGCATTCAAGTAGATTTCGAGTGGGGTCGATAGTGCCGCATCGACGGTGGTGACGATGGCGCCCGCATCTGCGAGCAGGCGCCCGCAGACCGCGGCGGCACGTCCGGGGCCGAGTTGCACCATGCGGAATCCCGCCAGCAGCGTCATGCGCGCATCCTTTTCGGTTGGGGCGGATCGCGCGTTGCAAGGACGGTTCGATTCGATGGCGCGGGCCCTAGGCTGCCCCTTCCCATACCCTCGGCCAGAGGTCGCTGTCCAGTGCGGCACCGGCCGGCATGCCAGGTTCCCACAACATCTGTTGGATTTTCGGCCGCGGATCGTAGACCACATCGTCGCCGCCCCAACGGGTGACATAGGCGCGCCGCCGCCGGTCCTTGCGCGTGTTGCCGCCGGCGGCATGCACCAGCAGTCCGTGATGCACGGTGCAGTCGCCCGGCTCGTAATCGAAGCGCGTGAAGTCCAGCTCGTCGCGCATGGCGTCGATGTCGGGAACGGGCGGCTCGCCGGTCTTGTATTTGTCCGGATCGACGAAGGCGACCGGACGATACCGCTTGCCCCATTTATGCGAGCCCTTCACGAACTCCATCGAGCCCGAGTCCTGAGTCACCGCATCGAGCGCCAGCCACAGCGTCGCCACCTGCCGCCCCTTGATCGGCCAATAGGTCAGGTCGTGGTGCCAGACGGTCGGCTCGTCCGTCTCCGGCTCCTTGATTAGGAATTGGTCGAAGACGATATTGATCTTCGCCGACTGCATGACCTGCCCGGCAATGGCGGCGGCCGGCGACTCATAGATAAAGTCGCGAAAGCCGTCATGCTGGTGCCATAGAAAGGTATCGCTGAAAAACCGGCCGTCCTCGCGCGCCAATTCGTGGGACAACTTCCCCGGATTGGCCAGCACGTGATCCGCCCGTTCCCGCAGCATCTCGACCCAATCGGCGGCGAACAGCCCTTTCAAGTGAACAACACCGTCTTCATCGAAGGCGCGAATCTCGTCGTCGGTGATGTTGCGGATGGGGCCGGTGGGCATCGATGTTCTCCTCGTCACGGTGGGGCTCGGCGGCCGGTTATGCGCCGTCCGCGTGCCCGCATGGTAACAACGAAGTGCAATATCATGTCAAATGCGATAATATGATATTGAATATCAAATAAATTGAACTTCAGATGAATCTTCAACAACTTGAGACATTTCTGGAGATCGCGCGCCTGGGCAGTGTGAGCAAGGCCGCCGAGCATCTCAACGCGACCCAGTCGGCGGTGTCGATGCGGCTTACCGATCTCGAGCGTGAACTCGGTGTCGCGCTGGTCGACCGCCGCCATCGCCCCTACCGGTTGACCGCAAAGGGCCGCGACCTGGCCGGTCATGCTGAGGAGGTGGTGGCACTGACGCGGCAGATCCACCGCAGCATCGGCGATCCGGCGCGGTTGTCGGGATCGGTCCGGGTCGGTGTGGCGGAGCATATCGCGCTGACATGGTTGCCAGACATGGTCGCGGCGCTCAACCAGCGGCACCCGGAAGCGATTGTCGAACTCGAGATCGGCTTGCTTGATGAGATGATGCAGCAAATCCGCACCGGCGATATCGACGTGTTGCTCACCGCGTCGTTGGACTCGCCCGATCCGGCCTTTTCGTATCGACCACTCGGCAATGTAACTTTCGCGTGGATGGCGAGCCCCGGTATGGGCGTTCCTGCTGCGCCGCTGTCGCCGGCCGACCTCGCGCAATGGCCTTTGATCACGATGACCCGCTCGTCGGTGCTGCATCGGTTGATGGAAAACTGGTTCGGCGCGGGCGGTGTTCGTCCGAAACGGGTCAACGCCTGCAACAGTCTGAGTGTCTGCGCCGGCCTGACGCGGGCGGGGCTGGGCGTGGGGCTGTTGCCGCGCGCGTATCGGGCTGCCGATGGCGACGATACGGGTCTGGTAGAATTATCCGTTCTGCCCGCGATCGCGCCGACACCCTTCTACGCCATGCATGCGGCATTTTCCGCCCCGCCGCTCGCCGGCATTGCGGCAGACCTCGCGGTCTCCGCGTCGACCTTCGATTAGCGTGGACCTGTGGTCGGGACGCCTGCGAGGTTTAGATCACATCGATGCATTTCAGGTAATTCATTAGGTCGGGCTCGGACAGGCCGGCGATTTCCTTTGCATGTTCCTGGACCAATGCCGATTGGATTCGTTTGGAGAATGCGGACCGCAGGTCACCAAGCGCCGTTGGCGGGGCAATAACGATCAGGCGGGAAAAGTCGCCGCTGCGGCAGGACCGGTCCAGCCGATCGGCCATCTCGTGCAGGAACTTGCTCTTGCCCAGCCGATGGGCGTCTTGCCGCGGTTCCTTCGCATGCCTTCCGGGTCCGGCGCGGTCGAAGGTGCGGCCGGGCCGGTCGGCGGCGATATCGCGGGACGGCAGCAACTCCGAACCGTAGTCACCCATGAAATCGGCGCGGCCTTTTCCTGCCACCTCGAAAATGCGTGCGCGCTGGCCGTCACAGACCAGCACCCAAGTTATCGGCTTTGGCATTCGTTGAATCCGCCCTGGCTCTCTCTCGTAGGTCCGCACACCCACACTCAACGGCCAATCCGCGTAAAGATTGCCGGGCGGCACGGTCTTCCCCCGAGAGCCCTCTAGCCGAATCGGCGCGGTTCGTCTTTGATCTAGATCAATTAATGGTCGAAGATTGTGTTTGGGCTATCGAACGCTCGGCCGACCCGAAAGGCGTGGCTTTGCCAGCCGTCTGAAGCGCGATGGTTGATTCTCCATCACTCCCTCGCCACTGTGATGCGGCGATTTTACTTCCCGCAATCCGGTCGGGAAGGTCCAATCGACTTTCGAACCAGTGCCATTGAGTCTGTATGCAAGGGATTAGGATGCGCGTTGCGATGATGGGAAGCGGTGGTGTGGGTGGCTACTACGGTGGACGGCTTGCCGCCAGCGGCGTTGATGTGACTTTCATCGCGCGCGGCCGTCACCTGGATGCGATTCGCAAACATGGGCTGAAAATCGCGAGCCGCAATATGGACGATGCGCATGTGATTCCAGCGCAAGCCGAGGAGGACCCAGCGGACGTCGGCGCCGTCGACTATGTGATCGTCGCCGTCAAGTTATGGGACACGGCGGAAACCGGTGATCTGATCCGGCCGCTGCTCGGTCCCGACACGACGGTGCTCTCCCTGCAGAACGGCGTGGAGGGTGACGATATCCTTGCGGCCAAGGTCGGCGCCGACCGAATGATCGGTGGGGTCGCGTTCATCGCCAGTTCGATCGGCGAGCCCGGCATCATCAGCCATATCGGCACGATGCAGCGCATCGTGATCGGTGAGCGGGCGGGCGGCGGTTCACCGCGGATCGCCGCATTGCATGATGCGATGCTGCGCGCAGGTATCGATACGGAAACCAGCGAAGATATCGAACGGACGATTTGGGAGAAGTTTGTTTTCCTTGTTGGGCTCAGTGCGACGACCACACTGATGCGCACGACGCTCGGCCCGATCCGGGAGGACCCGGCGAGCCGCCGGTTCCTGCACGACGTGATGCGCGAGACCGTAGAAGTGGGTCGCGCCAAAGGAGTCGATCTGCCGGCGGATTACGCCGATGACCGTCTCGTGTTCGCGGATGGCCTTCCCTTCGATATGACGTCGTCGATGCATCACGATCTCGAGCGCGGCAATCCCATCGAAGCGGCATGGCTGAGCGGTGCTGTCGCTCGGTTTGGCGACGCACTGAAGGTGCCGACACCGGTTAACCGCACGGTGTTCGCCGCGTTAAAACCACATGCGGCGCCAGGGCCATGAATCACCCGCCGCTTACGGTTCGCGCGCTTCGCTGCCGCATCGTGCAAGCGCCGATGAAGCGGCCGCTCGGCACCAGCGTCGCCCGGATGGCGTTCGCGCCGTTCCTGCTGCTGGATTTGCAGACGGAAGAGGGGGTCACGGGCCGGGCGCATGCCTTCTGTTACATGGAATTATCGGCGCCGGCGATGCGTCGGGTGCTGGAGACAGCGGCGGAACTGATCGAAGGGCGTGCTGTGGATCCTGCGGCCATCGGACAGGTTTGCCGCAACCGCTTCATGCTGCTCGGCACACAAGGCATTGTCGGCATGGCATTGTCGGCATTGGACGTCGCGTGCTGGGATGCGGTGGCGCAGGCGGCGGGACAGCCGCTTGCCCGCTATCTCGGCGGTACCGTTACCGCGGTCCCAGCCTATAACAGTAATGGACTGGGGTTGGCGCATCCGGACACGTTGGGCGAAGAAGCCGAGGCATTGCGGCGTGAAGGGTTCGATGCAGTGAAGGTTAGGCTGGGCCGCGCCGATCCGAAGGAAGATTTGCGCGCCGTGCGGGCAGTCCGCGCCACGATGCCCGATACGTCGCCTCTCATGGCGGATTACAATCAGGCGCTCAGCGCGGAGGATGCGCTTCAGCGCGGTGCGGCGTTGGATGGCGAGGGGCTGTACTGGATTGAGGAGCCGCTTGCCCACGATGATTTCCGGGGCAGCGCCGCGCTTGCCGCCGCGATCGAAACACCGGTACAGATCGGCGAAAACTTTACCGGACCCGACGTGCTGGCAACGGCCATCGACTGTTCAGCAAGCGATTACGTCATGCCGGACCTGATGCGCATCGGTGGGGTGAGTGGATGGTTGCGCGCCTCGGCATTTGCCGCAGCCGCCGGTGTCCCAATGTCGTCGCATCTCTATCCCGAAGTCAGTGTCCATCTTCTGGCCGCCACGCCGACGGCGCATTGGCTCGAATATATGGACTGGGCCGAACCGTTTCTCACGGCCGGCGTGACGATATCGGACGGCCGGGCACAGGTCCCCGATAGGCCCGGCACCGGCGTCGACTGGGATGAAGACGCGGTCGACCGATTTGCACTGCCGTAGGGTGCCGGACGGCTTAGGTCGTTCTTTCTGAATTCTGGTCTGACGAACCGCGCAATGACGCGATCCAGCGGCAGACCACATAGAACACCGGGGTGAACAGCAGCCCGAAAATCGTGACGCCCAACATGCCCGAAAACACAGCCGTTCCGAGGGCGCGGCGCATCTCGGCACCGGCGCCGGTTGCGATGGCCAGCGGCAGAACACCCAGGATAAAGGCAAGCGCCGTCATGAGGATCGGCCGCAGGCGCACGCGTGCAGCCTCGACCGCGGCGTCGATCCGGCTCATACCTTCTTCTTCCGCCTGTTTGGCGAATTCGACGATCAGAATCGCATTCTTTGCGGCGAGGGCGATCAAGACAACGAAACCGATCTGCACCAGAATATTGCTTTCGATCCCGCGAAGGCCGATGCCCACAAGGGCTGCAAGCAGGCACATGGGCACGATCAAAATGACCGCGAGCGGCAGCAGCCAGCTTTCATACATCGCCGCCAATAATAGAAAGACGAAGACCACGGCGAGTCCGAACGCGGCGATCGCCGTATCCCCGGCAAGTTTTTCCTGCAACGCCAGCTCCGTCCATTCGATGTCGAAACCATCGGGCAGGACATTCTCGGCCAAGGCCTCCACCTTTTCGATGGCATCGCCGGTGGAAACGCCGGGTGCCGTAGCGCCGATCACTTCCGTGGCCGGATAGAGATTGTAGCGCGGCACCCGATGCGGACCCGTGATGTCGCGGAACGTGGCAACCGATCCTAGCGGCACCATCGCGCCGGTCGTCGACCGGGCGCGCAGCTTGGCGATATCCCCGGGATCGTCACGGTAAGGACCGTCGGCTTGGGCGGTCACGCGGTATGTACGGCCCAGGAAGTTGAAGTCGTTGATATAAACCGAGCCGATGAACACCTCGAGCGCTTCAAGCACGCGGTCGGCGGGCACATCCAGGATTTCGGCGCGCGTGCGGTCGATATCCGCATAGATCTTGGGCGTCGCCGTATTAAACAACGTAAAGACGCGGGTCAGGCTTGGATCCTGATTTGCGGCCTGGATCAGCTCGCCGGTGGCCGCCTCAAGGGCACCGATACCGCGGCCGCGGCGATCCTGCACATACAGCTTCCAGCCGCCGCTGTTGCCGATCCCGCGGACCGGCGGTGGCGCCACGATGAAGATGAAGGCTTCTTGAATCTGAAACAGGCTGCCCTGGACTTCGCCGAGAATCTTTTGCGCCGTCGCACCGCGTGCGGCCCGGCCTTTGAAATCCTTCATCGTGAAAAAGATCGCGCCGGTGTTGGGCGCATTGGTAAAGGTCGCCCCATCGAAACCGGCGAAACCGACAGCATGTTCGACCTCGGGATGTTCGAGAATCTGGCTCACCGCGCGCTTCACGACGGCGTCGGTGCGCGCCAGGCTGGACCCCGCGGGCAACTGGATGACCGTAATCAGGTATCCTTGGTCCTGATCGGGGATAAAGCCGGTCGGCGCGGCGCGGAATTGTTGCACCGTCAGGCCGATCAGGCCCGCGTAGACGATCATGACGATCAGGGTCATGCGCACCGCGCGCCGGGTAAATCCGGCATACCCATTACCCATGCGGCTGAAGGCCCAGTTGAACGCGTCGGCGAATTTGCGGAATGGCCACATGATGGACGAAACCACCGGGTTTTCTTTGCGCGGTTTGTCGGATTTGTTCAGGAACAAAGCGCATAAGGCCGGTGACAGCGTCAAGGAAACCACTAGCGAGAACATCGTTGCGGTCGCGATGGTCACCGCGAATTGCCGGTAGAACTGGCCCGAGATGCCCTCGATGAACGCGGTCGGCACGAACACGGCGACCAGCACCAGCGACATTGCAACGAGGGCGGAGCCGACCTCGTCCATCGTTTTATGGGCTGCTTCCGATGCGCTCATCCCCTTGGCGATATAGCGTTCGACGTTTTCGACGACCACGATGGCGTCATCGACGACCACGCCGATCGCCAGCACCAGACCGAACAGGGTCAGGTTGTTGATCGAATAGCCCAATGCCGCCATGACCATGAACGTGCCGACCAGGGAAATCGGGATCGCGATGATCGGAATGAAGGCGGCGCGCAGGTTCTGCAGGAATACGACAACGACCAGGACGACGAGGATCACCGCCTCGATCAGGGTCATGTAGACCGCGTCCACCGACTCTTCGATAAACTCGGTCGGATTATAGACGATGGTGTGCTTGAGGCCGGACGGGAATTCCTCGGCCAGCTCGTTCATTGTTCGTATCAGTGCGTCGGACGTCTCAAGTGCGTTCGAGCCTGGCCGTTGAAAGATCAGGATCGGCAGGGCCGTCGATTTATCCAGATAGCCGATGGTCGAATAATCCTGCGACCCCAGCTCGACGCGGGCGATGTCTTTGACCCGCACGGTCGATGTGCCCTCGCCGCGTTTGACGACGATATTGCCGAACGCCTCGGGGGCGATCAGGCGGCCTTGGGTTTCGACGTTGATCTCGAAGGCGCCGGGATTTGGGACCGGCAACTGGTTGATGATGCCCGAGGCGACTTGAACGTTGTTCTGCTGCAGGGCGTCGACGACTTCGCCGGGGGTGATGTTGAAGCTTGCCGCGCGTTCCGGATCGAGCCAGATCCGCATGGAATAGGCACGTTCGGCGAATATCCGCGCCTCGCCGACGCCGTTGATGCGGGCGAGGCGGTCGACGATCTGGGTCCGGCCATAGTTCGAAATATAGAGCTGATCGCGTGAGTCATCGGGCGACAGCAGATGGATCACCATCATCAGGTCGGGCGAGCTTTTCTGCACGGTAACGCCGAGGCGCCGCACGGGCTCAGGCAGGCGGGCCTCGGCGATCGCCACCCGGTTCTGGACGAGAACCTGTGAGAAATCGAGATCGGTGCCGAGCGCAAAGGTCACGGTCAACGTCAGGCGCCCGTCGCCCGTGGATTCCGAGCGCATGTAGAGCATGTTCTCGATGCCGTTGATTTCCTGCTCGATCGGCGTCGCCACGGTATCGGCGATCGTTTCGGCGGAGGCGCCGGGATAGGTCGCCGTGACCTGAATCGTCGGCGGTGCGACTTCGGGGTACTGAGCGACCGGCAGGCTGAAATAGGAAATCGCACCGAGCAGGGTAATCAGCACCGAGATAACGGTCGCGAAGATCGGATGGTCGACGAAAAAATGCGTAAAGCGCATGCGCGCGCTCCAATTACCGTGTGAGTTAAAGAATGAAAAGAATAGGAGCCCTAACTTCCCGGTGCTTGTTTGACCGTTCCGTCGGGTTGCAGCTCCGCCTTTTGCGGCACTACCTTGCCGCCGGGGCGGGCGCGCTGGACGCCGCGCACGATGACCATATCGTCCGCGCCGAGTCCCGAGCGGACGACCCGCAAACCGTTGTGGCGCGGCCCGAGTTTCACGGGTTTCGCGGTGACCATCGCGTCGTCGCCGACGATCAGCACCATCTTCTCGCTTTGGTCTGAGACCACCGCTTCGTCCGGAATTAGGATCGCGTCATAAGGCGCCGACCCCACCAGGCGTAACCGGCCGAACACGCCGGGCGTCAAAATGCCATCCGGATTGTCGAAGATCGCCTTGCCGCGCATCGTCCCGGTTTCCGGCGACAGCTCGTTGTCGACGAAATACATCTGTCCTTCGCGCGACCAGTCGGTCTCGTCGGCGAGGCGGAGGTAGACCGGGTTCTGTTTTTCGCGGGATGATTCACGCTTCCCCGATAGATCGAGCCGCGTGTATTTGAGGAATTCCGCCTCGGAAGCGGTAAAGGTGAACAGAATCGGATCGGTTGAGAGCAGGGTGGTCAACAAGGTTGATTGCGCGGTGCCGCCCTCCACCAGATTGCCGACGTCGATCCGGGCGTCTGATACCCGGCCCTTGAACGATGCCCGGACTTGGGTGAATTCAAGGTTCAGTTCCGCGATACGCACGCGCGCCTTTGCGGACAGGATCTCTGCGCGGGTGGTTTCCCGAGCGGCGCGGCGCTGGTCGACCGTCTCGCGGGCGATGTTGTTCCGTGAGACCAGCGATTCGGCCCGTTTCAGCTCGCGGACGGCGAGGTTGAAGGCGGTTTCCGCGCTTTCTACGGCGGCCTTCGCCGCGTCCAACTCTGCTTGGAACGGGCGGGGATCGATGATGAAGAGCACCTGGCCTTTATCGACCACTTGTCCTTCGCGGAAGTGGACGGATTCCAAGAAACCGGAAACGCGCGCGCGCACTTCGACCCGCTCAACCGCTTCGAACCGCCCGGTATACTCATCCCAGTCCGTGATTTGTTTGACCAATGGTTTGGCAACCGTGACCGGCATTGGCCCTCGTTGAGCATGCGCAGGACCACCGGCGAAAAGCAGCGCCCCTAGAAGTCCGGTTATTGCGGTGCGGAAAAGTTTTTGCATGATGATATGTGCCCCCGATTTCGCCGTTTTACGCCTAACGGTTGGCGAAGACTACCAAATATCCCCCGTCGCCGTATCGCATTGCAGCAAAACCGACGATACGTGCGCTATCATGTAAGCCGCCGGTTGGATTTGTCACGGGGTTGCTTTCAGAAAAATCAGTCGACGGTTTACGCCGGCCCCGGGTGGCGGGCTGTGAACCGACGCGGCTATTGTCTTGTCGTCAAGTTGTGACAAACTGATTTCAAGGGTGGCTACCGTGCGTGACATAAATGCGAACATACATCGTCCATAAGTTACTGCACGCCATTGGCGTTGCGCTTGTCGTTTCATTCGTGTCGTTCTTCCTGCTGTTTCATACAGCGGATCCGGCGTCGACGCTGCTGCCGGAAAACGCCGACGATCAGGACATCGCCCGCTTCGAGGAGCAATACGGTCTCAACCGTCCGCTGCTCATTCAGTATGGCGACTATATGAGCCGCGTCGTATTCGCCGGTGACTTCGGGGTGTCCTGGGTCGCCAAGGTGCCGGCGGGCGGTCTTATCGGCGCATCCTTGTGGCCGACGCTGAAGCTTGCAATCGCTGCCCAGATCCTGGCGACGCTTCTGGCCATTCCCCTTGGTATCATCTCGGCAGTGAAGCGGTATTCGATCGTCGACAACATGACGATTCTCATTGTCCTGATCGGACAGGCAATGCCGTTGTTCTGGCTGGGCATCGTACTGATTGTCATATTCGGCGTGTGGCTAAAGTGGCTGCCAGCATCCGGCAGCGAGACTTGGCTACACTTGATACTGCCGGCGATCACGTTGGGCTCGTTCATCCTGCCGCTCAACATGCGGCTGGTGCGCTCCGGTATGCTGGAGGTGTTGAGTCAGGATTATATCCGCACCGCGCGGTCGAAGGGCGTCGAGGAACGGTCCGTGCTGATGCGCCATGCGCTGCGCAATGCGGCTATTCCGCTGGTGACCGTGTCCGGCATTCAGTTCGGGGCATTGCTCGGCGGCGCGGTGGTGACCGAGACGGTGTTTTCCTGGCCGGGGCTTGGCCGGCTGGCTGTCGAATCGATCCAAGTCGGTGATTTCCCCGTGGTTCAGGCGATTGTGATTATCTTTTCCGGCTTTACAATTTTGGCAAATCTCGCCGCCGACGTGGGCGCGGCGTGGATCGATCCACGCATTCGGTTCGAATAGGGCAAGCGATGACACTGAGAGTAGAAGACACAGCCGACATGGTGCCCGCCGACAGCAGCGTCGAGGCGCCGCCGAGCCAAGCCTATATCGTTTTCCGCAAGATGTGGCATCTGCGGCTTGGCGTGTTCGGGCTCCTCTTGATGGTCGCGCTGTTGATCATCGCGTTGTTCGCACCCTGGGTCGCGACCCACGAACCGTTGGAACAGGACATCCTGGAACGGTTGACGCCGCCGGTCTTCCTGGAGGGCGGATCGATGGAACATCTGCTTGGAACCGATCAGCTTGGCCGCGATGTCTTCAGTCGGATTGTCCACGGCGCCCGAATTTCGCTGACGGTGGGCGTGTCTGCGGTGTTCGTTTCGGCGATCATCGGCGTGATCCTCGGTTTGTTCGCCGGTTATTTCGGCGGTTGGATCGACGCGGTGGTGGATTTCAGCGTCAACGCCATGCTGGCCTTTCCGTTCATCCTGTTGGCGATGACATTGGTTATCATCCTTGGCGCGTCGATGCAGAACATCATCCTGGCGCTGGGAATATCGAATTGGCCGATATTTGCGCGCGTCGCGCGCATCGAGACTCGAAAATTGCGCGATCAGGAATTCGTCGTCGCTGCACGGGCGCAGGGGCTTAGTCATTACAGGATCATCTTCAAGCATATCCTGACCAATCTGGCGGCCGCCATGCTGGTCATCGCCACCGTCGAAGTCGCGCGCTCGATCATTCGTGAAACCTTCCTCAGCTTCCTCGGTCTCGGCATCCAGCCGCCGACCCCGTCCTGGGGCCTGATGCTGGCGGAAGGCCGGGATTACATCCTGACCGTTTGGTGGCTGTCGACATTGCCGGGCGTTGCGATCTTCCTGTCCTGTTTGGGCATCAACCTGGTTGGCGACGCGTTACGCGATCTGCTCGACCCGCGGATGCGGAAGGCGTAATCGGAATGGCTGTTCAGGAAGAGGAGACCACCGCCGCGGACCAGCCGGTCCTGGATGTCCGCGATTTGAAAATGCATTTCCCGCTGCGCGCGGGGTTGTTGAAGCGGGTCGCCAACTTCGTCTACGCGGTCGATGGCGTTAGCTTCAAGATTATGCCCGGCGAGACGCTGGGGCTGGTCGGCGAGTCCGGCTGCGGCAAATCGACGGTCGGCCGTGTGCTGCTGAAACTCTACGAGCCAACCGCGGGCGAGGTGCGGTTCCACGGGCGCAATATCTTTGCGGTCGACGAGGCCGAGCTCAACCGGATCCGGCAGCGCATCCAGATCATCTTTCAGGACCCTTTCGCCTCCCTGAATCCGCGGATGCGGGTCAAGGAACTCGTCGGCGAGGCGTATCGCGTCCATACCGGCGACAAGGATTGGGAAAAGAACGTCGAACAGGTGCTCAAGAAGGTCGGCCTGCAGCCGGAGCATATGCAGCGCTACCCGCACGAGTTTTCCGGCGGGCAGCGTCAGCGCATCGGTATCGCCCGGGCGCTCGCGATGTCGCCGCAGCTTATTATCGCCGATGAGGCGGTGTCGGCGCTCGACGTGTCGATCCAGGCGCAGGTGATCAATCTGCTTGATTCGCTGAAGGAGGAGTTCGGCTTCTCCTTCCTGTTCATCTCGCACGATCTGTCGGTGGTCGAGCATATCGCCGATCGGGTCGCCGTGATGTATCTCGGCAAGATCGTCGAGATGGCGTCGGACCGGAACCTCTACCAGACACCGCTGCATCCTTATACCGATGCGTTGATCGCCGCCGTGCCGCGCGCCGAGGCGGGCAGACGCGCCCGGCGCAAGACGATCCTTCGAGGCGACGTGCCGAGCCCGGTCAACCCGCCGAGCGGTTGCCGTTTCCATACGCGTTGCCCGAAGGCGATGGACCATTGCCGCGTCGAAGAACCGACGATGATCGAGGCGCGGCCCGACCATTGGGTTGCTTGTCACTTGCACGGACCGATGCCCCATGACTGATGACGTCGTTCTCACCGTGTCCGGCCTGCGGACGCATTTCTTCACGCCGACCGGTGTCGTAAAAGCGGTCGATGGCGTCAACTTGCAGATCCATAAAGGCCGGACGCTTGGCGTCCTGGGTGAATCCGGCAGCGGCAAGTCGGTGACGGCGCTGTCCGTGATGCGGCTGGTTGCCGATCCGCCGGGCCGGATCGTTGACGGTGAAGTTCACTTCGACGGCCGAGACCTTTTGAAAGTGTCGGACAGCGAGATGCGCGACGTGCGCGGCGCCGATATCTCGATGATCTTCCAGGAACCCATGACTTCGTTGAATCCGGTGATGACGGTCGGTGATCAGGTCGCCGAAGTGTTCATGATCCATCAGGGAAAAAACCGAGAAGAGGGGCTGGACGCCGCCGCCGAGATGCTCGACCAGGTCGGCATTCCCAGCGCGAAGACCCGGCTTGGCGACTACCCGCATCAATTCTCCGGCGGCATGCGCCAGAGGGTCATGATCGCGATGGCGATCGCCTGCCGGTCGAAACTGTTGATCGCGGACGAGCCGACGACCGCGCTCGACGTGACGATCCAAGCACAGATCCTCGATCTCATCCTGTCGTTGCAGGAAGAGTTGGACATGGCGGTCATGCTGATCACTCATGATCTGGGCGTGATTGCCGAAACCTCGGACGAGGTCGTCGTCATGTATGCCGGTGAGGTCGTCGAATATCTGCAGATCGACGATCTGTTCGAGAATGCGCAGCATCCCTACACGCAAGGTTTGTTGCGGTCGATCCCACGGCTCGGCGACAAGTTTTCGAGAGGTAAGCAGCCGCTGCAGGAGATTCCGGGAACGGTGCCGAACCTGATCCGGCTGCCACCCGGATGTCCTTTCGCACCGCGTTGCTCGCATGCCCTGCCGAAATGCCAGCAGGCGCGGCCGCCAATGTTTGCACTCGGCCCAAGCCATGGCAGCAAGTGCTGGTTATCCGAAAAGGATACCTCGGCCAGTGCGGAGCTGGCGCAGGCCGTTTCGGCCGAGACGGTATGATGCACCGGCAATATTCTCGCAAAAGGTCAAAAAGCGGCCAAGATTGCGGCGCATTGGTTGTAATCAAAGGGCAAGTGACTTGCGCCGCCTTTGGCGCACACCCTATTCTTTTGAAACGGAACAACAAAAAGACCATCCGATCCGGCTGCGGCGGAACGAAACGTGTATCCGCTACGGTCGATAAGCGATCATCGCGAAGATCGGCAAAACGAAGAACAGGAACTCGTATCACAGAAGGAGAGGCCCGCAATGCCAGGCAGACTTAAACTGATATCTATCGCCGCCGCGTTTCTAGCGGTTGCGATCGTGGCGCCGGCGCAGGCGGCACGCGACAGTTTGAACATCGCGTTCTACACCAAGTTCCACACCATGGAGCCGTATCAGACATCGGCACGCCAGATGCTTCAGATGGGGTATATGGTTTGGGACCCGCTGGTGCTGCGCGATCCGGACTCGGGCAAAATCTTGCCCCATGTCGCCACGTCGTGGAGCACGCCGACCGATCGGACATGGAAATTCACAATTCGCAAGGACGTGAAATTCCATAACGGAAACCCGCTGACGGCGGAAGCGATCAAATACACGATTGAGAACCGCGTCCTCAATCCGGAGCGCAAGTCGCCGCGGTTGCCGAACTTCAAATGGGTCAAGAGGGTCGAAGTGGTCGACGACCACAATTTCATAATCCACACCCACGAACCGTATGCGCTCGCGTTGGAACGTCTGAACACGCTCTACATCATGGACCCGAAATGGGGCAAGGACGACCAGTACATGCAGGAACATGCCATGGGTTCCGGCCCCTACAAGTGGGTGAGCTGGACCAAGGGCAGCCGGGTCGTGCTCGTGCGCAACGAAAATTATTGGATGAAGGGCGTTCCCGCGATCAAGAATGTGACGATCAAGGTCGTGCCGGAAGCGTCGACGCGCCTCGCCGAGCTGTTCTCGGGGGGCACCGATGTCTCGTTGAACCTGTTGCTCGACCAGGTGCCGGGCTTCAAGGATCAGCCGAATTATAAAGTGCTGAACTTCCCGATCATCCGCATCGACTTCTGGCAGTTCGATTCGAAGGGCCGGGCATCAGACACGCCGGTCAAGGATGTCCGGGTGCGCCGTGCCATTGCGCATGCGATCAACCGGGAAAAGATCGTCACGAAACTGGTCCGAGACGAAGGGTATACGGTGAACACGCCGATGAGCCCGTATCACTTCGGCTATGACAAGACCATCAAGTGGTACAACTACGATCCGAAGAAAGCCAAGAAGCTGTTGGCCGAAGCCGGCTATCCGAAAGGTTTCGAGATCGACCTGTGGCAATATGCCGATCACCAGAATCTGCCCAACCAGGCGGCGATGGAGATGTTGAAGAAGGTCGGCATCAAAGTGAACCTGAAGGACTACCGCGGCAACTCCCAGCAGATGGGCAAGCTGCGCCGAGGCGGTAAGGTTACCGGTATCGGTAACTTCAACTGGGGCAGCTACAACATCTTCGATGCTGATGCCATCCTGTTCCCCTTCTTCGACATGGAGTCGTCGAACAACTATTCCGGCGACAAGGAATTGTCGAAATGGTTGAACGAAGCGCGCAATTCCGTCGATCCGGAAGTCCGCGCCGCCATCTACAAGAAGGCGCAGAAGCGGATCATCGATCAGGCGTATTGGATGCCGACGTTTGGCGTCAAACGCTTCTACGGAATCCACAAGGACCTCGATCTGAAAGCTGGGCTCGACGAAGTGCCGCGCTTCCAGTTCGCGAAGTGGAAAAAGTAAACGCCGTCAATTGATTGGCGATCGAGTGGGGCCTTCGGGCCCCACTTTTTTTGTGCGGTACCGCCGCGGCTGAGGGGCCGACTCTCGGTTCAGGCGCGCCGCACCGTCGGCGCCGGATGGCTTTCAAGCGATACATTCAGGCAGGTCGGCCGGCCCGATTTCAGGGCCTTGTCGAGTGCCGGCGCCATTTCGTCCGCCCGCGTGACGAGGCCCCCTTCGCAACCCAATGCGACGGCAGCCTGGTCGTAGCGCGTGGCGTTCAGTTCGCATCCCATCATCCGCTGTGGCCCGAAGTCGCGCAGTTGGATCTGGAATTCGGCGTTCCATTTCGCGTCATTGCCGACGATCAGCACGAAAGGCGAGTTGGTCCGCGCCGCGGTATCGAACTCGCTCAGGTGAAACCCCATCGATCCGTCGCCCATCAGCGCGATCACCGGCGCGCCGGGTTTCGTCAGTCCGGCGGCGACGCTGAACGGGATGCCTGCGCCGATGGCCCCGCCGGGGCCGTTGATGATGCGGTTGGGGGCGTGCAGGCAGGCCTGCGCCCACTGCCCGAATTCGCCACCGTCGATGATCAACACCGCGTCGGGCGACTCGTCGAGCTTGGCCTGTACCGCGCGGCAGACATCAATCGGGTGCAACGGGTTGTCCGACCCCGCAGACAGGGTGGCCCATTCCGCGGGCCGATGGGTGACCGCGTCTTTGACATTGGCCGACCAGTCGGCATCGACGGCCGGCGCGTTGGCGAGCGCGATCAGCCTTTCGGCCGCGGGCAAGGCATCGGCCTTGGCGGCAAGGGTCAGGCGGCTGCCGAACAGCGCGCCGCTTCGGTCGAGCTCCAGTTGCTCCGGGTCGATGTGAATGACGGAACCGTCAGCCGCCATTGCCGCGCCGAGTTGGACGGTGAAGTCCAGCCGCTTGCCGACCGATACCACCAGATCGGCGTCCTGCAACGCTTCCGCGAAGGCGCCGAGGCAGGGGTCGTTGGTGCCGCGCGGGCTTTCCGAACACACGACGGGCACGCCGGTCGCCACCTCCAGGCGCTTCGCGGCTTCCGCCCCTTTCCCACGGGCAAAGGTGGGGCCGACCAGGATCAACGGGCGCGCCGCTGCCGCAATGGCGTCGAGTGTATTTTGTGCGTCGGCGTCAGCCAGATCGTTCTGGTCTGGCGTGAACGCATCCGCTGCCGGCACAGCACCGCCGTCGGCCTCTGCACACAGGATGTCGAAGGGCAGGGCGACATGGACCGGCCCGGGCCGGTCGGCGCGGGCGATCCGCATCGCCTCGGCGATGGCGGGGGCGGCGTCTTCGGCTTTCTCGACGGTCCACGAAGCTTTCGCCAGATGCGCCGCCATATCGGCCTGCGGCATTTCCTGGAAGGCGCCCTGGCCGATGCGGGCGACGGGCGCGTGGCCACTCAACAGCACCATCGGACTTTCCGACATGCGGGCCGAATAGAGCGCGGACAAGGCGTTCGCGAATCCCGGTCCGGCCGGTACCAAGGCGACGGCGACGTCGCCGGTCAACTGCGCGCGGGCTTCCGCCATATGGACCGCGGCGGCTTCGTGGCGAATGTGGACGACGCCGATTTGTTCATCCAGGAAGGCATCGAAGAGGACCATGATCTGGTTGCCGGACATGGCGAAGACGGTTTCGATGCCGGCCGCCCGAAGGGCTTGCGCGGCCCTGTCCGCACCGCGGACCGAGTCTGATTTTTGCATGGAGGTGCTCGCTTTTCTTCGTGTCGCTGCGTCGCAATTCGGTGGGAGGGGAGCGATCCCCATTTGTCTATGTATGCGCGGATTTCGCCGTCGCCGCAATGCGGCGAACGGCAAAAATCAGCCGGTTTGACGGGGTGTTCCGGTCAGGTGCGTCCGGATGCCGCGAGGCCCCGTTCCAATCCGGCGAAGGACATCGTGGGTTGCGCCATCAGCCAACGGAACCCGCGCTCCAACAGCTCGTCCACATTGCCGGCGTCGACATGCGGATGGCCGCAGACCACGTCATGCTCCTTGCAGATGGTGAGGATGTCGTCGATGGCGGACGCGACCGTCGGGTGATCGTACTGACGCGGATATCCCAGATCCTGCGACAGGTCGCCTTCGCCGATCAGCACCACGCCGATGCCTTGTACTTCCTCAAGCATCTTCGGCAGGTTTTTGATGGCGCGCTTTTCCTCGCACATGATCACGACCAATATTTCGCCGTCCGGGTTGAGCGGCCAGACGTCGGCGCGTTTGTAATAGGTCTGCTGGTCGATGCCCCAATAGCCGGCGGCGGTGCGCGGTCCATCGCCGCGTTGGCCCGCGGGGTCGAACAGTGGCGCTTCGGGCGGGCGAGGGTAGCGGCAGGCGGCCACCGCATTGCGCGCTTCGTCGACCGTGCTGACATGCGGCCAGATTACGCCGTAGACGCCAAGGTCGAGCACCTGCTTCGCCGTCCACTGGTTCATCTCGCCGCCATTCGGCGGAATGCGCACGAAGGGTGCGGTTGCGGGCGCGAGGCTACCACCCTCCAGAATCTGCCGCCGATCGAGCATATACTGCATGCAGTGGCGCATCGCGGTGACGTCATAGGCGCCATGCTCCATCTCGAACACCAGCGCATCATAGGGGGCGGCGTTGATGGCCTGGGTTGCGCCGATCTCCGGCGCGGTAAAGGTGGTGAAGGCGGGCTTGCCCTGTTCGAGCGCCCGGATCGCGCCGTTCAGACGCGGCAAATTCTTGGCCATTGTAGCTCTCCCTAGTCTTGATTTCGGTTAGCGCTCGGCGAGCGCCAGCACACGCGTCATCGACCGTAGCACGGGGCGTTCGATCAACTCGCCGTCCACCACCAGCAAGCCGCTGTCGTGGTTGGCGAAGGCTTCGACGATGCGGCGCGCCTTGTCCACCTGTTCCGGGCTTGGGCTGAAGATGCCATTGATCACTGGTATCTGCTTGGGGTGGATCGCCGCCTTGCCGGTGTAGCCGATCTCCGCGGATGCGCGCGCCGCCTCCTCAAGCCCCGGCATGTCGTTGAGGTCCAGAAACGGCACGTCGATCATGTCGACATCCGCGCCCGCGGCGGCATGGACCGCGCGCTGCCGGGCATGCAGCAGGCCGTCCCATGTCGGCTCGACCCGCAGGTCGGCGGCCATGTCGACCCCGCCGAACAATAGGGAATCGATACGGTCGCAGGACTGCGCAATGTCGTAGGCGGCGTTCAGCCCGTCATTGGTTTCGATGATGACGTGAAACCGGATCGCGCCGTGCGGGCCGCTCAACAGGTCGGCCAGCAGGCGAACTTCGTCGGCGGTCTTCACCTTGGTCAGCATCAGTGCCGGCGGCGGCGTATCGGTCTCGCCGATCGCCAACACGTCGCGTTGCCCTTCCGGTGTGCGCAGGCAGTTGATGCGGACGATCCGCTCGACCCCATCGTCGGCCTGCGGCTCGGTGAACAGGGCCAGCGTCTTGTCGCGGGCAATTTGTTTGTGCTGCGGCGCGATGGCGTCTTCCAGATCGATGCAGACGATATCGCTGCCGGTCGTCAGTGCCTTGGGAAACATATCCGGATGGTCGCCTGGAACGAAAATCAGGCTGCGGCGCGGTTGGATCTTGGTATCGGTCACTCTTTCGTAACTCCCCGTGCATTGCGTTTAGGCACCATCATACGTCAAATTGACCGGCACCGCCGCGCCGATTCTGGATTTCGCGGCAGAACGATCCGTATACCGGGAGCGCCGCCATGTCCGAACCGCAACCCCGCCGGCCGATCCTGATAGTCGAGGACGACCGCAACATCGCCTCCCTGGTCGAGCAGTATCTGCAGAAGGATGGCTTCGAGACGTTGAGCGCCGGCGACGGGGACAACGGCTTGGCCCTGGCGCGCCGCCAGAATCCGGCCTTGGTGATCCTGGACATCAATCTGCCTGGAATGGACGGCTGGGAAGTGTGCCGGGCGCTGCGGCGGGATTCCGACGTGCCGATCCTGATGCTGACGGCGCGCGCCGAGGAAATGGATCGCGTGGTCGGCCTGTCGATCGGTGCTGACGACTATGTCGTCAAACCGTTCAGCCCGCGCGAACTGGTGGAACGGGTGAAGGCGATCCTGCGCCGCACGACCGTCCGGGCCGAACCCTCGGCCGCTGTCATTCTGGAGTCCGGGCCGATCCGGCTGGACCCCGAACGGCATGCGGTCACGATGAACGGCACGGACGTGTCGCTGACGCCGTCCGAATTCAAACTGCTGCAGACCATGATGCAGACGCCGGGCAAGGTCTTCAGCCGCGATGAGCTGCTCGATCGACTTTATGACAACGGCGGGGTCGTGGTCGACCGTGTCATCGACGTTCATATGGGCAAGCTGCGGCAAAAGCTGGAGCCGGACCCGTCGACGCCGCAATTCCTGCTGACGGTGCACGGTATCGGCTATCGCTTCGCCGATCCCAATACTCCCTAAACGCCAGGAGCCGATTATGCGCGATAAGCTTTTGTGGAAATTGCTGGCGATCAACCTGCCGGTCATCGGCATGGTTATCCTGATCGTCTGGTTCGCGGTGGATTTCCTGGCCGCCGATTACTTCACCGTGCTGATGGAGGAGTACAAGATCTCTCCTTCCGACACGCACAGGATGTTTGTCGAATCGGTTCACCGCTATCTGATCCAGGCCAGCATCGTGGCCGCCGCGATCGCGGTTCTGCTGAGCTTCCTGTTGACGCGGACGGTGCTGCGGCCGCTATCGCAGATGACCGAAATCAGCCAGCGTGTGGCGGCGGGCGATTACTCGGCGCGCGTCGAGGTGACCTCGAAGGACGAGGTGGGGCGGCTCGGTCTGGCCTTCAATCGCATGGCGGATAGCCTGGAAAAGATCGAGGGTCTCCGCCGCACCATGGTGGTCGATCTCGCCCATGAACTGCGCACGCCGCTAACCAGCTTGCGTGGCTATTTCGAAGCGATGGAAGATGGCGTGGTCGAGGCGAACAAGGGAACCTTCGGAATTTTGCAGGACGAGATCATGCGTCTTGTCCGGCTCGTCGAGAGCCTGCACCAGCTCACCAAGGCCGATGCGGCGAAGGCGTTCCTGAGCCGACAGCAGGTCGACCTGCCCGCACTGATCGCGCAGGCGTTGGAACTCGACCGCTTCCAATTCCAGTCGCGCGACATCACCGTCGAGACCAAACTGCCGGCCGACCCGTTGATCGTGCAGGGGGACCGGGACAAGCTGCTGCAGGTGCTGCGCAACCTGACGCAGAATGCCTGGCAGTACACGCCGGATGGCGGCAGGCTGACGGTCATCGCCGAAAGCGACGGCGACGGCATCACGGTGTCCTTCGCGAACACGGCGGCCGGTATCGTCGAGACGGATCTGCCGCTGATCTTCGAGCGCTTCTATCGTGTCGACAAGTCGCGGTCGCGCGACAGCGGCGGCGCGGGGATCGGCCTGACCATCGTCAAGGAACTGGTCGAAGCGCATGGCGGGCGCGTCGGGGCCGACACCGGGGACGGGGATGTCCGCTTCTGGTTCGAATTGGACCGCTGAAACGCCCGGTTTCGGCCGGATTGCACCCTTACAAAATCTTTAAATCTTCCTTATCGGGACTTTACGTCTCTTTGCCACACTCCCCGGCATGGCCTCTTCGCCTGCTTTGCGGCGCGGACGGGGCCCAGAGGCTTCCGGGCCCCGCCAAGAGGGTCCACCAAATGCGTTTGGAGAAACAAATTATGCAGAAGAAGAAATTGCCGCTCGCCCGCACCGCCCTCGCCCTTGGCGCCGCGGTTGCTCTGTCGAGCGCAGTTGCCCTGCCGACGGCGACCGCGATTGCCGGTGAGCGCATCCAGCTCGCCGCCTGTAAGGCGAACCCGTGTGCCGGCAAGAACCCCTGTGCGGCCAAGAAAGCGTGCAACCCGTGCGCTGCCAAGAATCCTTGCGCGGCCAAAAAGGCCTGCAACCCCTGCGCCGCGAAGAAGGCGTGCCGTCCTTGCAACCCCTGCAAAGCCAAGTAACCCACCCAGGGTAACCGCTTGCGCGACGCGCATAGCCTTCATGTGTCGGTCGAGGTGTCGCCACTGTCCCCCGTTGCGTGCTGGGTGGACGATGGTGGCCCTCGCCGCCATATCTCTTGCATAAGATCATTTGGGCAACCAGCGACGTAGGAGACGAGAATGCTGATCCGCATACCGAAAGGGTGGGAACTGCCGGAATCGGCCGCGACACCCGAGAGCTTGTTTCGGGATCGCCGGCGCCTCATCAAGGCGGCCGCTGCGGGTCCGATCCTCTTGGGCATGCCGGCCCTGCTGGCGGCGTGCGACGACGGCGATCCCGCGGCGAAGGCAGCGCTGGAGGCCGGGGCCAAGATCCCCGATCCGTCCGCGAAGCTTTATCCGTTCGACCGCAATCCGAAGTTCACGCTCGACCGCCCGCTGACCGCGGAAAGACTCGCGACCACGTATAACAATTATTACGAATTCGGCTCCTCGAAGAATATCCATGAGAAGGCGCAACGCCTGCCGATCCGGCCCTGGACGATTACGATCGCCGGCCAGGTCGAGAAGGAGTTCGAGATCGGCATGGACGACCTGCTGGCAAAGATGCCGTTGGAAGAGCGGCTCTACCGGCACCGTTGCGTCGAGGCCTGGTCGATGGCGGTGCCGTGGAGCGGTTTTGCGATGAAGGCGCTGGTCGATCTGGCCCGGCCGTTATCGTCGGCGAAATACGTGAAGATGGTGACCTTCGAGAATCCCAAGGTGGCGAGCGGACAAAGCGAGAGCTGGTACCCCTGGCCCTATGTCGAAGGGCTTAGCCTGGCCGAGGCGACGAACGACCTCGCCTTCCTGGCGACCGGGGTTTACGGCAAGACGATGCCGAAGCAGAACGGTGCGCCGTTGCGGCTGGCGGTGCCGTGGAAATATGGCTTTAAGTCGATCAAGGGGCTGGTGAGGTTCGAATTCACGGACAAGCGCCCAGTCAGTTTTTGGGAACAGCTTCAGAACCGCGAGTATGGCTTCTGGGCCAACGTAAACCCGGAAGTGCCGCATCCCCGCTGGAGCCAGGCGACCGAACGTGTGCTCGGGGTCAACGGCCGGGTGCCGACGCTGCTTTACAACGGCTACGGCGAATTCGTCGCCGACCTGTACAAGGACATGTCGGGCGAAAAGCTGTTCTTATAGAGGCTATTAGCGGATCTTGGTTTCGTCCGGCTTGCAGTTGATCCCGAACAGCGTGCATTCGAGCGGCTGGATGAACGGATCGTTCTGGTCGCCAGTTTCCTGATCGGTGAGTTCTTCCGATCCTGGTCCGGTCGGATCGACCTCGCCATCCAGCGGGCCATGGTCGTCCGTATAGCCCAATCCTGATTCCTGATCGGTCAGCGCTGCCGATCCGATGCCCGTGGGATCGACTTCGCCGTCACCCGGCCCGTGATCGTCGTCGAAGCCTTCATTACCCTCTTCTTCAATTTCGGCAAACCGGTCGGAGCAGTCGGGCAGCGTGACGGCGACCGGCACGATCACCTCCGATTTTGCCGGCAATTTTGTGCCGGCGGGCAGCGGCAGGCGCGGCGCGCGCCGTATATTGTCGCCGATAGCGGCGTCGACCGGTCCGTATCCGGTGCCACGGAGGATCTTGTAGGCCGAGATCCAGCCTTCCGCGTTGACGGTTAGGCGGACAAGGGCGATGCGCTGCTCGCAGTTGGTCGTCGCCGACCATGGATAGGCGATCAGCGATTTCAGCATCTTCTGCAGATCCGGGCGTGGCGCCGGCGGCGGGTCGACAACCGCAGGCGGCCGCGGTTTTGGCTCGGGTTTCGGCTGCGGCGCGGGCTTGGGATCAGGCTTGGGTTCCGTTTTTGGCTCTGGCTTGGGCGGCGGCTTGGCCGCGACCGGCTCGGGTTTCGGCTCTGGTTTCTTCGGTGGTTCCGGTTTGGGGATCGGGATGGCGGCCGGGTCCGGGACCGGGTCGGCGGGGGCTGGCTCGATCGGAACCGGGGCGGGTGGTGTCGCCTCGACCGGTTCCGGCGGCGGCGGCGGTGGCGGCAGCAGTGGCGCGACTTCCAGGACCGGCGGCGGCAGGAACACCATGTTGATCTGTTTTTCCCGCCGGTCAAGATCGTGGGTTTCGAAGGAGGATAGATAAAAGGCCGCCGAGGCGACCGCGATATGGGCCACGACGGACGTGAAAATTGGTAAGCGGATGGTCCAGCGGAATTTCGGCATCCGTCCGATGCTCTGGTTCAGGTGTGGCCCCGGGGCGTGACGCGAATCTCGCCAGGGGTAGGTGCCCTGGGATACTGCTCAGAATCGCAGGCAGACACCATACCCACTATGTAGAAGTGGCATTTGCGGGCCCTTTTGCTGAAAGCTGAGAATCGCCGAATTTCAGTAGGTTAAACGCCATTAAGGCCTTGTTAAGGTGGTCGGCGGACTCTGGTGCGTGTGGGCCGGTCTCGGGCCGCCCGCCCGATCCAAGAGGAGCACCTTGATCGTGGATACGGCCACAATCGGCATGATCGCCACCTGGGCCTTGCCTGTACTCGCATGCTTGGTCGCGTTCGTCATAACCATTAATTCGATTCGGCGCATTCGGTCGGACCGGCAACGGCGGCTCGTCGCCCGTGCCATTCTGGGCACCTGGGCGGTGGTAGCGCTGTTGCTTCCTATCGTGTTGTTGGGTGCGCTTGGCGTGTTGCCCCGCTGGACCTATGGCAGCGCATCTGGCCTCATGCTGATCGCTTCGGCGGTCGGCGGCTGGATCGTCATGCGGCGGTCTACCCATACGCCGGGTTGGCGATAGGTCATCGCTTCCGGTTCGGCACCCGGACGAAAAACACCAACGGCAGAATGGCGATGCTGAGCACCGTATAGGCGGTGAAGGCGTTGATATAGCCGATCATGAAAGCCTGCCGGCCGACCTCGCCGCTTAAGGTCGCCAATCCGCGCAAACTCTCCGAACTCCATAGCCCGAGCGCCGAGGACTCCTGCAGCGCATCGTTGAAGGGCGTTACGAATTCCGTCATGCGGGCGTAGTTTTCCTGCCCGGTGTGCAACACGATCACCACGCTGATCGAGACGAAGGCGCTTGCCGCGATGTAGCGCAGCAGATGAAACACCGCGGTCGCCTCGTTCAAATGCTCCCGGGGCAGCGTGGAAAAGGAGGCGACGACCAGCGGCACCCAGATCAACCCGACGGCGAATCCCTGCATGACGCTGGTCAGCGCCACGTCAAAGGCGGTCAGGTTGACGTCGAACGCCATCATCCACCAGCCGGACACCGCCTGTATGAGAAAACCGGCGGTCATCCCGATACGCGGATCGAGCTTGCCGACCCAGATCGAGGCGAAGAAACCCAACATCCCGCCGAACCCGCGCGTCCCGATCAGGAAACCGATGGCGTCGTCGGGATAGCCGGCAAGGTTCTGCAACAGCGGCGGCAGCAGTGCCATCGGGGTGAAATTCATCATGCCGAAGATCAGTACGACCATAAGACCGATCGCGTAGTTCCGGTCGAGCAGCAGGCGCGGGTTGAGGAACGGCCGGCGGCTGGTCAGGCTGTGAACGATGAAGACGTAGAAGGCCGCCGCGGCCAGGCCCGCCTGGATTACGATCTCGACGGAGTTGAACCAGTCTTCCTGTTCGCCGCGGTCGAGCACGAGCTGGAAACACAGGATGGCGATCGCCAGCGTGATGAACCCGGTCCAGTCGAGCGTGAGCTTCGCCTCGCGGCGGTCGTCGCGGATGAAGACGATCGCACCAATCACCGCCAGTATCCCGGCGATTCCCACCGCGATGAAGGCCCAGCGCCAGGTATAGGCGTCCGCGATATAACCGCCGAGGATTGGTCCGAGCATCGGCCCGATGACCACGCCGACGCCGTAGATCGAATTGACCGTGCCGTGTTGTTCGCGCGGGAAGGTGTCCAGCACGATGGCGTTCGACAGCGGGTTGAGCGGCGCGCCGAACACGCCCTGCAACACACGGTACAGCACCAGCACTTCGAGGCTGTTGGCGGTACCGCAGAGGATCGTGGAGGCGACGAACCCGATCGTGCTGTAGATCATCACGTTGCGCCGGCCGAACCGGTTGGCCAGCCACCCGGTCATCGGCGTCACCACGGCAATCGCGATGATGTTGAAGGTAATGACCCAGGCGACCTGATCCTGAGTCGCCGACAGTGAACCCTGCAACTGCGGCATGATCACGCTGACGATCATCAGGGTCATGCTGACGAGCATCGTCGCCAAAGTCGCCGTCGCCAGGATCATGGCGCGCTGAAACGCGCCGGGGCTGGCCGGGGTCGCGGGGCCGCCGTCGCTTTCGGTCTCGGCGGTTGATACGGCGCTCATTTGAGGAGACGTCTGCCGTTATGGGACTCGTCGCCTCGACCCTACCGCGTGGCGCTGCGTCGTGCCAAACCAAGGCGGATATGAAACAGGGAGGCCGCCGCCCCATGGGTGGAGGGGGCGGCGGCCAGGGAAACCGGAGAAGGGGAGAGACTCCGGTTGTCGGTTAGGCGGCGATCGCTTCGGCGATCCCGACGCCGAGCGCTTTGGCGACTCCTTCGCCATAGGCCGGGTCGGCCTTGTGACAGTGCCGGATATGCCGCAGCTGGATCTCCTTGTCCGCGCCGCCAACCGATCGGGCGGTGTTCTCGAACAACCGTTGCTGCTGGTCCGGGGTCAGGGCGCGAAACAGGTTACCGGCCTGCGAGAAGTAATCGTCGTCGTCCTGGCGGAAGTCCCAGTGGTCGGCGTCGCCGGTGATCGCCAGCGGCGGCTCCCGGAAGTCGGGCTGCTCCTGCAGCGCGCCGTGGCTGTTCGGCTCGTAGCCGACCTCGCTGCCCTTGTTGTCGTCGACCCGCATCTGGCCGTCGCGATGGAAGGCGTGGTACGGGCATTTCGGCGCGTTTACCGGCACTTGATAATGGTTCACGCCGAGCCGGTAGCGTTGCGCGTCGCCGTAGGAGAAGAGCCGCGCCTGCAGCATTTTGTCGGGCGAGAAGCCGATACCGGGCACCACGTTGGCCGGGCTGAATGCAGCCTGTTCCACATCGCTGAAATAGTTTTCCGAGTTGCGGTTCAGCTCGAGATTCCCGACCTCGATCAGCGGATAGTCCGCATGCGGCCAGACCTTCGTCAGGTCGAACGGGTGGATGCGGTAACTGTCGGCGTCCTTCTCCGGCATGATCTGCACGCAGACCCGCCATTTCGGGAAGTTGCCCTCTTCGATGTTGTCGAACAGGTCGCGCTGGAAACTCTCGCGATCCTTGCCGACGACCTCTTCCGCCTCCGCATCGGTCAGGTAGGCGTGGCCTTGCATCGACTTGAAATGGAATTTCACCCAGACGCGCTCGTTGTCGTCGTTGATCAGGCTGAAGGTATGGCTGCCGTAGCCATTCATCTGGCGGTAATTCTTCGGCAGGCCCCGGTCGCTCATCGTGATCGTGATCTGATGCAGCGCTTCCGGCAGCAGGGTCCAGAAGTCCCAGTTGTTGTTGGCGCTGCGCATGTTGGTCTTGGGGTCGCGCTTCACCGCATGGTTCAGATCCGGGAACTTCAACGGATCCCGCAGGAAGAAGACCGGCGTGTTATTGCCGACCATGTCCCAGTTGCCTTCCTCGGTATAGAATTTGACGGCGAAGCCGCGGATATCGCGCTCGGCGTCGGCCGCGCCGCGCTCACCGGCGACGGAGGAGAAGCGGGCGAAAACGTCGGTCTTCTTGCCCACCTCGGACAGGAACTTGGCGCGCGTGTATTGGGTAATGTCGTTGGTCACCGTGAAGGTGCCGAATGCGCCCGACCCTTTCGCATGCATCCGCCGCTCGGGAATCACCTCGCGGTCGAAATGCGCCAGCTTTTCCAGAAGCCACACATCCTGCATCAGCAGGGGGCCGCGGGGGCCGGCAGTCATTGAATTCTGGTTGTCGACGACCGGCGCGCCGGCGGCCGTGGTGAGTCGTGATTTCGGTGCCATGAGCTGTCTCCATCGAGTTGGTTGGTCGCTGTGCCGGCACGGTGCGGCCGACATCGATGGACTAGGAATACGGCACCGGTGTGATAATGTATAATTACATTAAATATCATTTTCGATTAGAAAAACTTATCAATGATCAGTCTTCGTCAACTCCGATATCTGACGGCGCTTGCGGAAGCCGGGAATTTCCGGCGTGCGGCGGCGGCATGCCACGTAACGCAACCGGCTTTGAGCACGCAGGTTCAGCTGATTGAGGAAGGACTCGGCGTATCGTTGGTCGAACGCGGCCGGCGCGGCGCGGTGATGACGGCCGCCGGCGAGGAAGTGGTGCGGCGCGGGCGCGCCATTCTCGAGGATGTCGCGGCAATCGAAGACTATGCCCGCGGCATGCGCGACCCGTTCACCGGTCCGTTGCGACTGGGCGTCATTCCGACGATCGGCCCCTATCTCCTGCCGGACCTGATGCCCGATCTAAACCGCCGCTATCCTGCGCTGCAGCTCTTTATGCGCGAAGAACAGACCGAGCGGTTGCTGGACAGTTTGCGTGAAGGCCGGCTTGATCTTGCCCTGCTGGCGCTGCCGGTGCCGGGCGACGACCTGGAGAGCGCCGTGTTGTTCGAGGATCGCTTTCTTGTCGCAGCACCACCGGGCCATCCCTTCGCAAAGATGGATACCGTCGCATTGGGCGCCCTGGCCGATGAATCGCTGCTGTTGTTGGAAGACGGCCATTGTCTGCGGGATCAGGCGCTCGCGGTGTGCGCGCTCGATGGCCCGGTCAATGAAGGTGATTTCCGTGCGACTAGTCTCGCCACGCTGGTACAGATGGTGGCGAGCGGTCTCGGCGTAACGTTGTTGCCCGAGATGGCGCGGCGGCGTGAGGCCGGCACCGACGGCCGGTTGATCACCCGCTCGCTCGCACCGCCGGAACCGGGTCGGCAGATCGGTTTACTATGGCGCCGCACGTCGGGCCGGAAAGCGGAATTTCGTGAACTGGCGGCGGTGATCTCCGAGGTCCATGCGGCCGGGACCACTCTCTGACCAGCGTTTCGCGGCGCAATTCCGGAACGGGCCCGGCCGGGTGCGCGACCCGCGACCATACCGGGCCGCGAAGGCTCTGCCGTTTCATCGTCGGCTGCCCCGAGCGGCAGAAAACCGCCCGACTCGCGCCGCCTGACTCATGCCGCCCAACTCACACTGCGGATAGTTTGGCCGCCGCGCGCTGCACGATTTCCAACCGTTCCTGCTGCCGGGCCGCGCCGCGCTGCCGCACGTCTTCGACCAGTGCCGGGTCGGCGGTACGCGGCGATCCCGATTGGAACGGCGGCTCCGGGTCATACTCGATGGCCAATTGTGTTTCCTCGGCCACGGCGCGGCCGCGCAGCGACTCGACGATCGACAAAGCGAAATCAATCCCCGCCGTCACGCCGCCGCCGGTGATCGTATTGCCGTCCCGCACGATGCGGGCATCGACCGCCTCGGCCCCGAAATGAGGTAACAGATCGCGCGACATCCAATGGCAGGTGGCGCGCTTGCCGGTCAGCAGGCCGGCCGCGCCCAGCACCAGCGAGCCGGTGCAAACCGATGTAACGTAATCGGCGTTCTCGGCGCACTGTCGCAGGAAGGCCAGTGTCTCGTCGTCCTCCATCAACTCTGCAACGCCCGGCCCGCCCGGCACGCAGATGATGTCGAGCGGCGGCGCGTCCGCGAAGGTCGCCGTCGGCGTGATGCTCATCCCGCTATCCGATGTCACCGGATCGAGCGACTTCCAGATCAGATGCACGGTGACGCCGGGTGTCCGGGAAAACACTTCGAACGGACCCGTCAGGTCGAGCTGGGTCAGGCGCGGAAACAGGAGAAGTCCAACGGAAATCGGATCGGTCATGGCGGCGATACCTCATAGCGATTGATTGACCGCAGGGTAGCGGAAAACATGTGTGGCAGAAATGACAAATATTCCTCGATTACTGCCAATTCACGTTCTAAGGTGATTGGATGAATGATTCAGCACCCACTAGAGACATCGCCATCCTCGGCTTTCCGGACGCGCAATTGCTCGACATCGCGGGTCCGGCCCAGGTCTTCGCTTCCGCGTCGGAACTCGTTGAGCATCGGGAGACGCCGGCGTATCGCGTGACGGTTGTGTCCCGTGGTGGCGGCGAAATCGTCACTTCTGCGGGCCTCGGCCTGTCCACGATCTCGTTCGATGATGCGGCCGGGCGATCCTTCGACACGGTGATCGCATCCGGCGGGCATGGCGTACACGTGGCGGCCGAGGACATGGCGATGGTCGACTGGCTGCGCGCGCAGGCCACGGTGTCGCGGCGCTGTTGCTCGGTCTGTACCGGTGCTTTCCTGCTCGCGGCGGCGGGTGTTTTGGCGGGCAAGCGTGCAGCCACCCATTGGGGCTATTGCGATACGCTGGCGGCGCAGTATCCGGACATTCGGGTCGAAGGCAATCCGATCTTTGTCGAGGATGGCGGCGTCTGGACGTCGGCAGGCGTAACCGCGGGAATCGATCTCTCGCTGGCCCTTGTCGAAGCCGACCTGGGTCGCCGCTTGGCGTTGCAGACCGCGCAACGGCTGGTCGTGTTCATGAAGCGGCCCGGCGGTCAGGCGCAGTTCAGTTCGATCCTGGCCGCCCAACTTTCCGATAACGGTGATTTCGCGGAACTTCATGCCTGGATGGCGGACAATTTGTCGGAGGACCTGCGGGTCGAACATCTCGCGGAGCGGGCGGGCATGAGCCCCCGGACCTTTGCCCGTGTCTATCGGGACCGTACGGGGATGACGCCGGCCAAGGTGGTCACTGCGCTGCGGGTCGAGGCAGCACGCCGGCTGTTGGAAGAAACCGCACTGCCGGTCGGACAGGTCGCGCTACGCTGCGGCTTCGGCGAAGAAGAACGCATGCGCCGCGCCTTCTTGCACCGTCTGGGCGTGGCGCCGGGCCGCTACCGCCAGCGCTTCTCGCTCGAAGCGGCGGAGTGACCCGCCCTAATTTTTGGATTTGCTCAGGTCGTCCAGGTGCTCTTGCAACTTGGCGCGGTCCGGCGACCCGGCGGGCAGGCTGTCGAGCGCCTGTTGCATCATGGCCCGGCCTTCCTCGACCTTTCCGCTCGAAATCTCGGCACGGCCGACCAGCCAGAGCCCTTCGATATTCTTCGCATCGAGCGCCAGCACTTTGCGCATCACGGCGACCGATTCCGGCGTCTGCTTGTGGTCCGCTGCGGTCCGCAGGGTGCGGGCGTAGAGCATGAGGATGTCGACATTGTCCGGTGCCAGCCGGGCGGCGTTGGCCATAGCGTCCTTTGCCTCGCCGTGACGGTTCAATACCGTGTAGGCGCGACCGAGGCGCATCCATCCTTCCAGGTCGTCGGGTTCCTCTTTCAGGCGGCCGGCCAGTTTCGCCACCATGCCTTCGATCATCGCCGCGCGATCCTCGGGAGACATCGATTGTGCGGCAGCCACGTCGCCGCCACTTGGTCCCGGCGGTTTCTGCGCGGCAGCGGGCGGCGGGATTATGCTGTCCGGCTCGATGCCCGCGGCTTGGGCCGCGTTGATCGCGCGCTGCCGTGCGACCTTGGCCCAGGGAGCGGTCGGCGGCGAATCTTTCAAGAGCGCAAGCCATCGGTCGAGCGCGGCCCTGTTGTTGCCGGCCTGTTCCTCGGCGATGGCGAGATAGAAACGGGCGCGCGGTTCGCCGGCGGATTTTTCCAGCGCGGAATCGAATGCGGCGCGGGCCGCTGGCGTGACCACACCATTGTTGGCCAGGACCAGCGTCTCGCCATAGGCCGCGACGAGCCCGGCGTTTCCCGCATCGAGCCCGAGCGCCATTTCATAGGCCTTGCTGGCTCTGTCGTAGTCGCGCAGTGCAGCAAGACTGGTGGCCAGCAGTACCCACCCTTCGAGGTTTTCAGGGTTCTGTTCCAAGTTCTTGCGCAGCTTCGTAATCCGGGCCCGCAACTCCGTCGTTTGCTGACTGGCCTGCTGACTGCGTTCTACGAAAGGATGGCCGGGGACGCCGGGCGCGCCCCAGTCCGCATAAAGCAGGATTGCACCCAACGGCACGACCGCGGCCGTGGCGGCGGCGATCCAGCGGCTCGCCGGCATCGGCCGCTTGCCCGATGGCGTTCGGCCGCGGCGTGCGTCGGCATCGAGCATGCGGCGGGAAATTTCCGCCCGGGCGGCGTCGGCTTCCTTCCCTCCGATCAACCCTGCGGCCTTGTCCGCGTCGAGCTGCAGGAGCTGGTGCCGATAGACTTCGAGATCGAATTCGGCGGCGTCCGTGTCACCGGTGCCGTGGCGCAGGGCCGGCAACAGCAAGGCCACCGCAACGGCCAGCATCATCAAGACGGCGATGATCCAAAAGATCATGCCTTGTCGTCCTTGGCGTCATTGTCCGGCGTCCGGCTCATGTCGTCGAGAAGGCGTTCGACGCGGGCTTGCTCGTCGGCGTTCAATAGTGTCGTCGGGGCTGTTGCGCCGCGGGACCGAGATCGAAAAAACACGACCAGTCCGATTAATCCGATGGCGAACACGATCAGCGGGCCGAACCACAACAGGAAGGTGCTGGCTTTGACCGGCGGTTTCAGCAATACGAAATCGCCGTAGCGCGCGACCAGGAAGTCGCGGATTCCCTGATCGGTCTTTCCCGCCGTGATCTGCTCGCGCACCAGGAGGCGCAGGTCGCGGGCGAGACTGGCGTCGGAATCGTCGATCGATTGATTTTGGCAGACGAGACATCGAATTTCGGCGGAGAGCGCCCGCGCCCGCGATTCCTGCGCCGCGTCCGGCAGGATTTCGTCCGGCTGCACCGCGAGGCCTGGTCCGGCCAGGACGATGAGAATCGTCAGAAACGCAGCGGTGAGAGATTTGTGCATCAGCGGTCTTCCTGCAGCTTTCGCACCAGGGGCAGGATCGTGTCGTTGAGCGTTTCCCCGAAGACCGGCCCGACATGCTTGTAGCGGACACGTCCGGCGCGGTCGATGACATAGGTCTCGGGCGCGCCGTAAACGCCCCACTCGACGCCCCCCTTATGATCCGGATCGTAGCCGATGCGTTGGTAGGGATTGCCGAGTTCCTTCAGCCAGGCGATGGCGTCGGGGCGCTTGTCCTTCCAGTTGATGCCGTATATCGGGATCTTCTCCTGCTCCGCCACGCGCACCCAGATTGGGTGCTCGGCCCGGCAGGGCACGCACCAGGAAGCGAAGACGTTCACCAGCGCCACCTTGCCCTTGAGGTCTTCGGTCTGGAGACCCTTGCCCTCGGGGATTAACGATTCCAGGGCGAATGTCGGGGCGGGCTTGTCGATCAGTGTCGACGGCAGAATGCGCGAATCCCGGGTCAGCCCGTAGCCAAGATAGGCGGCGAGGCCCAGGAACAGGACCAACGGTGCGATAAAAAGGAGGCGCTTCACCGGCTTCTCATTCCGCAGGTGCCGGTTGCGCCGGCGAGGATCCCGCGCGTTTTCGTGACGGCGCGCCGACGCGAAGCCGCCGGTCGCTGAGCGAGACGAAACCGCCCAGCACCATCAGGGCGCTGCCGATCCACATCCAGGGCACCAGCGGTTTGTAATAAACATGCACCGTCTGGCCGCCTTTCCCGTCGCTGTCGCCGATCACCGCGTAGAGGTCCCCGGCCAGCGTGCTGTGGATCGCGGCTTCGGTGGTCTGCTGTCCGCCGACCAGATAGTTCCGCCGTTCGGCGCGCATTTTCAATACGAGTTTGCCGTTTTGGTTGACCGAAAACAGCCCTTGCCGCGTCAGGTAGTTCGGCCCGCGCGTGTCCTGGATTCCGTCGAAGGTCAGCGAAAACCCGGCAATCTCCATCGTTTGGTTGGGCTGCATCACGCGGATGATTTCCTGCTGCCACAGCGTCGCCCCCGCAGCGCCGGCGATGATGCCTGCGATGCCGATATGGGCGAGCGTCATGCCCCAGGCGCTGCGCGGGAGTCCGGCAGCGCGCGCCATGCTCTGCCGTAGCGGAATGCGGCCTAGGCGGATGCGCTCGGCGGCCTCGGTCAGGACCCCGGCGGTGAGCCAAATCGCGAATCCCATGGCGATGGCGCCCAGGACCGGCCGGCCCCAGGTCAGCGCCGCGCACAACACGACGGCCACGGCGGTGATCGCTCCGGCGATCTTGAGCCGCGACAGCGCACCTAATAAATCGCCGCGCTTCCACGCTAGCAGGGGCCCGACGGCTAGGGCGGCGACCAGCGGCACCATCAGCGGCACGAAGGTTGCGTTGAAGAAGGGCGGGCCGACCGACACTTTTCCGCCGCCGACCGCTTCAAGCAACAGCGGATAGAGCGTGCCGATGAACACGGTCGCTGCCGCCGTGGTCAGCAGCAGGTTGTTAAGCAGCAATGCGCCCTCGCGGCTGATCGGGGCGAACAATCCGCCGCCCTTGAGCGCCGGCGCGCGCCACGCATAGAGTGCCAGGCTGCCGCCGATGCTGATGATCAGCAGCACCAGGATGAACACGCCGCGGTCCGGATCGACGGCGAAGGCATGGACCGAGGTCAGCACGCCCGACCGCACCAGGAAGGTGCCGATCAGGCTGAGCGAAAAGGTTAGGATCGCGAGCAGGATGGTCCAGGTCTTCAGCGCGTCGCGCCGTTCCACCACGATGGCGGAATGCAGCAGCGCGGTGCCGACGAGCCACGGCATGAAGGATGCATTTTCCACCGGGTCCCAGTACCAGAAGCCGCCCCAGCCGAGTTCGTAGTAGGCCCACCAGCTGCCGAGTGCGATGCCGCCGGTCAGGAAGGCCCAGGCCAGCAATGTCCACGGCCGCACCCAACGCGCCCAGGCGGCGTCGACACGGCCTTCGATCAGCGCGGCGACGGCGAAGGAAAAGGCGATCGAGAAGCCGACATAGCCGACGTAGAGAATCGGTGGATGGAAGGCGAGGCCCGGGTCCTGCAGCAGCGGGTTCAGGCCGTTGCCGTTCGCCGGTGGCGGGAAAAGCCGCTCGAACGGGTTCGACGTGATCAGCATGAACAAGAGGAACCCGACGGCGATCATCGCCTGCACCGCCAACACGCGGGCGCGGAGCGGCGGTGGCAGGTTACTGCCGAACCCGGCGATCAAGGCGCCGAATAGGCTCAGTATCAGCACCCACAACAGCATCGAGCCTTCGTGGTTCCCCCACACGCCGGAAATCTTATAGAGCATCGGTTTCAGCGAGTGCGAGTTCGACGCGACGACCTTGACCGAGAAGTCGCTGACGATGAACGCGTGCATCAGCGCGGTAAAGGCGAAGGCGACGAGAAAGAACTGCACGATGGCCGCGGCGCTGCCGAGCGCCATCCATCCGCCGTGATTGCGCGCCGCGCCGGCAAGCGGCAGGGTCGACTGCGCCACGGCGACGCAGAGTGACAGGATCAGCGCGAAGTGGCCGAGTTCGGCGATCATTTGTCTTTTGTCCCTTCGGTCTCTTTCCAATGACCGGCACGCTTCAGCGCGTCGGCGACTTCGGGCGGCATGTATTGTTCGTCATGTTTGGCGAGGACTTCGCTGGCGATAAAATTGCCGCTGGCGTCGAGCGTCCCATCGGCGATGACACCCTGTCCCTCGCGGAACAGGTCGGGGACGATGCCGGAGAAGCGTACCGGGATCGTCGTCTTCATGTCGGTGATCTTGAAACTTACGGTGCCGCCGCTGCTCTGTACGCTGCCCGTTTCAACCAACCCGCCCAGCCGGATACGCTGTCCGGCCTCGACCGATTTTTCGACAACGTCGCTTGGGCTGTGGAAGAACACCAGGTTGTCCTTCAGCGCAAACAGCACCAATGCCGCGGCGACTCCTAACATCGTCAACCCGCTGAGCACGGCATAGAGCCGCCGCCGTTTCCGTGTCATTCCGATTCTCCCGCGCCGCTGCGCCGGACCTGCCGCAGCGCCTTGAGCTGCGCTTCCCGCGTGCGCACCGCGCGGAACGACGTGACCAGCAGAGTGATCAGGATTACCGCGGCGATCAGATAGGCTGGCCAGATGTAGGCGCCATGTCCGCCCATGCTGAAATATTTGTCCATGTCGGTCTTATCCGCGCGCCAAGCTGAGCTGCAGGTTTCGGATTTTCGCGGCGGCGATTTCGCTGCGTATCCGCAGAATCAGGACGGTGACGAAGAACAGCTTGAACGCCAGGGCCATGACGATGAGTGGCAATAGGATATCGGGGTGGATCGCCGGGCCGTCAAGCCGGACGACGCTGGCGGGCTGATGCAGCGTGTTCCACCAGTCGACCGAGAATTTTATGATCGGCAGATTGACCACGCCGACCAGCGCCAAAATCCCGGCGGCACGGTAGCCGCGGTTTGGGTCGTCGAAAGCGTTCACCAGCGCGATGTAGCCGAGATACAGGAACAGCAGGATCAGCATGGAGGTGAGGCGCGCGTCCCAGACCCACCAGGTGCCCCACATGGGCTTGCCCCAGAGCGAGCCGGTCGCGAGACAGATGATCGTGAAGCCCGCACCGATCGGCGCCGCCGCCTTGGCGGCGATATCCGCGAGCGGATGCCGCCAGATCAGCGCCACGGCGCTGGCCACCGCCATGGTGAGGTAGACGAACAGCGCCATCCAGGCCGACGGCACATGCACATACATGATCCGCACCGTTTCGCCCTGCTGATAGTCGGGCGGCGAATTCAGGAGCGCCAGGTACAGCCCGGCGCCAAGCAACAGGACGGTAAGACCGCCGGTCCAGGGTAGGACGGCATTGGCGATCTTCAGAAACCGGGTCGGGTTCGCAAATCGATGCATGATTCCCATTATATAAGGACTTTTCGCACAGATTTCCGGTGAAAAATTGTCGCGTTTTCGCGAGCGTCACTCCGCGGTGGCGAGCCTCGACACCGGTTTTTCGTCGATCGGCAGATGCAGGGCCGCCGATGCCAGGCCCAGGGCGACCGAAATCCACCAGACGAGATCGTAGGAGCCGGTCGTGTCGAAGACGTAGCCGCCGAGCCAAGCGCCCAGAAAACCGCCAATCTGATGGCTGAAAAAGACGATGCCGAACAACGTGGCCATATATTGCGGCCCGAATATCTGCGCCACCAGCGCCGATGTCAGGGGCACCGTGCTGAGCCATAACAACCCCATCGCGACGCCGAACAGCAGCACGGTCGTTTCCGACAGCGGCGTCAGCACGAACACGGTGAAGAGCACTGCGCGGCCGAAATACAGGCTGCTCAACAGGTACCGTTTGCTGATCTTGTCGCCGAGGTATCCGCCGCCCAGCGCGCCGACGACGTTGAACAGGCCGATCAGGCCGAGCGTCCAAGCGCCAAGTTCGGCGGGGAGGCCGCGGTCGACGATATAGGACGGCAAATGCGTGGCGATATAGGCAACGTGAAAACCGCAGACGAAGAAGCCGGCCACCAGCAACCGAAATCCCCGATGGCCGCGCGCTTCGCGCAGCGCCTCGCGGAGGCTTTGCTTGCTGGCGTGCACCTTGGGTTTGCCTTTCAGCACGAAGCTGACCGGCACGGTCAACAGGATAACGAAACAGAGCATCGTCAAAACCGTTACCCAGCCATAGGCGTCGAGAAAGGCCTGGCCGAGCGGCACCATGGTAAACGTGCCGAGTGAGCCGACCGAGCTGACGGCACCCAGGGCAAAAGTGCGTCTTTCATCCGGAACGACCCGGGCGATCGCCGAGAATACGATGGCAAAACTCGTTCCGCTGAGGCCGAGGCCGACCAACACGCCCATGCTGAGATAGGCGTCGACCGGCGACGATGCGTGCGCCATCAGGAACAGGCCGCTTGCGTATAACAGCCCGCCGATGGCCACCATCCGGCCCGTGCCGTAGCGGTCGGCGACGGCGCTGGTAAAGGGCTGCGCCGCACCGACGATCAGGTTTTGGATCGCGATGGCCAGGGCGAAAACTTCGCGGCCCCAGCCGAATTCGGCGCTGATCGGCTGCAGGAACAGACCGAAACCCTGACGGGTGCCGAAAGACAGGAACAGCAGCAGGCAGCCCGCTAGGAAAACGAGGAGCGGCGTGCGCCAGCCCAGCGCGGTGGATTGTGTCATTTGGTCCGGTCTCGATCAGCGGTGGTAGCGGCGATACTGCGCCGAAATACTGGTCGCCGGCAAGTTTCGCCAACGCACTAGATTGCATTTCGCAAGTTATATCGACCGTCGGCGACCGGATGGTAAGGGCCATTTCGGATCAAGTGGCTGGTCCAGTCCCGATTGGCGGTTATTCGGTGGCTTGGCGTAGCGCGGCCGCGGCGGCCCAGGGGGCTAGGGGAAGCGCGGCGGCCAGGATCGCGCCGAGCAGCAGCAGATGCGGCTGCGGGCTTTGGCCTGTCGCGACGGCGTCCGCGGCCCCGACACCGAAGATCAGCACGGGGATATAGAGCGGCAGCACCAGCACGGCCATCAACACGCCGCCGCGCCGCGCGCCAAGGCTAAGTGCCGCGCCGATCGCCCCGATCAGGCTGAGGCTCGGCGTGCCCAGGGCCATCGCGAGCAGCAATACGGGATAGGCCGCGGCCGGCATGTTGAGGAAGACCGCCAGCAGCGGCGAGGCGGCGATTAAGAGGACGCCGGTGATGATCCAATGGGCGGTGATCTTGGCCAGCACCAGGACTTCCAACGGCACGGGGGCGAGCACCAATTGCTCCAGGGAGCCGTCCTCATAGTCCTGCTGGAACAGTCGGTCGAGCGACAGCAGCACCGCCAGCAGCGCGGTAACCCAAATCACCCCGGCGGCGATGCGCGCCAGCATGTTGGCTTCCGGACCGACACCCAGCGGGAAAAGCGTCCCGGCAATCACGAAGAAGGCGACCGCCATCGCGGCGTCCATTCCTTGACGCAGGGCCAGCCGCAGGTCGCGCATCATCATGTGGCAGAAGGCGGCGATCATGCGCCGGCTGCCTCCAGGTTCATCCTGGCGACGGCGAAATCGCCAAGCCGCACTTCCTGTGCCGGCTCCAGCCGGATCGGCGTATGCGTGGACAGCACGACCATGCCGCCGCCGGCGCAATGGTCGGCCAGGAGGGATTCGAAGATATCCTGCGCCCCGCTATCCAGGCCGACGGTCGGCTCGTCGAGCAGCCAGAGCGGCGCATCGCGCACCAACAGCCGGGCCAGGGCGAGCCGCCGTTTTTCCCCGGCGGAAAGAAAGCGGCCGGCGACATCGGCCAGGGCTGAAAGCGCCATGCGGTCGATCGCGTCCTGCAGGTGGCTGCTGTTGTCGCCGAGGCCCGCCCAGAAAGCCAGGTTCTCGCGTACCGTAAGCGCGGTCTTCACGCCATCGGAATGGCCGACATAAACGCTCCGTGCCCGGTGAGCGGTGAGGTCGTTTCGAACGTCGTCGCCGTTCCAGCGCAGCATGCCCTCGACCGGGCGGCCGAGCCCCGCCATGAGACGCAGCAAGCTGGACTTGCCGCTGCCATTCGGGCCGCGCAGGATCATCGCGCCGCCGGCGTCGAGCGTGAATTGGAGATTCGTGAACACCATCCGTTCGCCGCGAATGCAGAGAAGGTCCTCGGCGGAGAATTGATCGGTCATCGCGCGTCACGGCTGTTGGCGGAGCGCTCAAGGTATCGCAGGAAGGGGGGAGAAAGAAAGACGGTCGCTGGGGGTGGGCCAGCGACCGCCAGGAGTGAACGACCTTACGCCAAGGTCGTATAGTTGTATGAGGCTGTTTGGCGTAGCCTCGTCTGAGAGGGGAGGTCTCAGCCTGGTTAGTACACACGGGGACTGTGGCTTCGATTTGCCCGGAATAAGGCAATATTAAGGCAGCCAGGGGCTAAATTCTCACGTGGCGGTATAATTACCTATGCATCAATTCATGCGACGCGCGAAACTTGCTCCAAATTCGCGGCTTCCTTCGAAAACCGGCGGCAAGGGCCGCCCCTCCGGAAGGGTTAGCCACAGGCGCAGCATGTGCCGCCGCTGGTCCGGATCGGGCCAATCCTCGAAGCCGGTCCGGCCGTGGATGATCGTATAGTTATTCGCGATCAATACGTCGCCGGCCTGCATGTCGAACTCGAGCACATTCTCCTCGGCGACCTTTTCGAAAAGCGCAATCGCTTCCTTTTGGGCCGGGCTGAGCGGCGGTACCTCGTCGAACCGCTGGGCGGTGTGGATATAGCGGAGCTTCAGGTTGATCGACAGGCGCTCGGCAAACCAGTGATAGATCGGCATGACCTGAATGGTGACCCCGTCCGGGCGCTGCCCGCGAGCATCCATGTGGAAATCCTCCTGCAGCACCCGCGCCAGGTCGGGCCGCTGCGCCAGGATGTCGTTGAAAATCTGCACAGCGCTGGCGAGCCGGCTACGGCCGCCGGATTTCGCAGTCTGGCGGCACATCAACATGAAGGTGTCGCAGCCGTCGTTGTGGAAGCGCTGCGGGTCATTGGTCTGGAAGCTGCGGATGTTGTCGGTGGTCTCCACCCGGGCGCCGGTATCGCGCACGCTATGCAGCAGGTTCCCCGCGCCGTCCTGCGGCTCCGGCGTGCCGATATGCCTGCCGAGGCCCCACAGGACCGTCTTCGCGTCGTCCTCCGACATCTCGGCGACCGGCAGGCCGCGCAGCACGGTGAAGCCGCGGCCGCCTTCCAACGCGCGATGCACGTCGTCGATGGTCGCCGCAAGCGCCGAGATCGGAAATTCGTCGCGGCCAAGCTCGAAAAGGTTGCGCCCGCTGTCCTTCGCGGTTCGTACCGCCGCGACGATCGCGTCAATCTGGTCCGGAGAAAGATCGACGATCCAATCCTGTCGATCGCGGATGGCCCGGCCGCTCCAGGCGGCCGGGTCGTCGATGCGCTGGGTCACGTAATCGCTCATGTTTTTTCTCCATTCGGCGTCATGCGCCGCGCATAGGTTGCGCCGAACTCGCGCGTGCCTTCGAAGTTGGGCGGCAAGGGCCGACCGTTCGGAATACTCAGCCAGATTCGCAGCATATGCCGCCTGCGATCGGTGTCGCCACTATCTTGGTATTTCGTGCGGGCGTGGAAGGTCGCGTAGTTGCTGGCGATCTGAATATCGCCCGGCTCCATGACGAAGGACAACGCAATGTCCGGATCGCTGCAAATCTCGTCGAGCAACGCGATCGCCTCCGTCTGCGCCGCTGTAAAGGGCGGAACGTCCGGGAAGCGCTGGGCCGCATACATCAGGCTGTTCTTGTAGTTCGGCGTGAGTTGACCGTTCCAATAGGTGTAGATCGGCATCACCTGGGTTTTTACCCCATCGCGCCGTTGGCCGCGCGTATCCATATGCCAGCAGGCTTGCTGCAGGACCTCGGCGAGGTCGGGGCGGCGGCGCATCGCCTCGTTGAAGACTTCGACCGCGCTGACCAGCAGGCTCTGCCCGCCGCTGGCGCCTGTCTGCATGCAACACAACATGAAGATGTCCGCCCCGTCATTGTGGAAGTTGATCGCGGCATCGGTCTGGTAGTCGCGCACCGTGTTGGAGTCGGCGAAGGATTTTCCGGTATCGCGCACGTCATGCATCAGGTTACCGGCGCCATCCTGCGATTCCGGGACGCCGACATGTTGCGCCAATCCCCAGAAGATCGTCCGCGCGTCGGCCTCGCTATAGCGTTCGACCGGCAGGCCGCGCACCAAGGCGAAGCCGCGCCCGCCTTCCAGCACCGGCAACAGACCTTCAAGCCGCGCCGAGAGCGTCGGCAGGGGAAAGTCGTCTCGCGATAGGGCGAAGAGATCGGCCTGACGATCGCGCACGCCGGCAAGCGCCCCTTCGATCTCGGCAATCTCCACCGCGGTCAGGGTGACGATCCAGTCGGTCTGCGTGCGCAGGTCGGCGCCTCGCCAGGCGGACGGATCGTCCAGCGGCGTCTGCAGTGTTTCGAAAGAAGGTGCAGTTCCGGTCATGCGGTTATTCCCACCAGCCGCCGTTGACGATCATCGCTTCCGGCTCAAGTTTCTGCTCGCCGGTGTAGGTTTGGCCCAGGCTGTCGAGATATTCGAACGCGCCCTCTTCGTGACGCAGGACGACGGCATCCCCTGGTGATCCGGGTTTCAGCGTGCCGAGATCCGGCCGCCCGACAGCCGCGGCTGCCGTGCTCGTCCCGGCAGCGATGACGTCGCTCAACGACGCGCCGAGCGAGAGAAACTTCGACATGGTCACCAGAACGTCGAAGGCCGGGCCATCGATGCTGTTCACATGCACGTCGCTGCTCATCACGTCCGGGACGAAACCGTTGTCGACCATGGCGCGCGCCACGTCGAAGTCGAACGACCCGCGGCCGTGGCCGACGTCGTAGATGATGCCGCGTTCGCGCGATTCCTCGACCTCGCGGCGGATGTTGCGGTTGCTGTCGATCGCCGCGTTCGGGAACATACGGCAGCAATGGGTCAGGATGTCGCCGGGCCGCAGCCGTTCAAGGATGTCTTTGCGGCGCGGCGGCGGTGCGCCGATATGGACCATCACCGGCAGATCCAGTTCCTCCGCTGCCTCGATGGCGCAATCGAGCGCGCCGATGCCCACGAGTTCCGAAACGTTGTTTCCGAGACGTACTTTGACGCCGCAGATCAGGTCCTGGTGTTCGCGCGCCACCTTCACGCAGGCGCCGGTATTCAGCAGCCGCAGTTCACTGGTCTCGCCGACCATGAAGCCCGGGCCGTAGCCGTAGATGCCGGGATGCGAGATATTGAGGAAGGCGATGATCCGCAGATCGGATTGCTCGATGATCAGCTTGCGGAAGCCGTGGAATGTGCCGGCCCCGGCGGTGCCGGCATCGACGAAGGTGGTGGTGCCGCTCATACGGGCGACCCGTTCCGCCTCGACGCTGAGATAGGTCGCCCCCCAATAGACATGGGCGTGGATATCGACCAGGCCCGGCGTCACCAGATGCCCGGAAACGTCGCGCGTCTCTTTCGCGTCTCCGCTGCCCAGCCCGTCGCCGACCGCTGCGACGAGCCCGTCCTTGAAGGCGACGTCGGTGACCGCGTCGAGGCCTTGGCCCGGATCGACCACGCGGCCGCCCGTCAATACGATGTCATACATGATCCGTCCCTGTCATTGGTTGGGCCTCTGGTTATCGCCGTGTCCGGGAATGCGGAATTGGGCGCGATCCGCAGTAACGCTCTCGGGATTTTACCTTTCCGCGCGGATCGGGCAAATTTGCTATTAACGCAACGTCTGCACAAGCACCGACCGAGGCCCAGGATGACGGCGGGACGCGACGACGACAAACCGACCCCGGAAGAGAAACGCCGCGTCTACGTGGTGTTCTTCCTGATCGCCTTCGCCATCGATCTGGCGATCGGCTTGGTGCGCGAAGGGACCTATGTGCCGACCCTGATCGGCAGTGCGATCATGATCACCTCGGTCCTGTTCTACGTTTATTCATATTTCCGGGACCGCTGATCCCAATCGCGCCACCGGCATGGTGTTGCGCGAAAGCGCTAACGGATCGTTTATTCGCGCCGTGTAGGCTATGGAACCGCGGTCGCGATTGACAGGATTCCGTGCAACCCCCTACACCCTATTAGACGGGCGCGAACAACAGAATTGGGCCGGTGCCTTGGCAGGACGACATGGATTGATGAGTCGGATCGGACGGTTGTTCCGGTACCGTCTGGTGATTCCGGTCCTGCGCGGCAAGCATATGCCGGAGCATACGGCGCGCGGCGTGTTGGTCGGATTGCTGGCGGCGTTGACGCCGACGGTCGGTGTGCAGATGCCGATTGTGTTCGTCATCTGGCTGGTGGTGCGGGCGGTGCGGCCGTCCTGGGATTTCAATTTGCTCGTCGGCATGGCCTGGACCTGGGTCACCAACATCTTCACGGTGCCGCCCTTCTATTACGGCTTCCTGGTCACAGGACGGTTCCTGATGGGGCGCTGGGATGAGGAGGGTGGCTATAGCGACTTCCAGGACCGGCTCGGCGGCCTGCTTGCGACCGATGCGGGGCCGCTGGAAACGTTATGGATCTATGTCGTTGGCATTTTCGATTTGTGGGGCGTGCCCATGTTTATCGGCAGCATTCCCTGGGCCATCCTCGGGTCGTGGATCGGCTACCGGTGGAGCCTACGCATGATCCGCCGCTTCCGTCTCCGTCGCATGCGGAAAGAGCTATCCGGCGGATAGCGGGCCGCGCCGCCGATTGACATGCCGCGCCGAAACGCCATGTCAGGAAGGGATCCGAAACGTTGGCGATGGAGGCAAGCAGCATGAAAAAAGTGGATTCGATCACCGGCTATCACGCGCATGTCTATTTCGACACGGCGAGCGAACCGGCGGCGGTGACGCTTCGGGAAGGCTTGGAAGGTTTCGATGTGACGCTCGGCCGATGGCACCATAAGCCGGTCGGCCCGCATCCGGAATGGAGCTATCAGGTCGCCTTCGCGTCCGAACAATTCGCCGAGATCGTGCCTTTCCTGTCTCTAAACCGGGGACCACTGTCGGTTTTGGTGCATCCGATGACAGACGACGCCATGGCCGATCATTTCGACCATGCGATCTGGCTCGGTGAGAAATCCGACCTGGATCCGACGCCGCTGAAGCCGAAGGAAGAACGCGACTGACCGGCGCGGCCGTTAGGTCTGGGTTTCCGTCCCTTTGCTTTGCCGCTTCATCGCCCGAAAGCTGATGAGCTTGCTCGTGTCCTCGTCCCATAGGGACAGGGGGAGGCATCTCAGGCTTTGCCACAGGGTGACGCGGTTCACCTGCTTCAGTTCCGGATAGCGCGCCAGGCAATCGCCCAGGCGGTAGTTGGGAATCCGGCTGCACAGGTGATGAATGTGGTGCGCGCCGATATTGGCCGTGAACCACTGCAGGACCCTCGGCATATGGAAGTAAGAACTGCCTTCCAGCGCGGCGGTGTGGAAATCCCAGGTGCCTTCCTTGGCCCAATGCGTATTTTCGAACTGGTGCTGGACGTAGAACAGCCAGACGCCGATCGTCGTCGCCAGCAGGGTGATGGGCAATTGGACCATGGTGAAGGTCCCGAATCCGATCACCAGCCCCATCACGGTGACGACCAACCCGATCAACATAGAAGTCAACAGGACGTCCGGCAGGAGCCGCCACCGCTGCCGCAGCAGGTCCAGCGGCAGGCGGAACTTGATGACAAAGACCCAGGTCGGCGCGATTCCGAACAACACCACCGGGTTGCGATACAGCCGGTAGGCCATGCGCCGCCAGAACGGCAGGGCGCGGTATTCGCGGACCGTCAGCACGGACACGTCGCCAATGCCACGGGCATCCAGGTTGCCGGAAGTCGCATGGTGGATCGCGTGCGCGTCGCGCCAATATTTGTGGGGCGTCAAAGTGAACGGGCTGATCGCGCGGCCAACCAGGTCGTTTGCGCGGCGCGAGCGGAAGAAGGAATAGTGGCCGCAGTCATGCTGGATCATGAACAACCGAACCACGAACCCGGCGGCCGGCACGGCCAGCAACAAGGTAATCCAATAACCCCATTCCAGCGTCAGCGCCATCGCCACCCACAGCCCGATCAACGGCACGACGGTGACAATGAGTTGCCGGACACCGTGTTTGGTGCTGGGGCGCGCGAATTCCTTGAGGCGTTCCGCCCAAAGCTGGGCGGTGGCGCGTTGATCGCCAACGGGCTGGGATTGAGAGATGGTTACAAACCTTTTCTGGGACGGCCGCGCATTTAGGGCGCGTTATGCACCGGATCATGGCCGATTATCATATAAACTAGCCCGAGACACGGGGCGGGTCCAGCGGAACCATCGGAAATCAAGAGTGTCAGGGTCGCATTTTCGCCGATTTTCCGCCGTTCCGCTTCCCATTTGCGCGGTTTGCGTATAAACAACGGGCCACGCCCTTCGAGGAAAGTGTAGGGCCCCTATTTTCATTGGTGTTTGGACATCCTTTTCACGTTGGAGGAGTTGAGCCGTGACGGGTATTGGTCATGACAGTTTGAAGACGCGCCGGTCGCTGACCGTCGGGGGTGATGGATACGATTATTACAGCATCGACGCAGCGGGACAGGCGCTCGGCCTCGATTTCGCGCGGTTACCTTTCTCCATGAAAGTGTTGCTGGAAAACATGCTGCGGTTCGAAGACGGCCGCTCGGTCAAAGCGGAGGATGCGAAGGCCTTCGGCGATTGGCTGCAAGGCGGCAAGACCGATCACGAGATCGCCTTCCGGCCCGGCCGCGTGCTGCTGCAGGATTTCACCGGCGTCCCCGCGGTCGTCGATCTGGCGGCGATGCGCGACGCGCTGAAGGAACTCGGCGAAGACCCGCAGAAGATCAATCCGCTCACCCCGGTCGACCTGGTGGTCGACCATTCGGTCAGCGTCGATTCCTTCGGCGGCGAAGGCTCCTTCGATCAGAATGTCGAACTCGAATTCGAACGCAATATGGAGCGCTATGAATTCCTGCGCTGGGGCGCGGACGCGTTCACGAATTTCCGGGTCGTTCCGCCGGGAACCGGCATCTGCCATCAGGTGAACCTCGAGTATCTGGCGCGCGGCGTCTGGTCGAGCGAGGACCGCGACGGCAAGATGGTCGCATTCCCCGACACGGTGGTCGGCACCGACAGCCACACGACCATGATCAACGGCCTCGGCGTACTCGGCTGGGGCGTCGGCGGCATCGAGGCGGAGGCCGGCATGCTCGGCCAGCCCGTCTCCATGCTCATTCCCGAGGTCATCGGTTTCCGCTTTGTCGGCGAGCCGAAGGAAGGCACCACGGCAACCGATATCGTGCTCACGGTCACGCAAATGCTGCGGGCCAAGGGCGTGGTGCAGAAGTTCGTGGAGTTCTACGGACCGGGCCTGGCCAAGCTTGGCCTCGCCGATCGGGCGACGATTTCGAACATGGCGCCGGAATATGGTGCCACCTGCGGAATCTTCCCAATCGATCAGGAGACGATCAACTACCTCACCTTCACGGGTCGCGACGACAAGACAATCGCGCTGGTCGAGGCCTATGCCAAGGCGCAGGGCATGTGGCTCGACGCGAGTTCGCCTGAAGCGGTGTTCACCGATACGTTGGAGCTGGATCTCGGCACCGTGGAGCCGTCGCTTGCCGGGCCGAAGCGCCCGCAGGACCGCGTGGCGCTCAGCGGCATTCCCGCGTCGGCCGACGCCGCGATGGCGGCCGACCTCGGCACCGGCACGTCGACGCCGGTCGAGGGCGAGGACTACTCGATCGATCCCGGCGATGTGGTGATTGCTTCGATCACGAGCTGCACGAATACGTCCAATCCGTCGGTCCTCGTGGCCGCCGGTCTGCTCGCCAAGAAGGCGGTGGAGAAAGGCCTCACGGTCAAGCCGTGGGTCAAGACGTCGCTTGCGCCGGGCAGCCAGGTGGTCACGGACTATCTGGAGTCGGCGGGATTGCAGGACTATCTCGACCAGCTCGGCTTCGATCTCGTGGCTTATGGCTGCACCACCTGCATCGGCAATTCCGGGCCGCTCCCCGAAGGCGTGCACAACGCCATCGAGAAGGGCGACGTCTCGGTCGCGGCAGTGTTGTCCGGCAACCGGAACTTCGAAGGCCGCGTCCATCCGATGTCGAAGCTGAACTATCTGGCTTCGCCGCCGCTTTGCGTAGCGTATGCGCTGGCGGGGTCGCTCAAGGTCGATATGTTCAAGGATCCGCTGGGTCAGGACGCCGACGGCAACGACGTGTTCCTGAAGGATATCTGGCCGAGCGACAAAGAAGTTGCTGACACGATCGCGCAATGCCTGACGCCGGAAATGTATCGTCAGCGCTATGCCAACGTGGAGGAAGGGCCGCCGGAATGGCGCAAGGTCAAGAGCAGCGGAGGCGAACTCTACGAGTGGAACCCGGGCTCGACCTATGTGCAGCATCCGCCGTATTTCAATGGTATGACGATGGAGCCGGATGCGGTGACCGACGTGCAGGGTGCCCGGCCGCTGCTGATCCTCGGCGACTCCACCACGACGGACCATATCTCGCCGGCGGGTGCAATCCAGAAGGAGAGCCCGGCGGGCGAGTATCTGCTGCAGCATCAGGTGCGGCCGAACATGTTCAACGTCTACGGTTGTCGCCGTGGCGCGCATGAGGTGATGATGCGTGGCACTTTCGCCAATATCCGCATCCGCAACGCGGTTGCCCCCGGCACCGAAGGCGGCGTGACCAAGCATTATCCGTCCGGCCAGGTCATGCCGGTCTACGACGCGGCCACGTTATACGGCCGCGAAGGCGTGCCGACGGTCATCATCGGCGGCAAGGATTACGGCATGGGTTCGTCGCGCGACTGGGCCGCGAAGGGGACCAGCCTGCTGGGCTCCCGCGCGGTGATCGTCGAAAGCTACGAACGGATCCATCGCTCGAACCTGATCGGCATGGGCGTGATGCCGCTGCAGTTCAAGGATGGGGCAAGCCGTGAATCGCTCAAGCTCGACGGGTCGGAACTGTTCGACATCACCGGGCTGGAAGACGGCATCGAGCCAGGCATGGACGTGGCCTGCAAGATCACCCGCAGCGACGGGTCGGTCGAGGAGATCACCCTGCTCTGCCGGATCGATACGGTGGATGAGGTGGATTACTATATCGACGGCGGCATACTCCAGTATGTCTTGCGCAACATTGTGCGGGAATCGTCCGCCGCCTAGCACGAGTCATCGGCATAATCGGGTACCGCAGGCGCCGGAAACTGGCGTCTGCGGCCCGGTTCAGCCCCTCACGGGGTCTCACCCGAAATTGATTGGTGCTGGATTGGGCGGGGGCCTAAGGTGCGCGCATCATGATGAGGATCGTACCCATTGTCTTCGGGCTGGTCTTAGCCGTTTCGGCAGGACTCAGCCCCGTCTTCGCCGCCGACAAACGGCCGGTGGTGGTTGAACTGTTCACGAGCCAGGGCTGTTCGTCCTGTCCGCCCGCGGAGGCGTTCCTCAATGATTTGACGAAGCGCAAGGACGTGATTGCGCTCGAATTCCACGTCGATTACTGGGACTACATCGGCTGGAAAGATCTTTTCGCCAAACCGGAATTTACCGCTCGGCAGAAAAGCTACGTCCATTCGATGGGGTCCCGTTACGCTTATACCCCCCAAATGGTGATCGACGGCCGCGAGCACGTGGTCGGGTCGCACCGGGCAAAAGTCGAGAGCGTGATCCGTAAGGCGCAAGCGAAGGCGAGCAAGGCGCCCCCGATCAAGATGCGTCGCGAAGGCAAGAACCTGATCATTTCGGTGGGCGCCGCCCGGGCATCGGGCGACTATGTCGTGACGATGGCCACGTTCGACAAGCCGCATGTCACCAAGGTGAAGCGCGGCGAGAACCGGGGCATGACCCTCACCAACGCCAACGTGGTCCGGGAATTGGTGAAGATCGGCGATTGGAACGGCAAGGCCGCCGAATACACGATCTCATTGGATGGCACCGACGGTGACGGCGGATGCGCGATCCTGATCCAGAAGAAAGGCCATGGCCCCGTCCTCGCCGCGGCCAGCATGCCTTTCCTGCAATAGCAGTCGGGTTTAGCTGCCCGACGCTTTCAATCCATTAGCGATAACCGAGTCCAGCCGGCGCGCGAAGGCCGCCGGATCGGGCACCGGTTCACCTTCCAGCACTCGAGCCTGATCAAGCAATAGATGCGCCGCATCGGCCAGTAGGTCGGCGGCGCCGTCTTCCTGTGCGCGTGCCGCCAGGTCCTGGATCAGCGCGTGGTCGGGATTGATTTCCAGGATGCGGACCGCGGTCTCATCGAGCTGCTTGTGTTGTTTCAGCAAGCGTTCGAGGTTCATGTCGATATCGCTTTCGTCCGCGACGAGACAGACGGCACTGCTGGTCAGCCGGTCCGAACTGCGCACGTCCTTGACCGCGTCGCCAAGTGTTTCCTTCAGCAGGACGATCAGGTTGCCCATACCCTTGGGCTCGGCCGGCTTTTCCTTTTCGTCGCCGGCGGCGTCCTTCTTTTTGATCGCGGAAAGGTCGGCGCCGCCGCGCGTGACGGACTTGAACGGCTTGGTCTCGTAGACCCCGACCGATGGAATCCAGAACTCATCGACCGGGTCGGTCAGCAGCAGGACCTCGACGTCACGATCGCGGAATCCTTCGAGTTGCGGGCTGCGCGAGACGGTGTCGAGGTCGTCGCCGGAGATGTAGAAGATCGCATCCTGCCCTTCCTGCATGCGGCCGACATAATCGGCGAGGCTGACCAACCCGTTGCCATGAGTGGATCGGAAGCGCGTGGTCTTGAGCAGTTGTTCGCGATGCTCGAAATCCTCGTACAAACCTTCCTTGAGGACGGCGCCGAAACTCTCCCAGAACGCCGCGTACTCCTCCGGCTCTTTCTCGGCCTTCTTCTCCAACTCGGTAAGCACCCGTTTGGCCAAACCGGATCGGATCTTGGCGAGGACGGGGTTCTTCTGCAGCAGTTCGCGGCTGACGTTGAGATCCAAGTCTTCGGTATCGATGACGCCGCGCAGGAAGCGCAGCCACGCGGGCAGCAAGTCCGGGCAGTCGTCGGTGATGAACACGCGCTTGACGTAAAGCTTCACCATCGACTTGCGGTCCGGGTGGAATATGTCGAAGGGCCGGCTGGTCGGGATGAACAGAAGGCCGGTGTATTCGATCACGCCTTCCGCGCGGAAATGTAGCGTCATCCACGGGTCGTCCATGGCGTGCGCCACGTGGTGATAGAACTCGGTGTATTGTTTCTCGTCGATGTCGTTGCGCGGCCGTGTCCACAGGGCGGAGGCTTCGTTGACGGTGTCCGGCGCATCGCCGTCGGTGCCCTGGTCGAGCTTGATGGGGATCGAGATGTGGTCGGAATAGGTCTTGATGATGCCGCGCAGGCGGTTGGCATCGAGGAACTCGGCCGCGTCTTCGCGCAGATGCAGGGTGATGGTGGTGCCGCGCCGGTCGCGCTCAGCGGTGTCCACAGTGAAGCTGCCTCGGCCATCTGACGCCCAGCGCCACGCATCGGCGTCGCCGGCGCGCTTTGTCACGACCGAAACTGTATCGGCGACCATGAAGGAGGCATAGAAGCCGACCCCGAATTGGCCGATCAGCGAGACGCCCGCGTCTTTGTCGCCAGCGACTTGATCGACAAAGGCGGCGGTGCCGGATCGGGCGATGGTACCGAGATTCTCGATCAGGTCCTCGCGGTTCATGCCGATGCCATTGTCGGAAAGGGTCAGCGTCTTCGCGTCTGCGTCTGTGGCGATTTCGATGTAAAAGTCGCTGTCGCCCGCGGTTAGGGCGGGGTCCGTCAGCGCCGCGTAGCGCAGCCGGTCGCAGGCGTCGGAAGCATTCGAAATCAGTTCGCGCAGGAAAATCTCGCGATCGCTGTAAAGCGAATGCGCAACGATATCGAGCAGACGGCTGACCTCCGCCTGGAATTCCATTTGGGTCTCGCCCGCCGTTTCGTCGCCGGTTGGGCCTTTGGCCTCTGTTGTCGCTTTGTCGGTCATGGGTTCCGAGCCCTCCTTGCACTTGCCGCTGGGCCGTATATGTGTGTCATTCTTGGCTACCGCAAGACCCGCCGGACAGGCTTGTTGACCAAGATGATATCAGATTGGAACGGCGACTTTTCCGATGCCCGCGAGGCCTTGATCGCCGAGATCGAGGCGGAGGTTGTGGAAACGCGCGGATTCCTCGGCATCGACCGGATCGATTCCAAGGTTTTCCAGGCGATGCGGGCCGTGCGGCGCGAAGATTTCGTGCCGGAATCGGTGCGCGATTTGGCCTACGTGAACCGTCCCCTTGCCATCGGTCACGGGCAGACGATTTCGCAGCCTTTCATTGTCGCCGCGATGACGAATGCGTTGGCGTTGTCCCCGTCGGACCGCGTCCTCGAGATCGGCACGGGGTGCGGTTATCAGACGGCGGTGTTGGCGCACCTGGCGCGGCACGTCTACACGGTCGAGGTGATCGAGCGGTTAGGGCAGTCGGCTCGGGCCCGGCTGACGGCCCAGGGCTACGGCAATATCGATTTCCGCATCGGCGATGGGTGGCGTGGTTGGGCGGAGCATGCGCCCTATGACGCGATCATCGTCACGGCCGCCGCGCCGGAACCGCCTGCCACCTTGATCGACCAGCTCGCCGAAGGGGCGCGCATGATTGTGCCCATCGGGCCAACCGGCGGCACCCAGCGGCTGACCCGGATCGAGAAACGGCCGGGCGGGGAGCTCCATTCGTCCGGCTTCTTGCCGGTGGCCTTCGTGCCGTTGATCAAGACTCGTTAGCGCGTGCATTCGTCGCGGGAAATTCACTTGCCACCGCGCAGCGGAATCCGTTCTATTGGGTGCTATGTCACGCAACGCGCCGGGCCGGGTCAGGGCCATTCTTGGGCCCACGAACACCGGCAAGACCTATCTTGCGATCGACCGGATGTTGGGCCACGCCAGCGGAATGATCGGTTTTCCGCTGCGTTTGCTGGCGCGCGAAAACTATGACCGGATCGTAGCGGCCAAGGGTGCGCGCGCCGTGGCGTTGATTACCGGCGAGGAGAAGATCATCCCGCCGTCGCCGCGCTGGTTCGTGTGCACCGTCGAATCGATGCCGGTGGACCGCCTGGTCGAATTCCTAGCGGTAGACGAAATCCAACTTTGCGCCGACCCGGAACGCGGCCATGTCTTCACCGACCGGCTGCTGCACGCACGTGGCATCTCCGAGACGATGTTCCTAGGCTCCGACACCGTCGGCGACCTGGTCCGGCGGCTGGTGCCGGAGGCGCATATCGAAACCCGGCAGCGCTTGTCGACCCTGACCTACACCGGCCCGAAGAAACTGACGCGATTGCCGCGGCGCAGCGCGGTCGTGGCGTTCTCGGTAGCCGAGGTCTACGCGTTGGCCGAATTGATCCGGCGGCAGCGGGGCGGCACCGCGGTGGTGCTCGGCGCGCTCAGCCCGCGCACCCGCAACGCTCAGGTCGCGATGTATCAGGAAGGCGAGGTCGACTACATGGTCGCAACCGACGCCATCGGCATGGGGCTGAACATGGATGTCGACCATGTCGCCTTCGCGAATACGCGCAAGTTCGACGGCCGCCGGGCACGCCCGTTGACCCATGCGGAGATTGGCCAGATCGCCGGCCGCGCCGGGCGGTATATGAACAATGGCACCTTCGGGACGACGAACGACTCGCCGCCGCTCGACGAGGAAGCGGTCCAGGCGGTCGAGGCGCACCGGTTTGACGCGGTCAAACGGCTCTATTGGCGCAACCGACGGCTCGACTTCGCGTCGCCGAAGTTCCTGCTGAAGAGCCTGGAACAGCGATCGCCGAGAGTCGAGCTGATACGTGCGCGCGATGGCGAGGATCAATTCGTGCTGCAGCGGTTCACGCAGGACGAGGACGTCACGTCCCTTGCGACGAATCCTGCGACGGTCCGGTTGTTGTGGGAGGTCTGCCAGATTCCCGATTTCCGGAAGGTCATGCCCGACCATCACGCGGTGCTGTTGAAGCGGATTTACCTGGCGCTTGCCGCCGGGCCGGATATGGAGGGGCGCCTGCCCGAAGACTGGGTGGCACGGCAGATCGACCGCCTGAATGTTACCACCGGCGACATCGACACGCTGACCAACCGCATCGCCTATATCCGCACCTGGACCTATATCAGCCATCGCGTTGATTGGCTCGACGACGCGGTCCATTGGCAGGAACGGACCCGTGAGATCGAGGACAAACTGTCTGATGCACTGCATGAGCGGCTGACCCAGCGCTTCGTCGACCGGCGTGCCGCGATGATCGAGCGACGGCGCAACGACGGCGTGGAACTGCTGTCCGCGGTCACCGCGTCGCACCAAGTGATCGTTGAAGGCGAATCAGTTGGCACGTTGGAAGGGCTGGTCTTCGTCGCGGAAGAAGTCGACAAGGCGAGCCGCCCGGTCCTGGCCGCCGCCCGCCGCGCCGTCGCACAGACAATGCCCGCCCGCGTCGCCCGTCTGGTTTCAGACGACGATGGCAGTTTCGCCTTGACCCCGAACGGGCGCGTCACTTGGCGCGGTGCCGCCGTGGCGCGGTTGGTTTCGGGGCGGACGCCGCTGGCGCCCGCCATCGAGGTGCTACGGAACGATTTTCTCGATAACGGGGCGAAGGAATCCATCCGCGCCCGCCTGACGGCTTGGCTCGACCGGCACATGCGGAAACAGTTGCGGCAATTGCTGCAGGCGCTGGACGCGGACTTGAATGGCCCTGCGCGTGGCTTGGTCTTCCAGATTTCCGAGCGGCTCGGCAGTCTGCCGCGCCGTCCCGTCCGCGACCTATTGAACAGTCTGACCAAGGCCGACCGCAAGGCGTTGACCGGGCTTGGCCTGCGCTTTGGCGCGCAGACCGTGTTCTTCCCGGCGCTGTTGAAACCGGCGATCCTGCGGCTGCGGGCGATCCTGTGGGCCGTTCATTCGGAAGGCGCGGTGCCGCTGCTGCTGGCGCCGGATGGGCGCGTGGTCGATACGCCGGTGCTGCCGTCTGGTGGTGTGCCAGGCGATCACTGGGCCGCGGTCGGCTACGTCCCGCTGGGGATGGTCGCGCTGCGATGCGATCGTGTCGAGAAATTGTCGGCGGCCTTGCGCAAAGCCGCGAAACAGGGTCCGTTCGAAGAAACCGAGGTGTTGGCGGCACTGGCCGGTTGTTCGGGGGCCGCGTTTGCGTCGGTCCTGGGTCGACTCGGGTTCCGTGGAGATCCGGCGGAAAACGGCATTCTCTATAAACTCAAACGCCGTCCCAACCGCCAGGGCAAGCCGGGCGAGAAACCCGCATCACGCCGCCCGAAATCGACGCCCCGCAAGAAGCCGGCCGAGGTCGATCCGGCGTCCCCCTTCGCAGTCCTGCGCGATCTGGCGGTCGCCAAGTGAGCGCCGAGCCGGACGAAAAGCTGCGCATCGACAAATGGCTTTGGCATGCGCGCTTCTTCAAGAGCCGCACCCTCGCCGCCAAGTCGGTCACAGGCGGGCGGGTTCGCGTCAACCGGCAGGTCGTCAAGAAGGCCAATCACGCGATCCAGCCGGGCGACGTGCTGACATTTCCATTGGGACCGCACGTCCGGGTAATCGAAGTGACCGGCCTGGGCGCGCGACGGGGTCCGGCGAGCGAAGCGCGCGCCCTCTATACCGACCTCGATCCGCCGCAACCGCGCGTCAAACCCGACGTACCGCCGCCGCCGGCCGAGCGGGAACCGGGCAGCGGCCGGCCGACGAAGAAGGAACGCCGTGCCATCGATTGGCTGAAAAGCTGGCTCGGGCTCGACTGATCGCGGGTCAGCCGTTTCGGCGGAAGATGACACTGAGATTATTGGACGGCATCTCATGCACCGCGTGCAGCGTGAATCCTTGGGCTGTGGCGGTATCGCTGACCGCTTCCAGGTCGCGGACGCCCCAATCGGCATTCTGGCTGCGCAGCGACAGATCGAAGCTTTCATTGCTCGGCGCCGTATGCGCTCCGTTCCGCCGGTAGGGGCCGTAGAGGAAGAGAATGCCGTCGGTGGGCAGGATTTCCGCAGCGCCGGCGATCAAAGCCTCACAGGCGGTCCAGGGTGCGATGTGGATCATGTTGGTGGCGAGGACGGCGGCGGCCTCGTTGACCGGCCAGGGCCGCGCCGTGACGTCGAGCGCCATCGGTGTCTCGATGTTGTCGGCCCCGCTTGCCGCCGCGTGGCCCGCGATACTCGCCAGCACACCCGGATCCAGGTCTGTCGGCTGCCAGGTCAGGGACGGGAAATGCGGCGCGAAATACGCGCTGTGTTCGCCCGACCCGCTGGCGATTTCTAGGACGCGTCCGCGCTCCGGTAAGACCTCGCGCAACACGCCGAGAATGGCGTCTCGGTTTCGCGCGGTTGCGGGATAGTTCAAGCGGAGGTCCAATTCGGGCACGGCGTGAAGTCCAATCCTGCCAACGGGTTCGCGGCACCGTAGGCCACCCGGTTTTCCGGCACAAGCGCGGCTGCCCCAGGCAATTAGTTTATTTTCCTACCCGATGTTCTGTGCTACGCCCGCGCTATGCTGGCGCGAATCAGAGCAGTATTGCTGGAATGGGAAGAGCGGAGCGCTGAGGCGGACCGTCCGTCCGGCGTGGACCAGTTGCACCGTGCCGCTGCGGCCTTGATGATCGAAGCGGGCCGGATGGACGGCCAGGTCGAGGATGCGGAACAGGCCCGGATCGAGGCCCTGCTGAGCCGGCGGTTTGATTTATCCGATGAGGCCTTGTCGTCCTTGATGGCGTCGGCCATATCGATTGTCGACGATTCCGTTGAACTGCACGGATTCACCAGTGCGCTCGTCAAACAGTTGGACCACGAAGAGCGGGTCGAGTTGGTCGAGATGCTCTGGGAAGTTGTTTACGCCGATGGCGAATTGCATCCCTTCGAAGCGAATTTGTTGCGCCGGGTGGCCGGTCTTTTGTATGTCACTGATCAGGAAAGTGGTGCGGCCCGTACCCGGGCGCTTGACAGAATGAACGCTGGCGCGGAAAACCGGACTCCATAACGGAGTTCGGCGGGACAGCCTGGGCCGGCGCGTTAAAAGAAAAAGGGGAAGGACCTGAAGAATGACCTATGTCGTCACAGAGCAGTGCATTAAGTGCAAATATCAGGATTGTGTCGAGGTCTGCCCGGTGGATTGTTTCTACGTCGGCGAGAACATGCTGGTGATCCATCCGGACGAATGCATCGACTGCGGCGTGTGCGAGCCCGAGTGTCCGGCGGAAGCGATCATTCCGGATACCGAAGGCGATGCCGAGAAGTGGCTCGAGCTGAACCGCGATTACTCCGAGAAATGGCCCAACATCACTCGCAAGGGCGATGCGCCGGGCGACGCGGATACATTCAAGGACGAAAAAGGCAAATTCGAGAAATATTTCAGCGCGAATCCAGGCTCGGAGTAACCTTCTGGAATTGCAGCCGGTTTCGGGCTGCAGCCGAATCCCCTCCCCCTGTAATATCCCTGTAATTTGTGATATAATTACTGCGCAATTGCGTCGGTGGGACGACAGGCTGACTGAAGATCGATGGATCGATCGAGTCCTCGGCTTACCTGCCCAAGGCCTTGGCGGCTAGGGTATGTTCGACTCCAATCGTGCGTTCGGAATGGCTCCGAACGGTGGCAAGGCTTTGCCGCCGTGGTCGGACGTTTTTCCTCGCATGAATGGCCCGTTCCTTGGTCTGGCCGACCCGCGATGAGAACGAAACAACCAGAGAATCGCAGATGAGCGCTAAAGCGAGCTACAAAAAGAACGATTGGGTCGTATACCCGACGCACGGTGTCGGCCGGGTGACAGGCATCGAGGATCAGGAAATCGAAGGATTTGCCCTGAAACTCATCGTCATCAGTTTCGAAAAGGACCGCATGACCCTGCGGGTGCCGATCAACAAGGCGGAAGAATCCGGCCTGCGTAAACTATCCTCGAAAGAGGAAATGAAGACGGCCCTCAAGACACTGAAGGGCAAGAGCCGGGTCCGGCGGACCATGTGGAGCCGGCGCGCCCAGGAATACGAAGCCAAGATCAATTCGGGCGATCCGGTCTCCATCGCGGAAGTTGTGCGCGATTTGCACCGCAGCGCCGGCCAACCCGATCAATCCTACAGTGAGCGGCAAATCTATCAGGCGGCCTTGGAACGGCTGTCCCGTGAGCTGGCTGCCGTCGAAACGATCGACGAGGAAGCGGCGACACTCAAGCTTGAGGAAATGCTGCAACCCGCAGCTTGAGGATATGTTGCAACCCGCATAGGCTACCTTTCGACAAATCGACTGCGCGTGCCGACAGCAGCAGGGAATGCCGGCGCAACTTTATTTCGACACTCATGTCGTTTCAGAGGGGGGAACGGCGGGATTGTCGCGGCGCGTAATCGCCGTGTGGGGGTAATGTTGCCGAATAATGGCGACAACGGCGCCGATAAAGGCGCTATCATAGAGAGTTCGGGACGTTTGTGGACGATCGGCGCCATCCATGGCGACGTCGGTCACCTTTGCGCCATGCACGATGCCCTCGCCGGCCGGATCGAGCTGGATGACCGCTTGGTCTATCTCGGCGATTTCCTCGGCCATGGCTCCGAAATCATCAAGACCATCGACGAGTTGCTGCACTTTCGCGCCACCTTCCTGGCCCGGCCACCCTTCGTCCATCCAGACAACTTCATCTGCCTGCGCGGCCAGCAGGAGGAAGTCTGGCAGAAACTGCTGCAGCTCCAGTTCGCGGTCAATCCGGTCGAGGTGCTGGAATGGGCCTTCGCGCATGGCGCGGACGCCACCTTGCGTGCCTATGGCGGCGATCCGGATATGGCCATCGCCTGCGCCCGCGGCGGGCCGGTGGCGTTGACGCGCTGGGCCGGTGAAATGCGCGACGCGATGCGGGCGCATCCCGGGCATATGGCCCTGATGAGCAGCTTGCGCCGGTCGGTCTGGACCGATGACGGCGGCCTATTGTTCGTCAACGCGGGTATCGACCCGGAGAAACCAGTGGCGCGGCAATCCGATGCATTCTGGTGGGGAAATACGAAATTCGACCGGATCGACGCGCCCTATGCCGGATTCCGTACCGTTGTGCGTGGGCTCGACCCGGTGCGCCGGGGCTTCGCCATGACCCCCTGGACCCTGACCGTCGATGGCGGATGTGGCGCCGGCGGCCATCTGATGGCGGTTTGTCTGGCCCCGGACGGGCAAATTCTCGACCGCTTGGATCGCTGATCCGGCGATAGCCACCAATTCCTAAAATATTGCCGCGATGCGCCGGATCTAAGAATTTCGGCGTGAGGCACCGATTCTCAAAACTGAGGAAATTCGTCGGGTTTTTTGGCCGCGCGTCAAAAAGTTGCGCCAAATTTGATCTTCTCGCAGGGATGTTACGTATAGTGAATTAGAATTGTTCTATATTGGGGTTCTTTAAACCTGAGTAATTTGGTACAATATTAACCGTAATAAGAAACGACCGATGTGCTGGGAGGCGGCCCGACCGAGAATTGCGCGAACCGCAAGTTTGAGGAAAGTGTGTGATGGCTTATAGAGATGACCCTGCGACCCAGAGAGCAAACCTTCAATTCATTCGGGCGGCGATGCGTGAGCCGTTGCTCGAGCGCGAAGTCGAGTTTGATTATGCCCGCCGCTGGCGGGAAGAGGGCGACGAGAAAGCACTGCACAACCTGACACGGGCCTATACGCGGCTCGTCATCAGCACCGCTGGCCGGTTCCGCAATTACGGCCTGCCGATGGGTGATCTGGTTCAGGAAGGCAATGTCGGTCTCATGCAGGCCGCGGCCCGGTTCGAACACAGCCGGGGTATCCGCTTCTCAACCTATGCCTCTTGGTGGATTCGCTCGGCCATGCAGGACTATATCCTGCGCAACTGGTCGATCGTGCGGACCGGCACAACGGCGGCTCAAAAGTCCCTGTTTTTCAACCTTCGGCGTCTGCGGGCGCGGATCGATGGCGACATGGGCGGCCGCCTGACACAGGAAGGCCGGGAGTTCATCGCCAAAGAACTGCGAGTCAAACTCGGCGATGTCGAGTCCATGGAAACCCGTCTCGGCGCCAGCGATCAGTCGCTGAACGCCCCGCTCGCCGAGGAAGGCGACGGCAGCTGGCAGGACTTCCTGGCGGATACGCGGCCGACGCCCGAAGAGGTCGTGACCGGTATGCGCGACGCGGAAACCCGCTCGCAATGGCTAAACGATGCGTTGACCGAACTGAGCGAGCGCGAGCAGACGATCATCCGCCAGCGCCGGCTCCGCGAGGATGGGGCCACGCTTGAGGAACTGGGCAAGTCGCTCGGCGTCAGCAAGGAACGTGTCCGTCAGTTGGAGCAGCGCGCGCTGCAGAAACTGCGTACGCATATCGAAGACCGCTTCGATCATCGCGCCGAAAAGCCGACCGATCTGATGATGGAAGCCTGAGCGGCGTAGTCGGAAACCTAGTCTGAAAAATCGTTAGCGGCGGTCCGGAAGCAGTTCGATCTGCTCCGGATGCGTCGCTTCGATCATCGGCCCGTTGCGCGATTTCACCCACCCCCGCACCCGCAGGCGTTTGCCTTTAAGCGATTCGACCGACATGCCGGCCTTGGCAAGGGCTTTCCGCGTGGCGCCGCGCAGCATCACCGTGAAGTCGCTGCGCCAATCCGCCCCGAAATTGAGATAGGTGATGTTGCGGGGGGTCGCGACCGTTCGGACCTGTCCCTCGATGAGTTGGAAGCTGCCGATATCGCGCGCGGACGCATCGGCCTGACGGATGCGGTAATAGCGGTTCCGCCAGATGCCGCGCCCGTCGATTCGGGCGCGTCGTTCCAGCTTCAACATGGCGCCGACGACGGCCCGGTTATCCTTGAAGGTATAGACCCGCGCCATGCCATCCGCGAGCATGCGGCCCTGAATCCAGCGGCCGGTCTTCACATCCTCGAGATGCGCCAGAATTCGGCGGTGCCGGTCGGTGCGCCGCCCGCCGTAATGCAGCCGCAGTTTCCGGTTCAGGGTGATCCGCTCGAGCGCCGCCTTGGCTTCCGGGGCAAGCGGCCAGATTTTAAACCCCTTGCGGCCGAGCGGCAGTTTCGGCGCCTGTAGCCCGACCAGCCGCACCTCCTTGCCCGTGTTCAGGACCACGGTATCGCCGTCGACCACCTTAACCACGGTCGCCGTTTCCGCCGCGGTCAGGCCGGCGGGCAGGGGGATGACCGGCTCTTTCGCTTGCGCGCCGGCCGGGATCAACAGCAGAAGGAATAGGTAGGGAATATATCGCATCACGGCAGTATACCCGCGCAGCGCGTCGCCGTCCGCCGTCGTCCTCCGCCATTCGCGTAAACGGGGCTTTGCAGGGCGGGCCGTGCCGAATAAAGTGGGGGCGGTTGCCGCCGCATGAGGTTGCATCCCTCTTTTTGCATTGTTTTGGACAAACCCGTGGAAGCGATCTCCAAGCCCGATTTGTATCCCGAGATTGAACCGTATGAGAACGGCTGGCTGCGCGTCGACGATCTGCACACGCTGTATTGGGAGCAGTCGGGAAATCCCAACGGCGTGCCGGCGATCTTCCTGCATGGCGGTCCCGGGTCGGGGGCGACGCCGGCGCATCGGCGCTTTTTCGACTCCGATCATTACCGGGTCGTCGTGTTCGATCAGCGCGGCGCGGGCCGGTCGACGCCGCTCGGCGAGCTGAAGGACAACACCACCGATCATCTGGTGGCCGACGTGGATGCCTTGCGCGCCCATCTCGGGATCGAGCGCTGGCTCGTGTTCGGCGGATCCTGGGGATCGAGCTTGGCGCTCGCCTACGCAGAAACCCATCCGGAGCGCTGTGTAGCACTGGTGCTGCGGGGCATCTTCCTGTGCCGCCAGCAGGAGGTCGAGTGGTTCCTCACCGGCATGCGGCGGATTTTCCCCGAAGCGTGGCGGCGGTTCGTCGACTATCTGCCCGAAGGGGAGCGCGGCGACCTGCTGGCCGCCTATTACAGCCGGTTGACCGACCCGGACCCGGCGATTCACATGCCGGCCGCACGGGTGTGGAGCCAGTATGAGGGCGCCTGCTCGACGCTGCGGCCCAATCCCGACACCGTTGCCGCCTTCGCCGACCCCAAGGTGGCGCTGGGTCTTGCCCGGATCGAGGCGCATTACTTCGCCAACGACATGTTCTTGCCGGAGGGGCAATTGCTGCTGAACGCGCACCGGCTGTCCGGCATTCCCGGCGCGATCGTGCAGGGGCGCTATGACGTGGTGTGCCCGATCGAGTCCGCCGACGCGCTGTCGCGCGCCTGGCCCGACGCGGATTACGTCATCGTGCCGGACGCCGGCCACTCGGCGATGGAGCCGGGCATCCGCACTGCCTTGATCGACGCGACGAACCGTTTCCGCGCCCTGACGTGATGCACTGACCTGATTACGACAGTCCGCTGAATTGTGCGGGGACAGCCGTAGCCTGCGCTTGCAGTAGGCGGGCAGGGCGGTATCATGCGCGATACAAGAACGGGCGAGACAGGGAGCGAACGATCTTGCCGAAACATCTCAAACGCGCCGTGGGACGGTGGGTCCTGGCGTGTCTCGTCGTTACTCTGACGGTCGGCATATTGGCCGGTCCGCGCACCGTGCAGGCGGACGAGCCCGCGCTGTTGATGCTGCGCGGCGGATTCGCGGGCGATATCGTCGCCGACCGCGACAGTGGCGGCATCTTCGCGTTCGAATATCATTCCGGCTCGGAGTGGGAGTTTTATCACCTTCGCCCGACGATCGGCCTGCAGGCGACCACGAACGGCTCCTTCTATGTCTGGGGCGGCGGAAAGATCGACCTGTTCTTCGGCAAGCGCTTCGTCCTGACGCCGACCACCGGCGTCGGCTTCTACAGCGACGGCGATGGCCAGGATTTGGACAGCGTGCTGATCTTCCGCAACGGCATCGACTTCGCCTACCGCCTCGACAGCCGCGCCCGCGTCGGCCTCGGCTTTCACTACAAGTCGAACTACGGCCTCGGCGGCGACGACCCAGGCATCGCCGCCCTCACGGTTTTTTACACCCACCCGCTCGGCACCTTGCTGCCGTAGCGCGGGTTCAGGGCGATTTTCAGCCGCGCCGACTATGCTATAAAGCGGGTCCGCGCGCCCGTAGCTCAGTCGGATAGAGCACCAGATTCCTAATCTGGGGGTCACAGGTTCGAATCCTGTCGGGCGCACCATTCCTCCGAAATGTCGACCCTTTCTCGTCTTCAATCGTTAGACCGAAGTTCGAACGGGGTGCGTCATCTTGTAATTCCGGTCCGATTGTCGTGAACTGTGATACCTGTTGGCGGCGTCCGTCGCCCGGCCGGTCCCATACCCGCCCGCCGCTGCGAAAGGTGCCACTATGCCCGTCGAACCCTTTCCCCTGATCGAAATCTCCGGGCCGCCGCGCGAGCGCGGGGTGCAGTATGGCCGGCAGGCGGCGGAGCGGATTGCCGTCAGCGAAGAAATCTATGTCGACGCCATGGGCCGCCGCGGGTTTCCTTGGGCGGAGGTAAAGCAGTTGGCGCGCGACTTCGTGCCGTCGATCGAGGCGTGCGAGCCGGCCTATCTGGAGGAGATGCACGGGATTGCCGAAGGTGCGGGGGTGGACCTGGAATCGGTCGTCGTGGTCAACGCGCGCAGCGAAATCTTCAATGGCCGCAAGCCCGCCGTCGCCATCAACGACGAGGGATGCACCAGTGCTGTCGCGCTGCCGGCGGCGACCCGCGACGGCCGGCTTATTCATGGTCAGAACTGGGATTTCAACGCGTCCTGCGTGCGCTCGTCCATCGTGCTCAAGATCGTGCCGGACGAAGGGCCGTCGATCCTCACCTTCGTCGAAGCGGGCGGGCTGGCGCGGTCCGGCATCAACAGCTCCGGTATTTCAGTGACGGCCAACAATCTCGAATCCGATCACGATCAGGGCCGTCCGGGTATGCCGTTGTCGATGATCCGGCGGCGCATTCTGTCCGCTCCGAATTTGGCAAAGGCGCTTGGCGCCATCACGTCGGCGCCGCGGGCGGTGTCCAATAACATGACGGTCGCCAGCGCCGAGGGCGAGGCCGTGAACCTGGAAACCACGCCGGACGAGGTCTTTCCGCTGTGGCCGGATGCGGACGGTTTGTTCGTCCATTCCAACCATTTCAAGAGCCCGGCGGCGCGGGCGAAACTGGTCGACCGCGGCATCCTGGGCGGGTCGCCCTGCACGCTTTACCGCGACCGGCGCGTCGACGCCCGCTTGCGGCCGCATCTCGGTACGCTCACGGTGGAGCATTTCAAGGACGCCTTCCGGGACGACTTCGGCGCGCCCTATGCGGTATGCCGGCCACCGATCGTGAGCCGGTACGGCTATAAATCGGCCAGCGTCGCCACCGTTATCTTCGATCCGGCCGAGGGCACACTCTGGGCCTGCCCGGCGCCGTATGAGAGCGATGTGTTCACCGAATACCGGCTGACCGAAACCGCCGATAGCCTGCGCGCCGCGGAATAGGCGGCACTCTCCGGAAATCGTCGTCGGGCGGGAAAACCGCCCCGCCTCGGTCGCCGTGTACGGCGGAATAAAATCTCCTTTTGGGAATTTCATACAACCTGCGCAACAATAGAGACGCAGCATCCGCAGTCTGTGGTTCTGCCGCGGACATGAGGGGCGGTTGTTTGAAAAATTGTCACAAGGAGTTAACGATGCGTCTCAGCGATGAAGAGCTAGACCTTATCCAAGCCTATGTGGATAGCGTGCGCACGCATGCCGCCGCGTTGGGCTTTTCCATGACGTTGAGTTCCGATGCGAACGCCTTCGTCGATTTCCTGCATGAACAGGAAGCGACGCACGGCGTGAGCGCGATTCACGATCCGGCGAAATGCCATATCACGCCGGATAACTTCGCCTGGTTCCGGGTCGACCGGTACGGCGTCGGCGTCGCCTGCCATGCGATCCGCAGCATCGAGACGGACGATTTCATCGAGGAGGTGCGCACGCACCGCGTCTTCGGCGATATCGAGGTGCCGTGGGATTTCGAGAGTGTCGGGCTGTACCCGGAAGCCTACGACCTGCGCTTCGCGGGCCGCATCGGCATGGGCGGCGGGTTGTGGATCCATCCGAATTGCCGCGGTCAGAATCTGTCGTCGGTGTTCAGCAAGCTGCTGCGGATCATTGGTATCCGCCGATTCCGGCTGGATCACTATGTCTCCTTCGTCCTCAACACCGGAAAACGCCAGCAATGGTCGCTGCAGAGCAATGGCCAGGCGCGGATTCCCCCGCTGTTGAACGGGTACTATCCGCCCTACGGCGCGAAGAAGGATATTCTGTTAACGCATTGCACGCGGGACGAAATGCTTATGCAAATTCGGCAGGAGCTGGCGGCGTCCGAAGCCGCAGTATCCGCGTCCCATACAGAAGATGCCCGTCACCCAATGGCAGAACGAGCCTGACATACTCGCGGACGATGCCGTCGATGCGCTGGTTCAGGTAGTGGCAGGTCGGCTCGCCCGATTCCCGGGCCGCCAGATACTCGACGCCGCATCGGGTGGCATGCGCCGTGACGGGAAAGTCCCCTAGATACCGGCTGCTCCATGATTTGGCGTAGTAGCCGGTATGGTTGGGAAGGACAAAGCTTTGTGGATTGTCGGCGCGCGCGTCGACAATCCAGTCCCGGCTGAATTGGTCGACGCCCGGCGCCCGGTGGGACCGGGCGTCCGACCAGCGCGCATACAGCCGCTGCAGCTTGGTCTGCCGGCCCGTGCCCCATTGGGCGAGCCGCTCCAGCCGCATGAACTGGTCAAACGTTATTTGCCGGCGTTCGTCCTGGTCCATGACTCATCTCGTTGGTCTGCGTCATTGCTGCGGTCACCGGCCGGGTCAGGCCGTGAATACGGGCCACTGTGCCGTCGCGGCCGACGGTTGGCAACAGCAGGCGAATGTATTCTTCGGTCTCACCGCCAAGGGTCTGGGTGATCCGCTGATAACTTGCCTGGCCGGCGTTCTTGCAGAAATTCAAATCCGTCATGAGCGCGGTGCGCAGCAGCGGCGGTTCGATATTACGTAGCGTCAAACTCTGGTCCGGATTAGCCGGCGTGACGAGCCGGTAGTCGAACGGATTATCCGGTGTGGCGTCGACCTGGAACTGGGAGAGGCCGGTCAACGCGGCGTCGCCGGAGGGCCGCTGGACGATGACCCGGTTCAGCGCTGGGTGGAAGCTCGTGTCGTGCGCCGGCGGCCCCTGGCGCGTCCACAGGGTATAGGCATCCTGCAGGACGCCGCCCCGGTCCCAATACCATATTGCGCCGAGGTCGATGTCCGTACTGCGCCACGAATCGGCGCTGCCGTCCGGATTTGTCGTTACGAAGGTCGAGTCCATGCCATCCAACTCCGGCGAAAAGTATACCGCGCCGTAGGCGTATATTCACGGCAAAAATACGCGTAAACCGAGCAGCTACAGAATTTGGCTTAGGAACTCCTGCGTCCGCGGGTCTTTCGCGTCGGAGAAGAAGCTCGCGGGCGGACCGTGTTCCACGATGACGCCGCGATCGGTGAAATAGATGTGGTCCGCCAGCTCGCGCGCGAAGCCCATTTCATGGGTCACAAGAATGCAGGTCATACCGTCCTCCGCGAGTTCCTGGATCGTGACCAGGACCTCTTTCACGGTTTCCGGATCGAGGGCGGCGGTGACCTCGTCGAACAGCATGACGTCGGGCGTCATGGCGAGTGAGCGGGCGATCGCGACGCGCTGTTGCTGGCCGCCGGACAATTCACCGGGATAGTGGTGTTCGCGTCCTTCGAGCCGGACCTTCTTGATCAGATCGACGGCGCGCTTCTCGACGTCTTCCTGGCTTTCCTTGAGAACGTGGATCGGCGCCATCATGACATTCTCCAGCGCCGTTTTGTGGGGGAACAGATTGTATTGCTGAAACACCATGCCGACCTTCTTGCGCAGCTCCAGCTTATCGAGTTTCGGATCGTTGACTTCGATTCCCTCGACCGTGATCGATCCTTGCTGGATGTCGTTCAGCGCATTGATGCAGCGGATCAGCGTCGACTTGCCCGACCCGGACGGGCCGATGATGCAGATGACCTCGCCCTTCATGACATCGAGCGACACACCCTTCAGCACCTCCAATTCGCCGAAGGCCTTATGCACGTTCTTTAGGCTGACCATCGGTTGGTCGGGCGTCCAGGCGGCCGCCGGGCCGGTGGCGGACGGATTGGCGACGGTTTGCGCGGGTTCTGCGGTCATCTCGTTATCCCCTGCGGGTCTTGCGGTATTGCGCTTATTATTGCGCCAAATATTGTGTCGGGCATCAGATCTTCACCGTGAAATGGCGCTCCAGCGAAATCGTCCAGCGCGCGATCGGATAGCAGTAGAGAAAGAAGATCACGAGCAGGAAGGAATAGAACGGACCCAACAGTTCGGGCCGGCTGCCTTCCGCGGCCATCGCCTGCTGCGAATGGGTGACCGCTTCCTCGACCCCCATGATCGAGGCCAGCGGCGTCGCCATGGTCAGGATCGCGTACCAGTTCATCCAGGGCGGGATCATCCGCTTGATGCATTGCGGCAGGATGATCATCCACATCGTCTGGCGCCGCGAGAAGGCGAGGCTTTCGGCGGATTCCCACTGGCCCGAGGGGATCGACCGCACCGCGCCCCGCACCACTTCGGAGATATTGGCCATCACCGGCAGCGAAAAGCCGATGGTCGCCTTCAGCCAGTCCGGGATGTTGAACTCGACGCCGAATACCGTGATCTGGAACGGCAGCAGCAGCATGATGCAAAACAAAAGGACGAGCCACGGCGAGTTGCGGAAAAATTGGGTGACCACCCAGGAGCCGCCGCGGACTGGCGCCAACAGCGAGACCTGCATGAGGCCGAGCGCCGCGCCGGCAACGGTGCCGATCGCCATCGCGAAGAAGCTGATAACCAAATTCAGGACGAAGCCCCAAAGGACGAACGGGACCCACCGGACGAAAGTCGTGAAGAGCGATTCGCGCGTGCCCGATGCCTGGGCATACACGTCGGAGATGCCGAGCGAGAGCATGAACACGGCGGCAAGCACAAGACCGTGCCACGCCTTGAGTTCGATGCGGGGTGGCATGAAGGCCGGCCGGGTCAGGCGGTCGCTCGGCGGCAACAGGACCGGCAGGTCGGTTGTGGCGGCCTTTACGCCTGTCCTGTCGAGGCGGGGGATCGGCCGGGTGAATCGGGGTCGGGGGAATCGGAGTTGGGGAAATTCGGCCATTAACTGTAGCCCGGAATTTTCATCTTCCGCTCCCAGCGATTCATCATCCACACCAGGATGCCGACCAGCCCGATGTAATAGACGAACAGCACGAACATCATCTCCGGCACGTTCACGTTGTCCGACCAAATCTGGTTCGCGGTGTACATCATCTCCGGCACCGCGATGGCGTAAGCCAGAGTCGTGGTCTTCAGGAGATTGACGAGATTATTGTTGAGCGACGGCAGGCAGACGCGGAAGGCGAGCGGCAGGATGATGTAGATGTAGGCTTTTAGCCGGCTATAGCCGAGCGATTCCGCGGCCTCGCGCGTGGCCGTCGGCACGGCCTCGATCCCAGCGCGGAAAATCTCCACGTTGAACGCGCCGGCGAAGAAGGACAACGACACGACCGCCCATCCGAACGCACCGATATAGGCCTGCTGAAACCCGCCGGCGTCGTAGGACGGCGTGAAATTACCCAGAACGAAATAGAAAAAGAGGATCTGCACCAGTGGCGGCGTGTTCCGGAAGAGCTGGATATAGCCGGCCATCGCAAGCCGCAACACCTTGGACCGGGCACCCTGCGCCCACGCGCCGACGATACCGACGATCGTGCTGAAGATCAGACAAGCGACGATCAGTTCGAAGGAAACCCAGATCGCCTGAATGAACCGGTCGTACTCATACTGGTCGTACAGAAGAATGAAATTGATGCCGGTCTTCTCGTACAAATTCTGGAAGAACGGCGCGATCAACTCGAGCACAGTTTGCCTCCCCGGCGTTTCGAGCTTTTATTTTTCCCGTCCGCGGCCCCTAGCGCTGGACGCGAGGCGATTTGCCGACGCGTCCAGGCTCAGGGTTTTCAGGACGGGCGCACCCTTACTTCAGGTGGCCGTGCTCGAACGCGAACTTGTCACGCATTTTCTTGACGTAATCGGTCGGCTGGATGCCCCATTTTTTTTCCAGCGCCAACAGCGCTCCCGAAGAATGCCAGTGATAGATCATGCCGGCCATGAAGCGGCCCCAGATACCGTCGCGTTCTTTGAGCGGCACGGCCAGACCCCAAGGATTGTCGTCCTCGGTCGCCAGCGGCATTTCGTAGCTGTTCCAATCGCCGGAGGCGAGGTCGGCCATGATCGAGGAATCATCATAGACCCAGGCGACGCATTTGCCGTCGCGCAGCGCCTGCTTCGCTTCCGCGTTGCCGACGAAGGCGACGATCTTCGCTTTGTACCGCTTCGAGATGGCCTTGTTATAGAACGCGCCCTGCTTGCCGCAAACCGGCTTGCCCGTCAGGTCGGCCCATTTCTTCACCGCGCCTTTCTTGGCGAGGACATTGGTGCCCGAGGTGTAGTAATTCGGGTCGACGATGCCGACAATCTTGCGGCGGTCGGTACGGTCCGACATGGTGGCGATCATCAGGTCGATCTTGCCCTGCTGCAGGAATTGCATCCGGTTGGACGACTGCACGGGCACCAGCTCAAGTTTGACGCCGAGGGTGTCCGCCACGTCCTTGGCCAGATCGACTTCCATGCCAACCAGCGCGCCCGACGGATCGCGAAATCCCCACGGCTTGTAGTCGGCCTTGACGCCGACGACGAGCTTGCCGCGCTCCAACACCTTCTTGAAGCGGTCGTTGGCGGCGTCGGCGCTGACGGCGCTCGTCAGCACGCCGAACGCGGCGACCGTACAGGCCAGTGCTGTCAGGAAACGGCTTCCCATTAGAGTTCTCCCATTATGAAAATCCAGAAATTCTTGCCCAGTACTCACCCCTCGCGAGTACTTTTCCATGTTTACCCGGCAATCACAACACGACGATGCGGGCTCGTTCCGAACGAGCCCGACAGCAGAGCCGGGATGATTTGGATGGAAATGTGAGTGTAGGGAGGTAGCGTCGTGCCGTCAGGAGTGCGAGACGGAGGCGGTCAGTGTGCTTACCAGGGAAGGCCGTCGATCGACGTGAGGATCAGTCCATCCTCGAAAAGTCCCTCTTCGCCGGTCGAACTGTCGCCGGCCGCAATCCACTGGTCCATTGCCTGCTGTGCGCCGGCATCGCTGTCCGCTGCCTGCGTCCAGTCGCTGAAACCGGCGTTTCCCGCTGCGGAATCGTCCGTGACTGCATCGATCCACAGAATGTCGTGCTCGTTGGCACCAATAAATACGTTCGACATATCGTTACCGTCAGATGCTGCGAGGGCGTTGCCCGTCCCCAGGTCTTTCTCGTCATTCTCAGGATTTGCCATATCGAGAAACCTAGACTGTTTCATGATCCTGAAATCCAGCGGCGATCCGCTCGATTGAAGGGCGACTATAGTGCCGCTTTGGTCAGCACGCGGTGATTCTGGTCACATCCGGAAGAACAAAAACCTAGGCAAGAGACGAAAATATAAGGTTAATTTCGGTTCACCCTTTGTTAACCATGTTTCCGGTGTTCCCTGCCGAAGTGGTTCATTTCAGGAGGTCCCCATTAAAATGAAAGACTTAGCGCCCGATATCTTCCGACAGCGCCTGATCATGGAAGGGTATTGGGAGATTGCCGTGGATGACGGCGTGGTGCGGGACTATTTGACCGGGTTGGCTGCGGCTGTCGATTTGACCGCCTATGGCGAGCCGATTGTCTTTAGTCCGGCCTCCGGCGAGGGGAGGCCCGAGAATGCGGGCTACGACGCCTTCTTGCCGCTGATCGACAGCGGCATCTCCGGCTATTTCTGGTCCGCGTCGCGCTTCCTGTCCGTCGTGCTCTATAGCTGCACGCCGTTCGCCGCCGATGCGGCGGTCGCTTATACCCGCCGATACTTCGATATCGAGGGCGAGATTGCGCAGATGACGCTATGAGGTTGCCGGCGTGCGGCCTGTGACCGTGGGGTTCGACCGAACCGTCTACCGATACAGAATCGGCTGCAGCAGACGCGGTAGAAGGTTGGTGAAGCGCAGCGGTGCATCGGTGACCACCAGGGCGAGACAGGGTCCGTCCGGATCGATCACTGGCTGATGGTTGATGGCCGGATCGGCCTGTTCCACATCGCCGCGTATGAAATGCTGCCCCGCGTCGGTGAACCCGCCCTCGAGCACCAGGGTCATTTCCTCGCCGTGATGACCGTGGTGGGGGATCACCGTTTCCGGCGCAAGTTTCAAGAGATAGGCGCTTGATGTCTTGCCCTCGGATTTCACGGTCAGGGTATGGCGCTGGATACCCGGGGCGATACGGCGCCAGGACAGCGCATCCGTCGATCCACCGGTGAGATAGTCCCGCAGCGGGCGCGGGATCGAAATGTCAGCATCGGCAGTCGCAGAACCCATTTCTTGATATGCCGCCGCGTCGTCCGGCTCGTCCAAACGGTTTAACACGGCTTCCAGGGCACCCTCCGCCATGGCCGTCGCCGGCGCTGCATCGATCAATGCACCGCCCAGTGTTTCGGCTTTCTCGACGACGCCGCGGCAGCGCGGGCAGAGCGTCAAATGCGTCGCAATCAACAGTGATTGCGCTTCGTCCGTGTTGCCCGCGCCGTAATCGAGCAGCAGGTCGTCGGTCGGATGATGACTAGCCTTCATCGCTCGTCTCCAAGTGTCTGTCGCACACGGGCAAAGGCCAATCGGATGCGCGACTTGACCGTGCCGAGCGGCAGGCCGAGCTCATCCGCGATTTCGCTGTGTGGTTTGTCTTCGAAAAAGGAAAGCATGATCGCCTGTTTCTGGTCCGGCGGCAGCAGATCGATGGCTGCGCGGATGCGGGCGCCTTCCTGGCTCGTCTCGATTTGTTGGTCGGCGGCCGGGTCGGCGTCGCGGACCAGGACGGGATCTTCGGGATCGAATTCGGGGCGGCGTTCGCGCCGGATCCGGTCGATCCGCAGATTTCGCGCGATCCGGAAAATCCATGTACTCGGTGCGGCAACGGCCGGGTCGAATAGATGCGCCTTGCGCCACACGCGCAACAGCGTCTCTTGCGCCAGTTCCTCAGCCGTCTCGTTGGTGGCGCCATGCCGGATGAGATACGCCTTCACCCGGGGGGCGAAATGCGCAAATAATCCGGAAAATGCGGTGCGATCCTGTCGTTTGGAAATCGCGACCAACAAGCCGACAAGATCGGGCGGTCCATCGGCCGCCGCTGTTTGTGGCCCAGTCTGACTCATGCGCACAAAGCTGCGGCGCGGCCGCCGTTGGGGCGGCGGATTCCGGCGCTGAATAGGAAATCGTTCAATAGCAGCTGTGGCTTCCATGACATGTAATACGCATGTCGGGTCACGGTAGATCACTCCCTTCGGAAGAAAATTGCCAAATCGACGTCGGCTTGAGGCACTGCAGCATTCTTGCCCGTAATGCGATGATCCAATCACCAGATACCAACGTAGACAAACTCAATACATTGGCAAACGGCAATACAAGCTGTTGCATGGACCTTTATGACAGGCGCTTAAGGATAACCGCATAAACATGCCCTGGGACGTACAAATTCAACCGTCGGACCCGTCCGGCCCGGCGAGGCCCCGAAAGATTGCCGTGATCGGTGGCGGGATTTCCGGACTCTCCTGCGCGTGGCTGTTGGGCCAGCGGCACTCGGTCACGATATTCGAACAGAATGGCTACGCGGGCGGTCATTCCAACACGGTCGAAGTGGACAGACCCGGCGGGCCGGTTGCGGTCGATACGGGTTTCATTGTTTACAACGAGGTCAACTACCCGAATCTGGTCGCGTTATTCGATCATTTGTCGGTGCCCACGGCCGGCAGTGACATGTCGTTTGCGGTGTCGGTCGCCGAGGGTGCGCTGGAATATGCCGGCACCGATTTGAATGGCTTGTTCGCGCAGCGCCGTAACATTGTCCGGCCCCGGTTCTGGCGCATGATCGCAGACGTTGTCCGGTTTTACCGCGAGGCGCCGGCCTTGCTGGGCGACCCGACGGCGGAATCGATAACGCTTGGCGATTATCTCGACGCGAACAGCTATAGCAACACGTTCATCGACGATCACCTGTTGCCGATGGCAGCGGCGATCTGGTCGGCGCCGGTCGACGAGATGCGCCGGCATCCGGCGCAAGCCTTCGTCCGGTTCTGTGCGAGCCACGGCTTGCTCAAAATAAGCGATCGGCCGCAATGGCGGACGGTTCGCGGCGGCAGTCGGGAATATGTGCGCCGGTTGCTCGCGGGTTTCGATCATGAGATGCGGTTGGGCGATCCTGTCGTTGCCGTCGAACGGCCCGGGCCGGGCGCCATTGTCCGGACGCAGTCCGGACGCGCCGATCGGTTCGATGCCGTGGTGCTGGCGACGCATGCGGATCAGGCGTTGAACCTCTTGGCGGACGCGGACGGTGCCGAACGCGACGTACTTGGTGCGTTTCCCTATCAGGAAAACCTGGCGGTGTTGCACAGCGACCCGGCGCTGATGCCGCGCCGGCGGGCGGTCTGGTCGAGTTGGAATTTCTTGAAGTCTTCTAACCCGGACGAGCAAGATACCGTCTGTGTTTCGTATTGGATGAACCGGCTGCAGCCGCTTGATATCACCATGCCGCTCTTCGTGACGCTGAACCCCGATCGGCCGATTGCCGACGACTCTGTCCACCGGACTTTCCGGTATCACCATCCGGTCTTCGATCATCGTTCGCCGGCCGCGCAGCGGCGCATTTGGTCGCTTCAAGGGCAACGGGATACATGGTTTTGCGGCAGCTATTGCGGCGCCGGATTTCACGAAGACGGATTGCAGTCCGGCTTGGCGGTTGCCGAGTCGCTTGGCGGCGTCCGCCGTCCGTGGACGGTGGCGGACGAATCAGGCCGGATCGCGTTGCCCGCGTCGCCGGTCCTCGCGGACGCGGCATGAGCGTGCCCGACGGATCGCTCTACTACGGGCTTGTGACGCACCGCCGCCGCCGCCCGCGCGAGCACAAACTCGCGTATCGGGTCTATTCGTTCCTGCTCGATCTGGACGCATTGCCGTCGCTGGACCGTGGCCTGAAACTTTTTTCCCACAACCGACCCAACCTGTTCAGTTTCTATGATCGGGACCACGGCGATCACAGTGGCCGCCCGCTGCGGCAATGGGTCGATGGCCATCTTCGGAACGCCGGACTGGAACTGCCGGGCGGATCGGTAAAGATGCTCTGCTTTCCCCGGGTGCTCGGCTACGCATTCAATCCGATCAGCGTCTATTTCTGTTACCGCGCGGACGGCGTTCTCGCCGCCGTGTTGTACGAGGTCCACAACACCTTCGGCGAAAGCCATAGCTATTTGATCCCGGTGGAACGGCACAACAAGGGTGTGATCCGGCAGTCCTGCGACAAGGGATTCTACGTGTCGCCGTTTATCGATATGGAGGCGCGCTATGATTTCCGGCTGGTGCCGCCGGCCGAGCGCATGGCCTTGGTCATCGATCAGGCCGACCGGGACGGCGCACTTCTGACCGCGTCGATCGTCGGCCGTCGCACCGCGTTGACGGATCGCGCCCTCGTCGCCGCCTTTATACGTATTCCGCTGGTGACGTTCAAAGTGGTTGCCGGCATTCATTGGGAAGCGCTGGCGTTGTGGCGCAAAGGCGCGCGCTACCATCGCCGGCCCGCGCCACCCGCGCAGCCGGTCACCATCGTGATGAATGCTGAGTCCTCGTAAGAAAGAAGGCAAATCGAATGCACTCCTACAAAAAATCCTCTCGCGCGCAAGCCATCACGGCAGACACTGGCTCACCGCTATCGTTCCCCGTTTGGGATCCATGGGCCGGAGGCCTGACCCGAGCGTTCCAGCATCTCACCTGCGGCCGTCTGTTGTTGGAATTGTGGGACGGCAGCGAGATGGTCTTCGAGGGACCGCAGGACGGGCCGAGTGCGCATGTTCGATTCAATTCGCGCCGCGCCGTGCGGCGGACCGCCTTTGGCGGCGATGTCGGTTTCGCCGAGGCGTATATGGCGGGCGAGTGCGACAGCCGCGATCTCGTCGCCTTGATCGAACTGTTCGCCTGCAATCTTGCCACCGTGGACTCGAGTCTATCCGGCACCTCTGTTTGTGGGTTTTGGAACCGGATATGCCATGTCCTGAAGCCGAATTCGCGGCGCGGCAGCCGCAAGAACATTGCTTATCACTACGATCTCGGCAACGGCTTCTACGAGCAATGGCTCGACCCGAGCATGACGTACTCTTCCGCGTTGTATGAAGACGGCGTCACCGACCTGTCCGAGGCGCAACAGCGTAAGTATCAGTGTGTCGCGGAATTGCTCGACCTCAGTCCGGGCCAACATATTCTTGAAATCGGCTGCGGTTGGGGCGGCTTCGCCGAATATGTCGCGCGCGACCATGGCTGCCGGGTGACCGGTCTGACCTTGTCCCACGAACAGCATGCTTACGCGACGGACCGGATCGCGCGTGCCGGCTTGCAGGATCGGGTCGAGATTCGCCTGCAGGATTATCGCGATGTGCCGGGCCGGTTCGACCGGATCGCTTCGATCGAGATGTTCGAAGCGGTCGGCGAAAAGAACTGGCCGACCTATTTCCAGACGATACGGGACCGTCTTGCCCCGTCGGGCAACGCGGTGTTGCAGGTCATTTCCATCGCCGAGGACCGTTACGAGCAGTACCGCACCGGCGCGGATTTCATCCAACGCTACATCTTTCCCGGCGGCATGCTGCCGACGCCGGCCCTTTTGGAGAAAGAATCCGAACAGGCCGGCCTTCGCGTGAGCCACGCGGACCAATTCGGTGAGTCGTATCGACGGACCCTGGCCGAGTGGAGCGTTGCATTTGAATCGGCCTGGCCGCGGGTGCGGGCGCTTGGGTATGACGAACGGTTTCGCCGGATGTGGCGATACTATCTGGCCTATTGCGAGGCCGGATTCCGGGTCGGCACGATCGACGTGGGCCATTACAAACTCGTGCATGGCTGATAGCCAAGGCGGCACCCGTGACAACGCCTGACACACCGCCGCCTGATACACTGCTGCCGGGCACTCTGTCGCGAAGCACAGTGCTGCGTTATGCCTTGCCGGGCTTCGCGCTCGCGATTCCGACGATTCCCGTATACGTCTTCCTGCCGACCTATTACGCGGAGACGGTGGGGCTCGGCCTGGCGGCGACCGGCGGGTTGATGCTGGCGGCGAGAATCTTCGATGTGGTGAGCGATCCGTTGATCGGGCTGGTGAGCGATCGTTTCACCACCCGGTGGGGCCGCCGCAAACCTTGGGTCGTTCTGGGCGGTATCATTGCAGCGCTCGCGTTGCTGGCCCTGTTCCACCCGCCCGCCGACGCGACGGGCGCCTATCTGCTGATCGGTACGATCGCGCTCTATACCGGCTGGACCATGCTCGCCATTCCCTATTTCGCTTGGGGGGCGGAGTTGTCCGGCGACTATGACGAACGCAGCGGCGTCACCGGTGCGCGAGAAGGCGCCATGCTGCTTGGCATTTTGTTTGCGGGATCGATCCCGGCGGGGGCGGCGGCAATGGGGCTGCCCGAGTCGACGGCGTTGTCCGCGATCGCCTGGCTCGCCGTTCTGGCGGGCATTCCCGCGATTTTCATTTTGGTGAAGACGGTGCCGGAACCGCCGCCGCGGTCGGTGGCCGATGGGCGTTTGACCTGGCGCGGACTGGCATTGGTGATGCGCAACCGTCCCTTCGTTCGTCTGCTCGGCGCCTGGTTCGTCAACGGCCTTGCCAATGGTTTGCCGTCGGTGTTGTTCCCGCTGTATCTGGCATATGGGATTGCCGCGAGCGAGCTTGAGCGCGGCGTCCTAATCCTCCTCTATTTCGCCTGCGCGGTATTCGCGATTCCCCTATGGCTCGCCGCCGCCCGGCGCTTCGGCAAGCATCGTGTCTGGTGCGCCGCGATGGCCGCGGCCTGTCTGGCCTTTGTCTGGGTACCGCTGCTCGATCCGGGGCAGGTCATCGCGTTCGGCGTGATTTGTATCGTCACGGGCATGGCGCTCGGGGCCGATCTGGCGCTGCCGCCGGCGATGCAGGCGGATATCGTTGATTTGGATACCTTGCGGTCGGGCCAGGAGCGCGCGGGGTTGTTCTTCGCCTTGTGGAGCATGGCGACGAAGTTTGCGCTCGCTGCCGCCGTGGGGATCGGATTCCCGGCGCTGGCGTATTTCGGATTCGACATGGCGAATCCCGGAAACGGCCAAGGATTAACCGCCCTCGTAGTGATCTATGCATGGGTTCCCGTCGTATTGAAATGTGGCGCCATTGCAATGGTGTGGGGGCATCCGATGACGGCCCGCCGGCAGCGGATTGTCCGGCGGCGGCTCGAGGCTCTCGCACAACGGCGATAGCGGCGTATGGGATGGGACCGATGCAACTGAAACTGACCGCCTTAGCGATGGGCCTTTTGACCCTTATGGGATGTAGTGGAATGGACGCGAAACAATTCGCAAACGCGGAACCGCGTTTCGTCCTGGAAGAATATTTCCAAGGCACGACCAACGCGGCGGGCATCTTCATCGACCGGTTCGGCGGGCTGCGCCGGCAGTTCACGGTGACGATCGACGGATCCTGGAACGGCAAGGAACTGATCCTTGATGAGCGCTTCGTTTATAGCGACGGCGAAAAGGACCGCCGCGTCTGGCGGATCACGAAGCGCGACGACCACACCTACGAAGGCCGGGCCGACGACGTAATCGGTGTCGCGACCGGGTCGACCTATGGCAACGCCCTGCACTGGCGGTATGATCTGGACCTCAAGGTCGGCGACGGCACATGGCAGGTAAAATTCGACGACTGGATGTTCCTACAGGCCGATGGCGTCCTGCTGAACAAGGCGACGGTCAGCAAATGGGGCTTCGAGATCGGTACGGTCTTCATATCCTTCGCGCGGGAAAAGTCCGCCGCGGCCACGCTTGAAGAGCCTAATTTCGCCCCGCGCGTCGTCGCAAAAACCGGATAATCGACCCGATCACCGGTAGCAATTCATAGAACTGCTGCCCCGCGTCCCAGTGGTCGATATGTGTGGCCACCCGCCCGTCGGGGGCGAGATGGATTTCGCTCATTCCGACAACTTCCCAATTGCGGTTCGATAAAGAGCGGAGCTTGCCGGTCAGCCGCCACCGCAGAAACCAGACGCTATCGTCGTCGGCATCCTTGGCCCGATGGGTTACCTGAAACACCGGGCTCTCCATCTCCTTGAACATGTGATGGAAGATCGCGTGCATCGCATCCGCGCCGGTAACGTCGTTGAATGGGTCCTTGAACCGGATGTCGGGCGTGACGTGATCCTGCAGCCGGTCCAGCGTATCCGGCGTTAGCGTTTCGAAGAAACGGACGTAGCCGCCAATCGCCCCCGTCTTTGCAGCGTCCGTCATTGAAGCAGTCGCCGGGTCAGCCGGAAGTACAATGCATAGGGCAGGCACTGGCCGAGTTTCAGCCACCAGATGAAGCGGCGGGGAAAACTAATCTCGAATTTCCCCCGGGCCAGGCCTTCGGCGATTCGGTCGGCGGCGTCTTCCGGTTCCATCAGGAAAGGCATGGGGAAGTCGTTCTTGTCCGTCAAGGGGGTACGGACGAATCCCGGATTGATCATCGACAGTCCGATGCCGGCCGCATCCAATTCCGGCTTGAGCGCTTCGCACATGTTGATCAGCGCGGCCTTCGTCGCGCCATAAGCGGCGGCGGAGGGGAGGCCCCGATATCCCGCGACCGAGGACACCACGGCGATATGGCCGTTCCCGCGTACCCGAAAGCGCGGCAGCATGGTCTCGATGCCATGCACAGCCCCCATCACGTTCACGCGGAACAGGGCCTCGAAAACCTCGGCGGAGAAATCACAGGCACCCATGGCCTGATGCGTACCGGCGTTGAAGACGACAAGGTCCAGTGACCCAATCTGCTTTTCGATGTCCTCCGCCGTTTTCGCGACGGCGGTGCGGTCGGTTACGTCCAACGGAAATGCGACGACCGTCCCGGCGCGATCCGCCGCGTCGGCGACCACCTCGGCGAGCGCCAGGTCTCGCCGGCCGCTGATCGCGACCGTTGCACCGTCGTTACAGAGCCGCAGGGCAAGCGCCCGGCCGATCCCGTCGCCGCCGCCGGTAATCCAAACGGTTTGGCTCATTGTTTTGTTGATAAGGACGGTACTTGACCGCAGTTCTTGCACACGTACCGGATCGTCGATCCGTCGCGCGCTTCGAAGCGCATGGCGACCCAGCGCCCGAGACTGTCATACCAGACCTCGGTCCGAAGGTCGCCGGTATACGCATAGTGCCAAGCGTTGAGAGACCCGTTCGGCAGGTCCAGCTTCATCCGGCCTTTTTTGACCATCCGCACCGCGTCGATTCCCCCGGTGATCGTATTCAGCACCTTTGTTGAGCCGATGACGCCCTTGTGCCAGTGATTTGTCGGGTAGATCGGCGGCGTTACCGCGTAGTCGCCGCCCGACCCGGTGATGCGCAGCCCGGTGGCGTCACGCGTTGCCTTGACCGTGGTGACCGTGCCGTCGTCGTCGGTGCGCGCCGACAGCGATACCAACCGGTCACCGGCCCAGCGGCTTTCCGAGGCGTAGGTGAAACGGTAGGCGGTGAAGAACAGGAAACCGATTTCGATCTTCGATTTCGTACGGACGGAAACCGTGTCGCCATCCGGTGCGAATGTCACGCTATGGCTGCCGACAGGTGTGTCGTTGCGCAGGATGTCGAAGGTGAGGTTGCCGGTATAGGCCGCCGGCATCGTCGGTTTCGCGTCCGTGCTTGCCATGGCGGGACCCGCCACCGGTCCGAACAGCAGCATTGCCGCAATCAGCGCGCGTTGCGCATTGCTTTTGATCGTCCGGTGCCGCACAGCCAGTCTCCCATAAAACTCCGTTCACTTCTCATACGGACGTTGAGTGACGTTGGATCAGTCTGCCTGTGTCGATTAGACGAAATCCCTCCAGGAATATTTCGGCGCATAACCCAACACGCGGGCCGCCTTGGCGTTCGATTCCAGGGTTTCGGTTTCACCGACCGCGCCGCGGATTTCGACGCCGGGATAGAACTCGGCCATCAATTCGCTGTTCGGTCGCGTCATGACCGTGTCGGCGGCGGCGATGACGAAATTCTCCGACCCGCTGATATCCGCCTCCAGCGCCAGCCGGCAGGCTTGTCCGCAATCGCGCGAATCGACATAGCCCCAGAGATTACGCTTCCGCACCGTCGGATCGTCCTGCCAGTCGGCGAACCCGGCGTAGTCATGCTCTTCCATGACGTTGGAAAAGCGCAGGCCGATATAGGGGATGTCCGGATTCCAGCGGCTGAAATGCCGGGCCATTTCCTCGCCGCAGGCTTTCGACAGGGCGTAGCTGGAATTCGGCGTCGGGGGGAGGTCCTCGTCGAGCGGGGCATAGGCCGGCGGCGCCGCATCGAACGGCAGGCCCAGCAGCGTTTCGCTCGACGCCCAGACCACGCGCGTGAGGCCGAGTTTCGCGGCGGCGGTAAACGCGTTGTAGGTGCTTATCGTGTTGGTCTGGAAGGTAGCACCGTCCGGCGCGCGGCCCTGTCCCGGGATCGCGGCGAGGTGGATCACCGCGTCCATGCCGTTATGCACCTTGTTGATCGATAAAAAGCTGTCGATGGTTTGCCCGAGGTCGGTCAGATCGGTGCGGGTGAACGGCACGACCGGATCGCTCGATGGCACGGTGTCCAGGTTGATCGGCTCGTAGCCGTGCTCCAGCAGTTCGCGGATCGCGGCGCGGCCGATCTTGCCGCTGCCGCCGGTGACGATGATACGCTTCAAGACGTGGCTCCCGTCTATGTGTTCTTCATGGGCCCTGCGCGATTAAACCACATTGTCCGCTCGGCCCACGAATGCGAGGATTGGAGCCGTTCAGAGGGAGAAAATACGCATGAATCGCAAGCAGCGCCGCGCCGAACAGAGCCAGGGAGGCAACGCCGCGACGGGCGGCGTCGACCGGCAGTTGCAGCAGGCGGCGGACCAGCGCGCGGCCGGGCGGTTGCGCGATGCGGTGACGATCTACAAGGAAATCCTGAGCGCGGACCCAGACCATCCCTTAGCCCTGCACCAGTTCGGCGTCACCGCGATCATGGCGGGGCAGGGCGATCTCGCGGTCGATCTGATCGAGCGTGCCATCACCGCAGCGGGCGACGATGGCGCATCCTTCCGGCCGGATCTCGCCTATGCGCTCGCCATGGTGGGCTATCACGGCGAGGCGCTGGAAATCTACGAATCGCTGTTGACGGCGCAGCCGAACGACGGCGAAACGCGGGTCAATTTCGCGAACCTGCTGTATGTGCTGCAACGGGCCGGCGAGGCCGAGGCCGAGTACCGCAAGGCCATCGCCTTGTCGCCCGATCATGTGGAGGCGTATGCCAATCTCGGCACACTGCTGCATGAAGGTCAGCGCTACGAGGAAGCAACCGAGACGTTCCAGGCCGCTTTGGCGCTGCAACCTGAGTCCGCCGATCTGCATCACAACTTGGGTGCCGTCTACCGCGCGCTCGATCAATTCGACGAGGCCGCGGCGTCCTATGCCGAAGCCGTGCGCCGCGCGCCCAATCGGCCCGACCTGCACGAAAAACACGGCGCGGCGCTGTCCGCCTCCGGTGACCTGGACGAGGCGGCAGCGGCCTTCCGCCGGGCCTTGGCGCAGACACCGGATTTCGTCGATGCGCGCACTGGGCTGGCAGAGGTGGCCCTGGCACAGGGCGTGCCGAAGTCCGCAATCGACCTCTGCGACGAATATCTCCGCGACTTTGGCTACAACAGCGGCGTGGTCGCGGCCAAGGCGCTCGCCCATAATGACGCAAGCGAGGAAGCCGAGGCCGCCTATTTTCTCGATCTTGATCGGTTCATCTGTCCGGCCGAGATTGCCGTGCCGCCCACATTTACGGACCAACGCGCCTTCGACGCCGCGATCGAGGCGGAGGCGCGCGCCCATCCGAGCCTGACCTTCGAGCCGCCGGCGGTAGCCACTACATCCGGCTTTCAGACGGGCGACCTGTTCCAGGATGCCGCGACGCCCGCCATTGCCGCGTTGCGCGGTGCCGTGAACGCGGCGGTGCGCGATTATATCGCCGCGCTGCCAGCCGAGCCGTCGCATCCCTTCATCGCGAACGCGCCGGACCGCTGGACGTTGAACGGTTGGACGGTGATCCTGAAATCGCAAGGGCATCAGCGCGCGCACATCCATCCCGATGGATGGTTGAGCGGCGTCTATTACGTAAAGGTCCCGGACAGCGTGACCGACACGCCGGGCGGGTCGGAAGACGGCTGGATCGAATTCGGCCGCCCGCCGGAAACCGTGCGGGCAATGCGGGAAAACCCCACGCGGCGGATTGCGCCTCATGAGGGCGTGATGATCCTGTTTCCGTCATACCTCTATCACCGCACGATCCCCTTCGAGGATTCCGGCGAGCGCATCAGCTTCGCCTTTGACGTGATCGCGCAGCACGGCGTGGACCCGGCGGAATCGGGTGTGCGGTGAGACTGCGTTGATCGCCTGAAACGGAATGCGACGGAGACTTGGCCATGACGAACGATAACCCGGTTGCGGCCCACTATGGGCGGCACAGCCTGTTCGATGAGATTGCCGCGGCACTCGCCGGGGTGGGTGTCGATATCGAACAGGCCGGCCCGAAGGACCTGACGCCGCTCGACCATTTCCACGGTGGCGGCGTCACGGCGACGGAGGAACTCGCCGACGCGCTTTCCGTCACGGCGGATCATCATATTCTCGACATCGGCTGCGGGATCGGCGGGCCGGCGCGTTATATGGCGCAGCGCTTCGGCTGCCGCGTTACCGGTATCGACCTGACGCCCGAGTTCTGCGACGTCGCCCGCCGCCTCACGAAGATAACGGGGCTTGCCGACCGCGTGGATATCCACGAAGGCAGCGCTACGGACCTGCCCTTTCCCGATGCTCATTTCGACGGCGCGTATTCGCAGAACGTCTCGATGAACATCGCCGACAGCGCCCGCTTGCATTCGGAAGCCTTTCGCGTGCTGCGCCCCGGCGGGTTCTTCGCATTGTCCGAGATCGCGGTGGCGGACCCGGACGCCACCATCACCTATCCCGTGCCGTGGTCGGCCGACGGCATCCACAGCTATCTGGAATCGGTGGAGGACACGGTGCGCAGCCTGACCGACACGGGATTCGAGGTGCTATCCAGCAAGGACAATTCGGCGCGCACGGTGAAATTCTATGCGGCGCAACGTGAAAAGATCGCCCGCGACGGCCCGCCCAAGACCGGCGTCCACATCATCATGGGCGCCGACTACCGGGAGAAGCAGCGCAACTCGGCCCTGAACATCACCGAAGGGCGGTTGAAGCCGGTCGAAATCCTATGCCGGAAACCGGTGTGAGGAGCGTGCCGACGCCATCTTGGGAGCAAGATGCGTGCCCGACTATCGCGTAGACCTTGTCCTTGTCTCGGACAAGAATGTCCTGGCCCGTCACCTTCAAACCTATCTGGCCGAACACGCGGTGTTTTCGGGCCGGACGCCGCGCGATGGCGTCTATGAATATCCCTGGTTCGATGACTATTGGCGGAACCCGGACAGCCGCTGGCCGTTCTGGATGCGCCGCGAAGAGGAGTTCGTCGCCCTGGCCTTCGTGCATTTGGACGATTCCGACGGACGCTACGAACTTGCCGAATTCTTTGTTGCCGAACGATTCCGCAGACAGGGGTTGGGCGATCGGTTCGCCCGAGATGTGATCCAGCGGTTTCACGGCGATTGGAAACTCCACCAGGTGGCGGAAAACATCCGCGCGGTTGCGTTCTGGCGGCACGTGCTCGGCGATCTTGCCGACTATGTCGAGGGACCGCTCCAGCGCGGCGACGGGGTCGAGCGGGTCGAGCAGCGTTTCGTTATTCCGTAGGGAATTTGGTCTGCGGTGGTTTGCGCGGGTATGCTGAATCGACAGGTCAAATTCGGGAGCACGCAGGATGGATTCAATGCAAAGCACGTTGTTGGTGGGGTCGGCCCGGCCGGGCGGTCTCGGTGGCATGTACCGGCTCGGGGCCGGCGGCGGCGAGTGGCAACACCTTGGCGGCGGGCTTCCCGATAAGCTTCAGGTGAATAGCGTCGTGCAGCGGCCCGGCACGCCGTCAGAACTATTTATCGGCACGCATTCCGGCCTGTTCCACAGCACCGACGGCGGCGATAGCTGGACCGAGATGGGGTTGGCGAAGGAATACACCGCGATCTATTCCATCCTGCTGCATCCGTCCGATCCGGACACGATCTATGCCGGGATGGACGGCACCGTGATCCATAAGACCGAGGATGGTGGTGCTACCTGGCGGAAGCTTGCGACCGTGCAGCCGGAAGGCGCGATCACCGGCTGTTTCCCGGTGCGTGTGCTGCGGATGGCAGCCGATCCCGCCAATCCGGACGAGGTTTACGCGGCGCTCGAAGTCGGCGGCGTGATTCGCAGCCTGGACGGCGGCGCGACCTGGGAAGACATCAGCCATGGCCTGCTCGACCTTTCGACGCAGCCGCATCTTCGCAACCACATCCTGAGTGACGACGACACCGAGGGTATGATGGACCTGCATGCGGTTGCCGTCAGCGCCGAACAGCCGGGCAAGATCTGGGCCGCCAACCGCATGGGCCTCTTTGTCAGTGAAGATAAGGGCGACACCTGGGCCGAGTTCGGCATCGGCCGATTTTCTGATCTGACCTATGGCCGTGATTTAAAGGTCAGCCCGCATGATCCGGCGGTGTTTCTGGCCGCGCTCAGCGATTCGTCGCGCGGCGTCGCGGGCTCGCTCTACCGCAGTGCCGATACGGGCGCGACCTGGCAGCGGATCGATCACGACATTTCTATCGAGAGCACGTTGATGACCGTTTCGATCGATCCGTCCGACCCCGGCTTGGTCGTCTGCGCCTCCCGGTTGGGTCAGGTATTCGGGACGGAAGACGGTGGCGCGACCTGGCAATCCTGCCCGCTGCCCGATGGCGTCGAAGACGTCCGTGCGGTGGTCTCGATCTAGCCGCACCTGTCGTGGGTCAGACGCGCAGGAACAGCTTCTTCCGGTAGAGCGCCCACAGCGCCAGCCAGTGCAGCCCGGTGACCGCCGCGATCAGTAGAATTGCGAGCACCGGTGCGACTGCCAGATCCTTGATCATCGCGAACAGCGGGTAGGCGACGAAGCGCGCGGTCATGTAGATCGCGATCGAGTTGACGCCGATCACGACGAAGAAGAACGACCAGCGCCGCCACCGCATCACGTCGATCACATACAGGAAGAAGGCGAACAACAGCATCGACGCCCCGGCCGCCAGCAGGTCGAAGGTCACGGTCCAGACAGCTTTGATCGGCGGGTAGTAGGGAGCGAGCAGCGCACCGGCTGCGATCGTGGCGGTTCCCGCGAAGGCGAGGAGGATCGGCGTGCGCGCAGCACTCGATGGCGATTGCAGGAGAAGCGCCCCGGCGAACGCGCCCGACAGCGTGACCGCCGCGCCGGAAAAGGTCGACAGAATGCCCTCGGGATCGTAGCTGCCGCCGTAGAGTCGGCCCGGCAAGAATGCCCGGTCGATCCAGCCGTTGACGATGCCGACCGGCGTCAGCACACCTGCCCCGTGGCCGGGCACGGGAACCCAAAGTTGCAGGGTCGCGACGGTCAACAGGATCGCGACCAAGGCGACTGCACGCCACATCCAACGGTCCAACAGGATAAGGACCGCCGCGGCGATCAGATAGGCGATGCCGATCTGACCCAACACGCTGGCCACCCGGAATTTCGCGGGGTCCAGCGACCAGCCGAAATTATAGATGATTCCGAGGACAACCAGGATCGCCGCCCGCCGTGCCGCGCGACCGATCGCGGCCGTTTTTCCGTCCGCCGCCATGCGGCCTTGTTCCATCGACAGGGTCAGCGACACGCCGGACAGGAACATGAACAAGGGAAAGACCAGGTCGTAGACATGTACGCCGGCCCAGACCGCATGCTTCAACTGATCCGAGGCGGCGGCCAGCCACGCCCAACTTGTTGCCAGCGCCGCCGCGTGCACCAGGTGATCGCCGCCCATGATCCAAAACATGTCGAATCCGCGCAGCGCATCGAGTGAGGCGAGGCGGGTTGGTTTGGAGATTTGGTCCCTATGCTCGGACATCGTCCGTAGCCTCGCTCACCCCGCGAAGAATGGCTCGGCGATTCCCTTGGCGCCGGTGCCGTGGATCGCGAACAGGCCGCCTGCCTGCGGCTGTGCGTCCTTCTCGTCGTCCTGCACGAAGATCGTGGCCGAGGTGACGTAGAGGATGTCCAGGTCCTTGCCGCCGAAAGTGCACATCGTCGGGTATCGCACCGGCAGGCGGATCGTATCGACGATGGTGCCCGCGGGATCGTATTTCGCGATCTGCCAGTCATGGATATGGGCGCACCAGTAATAGCCGTCGGCGTCGATGGTGGCGCCGTCGATGCTGCCGGGAATGTCGGCGGTCGAGGTGAACACGCGCTTGTTGCTGATTGCACCCGTCGCGATGTCGAAGTCGTAGTTGTAGCAAACGCGGCTGCGCGAATCGGAATAGTACATGGTCTTGTTGTCCGGGCTCCACGCGATGCCGTTCGATACCGTGATGCCGGTATCCATCTTGTGGCAGGTCAAGTCCGGGTCGAGCCGGTAGAGCGAGCCGCCCTTGCCGCCGCTGTCGTCCAGGCTGCCGCACCAGTAGCGGCCCATGCGGTCGCACTTGCCGTCGTTCAGCCGGTTGTCGGCGAGACCGGGCTCGGGGTCGGTGATCAGGTCGACCGCACCGGATTCGGGGTCCACGAAATGAAATCCCGATTTTAGCCCGGCGACGATGCCGCCTTGTTCGCGGAACACGAAAGAGCCGAGCAGGTCCGGCATCTCCCACTCATCGACCGACCCGGTCTTGGGGTCGAGCCGTTGGATGCGTGGTTTGCCCTTGCTGTCGGCCCAATAGATCGACTGCTCGCGCGGGTTCCAGATCGGTCCTTCGCCGAGGGCGTTGCCTGCATCCACAAGACATTCGATTTCCGGCATGACGGTTATCCTTTGAAATAGGGTTCGACGAGTCCCGTGGCGCCCGTCCCGTGAACGGCGAACAGGCCGCCGGCATGCGGCTGTTGTTCCGCCTCGCCAGGCTCCAGGAAGCGGGTGGCGGAAACGACATAGAGGATATCCATGTTCGCCCCGCCGAAGGTGCACATGGTGGGCTGGCGCACCGGCAGGCGCACCCGATCGACCGGCGTGCCGTCGGGCGCGTATTTGCCGATGCACCAGTCATGCACTTCGGCGCACCAGTAGAAGCCGTCCGCATCGACCGTCGCGCCGTCGATGCGGAACGGCCTGTCGGTGGTGTCGACGATGATGCGACGGTCGCTCACATCGCCGGTATCGATGTCGTAATCGTAGGCGTAGAGCGCTTCCTTCCGCGTGTCGGAGAAATACATCGTCTTGTTGTCCGGGCTCCAGGCGATGCCGTTCGAGCAGATGATGTCCGTATCCAGCTTGTGGCAGGACAGGTCCGGGTCGAGCCGGTAGAGCGAAGCAGTCGGTTTCGCCAAGCCCTCGTCCATCGAGCCGCACCAGAAACGGCCGGCGCGGTCGCATTTGCCGTCGTTCATCCGGTTACCGTCCATCCCGGGTTCGGGATCGACGATATAGTCGATCTTCATGTCGTCGAGATTGTCGATAAAGGCGAAGCCCGACTTCATCGCGGCGCAAATTCCGCCCTGCTCGCGGAACACGATGCAGCCGACCGATTCGGGCGTCGGCCAGACACGGTGCTCGCCGGTCGCCGGATCGTATCGCTGGATGTTCGGTTTCAGGTTGTCGCACCAATAAAGCATCTGCTCCACGGGATGCCAGATCACGCCCTCGCCGAGAATGTCCTTTGAGTCGATCAGCAGTTCGACGTCGGCCATCGGGTCACTCCGCGTCTTGTTTCAGGAAATCAAAATCGCAGCCCTCGGGGGCTTGCAACACATGGTCCGCGTAGAGCCGCTTGTAGCCGCGCTTCGGGTCGGCGAGGTCGGCGGTCGCCTTGCGCTTCGCCAGTTCGGCGTCGTCGACCAACAGGTCGAGCCGTCGGTCCTCAACGCTAAGGCGGATGCGGTCGCCATTCCTGACCCGCGACAGCGGCCCGCCGGTCGCGGCCTCCGGCGCGATATGCAGGATGATCGTGCCGAAGGCGGTGCCGCTCATTCGCGCGTCGGACAGGCGCACCATGTCCTTCACGCCCTGCTTTGCCAGCTTGCCGGGGATCGGGAGGTAACCGGCCTCCGGCATGCCGCTCTGGCTTTTCGGGCCGGCGTTCTGCAGAACCAAAAAATCGTCAGGGGTCACGTCGAGATCCGGATCGTCGATCCGGTCGGCGAGGTCGGCCAGGGACGAAAAGACGACTGCGCGGCCTTCATTCTCGAACAGCGACTCTTCGGCGGCCGAACGTTTCAGGATTGCGCCGTCGGGCGCCAGCGATCCGAACAGTGCCACCAAACCGCCTTGCGGATAGACGGGATCGTCGAAGTGGTGAACGACGTCGTGGTCGACATATCCCGGCGGTGTCGCCAGCCGCTCGCCGAGCGTTTCGCCTGCGACCGTAATGCAGTCCAGGTGTAGCAGCGGCTTCAGCTCATGCAGCACGGGCCCTAGTCCTCCGGCGGCGAACAGGTCTTCCATGTAATACGGGCCGGTCGGTTTCAGGTCGACCAGAACCGGCGTCTCATCGCTGATCGCGTTCAGCCGGTCGAGAGAGATGTCGATTCCGCGCCGGCCGGCGACGGCGGTCAGGTGGATGATCGCATTGGTCGACCCACCGATGGCGAGTAGCACTCGAAGCGCGTTCTCGACCGACTTCTCGGTGATGATCTGGCTCGGCGTCAGCTTCTCCTGCGCCAGTTCGACGGCGCGCGCGCCCGACGCTTCGGCGGCGCGCAACCGGTCGGCATGGACGGCGGGGATCGAGGCGGTGCCAGGGAGGATCATGCCCAGTGTCTCGGCGATGCAGGCCATCGTGCTGGCGGTGCCCATCACCGCGCAGGTGCCGGCGGTGGTCGCCAGGCTGCCTTCGACCTCGCTGATCTCGGTGCCGGAGACTTCGCCCGCCCGATAGCGCGCCCAAAAGCGGCGGCAGTCGGTGCAGGCGCCGAGGCGCTCTCCTTTATACAGGCTGGTCATCATCGGACCGGCGACCACATGGATCGCGGGAATATCCGCCGAGGCCGATCCCATGAGCTGCGCCGGCAGGGTCTTGTCGCAGCCGCCGAGCAGGACAACGGCGTCCATCGGTTGGGCGCTGACCATTTCCTCCACGTCCATCGACATGAGGTTGCGGTACATCATGCTGGTTGGGTTGAGGAAGGTCTCGCCGAGCGAGATCGTCGGGAAATCGATTGGCAAGCCGCCGGCGGCCAACACGCCGCGCTTGGTCGCTTCGATCAGTTCCGGAAAATGGCGGTGGCAATTGTTGTACCCGCTGGCTGACTGCGCGATGCCGATGACCGGGCGGTTCAGGATCTCATCCGAATAGCCCATCGACTTGGCAAAGGACCGCCGAAGATAGAGTGAGAAATCCGCGTCGCCGTAATTGGTGAGGCCGCGTGCGAGACCGTGTTTGGGCTTGTCCGCCATAGGAGTCCTCTGGATGTGCCCGCAGGGGCTGCGGGGTCGTGGATATCTGATTGGAATGTCAGGGTCGCATGGTCGCTGGCCATGATCAAATAGACGTGGGACCGTTGCATCATACGCTGCGGTCGCGCTCTATTTGGACTGCTTCTTACTGGCAGTTGCCCGCGCCGTTGAGAATCAGGATGTAGGAGAGTCGCGCCATCCGGCCGTGGCCGTGGTGCATCGGGGCGCTGAGAATGGCGCCCTTGGTACGGTTGTCCAGCTTCGTTTCGACGAGGCGGTGGGCACTCTTGAGGACCATGTCGTTGCGTTGCCCATCCTTCTGCGGCGTCCAGAGAATCAGGCATTGGCCGGGATCCTTGGCATCCCGCGGCGGCAGAACCGGCGTCGGCGGATGGTCGACCAATGCGATGTATTGCCAATCGAGCAGGCTGATGAACCGGGACTCGGGGAAGTAGGGCCGCAGGTTGCCTGCCAGCGGATAGCCTAGCCAGTCACCGATCACCGTGCCCTTCTTGAACCCGGCGGCCTTGAGTTGCCGGGCAAAGTCCGCATAGGGCATGTGGTAGTAGCCTTTGCTCTTGCGGAGCGGATCGACGAAATACTTCACGACGACCGCGGACGGCACGATCAGCGCAAACGCCAGAAGAGCGGTCGCGCAGAAATTGATGGCACGGTCGGTCGTCCCGGCCGCCTGGACCCGGGCGAAGAAGTAGACCGGGAACAGGTACAACAGGAACATGTAATGGATGCGGACGCGCGAAACGCCCAATGCCAGGACACCGACGGCCGTTATGGTCAACATGATCAGAAAGGTGACGCCGAGCAGACGCCGGTACCGTTCGGATAATGCGGTCCGTGTCCCGGGGCGCAGAAACGCGCGTGGGAACAGGACGATGAGGACGACGATCAGCGGCAATAAGAAGCTGAGCACGGCATTGCCGGTTTCGATCAGGCCGCCGATCTCGATGCCGCTATCGGTTTTGGGCATGAACCGGTCGCGCGCCAGTAACGTTAGCCACTCCCGTTCCGTCCAAAGCCAAAGATAATGCGGCAGCGCCAGCGCAATGGCTATCGCAGCGCTGACGAGTGTCCGGGCGCTTGCCAGGCGGCTGCGTAATTCCTTATCCGCGAGGGCAGCGGGTAATAGTGCGGCCAGGAACAAGGCGTAGTTATATTTCGATAGCAGACCGATCCCGATCGCTATACCGAACATGATGAAGGACGAAAGGTCGTTGCGCCGTTCGACCCGGAGCAGTGCGGCGAAAGTGAAGCAGAGCGATGCCGCCAGCAACACGGAGTGGGTGTAGTGGAAAGTCGAGTCCCAGGAAACGTAGTAGATCGCAAGCGGGGACAGCGCAGCCAGGGCGGCGAGCTTTTCATCCTCCAGCACGATCCGCGCGGCGTGATGAAGCAACCAGATGCTGATCGCCAACAGGGAGAATTTTACCGAAACGACCGCGGCGATCGAGACACCGAAGATCTGCTGCGACAGTGCGACGATCCAGGTGAATAGCGGCGGGTTCCGGACACCGTAGCCGAGCGCCCACCCCTGCGCCGAAATGAGCTGTTCCGCGTCATCCGCATCGGTGCCGGGGAACAGGAAGGAGCGCATCAGCCAGAGCACGCTCAACAGGCATCCCCAGGTCACCATGACGCCCCGCCCCGATAACGCGAAGCGGCCGACCGCCGCGGTAGTTCGATCCAGGAATGCCATCATGGCCAACGCTACCGAACCGGGTCAGGCGCTGTCCGGAGCGGGATTCTGCGCGTCAAGTCGCCGCTGCCGGTGAACGAAGTAGAGGTTCCGGCTGTAGATGAGCAGCCCCGCGCCCTGTCCGACGATGAAGACGGGGTCCCCTTTGTAGATTGCATAGGCCAGTAATGTGGCGCCGCCAAGCAGGCTGAAATACCAGAAGGCGACCGGGATGATGCTCTTGCCTTGCCGCTCGCTGAAGATCCACTGCACCAGAAAGCGCATGGAAAAGAACGCCTGTCCCACGAAGCCGATTACAAGCCACGTCGTTGCCGTCATTCGCTTAGTCCCTGTGATCTATTGTGGGAAGTTTGGTGCGCCGTTGCAGCCATAATACGCCGATCAGGTCGACGATGCCTGGCCACAATCGGTTATGGAACCCGTATTTTGAAATGCCGTGCTCGCGGTGCCGGTGCGATACCAGCGCCGTGATGACGGCGCCGCCATGCCGCTGCACGAGTGCTGGCAGGAAGCGATGCATGTGATCGAAATAGGGCAGCGCCAAGAAGATGTCGCGCCGGAACAGTTTGAGGCTGCATCCGGTATCGCTGATCCCGTCTTTCAGCAGCCCGCCGCGCACACCGTTCGCGATGCGCGATGATAACTTTCGGAACCAGTTATCGTGTCGTTTCTCGCGCTGCCCCGCCACCATCGCAACCGGTTGCGCCGCCGCGTCGCGTGCCTCGATGAGTTTCAGGATGCCGGCAGGCGGGTTCTGCCCATCGCCGTCCAATGTGACCACCCAATCCGCTTTGGCGGCAGCGACGCCGCTTTGGGTTGCCGTGCTCTGGCCGCAGGCCTCGCGATGGCGGATCACGCGGAGCCAAGAATAGCCGGACTGCGCGGCCGTCAGCACCGCGTCGGTGCCGTCGCGGCTGCCGTCGTCGACGACGATCACTTCGAAGCGCAGTGCCGACAGACAATCGCGAATTTCTTCGAGCAACGGCCCGATGTTGTCCACTTCGTCCTTCACGGGGATGACGACCGACAGCGCGGGCGCGTCGTTCGCGCCTACCGCGTGCCCCGCCGTGCTCGCCGTGTCCTGCTCCGACCTCTGCATGACCGTGTCCGGTAGCTGTTTGCCGTCCCCATCGTCCGGCGCACCGGTGATGGCTCGCTTTCCAAGCGTTAGGCCCGCGCGTTTTAGAGGATTGCCGTGGGTTTGGCGAGCCCCAAGCCTTATAGACGGCGCAATACCATCATCCGAGCAAAAAATTCGCGCCGCACAAGGTCGACCTCGAATCCAGCATCCCGAAACAGGCCGGAAAGATCGTCGCGGACATAGTCGGCGTAATATGGCTCGTGCATGGCCTGGGGGAACCGTTCCAGCAGCGGGTCATAGTCCGCCCGGTCGCCGTGTTGGATCGAATCCATGAACAGCAACACGCCGTTCGGTTTCAGAACGCGTGCAATTTCGGTGGCGATGCGCCGCCGCACGGCGTGCGGCACCTCGTGGAACAGGAAGATACAGGTGGCGATATCGATGCTGGCGTCGACGGCGGGCAGGGCTTCGGCATTGCCGACGGCAAGGTGGCTGCGCGACCAGTGGCGCAACATGCGCCGGGCGCGCGTCAGATACGGTGCGCTCAAATCCATGCCGGTTACGCGCAGGCGGGGATAGTTGTCTTTGACGAAAGACAAGAAGCGCCCGGTGCCGCAGGCGATGTCGAGCAGACGGGCGTCCCGGATACGCCGGTCCGCAAACGCGGCGCGCAACGGCACCAGCAATTGCCGGCGCATGGCATCCGCCCCGCCCGTGAACAGGACCTCGACTTGATAGTCGTACAGCGCGGCCGAGGCATCGCTGAGATAGCCATCGCTCTGATAGTGAAAATTCTGCAAATAGTAACGCGGGTAACGCCCACGGTGTTCCGGCGAGAACACCTCGTTGCCCCGGCGGTCGCGTTTGCGGTCGTTGACTTGGCCCAGGTCGTCGAAATAGCGCGCCGATTGGCGCAACACCGCCAGCGGATTGGGCCACATATCATGTGGCGGCCGGTACAGGCCCGCCTCGATATTGGCCCAATCCCGTTCGAACAGAGTTTTGAGATCGTCGTTGATGGTTTGCCAGGACGGTAAGGGACTCTTGTCGGCTGCGGTTCCGTCGCGCCCGGTGGGCGGGGATAACCGGGCGGTCAGGGCATAATGTCCGGCGAACCAGCCCGTCCGGACGGTTTGGGCCAGCCGGTAGGAAAGCCGGTCGAGTGGCCCGGCAATACTGCGGATGGGGCGCCCTGCCGGCGGGTTCTGGTCGGTGGTTTCTGCGGACATATCCTAAATATTGGTCGGATTCGGCCTATGGCCATATTGCGGTCGGCTCCGCCTTCCTGTAGTGCAGTTTCAAGGAAAGCCAACAAGAAAACCAGATGGGCCGGATGGATATGTTCAAGACACTCGATGATATGACGGTTGCGGGCCAGCGGGTGCTGGTGCGCGGCGATCTGAACCTTCCGGTCCAGGATGGCCGGGTGACCGACACCACGCGGATCGACCGCATGTTGCCGACGCTGCGCGAACTCATGGAAAAGGGCGCACGCGTGGTGGTGATTTCGCATTTCGGCCGGCCCAAGGGTCAGGTGGTTCCCGAGATGTCGCTGAAGCCGGTCGCCGACGCGCTTTCGCAAGCGCTCGGCGGGACGAAGGTTGCCTTTGCGGCCGACTGCATCGGCGACGCCGCGAAGGCGGTGGTCGACGGACTGGCCGATGGTGAAATCGCGTTGCTGGAGAATCTGCGGTTCCATCCGGGTGAGGAGGCGAACGACACCGGGTTCGCCGGCGACTTGGCCGCGCTCGGCGACATCTACGTGAATGATGGGTTCTCGGTATCGCATCGGGCGCATGCGTCGACCGAGGCGATTGCGCGGCTGCTGCCCGCCGCCGCCGGGCGCAACATGCAGTCCGAATTGGAAGCGCTGGAGTCGGCGCTCGGCGATCCCAAGCGTCCAGTCCTGGCGCTCGTCGGCGGGGCCAAGGTCTCGACCAAGCTGGCCGTGCTCGGCAACCTGATTGAGAAGGTCGATGCCTTGGTGATCGGTGGCGGCATGGCCAATACCTTCCTCCATGCGCTCGGCACCGATGTGGGGGCGAGCCTCTGCGAAGCCGACCTGGCAGACACGGCGCGCGAGATCATGGCCAAGGCGGACTCCGCCGGGTGCGAAATCATTCTGCCGTCCGACGTGGTGATCGCCAGCAAACTGGAAGCCGGCGCGCCATCCGAGACGGTCATGACCGCGGCGGTGCCGCCGGAGAAGATGATCCTCGATATCGGACCGGACAGTGCTGCGGCGCTCAGCGAACGTCTCGGGTCGGTCCGCACGCTGTTGTGGAATGGCCCGCTGGGCGCCTTCGAGTTCCCGCCTTTCGATGCGGCGACGGTGACCGTGGCGCAGGCGGCGGCGAAATGCACCGATGCCGGCGAGATGGTGTCCGTTGCGGGCGGCGGCGATACGGTGGCCGCCCTGCGCCATGCCGGTGTTGCGGACTCCTTCTCTTATATATCGACGGCCGGTGGGGCCTTCCTCGAATGGATCGAAGGCAAGGAATTGCCGGGAGTCGCGGCGCTGCGCCAGGGATAGGGAAATCCGGGACGTCGCGGCCATGTCCCGGCTAGCGGGCCTTAACCCTATGTTTACGGGCTAAGCATAGGGTTCACTCGGATTCACGTCATAGCCGAGGAACCGAGATGGAACTTTCTTCCATAGTTCAGGGTCAATCGACGCCGACATCGTCGTCACAGAGCCTGGGATCGGCGGCCAAACAGCAAACGCTGTCTGCCGAAACGAGTGTAAAAGCGCAGACGCAACAGGCGCTTAAGGCGGCCGATGAAACCGCCGCCCCCAAGCAGGACCCGCAGAAAAGCGGCAATGGCGCCGGATCGGCATCGCAAGGCCGCGGCACCCTGATCGACATCAAGATCTAGCGTCCGACGACGTAGCGTCTTGGAAACCGGATCGCCGTCGCGGTCCGGATGAGACGCGCCGAGGGGTTGCCCCGGTCGTCCCGGCGCGACACATTATCCGGTATGGCTGAGTCGAATTCCAATCCACCCGAGAGACAAGGACCGAGCGTGCGGGAGATCCCCGACGGCGATAACCGCCTGCGTCTGGTTTGCCCCGATTGCGGCTTCATCAACTACGAGAATCCCAAGATTGTCGTCGGCGCTGTCGTGACCTGGCAGGACCAGTTCCTGCTCTGCAAACGCGCCATCGATCCGCGCCACGGCTACTGGACCATTCCCGCCGGGTATCTGGAACTGAACGAGACCGTGACCGACGGCGCCATCCGCGAGGCGCAGGAAGAAGCTTGCGCCGATATCGAGATCGACGCGTTGCTTGCCGTGTACAATGTCCCCCGCATCAGCCAGGTGCAGCTCATCTATCGGGCGAGCCTGCGCGAGCCGGTCTTTGCCGCCGGTGACGAGAGCCTGGAAGTCGCCCTTTATGATTGGGACGATCTGCCCTGGGACGACCTCGCCTTTCCGTCCGTGCACTGGGCGCTCAACCATTTCAAGGAAGTGGCCGGCCAACCGGCCTTTGAACCGCGCACCAACCCGGCGGGCGACCTCGGCCAGTACTAGGGGTCCGGCTGCTTGTCCTGCTCCGGCGGGATGACCTGGTGACGGGTGATCAACGGCACCTGGAACGCCGTAAACACGAAGGTCAGCAGCAGAATTCCGAAAATCTTGAAATTCACCCAAACGTCGGTGGACGTGTTGCGCCACACGATTTCGTTCACCACCGCCATGACTGCGAAGAAAATCGCGAACCGCGTGGTCAGGATGGTCCAGCCTCGGTCGGTCAATTGCCAGGCCGATTGCATCAAGGGTTTGAGCAGCGGTCGGCGCATCAGCAACCCGCCGAACAGGACCAGTGCGAATAATGCCTGCACCAGCGTCGGCTTCATCTTGATGTAGCGCTCGTCGTTCAGCCATAGGGTCAGCCCGCCGAAAACCATGACGATCACCGCGGTGACGACCGGCATGATCGGAATCCGACGCTCGATGGCGAAGGACAGGATGACGGCGATTACCGTTGCGACCATGATAGCGGCCGTGGCCGTGAACAGGTCGCCTAACCAATAGGCGGCGAAGAAGGCAACCAGCGGACCGTAATCGACGATCGGCTTCAGCCAGGGTGCGGCGGGTTTGGACATGGCGGCGTTATATCAATGCCGGGGGGCGGCGGCAAAGACTGTCGCGGGTCCACCCCATCAATATTTCGCCAGCGCGATACCGGAATGCCGCCATCAATTGACCGCCCAACTGTTGTGACCCTATGCCGCAGCGGCGGCGTGGCCGTACGCCCGCTGATCGACTAGACTCGTTCATGGAACCGCCCGCGGCGATTGCGCAAGATGATGACGAATATCAGTTTCAAGAATTTGATCGCACCTGAATCGGCCGAGAGTTTTGCCGCCGCTATGCGCGATCGCGTGCCGTTGGCGATCGCGGAAGATGCCGGGCGCGGCGCGGGGCTGTTTTCCTGGGACGACGCCAACCGGCTGCTCAACGTTTCCAAATTGTGGTCGGCGCAGACATTGCGGCCGATCGTCGATGGCGCGCCGGTGGATCCACAGGACTATTGCTTCCAGGCACGCAATCGCGACGGTCAGCTTTTGTGGCGACCCGACCCGGAAGCCGTTGCCGAGCAGATCGCGGCCGGGGCGGCGCTGGAACTGGATGCCGCCGAGACGTTGACGCCGGCGTTGGCGCGTGCGGCGTCGGCCTTTCAATCCGGTCTCGGCGCGCCGTGCAGTGTCATGATTAACGCTGCCCCGACGACGCAGCAGCCGGTGACGGCGCGGTTTCAGACCGGCGATTGCGTCGTGCTGAATCTCGAAGGGGTGCGGACCTGGCGGCTGTTCAGCGGCAGCTTTGAGTATCCGCTGGACTCACCGGGTTATGCCTTCGACAGCCTGCCGATCGACTTCCATGAAGTGAATTGCGGCGGCGTCGAGCAGGAAGTCACGCTCGGTCCCGGCGCCGGCCTCTATATCCCCGCTGGCCGGTATCACGACGCGCCGGCGGGTGTGGGCAATGGGCTGCATCTTGAATTCCATGCCCTCCAGCCGACTGGGCTCGACCTCGCATCGCTGCTGGAAGACCTAGTGTCCGGGGATGCGCTGTACCGGACGGCCATGCCCCGCTTCGATGACGCGGCGGGACATGATGCGCATTTCGCAGCACTGTCGGCGCGGTTGCCCCAGTTCGCTTCGGAAGAAGGCCTCGCCGCGCGAATGCGGGACGCGCAACGGCGCTCGGCGTTCCGGGATTGCGTCGGCGGCTTCACCTTGCCATCGCAGGCGGATGGCGCGGTCTATCGCGTGTGCGCGAGCGGAGCGAAACTCGTGCGGCGCGGCCAGGACTGGCTGCTGCGCACGCCGCACGGCAAGGTGACGATGCCGGCGGTGGCGCGTGATCTCGCCGAATGGGCGCTTGAACAGGATTTCGTCACCGATGGGGACGCGGCGCGTGCAGCTCCCGACATGTCGGCGTCGGATCGCGAGACGGCGCTGGCGGCGTTGCGGGACGCAGGATTGCTGGAAGCGATGGGAGTGTGACGTGACGGCGCGCGATCTGACATTCCAACGCTTGCTCGACCCGGTGTCGCGGGATGCCTTTGACTCGGATTATCGTGACCGGCGGCATCTGCATGTGCCCGGGTCGGAGAGCAAGTTCGCCGAAATTTTTTCCTGGGACGCCTTCAACGCGCTGCTCGACATGTCCACGCTCTGGTCCAGCCAGACCATGTCGCTGGCATTCAACGGCCCGACCCTTGCGGCGGAGGATTATTGCATCCCGGTTGACGGCCGTGACGGGCATCCGGCAATGCAGCCGGACCGTGCCAAAGTGATGCAGCAGATCCGCGCCGGGGCGACGCTGGTGCTCAACCTCACCGAATCCCTCACGCCCGAATTGGCGCATATCGCCGGCATGCTGCAAGTGGTCTATGGCTGTCCATTGAAGTGCAATATCTATTGTTCGTGGCAGGAACAGAAAGGCTTCCAGGCGCATTTCGACCACACCGACGTCTTTGTGCTGCACATCGCCGGGCGCAAGCATTGGAACCTTTACGAGGGCCGGTTCGAGCAACCGGTCTCCAGCACCGAGTTCGCCTTTACTTCATTGCCGAAAGAGTTTCATGACGAGAAGAAGGGGCCCATCGCCGAGGAACTCGAACTGACGCCGGGCGACCTGTTGTACATTCCGAAGGGGCAGTATCACGACGCGCTGGCGTCGAGCGAGGCGACGCTGCATCTGACCTTCGGCGTCATCCAGCCGAACGGCGTGGACCTGCTCGGCATCATCGGCCGCAGCCTCGCCGAGGATCCGATGTTCCGGGCGCCGCTGCCGCATTTCGACGACACGGCGGCGCATGACGCCCATGTCGAGAAACTGGTCGCGCGCATCGCAGAGATCGTCGGCATGCGGTCGACCCGCGACTACATGCGCAATTACCAGCAGGGCACGTCGACGATGGAATGCCTGCCGGTGTTCGACCTGCCGTCGCCGCAGGCGATCGATCTGTACTGGGTGCGTGGTGCCGCGCCGTTTGCCGGCCTGTCGGACGAGGATCGCGAGGTCGCCGACTGGGTCGCCGGCCGCGAGTATTTCACCACGGCAGACCTGACCCGCGCCTTCGGCCTGTGGGACGGGCTGCGCCTCGCGCAGGTGATCGACCGGCTCGCCGCTGCCGGCATGGTCGAACGGCGCGAAGGATAACATCGATTACGACACTTGATCTTGTGGCGTGAGCGGCGGTATATCTCTAAATATGGTAGCAGATGGCCCAGTCGGTCCCGCGGGAACCGGCCAGATACCGGGGATAGCCCCGACCCGACAGCAGCCGGCGCGACAAGAGACGCCGCAGCAGACGCGGACGCCCAATCAGGTGCCCGCCATCGCAGCCGAAAACCCCTCGGATGTGGACGCGGCGGCGAAGCGGCTCGATGTTCTGTTGGACAAGGACGCCGGAACCGGCCCGCGCCAGGATGTGCCGCGCCGGGGCTACTACCTCAATCTACTCGTCTAGAATTCCGGGCTAATCTTCGAGGCCCATCAGGCCGCGCGCGAAGCTGGTCGCGTCGAAGGGCCTGAGGTCGTCGGCACCTTCGCCGACGCCGATCGCGCATACCGGGATGCCGAACTTCTCCGCCAGCGCCACCAGTACGCCGCCCTTGGCTGAGCCGTCGAGCTTGGTCACCACCAGCCCGGTGATCGGCAACATCTCCTTAAACGTCTCAACCTGGCTTAGCGCGTTCTGTCCGGTGGTGGCGTCGAGCACGAGCAGGCAGTCATGCGGCGCGTCCGCATCGAGTTTTGTGATGACCCGGGCGATCTTCTCCAACTCGGCCATAAGGTTGGCCTTGTTGTGCAGCCGCCCGGCGGTGTCGATCAGCAGCACGTCGGCGCCGTCGGTCTTGGCGGTTTGCAGGGCGTCGAAGGCGAGGCCGGCGGAGTCCGCATTGGGTTTGCCGGCGATCACCGGACAGCCGGCGCGGTCGCCCCAGATCTTGAGCTGTTCGACCGCGGCGGCGCGGAAGGTATCGCCTGCGGCCAGCATCACGCGGTGACCGTCTTCGCTGAGCGCCTTGGCGAACTTGCCGATCGTCGTCGTCTTGCCGGTGCCATTCACGCCGATCACCAGCACCACATGCGGTTTGCGGGAGCGATCTATTTCGATTGGCTTGGCGACCGGCTCCAGAATCTTCGCGATCTCGTCGGCGAGCGCGCCACGCACCTCTTCCGGCGACACTTCCTTGTCGAAGCGGGTGGCGGCGATACTGCTGGCCAGTTTGGCGGCGGTCGCCGGCCCCACGTCGGCGGTGATCAGGACTTCTTCCAGCCCTTCCAGCGCCTCGCCGTCGAGCTTACGCCGGGTCAGCACCGAAGCGATGCCATCGACGATGCGGTTGGAAGATTTGCTGAGACCGGCACGCAGGCGTGACAGCCAGCCTTGGCCGCTCATGCCGCGGCCTCGGCCAGAAGGATACCGGTCAACGTGGTTTCGTCGGCGCCGGTGATCCGCATGCGGGCAAGGGTGCCGGGCGCAAGACCGCTGGGCAGATGAACCGGCGCGTACTGCTCGGTTCGGCCACGCTCCGCAGTTTCCACCAACACGGTCACATCTTGGCCGATACAATCATTCAGGAACGCGGCGACGCGGCGGTTCCCGGCCTCGCGCAACAGCTTCGCCCGGTCGCGGCGCACCGTCTTCGGCAGCTGCGGCATCCGTGCGGCGGGCGTGCCGGGCCGCGGTGAATACGGGAAGACATGCAGCCAGGTCAGGCCGCAATCCTCGATCAGGTCGAGGCTGCGCCGGAACATCTCGTCGGTTTCCGTCGGGAAGCCGGCGATCAGGTCGGCCCCGAACACCGCATCCGGGCGCAGGTCGCGGACCTGTTTGCAAAAGGCGACGGCGTCGGCGCGGCTATGCCGGCGCTTCATCCGCTTGAGGATCATGTCGTCCCCGGCCTGCAGCGACAGGTGCAGATGTGGCATCAACCGGGGCTCCCCGGCGATCAGGTCGAGCAGGTCGGCGTCCACTTCCACCGCGTCGATCGATGAGATTCGAAGCCGCGGCAATTCCGGCACCAGCGCCAGCAGGCGGCGGACCATTTGTCCCAGCGCGGGCTGGCCCGGCAGGTCCGCGCCATAAGATGTAATGTCGACGCCGGTCAGCACGACTTCCGAATAGCCGTTTGCCACCAACTGCTGGACCTGTTGGACGATGCTGCCGATCGGGACCGACCGGCTGTTGCCGCGGCCATAGGGGATGATGCAGAAGGTACAGCGGTGATCGCAGCCGTTCTGCACCTGGACAAAGGCGCGGGCGCGGTCTTCGAACCCGGTGATCAGGTGCCCGGCGGTTTCCCGCACGGCCATGATGTCGCTGACCGCGATAGGGGCATCCGCATCGGGTGCAAAACTCTCGGCCTGCATCTTCTCGGTATTGCCGATCACGCGATCGACTTCGGGCATGGCGGCGAAGGCCTCGGCGTCGCGCTGTGCGGCGCAACCGGTGACCACGATCCGGGCCGTCGGATTGTCGCGGCGGGCCTTGCGGATCGCCTGGCGCGCCTGTCGCTCGGCTTCCGCCGTCACGGCACAAGTGTTGACGATGACTGCGTCGTCCAGTCCGGCGGTCTCGGCGTGGCCGCGCATCACTTCGGATTCGAAGGCGTTGAGCCGGCAGCCAAAGGTGATGATCTGCGGGCGGGCGGTCATCCGGCAAGCTTTCCGGCGAAGCTCAAGGCGGTCGGGCCCGCAAGCACGACATGGTCGTCGTCTTCGCGCCATTCGACCGACAATGTGCCGCCGTCCAGGTCCAGCTGGACATTGCGCCCGGTCAACCCGCGCCGGTGTGCGGCGACCGCGGTGGCGCAGGCGCCGGTGCCGCAGGCCTGGGTGATGCCGGTGCCGCGTTCCCACACCCGCAGACGGATGCGGTCCGGTCCGGTCATCGTGGCGACTTCGACATTGGTCCGTTCGGGAAACATCGGGTGATGCTCGATCTCCGGCCCCAGGGCCGGCAGGTCGATCGCCTCGGCATCGTCGACGAAGAAGACACAATGCGGGTTGCCCATGTTGACGGCGGTCGCGGTATTCAGCGGCCCTAGTTCGATCGGCAGCGACAGGGTGTCGGCTTGTTCGCGCAACGGGATATCGGCCCAGCGCAGTTGTGGCGGTCCCATATCGACCGCCACGATACCGTCCGCGCCGACTTCCGCTGCCAGCATCCCGGCGGCCGTCTGGATCATCACCGTCTGCTGCCCCAGCTCCGCCATCAGTGTCGCGGCGACACAGCGGGTGCCGTTGCCGCAGGCCGCCGATTCCCCGCCGTCCGGATTGTAGAAGCGGAGGAAGGCGTTGGCGCGTTCATTATCCGGTTGATCTATCAGGATAAGTTGATCGCATCCGACCCCCCAGCGGCGATCGGCGATGGCCCGAATCCGGTCCGCGTCGAGGTCGACGGGCGTGGTGCGCCGGTCGATCACGACGAAGTCGTTGCCGAGACCATGCATCTTGGTGAAGGCGATCATTCCTGCCATCCTTGTGAACACAGCCTTATATGGCGGTGATGGCGCGCAAGTCTAGGAAATTAAGGCGTTTCGTTACTGTTTGGATACGGCCTCCGGCGCTTGACTTGCCCTCCTGGCAGGGGTACAAGCCGCCTGCCTTTTGAGAAAAAAGCATGCGGCCAGCCCCGAGGGGCTCCGCCAGTCCGCGAGGGTTCGCGCGCTGGCGCCATTTCCCTTTGTACGGGCCGTTTTGCGAAAGACCGGCAGGACAGCGCAGGACAGATCATGTTCGACAGTCTGACAGATCGCCTCGGAGACGTATTCGACCGCCTTAAGCGCCGTGGAGCGCTAAAGGAGCAGGATGTCGATGCGGCACTCCGCGAAGTGCGCGTCGCGTTGCTGGAGGCGGACGTAGCACTGCCCGTGGTCAAGGAGCTGATCGACAAGGTCAAGGAAACGGCCATCGGCAGCGAGATTCTCAAGTCGGTGACGCCGGGCCAGATGGTCATCAAGGTGGTGCACGACACGCTGGTCGAGACGCTCGGCGGCGAAGAGGATCCGATCATGCTGCCCGCGGATCCGCCGGGCGCGTATCTCATGGTCGGCCTGCAAGGATCGGGTAAGACCACGACGACGGCCAAGTTGGGTCTGCGCCTCAAGGAGCGCGAGAACAAGAAAGTCCTGATGGCGTCGCTCGACGTGGCGCGTCCCGCCGCGCAGGAACAGCTCAAGGTGTTGGGCGAACAGGCGGATGTAGCGACCTTGCCGATCGTACCGGGCCAAGGGCCGGTCGAGATTGCGCGCCGTGCGATGCAGGCGGCGGCACTGGGCGGGTTCGATGTGATCCTGCTGGATACCGCCGGCCGGCTGCATGTGGACGAAGCGTTGATGGACGAAGTCGCGGCGGTTCGTGACGTGTCGATGCCGCTGGAAACGCTGCTCGTCGCTGACGCCATGACCGGTCAGGACGCGGTCAATGTGGCGACCAGTTTCAACGAGCGCGTCGGCCTAACGGGCATCGTGCTGACCCGGGTCGACGGCGACGCGCGCGGTGGCGCGGCCTTGTCGATGCGCGCGGTCACCGGCAAGCCGATCAAGTTGCTCGGCGTCGGCGAAAAACTCGAAGACGTGGAAGCGTTCCATCCCGACCGCATCGCCGGCCGTATCCTCGGCATGGGCGACGTGGTCAGTCTGGTGGAAAAGGTCGCCGAGACGGTCGAGGTCGAGGAGGCGGAAAAACTCGCCGCCAAGCTCAAAAAAGGGCAGATGGACCTCAACGATCTGGCTGACCAGCTTAAGCAACTGCGGCGCATGGGCGGGATGTCCAGCGTCATGAACATGCTGCCCGGCATCGGCAAGATGAAAAGCCAGATGGCCGAGGCTAATCTCGATGAATCGGTGGTCAAGCGGCAGGAGGCGATCATCCAGTCGATGACGCCGCAGGAACGCCGCCTGCCGAAAGTCATTCAGGCGTCCCGCAAGCGGCGCATCGCCGCCGGATCGGGCACGTCGGTCCAGGACGTGAACAAGCTGCTCAAGCAGTTCCAGATGATGAATAAGATGATGAAGAAAATGGGCAAAATGGGAAAGAAGGGCATGATGCGTGCCGGTCTCCCGCAGATGCCCGGAATGCCCGGCATGCCGCCGCGTTTCTAGGACGCGTGCCGACACCTGAAACCAAACGACGCAAACGTTTATCGACGAAGGAAATCTACTGATATGTCTCTTAAAATTCGACTAGCCCGGGGCGGCGCCAAGAAGCGGCCCTTCTATCGGATCGTCGTTGCTGACTCGCGGATGCCGCGGGATGGCCGCTTCATCGAGAAGGTGGGCACCTACAATCCCATGCTCAACAGGGACGACCCGAACCGGGTGACCTTGGTTCCGGAGCGTGTTCAGCATTGGCTGTCGGTGGGTGCGCTCCCGTCCGACCGTGTCGCCCGTTTCCTCGGCAAGGCGGAGATTATTCCGATGCCGACCTATCGTGAGTCGCCCAAGAAAAGCGCGCCGCGTCCGAAGACGCTGGAGAAGCAAACCGCCCGCGCAGAGAAGCAACAGGCGGCAGCCGAAGCGGCCAAGGAAGCCGCAGCGGCAGCGGCCGCTGCACCGGCAGAGGAGCCTGTCGAGGAAGCTGCTGCCGAGGCGCCGGCCGAAGAAGCTGCAGCCGAAGCCCCCGCTGAGGAAAAGGCTGAAGAGGTGAAGGCCGAGGAGGCCCCAGTCGAAGACAAAGCAGAAGAGAAAGCCGAAGAGGCGCCTGCCGATGACGCGGCCAAGGAAGAGGAGAAGAAGGACGGCTAACGCCGTTCCGACCGAATCTTCATGTTGATGGAGCAAGTGGATATGGCGGACCGCAAGGTCTGTATCGGGGTGATTGCCGGCGCGCACGGGGTTCGTGGCCAAGTGCGCGTCAAGAGCTTCACTGCCGAACCGCAGGACGTGACGGCCTATGGCCCGGTCACGGACGCCAGCGGTGTGCGCCAGTTCGACTTGCGCATCACGGGGGCCGCGCGCGGCATGATGCTGGCGAAGATCGACGGCGTGGGCGACCGAGACGCGGCGGATTTGCTGCGCGGTACCGAGCTGTACGTTGACCGTGATCGCCTGCCGGACCCGGATGAAGACGAGTTCTACTATACCGACCTGATCGGCCTGGACGTGGTGTCGACCGGCAGTGAGCCGCTGGGCACCGTGCGCGCCATGCATAACTTCGGCGCGGGCGACATGATCGAGTTGGAGAATGGCTCCGGCAAGACCGAGTTGGTGCCGTTCACGGCGGCTGTCGTCGCAGGGGTAGACCTCGAAGCTGGTGTCGTGACGATCGATCCGCCGCATGAAATCTTCGTGCGCCCCGATGCCCATCTCGATGAAGACGACGATGCTGACGAGAGCGGGGAGGCCGGCACATGAGCTGGGATGCCCGCGTCCTGACGCTTTTCCCGGAAATGTTTCCGGGCCCGCTTGGCGATTCGCTCGCCGGCAAGGCGATGGCGTCCGGTCTCTGGTCACTGCGCACGATCGATATCCGCGACTTTGCGCAAGACCGCCACGCCACGGTGGACGACACGCCCTTCGGCGGCGGTCCGGGCATGGTGATGCGGGCCGACGTGGTCGACGACGCGATTGAATCGGTGGCCGGCGAAGCGGGACCCTTGGTCTACCTCACGCCGCGCGGACGGCGGCTCGATCAGGCGCTGGTCGGCGAGTTGGCGGCCGGAACGGGCATGACGGTCCTGTGCGGGCGGTACGAAGGTATCGACGAGCGGGTCATCGAGTCCCGCGACTTCACGGAAATCAGCCTTGGCGATTTCGTACTGTCGGGTGGCGAGCCTGCGGCGGTTGCGTTGATCGACGCCTGCGTGCGGCTGTTGCCCGGCGTGATGGGCGATGCGGCGTCGCTCGAAGAAGAAAGCTTTCAAAGCGGATTGCTGGAATATCCGCACTATACACGGCCGGCGGAATGGCATGGCCGGTCGGTGCCGGAGGTTTTGGTCTCCGGGCACCATGAAAAGATCCGCGCCTGGCGGCGCGAACAAGCAGAACGCATTACACGCGAACGGCGGCCCGACCTTTGGGACCGCTATACCGCGCAGATTTAAGTAACGAGGACGGAAATATGAATATCATTCAAAAGGTAGAGCAGGCCCAGTTGGACAAGCTCTTGGCCGAACGCGATATCCCGCCGTTTCGGCCGGGCGATACGATCCGCGTGCAGGTGCGTGTCGTCGAAGGAACCCGCGAGCGGATCCAGGCCTTCGAGGGCGTGTGTATCGGCCGCAGGAATGCCGGCTTGAACAGCTCCTTCACGGTGCGCAAGATCAGCTACGGTGAAGGTGTCGAGCGTGTATTTCCGCTCCACAGCCCGCGCATCGACGCGATCGAAGTGGTGCGCCGGGGTTCGGTTCGCCGCGCGAAACTGTATTATCTTCGCGGCCGCCGCGGGAAATCGGCGCGCATCATCGAGGATACGAGCCAGCGACGCGCCCAGGAAGCCGCAGCCCATAACGAGGCTGTTGCGGCCGACGCCGAAATCAAAGCCAAAGCCGCCGAGGCGGCAAAGGCTGTCGAGGACAAGACGGAAGACTAGATAAGACTAAGAAGACCAATAGCGCGCACCAGGGGGGCAAAGACCCGCCGGGTGCCGGGAGCACGGGTGATGAGCAAACCTCGAACACTGTTCGAAAAGATTTGGGATAACCACGTCGTCGATGTCGAAGAGAACGGCACATGCCTGCTCTACATCGACCGGCATCTCACCCATGAGGTGACGACGCCGCAGCCTTACGAAGGCTTGCGCCAAGCGGGCCGTCCGGTGCGCCGGACCGATGCGACGCTTGCGGTGATCGATCATAACATCGCGACCGACCGCAGCGAGGGTATTCCCGAAGACTCGAAACTGCAGATCGACACCCTGATCAAGAATTGTGCGGACTTTGGCGTCGAGCTGTTCCACTTCGACGATGTGCGCAACGGCATCGTGCATATCATCGGGCCGGAGCAAGGCTTTACCCTGCCGGGCACGACATTGGTCTGTGGTGACAGCCACACGGCGACGCATGGTGCGTTCGGCGCGCTGGCCTTCGGCATCGGCACGTCCGAGGTCGAGCACGTCCTGGCGACCCAGACGCTGATTCAAGCACCGGCCAAGAGCATGCGTATTACCGTCGACGGTGCGCTGCCGTTCGGCTGCACGGCGAAGGACCTGGTCCTCGCGATCATCGGCAAGCTCGGCACCGGCGGCGGTACCGGGCATGTCATCGAATACGCCGGACAGGCGATCGAGGATCTGTCGATGGAAGGCCGCATGACGGTCAGCAACATGACCATTGAAGGCGGCGCGCGCGCTGGATTGATTGCGCCGGACGAAAAGACGTTTGAATTCCTGAAAGGCCGCCCGATGGCACCCAAAGGCGAGCTCTGGGATCAGGCGGTCGCCTATTGGAAGACGTTGCCGACCGATCCGGGCGCGCAATACGATACTGAAATGACGCTCGATGTCTCCGAAATCGTGCCGCAAATCACCTGGGGCACCAGCCCGGAAGACGTCATGCCGATCACCGGCACGGTGCCGGACCCGAAGACCGAATCCAACAACGACAAGCGCGACAGCATGCAGCGCTCGCTCGACTATATGGGGCTGACGGCTGGAACCAAGATGACCGATGTGCCGATCGACCGCATCTTCGTCGGATCCTGCACCAACGGTCGGATCGAGGATATGCGCGCGGTCGCCGCCGTGGCCAAGGGCCGCAAGGTCGCCGACGGCGTGCGCGCGATGATCGTGCCGGGGTCTGGCCTGGTCAAGCAGCAGGCCGAGGAAGAAGGCATCGCCGATATCCTGAAAGAGGCCGGCTTCGAATGGCGTGAGCCGGGCTGCTCGATGTGTCTGGCGATGAATGTCGACCGGCTCGAGCCGGGCGAGCGCTGTGCGTCCACCACGAACCGGAACTTCGTCGGCCGACAGGGCCGCGACGGGCGCACGCATTTGGTGAGCCCGGCAATGGCCGCTGCGGCGGCGGTGACGGGCCGATTTGCCGACGTACGGGAGCTGATGGAATAACAATGTCGTCCGATACAATGAAGAAGCCGGCGGATACACAGCCGGGAGCGGAAAAAAATCTCGAAGGCATCGACCGGCTGTTCGGCCGGGATCTTCGCAGCGCGGGCTGGGTCGTCGATCCGGCGGCCGGTGCTCAGGACAGGATGAACGAATTGCGGACCAGCTTTGGCGAAAACAGGCCCGATCCGGCGATGATTTGGGCGCTGCGCGGCCGGCGCCGGTAAGCGGATAGGAGAGGCGAACATGGAAAAATTCACGAAACTGTCGGGCATCGCGGCGCCGATGGACATGATCAACATCGATACCGATCAGATCATCCCGAAACTGCATCTCCGCACGATCAAGCGCACCGGCCTCGGCAAGGTTCTGTTCGACGAGCTGCGCTTCAAGCTGGACGGCAGCGAGATTCCCGAGTTCATCCTGAACCAGGAGCCGTACCGTCAGACCAAGATCATCGTCGCCGGCGACAACTTCGGCTGCGGCTCGTCGCGCGAGCATGCGCCCTGGGCCTTGCTGGATTTCGGCGTCCGCTGCGTCATCTCGACCAGCTTCGCCGACATCTTCTACAACAACTGCTTCAAGAACGGCATCCTGCCGGTCACCGTGACCAAGGACCAGTTGGATGCGTTGATGGCGGACGCCTCGGACCGCGAGAATCCGGAACTCACCGTCGATCTGGAAACCCAGACGATCACGCGGCCGAACGGCGCCACCGTATCGTTCGAGATCGACGAGTTTCGCCGCGAGTGTCTGCTGAACGGACTCGACGATATCGGTCTCACGCTCCAGAAGGTGGAGAAGATCGACAGCTACGAGGCGCAGCAGCGCGAAAGTCAGCCCTGGCTGTATCGCTAGGCCCGCGGCAGGACAAACGCAATGGCTGCACCCCGCACCCTGTTCGACAAGATTTGGGATAACCATCTTGTCGATACCCTCGACGATGGGCTGAACATCCTCTACATCGACCGGCATCTCCTGCATGAGGTGTTGTCGCCGCAGGCCTTCGAAGGTCTGCGGATGGAAGGCCGCACGGTTCGTCGGACGGAAGCGACGCTCGCCGTCGCCGACCACAACGTCCCGACCACCGACCGCAGCAAGGGTATCGAAGACCCGGAGTCGCGCTTGCAGGTCGAGACGCTCAGCATCAACTGCAAGGAATTCGGCGTGCCGATCTTCGACATGCTGGATCCGCGCCAAGGCATCGTCCATGTCATCGGCCCGGAGCAGGGCTTCACGCTGCCCGGCACGACGGTCGTGTGTTGCGACAGCCATACCGCAACGCATGGCGCTTTCGGGGCGCTGGCGTTCGGCATCGGCACGTCCGAGGGTGAGCATGTCCTGGCGACGCAGACGCTGCGCACGTCCAAGCCCAAGAATATGCGGGTACTCGTCGACGATCCGCTGCCGGTCGGCTGCACCGGCAAGGATTTGATCCTGGCCATCATCGGCCAGATCGGCACCGCCGGCGGTACCGGCCATGTCATCGAGTTTTGCGGCCAGGCGATCCGCGATCTCTCCATGGAGGGGCGGATGACGGTCAGCAACATGACCATCGAGGGCGGTGCGCGCGCCGGCCTGATTGCGCCGGACGAAAAGACTTTCGAATACCTCAAGGGCCGGCCGATGGCGCCAAAGGGTGCCCAGTGGGAAGCCGCGGTTGCCTATTGGAAGACGCTGCCGTCGGATGACGGGGCCACCTACGATCGCGAAATCAAAATCGACGTCGCCAATATCGCGCCGCAGGTGACTTGGGGCACCAGTCCCGAGGATGTGGTGCCGATCACCGGCCGCGTGCCCGACCCCAAGGATGCGGAGAGCGACGCCAAGCGCAGTGCGATGACGCGGTCGCTCGATTATATGGGCCTCACCCCTGGCACGCCGATGACCGAGATTGAAATCGACAACGTCTTCATCGGCTCCTGCACCAACAGCCGGATCGAAGATCTGCGGGCGGCGGCGGATATCGTCAAAGGCCGCAAAGTCGCCGATCGGGTCAGCGCGATGGTCTCGCCGGGGTCAACGATCATCAAGGAACAGGCGGAAGAAGAAGGCCTCGACCGGGTTTTCATCGACGCTGGATTCGAATGGCGCGAGGCCGGTTGCTCCATGTGTCTCGGCATGAACCCGGACCGGGTGCCCGCCGGCAAACGCTGCGCGTCCACATCGAACCGCAACTTCGAGGGACGGCAGGGCCGGGACGCCCGCACCCATCTGGTTAGCCCGGCGATGGCCGCGGCGGCGGCGGTCCATGGCCGTCTCGTCGACGTGCGCGACGCCGACTGAGCCGATGGCCGACGCCCCCCGCACGCTGTTCGAAAAGATCTGGCAAGCGCATGTTGTGGCGCCGCCGGAACCCGACGGCACGGCGCTAATCTATGTCGACCGGCATCTCATTCACGAAGGATCGACGCCGCAGGCCTTCGAAGGGCTGCGGCTGGCCGGGCTGCCGGTGCGCCGTCCCGATGCCACGATGGCGGTGATCGATCATGTGGTGCCGACGGTGAACCGCGCCGCCGGAATCCCCGAGGAAACCTCCCGCGTGATGGTCGAGGCGATGGTGCAGAACTGCGCCGACTTCGGGATCGAACTGTATGATTTGTTCGACGCGCGCCAGGGGATCGTGCACGTGGTTGGGCCGGAGCAAGGCTTTACATTGCCGGGGATGACGCTGGTCTGCGGTGACAGCCACACCGCCACGCATGGTGCGTTTGGCGTGCTCGCCTTCGGCATCGGCACGTCCGAGGTCGAGCATGTGCTGGCGACGCAGACGCTGCTGCAGCAGCCGATGAAGACGATGCGCATCACGGTCGAAGATGAATTGCCGGCTGGCTGCACGGCCAAGGACCTGGTGCTGGCGATCATCGGGAAGATCGGCGCGGCGGGCGGCACCGGCCATGCTCTCGAATATGCCGGACCGGGTATTGATGCGTTGTCGATGGAAGGGCGCATGACGGTCTGCAACATGACGATCGAGGCGGGCGCCCGCGCCGGGATGATCGCGCCCGACGACAAGACCTTCGAGTATTTGAAGGGCCGCCCCTTCGCGCCGCAAGGCGACGACTGGGTGCGCGCCGTCACGGCATGGCGGCAGCTTCCGAGCGATGATGGCGCCCGGTTCGATCGCGAAGTCCGATTGAACGGGTCCGATATTGTGCCGCAAGTCACCTGGGGGACGAGTCCCGAAGACGTCGTGCCGGTTACCGGCGTGGTGCCGGATCCGAAAGATGCGCCGAGCGAGGGTAAACGCCAATCGATGCGCCGGGCGCTCGACTATATGGGGCTTACTGCCGGCATGCCGATCACGGAGATCGCGGTCGACCGTGTGTTCATCGGTTCCTGTACCAACAGTCGGATCGAGGATTTGCGCGCCGCGGCTGCCGTTGCCGAGGGCGGGCGCGTCGCCGACACGGTGAAAGCCATGGTCGTGCCGGGGTCCGGACAGGTGAAGGCGGCTGCAGAAGCTGAAGGCTTGCACCGCATCTTCGAGGAAGCGGGGTTTGAATGGCGCGAACCCGGCTGTTCCATGTGCGTCGGCATGAACAACGATTTGATCGAGCCGCAGGAACGCTGTGCCTCGACATCGAACCGCAATTTCGAAGGCCGTCAGGGGCGCGGCGGGCGAACCCATCTGGTCAGTCCGGCAATGGCGGCGGCGGCCGCGCTTACCGGGCGATTCACCGATGTCCGCGACAGGGCGCAACGGGATTAGAGATTTCGGCGCGCGCCGCGAAGATTTTCGACCGAGGGGAACGAGACGTCGAATGCAGGTCCAAATGCAGGCAAGGAGCAAATAGATGGCTGCGAATGCGAATAAGAAACTCGTAGTGCTTCCCGGCGACTACGCCGGCCCCGAGGTCATGGACCAGGCGTTGCGCGTGGTGCATTGGATGGAGAAGCGCCGTGCCGTGGCGTTCGACTTGGATGAACGGTCGATCGGTGGTGCGTCCTATGACGAATTCGGCACCCCGCTGACGGACGAAACGCTGGCCGCGGCCAAAGCGTCCGATGCGGTCCTGCTGGGCGCGATCGGCGGTCCGAAGTATGACGGCCTGCCCCGCGAGAGCCGGCCGGAAGCGGGCCTGCTGAAGCTGCGTAAGGAAATGGATCTGTTTGCAAACCTGCGGCCTGTCGTGACGTTCGACGCGCTGCTCGACGCTTCGTCCTTGAAGCCGGAGATCGTGCAAGGGCTCGACATCATGTTCGTGCGCGAGTTGACCTCGGGAATTTACTTCGGCGAGCCGCGCGGGATCGAAACCCTGCCCGACGGCACGCGCCGCGCCGTGGACACCCAGGTTTATACCGAAGGGGAAATCCGCCGGGTCGCGGAGGTTGCGTTCGACCTGGCCCGCAAGCGCAGCAACAAGGTTCATTCGGTCGAGAAGGAAAACGTCATGGCGACGGGTCGCCTTTGGCGCGAGGTCGTGACCGACCTGCACAAGGAAAAATACCAAGACGTCGAACTCGATCATATGTATGCCGACAACTGCGGCATGCAGCTGGTGCGCAACCCAAAACAGTTCGATGTTATCGTCACCGACAACCTGTTCGGCGACCTTCTGTCCGACTGCGCGTCGATGCTGCCGGGCTCGCTCGGCATGTTGCCGTCGGCATCGCTAGGGGCGCCGGATGAGACCGGCCGGCGGCTGGCAATGTATGAACCGATCCATGGCAGCGCGCCCGACATCGCGGGGAAAGGTGTCGTCAATCCGCTGGCAGCGATCCTCAGCTTTGCGATGTTACTGCGCTATTCCTTCGATATGGAGGACGAGGCCGCGCTGATCGAGCAGGCGGTGCAGGACGTGTTGGGCGGCGGTATCCGGACCGCGGATATCATGTCGCAAGGCATGGCCAAGGTGTCGACCGGCGTCATGGGTGACGCGCTGTTGAAGCAGCTCGACAAGCTTTCCGGTTAAGGCGACGTCGGACGCCCGTCCGAAATTCAGGGTTCCCATCGCCTGAGGTTGGGCGTAGGATTGGACCGTTCGCTCAACATAAGGGGTGTGCGGAATGCGAAATGTAGTCGGTGCGATCTTGACGTTGATTATTTTGGCCGCGTCGGCGGCGGTTGCGGTTGCCTGCCCGATGGCTGGCCATTCGGAACAGCAGACCGTTATGACCGAAACGACGACGCAGACTCCGATGCCGGATAAATCGAAATCCGGCGGGTAACAGGGCTGGCATATGCCGTCGGCCCATCCTGGCGCCGGCGGTTATTCTTAAGGAATTCGTAACCGCGGGGCGTTCAGGTTTCTCCGCGGTTTTTTCGTGCGCAGAACATCGCGTTGCAATCGATGTTTCGTGCGCCTACATAAAGCCGCATGTTTGAACGAGCCGTCCGGCCAAGTGCCGGCGGCGGTATGATGAAGTGATGGAGCCTTGACGATGGGTTATCGTGTGGCGGTTATGGGCGCGACCGGGAATGTCGGTCGCGAAATCCTTGAAATTCTGGCGGAACGCGCCTTTCCGGCGGACGAGGTCGTGGCGCTCGCGTCCGAACGGTCGGTCGGCAAAGAAGTGTCCTACGGCGATTCGAAAACATTAAAAGTGTTAAAATTGGAGGATTTCGATTTCAAGGGAATCGATCTCGTCCTGTCGTCGGCCGGGGCATCGATTTCGAAAATGTATGTGCCACGCGCGACCGCGGCTGGCGCCGTGGTCATCGACAACACGTCCTTATTCCGCATGGATCCGGACGTACCGCTGGTCGTACCGGAAGTGAACGAAGAAGCGCTCGCCGATTACAGCAAGAAGAACATCGTCGCGAACCCGAACTGCTCGACCATGCAGATGGTCGTCGCCTTGAAGCCACTGCATGATTTGGCGCGGATCCGTCGGGTCGTGGTGTCGACCTATCAGTCGGTGTCGGGCGCGGGCAAAGCCGGGATGGACGAACTGTTCAACCAGACGCGCGACATCTACATGAATAACTTTGCCACGCCCGATCTGTTCACCAAGCAGATTGCGTTTAACGTCATTCCGCATATCGACGTCTTCATGGAAGACGGCTCGACCAAGGAAGAATGGAAGATGATGGTCGAGACCAAGAAGATTCTCGATCCGAAGATCCTGGTGTCGGCGACCTGTGTCCGGGTGCCGGTCTTCGTTGGCCATGCCGAGTCGGTCAATCTTGAGTTCGAGTCGCCGATCTCCGTCGAAGAAGCCCGTGAGGCGTTGCAGGATTCGCTTGGCGTTGTGGTGGTGGATGATCGCGAGGACGGCGGCTACGTCACGCCGAAGGAATCGACCGGTGAAGACGCGGTCTTCGTCAGCCGTTTGCGCGAAGACCCGACGGTCGAGAACGGCTTGGCGATGTGGATCGTATCGGACAATCTGCGGAAGGGTGCTGCGCTCAACACAGTGCAGATCGCCGAAGCGCTGATCGGCGGATACCTGCAGCGCAAGGCGGCATAACTACCAAGGACAGGGCGGTTTTCCGCCCTGTCCGCCGGCTCTCAAATCCCAAATCAAGCTAGCCCGGGCAGTGATGTTGCATCGTCTGTTATATTATTGATATGTGCGCATATGAAATATAATGTCATACCTACCTCTGCAATGATAAAATAAGTGCACATATTATTTATCGCAATCGGAAGGCGGGCCGGATCGTTTCCGGGTTCACGATCGCGTCCTGTTCCTCGATCAACGGCAGGTCCGCCGATCCGCTCGCCGCGGCGAGCCGTACCGCCGTGTGAGTCGCGGCGGCGGCATGCTCCAGCGCGGTTTTCGGGTCCGCCTGCCGCAGCAATCGTCCCAGCAGGAGTCCTGCGAAAAGATCGCCCGCGCCATAGCCCGGTGCATCGATCGCTGGATAAGTGACCTGCCACGCCGAACCCCCGGCAGTGCAAATCGTTGCGATGCCGTCTTCGGTTTCAATGCCCGTAATGGAAACGATGCGCGGACCTCTGGCGTGCATTTGGTCCGCCGCCGCCAACGCGTCAGACGGCGTTTGAACTGCAATCCCCGTTAAATACGCCGCTTCGAATGTGTTGGGGGTGACGACATCGGCTGTGGCGACGCCCTCTGTTGCAAAGAAGTCGGCTATGCCATCGGCGACATAGACCTGCCCCTTATCGCCGATCACAGGATCGCATAGGTAAAGGGCGTCCGCATTCTGCGCTCGCACGCGCCGCACCGCGTCGAGGACGATTGGCCCCGTTCTAGCATCCCCGAGATATCCTGAGAGTATTGCCGTGCAGCGCGCGAGCAACCCGCGCTGGTCCAAGCCATCGATCAACGCCTGCATGTCTTCGGCCGGGGTCACGCGGCCGGTATGGCTGCCATGGGCGGGGTGGTTCGAAAACATCACCGTGTTGACCGGCCAAACAGGAAAGCCCAACCGCTGTAGGAAGAAGGTGCTGGCGCTGTTGCCGACATGCCCGGCGACCACCGAAGACTGGATGCTCAAGATACTCATCGCCGGTCATGCTAGGCGGTCTTCCGCCGGAAACCAATTGCCGATGTGTTGGAACGCGGTACCGCCCGGTCTCCGGCCATTGCGATGCGGCCGCGCGCCGGTATAGTCCCGCCAATCACCTATTGGGAGAATCACCATGACCGCCATCGATCGCCCCCGCCGCAGCATGCTTTATATGCCTGGCTCAAATGCCCGCGCATTGGAAAAAGGCCGCGGGCTGCCCAGCGACGCAATCATTTTCGATCTCGAGGACGCGGTCGCGGTCGAGGCGAAGGAAACGGCGCGGACGCAAATCGCCGATGCGCTGGCCGCGGGCGGATACGGTGAACGGGAGTTGTTGATCCGTGTGAATGGACTGGACTCGGAATGGGGGTCGGCCGACCTTGCTGCCGTTGCCGCTATGCCGGCGCATGGTGTCCTGGTGCCCAAGGTCGAGAGTCCGGGAATGGTTCAGGATGTGGAGCGCCAACTCTCGGATGCGGGCGCGCCGGACGATCAATCGATCTGGTGCATGATGGAGACGCCCATCGGAATTTTGCGCGCGGCGGAAATTGCGGCATCGAGCCCACGGCTTGCCGGATTTATCCTCGGCACCAACGATTTGGCACTTGATCTGCGCTGTCGCCAGACACCGGACCGGCTTCCCTTCATGACCAGTTTCAGTCTTTGTATTTTGGCGGCGCGCGCGCATGGGCTCGCGGTCATCGATGCGGTGCATACCGATCTCGACGACATGGACGGGTTCGCGGATGCATGCCGTCAAGGACGCGACCTGGGCTTCGACGGCAAATCGCTGATCCATCCCAAGACCATCGATACGGCAAATGCGCTATTCGGCCCGAGTGCAGACGAGGTCGCCTGGGCCCGCAAACTCGTCGAGGTTTATCGGGAGGGTCGGGCGGCCGGGAAAGCAGTAATCGTCGTCGACGGCCAGATGATCGAGGATCTTCATGTACGCGAAGCGCAGCGTCTGCTGGCGATGGCGGACAGCGTTACGTCATCATAGTACGGGAAGGTTGGTTCCGGCAGGCTTCGCCGAGCCTAATCGAATTGAAACATTATCAAGACTTCGCAAACCATAGACGACCATGCGGAAATGAAACCTTCTAATAACAAAATAGAACGTCAAAAATTTATAAAAGAAATACTGAATTTTAGTTGAGAAAATAAAAACACGTTGATATAAGAAAAGCGTCGGGTATGTGTTCCGGAGTTGGTGGGACCACCAGATCACATTTGTACCGCGAACGGTACGCCCGACGCCTTTCCGAGCCTTTCAGCTCTGGACCGCGAAAGCGGACTTCCGCAACACCAACCCGACATCCGGCAGACACCCTGGCGACGACGCTGCCGGAGCGGGCTGGTCAATACGACCGCAGCGACCAAAAGGCCCGCTCTGTCGTATTCCTTCCGGATACGCCCGATAACATCCAGTGACGCCAAGAGACATCGCTGCATGTGTTCCGCCGTTCTCAAAGACAGCCAATACCTTGCGGCATCAACCCCCCGCTCGGCACGCATTGCTGCGGCGCCGAACTTCTGTCCCCCGCCAGGCACAGGGAGGCAACCGACGGGAGCCGGCGGAACTGGCGACGAGGCCATCCGATCACCGGGACGGTGACGCGGATGCGGCGGGCGCGTGTCTAACTCGACATATCGCCAACCGAACCCTCCGCCGCGACGGCATTCGTGCCGGAAAACCTGCACTGGCGCCGCCGCGCCGTCCGATGTCCCCGACGGGTTGGCCCGAAGGCCGCGTGCCGTTGACATCGACATCGCATAAGCGAACCGGAAATCTGCCCGATGTCGCAGCGAAGCGCCCGCAAAAGCATCTCCACGCGCCACCGACTAGACCTTAGCCGGACCAAGCTTGTCCGAAGACGTCGCCACGGTCCCTGAAATCCCCGCTAGCAAATCCGATCAATCTTGCCGGCCCGAAGGCAGAAACAATACTAAACGACTCTGCAACAACACCGAGAATTCAGCGCTTTCACGTACCAATGCAATAGTGGGATGGGGCGGAAAAGATGTCCATAATAAAAACAAGACATCGAGGGAAAAGTTGTGAATAAAACGAAAAGAAAGTCACAACCTATCCACATTCTATCCACAAGTTTTTCCACAGAATATGGATCTTTTTTACTTCGAGATAGTATTCACAAGTATATAACATCCTTTGCTTAATCTTGCCAGAGGAGTCCTGCGTGTTTTCCAGTCGACTTGAGAAATGCACAGACGATCTATGGGTCAGCGTTTGAATTGCCAAAAGAATTTCGGCCCTCGATTTGTTGCGGAGCGCGGCAGCGTGGCGGCATTTCCCGAATCGGGGACAGTAATGGCGGCCGTGGGCAATTGCGCGGAACAGTCGACGCAAGAATACGCAATCGCTGTAACAACGCCGACTCGGTAAACCGCCGTAATCTCGGCAATCCGAGGATGCACCCAGCGGCATAGAAGGTCTGTCACGGGGGTCACCGTTGACTACGCAGGAAAAGCGCCCTATTCAGAGCCACGTGTTTGTCTGGATGGATCGTATTGCCCTGGCTACCGTCGGTGGTGCCGCATGCGATAAGTGCAATCCGGAACGCATTTCAAGACGTATACCAACTAAGCCACGGCGCGGGCAGCGAGAGGACGTATGGACACGGGTAACAGGCCACTTTCACCGCATATGCAGGTGTATCGATGGCAATGGACGATGGCGCTTTCGATCATCCATCGCGCCACGGGGGTCGCACTCGCCGTCGGTGCGTTGATGATGGTGTGTTGGTTGGTATCGGTAGCGCAAGGCGGAGACGCTTACACCGCGCTCAATGGATTCCTGTCCTCCTGGATCGGCCGTTTGATGTTGTTCGGCTGGACGTGGTCGCTGCTCTATCATCTTGCGAACGGCATCCGCCACTTGGCATGGGATACCGGCAGCGGCCTCGAATTGGACGCCGCGCGCAACACGGGTTACGCGGCCGCCGGTTTTTCGGTCCTCGGGACAATCGCATTATGGGCGGCCGCCTATAGCATGACGGGGGCCTTCTCATGAGCATGCAAACGCCGCTTGGCCGGGTGCGCGGGCTGGGCTCCGCGAAGAACGGGACGCATCATTGGTGGATGCAACGGATCACCGCGGTGGCGCTGGTGCCACTGACGCTGTGGTTCGTCTATTCGATCCTGAGCCTGCTCGGTGCGGGCCATGCCGCCGCGGAAACGTGGCTGGCGTCGCCGGTCAATGCCGTCTTGATGATCTTGTTGATCATCGCGACGTTCCATCACCTCCAGCTAGGGCTGCAGGTGGTGATCGAAGACTATATTCATGGCGAGGGCGCTAAGATCGTCGCCATCGTCATCATCAAATTGGCAAGTTTCGCGCTCGCGGTGACGGGCGCGTTTGCCGTTCTGAAGGTCGCGTTCTAAATGAATGCGCAGCATACGCAGTTTATAGGGTGGCAGTAGAAAATGGGTCAGGCATATCCAATTATCGACCATGAATATGACGTGGTTGTCGTCGGCGCCGGCGGCGCCGGGTTGCGCGCGACTGTCGGCTTGGCGGAAGCTGGGCTGAAAACGGCCTGTGTCACCAAGGTCTTTCCGACGCGCAGTCACACCGTCGCGGCGCAAGGTGGAATCTCCGCCTCGTTGGGCAACATGGGCGACGACGACTGGCGTTGGCATATGTATGACACGGTCAAGGGCGCCGACTGGCTGGGCGACCAGGATGCCATCGAATACATGTGCCGTGAGGCAATCCCGGCAATCATCGAACTGGAACATTACGGCGTGCCGTTCAGCCGTACCGAAGAGGGCCGGATCTATCAGCGGCCGTTCGGCGGCATGACCACGAATTACGGCGAAGGCACCGCGCAGCGCACCTGCGCCGCGGCTGACCGAACCGGCCACGCCATGCTGCACACTCTGTATCAGCAGTCGGTCAAGCATCAGGTCGAGTTCTTTATCGAGTATTTCGCGCTCGATCTGATCACCGACAGCGAGGGCGATGTCTGCGGCCTGATGACGTGGAACCTCGACGACGGCACGATCCATCGTTTCCGCGCCAAGATGGTTATCATGGCGACCGGCGGATACGGCCGGACCTATTTCTCCTGCACGTCGGCGCATACCTGCACGGGCGATGGCGGCGGCATGGTGTTGCGCGCCGGCCTGCCGATGCAGGACATGGAATTCGTTCAGTTCCACCCGACCGGTATCTACGGCGCGGGCTGCCTGATCACCGAGGGCGTGCGCGGCGAGGGTGGCTACGTGACCAATTCCGAGGGCGAACGCTTCATGGAGCGTTACGCGCCGTCGGCCAAGGACCTGGCCAGCCGCGATGTGGTGAGCCGGTCGATGACCGTCGAGATACGCGAAGGCCGCGGTGTCGGCGCGAATTCGGATCACATTCATCTTCATCTCGAGCATCTCGACCCCGATGTGATCGAGGAACGCCTGCCGGGCATTTCCGAGACCGCGCGCATCTTCGCCGGTGTTGACGTGACGAAGGAAGCGATCCCCGTGATCCCGACCTGCCACTACAACATGGGCGGGGTGCCGGCGAACTATCACGGCGAAGCGGTAACGTTGAAAAACGGCGGTGACGCGACGGTCGTGCCGGGTCTGATGGCGATCGGCGAAGCGGCCTGCGTCTCCGTGCATGGTGCGAACCGGCTCGGCTCGAACTCGCTGCTCGATCTCGTGGTGTTCGGCCGCGCGTCGGCGCTGCGCTGCGCCGAGGTGGTCGATCCGAACGCCAGCCATAAACCCTTCCCGTCGGATGCAGGCGAAGCGGCGCTCGACCGGCTCGACCGGATCCGCCATTCCAAGGGCAGCACGTCAACCGCGTCGTTGCGGCTCGAAATGCAGCGCGTGATGCAGAGCAACTGCGCCGTGTTCCGGACCGGGGAAGTGCTCGACGAAGGCGTCAGCCTGCTGGAGGAAACCTGGCAGAAGCGCGAAGATTTGAGCGTCACCGACCGTTCGATGGTTTGGAATTCCGACCTTGTCGAAACACTGGAACTCGACAATCTGCTGTCGCAGGCGATGGTGACCATGACGTCGGCGGCGAACCGGCAGGAATCGCGCGGCGCGCATGCCCGCGAGGATTTCCCCGATCGCGACGACGAGAAATGGATGCATCACACGCTTGCTTGGTGCGACGACAAGGGCAAGGTCAAGATCGACTACCGCCCGGTGGTGATGCAGACGCTGACGAACGAGGTTCAGGCATTCCCGCCCAAGGCGCGGGTGTATTGATCCGTTAGGTCGCGCGACAAACCGAAACCTAAGCGCCGGCGCTGCGTCGCGTCGGTGGGGACAAGAAGAAAGACGATTACATGGCTGAATTTTCGCTACCCGCCAACTCCAAGGTCACGGACGGCAAGCGCTGGGACGCGCCGGCCGGGTCGGGGAATACGAAAACCTTCAAGGTTTACCGGTGGAACGCGGACGACGGTGAGAATCCCGCGGTCGATACCTATACGCTCGACCTCGACGACTGCGGCCCAATGGTTCTCGACGCGTTGATCAAGATCAAGAACGAGATCGATCCCACGTTGACCTTCCGGCGGTCTTGCCGCGAAGGTGTGTGCGGGTCTTGCGCGATGAACATCGATGGCACCAACACGCTGGCCTGCACCAAATTCATCGACGACGTGGACAACGAGGTGAAGGTCTACCCGCTGCCGCATCTGCCGGTGGTGAAGGACCTGGTGCCCGATCTCACCACGCCCTACGCGCAACTCTCGTCGATCGAACCATGGATAAAGACGCAGTCGCCGGCACCCGCGCGCGAGCGGCTTCAGACTCCGGAGGAACGCCGTAAGCTCGACGGGCTATACGAATGCATCCTATGCTTCTGCTGCTCGACCAGCTGCCCGAGCTATTGGTGGAACGGCGACCGGTATCTCGGCCCGGCCGTCTTGCTGCAGGCCTATCGCTGGATCGCCGACAGCCGCGACGAGGGGACCGGCGACCGGCTCGACCAGTTGGAAGACCCGTTCCGGCTCTACCGCTGTCACACCATCATGAACTGCACGAAGACCTGCCCGAAGGGCCTCAACCCGGCGAAGGCGATCGCCGAGATCAAGAAGCTCATGGTCGCACGGCAGGGCTGACACCTATCAGACCGGGTTTGGGGCGGTGGTTCCGCCCGTCTATACAAAATTGGTCCTTTTTCCGGCGGCGCGGTCCCTTTAGACCGCGCCGTTGTCGGTTCTACAGACAGGAGACGCCCGATGTATTTGCCGCCCTATTTCGCCGAGGACGACCGCGAGATCCTCTATTCGGTCATTCGGGACAATAACTTCGGCGTGCTGGTTACGACGGTGGACGGCGCGCCGCTCGCCTCGCACCTGCCCTTCCTGCTGGAGGGGGACACGCTGGTGGCGCATATGGCCCGGGCCAATCCGCAGTGGGAGGCGTTCGAAAGCGGCGCCGAGGTGTTATGCATCTTCCATGGCCCGCACGGCTACATCTCCCCGAACTGGTATGTGAGCAAGAAGGCTGTGCCGACCTGGAATTATGTCGCGGTCCATGTCTATGGTACGCCGCGCATCATCGATGACCCGGCGGCGGCGCTGGCGATGCAGGAACGGTTGGTTGCGGCCCATGAAGCAGGATCGACGACGCCCTGGTCGATGGACGGACTGCCGGACGCCTATATCGAGGGTCAGCTTCGGGCGATCGTCAACTTCGAGATTCCGATCGCGCGGATCGAAGGTAAGTTCAAGCTGAACCAAAACCGCAAACCGGAGGACCGCGCAGGCGTGATCGCGGCGCTGCGGGAAAGCCCGCGAGCCGGGGACCAAGTGCTTGCCGACCTGATGGCCGGGCGTGAACCCGACCCTTCCGCGTAAGGTGGATCGTCGGTTCTGATCCGGTCTTGCACCCGCCGCAGGACGGCGTAGAGTCCTCGAAACGCGAATAATCCGCGGGAGGACACCATGCTGCTGACCGAAGCCCAGCTCGAGACATTCGATAAGGAAGGCTACGTCTTCCTGCCCGAAGTGTATTCGCAGGCGGAAATCGATGTGCTGATGGGCGAGGTGCCCGGCATCTTCGCGCTCGACCGGGTCGAGAATGTCCGCGAGAAGACCGGCAAGTCGGTGCGCACGACCTTCGCCGCGCATACCTTCAATGAGGCCTTCCGCCGCCTTGGCCGGCATCCGCGCATGATCGAGCCGGTGCGTCAGATTCTCGGCGGCGAGGTCTACATGCATCAGTACAAGATCAATGCGAAGGCCGCCTTCGACGGCGACGTGTGGCAATGGCATCAGGATTACGGCACCTGGGCGCGCGACGATGCGATGCCCGAGGCGCGGGCGATGAACATCGCGCTGTTCCTGGAGGACGTGACGGAATTCAACGGTGCGCTGATGTTCATTCCGCGCAGCCATAAGAAGGGCGTGATCGAAGCGGGCCACGACCTCGAGACGACGAGCTATCCGCTCTGGACCATCGACGAGGACACGATCTCCAAGCTGGTTGCCGAAGGGGGTATCGTCTCGCCCAAGGGCCCGGCCGGATCGGTCATCATGTTCCATTCGACGCTGGTGCACGGCAGCCCGTCCAACATGTCGCCCTTCGACCGTACCATCGTCTACCTCAGTCTCTGCCACGTGGAAAACCACATCCGGCAGTTCAAGCGGCCGGAGTGGATCGCCCATCGCGATTTCGATCCGATCGTGCCGCTGGCCGACGACTGCCTGATGGAGTTGGCGGGGAAATCCGCCGCGGCGGAATGATTGCGTAGCGCAGCGGCGCGGAGAGGACGGAAAGCATGAATCTTCACAAGATGTTGCAGGCGCGCGCCGCCGAGGGTCGGCCCATCCGGGTTGGCTTGATCGGCGCGGGCAAGTTCGGCGCGATGTTCCTGGCGCAAGCGATCCGTACGCCGGGCATGCATGTCATGGGCATTGCCGACTTGTCGCCGGACCGGGCGCGGGAGTCGCTGCGCCGCGTTGGCTGGCCCGAGGAACGATTCGCCGCTGCGAATGCGGATGAGGCATTGCGCACGGGGGCCACGGCGATCACCGATGATGCGGCAGGCTTGATCGCGGCCGACGGGCTGGACGTGGTGATCGACGCGACCGGCAGCCCCGCCGCAGGAATCCGGCATGCCTTGCTCGCTTGCGAGCACGGGCGCCACATCGTGATGGTGAACGTGGAGGCCGACGTGTTGGCTGGGCCGCTGCTGGCCGAGCGGGCGCGCGCCGCCGGGGTGGTCTATTCGCTGGCCTATGGCGACCAGCCCGCATTGATCTGCGAAATTGTCGATTGGGCGCGGGCCGCCGGGTTTGACGTGGTTGCGGCCGGGAAGGGCACCAAGTATCTGCCTGCATTTCATGCATCGACCCCCGACACGGTCTGGGGATATTACGGGCTGACACCGGAAGCGGCCGAACTGGGCGGGATGAACCCGCAGATGTTCAATTCCTTTCTCGACGGCACGAAATCCGGCATCGAAATGGCCGCGGTCGCGAACGCCACGGGCCTGACGCCGCCGCGCGACGGCCTGGCCTTCCCGCCCTGCGGGGTCGACGACCTGCCCGCGGTTTTGCGGCCGCGTGGAGACGGCGGTACCCTCGACGGCAAGGGCATGGTCGAGGTCGTATCCAGCGTCGACCGGAACGATGGGCCGATCGACCGTGATCTCCGCTGGGGCGTCTATGCGGTATTCGAAGCGCCGAGCGATTATGCCATGCGGTGCTTTTCCGAATACGGGCTGCGCACCGACGACAGCGGTCGGTATGCGGCGATGTACAAGCCGTATCATCTGATCGGGCTGGAACTTGGCATTTCGGTCGCCTGTGCCGCCTTGCGGGGCGAGCCGACCGGCGCACCGGAGGCATGGCGCGGCGATGTGGTGGCGACGGCGAAACGTGATTTAACGGAGGGAGAGATGCTGGATGGCGAGGGTGGCTACACGGTCTGGGGCAAATTGATGCCGGCGGCGGATTCATTAACGCTCGGCGGCCTGCCGATCGGATTGGCGCAGGGCTGCCGGCTGAAGCGGACGATCGCCGCCGGCGCGCCCGTACGCTGGGCCGATGTGGAGATGGATGAAACGCAGGAGATCGTGCGGGTCCGCCGCGAGATGGAAGCGCAGTTCGGCGCGGCACGGCCGGCGGCGGTAGCGGAATGAGCGGGATCGCCATCATCACCGGCGGAAGCCGGGGCATAGGCGCGACTTGTGCGCGTCTTCTCGCCACCCAGGGATACGATATCGCCCTGACCTATCTGACCAACGCGGACAAGGCCGAAGCGGTCGCCGAAGACGTGCGCGCGGCGGGGCAACGGGCGATCACGCTGCAGGCGGATATGGCCGAGGAGGCGGATATTCTGCGCATGTTCGAAACGGTCGACCGGGATCTCGGGCCGGTCACCGCAATGATCAACAATGCGGGCATCACCGGCGGCTTCGCGCGGATCGAGGATGTCGATAGCGATGTGGTGCGAAGCGTGATCGACACCAACGTGACCGGTTCGATCCTGTGTTGCCGCGAGGCGGTCAAGCGCATGTCGACCAAGTTCGGCGGCGCGGGCGGTGTGATCATCAACCTGTCGTCGCTCGCGGCGTTTACCGGCAGTCCGAATGATTACGTTTACTACGCGGCCAGCAAGGCGGCGGTGAACGCCCTGACGGTGGGCTTGGCCAAGGAAGTCGCGAAGGACGGTATCCGCGTCAACGCGGTGGCGCCTGGGGCCGCGGACACGGATATCCATGCCGATGGCGGGCAGCCCGATCGCCCGGCCCGGCTCGCCAAGATTCTGCCCATGGGACGAATCGCTAAACCGGAGGAAGTTGCCGCGACGGTGGCGTTCCTGCTGTCCGACGGGGCGGCCTACATCAGCGGCGCGGTGGTGCCGGTCACTGGTGCCGCTTAAACACGCACGCCAGAGACCAAAGTTATCGGGCATGCTTGCAAATCGTTGTGACATCGTCGCAAAATGATGTGGCGGCAAAAACAACAAGTTCCGGCGTACCATACGGCGGATCGACAGAGGGGACCTTGGATGTCACGTGTGGGGCGCTCGGCCTTGGTGGGCCTGGTGGTGTTGCTGGCGTTTCCAGCTTGGGGGGCGGATCGGGCAGGGTTCTACACCGGCCTGCGGTTGGTCGGATCGGTTGCTGATCTCAACGACGAACAAACGACGGGCTTCACCGGCCCATTGATCACACAAAATGGATCGGACCTCGTCGGCGGTGGTGGTGGCGTATTCGGCTATCGCTGGGGCCGTTTTCCGTTCCGCACGGAGGTCGAAGTCGCACATCGGGTTCGCTTCGACTGGGACACGCGCGATAGCGGGTCGCCGGTGGTCGGATACGAGAACAACCTCGACAGCACCAACGTGCTGGTCAATCTGCTTTTGGAGTACCGCAATCTCAGCAATTTCACGCCTTTCTTCGGCGGTACGGTCGGCTGGTCGCGCAACAATTCGGAAATGCGGCGCACTGCGGTCGCGACCAACACCACGATCGCCCAGAGCACGGTGGTCAACAACGTTGCCTGGGGTGTCATGATGGGGGTCGATTGGGGCTTTGGGGAAAATTGGTCCGCCGAACTCGCCTATCGCTACATCAATCTCGGTGAGGTGGACAGCGGCGTCTTTCCCGCGGGCGACCGACTGAAGGCGGACGAATATGTCGCGCACGATATTTTGATTTCCGTCTTGTACAAATGGTGATATCCGACGGCGCGCCCGTTACCGGAATTCTTAACAATTTTTCGACTAGGTTGCGGGCCAACATCGTCAGAAGCTGATCCCGGGAACCATGGTCGACGGCCCACTGTTTGCGTATCGCGCGCTCCGCCGTTCGGGTGATCTTCAACCCGATCCGATGCAGGAACTTGCCGCGGAGAAACTGCAGAGCCTGTTCAAGGCGCTGTCCGGTTACGAACCGGCGAGCGGCGCGCAGGGCTGGGCGGCGCGCTTGGGCTTCGGCCGGCGGGCGGAGGAGCCGCCCCAAGGTCTCTATATTTATGGTCCGGTGGGACGCGGCAAATCCATGCTTATGGATCTGTTCTTCGATCACGCGCCGGTCGAGAAGAAACGCCGGGTGCATTTTCACGAATTTATGATCGAAGTGCATGATTCGATCCACGCGTGGCGGCAGGATACGGAGAAGAAAAGCGACCGCGATCCGTTGCCGCAGATCGCGGCCGATATCGCGGCGGAGACTTGGCTGCTGTGTTTCGATGAATTTCATGTAACGGATATTGCCGACGCAATGATCCTCGGTCGTCTGTTCTCTTCGCTGTTCGAGAATGGCGTCGTCGTCGTCACGACGACGAATTTTCCGCCGGACGATCTCTACAAAGACGGCCTGCAGCGCGTGCGCTTCGTGCCTTTTATCGAGCTATTGAAAGAGAAGCTCGACTGCCTGGAATTGGCGTCGCCGACCGACTACCGTCTGGCGCGGCTCAAGGCGATGCGCGTTTTCCATTCCCCGCTGGGGGCGGCGTCCTCGCGTAGCTTGGAACAGGTTTTCGCTGACCTGACCGAAGGCGCCGACAGCGGGGCGGAGGAAATTTCGGTGAAAGGGCGGACGGTGCCGGTTCCGCGCTCGGCCCGCGGTGTCGCCTGTTTCACCTTCGACGCCTTATGCGGACAGCCTTTGGGCGCAGAGGATTACATTACGATCGCGCGGCGCTATCATACGATCGTGCTGGATGGCGTGCCGCGCCTGACCGAGGATCGCCGCAATGAAGCGAAACGATTCATGACGCTGATCGACGCGTTGTATGAGCATAAGGTCAACCTGGTCATGGCGTCGGAAACGCCGCCGAACGATCTGTACCGGGGTGAGACGCATGCCTTCGAATTCGAGCGGACGATCAGCCGGCTGATGGAAATGCAGTCGACCGACTATCTCGAATCGGATCATCGCGAAGCCGCTGAATGAGCGATTTCCAACCGCCCGAGGGCGAAACCGAGGTCATACGACCCTCCGTTCTGCATAACGGGTTTCTGGCCCTTGGCTGCGTGTTGGCCGCGGCGGTCATGTTCAAGGTGGATCCGGCGCGGGTCCAGGGTGCGGTGTACATGGGCGGCTTCCTTGTCTTCGGCGCGTTGGTCATCATGTCGTCGCACCTGCCGGGCTCGACCGGAATTTGGGTCGACCGTGACGGTTTCCTGGTGCGCGATATGTACAAGTCGGAACGCTACCGATGGGACGAGGTCGGTCCTTTCATCATCCGCCGGAAACTGATCGGCAAGGGGATCGAATTCGCCTACCAACCGGCGGACGGCGGGCTGCCGCAGGTGCGGTTGCTGCCGCGCGGTCTCGGCGGCGCGCCGTGGCAGATCGCGAAACGCATGAACGATTGGCATGCGTGGGCCGGTGGCGGGATTTCGAATTAGACGCACGGCCCGACAAGTCCTTGCCCTGCGTGGCGTTACGCTGTAGGTAACCGCCACCTGCGCGCCGGAAATAGGTCCGCCGCGGGATAGGGGCGGATCACCCACCGCCCGACAACAGCCTAACGACGGGGGTATCATGGCTCGCAATAAAATCGCGCTGGTCGGCGCAGGCAACATCGGCGGCACACTTGCACTGCTCGCCGGATTGAAAAAGCTTGGCGACGTTGCGCTTGTCGACATTGTCAAAGGAGTTCCGCAGGGCAAGGCGCTCGATCTCGAGCAGGCCTCGACCATCGAGGGCTTCGACGCGAATATCAAAGGCTCGCAGAGTTACACCGCACTGCGCGGCGCGGACGTCGTGATTGTCACGGCCGGCATCGCACGCCGTCCGGGGATGAGCCGCGACGACCTGCTCGGCATCAACATGAATGTCATGAAAGCCGTCGGCGCCGGCATCAAGCAATACTGCCCGAAAGCATTCGTGATCTGCATCACCAATCCGCTCGATGTGATGGTCCATGTGTTGCGCAATGCTTGCGGCCTGCCGCAGCACCGCGTGGTCGGGATGGCGGGCGTGCTCGACTCGGCGCGCTTTCGGTTGTTCCTGGCGCAGGAATTCGATGTTTCCGTCGATGACGTGACGGCGTTTGTCCTGGGCGGTCACGGCGACACGATGGTGCCGCTGGTGCGTTATTCGACGGTGGCAGGCATTCCGGTGCCGGATTTGATCAAGATGGGCTGGTCCACGACCCAACGCATCAACCAAATCGTGAAGCGGACGGCCAACGGCGGCGGCGAGATCGTTTCGCTGCTAGGCAACGGATCGGCCTTTTACGCGCCGGCATCGTCGGCCATTGAGATGGCCGAATCCTACCTGCACGACCGTAAACGGGTGCTGCCCTGCGCGGCCTATGTGAAGGGCCAGTATGGGTTGAGGGGCCTTTATGTCGGCGTTCCGGTCGTGATCGGCGCGAAAGGCGTGGAACGCGTCGTCGAGATCAAGTTGAATGCGACAGAAAAGAAGAAATTCCAGAATTCCGTGAAGGCGGTACGCGATTTGATCCGCGACTGCGAGAAGCTGGAAAAAGCGGAAAAAAAGAAGCCCGCAAAGAAGAAATAGCTGTCCGCAATGGTTGTACAGGTAACAAATGGATAACGGTTTTCTGTTACCTGTCTACCTTCGTCGGCGGTTGCACCCACTTGGCACAGTGTTAAAGTGATGCCAAATCGCAGGTAGCGGTTTGGCATGCTTGGGGTGTGTGCGGTTGTAAGGGGAACCTGTCGGGAAGCATTGCTTCACGATCTATTGTCGAAAGCGGCATTGTATGAACATTCATGAGTATCAGGCGAAGAGCCTGTTGGAACGCTTCGGGGTCTCTGTACCGCGGGGCGCCGTCGCATTTTCCATCGACGAAGCGGCCAAGGCGGCCAAGGACCTGGGCGGTCCGGTTTGGGTCGTAAAGACGCAGATTCATGCGGGTGGCCGCGGCGCGGGACATTTCAAGGACGATCCGGACGGCGGCGGCGGGGTGCGTCTCGCCAAATCCGAGGCTGAGGTCAAGGACCATGCCAGCGCCATGCTCGGCAAGACCCTGGTGACCAAACAGACCGGCCCGGCAGGCAAGGAGGTCAGACGCCTCTACGTCGAAGAAGGGTGCGACATCGCCCGCGAACTGTATCTCGCGATGCTGCTCGACCGTAACACCAGCCGGGTCACCATCGTCGCCTCGACCGAAGGCGGCATGGAGATCGAAGAGGTCGCGGCCAAGACGCCCGAAAAGATCGTGCGCGTGGGCATCGACCCGGTGACCGGAATTTCCGGGTTCCATGCCCGCAAGGTCGCCTTCGGGCTCGGCCTCGAAGGCAAGCAGGTCTCGGCGGCGGTGAAATTGCTGATGGGCATGTACCGCGCCTTTATCGAACTGGACGCGAGCCTTGTCGAAGTAAACCCGATGGTGGTGACCGGTTCGGGCGACGTCATCGCCCTCGACGCCAAGATGAATTTTGACGACAACGCGCTGTTCCGGCATCCCGATGTCGAAGAGATGCGCGACGAGACCGAAGAAGACCCGGCCGAACTCGAAGCGGCCGAGCATGAATTGAACTACATCAAGCTCGACGGCAGCATCGGTTGTATGGTCAACGGTGCGGGTCTCGCCATGGCGACGATGGACATCATCAAGCTGTATGGGTCAGAGCCGGCGAACTTCCTCGATGTCGGCGGCAGTGCCACGACGGAACGCGTGACCACCGCCTTCAAGATCATCCTGTCGGACAGCAACGTCAAAGGCATCCTGGTGAACATCTTCGGCGGCATTATGCGTTGCGACATCATCGCCGAAGGCGTGGTCGCCGCGGCCAAGGAGGTCAAGCTGGCGGTGCCGCTGGTCGTGCGCCTCGAAGGGACAAACGTGGATTTGGGCAAGAAGATCATGGCCGACTCGGGCCTGCCGATCATCTCCGCCGACAACCTTGCGGACGCGGCCGAAAAGGTCGTCACCGCGGTGAAGGAGGCAGGCTGATGGCGGTTCTGGTCAACAAGGATACGAAGGTCATCTGTCAGGGCTTCACCGGCGCGCAGGGCACCTTCCACTCGGAACAGGCGATTGCCTACGGCACCAAGATGGTCGGCGGCGTGACCCCCGGTAAGGGCGGCACGACGCATCTCGACCTGCCGGTGTTCAACACAGTTGCCGACGCGGTCGAGAAGGTCGGCGCGGACGCGAGTGCGATCTATGTGCCGCCGCCCTTTGCGGCGGATGCGATCCTCGAAGCGATCGACGCGGAAGTGCCGCTAATCGTTTGCATCACCGAGGGCATTCCCGTTCTCGACATGATCAAGGTGAAGCGGGCGCTGGAGACATCGAGCAGCCGCCTGGTCGGGCCGAACTGTCCGGGCGTGATCACGCCGGACGAATGCAAGATCGGCATCATGCCTGGTCATATCCACAAACGCGGTATTATCGGCGTTGTATCGCGCTCCGGCACACTGACCTATGAAGCGGTGGCGCAGACCACGGTTACCGGTCTCGGCCAGACAAGCTGCATCGGCATCGGCGGCGACCCGGTGAACGGTACGAATTTCGTCGAATGCCTGGAAATGTTCGTGGCGGATGACGAAACCCAAGGCATCATCATGATCGGCGAAATCGGCGGCGATGCCGAAGCGCAAGGTGCGGATTTCATCCAGTCCTCCGGCACGAAGAAACCCGTCGTCGGCTTCATCGCCGGCAAGACCGCTCCGCCGGGCCGCCGCATGGGGCATGCCGGTGCGGTGATTTCCGGCGGCAAGGACACCGCCGACCATAAGATCGAAGCGCTGCGCAGTGCGGGTATCCATGTCGCGGATAGTCCGGCCGAACTGGGCACGACGATGTTGACGGCAATGAAGGGATAACGGCGCGACAAACATCGTTACGAATGTGACGCGCGCCATATATTAGCTGCCGCTCGCCTCGAATGCCGGGCGGACACCCAAGGGGGGTGACATGGCATCTTATCAAGACGCAAGCTCCATTCTGTTTGGCGCTAACGAGACCTATATCGCCGAACTCTACGCACGTTTTCTGAGCGATCCGAGTTCGGTCGACGATAGTTGGAGCGAGGTCTTCAAGAGTCTCGACGACGACGGCAAGGCGATGCTCGACGAGTTGCGAGGGGCAAGCTGGGCACCGCGACAAACCTCGGTGATCGGCACCAACGGCAGTATGCCGAACATGTCCGACGCGACCGCCGGAATCTCGACACCGCCGCCGGAACATGCTTCCGCCGCCATGCCGGGCATCAGCGCCCAGCAGGTCCGTCAGGCGACGATGGACTCGCTTCGGGCATTGATGTTGATTCGCGCCTACCGCGTGCGCGGCCATATCGAAGCCGATCTGGATCCGCTGCATCTGCAAAAGCCCGAACCCCATCCGGAACTCGATCCCAAGACCTACGGTTTTGCCGAGACCGATTGGGACCGGCCGATCTTCATCAACTACGTGCTTGGCCTTGAATCGGCGACGCTGCGCGAGATCGTCACGATCCTGCGCGAGACCTATTGCGGATCGATCGGCGTTGAGTTCATGCACAAGCAGGAGCCGGACGAGAAATCCTGGATTCAGGAACGTATCGAAAGCATCCGCAATCAGACGGATTTCACCGATCTCGGTAAGAAAACCATTCTGGAACGCCTGACACAGGCGGAAGTCTTCGAACAATATCTTGACCGCAAATACACCGGCACGAAACGTTTCGGCCTCGACGGCGGCGAATCCACGGTCCCCGTGATCGAACAGATTCTCAAGCGCGGCAGCCAGCTCGGTCTGCAGGAAATGGTCATTGGCATGCCGCATCGCGGCCGACTGAATATCTTGACCAGTATCCTGCAGAAACCCTACCGGGCGATCTTTTCCGAGTTCCAGGGCAATTCGGCCAATCCCGAAGACATCCAGGGTTCAGGCGATGTGAAATATCATCTCGGGACGTCGTCGGATCGGGAATTCGACGGCAATGTGGTGCATATGTCGCTGAGCCCGAACCCGAGCCACCTCGAAGCGGTGAATACGGTCGTGCTCGGCCGGGTGCGCGCCAAACAGCAGCAGATCGGAGATTCCGACCGCGAAAAGGTCATGGGCCTGCTGATGCACGGCGACGCGGCTTTCGCAGGGCAAGGTATCGTTGCCGAAACGCTCGATTTGTCGGAACTGCGCGGGTACCGCACCGGGGGCACGATCCATCTGATCGTCAACAATCAGATCGGGTTCACCACGATGCCGTCGTATTCGCGCTCCTCGCCCTACTGCTCGGATGTGGCGAAAACCATCGGCGCGCCGATCCTGCATGTGAACGGCGACGATCCGGAGGCCTGTGTGCACGCGGCGCGGATAGCGATCGAGTATCGCCAGAAATTCAAGAAGGACGTAGTCCTCGATCTCATTTGCTACCGGCGGCATGGCCATAACGAAGGCGACGAGCCCGCGTTCACGCAGCCGCTGATGTACAGGAAGATCCGTGATCATGAAACGACGCGGGCGATCTACGCCAAGCGTCTGGAAGACCAAAAACTCGCAGAGCCCGGTGAAACCGACAAGATGGTCGAAGATTTCCGCGCCTTTCTCGATCAGGAATTCGAGGCTGGGTCGGGATACAAGCCGAACAAGGCCAACTGGCTCGAAGGGAAATGGTCGGGCCTGGGCGTTGCATCCGGCGACGACCGGCGGGGCAATACCGCGGCGCCCTTCGATCTATTGAAAGAGGTCGGTTTTGCCATCTCCGAGGTGCCGCCGAATATCGACGTGCATTCGCGGCTGGTGCGCCAGCTCAAGGCGAAGCGCACGGCCATCGAGACGGGCGAGGGGATCGACTGGGCAACTGCCGAGGCATTGGCGCTCGGCACGCTGCTTTGCGAATCGACGCCCGTGCGGTTTTCCGGCGAGGATTCGATCCGCGGCACATTCAGCCAGCGTCATGCCGGGCTGATCGACCAGACTACCGAGGAACGGTATATGCCGTTGGCGCATATCCGTTTCGGACAGGCGCCGTTCGAGATTCTCGACAGCCCGCTGTCCGAATTCGGCGTGCTCGGATTCGAATACGGTTATAGCCTCGCCGAGCCGCACGCGCTTGTCCTATGGGAAGCGCAATTCGGTGATTTCGCCAACGGCGCGCAGGTCATCATCGATCAGTTCATTTCGTCGGGTGAAGCGAAATGGCTGCGCATGAGCGGCCTGGTGCTGCTATTGCCGCATGGCTATGAAGGGCAAGGCCCGGAGCATAGTTCGGCACGGCTCGAACGGTATCTGCAGCTCTGCGCCGAGGACAACATGCAGGTTGCGAACTGCACCAGCCCGGCCAATTATTTCCATATCCTGCGCCGACAGATTCGCCGGGATTTCCGCAAGCCATTGATCATGATGACGCCGAAGTCGTTGCTGCGGCATAAACGCTGCGTATCGAAACTGTCGGAGATGGGACCGGATTCCAGCTTCCATCGTGTGTTATGGGACGATGCGCAGGGCACCGGGACGCTGGTCGAGGATGACGCCATCAAGCGTGTCGTGTTGTGTTCGGGCAAGGTCTATTACGACCTGCTCGAGGCGCGGGACGCGGCGGAAATAAAGGACGTCTACCTGATGCGCGTCGAGCAGCTCTATCCTTTCCCGGCAAAGGCGCTGACCGAGGAGTTGACGCGGTTCAAGAATGCCGAACTCGTCTGGTGCCAGGAAGAGCCTAAGAATATGGGTGGGTGGACCTTCGTCGATCCGCATTTGGAAGAGACCTTGATCAAGGTCGGGATGAAGAACAGCCGGGCGGTTTATGTCGGGCGCGAAGCTGCGGCGTCGCCGTCGACCGGCCTGGCCCGCCGCCACGCGCAACAACAGGAAGCGCTGGTGACCGAAGCGATCACCCTCGCGGCCGCGCCCCGCACCCCAGCGAATAAGAGCAAGTGATTTCAGCCGGCCCCATGGGCGTTCCGGCAAACGGAGGCAATAAAGAATGACGGTTCAAATTACGGTTCCCGTGCTTGGCGAGTCGGTCACCGAAGCCACCGTCGCCAAATGGCTTAAGCAGGTCGGCGATACGGTCGAGGCGGATGAGCCCGTCGTCGAATTGGAAACCGACAAGGTGTCGCTGGAAGTGCCCGCGCCGTCGGCTGGCGTGATAACCGAAATTCTCGTGCAGGACGGTACCGACGTCGCCGTCGGGACGGTGCTGGGAAGTGTTGGCGAATCCGGTGCCGTTGCCACCGCGCCGCAACCGGCCACCGCCGCCGCGCCTGCCGAACCGGCTCCGGCGCCTGCTGAACCCGCTCCGGCGCCTGCGGCCCCCGCACCCGCTGCTGCCGCACCTGCCCCCGTAGCTGCGAATGGTGGCGGTACGGTCGAAATCGTGGTCCCGGCCGTCGGCGAATCGGTCACCGAAGGCACGATCGCGAAATGGCTGAAGCAGGTTGGTGATGCCGTCGCCGTTGACGATCCACTGGTCGAACTGGAAACCGATAAAGCGACCGTCGAAATACCGTCCACCGCGGCCGGCACGTTGACCGAAATCCGCGTTGAAGAAGGCGCGGACGTCGAGGTGGGCACCGTTATCGCGGTGATCGCCGAGGGCGCCGTTGCTACCGCGCCGCAACCGGCCCCTGCCGCCGATGCGGGAGGCAACTCTGCGTTGTCGCCGGCGGTCCGCAAGCTGATCGAGGACAACAAATTGGACCCGGCGGCAATTCCCGCGACGGGTGCCAAAGGACAACTGACCAAGGGCGACGTGCTGGCCTTCATGGAAGGCGGTGCCAAGCCAGCCGCTGCGCCGGCCCCTGTCGCCCAACCGGCGGCCCCGGCCGCTGCGCCGAAGCCGGCCGCCCCGGCCACGCCGACCATCGTGCCGGCAAGCGAACTGCCCCCGCGGGCGGAAGATGCGCGCGGCGAGGAACGTGTCCGCATGACGCGTTTGCGTCAGCGCATCGCGCAACGCCTGAAGGAAGCGCAGAACACCGCCGCCATGCTGACCACCTATAACGAGGTGCAGATGGATTCGCTGATGGCGCTGCGGTCGGAATATCGCGACGCCTTCGAGAAGAAGCACGGTGTGCGCCTGGGGTTCCTGTCCTTCTTCGTGAAGGCGGCGGTCATCGCGCTTAAGGAAATCCCGGCGGTCAATGCCGAGATCCACGGCGACGAGATCATCTACAAGAACTACTACGACATCGGCGTCGCCGTCGGCACACCAAAGGGCCTCGTCGTGCCGGTGGTGCGCGATGCGGACCAGATGAGCTTCGCCGAGATCGAAGGCACGATCGCCGAATACGGCCGCCGTGCCCGCGACGGTAAGCTGACGGTCGCCGAGATGACCGGCGGCACTTTTACCATCTCGAACGGCGGCGTTTACGGCTCGCTGATGTCGATGCCGATCCTAAACCCGCCGCAATCGGGCATCCTCGGCATGCACAAGATCCAGAAACGCCCGATGGTGATCGACGACGAGATCAAAGTCGCCAGCATGATGTATCTCGCCATGAGCTATGATCATCGGATCGTCGACGGCCGCGAAGCCGTGACCTTCCTGGTGCGCATGAAGGAAGTCTTGGAAGATCCGCAGCGCCTGCTGATCGACGTGTAGAGCCCCGCATTCGGCCGGTTCTCTCGAAATATGCTAGCCTTGTGAAACGCAAGGAGAGCATTGGGAGGGCAGGCCATGAGCGGCGGCAAGCTGAACGCTTATAACATCGAAGACCTTCGGCGGATGGCGAAGCGGCGGTTGCCGCGCGGCATCTTCGAGTTCGTCGACCGCGGCTGCGAGGACGAGGTCTCGCTGCGCAACAATTGCGCGGCCTTCGAGGACATAAAGTTCCGCACGCACGTACTCGCCGATGTCTCGACGCGCAGTCTCGACACCCAGATTTTCGGCAAGACCAGCAAGATGCCGATCGGTATCTCGCCGACCGGCACCGCCGGTTTGTTGTCCTTTGGCGGCGAGGTTGGGCTTGCCAAGGCCGCGGCTCGCGCCGGCGTGCCCTGCACGGTCGCGACCAATGGCATGACGTCAATGGAGGAGATCGTCAACGAGGCGGGCGGCGATCTCTGGTTCCAGCTCTATATGTGGTCGGACAAGGACCTCAGCCTCAAGCTAGTCGACCGGGTGAAATCCGTTGGGTTCGAGACGCTGATCGTCACCGTCGACTCAACGATCAGTGGGAACCGCGAATACAATCACCGCAACGGATTCGAGGTGCCGCTGCAGTATACGCCGCGGCTGATCGCCCAGTTGTTGGCCAAACCCGGCTGGCTGGTCTCTTGCCTGCTTCAGCAGTTCATCAAGCGGGGCGTGCCCAAGTTCGAGAACTATCCGCCCGAGGTGATGGACGGCCTGTTGTCGAAGAGTTTCAAGCGCTCGTCCCTGAAGAACGAATCGCTCGATTGGGACGACTTCAGACTTCTGCGCGACCGCTGGCCCGGCAAACTGGTGCTGAAGGGCGTGTTGCATCCGGACGATGCGGCAATGGCGGCCGACTGTGGCGCCGATGGTGTGATCGTCTCGAATCACGGCGGACGCAGTCTGGACGCCTCTGTCGCGCCTATCCAGGCCCTGCCGGACATTGCCGCGCGGGTTGGTGGGCGCATCACGGTGATTGTCGACAGCGGCTTCCGGCGCGGTACCGACGTGGTGAAAGGGCTGGCGCTCGGTGCGGATTTCGTGATGGCGGGACGGCCGACGCTTTACGGCACCGCGGTCGCGGGCGAGGCGGGCGCCTACCGTGCGCTGGAAATCTTCCACGAAGAGATCGGGCGCGTCATGGGTCAGCTAGGCCTGCATACGGTGGACGAGATCGGCGCGGATTGCCTGTGGCAACCGTCCGCCGCGGCGACTTCGTTCCGCACCGCGGCGGAGTAGCTAGATCACGCCGGCGTCGGACAGCGTCTTCAGCCGGTCGTCGTCGATTCCCAGCAATCCGCCGTAGACTTCGGCGTTATGCGCGCCGACCGCCGGGCCGAGCCATTCGATGCCACCGGGGGTGGCGCTCATGCGCGGCACCACGTTTTGCACCGCCACCTCGCCGGCGCGTTCGTCCTGAAACAGCACGATGTTGTCGCGCGCGGCGTATTGCGGGTCCTCGAAGATTTCGTCGATCGCCGCGACCATGCCGCAGGGCACCTGCGCCGCCTCGCATTCGCTGAGCACGTCGTCGCGGGTGCGGCCGCTGGTCCAGTGGGTGACCATGGCGTCGACCTCGTCGCGGCGTTCGTCGCGCTGTGGGTAGGTGCCGAACTCGCCGTCGCCAGCCACTTCCGGGCGGCCGACCAGACCGGCGAGGCGTTCGAAGATCTTGTCGCTGGTACACGCGATGGCGACCCAGCGGCCGTCCTTGGTCGGGTAGTGGCTGTGCGGCACCGCGTTCTTCATCGCCGGGCCCATGCGCTGCCGGATGAAGCCGTTGGCGTGAAATGCAGACGGCAACTCATCGAGGAAGCGGAAGATCGGCTCATACAGGCCGATGTCGATCATCTGGCCCTCACCGGTGGTCTCTCGCGCGCGCAGCGCCATCATCGCGCCATAGGCACCGTAGAGCCCGGCGAGGTAGTCGGGGATCGTGGGAGAGCCTGGAGTCGAGGGTGGCCGGTCTGGATCGCCCGCCAGGAAAGACAGCCCGCCGAAGGCATTGGCGATCCGTCCGAACCCGGGCCGTCCTTTGTAGGGTCCGGTCTGGCCGTAGCCGGTGATGCGCACCATCACGAGTTTTGGATTGTGCTTACGCAGCTCCTCCCAACCGAGGCCCCAGCCTTCCAGCGTGCCGGGCTGGAAGTTTTCGATCAACACGTCGGATTTTGCGACCAGTTGGCGCAGGATATCCGCACCGTCCGGCGTACGCAGGTCGAGGGTGACCGATTTTTTGTTGCGCGCTTCGCTGAGCCAGACCAGCGTGTCGCCGCAATCGTTCGGCGTGCCGAAACGGCGCAAGGCGTCGCCGACGCGCGGCATCTCCACCTTAATGACTTCCGCGCCGAACTCGGCTAATTGCGTCGCGGCGAACGGTCCCGCCAGGAAGGCGGCCACGTCCAGGACGCGAAGCCCTTCCAGCGGTTTCGAGAGAGACGGTGCGTCGGTCGGGGGTTTCATCCAGTCGGGTCCTTTTTCTTCTATTGTTTCGTGTCAGCGATGACGCCCGCGTGGCGCGCCACCGCGAGCACGCGCCGCGCCGGGGGCAGCATATCGACGGCGATGAATTCCCCGTCCACCACCGCCGTGCCTTCGCCGCGCGCGGTCGCCGCCTCGTAGGCGCCGATGATCTTCTCGGCGCGGGCCACGTCTGCGGGCGTCGGCGTGAATACCGCGTTGCTGACCGCGATCTGGTTGGGATGGAAAATCAGCTTACCGCAAAAGCCGAAATCACGCGCAATCTCGGCGTCGCGGCGCGTCTCTTCCTCGTTCTTCACGTCCAGGAAATAAGCGGCGTCGATCGCCTGCAGGCCCGCCATGCCGGCCGCCGCGGCGATCAGGGCACGCGGTGTTTGCAGCGTTTCGGGGGTGATCCGGCAGCCGGTCTCGGCGGCGTAGTCGCCCGACCCGAAGAATAGCGCGACCGCCCGGTCGCTGGCGGCAGCGATGTCTTTCACGTTGAACAGCCCTTCGGCGGTTTCGATGGTCAGGATGGTCGGCAGGTCCGGTTGCCCAGCATCCCGCAGCATGGCGTCGAGCGTATGGACCTCTTCCGCGCGCGCCACTTTCGGCACGAACAGCGTGTCGATTCGGTCGAGGGGCAGGCCGGCGATATCCAAAGTCAATTGGTCCGTATCAACCGCGTTGACCCGCACAATCCGTTCCCGGCCGCCGAAGTCGAGCGTGGCCAAGGCCTCAGCGATGGTATCCCGGGCGGCGGCCTTCTCGTTGGGCGGTACGCCATCCTCGATATCGAAGGTGACGGCGTCCACGTCGAGCGTCACCGCCTTGGCGAGGCGCGGTGCGAGATGGCCTGGCGTGATCATGATGGTTCGGCGGACCCGGGTGTCGGTCATAATGCGTATCCGTATTCTTAATCGGTTCCTGCAACGCCGGGGGTTGGCGTTTAGCCAAAGCTAAACCATATTCGCCTAGGATGCGGTCCGGGGTATAGTCCCCGCGCGACGCCGAAATTTTAGCGGCAAACGAACCGGGGACAAAATTCATGAGCGACGCTTACGATCTCGTAATCATCGGCGGCGGTCCGGGCGGGTATGTTGCCGCCATCCGCGCCGCGCAGCTTGGGTTGAAGACGGCTTGCGTGGAAAAACGCGGTGCACTGGGCGGCACCTGCTTGAATGTCGGATGCATTCCATCGAAAGCGTTGCTGCAGAGTTCCGAGAAATTCGAGGAAGCGGCGCACGAGTTCGAGGCGCATGGCATCGATGTTGGCGATGTGAAGCTCAACCTAAAGACCATGATGGGCCGCAAGGAAACGGTCGTCGAGGATTTGACCAAGGGGATCGAGTTCCTGTTCAAGAAGAACAAGGTCGATTACCTCAAAGGCATGGGTAGGATCGACAAGCCCGGCTCGGTGGTCGTAACCGCGGAGAATGGCGGCGGCGAACAGACTCTGGAAACCAAGAACATTCTGATCGCGACCGGTTCGGAAAGCATGCCGATCCCGGGCGTCGACGTGGACGAAAAGCAGGTGGTGACATCGACCGGCGCCTTGGCGCTGTCGAAGGTGCCGAAGCATTTCGTGGTCATCGGCGGCGGTTATATCGGCCTGGAGATGGGCTCTGTGTGGCGGCGGCTCGGATCGAAGGTCACGGTCGTGGAATTCCTCGACCGGATCACACCGGGCATGGACGGTGAGGTCTCGAAGCAGTTTCAGCGTATCCTCAAGAAACAAGGCATGGACTTCCGCCTCAAGACCAAGGTGACCGGCGCCACCACGTCGGGTGACGGCGTGACCCTGACCGTGGAACCGTCGGAAGGCGGGGACGCGGAGGAAATCGCTTGCGACGTGGTGCTCGTCTCGGTCGGCCGGCGGCCCTATACCGAAGGGCTCGGCCTGGACGCGGTGGGGGTGAAGACCGACAACCGTGGCTTCATCGAGATCGACGACAACTTCCAGACGTCGACGCCGGGCATATACGCCATCGGCGATTGCGTGCGCGGCCCGATGCTGGCGCATAAGGCAGAGGACGAAGGCGTCGTCTGCGCTGAGATCATGGCGGGCCAGTCCGGGCATATCGACTACGACGCGATCCCCGGCATCGTCTATACTTGGCCCGAGGTCGCGTCGGTCGGCAAGACCGAAGAGCAACTCAAGGAAGCGGGCGTGGAGTACCGCGTCGGCAAGTTCCCCTTCATGGCGAACAGCCGGGCGCGCTGCAACGACACCACCGAAGGCTTCGTAAAGATCCTGGCAGACGCCAAGACCGACAGGGTATTGGGCACACACATCATCGGCGCGGATGCGGGCAACCTGATCCACGAAATCGTGTTGGTGATGGAATTCGGCGGGTCGGCGGAAGACGTTGCCCGAACCTGTCACGGTCACCCGACGCTGAACGAGGCGGTGAAGGAAGCCGCGCTCGCGGTCGACGGCCGGCCGATCCACATCTGACCTGACGTCTCGGTGGAAAACCTGCCCACGAAGCCCCCGGAGAGTTCCCCGCCCAAGCCCTTTCGGTCGCGCTGGAAACGGCTGCTGATCCTGGTTTCGGGATGGGGATTTATCTTCCTCGGCATTCTCGGCATTTTCCTGCCGATCCTGCAGGGCATCCTGTTTCTCGCCATCGGTTTCTATCTGCTGTCGCTCGAATCACCCTGGGCGCACCGCAAGATGGAACAGATGCGTGAGCGTTACCCGAAATTGGGCAAGACCCTTGACGAGGCAAGGCTGCGCGCGGCCCGGTACGCGCGGAAAATTCGGCGGCGTAAGTAGGTTTGAGAATGCGGCGGCAGCGCCAGGGTCAGTTGCGCGCCTGGTGCGCGCGGGGATGCGTCGCGCGGTATTCCTCTAGGAGGCGCGCCGAATCGACTTCGGTATAGCGTTGCGTCGTCGACAGCGACGCATGACCCAGCAGCTCCTGAATGGACCGCAGATCGCCCCCCATCGCCAGCAAGTGCGTTGCAAAGCTGTGGCGCAACGCGTGCGGCGTTGCGGTTTCGGGCAGACCGAGACTGGCGCGCAGTTTCTGCATCAGCCGTTGCACCACGCGGGCGCGCAAAGGTCCGCCGCGCCGCCCGACGAATAACGGATCCTCGGGTTCCATCGGCCAGGGACAGGCCTTGAGATAGGCGTCGACGGCATCGCACACCACCGGCAAGGTCGGCACCATACGTTGCTTGTTGCCCTTACCGGTGACCGTAATTTGTTCGCCGCGCGGTGCGTCTTGGCGTTGGAGCGATAGGGCCTCGGCGATGCGCAAGCCGCATCCATACAACAACGTCAGAACCGCGATATCGCGCAGCCCGACCCATTCTTCGGTACTGAAATCGGCGACGGTATCGACCGTGTCCGCGGCTTCGCGGATGGTCAGCGCCTTCGGCACCGCGTGCGGCAGTTTCGGCGTCCGGACGGCGCGGATGGCGTGATTGGTCGCCAGGCCGTTGCGTTCGAGCCAGGCGAAGAAACCGCGCACCACCGACAGCGCGCGGGCCACCGAGCTACGTTTGCGGCCCTTCGTATTCTGCCGGGCCAGCCAAGCGCGGAAATCGGATGTGCGCAGCCCTTCCAGGTCGCGCAGCCGCAAGGCGGCCCCCAGATGTTCCGCCGTAAATTTCAGGAATGAAATCAAGTCCCGCGCATAAGCATCGGAGGTATGGGCGGAACATCGCCGCTCGTCGGCAAGCCAGCGCTGCCAGTCGCGGAAGGCCTTTTCCAACGCGGGATCGCCATCGTCCATGATGGCGAGGAGAGGGTCTAATCCGACAGCTGCAGCCATATCCGCACCACATGCTCGAGCACGCCGGCGAGGAAATCGAGCAGTTCGGTCGACTGCCCGGTCTCGAACCGATCCGGTTCGCGCGACCCGAAGGCCAACAGCGCGGGCGGGGTCGATTCGGATATGTCGAGGCGTACGACCGCATCCGATCGCACCAGCGTGGCACCCGCATCAAACAGTTCCGGGTCGCCCGTCACGTCGTTGCGCAATATGAGCCGACGCTCGCCGAGGATATTCTCCACCGTGCCGGGCGGTACGACCACGAGGCCGCGCGTCTTGATCGATTGCGATTCGGACTCGGTCGCTTCGATGCAGAGGGTGACGATATCCAGGTCCAGGATCATCGCGAAGTCGTTCGTGACGGTCTGGATCAGGTGTTCGAAGGATTTCGCGCCGAGGACCGCAAGGACGCAGCCATGAATGCGCGACTGCGTCTGCATGTTGGCGCGCGACGTGCCGACCAGACTGTCGCGTTCCGCGCTGAGCATGGCGATCTCGTCGCGCAGCCGATCGATCATCGCCTGCTGCAGATCGGCCACGCCGCCGCCGAGCTCCCGCGTTGGGGGGCTGACGGTGTTCAGCACTTCCGGATGCTTGATGAAGAAATCCGGGTTGTCCTGCAGGAATTCCGTGACCCGCGCTGCGCTGAGGCCGGTCTCGGTTTTTGCGCCTTTGAGCTTTTGTGCCATCTAAGCAGCCGCTACAGGATCGTTTGGCCGGTTTTTTGCCAATCGGCGACAAAGGCCGCGAGGCCTTTCTCGGTCAGCGGGTGATTGAACATCTGCCAGATCACGCCGGGTGGCACCGTCGCGACATCCGCGCCGAGTTTCGCGGCCTGCAGGACATGCATCGGATGTCGCACGGACGCGACCAAAACTTCGGTCGGCAGTTCCGGATAATTCGCATAGACGTCGCAGATGTCGGCGATCAGATCCATGCCGTCGGTCGCGATGTCGTCAAGCCGGCCGATGAAGGGCGAGATGAAACTGGCCCCGGCCTTGGCCGCGAGGATCGCCTGGTTCGCCGAGAAACAAAGCGTCACATTCACCTGGGTACCGGACTGGCTGAGCGCGCGGCAGGTCTTGAGCCCGTCCGGCGTCAGCGGCACCTTCACGGCGACGTTGCTGGCAATCTTGGCGAGTTTGCGGCCTTCCTCCAGCATGGTCGGGTAATCCGTCGCGGCGACTTCGGCGCTGACGGGTCCATCGACCAGGTCACAAATCTCTGCAATGACTTCCAGGAAGTCGCGGCCGGACTTGTGAATCAAGGACGGGTTCGTTGTGACGCCATCCACCAGCCCCGTTTCAGCGAGGTCCCTGATGTCGTCGATCTCGGCGGTGTCCACGAAGAACTTCATGCCGCAATGAAACTCCTATTCTGCGCCCGCGCTTCGGGATAGCCGGCACGGGCCCGATTTGGCTACACTCTACCCGATGCCGCCTCCCCATACCACATCAAGCAGCGCGATCAACGAACAAGCTCGCCGGGTCCAGGTTTTGCTGCCGTTGCCGCTTGCCGGCGCTTATGACTACCGGGTTCCGCAGGACCTCGAAGTCGCGCTGGGAGCCTTTGTTTCCGTGCCTTTCGGCCGCCGCGACGCGATCGGCGTGGTGTGGTCCCTGGAGGGTTCCGGCGATGTGGAGGACGATCGCCTCAAGGATATCCAAGGGTGCCTCGATGCGGCGCCCTTGCCCGACTCGAGCCGCCGATTCGTCGATTGGGTCGCGGGCTATACCCTCTCCTCGCTCGGGTCGGTCCTGCGCATGGCGATGAGCGTTCCGGCGGCGCTGGAGCCGCCGAAGCCCCGCATGGGGTATCGCCTGGCGGACGGACCGCCGGAGGTCAAGCCGACCGCCGGGCGGCTGCGGGTGATCGACGTTGCCGGGGACCGAATGCCGCGCGGGGCGAGTGAATTGGCGCGCGAGGCCGGCGTCGGCACCGGCGTGGTGACCGGGCTCGCGAAACTCGGCGTGCTGCAGAAAGTCCCCTTGCCCGACATGCCGCCGGCCCGACCCGACCCGTCGATGCCGGCTCCGACGTTATCCGCCGAGCAACAGCCGGCGGCCGACGGTCTGGTCGGACGTGTCCGATCCGAGGAATTCAGCGTCAGCGTTCTCGACGGCGTTACCGGTGCCGGCAAGACAGAAGTGTATTTCGAGGCGATCGCCGAAACCTTGCGGCGCGGCGAACAGGTGCTGGTGCTGCTGCCGGAAATCGCGTTGACCGCGCAATGGTTGCAGCGGTTCTCGGAACGGTTCGGGTCATCGCCGGTGCAGTGGCATTCCGGCCTGACCCAGGTCCAACGGCGGCGCAACTGGCGCGCGGTTGCCGATGGGACCGGTGCCGTGGTCGTCGGCGCCCGGTCGGCGCTGTTCTTGCCCTACCCGAAACTCGGCCTTGTCGTGGTCGATGAGGAACATGACGGTTCGTTCAAGCAGGACGATGGAATCGCCTATAACGCGCGCGACATGGCGGTGGTGCGTGGCCAGATCGCGGAGCGGCCGGTCGTGCTGGTATCGGCGACGCCGTCGCTGGAGACCGTCGTCAATGTCCGCAACGGACGCTACGACCTGTTGCACCTGCCGTCACGCTTCGGAGCGTCGGGTCTGCCGGCGATATCGGTCGTCGATATGCGCAAGGACGGCCCGCCGCGTCAAAACTGGCTGTCGCCGCCGTTGCGCGACGCATTGACCGAAACCTTGGCGGCGGGCGAACAGAGCCTGCTGTTTTTGAACCGTCGGGGATACGCGCCGTTGACGCTATGCCGGACCTGCGGGCATCGCCTGGAATGCCCCAATTGCACCGCTTGGCTGGTCGAACACCGGCTCGCCCGGCGGCTCGAATGCCATCACTGCGGATATCACGCCCGGTATCCGGACACCTGCCCGTCCTGCGAGGCCGAGGACAGCTTGGCTGCGTGCGGTCCGGGAGTCGAACGCGTAGCCGAGGAAGTGACGGCGCTGTTTCCCGAGGCGCGTATCGGGAGCATGACGAGCGATTCGGTGCATGGCCCCGCGGCGATCCAGGAAATGCTGCAAAAAATGCGCGATCACGAGATTGATATTTTGATCGGAACCCAACTGGTGGCGAAGGGCCATCATTTTCCAATGCTGACGCTGGTCGGCGTGATCGACGCGGACCTTGGGCTGACCGGTGGTGATCTGCGGGCGGGTGAGCGGACCTACCAACTGCTGCATCAGGTCGCGGGCCGCGCGGGCCGCGCCGACCACCCCGGAAAGGTTCTGCTGCAGACCTACAATCCGGAGCATCCCGTCATCACGGCGCTGACTGACGGTGCGCGCGACCGTTTCTTGGATGAGGAGGCGGCGCAGCGCGAATCCGGCGGGTGGCCGCCGTTTGGCAGGCTTGCCGCGGTGATCGTCAGCGGACCAAAGGAGGATCAGGTGGACGCCGTTTGCCGTGCGTTGGCGCGCCAGGCGCCTAGGGAAGCGGGTGTCCGCGTGCTGGGGCCGGCGCCGGCGCCGTTGGCCCGATTGCGCGGTCGCCACCGCCGCCGATTCCTGATGAAGACCGGCCGAACGGTCGCGGTTCAGCGCGTCTTGCGGAGTTGGCTCGGCGCGTTGAAATTGCCCGGTTCGGTGCGGGTGCAAATCGACATCGATCCGTATAGTTTTTTGTGATGAATTCTGCGACTTTTTGCGCCGGTCGAGTCGGCTTGCGCCCCTTTTGTGCATGTGCTAAACACCGCTCGCCTTCGGGGCCAGACAACGTGTCTCGGGGCATTCGGGGAGTATCGAGGAGCCGCGTTTCGGCGGCGGTTTCCGGAGTAAATCGGGAGTTATCCCAGGTTGGCATCGAAAGCAGGCGATTCGGGAGTTGCCGCCCGCTACGCGTTGGCCTTGTTTGAATTGGCAGACGAGCAGCGCAAATTGGATCAGGTCGCAGAGGATCTGCGGTCCCTGGATTCCATGATAGCGGACAGCGACGACCTTCAGCGGCTAGTCCGCAATCCGGTGGTGAGTCGGGCTGACTCCGGCCGGGCCATGGCGGCGATTCTGGAAAGCGCCGGCGCAGATCAATTGACTCGTAATTTCATAGGCTTGGTGGCGTTGAACCGCCGGCTTTTCGCGTTGCCCGCGATGATCCGAGCTTACCTCGCGGAGCTTGCGGATCGCCGCGGCGAGGTCACGGCCGAGGTTACGTCGGCACAACAATTGTCGCCCGCTCAGACCGAATCGCTGGAAGCGGCACTGCGAACTGCCGTCGGCAGCAAGGTCGCCTTGTCGGTCGACGTGGATTCGTCGCTGATTGGCGGACTCGTCGTCAAGGTTGGCAGCCGCATGGTCGACTCCTCCCTCAAAACACAACTTCAGAAGATGAAACTCGCGATGAAAGGGGCCGCCTGATGGAAATCAAGGCTGCAGAAATTTCGGCCATTCTCAAAGAGCAGATCGCGAATTTCGGCGCGGAAACGGACGTCGCCGAAGTCGGACAGGTGATCTCGGTCGGTGATGGCGTCGCGCGCGTCTACGGGCTCGACAATGTTCAGGCCGGTGAGATGGTTGAGTTTCCCGGCGGTATCAAGGGAATGGCGCTGAACCTCGAATCCGACAATGTCGGCGTCGTGATTTTCGGCAACGACCGCGATATCGGCGAGGGCGACACGGTTAAACGGACGGGCACGATCGTGGACGTGCCGGTCGGAAAAGGCCTGTTGGGTCGCGTCGTGGACGCCCTGGGCAACCCGATCGACGGCAAGGGCCCTATCGATACCACCGAGCGCCGCCTCGTCGAGGTCAAGGCGCCGGGTATCATCCCTCGGAAATCGGTGCATGAGCCGGTGCAGACGGGCCTCAAGGCGCTGGATGCCTTGGTGCCGGTGGGCCGCGGACAGCGCGAACTGATCATCGGCGATCGGCAAACCGGCAAGACCGCGGTTGCGATCGACGCAATTCTTAATCAAAAGTCGGTTAACGATACCGGCGACGAATCGAAAAAACTGTACTGCATATACGTGGTGATCGGGCAGAAGCGCTCGACGGTGGCGCAGGTCGTGAAGACCTTGGAAGATTACGGCGCAATGGAATATACGATCGTCGTGTCGGCCACGGCGTCGGAGCCGGCGCCGATGCAGTTCCTGGCACCGTATGCCGGCTGCGCGATGGGCGAGTTCTTCCGCGACAACGGCATGCATGCGCTGATCATCTATGACGATCTGTCGAAGCAGGCGACGGCGTATCGCCAGATGTCGCTGCTGCTGCGCCGCCCGCCGGGACGTGAAGCCTATCCCGGTGACGTCTTCTACCTGCATTCGCGCCTGTTGGAGCGCGCGGCGAAGATGAACGACAGCGAGGGCGCCGGATCGTTGACCGCATTGCCGGTCATCGAAACCCAGGCCAACGACGTGTCGGCCTATATCCCGACCAACGTTATTTCGATCACCGACGGCCAGATCTTCCTGGAAACGGACCTTTTCTATAAGGGTGTCCGTCCGGCGATTAACGTCGGCCTGTCGGTCTCGCGCGTGGGATCTGCGGCCCAGATCAAGGCGATGAAACAGGTCGCGGGCTCGATCAAGCTCGAACTGGCGCAGTATCGCGAAATGGAAGCGTTTTCGCAGTTCGCCTCCGACCTGGATGCGGCGACGCAGCGCCTCTTGGCGCGCGGCTCGCGGCTGACCGAACTCCTCAAGCAGGGGCAATATTCGCCCCTACCGGTGGAAGAGCAGGTCATCTCGATCTTCGCGGGTGTCCGCGGCTATCTGGACACCATCGAGGTCAGCGATATCGGACGCTTCGAGCAGTCGCTGCTCGAGGAATTCCGCAACAAGCACAGCGACGTGCTGGCGGCGATCCGCGACGAAGGCGAAATCTCCGACGGCATGGAGAAGAAGCTGGTGGACATCATCGGCAATGCCGCCAAAACCTTCGCCTGATCAAAACGAAAGATAGCGGTCAGCGCCGATGCCCAATCTCAAAGAACTCCGAACCCGGATCGTCAGTGTCAAATCGACACAGCGGATCACGTCGGCCATGAAGATGGTGGCCGCCGCCAAACTGCGCCGCGCGCAGGAGCAGGCGACGGCAGCACGTCCGTATGCGGAACGCATGGAACGGATGCTGGGGTCGCTCGCCGCGACGGCGGGCGGATCGGGTGGCGTGCCGTTGCTTGCGGGTAGCGGCAAGGACGAGACGCATCTTCTGGTCTTCGTGTCGACCGACCGCGGCCTCTGCGGCGGCTTCAACATCAGCCTGATGCGAAGCGTTCGCCGTCAGGTTCAGCAACTGACGAATGACGGCAAGACGGTCAAGCTGTTCTGCGTCGGCCGGAAGGGCATCTCGCTGGTCAAGCGCGAGTTTCCGTCGATGCTGGTGGCCGAGATGCCGGAAGTGTGTAAACCGTATCCCGGCTATGACGGGGCCGCCGAAATCGCGCAGCGCATCACCGAGATGTTTGAAGCGGGCGAGTTCGACGTCTGCACCGTCGTCTACAACAAGTTCATCTCCGCATTGACGCAAGAAGTCACGCCGCAACAGATCATTCCGTTCGCCCTGCCGGAACCGGAAGAAGGCGCGGAAGAGACCACATCGGCCGATGACGGCGCGTCCTACGAGTATGAGCCGTCCGAAGAGGACATCCTGAGCGAACTGTTGCCACGTAACCTATCGGTACAAATTTTCCGCTCCCTGCTGGAATCGTTTGCCTCAGAACAGGGTGCCCGGATGACGGCAATGGATAACGCCACGCGGAACGCGGGCGATATGATCAACGAGTTAACTTTGAACTATAACCGAACCCGCCAGGCCTTCATTACGAAGGAACTGATCGAGATCATTTCGGGCGCGGAAGCGCTCTAGCGGGCAGATCAATAGGAGCCGAGGTATGGCGAAGAACACGATCGGTCATGTAACCCAGGTGCTGGGCGCCGTCGTCGACGTGCACTTCGACGGCGAGCTGCCGGCGATTCTCAACGCGTTGCGCATGGAAAACCAGGGCCAACCCCTGGTGCTCGAAGTGGCGCAGCATCTAGGCGAAAGCACGGTGCGCTGTATTGCGATGGACACCACGGACGGCATGGTCCGCGGCCAGGAAGTCAAGGATACGGGCGAGCCAATTTCGGTGCCGGTCGGTCCCGAGACGCTGGGCCGGATCATCAACGTCATCGGCGAGCCGATCGACGACCGCGGTCCGATCGGCCACAAGAAGACCTATCCCATTCATCGCGACGCGCCGGAATTCGTCGATCAGTCGACGGAAACCGAGCAGCTGGTCACGGGCATCAAGGTCATCGACCTTCTGACGCCGTATGCGAAGGGCGGTAAGATCGGCCTGTTCGGCGGCGCCGGGGTCGGCAAGACCGTGCTGATCATGGAACTGATCAACAATATCGCGAAAGCGCATGGCGGATATTCGGTGTTCGCCGGTGTCGGCGAGCGGACCCGTGAAGGCAACGACCTCTATCACGAGATGATGGACTCCGGGGTCATCAACGTCGATGGCGACTCGAAAGCGGCCCTGGTGTACGGCCAGATGAACGAGCCGCCGGGCGCTCGTGCCCGTGTCGGTCTGACCGGTCTGACGGTGGCCGAGTATTTCCGCGACGAGGAAGGCCAGGACGTGCTGTTCTTCGTCGACAACATTTTCCGCTTCACGCAGGCCGGCTCGGAAGTGTCCGCGCTGTTGGGCCGTATCCCGTCGGCGGTGGGCTATCAGCCGACCCTCGGTACCGATATGGGCAACCTGCAGGAGCGTATTACGACGACCAAGAAGGGCTCGATCACGTCGGTGCAGGCGATTTATGTCCCGGCTGATGACTTGACCGATCCGGCGCCGGCCACGGCTTTCTCGCATCTGGATGCAACGACGGTGTTGTCGCGGCAGATCGCCGAACTCGGCATCTACCCGGCGGTCGATCCGCTCGACTCCACCAGCCGTATCCTCGATCCGCGGATCGTCGGCGATGTGCATTATCGTACGGCGCGTGATGTGCAGGAGATCTTGCAGTCCTACAAGTCGCTGCAGGAAATCATCGCCATTCTCGGCATGGACGAACTGTCGGAAGACGACAAACTGACGGTTACCCGGGCGCGCAAGATTCAGCGCTTCCTGTCGCAGCCGTTCCACGTCGCCGAAGTGTTCACCGGTTCGCCGGGCAAGCTCGTCGATCTCGACGACACCATCAAGAGCTTCCGGGCCATCGTCGACGGCGAATACGACGATCTTCCCGAGCAGGCGTTCTACATGGTCGGGTCGATCGAAGAAGCCATCGAACGGGCCAAGCAACTGGCGGCGGAAGCGGCTTAATAGCGCGCGAAGGAGCGATCGGTGGCCGATAAAGTCAATTTCGAGCTGGTCTCACCGGAAAGACTGTTGTTGTCCGAAGAGGTCGACATGGTCGTGGTGCCGGGCGCCGAAGGCGACTTCGGTGTGCTCGGTGGTCACGCGCCGGTCATTTCGACGGTCCGGCCCGGTACGATTACGGTGTATCAGGGCACGGCCGTCAGCACGCGGATCTTCGTCGCCGGCGGATTTGCCGAGGTGACGGCGGATCGCTGTACGGTGCTGGCCGAAGAGGCCGCACCGGTCGACGACATCGACCGGTCGGCCGTTGAGGCGCAACTGATCGAACTGCGCGGCGCGCTGTCGTCCGGTGACGGGCAGGCGGCGGTTGAGGCGCAGATCGCGATTGCCGAGGCAAAACTCGAAGCGATCGACACGCCGGTCTATCAATAAGCCTCTAGGTATTCTGGAATTGTAGCGACGGCGTCCTTTCGGACGCCGTTGGTGTATTGGGGGCGGAATCAGGCGACCAGATTGAGGAGCGTGCCGGGATCGATGATGACCGTCGGTTGGGTGTTGCCTCTCGGACGGTCGTCGCGGTCTTCGGTTGCCGGTCTGCTGGTGTTCTCTGTGGCTGAGACAGGGGTGTGATCGCTGTCAGTCGGCCCGGTCTCTCCAGGCCTGGTCTCGTCCGCCCGCGGTATCTCACCCACCTGTGTCTCACCCGGCTTTGTCTCACTGGGCTTCGATTCGTCCGAGCCTTCGATCTTCTCCCGTTCTTCCGCGTCTTGCTCGCGTTTTTCGATTCGGGCCTGCTGAATCTTAGCTGCCGCGTCGGCGGCCACCTGCCGGTCCTGGCCCGATGGCTGGGACGGCGCCAGGGCGGCGCGGCGGACGATTTCCATCTTACGGATCGTCGCTTCCGGATTGTTCGGAACCGGGCTGGTGTCGATGCTGACTTCACCGGCGACGGCGTAGGATCGTCCATCCGGCCCGGTCGTCGTCTCGAAGGACGGAGCGCCAGCGATGCTGCCGCCGGCGGCCTTGTGGGCGGCCTCATGGGCGCGGACCTCACGGTCCCGTTGTTTCAGTTTCTGGACTTCCTTGCGCTCCGCCTCGGTCAATCCGTCCGGCCCTTCGCCGTCCTTCTTGCCGGAGAGTGGTGATTCTTGTCCAGGCGCCTGCTTCGGCGATTGATCGGATGACTGCTGTTTGCCGTCCTCAGGTTCTTGTTCCTGAGCGGTGGTCTGGCTGCTGATATCGAGTGGCGGAACCGGCGCGGCGGTCAGGCTGGGTCCGGTCGCATTGTTGGGGTCGGCCGGCGGCGCGTTGCCGACAGGACGATCCGTCGGGACGGTGCCGGGCTGGCGCGCCAACCGGTCCGCCGCGTCCGAACGGGCGTTGCCGAGAAACAGAGCTGATGTCGTCAAAGCGTCGATCATGCGCCGTCTACAGTCACCAAATTAGGTCCGCAAAGGCGGTTCCCCAACGGTTTTATACGGCAACATGGTTAATAAATCGTAAACGCGGGTAAATTTTCAGTCGGTTTTCGCGTCGGGTGCGTTGCCGAATCGGGCGAATTCCGCAACCAGCTCACGATAGACCGCGCGTTTAAAAGGAATGATCAGGTCGTTCAGGCGGTCGACCGGCACCCATTGCCAGGTGGAGAACTCGGCGACATGTGCGTCGAGGTCGATTTCCGCGTCCTGGCCGGTAAACCGCATCGCGAACCAGCGCTGCTCCTGGCCGCGGAACCGCCCTTTCCAGACCTTGTGTGAAAGCTCCGGCGGCAGGTCATAGCGATGCCACGCGGTGCTCTCCGCCAGGATTTCCGCGTTGTCCGTGCCGACTTCTTCCTGAAGCTCCCGCAAGGCTGCTTGCTGCGGGGTTTCGCCATCGTCGATGCCCCCTTGCGGCATTTGCCAATGATCGCCGTCCACATCGACCCGCTTGCCGACGAAAACCTGACCGTCGGCATTGAACAGCATGATACCGACACAAGGACGATAGGGCCGGGGGTCTTCGCCGTCGGTCGTCATTGCTATTTGGGTTTGGTGGTGGCGATCGCGGAAACCGGCGCCAGCGCGAGCCCTTTGCCTTTCAGGCTGGCGATCCAAGGCTTCAGAAGCTGGAGCGTCACAGGCAGGGGACGGGCGACGGCAACGATCGTGCCATGATCCTTTGCCCGGATTTCCAGCTTTGCCAGGCGTTCGGATATGATCTTGCCGGCGGGTTGCCGATCGATGAAGGATTCGTTCGTTGCGACAGTCATGCCCATTTCGCGCGCCAGCTTGCCGGTTAGGCTGATCGGATTCTCCCGCGTGTCGACCAGCAGTAGGCCGCGGTTCTTCAATTCCGTCAGAATGGGATTGAGCGCACGTGGTTTCGTGCCGAGCCCGGAGCCCATATAGGTCGCGACACCGATATAGCCGGTCGCCCGGCTCAATATCCATTCGAGCTGCCGAAGATTTTGATCAATCGGAACACTGGCGAGCAGCGTGCGCGGACCCGGGTCGCTGGCCGGATAGTCGATCGGCTCCATCGGCAAGTCGATCAACACTTCGTGGCCGTCGGCCCGGCTCTTGTCGATCCATTTCTTGATATTCTTGCTGAAGGCGGCGAAGGAAAGCGTCACTTCGCCCGGCATCGATTCGATGACCTGCTGTGTCATCGTCTCCGAAATGCCGAGCCCGGCAATGACTACGGCGATGCGGGGCCGTTCATCCAACAGGCTGTAGGGCCGCGCGTAGACCCGCCAGGGCACCCGGCCGTCCTTGCCGATCACGGGCAGCGGGCCGAGGTCGCTCTGCTCCAACAACAGTGGGTCCGGGTGTGGATGCATGCCGGCGGCGGCGATCTGTTCGCGCTTCGCCGTGTTCCGCCCGTGCGCGGTCGCCGTATCGCTCTTTCCCGACGCGTCGAGCGGCGTTCGGCCGTCGACAGCCGCGGCGTCCCGTTTCAACGGTTCGGCGTCGCGGAAACTGTTCATGGACATTGTGACCCGCGGTTGCTGGGCACTGCCGTCCGCTGATCCGGACAGGAGGAGCCATGCGCCGCCGCCGGCCATCGTCGTCAGGGTGATGGCCCAGGCGGCAATCAGCAGTACCGACGGAAGCGAGGACTGTCTGCCGCGCTCCGGCGAATCATCCGCAGGGCCGGAAGTCTTTTCGGGGACTTCCGGTTCGCCGCGGGCTTTGAGGAACGGTATCTTCAGTGTGTTAGGACCCTAGTTGACCATCTTGCTTCGGAACAAAGCGACACCGCGCAACAGGTCCAATGCTCGGTCGAGCTGGTAGTCCTGCGGCTTGGCGTTCGACGTCTCTGGCTCCTCTGCCTTGTCCTTACCGTCCATCTTCGGATCTTTGTTGTCGTTGGCGCCGGTTTTCGGCTTGGCTTTCCCATCCTTGGCGCCGGGCTCCTCTTCGTTTTCGAGCGCACCCCTGAGATCGCGCTCCGACCGGCGCGGCCTGCCACTCTCAAGAGTCTCGATCTTAGCAGGCCGGACTTCGATATCCGGCTCGATGCCCTTCGCCTGGATCGACCGTCCGCTCGGGGTGTAATAGCGCTGCGTCGTCAATTTGATCGCGCCGCTGCGTCCGAGCGGAATGATCGTCTGTACCGATCCCTTGCCGAATGTCTTGGTGCCGAGAAGCACCGCCCGGCGATGATCTTGCAATGCACCCGCAACGATTTCCGACGCAGAAGCGGATCCGCCATTGATCAGGACAACGATCGGCTTGCCGTCGATCAGATCGCCCGACGTAGCATTGAACCGCTGGCCGTTCTCTTCCTGGCGTCCGCGCGTGGAGACGATTTCGCCCTGCTCGAGGAAACTGTCGGACACGGTGACCGCCTGATCGAGCAGGCCGCCCGGGTTGTTGCGCAGATCGAGCACGTATCCGAGGATATCGTCGCCGATTTCCTTTTTGACCTTATCGACCGCCTTCTTGAGCCCCTTGTCGGTCTGCTCGCTGAAGCTGGTGATGCGGATATACCCGACCTTGCCTTCGGCGCGCGACCGGACCGACTGAATGCGGATCTTGTCGCGCGTGATGGAAACGTCGAAGGTATTCTTCGGTGATCGTCGGATCGTCAGATTGATGTCTGTCTTGATCGGCCCGCGCATTTTTTCGACTGCTTCGCTGAGCGTCAGGCCCTGCACCGGCTCGCCGTCGAGATGCGTTATCAGGTCGCCCGACTTGAGCCCGGCGCGCGACGCTGGCGTCTCGTCGATCGGGGAGACGACCTTCACGTAGCCCTTCTCCATCGTCACTTCGATGCCGAGCCCGCCGAACTCACCGCGCGTCTGTACCTGCATGTCGCGGAACTTGCGTTTGTTCAGGAAAGACGAATGCGGATCCAGATGAACCAACATTCCGTCAATGGCCGCTTCGATGAGTTCCTCATCCGAGACTTTCTCGACATAGTCATTGCGGACGCGTTCAAAGACGTCGCCGAACAGCTCCAACATGCGATAGGTGTCGGATTTGTCCTCCGCTGCGTGCCCGGTCGGCACCATCATGCCCACCATGAGGCCGAGCATGGCGCTTGCGGCTACGGCAACAACGACAATCGGCATTTTGCGCTTCATGCCTTCATTATCCTCTCTGTTCGATCGACTGTGTCCGTAGCCCCATAGCATTCGAATGCTTGCAATTTTGGGACCACGGTCATTCCTATCCTCGCGCCCTTTTGCGGTACTCAACGAACCAGGGCAGAGGGTTTACGGGCTGTCCTCGGCGACGCAGTTCAAAATAGAGCCGGGGACCCTCCTTATCTGATTTGGCCATCGCGCCAACGGGTTCCCCCGCAAGCAACCATTGCCCGACGCTTGTGTCAACATTCGCCATTCCGGCGAGCAGAGTATGATATCCGCCGCTGTGCTCGATAATCAATATTTGCCCGTAGCCCTTGAATGGACCGGCAAATACGACCTTTCCGTCATAGGGCGCAACGATGCTGGCGGCAATGCGTGTCTTGATCGTGATGCCTTTAGCGGTATTCCCGTACTCATTGGTCTCACCATACTGCCGCGTGACCTTGCCGCGGGCTGGACTGGTAATGGACCCTTGATCCGGGAAGGGGCGTAACGCGTCGGGCCGAGGCAGGCTGAGCAGGGCGGTCTGCTGTTGTCCGGCCGGTGGCGTGGTCAGCGCGGGCGCCGTCGGGATCGCTGCGGACGGCGTTGTCGGAGCGGCTGCCGGCGGTGCCGGCCGCTCGGCTTCGAGACGGGCGAAAAGCTCCTTCAGGTTCTTGGCCTCGCGGCCAAGTTTCTGAATACGCTTTGCGGTTTGCCGCTGCTCCGATTCCGTCTGCTTGAGCAACTGTGCCTTGCGCTCGATTAGCGTGGTCAATTTCACGCGCTTGCCGGAGTAGTCGTCGGTGGCATTCTTGAGCACATCGAGCTGGCGGGCGACATCCGCCCGGGTTTCGGCGAGGGCGGAAATCTTCGTTCGCAAGTCGTTGGCGCGGTTTTGAATGACCGGTAGGGCCGCGCGCAGCAACATGGCCCGCCGGACCACTTCGATCGGCTTTCCCTGGGACATCAGGAGCGCTTGGGGCGGATTTCGGGACAGACGCTCCAGCGCGCTGAGCGTTCCGCCAAACTGTTTCGTCTGTTGCTGCAACGCCAACTCGCGTTCGGCGAGTTCTTTCTGCGTGTGCGTCAACTGCGATTCCAGACGGGTCAGCAGGGTCTCGCTGTCCTGGGTTGCGCGCGCCGTATCGATCGATTGCCGCCGCAGCACTTTTAGCTCGGTCGCGAGCTTGCTCAGTTTTTTGCGGAGCGCCGTGGCGCGGTCCTGTTGCGCTCTGATTTCACGTTCCAGCTTGTTGAGCGTGCCCTTGTCCTGTGCCGCCACGCCGACCGGCAGCGCAAGCAACAGAGCGGTGGCGACCGCGAGAACAGGCGCAGCCCGCAACCGGTGTCGTGCTGTAGGGTCAGCCTGCTTCACGCTGCTCCTCGGCATGAATGATCAATGATTTCCCGGTCATTTCAGCGGGTTGGTCGAGCCCCAGAAGATCGAGCACGGTCGGTGCGATATCCGCCAGTTTTCCGTTTTCCAGCGCCGCCGCGTCATGTTTCTCGCCGGTCAGAACCAATGGAACCACGTTGCGGGTGTGCGCCGTATGCGGTTGGCCGGTCGAAGCGTCGGTCATCAATTCTGCGTTACCGTGATCCGCCGTTATCAACATCACGCCACCGGCGGCGCGGATCGCGCGATCCAGACGGCCAAGGCAGGCATCCACGGCCTCGACCGCTTTGATCGCCGCGCCGAGATCGCCGGTATGGCCGACCATGTCGGTGTTAGCGAAATTCACCAGAATGAAATCGAAGGCGTCGCTTTCGATGGCTTCGACCAGATGGTCGGTCACCTCGGCTGCCGACATTTCCGGCTGCAGGTCGTAGGTCGCGACCTTTGGCGAGGGCACGAGTATCCGTTCTTCGCCGTCGAAGGTGGCCTCTTCGCCGCCGTTGAAGAAAAAGGTCACATGCGCGTATTTCTCGGTCTCGGCGATCCGCAATTGTTTCTTGCCCGCAGTCGCGAGGACTTGCCCCAACACGTTGGCCAACCGTTCGGACGGGAAAAGGACGGGCATGAGGGTGTTCAGCGCCGTGGAATACTCGATCATGCCCACGCGCGCGGCGAGATCGACGATATCGCCGCGGTCGAAGCTATCGAATTCGGGATCGATCAGGGTGTGCAGGATCTCGCGCGCCCGGTCGGCACGAAAATTCGCCATCAGCAAACCATCGCCGTCCGCCATGCCCTGATAGTCGCCGACGATAGCCGGCAGCATGAATTCATCGGTGACGCCATTTGCGTAGGAGGCTTCGATGGCGGCGACGGGGTCGGCAGCCGGGTCGCCGGTCCCTTGCGCGATGGCGCGGTAGGCTTTTTCGACGCGGTCCCATCGGTTGTCCCGGTCCAGCGCATAATAGCGGCCGATCACGGTTGCGATCCGTGCGCTGGGACAGCCATCGAGGAATGACGTCATATAGTCCTTGGCGCTCGACGGCGGGGTATCCCGGCCGTCCAGTACGGCGTGGACGACGCAGAGGATGCCGGCGTCGGTCAGCAACCGCACCATCCCCGCTATATGGTTCTGGTGGGAATGCACGCCGCCCGGCGACAACAGACCCAGGATATGCGCAGTGCCGCCGCTTTGCTTCAGGGCGGAGGTGAAATCTTGGAAGGCGGGGATGGTGCGGACGGAATCGTCGACGAAGGCTTGGTCGATCCGCGGCAGGTCCTGCAGCACGACCCGGCCGGCGCCGAGATTCATATGGCCGACTTCGGAGTTTCCCATCTGTCCCGGCGGCAGGCCGACATGGTCCTCCGACGCATCGAGGTGGCCGCGTGGACAGGTCGCGGTCAGGCGGTCCCAGACCCCGGTCTCGGCCTGCGCGATTGCATTGTTCTCGGTTTCTTGCCGGTCGCCCCATCCGTCGAGAATACAGAGCAGAACGGGCCTTTGTGCTGTCGGTGCCATAATCGCCAAATCGCATCAATTATCAGTAATGTGGGCGGAGAATACCCGGTTTCCAGAGGCAAGAAAACGGTTCCGGACTAACCCTTGTGATATGGGTGTCCTGCCTGGATTTGCTGGGCCCGGTAGAGTTGTTCGACAAGCATGCAACGGGCCATCATATGAGGCCAGGTCATGCGTCCGAGGGCCAGTAACAATGTCGCGCGGTCGGTAACGGCCCGGTCCAGTCCGTCGGCGCCGCCGATGGCGAACGCAAGCGTACGATGCCCGGATTCCTGCCATTTCCGGAGCTGTCCGGCGAATTCCTCGCTGCTGAATTGCCGGCCCCGTTCGTCCAGGGCGATCAATAAGGCACCCTCCGGCAGGACGTCGAACAGGCGTTCGCCTTCGCGCGCCCGGCGTTCCGGCGTCGGCAAAGGGCGTTTTTCCTCTATTTCACGGATCGTAACGGCCCAGGAAAGCCGTTTTCGATAATCGTCGATGAGGTCCAGTTCGGGGCCGCGCCGCAAACGTCCGACGGCGGCGATCGTGATATCCAGGGCAGCGTGCCGTGGCGCCACAGGCTGTTATCCGGCGGCGGTGCTGAGCTGATTGTCGCCCTGCGTCGGGAAATCGCCCCAGAGTTTCTCAAGCTTGTAGAACTCCCGGACTTCCGGGCGGAACAGATGGATCAGCACGTCGCCGGCATCGATCAGGACCCAATCGGCCTGGGCTGCCCCTTCGACCGATGTCCCCTTGATTCCATTGCTTTTGATGCGGCGGAGCAGGTGGTCGGTCATCGCGCCGACATGACGGTTGGACGTGCCGGACGCGATCACCATGTAGTCGGCGATGCTGGTCTTGCCCTTGAGGTCCAGTTTGGTGATGTCGATGGCCTGATCGTCATCCAGGGATTGCACGATGAGAGCCAAAAGCGATTCCGGCGTCTGCGGAGTCGAAGTCTCGGTTAATATGGTATTTCCCCGTTAATCAACTGGTTGCGCTGTCTTCGCTCGTCCGGCACGGATCGACGTCGAGGACGCCGGATGCAGCCGGTTGCGGATAAACACCCACGCGGGTGGCTTTCGCCATGCCAGGCACGGAGCTTGATCTTCCGCTATCCTGGAGGCGGCAAATTGCGTCGCCGCGTGGCCCGCCAATGCCGGTAAAGAATAGGACGGGCGAGCAAAAACCGCAACGGCGGCTGTGTGAAAGATTTCTTGCCATGCCTTCCATGACGGTATCTGGATAAGGTTATCTGCGCCGATCAGCCATACGAAGCGATGGTCGCGGTGACGGCGGCGAAGCTGGCGCAGCGTATCGACGGTATAGCGGGTGCCAAGACGGTCCTCGATGTCGGTAACGCGAATCCGCGGATGCTGGGCCATGGCTTGCGCATCGGCCAACCGCGTCGCCAGGGGAGCCATTCCCGCCGTCGGTTTCAAGGGATTCTGTGGCGATACGAGCCACCAGACTTCATCCAGATCGAGGCGGCGCAAGGCCTCTAGGCTGATATGGCGATGTCCGTCATGCGCCGGATTGAACGATCCCCCCAGAAGGCCGATGCGCCGCTCCCGGCGGCGTGTACGGGGCGCCCGAGGCATCTGTCCCGTTGCTGTGTTCAAGACAGGGATGTCGGATCAAGGGTTTCGAGCATGGCGGTGGCATCATCCCGCGCACCCGAAAGGCCGTCAACCTGGCGCGGCCAGTTGCGTCCGGTCCGAAACGCCATCGCCTACGCTATCGACCGCCGCCATGATCTGCGAAATCGTAAAGAAGCCCACCACATTGCCGCTGTCGTCCTTATGCGGCACGAAGCTGGCTAGGACGCGGCAATCCCCGACTTCCGGGTATCGGACATCACCCTCGTACAGAACATCTTCGCCGGCCAGGACCCGGTCGAGATACGGTTTGATCTTTGCGAAGGCCACGACACCAAGAATGTCCGTCATCCGCCGACCGATTACCCGGTCCGGTGGCAGGCCGTACCATTCTTCGAACGTCTTGTTGACGTAGCGGTAACAAAGGTTCCGGTCGCGATAGGTGATCAATACGGGGACTGAATTGATGATCAGGTTTAGCTGGGAGTCGCGTTGGGCCAGCGCCTTCTCGATATCCTTCAACTCGGTAACGTCATTGACCAGGGTGAAGTAACCCTCGACCTCGCCCGCCTGGTCCTTATGCGGGACCAGCAAGACCGCCAGGTTGCGCAGCCCCAATCCCGGCACATCGCGCGTCGTATCGTAACGCAACGTCTTGCCTGCGAAGACATCAGCCCGCCGCGGCTTCATCATCTGATAATGGCTCTCGTTGCGGATTTCCGAAACATGGCGTCCGACGATCGCGTCCCTTGGCATGCCGATCCAATCCGCAAAGAGCTGATTTGCGAATTGGAAGATCAGGTTCCGATCCTTGTAAGCGGCCATCATCGGAACGGATTCCACCAGCCGGACAATCAGCGACTGGTTCCGTTCCACCGCGCGGCTGGCCACCTCCGGTGCGACGGGCCTGACGACCTGCCGTGCGACCCGCCGTGTTTTGATTTCCCGCACCGGCGCGATCGACATCAATGTCGCCGGCCCGCCCGGCCAATCGATATGGCGGCAGCGGGCGATCAGGCGAACCGTCCGCCCGTCGGTCCGCACTGGTTCATATTTGAAGGTGTCCTGCTGCTCCATCAAAGACGTGACGTTGGTCCGCGAATCCCGCGGACGCAAGCGGGTTTCGGGTTTCATGTCGAACAACGGTCCTTTTTCCTGCAGCGCCTCGGACAGGGTCGCGTAACCCAATAGGTCGAGATAGGCCGCGTTGGCGAAGAGTGGTTCCCTGTCGCGATGGATCAAGATCGCCTCATCCAGGCTATCCGCCATTATTTTGAAAATCCGGGAATACTCATTCTGCAAAGCGCCGGTTGCCGGAACCGGCAATTTCGCGCGCAGGGTAACCAAGGCGTGTTCGCATCGTCCGTTGACGATCAAGGGATTAATCGTCACCTCAGCGCCGAAATTCGATCCATCCTTGCGATAGGAACGAAGATCGACGCGCGTAGGTTGACGCCGATCGAAGGCAGCGGTGATCCGGTTGAGCGCCGCAGCGTCGGAGGTCGAACCGAATAGAAAGCTCGGGCACCGTTTGACGGAATCGGCGACGCAGTAGCCGGTCTGTTCCGAAAAGGGTCCGTTGACGAAAAGTATTCGATGCCCGGCGGCTCCTATCCGGCATTTCTCGGTGACGACCATCGCTTCGTTCGATGAGTCGATCACCGATTGCAGATAGAGAAGCCGACCATCGTCCGGCTGAATGTGCGACATGACCCGGTGTATTTCTATACCCGTAACGCCCCGGTGCATTATGAAGCCAAAGCAACGCGACAATCAACACTAGGTTGTGCCGCAATGCAAATGCGTTCGAGTCATGCAGGTATATGAAACCCCGACGACCTGGACGGTCCGCCAATTTAAATTCGCGATTTGACCTTAAGGCCGGGTCTGGCCGGTGCCGCGCACGATATATTTGTAGCTCGTGAGCTGCTCGGCGCCGACGGGGCCGCGGGCGTGCAGCTTGCCTGTCGATATTCCGATCTCGGCACCCATTCCGAATTCGCCGCCGTCCGCGAATTGGGTTGACGCGTTGTGCAGCACGATGCTGCTGTCGACCCGGCTCGTAAACATCGCCGCGGCGGTGGCGTCGTCGGTGACGATGGCGTCGGTGTGGTGCGATCCGTGCGCATTGATATGGTCGATCGCCTGCGGCAGCCCGTCGACCACTTTCACGGACATGATCGCGTCCAGATACTCCGTATCCCAATCGGCATCGGACGCGGGAACGATCCGGGTATCGGTTGCCTGGGCCGTTTCGTCGCCACGGATCTCGCATCCGGCGGCGTGCAGCTTGTCCACGATCGCTGGCAATAGGGGCGCGGCCGCGGCCCGGTCGATAACCAGTGATTCGGCGGCCCCGCAAACGCCGGTGCGGCGCATCTTCGCGTTCAACACTACATCGCAGGCCATCTTCATGTCGGCGTTTTCGTGAACATAAACATGACAGTTACCGTCGAGATGCGCGATCACGGGTACGCGGGATTCGGTCATCACCCGTTCGATCAGGGATTTGCCGCCGCGCGGTACGATGATATCGATCAACCCGGCCATGCGCAGCATCGCGCCGACCGCGTCGCGATCCCGGGTCGGGATGGCTTGTACCGCATCACCGGGTAGGCCAGCGTCCCGCAGCCCGTCCTGCAGGCACCGGGCGATCAGACCGGACGAATGCAAGCTCTCCGATCCACCGCGCAGGATCGCCGCATTGCCGGATTTTAAGCAAAGCCCGCCGGCATCGGCGGTCACGTTCGGGCGCGATTCATAGATGATGCCGATGACGCCAAGCGGCACCGACACGCGGGAAATTATCAGCCCGTTGGGCCGCGTCCATTCGCCGAGGTTGCGGTGCAGCGGGTCCGGCAGGCTCGCGACCTGTTCCAGCCCGGCCGCCATGCCCTCGATCCGCTCGTCGTTCAGCAGGAGCCGGTCCCGCATCGCGTCGTTCAGGCCTTTCTCGGCGGCGAAGGCCATGTCCTTCTCGTTCTCCGCCTTGATGGCCGCCGCGCTGTCGCGAATGACCGCTGCCGCCGCCGTCAGCGCGGCGTCGCGGGTGGCGCTGTCGGACAGGCCCATTTGGTAGCTGGCGTCATGCGCGGCCTGCGCGATCTCGCGCACCATGTCTTCGGCGGGCATGTCGGCCTTGTTCAGGACAGCATGCGAACTCATCTGTCGACTCCCGGTTTTTATGCCTCCGAACCCTATCCGAAGCGGGAAGGCGGCGCATTATCGAAATTCTCTTAGTACAAATGGTCAAGACGATGCTATTTGGCTAGGGGCAACAGGGTGTCGTAGGTGTCCCAAAGCGAAAATCTCGAAGGCGCGCGGCTGCGGCTGGTGGCGGAATGTGACCAGGCGCCGGACGACGGGCGCCGGCGTCTCGAATTGGGCCAGGTCTGTCATCGCATGGCGCGTCCCGGCGAGGCCTTGTTGCATTTTGCCGATGCGGCGACCACCGATCCCGACTGGGAAGCGCCGCGCTATTACCTTGGCCTGATCCTCGCGGAAATGGGCCGGACTGAGGCGGCGGCGGTGGCGTATCGTGCCGCGCTCGCGGTCAATCCGGATCATGCGGAAAGCCATTTCGGTCTTGGCCGGCTGCTGGCCCGCGCTCGCGAGGCGGAGGCGGCGATTTCCCATTTCGACGCTGCCGCCGCGGCGCGGCCCGACTGGCACCGTCCGCATCTCGAAAAAGCCGATGTCCTGGCCGCATCGGGCGACGTCGCCGGCGCCCGCGAAGCCTATGCGATGGCCCTGCGCACCGGCGCACCCGACGGGGTGCGTCTGCGCCGTGACTTGCTGCTGCCGGTCATTGCGGACTCGGCGGAGGACTACGCCGCCGCACGGCGTCAGTATGAAACCGTGCTCGATGATCTCACGGCCGACGCACCGGTTCTGGACCATCCGGCCCGCGACGGCGGCGGCAGCCGGTTCTATCTGGCCTATCACGGAGCGAATGATCGGCATCTGCAGGAACAACTCGCGGCCCTATATCGGACCGGCTGTCCGGCGTTGGATTGGACCGCGCCGCATTGCCGGGAGCCCTGGCGCAAGCCTGCCGTGCGACGGGTCGGATTCGTATCGCGCTTTTTCTACGATCACTCGATCGGGCGGCTGATGCATCGGTTGCTGGCGCATCTGGCGCGGCGCGACGATTGCGAAATCTTGTTGTTCGATACCGCGCCGGCGCCGGACGATCCCTTGCGGGCGGAACTGCTTTCCTATGCGGATCACGTCGAGTGCCTGGAGCCCGGCTTGCAGCCGCCCCGTGAGCAGATCGCCCGGCATCAGCCGGATATCCTGCTCTATCCGGATATCGGCATGGACTATGTCACGTATTTCCTGGCCTTCGCGCGGCTGGCGCCGGTGCAGTGCGTCACCTGGGGACACCCGGTGACGTCGGGCATTCCGACGATCGACTATTTCCTGTCCTGCGATTCCGCGGAACCCCCCGATGCAGCGGCGCATTACAGCGAACGGTTGGTGCGGCTGGGCGGGTTGCCGTTCTCCTATGCGCGCCCAGAGGCACCCGGCCCGGCCAAAGCCCGGGCGGATTTCGATCTGCCGGAAAATGAGACGGTCTATCTCCTGGGCCAGAATCTGTTCAAGATTCATCCGGATATGGACGCGGCGCTTCGCCGGATTCTGGAACGCGACCCGGCCGGGCGACTTGTTCTGCTGGAAGGACACTATCCGGAATGGGGACAGCGGCTGCGGGCGCGGTTCGCACGTTCCCTTGCCGGGGTGGACGATCGGATAATATTCCTGCCGCGCCAGGACCATGACGACTATATGCGGCTGCTGGCGTTGGCGGATGTCTGCCTCGACAGTTTTCCGTTCGGGGGCGGCAACACGACGTACCAGGCCTTGGCGATGGGCACGCCGGTCGTGACTCTGCCCGGCGATTATCTGCGCGGCCGGTTGAGCCTGGCGATCTATTGTCATTTGCGGGTGTTGGAATGTGCGGCGGCGACGGCGGAGGATTATGCCGATATCGCGGTTCGGCTCGGCACCGATAGCGCCTGGAGATCCCGTGTCACCACGCAGATCGATAAGAATCTTCACCGGATATTCGACGATCCGGTCTTCCTGGAAGAAGCCGAACGGTTTTTGATGTCGGTGATCCCGGCTAACTAGCCGTTGAGCACCAGATCATCGCGGTGGATCATTTCGTCGCGGCCGCGATAGCCTAGGATCTCTTCGATCTCCTGGCTTTTGTGTCCGGCAATCAGGGCCGCGTCGGTGCTTGAATAGGCGGACAGCCCGCGGGCGACTTCCCGGCCGTCTTGGCTGCGGACGGCGACTGGATCGCCGCGCTCGAACCGTCCTGACACTGCCGTGACGCCGACCGGCAGGAGGCTGCGCCCCTGCTGTAGCGCTTTATCCGCACCGCCATCCACCTCGAAGACGCCGATCGGATTCAAGGCGCCCGCGATCCAGGTCTTGCGCGCGGTCAGTGGCGCCGCCGTCGCCTCGAACCAGGTGCAGGGCGCACCGTCATCCAACCGGCGCAGCGGATGGGTCGACCGTCCGTCGGCGATGGCCATGCGGCACCCGCTGGCGGTGGCGATCTTTGCTGCCTGTATCTTGGTTACCATCCCACCCGACGAATAGCCGAGCCGGGGTTCGCCGGCCATCGCTTCGATCGTAGGTGTGATTGCGGCGACGAGGTCCAGCCGGTTGGCGTCGGCATTTTCGCTGGGATCGGCGTCGTACAATCCGTCGATGTCCGAGAACAGGATCAGCGTGTCGGCGCTGACCATCGCGGCGACCCGCGCGGCCAGCCGGTCGTTGTCGCCGAACCGGATTTCGTCGGTTCCGACCGTGTCGTTTTCGTTGATGACCGGCACGACGTTGAAGGACAGGAGCTGCGTCAGCGTGCTGCGCGCGTTCAGGTGACGACGGCGCTCCTCGGTATCGTCCGGCGTCACCAGTATCTGGGCAACCGGAATGTCGTGTTTGGCGAGCGCCTGTTCGTAGGCGTGGGCGAGGCGAATCTGGCCGGCGGCGGCGGCGGCCTGTTTTTCTTCCAGGCGAAGGGCGCGATCTATGTCTGTTAGGCCGAGCCGTTGGCGGCCGACGGCAATTGCGCCGGATGACACGACCAGGATTTCCTTGCCCTGGCGATGGCATAGGGCGATGTCCTCGGCGAGCGCCTCTAGCCAGCCATGACGCACGGCGCCGCTGGCCTCGTCCACCAGCAGAGCCGAGCCGATCTTGATGACGAGGCGCTTGCTGTCGCCGAGCTGGCCGTTCATGGCGTCCAGGTTTCCTGCAGTGCGGATTCCGGCGTTTCGGCCGCCTTGTCCGCTTCGCGCTTTTCCCGGATTGCCGTCAGCAGTCGCCGCAAGGCGTTCTGCACGCCGTCGCCGGTCACGCCCGACAACATCAATGGTTTCGTGCCGGCCGCCTCGGCCAGCATGGCGGCGCGTTCGGCGGCCACCTCGTCGGTCAGCGCATCGCACTTGTTAAGTGCCACGATCTCGGCCTTCTCCGCGAGGCCGGCACCATAGGCTTCGAGTTCGCCGCGGATCGTGCGGTAGGCCTCGGCAACGTCCGGCTGCGTGCCATCCACGAGGTGGAGCAGCACGCCGCAGCGTTCGATATGGCCCAGGAATCGGTCGCCAAGGCCATGTCCTTCGTGAGCGCCTTCGATCAATCCCGGGATATCGGCAAGGACGAATTCCTTCTCGTCCACATACACCACGCCGAGCTGCGGGTGCAGTGTGGTGAACGGATAGTCGGCGATTTTGGGTTTGGCGCGAGAGACCGCGGCGAGGAATGTCGATTTACCGGCGTTCGGCAACCCGACCAACCCGGCATCGGCGAGCAGCTTGAGTCGAAGCCAGATCCACATTTCGGTGCCGGGATGGCCCGGATCGAATCGCCGGGGCGCGCGCGCGGTCGAGGATTTGTAATGGAGGTTGCCATAGCCGCCGTCGCCGCCCTTCAACAGGACCAATCGTTGGCCCGCCCGGGTCAGGTCGGCGATCAGCATTTCGTTGTCTTCGGCCAGAATCTGCGTGCCGATGGGGACATCCAGCAGAACGGTCTCGCCCGACGCGCCATTCCGCTGCTTGCCCTTGCCGTGGTCGCCGCTGCTCGCCTTGAAATGTTGGCGGTAGCGGTAATCGATCAGCGTGTTGAGCCCTTCGACCGCCTGGACGATGACGTCGCCGCCACGGCCGCCGTCGCCGCCGTCGGGGCCACCGCGTGGGATATTGCGTTCGCGGCGGAACGACATACAACCGGTTCCGCCGTTCCCGCTCATCACGTAAATTCTGGCTTGATCGAGAAATTTCATCGTATCGCTATCATGCGTGCGGACATCCGCGTTCGGAAAACGGTCCTCGGCAGCAAAAAATAAAAGGGAGACGGTATTCCATCTCCCTTCGCCAACCAGCCTGCCGTTTGAGGGGAGCCGCCGCCGGTGGCTCCTGTCGGGGCTACTCCGCTGCTGCAGCCGCCGCCAGTTCCACATGAACGGTGGTCCGGCTCCGGGTCTTGTGGAACTTCACCTTGCCGTCCTTCAGAGCGAACAGGGTGTGGTCCTTGCCCATGCCGACATTCGTGCCGGGATGCACTTTCGTGCCGCGCTGGCGAATGATGATGTTGCCCGGGATTACGGACTCGCCGCCATACTTCTTGACGCCGAGGCGTCGGCCTTCGGAGTCGCGACCATTGCGTGAACTGCCGCCTGCTTTTTTATGAGCCATGCTGCGTTACTCCTCGGTCTTTTTCGGCGCTGGTTTCTTCGCCGCGGGTTTTTTGGCCGCCGGTTTTTTCGCGGCGGGCTTCTTTGCCGCCGGTTTCTTGGCGGCAGGCTTCTTCGCTGCCGGCTTAGCTTCGGCCTTCGGCTTCGCCTCAGGCTTGGCAGCGGGCTTGTCTTCGGTCTTCGCCGCCGGCTTCGGCTCTTCCTTGGCGGCGGGCGTCTTCGCGGCGGCCTTCTTGGCCGGCTTCTTCCCGTCGGTCAGGATATCGGTGATCCGCAAGACGGTGACCTGCTGGCGATGGCCCTTGGTCCGCCGGTAGTCCTTGCGGCGCTTCTTTTTGAAGACGATGATCTTCGCGCTGCGGTCCTGCTTGACCACTTCGGCGGCGACCGTGGCACCTTCGACCAGCGGCGTGCCAGTCGTCTGCGCCTTGTCGTCGCCGACCATCAGGACGTCGGTGAGTTCAATCGTCGCGCCAGGATCAGCCTCAAGCTTTTCCACCGCGATGACATCGTCTTTGGCGACTTTGTATTGTTTGCCGCCGGTTTTGATTACTGCAAACATTGGTTTGTATCTCGCTGCCGGACCTGGGTATCCATTATCGGGCTTCCGTCCAGGATATCCGGGCTTTCTGGTGCCCGTAAACTCGCCGCGGGACTATACCCTTGCGCGCCGGCAAGTCAACGGCCAAGTCGCCTAGAATCTTAGTTTTCCGTGGCGGTGGATGTGACGGCCGAAAGGTCGAATACGTCCGTCACGGCGCCGTCCGTCTCCCACCCCTGGACAAGGAGGCTGCCGTCGCCCGCGTTGGCGACGACGCTGAGACGGGTATCCGCGTTGAGAACGGGCTCGACCAGCCAGTCGAAACTCGGCACTGGATTGCGGCAAAGCCCGCTCATCAGGCGGTGTCGGCGCTCGCTTTCGACCCCTCGCGGCTTGCCGCGGAGGCCCGGGCTGAGCCAGTGATTGGCCACTGAGGCCGGGGCCTGATGCACCCAGGCCCGGTTTTCGGTCCGTTCGATCACGCAGCCCTCGCCGGATTTGGCGCCCGACAGCGAAAAGAAGCCTGGAACGGCGATCGGCGCGGTTTCCAGCATGTCCTTCGCCTCGTCGTAGCTGCGGCAGGTCTCCATGACCCTGCGGGCGAGATGGGCCGGCGGCAGATGGCGGCTCTGGAAGACCTTGATCCGGTTGGCGAGCCAATCCAGGGGCAGCGGCAGATAGCCGCGCCGGACCAACGGCGCCTGGTTGATGGCGAGCGCGAAGCGTCCGGGCGCGAAGGCGGTGATCACGCCGACGAAGCCGGGCCAGGTTATATTATAGAAGTCGCCCGCCGGCCCGGTCTGGCGCGCCAAAACCACATGCCGGCCGAGGCCATGGAACGGCCAGTCCAGCGTTCGCAGCATTCGCATGCCGCCGCCCTCGGGATCAGGTGCGACGCCCGTCGTGCAACCCCACTCGAAACACAGGTTCATAAACCAGATTCCGGTTGAGAGTTGCGTGGAAAGGCCTGCGATTTCGTCGTGATGCGGATTATCAGACCGGACAGCCCAGCGGCGCGACAGCCGGTCCATGATCGGCAGCAGGGGGCCGGGCAGCATCCGCTGTCCTGCCTCGATCAATGATTCGGCCGTATCGCGATGGCTGTCCACCAGGGCGGCTGGGCCGGAATCCCCCAAATCGATCAAGGGGATTACCGAAGGGTTTTGCGCCGATTCCATCTCTTTAATGTCGGCTGTGTGGCGCTGGAATGCAATAACGCTGACGGGCAGGGTTCCGCTTGCGGCACGCGGGGGCTTGCGGTAGGTTCCGGCGCATTCGGGGTCGGCTTGGCCGGCAACGCCCGCGGAGAGGTGCCGGAGTGGTCGAACGGGGCGGTCTCGAAAACCGTTGTGCGTGCGAACGTACCCAGGGTTCGAATCCCTGTCTCTCCGCCATTTTTCAA